>NZ_JACHOM010000010.1:0-2146 GCF_014199865.1 Xanthomonas sp. F14 | reverse complement strand
CCGGTCTTGGCGACGTCCTGGGTCAGCTGGCCGGCTTGCTCGCCTGCCTGGCGCAAGGCATCCAGTGCCTGCTGGCGTGTGTCGGTGACAAGCACGCGCAACTCCTCTTGCGCCGCGCTGGTCGCCGAGCGGATCTCCTGCAGGCGATTGCGCTGGGTGGCGAGCTGGCTTTCTGCGGCGATGCGTTCCTGTTCGCGCAACAGGTAGTCATGGCGGCCGACGTACTTGCCTTCGACCAGGCGGGCGTAGTCCTCTGCGCGCACTTTGGAGATGCGTGCGGATTCGGCCAGCGGTTCGATCGCGTCCTGGGTGGTCTGCAACTCGGCCTGGCGTTGGGCGATGCTGGCTTGCAGGTTGTGTCGGCGCGCCTGGAATGCGTCGAATTGACTGCTGACCAATTGCTGTTCGTCGGCTACGCGCTCGGCGGGTAGATCCGGAGCCGGATCCAGCTGCGGCGGCTGCCCGGTCGCAATGGCGGTCGCCAGCGCTGCCTGGCGAAGCGCAGCGAGACGTGCGTTGACCAGTGCGTCGCCGGCCTGGGCGAACTCGGCGCCGGTGGCGGTGGCATCGAGTTCGACCAGCAACTGGCCTTTCTTCACCGCCTGTCCATCACGCACCAGGATCCTGCGGACCACGGCGGTTTCTGCGGTCTGCACCACCTTGGTCCGTGAGTCGACCACGGTCTTACCTGGTGCCACGGCGACGATATCGAGCTTGCCCAGGCACGCCCACAGCAGCGCGACACAGAAGAAACCGATGATGATGCGCATCGTCCAGCGCGCGGTGGGCGAGACAGGCGTTTCGGTCAGCTCAAGATGGGCGGGCAGGAACGCGCGCTCGTCGGCGCTGCGCGCGGGCGGGTCGAGCTGGCGGCGCACCGCCCAGGCCGATTTGAAGATCTTGAAATAGCGGAGAAAGAAATCGCGCCATCCCTGGAGCAGGTGCTTCATGGGGTCCCCTGTTGCAGTCTGTATAGATGCGCGTACTGGCCTTCCGGCCGGTCGACCAGCTCGGCATGCGAGCCGCTCTCGACGATGCGTCCCTTCTCCACCACGACGATGCGATTGGCCTGCCGCACGGTAGAAAGGCGGTGCGCGATGATCAGCACAGTGCGCCCCTTACAGATGGCGCGCATATTGCTCATCACCGCGTGCTCCGATTCGTAATCCAGGGCGCTGGTGGCTTCGTCGAGAATCAGAATGCGTGGGTCGCCGATCAGTGCGCGCGCGATTGCAATGCGCTGCCGCTGACCACCAGACAGGCCGGTACCATGCTCGCCGACTTTGGTGTCGTAGCCTTCCGGCAATTCCAGAATGAAGTCGTGGGCACCTGCCAGCTTGGCCGCATGGATCACCCGCTCCAGCGGCATGCCGGGATCGGTCAACGCGATGTTCTCGCGCACGCTGCGGTTGAACAGGAAGTTCTCCTGCAGCACCACACCCAGCTGACGGCGCAGCCAGGCCGGATCGGCCAGCGCCAGGTCCTGGCCATCGATCAGCACCCGCCCGCGCTCGGGCGTGTAGAGCCGCTGCACCAGCTTGGTCAGCGTGCTCTTGCCGGAGCCGGAACGGCCGACGATGCCGATGATTTCGCCTGGGCGAATGTCCAGCTCGATCCCGTTGAGCACCTCGGGCGCATCCGGCCGGTAGCGGAACGTGACCCGCTCGAACGTCACCTGCCCACGGATCGGCGGCAGTGCCAAGCGGCTGCCCGGCACCTCGGTGCGGGTATTGAGTATGTCGCCCAGCCGCTCGACCGAAATGCCGACCTGCTGGAAGTCTTGCCACAACTGAGCCAGCCGGATGATCGGCGCGGTGACCTGGCCCGAGAGCATGTTGAAGGCGATCAATTGACCAATCGACAGCTTGCCTTCCATCACCAGCTTTGCGCCCCAGAACAGCACCGCCACGGCGGTGAGCTTCTGCACCAGTTGCACGCCCTGCTGGCCAAGCGTGGCGATACGGGTGACGTTGAAACCGGCGCTGACATAGCCGGCCAGTTGGTTGTCCCAGGTACGGGTCACGCGCGGATCCACCGCCATCGCCTTGACCGTGCCGATACCGCTGACCGTCTCCACCAGGAAGGATTGGTTGTCTGCGCCACGCGCGAACTTGTCGTTCAAACGCTGACGCAGCACCGGGGTGAT
>NZ_JACHOM010000009.1:0-5418 GCF_014199865.1 Xanthomonas sp. F14 | reverse complement strand
CGGAAACGACGAAGCTGACGGGAACGGCGCTGAGGCCACTTCCCAATGTTCTTTGACAGTGTGCGCAGGTAATTTGTGCGGACGCCTGCAGGAAGGATGATTGTCCATCTTGCAGACGTTTAATCAAAATGCAACATATTAATTGCTTTGCAAGCGATAAGTTGCCAGTGGTTGAACTTCTGCAGCTAAAGTAATTTGCCTTCGGGCATGTAATTTTAAGTGAAGAGTTTGATCCTGGCTCAGAGTGAACGCTGGCGGCAGGCCTAACACATGCAAGTCGAACGGCAGCACAGTAAGAGCTTGCTCTTATGGGTGGCGAGTGGCGGACGGGTGAGGAATACATCGGAATCTACTCTTTCGTGGGGGATAACGTAGGGAAACTTACGCTAATACCGCATACGACCTACGGGTGAAAGCGGAGGACCTTCGGGCTTCGCGCGATTGAATGAGCCGATGTCGGATTAGCTAGTTGGCGGGGTAAAGGCCCACCAAGGCGACGATCCGTAGCTGGTCTGAGAGGATGATCAGCCACACTGGAACTGAGACACGGTCCAGACTCCTACGGGAGGCAGCAGTGGGGAATATTGGACAATGGGCGCAAGCCTGATCCAGCCATGCCGCGTGGGTGAAGAAGGCCTTCGGGTTGTAAAGCCCTTTTGTTGGGAAAGAAAAGCAGTCGGTTAATACCCGATTGTTCTGACGGTACCCAAAGAATAAGCACCGGCTAACTTCGTGCCAGCAGCCGCGGTAATACGAAGGGTGCAAGCGTTACTCGGAATTACTGGGCGTAAAGCGTGCGTAGGTGGTGGTTTAAGTCTGTTGTGAAAGCCCTGGGCTCAACCTGGGAATTGCAGTGGATACTGGGTCACTAGAGTGTGGTAGAGGGTAGCGGAATTCCCGGTGTAGCAGTGAAATGCGTAGAGATCGGGAGGAACATCCGTGGCGAAGGCGGCTACCTGGACCAACACTGACACTGAGGCACGAAAGCGTGGGGAGCAAACAGGATTAGATACCCTGGTAGTCCACGCCCTAAACGATGCGAACTGGATGTTGGGTGCAATTTGGCACGCAGTATCGAAGCTAACGCGTTAAGTTCGCCGCCTGGGGAGTACGGTCGCAAGACTGAAACTCAAAGGAATTGACGGGGGCCCGCACAAGCGGTGGAGTATGTGGTTTAATTCGATGCAACGCGAAGAACCTTACCTGGTCTTGACATCCACGGAACTTTCCAGAGATGGATTGGTGCCTTCGGGAACCGTGAGACAGGTGCTGCATGGCTGTCGTCAGCTCGTGTCGTGAGATGTTGGGTTAAGTCCCGCAACGAGCGCAACCCTTGTCCTTAGTTGCCAGCACGTAATGGTGGGAACTCTAAGGAGACCGCCGGTGACAAACCGGAGGAAGGTGGGGATGACGTCAAGTCATCATGGCCCTTACGACCAGGGCTACACACGTACTACAATGGTAGGGACAGAGGGCTGCAAACCCGCGAGGGTAAGCCAATCCCAGAAACCCTATCTCAGTCCGGATTGGAGTCTGCAACTCGACTCCATGAAGTCGGAATCGCTAGTAATCGCAGATCAGCATTGCTGCGGTGAATACGTTCCCGGGCCTTGTACACACCGCCCGTCACACCATGGGAGTTTGTTGCACCAGAAGCAGGTAGCTTAACCTTCGGGAGGGCGCTTGCCACGGTGTGGCCGATGACTGGGGTGAAGTCGTAACAAGGTAGCCGTATCGGAAGGTGCGGCTGGATCACCTCCTTTTGAGCATGACGTCATCGTCTTGCGGGCGTCCTCACAAATTACCTGCATTCAGAGATTCATACCGGCACAGGTCGGTATGCGAAGTCCCTTTTGGGGCCTTAGCTCAGCTGGGAGAGCACCTGCTTTGCAAGCAGGGGGTCGTCGGTTCGATCCCGACAGGCTCCACCATATTGAGTGAAAAGACTTCGGGTCTGTAGCTCAGGTGGTTAGAGCGCACCCCTGATAAGGGTGAGGTCGGTAGTTCGAGTCTACCCAGACCCACCACTCTGAATGTAGTGCACACTTAAGAATTTATATGGATCAGCGTTGAGGCTGATACATGTTCTTTTATAACTTGTGACGTAGCGAGCGTTTGAGATATCTATCTAAACGTGTCGTTGAGGCTAAGGCGGGGACTTCGAGTCCCTAAATAATTGAGTCGTATGTTCGCGTTGGTGGCTTTGTACCCCACACAACACGGCATGTAACTCCGAGGCAACTTGGGGTTATATGGTCAAGCGAATAAGCGCACACGGTGGATGCCTAGGCGGTCAGAGGCGATGAAGGACGTGGTAGCCTGCGAAAAGTGTCGGGGAGCTGGCAACAAGCTTTGATCCGGCAATATCCGAATGGGGAAACCCACTGCTTCGGCAGTATCCTGCAGTGAATTCATAGCTGCTGGAAGCGAACCCGGTGAACTGAAATATCTAAGTAACCGGAGGAAAAGAAATCAACCGAGATTCCCTAAGTAGTGACGAGCGAACGGGGAGCAGCCCTTAAGCTGGAATGGCTTTAGAAAAACAATCTGGAAAGATTGGCCATAGAAGGTGATAGCCCTGTATTTAAAAGGGCCACTCCAGTGAAGACGAGTAGGGCGGGGCACGTGAAACCCTGTCTGAATATGGGGGGACCATCCTCCAAGGCTAAATACTCCTGACCGACCGATAGTGAACCAGTACCGTGAGGGAAAGGCGAAAAGAACCCCGGAGAGGGGAGTGAAATAGATCCTGAAACCGTGTGCGTACAAGCAGTAGGAGCTCGCAAGAGTGACTGCGTACCTTTTGTATAATGGGTCAGCGACTTACTGTTCGTGGCAAGCTTAACCGTATAGGGGAGGCGAAGGGAAACCGAGTCTGATAAGGGCGCATAGTCGCGGGCAGTAGACCCGAAACCGGGTGATCTAGTCATGGCCAGGGTGAAGGTGCCGTAACAGGTACTGGAGGCCCGAACCCACGTCTGTTGCAAAAGACGGGGATGAGCTGTGATTAGGAGTGAAAAGCTAATCGAACCCGGAGATAGCTGGTTCTCCTCGAAAGCTATTTAGGTAGCGCCTCGGACGAATACTACTGGGGGTAGAGCACTGTTATGGCTAGGGGGTCATCGCGACTTACCAAACCATTGCAAACTCCGAATACCAGTACGTACTATCCGGGAGACACACGGCGGGTGCTAACGTCCGTCGTGAAAAGGGAAACAACCCAGACCCACAGCTAAGGTCCCAAATTCACTGCTAAGTGGAAAACGATGTGGAAAGGCATAGACAGCCAGGAGGTTGGCTTAGAAGCAGCCACCCTTTAAAGAAAGCGTAATAGCTCACTGGTCGAGTCGGTCTGCGCGGAAGATTTAACGGGGCTAAGCAGTGAACCGAAGCTTGGGGTGCATAAAACTTGTTTTATGCGCGGTAGAGGAGCGTTCCGTAAGCCTGCGAAGGTGGATTGAGAAGTCTGCTGGAGGTATCGGAAGTGCGAATGCTGACATGAGTAACGATAATGCGGGTGAAAAGCCCGCACGCCGAAAGCCCAAGGTTTCCTTGCGCAACGTTAATCGACGCAGGGTTAGTCGGTCCCTAAGGCGAGGGCGAAAGCCGTAGTCGATGGGAAGCAGGTTAATATTCCTGCACCTCGCGTGAGTGCGATGGAGGGACGGAGAAGGTTAGGTGTACCGGGCGTTGGTTGTCCCGGGGAAAGGCGGTAGGTTTGGATCTTTGGCAAATCCGGGATCCTTTAAGACCGAGCACCGAGACGAGCCTTTATGGCGAAGTCACTGATACCACGCTTCCAGGAAAAGCTCCTAAGCTTCAGCTCACGAAGACCGTACCGTAAACCGACACAGGTGGGTAGGATGAGAATTCTCAGGCGCTTGAGAGAACTCGGGTGAAGGAACTAGGCAACATGGCACCGTAACTTCGGGAGAAGGTGCACCCTTTTTGGTGGCTCATGCGAGCTATAGCTGAAGAGGGTCGCAGAAACCAGGCCGCTGCGACTGTTTATCAAAAACACAGCACTCTGCAAACACGAAAGTGGACGTATAGGGTGTGACGCCTGCCCGGTGCTGGAAGGTTAATTGATGGGGTCAGCCGCAAGGCGAAGCTCTTGATCGAAGCCCCAGTAAACGGCGGCCGTAACTATAACGGTCCTAAGGTAGCGAAATTCCTTGTCGGGTAAGTTCCGACCTGCACGAATGGCGTAACGACAGCGGCGCTGTCTCCACCCGAGACTCAGTGAAATTGAAATCGCTGTGAAGATGCAGCGTTCCCGTGGCAAGACGGAAAGACCCCGTGAACCTTTACTATAGCTTTACACTGAACGTTGAGTTCGTCTGTGTAGGATAGGTGGGAGGCTATGAAACTGTGGCGCTAGCTGCAGTGGAGCCATCCTTGAAATACCACCCTGTCGTGCTTGACGTTCTAACCTAGATCCGTTATCCGGATCAGGGACCGTGTATGGTGGGTAGTTTGACTGGGGCGGTCTCCTCCTAAAGAGTAACGGAGGAGCACGAAGGTACGCTCAGCGCGGTCGGACATCGCGCACTGTGTGCAAAGGCATAAGCGTGCTTGACTGCAAGATCGACGGATCAAGCAGGTACGAAAGTAGGTCTTAGTGATCCGGTGGTTCTGTATGGAAGGGCCATCGCTCAACGGATAAAAGGTACTCCGGGGATAACAGGCTGATACCGCCCAAGAGTTCATATCGACGGCGGTGTTTGGCACCTCGATGTCGGCTCATCACATCCTGGGGCTGTAGTCGGTCCCAAGGGTATGGCTGTTCGCCATTTAAAGTGGTACGCGAGCTGGGTTCAGAACGTCGTGAGACAGTTCGGTCCCTATCTGCCATGGGCGTTGGAAGTTTGAGAGGGGCTGCTCCTAGTACGAGAGGACCGGAGTGGACGAACCTCTGGTGTTCCGGTTGTCACGCCAGTGGCATTGCCGGGTAGCTATGTTCGGAAGCGATAACCGCTGAAAGCATCTAAGCGGGAAGCGCGCCTCAAGATGAGACTTCCCGGGGCACAAGCCCCCTAAAGGAACCATATAGACTATGTGGTTGATAGGTCAGGTGTGTAAGTACAGCAATGTATTGAGCTAACTGATACTAATGATCCGTGCGGCTTGACCATATAACCTCAAGTTGCCTTGGTCCCAACGAACGTTGGTAGATCACCAAACGCAAGCTACGTCACAAGTTACCTATGCGAGACGAGCGCTATCAAGCGCTGCTCCAACCGTCTCCCTGGTGAAATTAGCGCTGTGGAACCACCCGATCCCATCCCGAACTCGGAAGTGAAACGCAGCTGCGCCGATGGTAGTGTGGCTCAAGCCATGCGAGAGTAGGTCATCGCCAGGGGCTTTACCCGAAACCCTCAGTCCAACAGGACTGAGGGTTTCTTTTTGTGCGAAATT
>NZ_JACHOM010000008.1:0-16545 GCF_014199865.1 Xanthomonas sp. F14 | reverse complement strand
CCGCAGTTCTACTTCCGCACCACCGACATCACTGGCGCCTGCCAGCTGCCGGAAGGCGTGGAGATGGTGATGCCGGGCGACAACGTGAAGATGGTTGTGACCCTGATCAACCCGGTCGCGATGGACGAAGGTCTGCGCTTCGCCATCCGTGAAGGCGGTCGTACCGTCGGCGCCGGCGTGGTTGCCAAGATCATCAAGTAAGTGCCTGCATCCAGTCGCCTCGCGGCGGCTGGTGCCAAACGAATGGCGGGCCGGCTGAACCGCGGTCCGCCTTCGTTGTCTTAGGGTTTGCGGTAAACGAGTACATACGCCAGTAGCTCAATTGGCAGAGCAGCGGTCTCCAAAACCGCAGGTTGGGGGTTCGAGTCCCTCCTGGCGTGCCACTCCTCTTTCCGGCCCAGCGATTCGGGTCAGATCGGTAACTAGAGCCGGATGAATAGCAAAATCGAGCCTTCCAAAAGCGCGTCTGCTGCCAGCGCTGATATCGTGAAATACGTCATCTCCGCGCTCCTGGTGATCGCGGGGTTGTTTGTGTGGTTCTGGTTTTCTGCGCCCGAGCGCGCCACCCAGTTTGGTGCCTGGACGCCGCAGTTGCGTGCGCTGGCAGTGATCGTGGGGCTGGTGGCCGGCGCATTCGTGTTTTTGGGAACCGGCAAGGGCCGGGAAACCCGTGAATTCATGTCCGAATCCAGGTTCGAGTTGCGCAAGGTTGTCTGGCCGACGCGTCAGGAAGCCATCCGCACCACCTGGGTCGTGATTGTCGTTGTGATCATTCTGAGTTTGCTGTTGGGCGGCTTCGACTTTGTCATCCAGAAGCTCACGCAGTGGTTCCTGGCTCGTTGAGGAGAATCAAGCAGTGAAGCGTTGGTATGTCGTTCACGCCTATTCAGGCTTCGAAAAATCCGTTGCGCAGGCATTGCGTGACCGTATCGCCCGTGCCGAGATGGAAGACCGTTTTGGCGACGTCTTGGTGCCGACCGAAGAAGTCATCGAAATGCGCGCCGGCCAGAAGCGTCGGTCCGAGCGCAAGTTCTTCCCCGGCTACGTGCTGGTGCAGATCGAGACCCACGAAGAGGCCGGTATCCCGCGCATCGACAATGAAAGCTGGCACTTGGTGAAGGAAACTTCCAAGGTGATGGGGTTCATTGGCGGTACTGCCGACCGTCCGCTGCCGATTCGCGACGAAGAGGCCGATGCAATCCTGCAGCGTGTGCAGGACGGCGTCGAGAAGCCGCGTCCGAAGGTGCTGTTCGAGCCGGGTCAGATGGTGCGCGTCACCGACGGTCCGTTCAACGACTTCAATGGCGTTGTGGAAGAGGTCAATTACGAGAAGAGCAGGCTGCGGGTTGCCGTGCTCATCTTCGGTCGCTCCACGCCGGTCGAGCTCGAGTTCGGTCAGGTCGAGAAGGGCTGACGCCGGCCGGGCGCCGTCTAGGCGTCCGACTTGAATGCTGCTATAGTGCGCGGCTCGCTGACCTGGCGAACCGCCGGGAACCAATGGCTGCCGCATGGCAGCCATCTGCGTGTGGTCAGAAACGTGAAGCCGGGACACGTGATTTCCCGGTCCGATGGGGAGCCTGCAGTCAAGGCGCTAGCACCCGGAGAGTATCGAAATGGCAAAGAAGATAACTGCTTACATCAAGTTGCAGGTCAAGGCAGGTCAGGCCAATCCTGCGCCGCCGGTCGGCCCTGCCCTGGGTCAGCGCGGTCTGAACATCATGGAATTCTGCAAGGCGTTCAACGCAGCGACGTCCAAGCTGGAGCCAGGTCTGCCGACGCCGGTGGTCATCACCGCGTACTCCGACCGTACCTTCACCTTCATCACCAAGAGCACCCCGGCCAGCGTGCTGCTCAAGAAGGCTGCAGGCGTGAGTTCCGGCTCCAAGCGCCCCAACACCGACAAGGTGGGCAAGGTGACGCGCAAGCAGCTGGAAGAGATCGCCAAGGTCAAGGAAGCCGATCTGACGGCAGCCGAGCTGGAAGCGGCAGTGCGCACGATTGCGGGTTCTGCCCGCAGCATGGGTTTGACGGTGGAGGGCTAAGACATGGCACAGAGCAAGCGCGTTAAGGCCATTGCGGCCGCTGTCGTTCCGGGCAAGACCTATGCCTTCGAAGACGCAATCAAGATCCTGAAGACCGTGACCAAGGCCAAGTTCGTCGAGTCGATCGACGTTGCCGTGCGCCTGGGCGTTGACGCCAAGAAGTCCGACCAGCAGGTGCGCGGTTCCACCGTGCTGCCGGCCGGTACCGGCAAGAGCGTGCGCGTTGCGGTGTTCGCGCCGGCCGGTGCCAAGGCTGACGAAGCCCTGGCCGCTGGTGCCGAGGCGGTGGGCATGGACGACCTGGCCGAGAAGATGCAGGCCGGCGATCTGAGCTACGACGTGGTCATCGCCACCCCGGACGCGATGCGCGTCGTCGGTAAGCTCGGCACCCTGCTGGGCCCGCGCGGCCTGATGCCCAACCCGAAGGTCGGCACCGTGTCGGCCAACCCGGGCGAAGCGGTCAAGAATGCCAAGTCGGGTCAGGTGCGTTACCGCACCGACAAGGCCGGCATCATCCACTGCACCATCGGCAAGGCCAGCTTCGATGACGAAGCGCTGAAGTCGAACCTGCAGGCGCTGTTGCTGGACCTGATCAAGGCCAAGCCGGCTACCTCGAAGGGGACCTACCTGCAGAAGGTGTCGGTCAGCTCGACGATGGGCCCTGGCGTGACCGTCGACCAGTCCAGCCTTGCACTGAAGTGAGTTGAGGGGTCGGGCCTGTCATGGGCCTGACCCGTCGATGTAGTACAGCATTGTTTTTCCGGCCCGGGTCACCGTGTGCTGGGAGTCCGTTCCCTCCTTTGGGGTAACGGACATTTTGAAGGCGATCGCCGGCATGTCCGGCGGTAGCCGTCAAAGACCGCAGGCGCGGTCAGCGCAGATCGACGACGGGCATGGATGCTCGCTTTGGCAAGGAGTCGCCGTCGATGCAGCGGGATCGCTTAATCAGGTTCGCAAGAGCCGGCCGGCGTAGATGGTGTCGCCCTTCTGGAGCTTTCTGGTTTACGCGCGTCTGGGACATCCCGGATCGAGCCCACTCCAGGTCTAGAACGGCCACCAAAGGAACATCGGTCGATGTTCCCGGCTTCCAGGAAGGAGGCTGCCCTGGACCGCAACCGGCAGGAGCCGCGAGCGGAGTAGTTTGAAGCTGGGATTGGAGATTCGGCATTGGGGATTGACAGAAGCGGCTTCATCAGCTCTGGCGAATCCCGAATCGCTAATCCCGAATCCCGGCTTTAACGGAGGAGTGCAATGGCTCTCAATCTGTCTCAGAAGCAAGAAGTAGTCGCCGAGCTGGCAGACATCGCCGCCAAGGCTCACTCCTTGATCGCCGCCGAATACGCTGGCATCACGGTCTCCCAGATGACCGCGATGCGCAAGCAGGCCCGCGAAACCGGCGTGTTCTTGAAAGTTGTCAAGAACACCCTGGCTGCGCGCGCCGTTGAAGGTACTGATTTCGCTGTCGTCGCTGACAAGCTGGTCGGTCCTTTGCTGTATGCGTTTTCGATGGAGGAGCCCGGCGCTGCCGGTCGCCTGATCAAGGAATTCGCCAAGGGCAACGACAAGTTGCAGGCCAAGGTCGTGTCCATCGGCGGGGAACTGTTCCCGGCTGGCCACGTCGACGTGTTGGCTTCGCTGCCGACCCGCGATCAGGCCCTGGCCATGCTGGCCCGCGTGCTGTCCGAACCGGCTGCCATGTTTGCCCGTGCCGTCAAGGCCGTGGGCGACAAGCAGGGTGGTGGCGACGAAGCCGCCGCGCCGGTCGCCGAGACTGCCGAAGCTTGATGTCCTAGCGTTCGCTAGAACCCCAATCCAGAAAATCATTTAAAGGTAATCACAATGTCCCTTACCAACGAACAGATCGTCGACGCCATCGCCGAGAAGTCCCTGATGGAAGTGATGGAGCTGGTCAAGGCCATCGAAGAAAAGTTCGGCGTCTCCGCCGCCGCTCCGGTCGCTGCTGCTGCAGCTGGCCCGGCTGCCGTGGTCGAAGAGCAGACCGAGTTCAACGTGGTGCTGACCAACTGCGGCGCCAACAAGGTCGGCGTCATCAAGGCCGTCCGCGCCGTGACCGGCCTGGGTCTGAAGGAAGCCAAGGATCTGACCGAAGCCGGTGGCATGCTGAAGGAAGGCGCGTCGAAGGACGAAGCCGAGAAGATCAAGAAGGAACTGACCGAAGCTGGCGCGACTGTCGAAATCAAGTAAGCAGTCCCTTGCATCGCCAGCGTTTCACGGTGATGCACTGAAGGCTGGGAGCGTAAAGCTCCCGGCCTTTGGCCGTTGATGGAAAGCCGGGATTTGAGAGGCGGAATTCGGGATTCGAAGGCAATCTTCGCGCATCCCCAATCACGCGATTCCCAATCCCCGCTTCACCGAGTTGGTAGTTGGAAGTAGCGGGAGAAGGCGTGCTGGTGCCGGCAATACCAGCGACTTCCAACTGACAATTTTGTTATTTCAGGGCCGCCGCGACGCGGCCCCCGCAGCCTAGGGTGAAGACTCATGACGTCTTATTCGTTCACCGAAAAAAAGCGTATCCGCAAGGACTTCGGCAAGCAGCGCTCGATTCTCGAAGTGCCGTTCCTGCTTGCCATCCAGGTCGATTCCTACCGCGAGTTCCTGCAGGAAGACGTGGAGCCGAACAAGCGTAAGGACCTCGGTCTGCACGCGGCATTGAAGTCGGTGTTCCCGATTTCCAGCTACAGCGGCAATGCCGCGCTGGAATACGTGGGCTATAAGTTGGGTCAGCCGGTGTTTGACGAGCGTGAATGCCGTCAGCGTGGCATGAGCTATGGCGCGCCGCTGCGCGTGACCGTGCGCCTGGTGATCTACGACCGCGAGTCGTCGACCAAGGCCATCAAGTACGTGAAGGAGCAGGAGGTCTATCTGGGCGAAATCCCGCTGATGACCGACAACGGTACCTTCATCGTCAACGGCACCGAGCGCGTCATCGTCTCGCAGCTGCACCGCTCGCCGGGTGTGTTCTTCGACCACGACCGTGGCAAGACCCACAGCTCGGGCAAGCTGCTGTACAGCGCCCGCATCATTCCGTACCGCGGTTCCTGGCTGGACTTCGAGTTCGACCCGAAGGACGCGCTGTTCACCCGTATCGACCGTCGCCGCAAGCTGCCGGTGTCGATCCTGCTGCGCGCGCTCGGCTACAGCAACGAAGAGATGCTGGCCGAGTTCTTCGAGATCAATACGTTCCACATCAATCCGGACGAAGGCGTGCAGCTGGAGCTGGTGCCGGAGCGTCTGCGTGGCGAAACGCTGAACTTCGACCTGGCCGATGGCGACAAGGTCATCGTGGAAGCGGGCAAGCGCATCACCGCCCGTCACGTCAAGCAGCTTGAAGCCGCCGGCGTCGCCGCGCTGGCCGTGCCGGACGACTATCTGCTCACCCGCATCCTGTCGCACGACGTGGTCGATGGCTCCACCGGCGAACTGCTGGCCAATGCCAACGACGAGATCACCGAAGACCAGCTGGCAGCGTTCCGCAAGGCCGGCGTCGATGCGGTCGGCACCCTGTGGGTGAACGATCTGGACCGCGGTCCGTACCTGTCCAACACCCTGCGGATCGATCCGACCAAGACCCAGCTCGAAGCGCTGGTCGAGATCTATCGCATGATGCGTCCGGGCGAGCCGCCGACCAAGGAAGCCGCACAGAACCTGTTCCACAACCTGTTCTTCACCTTCGAGCGCTACGACCTGTCCACGGTCGGCCGCATGAAGTTCAACCGTCGCGTCGGCCGCAAGGACGTGCTGGGCGAGTCGGTGCTGTACGACAAGAAGTACTTTGCCGAGCGCAATGACGAAGAATCCAAGCGTCTGGTCGCCGAGCACACCGACACCTCCGACATCCTGGAAGTGATCAAGGTGCTCACCGAGATCCGCAACGGTCGCGGCGTGGTCGATGACATCGATCACCTGGGCAACCGTCGCGTGCGTTCGGTCGGCGAAATGGCCGAAAACGTGTTCCGCGTGGGCCTGGTCCGCGTCGAGCGCGCGGTCAAGGAACGCCTGTCGATGGCCGAGTCCGAGGGCCTGACCCCGCAGGAACTGATCAACGCCAAGCCGGTGGCTGCGGCGATCAAGGAATTCTTCGGCTCCTCGCAGCTGTCGCAGTTCATGGATCAGAACAACCCGCTGTCGGAAGTCACGCACAAGCGTCGCGTCTCCGCACTGGGCCCGGGCGGTCTGACCCGCGAGCGCGCCGGCTTCGAAGTGCGCGACGTGCATCCGACCCATTACGGCCGCGTCTGCACCATCGAAACTCCGGAAGGCCCGAACATCGGCCTGATCAACTCGCTGGCCGTGTTCGCCCGCACCAACCAGTACGGCTTCCTCGAGACGCCGTACCGCAAGGTGCTGGACGGCAAGGTCTCCGACGACGTCGAGTACCTGTCGGCGATCGAGGAAAACGAGTACGTGATCGCCCAGGCGAACGCGCTGACCGACGCCAAGAACATGCTCACCGAGCAGTTCGTGCCGTGCCGGTTCCAGGGCGAGTCGCTGCTCAAGCCGCCGGCCGAAGTGCACTTCATGGACGTCTCGCCGATGCAGACCGTGTCGGTCGCCGCGGCGCTGGTGCCGTTCCTGGAGCACGACGACGCCAACCGCGCACTGATGGGCGCCAACATGCAGCGCCAGGCCGTGCCGACGCTGCGTTCGCAGAAGCCGTTGGTCGGTACCGGTATCGAGCGTGCGGTCGCGCGCGACTCGGGTGTGACCGTCAATGCCTTGCGTGGTGGCGTGATCGAGCAGATCGACGCGGCCCGCATCGTGGTCAAGGTCAACGAGGCAGAAATCGGCGGCGGCACCGATGCCGGCGTGGATATCTACAACCTGATCAAGTACACCCGCTCCAACCAGAACACCTGCATCAACCAGCGTCCGCTGGTGAACGTGGGTGACGTGATCGCACGCGGCGACGTGCTGGCCGACGGCCCGTCCACCGACATCGGTGAGCTGGCGCTGGGTCAGAACATGCTGATCGCGTTCATGCCTTGGAACGGCTACAACTTCGAAGACTCCATCCTGCTCTCCGAGCGCGTGGTGGAAGAAGATCGTTACACCACGATCCACATCGAAGAACTGACCTGCGTTGCGCGCGACACCAAGCTGGGGCCGGAGGAAATTTCCGCCGACATCCCGAACGTGTCCGAGCAGGCCCTGAACCGTCTGGACGAGAGCGGCGTGGTGTACATCGGTGCGGAAGTGCGCGCCGGCGACATCATGGTCGGCAAGGTCACGCCGAAGGGCGAGAGCCAGCTGACGCCGGAAGAAAAGCTGCTGCGTGCGATCTTCGGTGAGAAGGCGTCCGACGTGAAGGACAGCTCGCTGCGCGTGCCCCCGGGCATGGACGGCACCGTCATCGACGTGCAGGTCTTCACCCGCGACGGCATCGAGAAGGACAAGCGTGCGCGTCAGATCGAAGAGTCCGAAATCAAGCGCGTCAAGAAGGATTTCGACGACCAGTTCCGCATCCTGGAAGCGGCCATCTACGCACGTCTGCGCTCGCAGATTGTGGGCAAGGTCGCCAACGGCGGTCCGAACCTGAAGAAGGGCGACAACGTCACCGACGCGTATCTGGACGGGCTGAAGAAGTCCGACTGGTTCCAGCTGCGCATGAAGGATGAAGACGCTGCCGATGCCATCGAGCGTGCGCAGAAGCAGATCCAGGCGCACGAAAAGGAATTCGAGGCACGCTTCGCCGACAAGCGCGGCAAGATCACCCAGGGCGACGACCTCGCACCGGGCGTGCTGAAGATGGTCAAGGTGTTCCTGGCAGTGAAGCGCCGCATCCAGCCGGGCGACAAGATGGCAGGCCGCCACGGCAACAAGGGTGTGGTCTCCAACGTCGTGCCGGTCGAGGACATGCCGTACATGGCCACCGGCGAGCCGGTCGACATCGTGCTGAACCCGCTCGGCGTGCCGTCGCGTATGAACATCGGCCAGATTCTGGAAGTGCATCTGGGCTGGGCCGCCAAGGGCCTGGGTCGCAAGATCCAGCGCATGCTGGAAGCCCAGGCGGCGGTCAGCGAACTGCGCAAGTTCCTGGACGACATCTACAACCACGACAGCGCGATCAATGCACAGCGCGTGGATCTTTCGCAGTTCAGCGATGAGGAATTGCTCAACCTGGGCAAGAACCTGGTCGATGGCGTGCCGATGGCCACCCCGGTGTTCGACGGTGCCAGCGAAGCGGAGATCAAGCGCATGCTGGAACTTGCCGAACTGCCGCAGAGCGGTCAGACCCAGTTGTACGACGGTCGTACCGGTGAAGCGTTCGATCGCAAGACCACGGTCGGCTACATGCACTACCTGAAGTTGAACCACCTGGTCGACGACAAGATGCATGCACGCTCGACCGGTCCGTACTCGCTCGTCACCCAGCAGCCGCTGGGCGGCAAGGCGCAGTTCGGTGGTCAGCGCTTCGGTGAGATGGAAGTCTGGGCGCTGGAAGCCTACGGCGCGGCCTACACCCTGCAGGAAATGCTGACGGTGAAGTCCGACGACGTGCAGGGCCGCAACCAGATGTACAAGAACATCGTCGATGGTGAGCACGAGATGGTCGCGGGCATGCCGGAATCCTTCAACGTATTGGTGAAGGAAATCCGCTCGCTGGCGATCAACATGGAACTGGAAGAGTGATCGAGCTGGATCCTGGCGCCGCGATGCGGCGCCGGGATCCGGAACGTAAGGCCCTCGGTTTCATCTCAGCTACGAAATTCCTCCGACCCGGAGATATCAAATGAAAGACCTGCTCAACCTCTTCAATCAACAGCGCCAGACGCTGGATTTCGACGCGATCAAGATCGCGCTGGCATCGCCGGACCTGATCCGTTCGTGGTCCTACGGCGAAGTGAAGAAGCCCGAAACCATCAACTACCGTACCTTCAAGCCCGAGCGTGACGGCCTGTTCTGCGCCGCCATCTTCGGACCGATCAAGGACTACGAGTGCCTGTGCGGCAAGTACAAGCGCATGAAGCACCGCGGTGTGGTCTGCGAAAAGTGCGGCACCGAAGTCACCCTGGCCAAGGTGCGTCGCGAGCGCATGGGTCACATCGACCTGGCCTCGCCGGTCGCGCACATCTGGTTCCTCAAGTCGCTGCCCTCGCGCATCGGCCTGATGCTGGACATGACCCTGCGTGACATCGAGCGCGTGCTGTACTTCGAAGCCTACGTGGTCACCGAGCCGGGCCTGACCCCGCTCGAGCGCCGCCAGCTGCTGACCGAAGAGCAGTACCTGACCGCACGCCAGGAGTACAACGACGACTTCGACGCCGCCATGGGCGCCGAGGCCGTGTACGAGCTGCTGCGCACGATCGACCTGCAGTCGGAAATGACCCGCCTGCGCGAGGAAATCGCCAGCACCGGTTCGGAAACCAAGCTCAAGCGCCTCACCAAGCGCATCAAGCTGATCGAAGCCTTCCTGGAATCGGGCAACCGTCCGGAGTGGATGGTCATGACCGTGCTGCCGGTGCTGCCGCCGGATCTGCGTCCGCTGGTGCCGCTGGATGGTGGCCGCTTCGCGACCTCGGATCTGAACGATCTGTATCGCCGCGTGATCAACCGCAACAACCGTCTGCGTCGTCTGCTCGAGCTCAATGCGCCGGACATCATCGTGCGCAACGAGAAGCGCATGCTGCAGGAATCGGTCGATGCGCTGCTGGACAACGGCCGTCGCGGCCGTGCCATCACCGGCACCAACAAGCGTCCGCTGAAGTCGCTGGCCGACATGATCAAGGGCAAGCAGGGCCGGTTCCGTCAGAACCTGCTCGGCAAGCGCGTGGACTACTCCGGCCGTTCGGTCATCACCGTCGGTCCGTACCTCAAACTGCACCAGTGCGGCCTGCCGAAGAAGATGGCGCTGGAGCTGTTCAAGCCGTTTGTGTTCGCCAAGCTGCAGCGTCGCGGCCTGGCCACCACCATCAAGGCGGCCAAGAAGCTGGTCGAGCGCGAAGAAGCCGAAGTCTGGGACATCCTGGAAGAGGTGATCCGCGAGCATCCGGTGCTGCTGAACCGTGCGCCGACCCTGCACCGTCTGGGCATCCAGGCGTTCGAACCGGTGTTGATCGAAGGCAAGGCCATCCAGCTGCATCCGCTGGTGTGTACTGCATTCAACGCCGACTTCGACGGTGACCAGATGGCCGTCCACGTGCCGCTCTCGCTGGAAGCCCAGCTGGAAGCGCGTGCGCTGATGATGTCCACCAACAACATCCTGTCGCCGGCCAACGGCGAGCCGATCATCGTGCCGTCGCAGGACGTGGTGTTGGGCCTGTACTACATGAGCCGCGCCCTGGAGAACAAGAAGGGCGAGGGCATGGTGTTCGCCAACACCAGCGAAGTGAAGCGCGCCTACGACAACCGCGTGGTGGAACTGCACGCCAAGGTCAAGGTCCGCATCACCCAGGTGGACGTGGAAGCCGACGGCAAGCGCAGCAGCGGCACCTCGATCGTGGACACCACGGTCGGTCGTGCACTGCTGAGCGAAATCCTGCCCGAAGGCCTGCCGTTCCAGCTGGCCAACACCGAGATGACCAAGAAGAACATCTCGCGTCTGATCAACTCCAGCTACCGTCTGCTGGGCTTGAAGGACACCGTCGTGTTCGCCGACAAGCTGATGTACACCGGCTATGCCTACGCAACCCGCGCAGGCGTGTCGATCGGCATCGACGACATGCTGATCCCGGACGAGAAGAAGGGCATCCTCACCGAGGCCGAAGCCGAAGTGCTGGAAATCCAGGAGCAGTACCAGTCCGGTCTGGTCACCGCCGGCGAGCGCTACAACAAGGTCGTGGACATCTGGTCGCGTACCAGCGAGCGCATCGCCAAGGCGATGATGGACACCATTGGTACCGAGAAGGTCGAAAACGCCAAGGGCGAGACCATCGACCAGAAGTCGATGAACTCGCTGTACATCATGGCCGACTCCGGCGCGCGTGGTAGCCAGGCGCAGATCCGTCAGCTGGCCGGCATGCGCGGCCTGATGGCGCGTCCGGACGGCTCGATCATCGAGACGCCGATCAAGGCGAACTTCCGCGAAGGCCTGAACGTGCAGGAGTACTTCAACTCCACCCACGGTGCCCGTAAGGGTCTGGCCGATACCGCGCTCAAGACCGCGAACTCGGGTTACCTGACCCGTCGTCTGGTCGACGTGGCGCAGGACGTGGTGATCACCGAAGTCGACTGCGGCACCACCGAAGGGTTGATCATGACCCCGATCGTGGAAGGCGGCGACGTGGTGGAGCCGTTGAGGGAGCGCGTGCTGGGCCGTGTGGTGGCCGAGGACGTCTACCTGCCGGGCAACGACGAAGAGCCGATCGTCACCCGCAACACGCTGCTGGACGAAGCCTGGGTTGCCAAGCTGGAAGACGCCAGCGTGCAGTCGGTGAAGGTGCGTTCGACCATCAGCTGCGAGTCCTCGTTCGGCGTGTGCGCACGTTGCTACGGTCGCGATCTTGCACGCGGTCACCAGGTCAACATCGGTGAAGCGGTCGGCGTCATCGCCGCCCAGTCGATCGGCGAGCCGGGTACCCAGCTGACCATGCGTACGTTCCACATCGGTGGTGCGGCATCGCGTGCGGCGGCAGTGGACAACATCACCGTCAAGACCACTGGTTCGGTGAAGTTCAACAACCTCAAGTCGGTGGCGCACGCCAGCGGCGCGTTGGTCGCTGTCTCGCGTTCGGGCGAACTGTCCGTGCTCGACGGCCACGGCCGCGAGCGCGAGCGTTACAAGCTGCCGTACGGCGCCACCATCACCGCCAAGGACGGTGATGCGGTCAAGGCCGGACAGAGCGTGGCGAACTGGGATCCGCATAACCACCCGATCGTGTCGGAAGTGGCCGGCTTCATCCGCTTCATCGACTTCGTCGACGGCGTCACCGTCATCGAGAAGACCGACGAACTGACCGGTCTGGCCTCGCGCGAAATCACCGACCCGAAGCGTCGCGGTGCGCATGCCAAGGAACTGCGCCCGATCGTGCGCATCGTCGATGGCAAGGGCAACGACCTGACGATCCCGAATACGGATCTGCCGGCCCAGTACCTGTTGCCACCGCGCTCCATTGTCAACCTGCAGGACGGCGCCGCCGTCGGCGTGGGCGACGTGGTTGCCAAGATCCCGCAGGAAGCGTCCAAGACCCGCGACATCACCGGTGGTCTGCCGCGCGTTGCCGACCTGTTCGAAGCACGCAAGCCGAAGGATCCTGCGATCCTGGCCGAGCGCTCGGGCATCATCAGCTTCGGTAAGGACACCAAGGGCAAGCAGCGCCTGATCATCAAGGACACCGATGGGTCGGAACACGAAGAGCTGATCCCGAAGTACCGCCAGATCATCGTGTTCGAAGGCGAGCATGTGACCAAGGGCGAGACCGTGGTGGACGGCGAGCCGAGCCCGCAGGACATCCTGCGTCTGCTGGGTGTCGAGCCGCTGGCTGCGTACCTGGTCAAGGAAATCCAAGACGTGTACCGCCTGCAGGGCGTGAAGATCAACGACAAGCACATCGAGGTGATCACGCGCCAGATGCTGCGCAAGGTCGAGATCGTCGACCAGGGCACCAGCAAGTTCCTCAACGGCGAGCAGGTCGAGCGCCAGCGCGTCATCGAGGAAAATGCACGCCTGGTCAAGCGCAACGAGCTGCCGGCCAAGTACGATCCGGTGCTGCTGGGTATCACCAAGGCCTCGCTGGCCACCGAGTCGTTCATCTCGGCGGCCTCGTTCCAGGAGACCACCCGCGTGTTGACCGAGGCTGCCGTGCGCGGCACCCGCGACAACCTGCGCGGTCTGAAGGAAAACGTGATCGTGGGTCGTCTGATCCCGGCCGGTACCGGCCTGGCGTATCACGCCGGACGTCGCAAGTCGTCGGGTCTGACCGACTCGGAAATGGAAACGCTGTCGGGCAAGCCGGCGGTGGCCGAACCGGTCGCAGCCGTGGCCGACGCTGGCGCGGACGAGGAGTAAGCGCTCCGACGGCGGTCGCAAGACCGCCGTAAGCCAAGCGAAAAGGAGGGTAGGAGGCCCTCCGTTTTCCGGCCTTGGATGGGCCAGCAGGGTTAGAATTCCGTGAAGTTGACGGAGTTTCGTCCTGCCAGCTATACTTCCCTGTCTCGGCGGGCCGTTTTTCGGCCTGCCTTTGTTTTCGTGCAAGGCCGTCTCGGCCTCTCAATCAGAAGAATCAACTGATGACGACGATCAATCAGCTGGTCCGCAAGCCTCGGCAAGCGACCACCTACAAGAGTGCCTCCCCGGCACTGGACAAGTGTCCGCAGCGCCGTGGCGTCTGCACACGCGTCTATACCACTACCCCGAAGAAGCCGAACTCGGCCCTGCGTAAGGTTGCCAAAGTGCGCCTGACGAACCAGGAAGAGGTCATCAGCTACATCGGTGGTGAAGGCCACAACCTGCAGGAGCACTCCGTGGTCCTGATTCGTGGTGGCCGCGTCAAGGATCTTCCCGGTGTGCGTTATCACACCGTCCGTGGTTCGCTGGACGCCGCCGGCGTCGCAAAGCGCCGTCAAGGTCGTTCCAAGTACGGCGCCAAGCGCCCGAAGAGCTAAGGAAACACTCCAATGTCCCGTAAAGGTTCTACTCCGCAGCGCACCGTCCTGCCTGATCCAAAGCATGGCAGCGAAACCATTGCCCGCTTCATCAATATGGTGATGCAAAGTGGCAAGAAGTCGGTTGCTGAGAAAATTGTCTATGGCGCGATGGACGTCATTGGCGAAAAGAATCCGAATGCCGTCGAGCTGGTGCAGAAAGCACTGGACAACGTGGCCCCGGCTGTCGAAGTTAAATCGCGTCGCGTCGGTGGTGCTACCTATCAGGTGCCCGTCGAAGTGCGCTCCTCCCGTCGCATGGCGCTGGCAATGCGCTGGTTGATCGACTCCGCGCGCAAGCGTGGCGAGAACACCATGCCGCGCAAGCTGGCTGCAGAACTGTTGGACGCCTCGGAAAGCCGCGGCGGCGCGATCAAGAAGCGCGAAGAGACGCACCGTATGGCGGAGGCGAACAAGGCGTTCGCACATTACCGCTGGTGACCTCGTGGGCCTTGGTAACGGGGCCCTTCAGCACCATCTGAGTGCTGTTTGCGACGCGTTACGCGTCGCATCCAATCCGAAGGCCGCCGAAAGGCGGCGTTCGGCCATCCGAAATCCAAGAAATTGAGAGGCTCCCCGTGGCCCGCACCACCCCTATCGAGCGTTACCGCAACTTCGGCATCATGGCCCACATCGATGCCGGCAAGACCACCACTTCCGAGCGCATCCTGTTCTACACCGGTGTCAGTCACAAGATCGGCGAAGTCCATGACGGCGCTGCAGTGATGGACTGGATGGAGCAGGAGCAGGAGCGTGGTATCACCATCACCTCCGCTGCGACCACTGCGTTCTGGTCGGGCATGGACAAGTCCATGCCGCAGCACCGCTTCAACATCATCGACACCCCCGGGCACGTTGACTTCACCATCGAAGTGGAGCGCTCCTTGCGCGTGCTCGACGGTGCGGTGTTCGTGCTGTGCGCCGTCGGTGGCGTGCAGCCGCAGTCCGAGACCGTGTGGCGCCAGGCCAACAAGTACTCGGTGCCGCGCATGGCCTTCGTCAACAAGATGGACCGTACCGGTGCCAACTTCGACAAGGTCGTCGAGCAGCTGAAGGCCCGTCTGGGTGCCTACGCCGTGCCGATGCAGGTGCCGATCGGCGCCGAAGACGGCTTCGAGGGCGTGGTCGACCTGCTCAAGATGAAGGCGATCCATTGGGATACCGCATCGCAGGGCACCACCTTCGAATACCGCGACATCCCGGCCGATCTGGTCGAGATCGCGACCGAGGCGCGTTCGTTCATGGTCGAGGCGGCTGCAGAAGCCAGCGAAGACCTGATGGACAAGTACCTCAACGAAGGCGACCTGAGCGAAGAAGAGATCCTGGTGGGTCTGCGCGAGCGCACCCTGAAGGTCGAAATCGTGCCGGTGTTCTGCGGTTCGGCGTTCAAGAACAAGGGCGTGCAGGCCATGCTCGACGGCGTCGTGCACCTGTTGCCGTCGCCGGCCGACCGTCCGCCGGTCCAGGGTATCGATGAGGACGAGAAGGAAGACACCCGTCCGGCCACCGATACCGCGCCGTTCTCGGCGTTGGCGTTCAAGATCATGACCGACCCGTTCGTGGGCTCGCTGACGTTCTTCCGTGTCTACTCGGGCACGTTGAACTCCGGCGACCAGGTCTACAACCCGGTCAAGTCGAAGAAAGAGCGCGTGGGCCGCATCCTGCAGATGCACTCCAACAATCGCGAAGAGATCAAGGAAGTGCGCGCTGGTGACATCGCCGCTGCCGTGGGTCTGAAGGACGTCACCACCGGCGACACGCTGTGTGCGCAGGACAAGGTCATCACCCTGGAGCGCATGGTGTTCCCGGAGCCGGTGATCTCGATGGCGGTGGAGCCCAAGACCAAGTCGGACCAGGAAAAAATGGGCATGGCCCTGGGCCGTCTGGCGCAGGAAGATCCCTCGTTCCGCGTCAAGACCGACGAGGAATCCGGCCAGACCATCATCTCGGGCATGGGCGAATTGCACCTGGACATCATCGTTGACCGTATGCGTCGCGAGTTCAATGTCGAGGCCAACGTCGGCAAGCCGCAGGTGGCCTACCGCGAAACCATCCGCAAGTCCGACGTCAAGTCCGACTACAAGCATGCCAAGCAGTCCGGTGGTAAGGGTCAGTACGGTCACGTGGTGATCGAGCTGTCGCCGATGACCGAGGACGATCGCAAGAGCGACAACGTCAAGGACGATTTCCTCTTCATCAACGACATCACCGGCGGCATCATTCCGAAGGAATTCATCCCCTCGGTCGAAAAGGGTCTGCGCGAGACGATCACCAGTGGTCCGATCGCTGGCTTCCCGGTGGTGGGCGTGAAGGTCAAGCTGGTGTTCGGCTCGTACCACGACGTCGACTCCTCGGAAATGGCGTTCAAGCTGGCCGCGTCGATGGCGTTCAAGCAGGGCTTTGCGAAAGCCAGCCCTGTGTTGCTGGAGCCGATCATGAAGGTCGAAATCGTCAGCCCGGAGGATTACCTGGGTGACGTGATGGGCGACGTGAGCCGTCGTCGTGGCGTGTTGCAGGGTCAGGACGACAGCCCGTCGGGCAAGATCATCAACGCGATGATTCCGCTCGGTGAAATGTTCGGCTACGCGACCTCGCTGCGTTCGATGAGCCAGGGCCGCGCGACGTTCTCGATGGAATTCGACCACTATGAAGAGGCACCGGCCAACATCGCCGACGCCGTCACCAAGAAGGGCTGAGTTCACTCAGCCGCTTCTCACAAATTTTTCAATTAGAGGTAGTTAGTCATGGCAAAAGCTAAATTTGAGCGCACCAAGCCGCACGTGAACGTCGGCACCATCGGTCACGTCGACCATGGCAAGACCACGTTGACAGCCGCGCTGACCAAGATCGGTGCTGAGCGTTTCGGTGGCGAGTTCAAGGCGTATGACGCGATCGACGCGGC
>NZ_JACHOM010000007.1:0-21474 GCF_014199865.1 Xanthomonas sp. F14 | reverse complement strand
TTGGCCAGGTCGCCAAGCACCGAAGCCCGCGAGGCCACCTGCAGCAACCGCCCCTGGTAACGTGCTTCGAACTCGGCGGGCGAGATGGAGCGCGGACGTTTTTCGACCAGATCGTGGATCAGGATCTGGTCCGCACTTACCTTGGCGACGATAAAGGCATCGCCATCCGGCACCAGGGCCAGCGCTGGTAACGCGGCCATGCCGATCCGTGCGGCCGGCTGGGCCACGACCTTGGCTTTCAGCCCCAACTGCTTGGCGGCCAGCAGCAACGTGGTTTCGTCGAACGGCTCGCCGCCTCGTCCGAACCCATGCGCCAGCTGCACCGCGTCGGCGGCAACCCCATGAAATTGCGCTAGCAAGACCAGCCCCTGTAGTCCCAGATCCGGTCGGTCTTGCACCGACGAGCCGCCCTCGACTAACGAGAGCGACGCACTTCCCCCTGACATACGCGTTCCTTGCTGTCGAGCCCAAGCCGGACTCAAGTGATGGAATAGAATCTGAAGATGTTAAGAAGCTGTCAATCAGCCAACCCCTCGACTTCAATCAATCTTCTCAATCAAGCGTCTCCGAGGCTGAGACGCCATCACTTGATTGTGTGCCCACGGTGACCAGGACCTTGCCTCTCCGACCAGCCGCTGACGCCTGCCAGCGGCTTGACATCGTTGCCGATGCAAGCATGTCCGCCTGTCATATTTCCGCTACCATGCCAAGCCTCACGCCTACAACCGGCCCGTCGCATGTCCACTGCCCCGCAAAAGCCGCTCGCCATCCGCGAGCGTCTGTCCGAAGTCCGCTACGAAATCCGGGGCGAGCTGGCGCGACGAGCGCGGGAGCTGGAGGCGCAGGGCCGCAAACTGATCAAGCTCAATATCGGTAATCCAGGCGCGTTCGGGTTCCGTGCGCCGGAGCATCTGCAGCGCGCGATCGCCGACGACATGGGCCGCACCGATCCGTACACCCATCAGCAAGGCCTGCCGGAAGCGCGCGAGGCAATCGCCACCGCGTATGCGCGGCGCCAGCACCCGGATGCGCATCCGGACCGCATCTTCGTCGGCAACGGCGTCAGCGAGCTGATCGACCTGTCGCTGCGTGCGCTGCTCAATCCCGGTGACGAAGTGCTGGTGCCCTCGCCCGACTATCCGCTGTGGTCGGCCGCCACCATCCTCAACGATGGCCGGCCGGTGTATTACCGCTGCGCCCCGGAAAACGACTTCCAGCCGGACCCGGTGGAAATCGAGACGCTGGTGTCCTCGCGCACCCGCGCCATCGTGCTGATCAATCCGAACAATCCCAGCGGCGCCAGCTATTCGCGCGAACTGCTGGAGCGCATCGTGGCCATCGCCAGCAAGCACAACCTGCTGCTGATGGTCGATGAGATCTACGACCAGGTGCTCTACGACGACGCCGCCTTCGTGCCAGTGGCGCCGCTGGCCGGTGCGCATCCGTGCATCACCTTCGGCGGCCTGAGCAAGGTGCACCGCGCCTGCGGCTGGCGCGTGGGCTGGGCGCTGCTGTCGGGCGAGCAGTCGCGCATCAACGACCTGCGCAACGCGATGGACCTGCTCGGCGCGCTGCGCCTGTGCGCCAACGTGCCGGGCCAGTACGCCATCGACGCGGCAGTCAACGGGCCGGACACCATCTCGGCGCTGTGCGCGCCGGGTGGCCGTCTGTACGAAACCCGCCGTGCGGTGATCGAGGCCTGCGCGGCCAGCGAGCACCTGTCGCTGGTGGCGCCGGCCGGTGCGCTGTACGCGTTCCCGGCGGTGGTCGGCCCGGCCGCACGCAACTTCGACGACCATGAATTCGCGCTCGACCTGATGAACGAGGAAGGCGTGCTGGTGGTGCCGGGTTCCAGCTTCAACGTGCCCTACCGCCACCACTTCCGCGTGACCCTGATGCCGGAAGCGCCGGTGATGCGCGATGTCTTCGCACGCATCGACCGTGCGCTGGCACGCCGCGCCGAGGCGGTCACCAAGGTCGTGCCGCTCAAGTCGCGCAGCGTGGCCTGATGGCGGCGGCCGGCACGCCGCTGCGCTATCTGGCGCTCGGCGATTCCTACACCATCGGCGAAGGCGTTGCCCCCGAGCAGCGCTGGCCGGTGCAACTGGTCGACGGTTTGCGTGCCTACGGCTGGAATGTGGCGCCGCCGCAGATCATCGCCACCACCGGCTGGACCACCGACGAGCTGCAGGCAGGTCTCGATGCCGCTGCGCCGCAGGGGCCGTTCGAGCTGGTGAGCCTGCTGATCGGTGTCAACAATCAATACCGCGGACGCTCGCTGGACGAATACCGCAGCCAGTTCGATGCGTTGTTGCAGCGTGCGATCGGGTTCGCCGGCGGGCTTGCGGCACGCGTGTTCGTGCTGTCGATTCCCGATTGGGGGCTGACTCCGTTTGCGCATGCGCAGGGCGGCGATGCGCCACTGATCGGCGCACAAATCGATGCCTTCAACAGCGTAGCCGCCGAACGCTGCGCCGCGCGCTCGGTGCGCTTTGTCGACATCACCGCCACCAGCCGCGATGGCGGCGACGCTGCCGACATGCTGGTCGACGATGGCCTGCATCCCTCCGGCGCCATGTATGCGCGCTGGACCGCACTGGCACTGCCAGCGGCGCGCGATGCGATAGCGGCTGCCAACGCGATCGGGATGGACCACGCCACGCGTGAGCAGCCCCAATCGCCTTAGCAGGCCCCAAGCTAGCCGCGCACCAAGCCTCATTGCCAAGGAACGACATTGCACAGCACCGCTACCCAACCCATGAGCCGCGCGCAGGCGCTGGCGATCGCGCGCGCGTTTTTGCCGCCGCATCCGCTGGGCAATCGCTACGACTATTACTACACCCAGGCCAAGCTGCGCACCGACCCGCTGTATCCGGGCGTGCTGGCCGAGTTGCGCAGCACCACCGCGCCCGTGCTGGATCTGGGCTGCGGGCTGGGCCTGCTCGCGCACGCATTGCGTGCCGATGGCCAGGCATTGGCGTATCACGGGGTGGATGTGGACGCGTCCAAGATTCGCCGCGCGCAACACATCGCGCAGCGCTCGGCATTGGGCAATACGCAGTTTGCCGTGGTCGATCTGAGCGTGGCCTGGCCGCAACACCGCGGCAGCGTGACCATTCTGGACGTGCTGCAGTATCTGCAGGCCGACATGCAGGCCAGCCTGTTGCGCAGCGTGGCGCAGATGCTGACGCCGGGCGCGAAGCTGGTGATCCGCAGCGCATTGGGCGATGCCAGCAGCCGTGGCCGCACCAGCCGCGTGACCGATGTGCTGGCGCATCTGAGCGGCTGGATGCAGCGCATGCCGCGCAGCTATCCCACCCGCGACAGCCTGCAGGCGCAGCTGGATGCCGCCGGTCTGCGCGCAACGTTTGCGCCGTTGTATGGCAACACGCCGTTCAACAACTGGTTGATCGTGGCCGAGCCGCGCTGAGGCAGTGCACAACGTGCCTGGCTCGCTTTACAACGACTGACAGAACGTAACGCGCGGTCGCCGGACGGATGTGGACGGCACGCAGAAACCCGGGTGGACGCATAGCAAATGCCGCACCGGGCACTGGCCGCGCAGCCGTTTTGACAGCCGCTGTTGACGTCATGCGGATGATCCCGGGCCACGTTTTCAAGGGGTGGTGCGCCACGCCCCAGAGAATCCGCTGGTTGCCTTGTCGAAAGCCATACACACCGACCATCTCGACGGGTCCTTGCCTGCCCACCGTCGCGGGACCTTACGCGGCATGGATGCCGCGTAAGAGCCTACAGGGACGTACTTGCGGCGTGTCCCGCGACGGTGGGCGGGCAAGGGCCCTGCAGCCAAACAGCCAAACAGCAGATATACCGCTCTACCGCTGATCTATCGCATCTTACAAGCCCCACTACACAACGCAGCAGGCAATCAAGACTTAGAGCGATGGCGTCGTTTAGGCGCGATCAGCAGCTTGAATCAAAAGCTCGGTGGATCGAGGGCGCGATGCCCTCACCACTTCCGGGACACGCCGTGAATCCATCCATGGAGGCTCCTTGGCGGCATCCATGCCGCCAAGGGTCCCGGAACCGGTAAGGACATCACGCCTCCAAAGTTGGTCGTGCGCTGATGCAACCGCAAAACCGAGATGACCTATGCGGGGTGACTTGACACAGCGGCTTGGTCGCTTGCATGCATGGGTGCATGGCTATTTAGCGATAGGGGGCAAACCCAATCAACTTGCTGCCCGCCTTCGACGGAACGTGTTGTTCGGAAATCAGACCACGTCGGCCAGATCGCACAAGGTCCATGCAACCACCGCTGCATCTGACCCGCCGGCCGCCGTTCCTGCTCTTGCCATGCATACCGACGCTCTCGACAGGTCCTTGCCCGCCCACCGTCGCGGGACCTTACGCGGCATGGATGCCGCGTAAGAGCCTACAGGGATGTACTTGCGGCGTGTCCTGCGAGGGTGGGCGGGCAAGGGCCCTGCAGCGAGTCGCAGAGCAGCCGCTCTACAATTGATCCATCCGCGCCGACCAATCACTTCGGGACAACCAAGTCACCGAGTCGACGCGCCGTTTGGATGCAGGCAAAGGCTTGGTTAGCCCACCGTCGCAGGACCTATGGCGGCATCGATACCGCCAAAGCCTGTCGTCTGGAGCAATGTCAGAACTTCCAGGACAGCGTCAGCTCCACATCGCGCGGGTCGCCGTAGATCAACTGGCTTTGATAGACGATGTTGGCGTAGTACTTGCGGTCGAACAGGTTGCGCACGTTGAGCTGCGCCGACCATGCCTGGTTGATGTCGTAGCGTGCCATCGCGTTGGCCAACACCACGCTGCCCTGGGTCAGCCGTTGCGTTGTGCCCTGTGGCCCGGACATCAATTCGTGGATGGCCGACTGCCAGCTCAGGCCTCCGCCCACGCGCCATGGCCCGGTCTGCCAACTGGTGAACAGGGTGGCTTCGCGACGCGGGCTGGTCGGATTGACGTCGACACCGCTGGCATCGTTGGCATCGAACTGGGCAAAGCCGAACGCGATCCGCCACTGCTCGGAGAGCTGCCCATCGAGCTGGAATTCCACGCCCTGGCTGACCGTGCCCTTCGCCGCCAGGAAAGCCTGATTGGTGGTGCCGGGCACGAATTGTCCGGGGTCGTTGACCGCCAGGTTGTCCTGCTCGATACGGAACAACGCCAGCGCCGCGTTGAGCTGGCCACCGAGGTATTCGCCCTTGGCGCCGACCTCGTAGCTGTTGCCTTCCAGCGGGGCGAGATAGCGCCCGCTACGGTCGCGATTGTTTTGCGGCTTGAAGATGCCGGTGTAGCTGGCGTAGAGCGAATGGTGGTCGTCCACGTCCAGGATCAGGCCGGCGTACGGCGTGGTGCGGCCGCGACGCTCGTAGGTATTGGCCGGCACCAGTTGATCGGTGTTCTTCCAGTCGGTGACGCGTGCGCCGACGATGGCAGTGAGCGCGTCGGTCAGGCTGAAACGGCCGGCGGCATAGGCGGCCACCTGGCGCACGTCGCGTTCTTCGCCCTTCACCAGCGGCGTCCATTGCGGCTGCGCCATGCTGCCGGTCCAGGCGTAGACGCTTTCGGCCGTCAGCACCTGCGGTGGCTGCGGCCCGTTGGACCAGCTGCGCACGTTGCGGTTCATCCAGGTGGCGCCGGCGACCAGTTCGTGGTTGCGGCCCCACCAGGTCAGCGGCACGCTGAGGTAGGCATCCAGGCTGTTTTGCGCCGTGAGTGCGGGATAGCGCCCGCCAAAAGTGTTGGCAAGGCCCAGGCCGGTCTGGCGGTCCGGGTAATCGAAGTAGCCGAACAGCACCGACTTCCAATCGGCTTCGAACCGCTGATGCGAATATTCCACGTGCAGCTGCGCACCGTTGTCGAAGCGATGGGTCAGGCCGGCAAACGCATTGGTGGTGTCCGCCACGCCGCGCGCCCAGCGCGGCGTGAACGAATCCGAGCGTGCAAAATCGGTGCGGCTGCCGTCGCTGAAGTACGCCGGCACCCCGCCCCAGGTGGTGCCGCGGCCGTCGTTGCGCTGCTTGTTGATGCCGATGTAGGCGCTGGTGGCATCGCTGAAATCCGCATCGACGATGCCGTAGAACAGCGACGATTGCTTGCTGTAGTAATCGCGGAACGACTGCTTGTCCTCGTCGCTGGCAACCACCCGCCCACGCACGTTGCCGGCGGCGTTCAACGGCGATTGCAGGTCGACGGTGCCGCGATAGCGGTCCCAACGCCCTGCCGACAGATCGACCCGACCGGTGAACACATCGCTTTCGGCATGCTTGCGCACCAGGTCGATCGATGCGGCCGGGCTGCCCGCGCCGGTGGTCAGGCCGTTGGCGCCGCGGATGATTTCCACCCGGTCGTAGATCGCCATGTTCTGCTGCACATCGCCGGTGTAGTCGGTGGGAATGCCGTCGATGCGGTAGTAGTCCACTTCGAAGCCGCGCGCATTGATGTAGGTGCGCTCGGTGTCCCAGGTCGGCGAGTTGAAGCCGGCCACGGTGTCGGTGACGTCCTGCAGCGATTGCAGGTTGCGGTCGACGATCTGCTGGCGTGTCACCACCACCACCGACTGCGGCGTCTCGCGCAGCGACAACTCCAGCTTGGTCGAACTGCGCGCCACATCGGCGGTGTAGGAGTCGCTGCCTTCGGTCGCGGCGCCGCGGTGTGCCTCGATCTGCAGGCGGTCCAGATCGACCGGGTCGCGCGTGCTCGATTGCGCCGCAGCCGCCAACGGCCATGCGCAGGCCAGCGCCAGCAGGGAGTACGCCAGCGGGAGCTGCGGCGAACGGAGATCCGCACGCGCAAGCGCGCGCACAGGGATAGTGCGATGGGACATGGGGTCAGCCTCAAGAGCGAGTATGGCCGTCGATGACGGCTATTGAGGCTGGCGTCGGCAGCGCCACCGGAAGGCGCGCACCGTTTGCTGGCTGGGGGCGCATGTTCGATCCGCGTTAAATCGCTGTCAATACATGCGCGGATCGATGCCGGAACTCGGGAGCGCCAGCTCCAGGCAATCCGGCGAACAAAAAAGACGCGTCGCACCAGAGCGTTCCCGCCAACAGGGACGATGGATCCGGCAACGCATGCTCCGCTTCCACGCCATCGGCCACGCCGTGCGCAGGACCTCAGAGCGGACGCCACCCGGCCAGGCCGCGTGCGTGCATCGCTTCCAGCACGCCGCGCAGGATGGTGAGGTTGTGGCCGTGCGCGGCGCCTTCGTGCAGCAGCACGATGGCGCCGGGGCGCAGGTCGCGCACGATGCGGGCCACGGTGGCCTCCGGCTCGCAACGCACCCCGTCGAAACCGCGCGCGCTCCAGGCCACGCGGGTCAGCCCGTGCGCACGCAGCGGCGAGGCGACGAAGGGATTGGTCATGCCCACCACCGAGCGGTACAGCCGCGGCGCCTGCCCGGTGATGGTGGCCAGCACGCGCTGTGCCTGGCCGATTTCCTGCGCCATGCGGTGCGGACCCAGCGCCCAGAACCAGGCCTGCGGATGGGTATGGCTGTGGTTGCCGATGCCATGCCCGCGGCGCACCATCTCGCGCACCAGTTCAGGCCGTTGCTCGGCGCGCGCGCCGACCACGAAGAACGTGGCCTTGGCATCGTAGGCGTCCAGCAGATCCAGCATCGCCAGGGTGTCGTCGGAGGGGCCGTCGTCGATGGTCAGCCATACCTGCGGGGCGCGGCCCGGCAGGCGCGCCAGCACCGGCGCGTACAGGCGCGCGCGCGGCAGGAACACCGGCACCACGAACAAGGCGTGCGACACCAGCAACGCCGGCACGCCCCAGGCCCAGCCCAGATGCCACCACAGCAGCGCCACCGCCGCCTGCGACAGGGCCAGCAGGCCCACCCAGCGGTACGGGTGCGAGGGGATGCGATACAGCGTTTGAAGCGTGGTCATGCCGCATGATGCCATGCGGCGTAGAATGCCCGGACTCCACGATCTGACCGAAGTGCTGCCATGTCCCTCGATCCCGCCCTGCGTTCCCGCATCGATACGCTGCTGCAATCCAGCCGTGTGGTGCTCTTCATGAAAGGCCAGCCAGGCATGCCGCAGTGCGGTTTTTCGGCCAAGGCGGTTGGCGTGCTGGACGGTCTGGGCATCGACTATGCCCACGTCAACGTGCTGGCCGACCAGGAGATCCGCGAAGGCATCAAGGCCTACGGCGACTGGCCGACCATTCCACAGCTGTATGTGGACGGCGAGCTGATCGGCGGCAGCGACATCATCCTGCAGATGGCCGACAGCGGCGAGTTGAGCAGCATGCTGGGCCTGCAGGCGCCAGACCGGACTCCGCCCAAGATCACCATCACCCCGGCCGCGGTCGAGATGCTCAAGGGCGCGCTGGCCGATGCGCCGGATGCCTCGCTGACGCTGGCCATCGATGCCAACTTCCAGCCGAACTTCCAGCTGGCGCCGACCAACCCGAACGCCATCGCGGCCGAATCCAACGGCCTGCGCGTGCAGTTCGATCTGGCCAGCGCCCGCCGCGCCGACGGCATCACCATCGACTGGGTGGACGACATCCGCGGCCGTGGCCTGGCCATCGACAACCCCAATGCGCCCAAGCCGGTGCAGGAGCTGTCGGTGCGCGATGCCGACGACCGCATCAAGGCCGGTACGCTGACCCTGGTGGACGTGCGCCCGGCCGACGAGCGTGCCCTGGCCAGCGTTGCCGCGCCGTTCCGCACGCTGGACGCGCACGAGCGCGCCGCCATCGAGCAGTTGCCCAAGGACACCCCGCTGGCGTTCCTGTGCCACCGCGGCGGGCGCAGCCTGCAGGCGGCCGAGCACTTCCGCGGCCTGGGTTTCAGCAACGTCTACAACGTCACCGGCGGCATCGACGCCTGGTCGGACGAGGTGGACAACGGCGTGGCCAAGTACTGAGCAAGCCAGACGGCACAGCCGGTGGCGGGGAATCCGCATCCGGCGATGGCTCGCCGCAACCGCCGGCCAGGTTTTGAGCCGCGTTTGCTACAGTGCACATCCCGAACGGGCGCTCCACCGAGCGTCCGTTTTTTCATGGATCGATATGCACAAGGACGTCGCTGCAATGCACACCCGCCTGCTCTCTCTTGCACTGGCCGCGCTGGTGCCGCTGGCCGCACGGGCCGCCGAACCCGCACGCGCGGTCGTGCTGGTACAGACCTACGACAGCCAGCCGGGCGAAGACCCGCTGGAATACATTCCGGTGTGGCTGGGCAGCGGCGTGGCGAAGGATTCCAGCATGCCCAGGTCGCTGCTGAGCCAGCCGCTGCAGGTCTTCAATGCGGGCGTGTCCAGCGGCACCGTGCGGCTTGCGTCGCTGAGCGTCGACGACAACAGCATGTGCGGCGGCACGGCAAGACTGCGCTTGAAGGGCACCAGCACGCTGTCCGATTCGCCGCTGTTATCGACGGTGGATCTCAATCCCGGCAAGCGCTTTGCCAGCCGTAACGCCACCGCTGCCGAACAGGCCGAGCTGTTGCGCCAGGCCGTTGCGACCGCGCAGCGGCGCAGCGGCGTCAAGCCGGCGGCGCTGGCCCAGGCGTTGACGGCATTCCCTGCCGATCGTGCGCAGGATCTGGCAACGCTGCAGATTTTCACCGACACGCAGCAGCCGCAGCGACGCGTGGCCGTGCTGACCTCCCATCACCCGACCAGGACCGGCAACCCGGACAACCCGACCGGTGTCCTGGCCGTGCTTGCGATCTTCGAGCATGACGGCAGCCGCTGGCAGTTCCGCAAGGGCAGCGCGGCCAGCGGCTGCGACGACTGCGAAGACCTGCCACTGCGTACGCACCTGCTGCAGTTCGGCGATATCGACGGCAACGGCACGCTCGACTTCGTGCTGTCGGAAAGCGGCTACGAGAGTTACGGCTTCTACCTGCTGCTCGGCGAAGGCACGCACTGGCGTTCGGAAGCCTTGATGGGCGGCTGTTGAGCGATTGCCGCGCGATGGCCGATGCCCGCAGCGGTATCGGCGTCACGTTGCGGCACGCACCGGATCCGGAAGAGCGCAACTCGCCGCCGCGCAAGTCATTCGCATCGCCGTTGCGAGGCTATTGGTGTGATTGCACCGCCGCACGATGTCGATCAACGCGCGACATGATGCGCGTGTGCGCCATCAACCGATCGCGTCGATCGCCCGCTCGATCCGCGTGGCCATACGCAATGTGCAGCGCGGAAAAGCCACAGCGGCGTGCAACCGCGGCAGGCCAATCGTCGCCTCCCTCAGCCGGCAAATCCGCCGTCATCGAGAAACTGCTGCTCTTCGGCGGTGGTCTCGCGCCCCAGTACCGCATTGCGATGCGGGAAGCGTCCGAAGCGCTGGATGATCTGCTGATGCTCCACGGCCCAGCGCGTGGTTTCTGCATCGTCCAGCGCGCTGATCAGCTGCACCGAGCGCGCCTGCTCCTGCAGATCTTCGGCATGCTCGAACGGCAGATAGAAAAACAGCCGCAACTGCGCGGACACCTGTTGATCGAAGCCGCTGGCGATTGCCTGCCTGGCGCAGGACAGCGCCAGGCCATCGGTGGCGTAGGCATGCGCGCTGCCGCGGAACGCGTTGCGCGGAAACTGGTCGAGCAGGATCAGCAAGGCCAGCGCATCTTCGGCACGTTCCATCCAGTGCGCATACTCGCCACGCGCCGCTGCAAAGTGCTGCTCGCTGAAATGCTGGCGGAAGTTGGCATCAAACGCATCGTTGTGCGTGAACCAGCGGGCCGAGCCGGCCAGTTCCCAGAAAGCCAGTACCACATCGGCCTGTTTGTTGCGCTCTGACTTGACGATCATCGACGTATTCCCTGACGAATACGGCATAGCATGCACTGGCGCATGTGATGAGCCCGCCGCCGCCGACCGTGCAGCACTTGGCAAGCACGCCGCCGGCCGCTAGGTTTGCGGCTGACGTTTTCGTTGCACCGGGGAAATCCATGCGTTCCATCCTGTTCGCCGCGCTCGGCGCGGCCGTGCTGTGCGGTCCTGTGTCTGCGGCATCGCGTTTCGTGCAAGACCCTTACCCCAGCACCTACCGCGCGCTCGCGTCCGCTCCGGTGTTGATCCAGCACGCCACCGTGCTCACCGGCACCGGCCAGCGGCTGGACGACGCCGACGTGCTGCTGCGCGACGGCAAGGTGGCCGCGGTCGGGCGCGGGCTGGAGGCGCCGGCCGATGTGCGCCGCATCGACGGCACCGGCAAGTGGGTGACCCCCGGCATCATCGACGTGCACTCGCATCTGGGCGTGTATCCCAGCCCCGGCGTCAGCGCGCACAGCGATGGCAACGAGATGACCGCCCCGGTGACGCCGAACGTGTGGGCCGAGCATTCGATCTGGCCGCAGGATCCCGGCTTCGGCACCGCCCTGGCTGGCGGCGTCACTTCGCTGCAGGTACTTCCCGGCTCGGCCAATCTGATCGGCGGACGCGGCGTCACCCTCAAGAATGTCGCCTCAACCACCTACCAGGGCATGAAGTTCCCCGGCGCCCCCTGGGGCCTGAAGATGGCCTGCGGCGAGAACCCCAAGCGCGTGTACGGCCAGAAGGGCGGCCCCGGCACGCGCATGGGCAACGTGGCCGGCTACCGTGCCGCCTTCATCGATGCGGCCGAGTATCTGCAAAAGAATGCACCGAAGAAAAAGACTGCGAAAAAGCGCCATTGGTGGAGCAGCGGCGGCGACAACGACAGCAGCGGCGATGCCGGCGGCAAGCGCGATCTCAAGCTCGACACGCTGGCCGGCGCGATCAACGGCGACATCCGCGTGCATATCCATTGCTACCGCGCCGACGAGATGGCGACCATGCTCGACCTGTCCAAGGAGTTCGGCTTCCACATCGCCGCCTTCCATCACGGCGTGGAGGCCTACAAGCTGGCCGACCGGCTGGCGCAGGAGAACGTTTGCGGTGCGCTGTGGGCCGACTGGTGGGGCTTCAAGATGGAAGCCTTCGATGGCATCCAGGAAAACATCGCGCTGGTCGACAGGCCGGCCAACAGCTGCGCCATCGTGCATTCGGATTCGGAAGAAGGCATCCAGCGCCTGAATCAGGAAGCGGCCAAGGTGCTCGCCAACGCGCGCCGCAGCGGGATGGAGATTCCACCCGAGCGTGCGATCCGCTGGCTCACCAGCAATGCCGCCAAGGCGCTCGGCATCGAGCAGCAGACCGGCGCACTGGAGCCGGGCAAGATGGGCGATATGGTGGTGTGGAACGGCAATCCCTTCAGCTCCTACGCGCTGGCCGAACAGGTCTATATCGACGGCGCGCAGGTCTACGACCGCCACGATCGCCACCTGCAGCCGGTGTCGGACTTCATGCTCGGCCAGGAGGTGGCGCGATGAGCCGCACCACTGGAATGCGCCCGCGTCTGCGCGTGATCTCCGCAGTGGTCCTGGCAGTGCTTGCATTGCCCGCATTCGGCCAGCAGGTGCTGATCCGTGGCGCGACCGTGCATACCGCCACCGCACAAGGCACGCTGCGCAATACCGATGTGCTGGTGCAGGGCGGCGTGATCCGCGCGATCGGCAGCAACCTGGCCGTGCCGGCCGATGGCCGCGTGGTCGAGGCCAGGGGCCGCCCGCTGACGCCGGCCCTGTTCGGCGGCATCACCGAGATCGGCATCGAAGAAGTCTCCGGCGAAGACAGCACCGTGGACAGCGGCGTCAAACTCAGCGACCAACCGATGCGTCCGGAATTCGACGTCACCCTGGCCTACAACCCCGATTCGGTGCTGGTGCCGGTGGCGCGCGTGGAAGGCATCGGCTTCACCGCGCTGGGCGCGACCACCAGCGGTGCCTTCATCGCCGGGCAAGGCGGCGTGGTGCGGCTGGACGGCAGCCCGGACCCGCTCGGCCCGCATGCCTTGTTCATCCGCATCGGTGCGGCGGCGTCCGATCTCACCGGCAGCTCGCGCGCCGCGCAATGGATGCTGCTCGACCAACTGGTGGCCGAAGCGCGCGGACGCGTGCCGGCCGACTCGCCGCATGCGCTGCTGACCCCGGTCGGCCGCAGCGTGCTGGCCAGGTACCTGGCCGGGCAAGGACGCATCGTGGTGCAGGTGGAGCGTGCCGCAGACATCCGCCAGTTGCTGCGTTGGGCGCAGCGCGAAAAGGTGCGCATCGCCATTGCCGGCGGCGCCGAGGCCTGGAAACTCGCGCCGCAACTGGCGCAGGCCAGGGTGCCGGTGCTGGTGGATGCGCTGGCGGACCTGCCGTCCACCTTCGACCAGATCGGTGCGACGCTGGAAAACGCCGCACGGCTACGCGCGGCCGGCGTGGAGGTCAGCTTTGCCCAGAGTGGCGATGCCTCGCATAACGCGCGCAAACAGCGCCAGCTGGCCGGCAATGCGGTGGCCAACGGCTTGCCGTGGGAAGCCGGCCTGGCCGGCCTGACCCGGGTGCCGGCGGAGATCTTCGGCGTGGCCGATCGCATCGGCAGCATTGCGGTCGGCAAGCAGGCCGACCTGGTGCTGTGGGAAGGCGACCCGCTGGACGTCGCCCACTACGCCGAGCAGGTGTGGCTGGGCGGTCGCGACATGCCGATGCGCTCACGCCAGACCGAGTTGCGCGAGCGTTACATGCAACCGGCCGGCGCGTTGCCGCGGGCCTATCTGAAATGATCGGGAGCGGCGTGCGCATGGGAGCGCGGTGACCCGCATGGCGTTGGGCGTGCGCTGCACCTACCTGTCGGTCGCATTCGCCGTGTTTGTCATCGAAGTGGCGATCGGCGCAGGCACACTGGGCGGGCCGTGGGTCCGCGGCAGCCTGGGCGATGTGCTGGCGGTGATCCTGGTGTATTGCGGATTGCGCGGTGTGCTTGCGCTGCCGCCACGCTGGGCGTGCGTGCTGGCGGTAGCGATCGGGTGCCTGATCGAAGGGCTGCAGGCGCTGCATCTGGCCGACCGGCTCGGACTGCGCCCGGGCAGCGCGGCCTACATCGCGCTTGGCAATACCGCCACGGTGCACGATCTGCTGATGTATCTGGTCGGCGGCGGGGCGGCGTACATCGGCGATATGGCATCGTGCCGCGTCGCTGCGTCTTCCCAGCGATAAACAACTGCATTGATACACTCCCTCGGGCCTACCGCATGTTCTGCGTCTCCTCATCGACACTGATCGACAGCGTTGGCATCCCGTCCCGACAACGGCAGCAACGGCGTGCCTGCGCCGCCGCTGCGTCGCAGTGATCTCGCTGTTCCAGGGAGGCGGCTTGCGCTCGATCGATCGCGTCGTATTGCGCCAGGCGCCGGCCAATCTGCTACGCGGGCTGGAAGCGGTCGGCGGGCGGCTGATCCTGACCGCCGATGCGCTGCACTTTCAGCCACATCCCTACAACATACAGACCCGGTCGCTGACCGTGCACCTGCGCCAGATCGCAGCAATGCAGCCACGCTGGACGCGCCTGTTCGGGCTGCTGCCGGTGGCGCCGACATCGCTGGCGGTGCAGTTGCATGACGGCGGCGAGCACCGTTTCGTGATCGGCAAACGCGAACAGTGGATGACTGCCATCGCCTCGGCGCGCGACGCCCTGGGCTGACGCTACCCCCGACAAGTGCATTGCGATGCGCCAGGTCGCAATGCACGACTGGCGCATCGCAACGCCCTGGCGTCGTCCCACCTGCCTGCGCATCGCAGAGGGAGCGTGAACTGCGCTGCGTTTCAGCACTGCATCTTGTACGCGGTGCACGCTCTGCAGGTCCGTGCCATCGCCGTCGTTGTCCTGCCCGCCTAATATCGCGCGTCGGCACCGCAGCGACGCCCCTACTTCGGCATGGAGATCGATATGCCCCGCACCATCCTGCGCATCCTGGCCTGCGCATTGTTCCTGTACGCCGGCGTCAGCGCGCCGGCCATCGCCGCATTTGGCGTCACCCGCAGCGGCGACCGTGTCGTTGTCGATACCGGCGCCGAGCTGGTGTTTGCGGTCAACGCCGGCAACGGCGACATCGTCTCGATGCGTTATCGCGACAACGCGCTGCAGACCACCGAGTCGAAGGGCTCGCAGATCGCCTCGGGCCTGGGCAGCGCCAGTGTGGAGTCACGCGTGGTGGGCGCCACGATCGTGGTTTCGGCCAAGGCCGGCGACCTGATCCAGTACTACATCGCACGCAAGGGCCGCAACGCGATTTACATGGCCACCTATGCACCGACGTTGCTGCCGATCGGCGAGCTGCGCTTTGTCACCCGCTTGAACGTTGCCAAGCTGCCCGATGCGCAGCAGGAGCCGGACTCCAATGTCGGTAGCCCGGTGGAAGGCGAGGACGTGTTCTTGCTGCCGGACGGACGCACCAGTTCCAAGTTCTATTCGGCGCGCCGCATGATGGACGACCAGGTACACGGCGTCAGCGGTTCGGGCGTGGCGGTGTTCATGCTGATGGGCAACCGCGAGCGCAGTTCCGGCGGGCCGTTCTTCAAGGACATCGCCACCCAGAAAACCCGCGTGACCCATGAGCTCTACAACTACATGTATTCCGATCACACCCAGACCGAGGCATTCCGCGGTGGCCTGCATGGGGTGTACGGGCTGCTGTTCACCGATGGCGGGACGCCCTCCAGCGCACAACTGGACACCACCTTCGTCGATGCAACGCTGGGGTTGACCGGTTATCTCGCCAACGACGGGCATGGCGCGCTGAGCGGCCGGGTGAGCGGCGTGCTGTCCGGCCAGCCTGCCGTGATCGGCCTGCGCAACGACCAGGCCCAATACTGGGCCACCGCCAACGGCAGCGGCGATTACCAGATTGCGGGCGTGCGCCCGGGACGCTACCGCATGACGCTCTACCAGAACGAACTGGAAGTCGCGCAACGCGATGTGGAGATCCACGCCAACGCGACCACGCAAGCGGCGCTGCAAGCGGTTGTGCTGCCGGGGACCATCAAATGGCAGATCGGCACGGCCGATGGCACGCCGGCCGGTTTCCGCCATGCGGATCTGCTGCCACGCGCGCATCCATCCGACAAGCGCATGCGCTGGACCCCGGTGACCTACACGGTTGGATCGAGCAGTGCGGGCAGCTTTCCGGCAGTGCAATGGCGCGGCATCAACACCCCGACCCGTATCGACTTCACCCTGGGCTCGAGTGAAGTGCGTGGCTATCGCCTGCGCATCTTCGTGCCACTGACGCAGGTCGGCGCGCGCCCGCAGATCAGCGTCAATGCGCGCTGGAATGGCCCGGTGCCGGCCGCGCCCACGCAACCCAAGACACGCGGCATCACCCGCGGCACATGGCGCGGCAACAACACGCTGTATGAGGTGGACATCCCGGCATCTGCGCTGCAATCGGGCAGCAACCGGATCGAGATCGGCATCGCCTCGGGATCGCCGGACAACGGCTTTCTCAGCCCGGCCGTGGTGTTCGACAGTATCCAGCTGGTGGCGCTGTAAGCAATCTGCCAATCCAGCGAGCGGTGGTCGGACAAGCAAGGGCTGCACGCAACAACGCCTCGCACCCATTGCAGAGACCATGGCACTGCCCGCATTCGCCTGGCACGTGTGCAAAGCTGGCGATGGCAGCGCCAGCCACACCGATATGGCAATCACCGCGCGCAACTGCGTGCGGTGATTGCGGCGGTGCATGAGATTCCGGAAGCGGCAGACCCTCACACTGCACGGTCGATGCACGTCGCCATGCATATGACCTGCGCGCTGACTCGGCCTGCCCGACTGCCGTCAGTCGATCTGCTGCGCGAGCCGTCGGCAGCCAGGACGCGAGGCATGCAATGCGTGCGTCGCGCACATGCCACCTCGTTGGCTCTCGAGCGGCCTGCAATCGTCGACGATTGTCAGGCCAGCGCCGCAGGTGCGATCACCGGCGTGCGGTGTGCTGCACGCCGGTCTTTACGCTAATGACGCACCCTCGGCCATGTCGCCGATGGGCATCGTGCTTACTGCGCATCCAGCGTCGCGCTCACCTTGGCCCAGCCATTGCCGCGCACCACTTCAAAACCCGCTTCGGCTGCATGCAGATACATGCTGTTGTTGTAGCGCCCATCCTTGGACCGGTTGGTCTGCAGCCAGTTGAGGAAGGGCTTGGCGTCCACGTTGAGGCTGCCGCTGGTCTTGAGCGTGGCCTGCCCGGCGGTGCCGGTCGGGATGAAGGTGTAGACGTAATAGCCGGCGCCGGAGTTGAAGCCCTCCCACAGGTCGAAGGTACGCCCGCCCGCGGTGATCACCTTGCTGGCAGTCAGTGTGCCGATCGGCCAGGAGTTGTGGTCGCCCCAGATCATCACTTCCAGCTGCGGGTTGCCCTTGGCGGTATCCCAGCGGAAGAAGATGTCGTAGGCAAAGTCGCCTGCGAGATTGGTCCCGCCGGCGCTGTAGGTGAACTTGAGCGGGATCTTGCTCAGCGAGGAAATCTGCCGCGGAAACAGCGTGTCGCTGGTCGGGTTCCAGTCGTAATGCCAGCCGCGCACGATCGCCGGATAGCCGTAGAGATTGTAGTCGGCGAAGTTGAAGGTCACGGTCAGCTCGGGCGTGCTGCCGGTGCCGAACGTGCCCTGGATGATGTTGTTGGGATCGTTGAAATTATTGACCCACGCATAGTGGTTACCGAAGATCTTGTAGGGACCGGCCAGCGCCGCCGGCGTCAGCGCGACCAGACCCACGGCCAGTGCAGCCTTCCACCAGCGCGATGCGCGCCGCCGTGTAGTAGGCGCCTGTGCGCCAGTCTGAGTAAGGGTGCTGGATTGGCTGTTTTGCATGTTGACTCTCTCCGAGTAAGTTCAGCGCGGCGATGCCGGTGCGGCAGCGTCGAGAGCCGCTTTGCAGCGGTCGCGTCGGACCCTAGCAGCGGCGTTGTGACGGGAGCTATAGCAATTGCAGCAGGCCTCGCTCGCCATCTGCGATAGCGGGCGCCACCTTGCAGCCGAAGCGTGCGCCGATCCTCAGTTCGCAAGGTAAATCGCAGTGCGACAGCGTGTACCGGTCATCTGCATGACGGCGAGGTGCGCGCGAATGGTGCAGAGCCACATAGCGGTGGTCTGCGTTCCGGCCACACCTGCGGCTGCTTGCTCCAGGCCCTATTCGAATGCGTCGAGCTTGCCTGGTGGCAGTGCGCGGGGCTCCCCTCGCGCGCTCTTGCGTAGGGGTGCCCAGCTTTCGACCTACAGCCCTACTCGCCTCCGCTGTTTTGCGATAGCGTTCGCAGTTACAGATAACGCAACAGCCGGAGGGGGCGACGATGCGCATCGGAATCGTGGTGGACAGTGCCTGCGATTTGCCGCAGGACTTCATTCAACAAAACAACGTCATCGTATTGCCGATCAGCGTACGTATCGGCGAAGCGGTGCTGGCTGATCACCGCGATGAGGAAGCGACGCTGAGCTTTCTGCAGGCGCATGTGGCCGAGCGTGGGCACGAGGCGGAAACCACGCCGTTTTCCGTCAACCAGATTCGCGACCTGTTCCTGCAACGGCTGGTCATCGACTACGACCACGTGTTCTGCCTGACCATCTCCAAGCTGCGCAGCCAGATCTTCGATAACGCGATGCAGGCCAGCTTCGCGATCCTCAACGATTACAAGCCGATCCGGCAGGCCGCCGGCCACACCTCGCCGTTCGCGCTGCGCGTGATCGATACGCTCAACCTGTTTGCCGGCCAGGGCATCACCGCAGTGGAAGCGGTACGCCTGCGCGCGCAGGGTCAGGGCGTGGCGGCAATCCGCAGCCGGCTCGAACAGCTGGCCGAACACACCTACGGCTACATGATTCCGCGCGATCTCTACTACCTGCGTGCGCGTGCACGCACCAAGGGCGATCGCAGCGTGGGCCTGATCAGCGCCGCGCTCGGCAGTGCGCTGGACATCAAGCCAGTGCTGCGCGCCTACCGCGGCGTCACCGAACCGGTGGCCAAGTTGAAAGGCTTCGAGCCGTCGACCGAAAAGCTGTTCGGCTTTACCGTGCGTAAGATCCGCGAGGGCTTGATGACACCGACCGTCTGCGTGGGCTACGGCGGCGAACTGGCCGAGCTGCACGCCCTGCCCGGCTACGCCGCCCTGCAAAGCGCCTGTCAGACCCACAACGTGGAATTGTTCGAAAGCGTGATGAGCCTGACCGGCATGGTCAACGTCGGCAAGGGCGCACTGGCCGTGGCATTTGCAGCCGAACCGCATACCTTTGCGGCCTGAAAACAAGGCCGGCGCGCGGCGCCCTCGCCGGCTTCAGGACACGCCGATCTACAGCTGACCTATCCGCGCACCCCGGATCTCCAAAGACAACCACGCACACCAACCATCTCGACATGTCATGCCTAGCTTGCCTAAGCACACTAACTATCTCGACAGGTCCTTGCCCGCCCACCGTCGCGGGACCTTACGCGGCATGGATGCCGCGTAAGAGCCTACACGGACGTACTTGCGGCGTGTCCCGCGAGGGTGGGCGGACAAGGGCCCTGCAGCCAAGCCGCAGACCAACCGCTCTACAACTGATCTATCCGCGCGGGCAATTTACTTCCAGACACAAGACAGTCAACAGTCGGGTCACAGCCTCGTTTGTTAGATGCGGCCAAAATTCCGGTTAGTCGAGCGCGCAGCACCCTCATCACTTGCGGGACACGCCGTGAATCCAACCCTGGAAGCTCAGTAGGCGGCATCCGTGCCGCCAAGGGTCCCGCAAGCGGCGAGGACAACGCACCTGAGAGTTAATCGATACTTTCCAAAGCTTGCGCGTTGCTCGGCTTGCATTGGGACAATGGCCGGACGCTGCACCATCCGAGTTAGCCCAGCGCAGCGTTACCGCAGCGGCACGTTCAATACCGATGGCGTTGCCGCCGGCGAGGTAAACGTCACTGTACCGCCGCCGTCGCTGGCATCGGTGTAGCGCACGTCCTGCGTGTCGATCACCAGCACCAGGCGCTGCCCTGCCGGAATCTCCGCAGCAGCCGCTTGCAGCGGCCAATCCAGCGTCACTGCTTGGCCAGGTGTAGCCCCGCGTAGCGAGTACGGCGCATGCGTGATCAGTTGCGCCACGCCCAGCGCATCCATGCGATACAGATACGCGAACAGGCTCACTTTCGATTGGCTGGGTACCACGGTCACGCGCAGCGATGGACTGCCGGCCAGCCGCCGTAGCGTGTTCGATGGCGCACCCACCCACACTGCCGCGCCGATGCGATTGACCAACGGAATCGAGGTGGTGACCGGCACACCGATGCCTTGCAACAGGCCACTGACCAGGACCACGCCCGAGTCGGCCAACGTCGGCACATCGGTGGCAATGCGCGATTGCCAGCCGCTGGCGGTGCCGCCGATCAAGCCGCCTGTCGGGCTGAGCAATCCGGAAGGTGCAGATAACCCCAGGCGCGTGTTGCCCTGTTGCACCGACGCCCAGTCCGCGTACTCCAGCCATTGCCCCGCGCGCGGCGATAACCGCACCGGCGCTTCGCTGTCCACGCCGTTACGCAGCTGCTTGAGATGACGATCGAACCAGCGCGTGGTCGCCGTGTAGACCTCGTTGGGCAGGCCGAGCGCGCCCGGCAGCTCTGCGGTGGCGTGATCGCCCTGGCTGAGCAGCAACTGCTTGGGCCCGCGCAACTGATTGAAGAATGCGATGGTCTGGTTCGGCGGAAACAGGCCGTCGTTGAAGGCATTGCCCAGCAGCACCGCCGTGCCATGCGCATTGAGCGCGGACACATCGCTTGCCGGGCTGCGCGACGCGGCCTGCGGCAGGAAGCCCTGCACGGCGCCATCGTAATCGCCAACGGCAACCCGTGTGCTGATCTGCGCCAGATCCGGGCCGGGACGTCCGGTCAACGCGCCGGCACCGACCAACAGCCCAACGCCTTGCTGGCTGACGGTGCGGTTGGAATACAGCGACGCTTCCAGGTCCGCCCAGCCGCTGAGCGCAGCCACGGCCTTGATGCGCGGATCGCGCTCGGCCGCCAGCAGGCTGATGCCCGCGCCATACGAGATGCCCGACGCACCGATCGCATTCGCATTGGCCGGCGTATGCGCCAGCGCCCAGTCGATCACCGCGCTGACGTCTTCCACGGTGTCGGCGCCGGCGATATCGATCTGCCCGGCCGAATCCCAGAACCCGCGCGAGGTGTAGCTGACGACCACGTAGCCATCGCTGGCCAGCTGGGTCGCGCGACCGAGGTACTCCAGATTCGGCAACGACCAACTGGCCGGCATCACGATCAGCGGAAACGGCCCGCTGCCCTGCCCCTGCGGCACCAAGACCAGTGCGCCCATCGGCGCGCCGTCCCAGCCGGGAATCCGTTCGTAGGTCTTGCTGAAAGCGCCCGCGACCGCCGACGCCGATGCCACCAGCAACGCCAATGCGGCGATGCCTCCGATCCAACGCTTGTTCATGCGGATCTCTCCCACGCAAGGCCGGGCCGGGATGGCCCAGCGGCAACTGCCATGCATCCGTGGTTCGGGGGAGAACGTCGCGAACGTACCAGACGGTACGGTATGGCTCAAGGGCCGGGATTCGGGATTCGGGATTCGGGATTCGGGATTCGGGATTCGGGATTCGGGATTCGGGATTCGGGATTCGGGATTCGGGATTCGGGATTCGGG
>NZ_JACHOM010000006.1:0-377474 GCF_014199865.1 Xanthomonas sp. F14 | reverse complement strand
AGAGGAAGTTGCCGCCGCTGCACTTCAATCCGCCGTAGCGTCTTTCCGTGTAGCGAGCCGCCCATCATAGCCGGCTTTTCCGTTTCGTCAACACCCTAAATCAAGGAATTTTCGAACCCTTTCCGCTCTGGTTCCGCGTTTGCGGGGCCGTTGCGTCGGGGGAGGCGAACTATAGGCCCAACCGGCGAGTTTGGGAAGGGTTTTGTGAAAAAAATTTCACGATTGTTCCCTTCCCCTGCGGTGACACGTTCTGATAGTCCGCTGTGGCAAGCCGCTGATCCGGCTCAGGCATTCCGGTGCACTTATATAGACGTCACCGCAGAGCGGAGGTTGCCGCCATGCAGCAAGCCTTCGCAGCTCAGCCGCTGACCAGCGCCACGCGGGCGAAATTACGTTTGCCCACCTGGATGACACCTTCGAAACCTGGCCCGAACTGGCGTGCCGGATCTTCGACCACTTCGCCATCGATTTTGACCGCTCGCTCCTTGAGCTTGCGCGTGGCCTCCGAATTACTCGGCGTCAGGCCGGCTGCGGTGAGCAGGCTTGCGATGCGCAGACCTTCGGCCGGTACAGCGACCTCATGCAGCGGCAACAGACTGGTGTCGCCCTGCCCTGTCACTACCGCGTGCCAGCCGGCAATGGCCTGCTCTGCGGTAGCAGCGTCGTGGAAACGTGCGGTGAGTTCGCGTGCCAGCCGCAATTTGACCTCACGCGGGTGCAGTTCACCCGAGGCGACCTGCGCCTTCAGGCGCTCTGCTTCGGCCACGCTGATGTCGAAAGACAGCAGATCGATCCAGCGCCAGGTCAGCTCGTCGCCGATCTTCATGGTCTTGGTGACGATGTCGATGGCCGGCTCGTCGATGCCGATGTAGTTGCCCAGCGACTTGGACATCTTGGCCACGCCGTCCAGGCCTTCCAGCAGCGGCATCGTCAGCACGACCTGCGGGGCCTGGCCGTAGTGCTCCTGCAAGCCACGGCCCATCAACAGGTTGAACTTCTGGTCGGTACCGCCCAGTTCGACGTCCGCCTTCAGGGCAACCGAGTCGTAGCCCTGCACCAGCGGATACAGGAATTCGTGGATGGCGATCGGCTGCTGGCCAGTGAAGCGCTTGGCGAAGTCGTCACGCTCTAGCATGCGCGCCACCGTGTGCTGCGCGGACAGCTTGATCATGTCCGCCGCGCTCATCTGGCCGAACCACTCGGAGTTGAAGCGCACCTCGGTGCGTTCGCGGTCCAGGATCTTGAAGACCTGCTCCTCATAGGTGCGCGCATTGGCCAGCACATCGTCGCGGCTCAGCGGCTTGCGGGTGACGTTCTTGCCGCTCGGGTCGCCGATCATGCCGGTGAAGTCACCGATCAGGAAGATCACCTGGTGCCCGAGCTGCTGGAACTGCCGCATCTTGTTGAGCAACACGGTGTGGCCCAGATGCAGATCCGGCGCGGTGGGATCGAAACCGGCCTTGACCCGCAGGGGCACACCTGATTTCAGTCGCGCTTCGAGCTGATCGAGCTTGAGGATCTCCTCGGTGCCGCGACCGATGAGTGCGAGGGATTCTTCGATAGTGGCCAACCACAGACTCCAGCGGCGTTTGCCGTCAACAACGTGAACGATGTTAAACGCGGGTTAATTCCGCGCCAAATGAAAATGTTGAACAGGCTCAATGGTTTGACGCGCTGTTACAGGCTGTCTATGGTACCGGCGATTGGGCTCGCACTTCGAGCCAGCGAGGAATTTGAACGATGCAGAATTCAGAGCAGGGCCGTGCACGCAAGCGGCGCTTTCACGAACGCCTCCACGTCCTCCACGACACTGCCCTGCATCGCAAGCTCAAGGCGCATCTCCCGGCGGCGTTCAACGACCGGTGGACACGCCGTCATTGGATCCATGCCAGCCTGTTCGCGACCATCGGTGCGCTGGTGGCCACGATCGTGCCGGGCTTCTCCAACGCCATCGATACCCCGCTGTCCAGCCATTCCACGCTGGCCTTGCCGCTGCCGCCGTTGGTGCCGAGCCGCAAGCAACTGGCGCCGAGCACCGATTGGGAAATTCTGCAGGTCAAGTCCGGGCAGACGCTGAGCACCTTGTTCGGCGAGTTGGGAATCCCGACCGCGGTGATGTACCAGGTGCTGGCGCATCCGGGCACCAAGGAGGCGCTGACCAAGCTGCGTCCGGGCGCCGAGATTGCCTTCGATATGCCGACGCCGGGCGAGTTGCGCGCATTGCGCTTCGACCGCGACGACAGCCACCGCGTGGAGTTGCGCCTGCTGGGCGATAGCGTGCGCGAGAACGTCACCGAGCGGGCGACGACCACGCGCACCGTGGTGGCAAGCGGGGAAATCAGCAGCTCGCTGTACGCCTCGGCCGGCAAGTCGGGGCTGTCGCCGGCGGCGGTGGCGGTCATGACCGACGAGATCTTCAAGTACGACATCGACTTCGACAAGGATCTGCAGCCGGGCGATCGTTTCAGCGTGGTGATGGACGAAACCTGGCGCGAGGGCGAGCGGATCAATACCGGCGACATCCTGGCAGCGACCTTTACCACCGGCGGCAAGACCTACACCGGCTTCCGCTTCGAGCGTGCCGGCAAGCCGGCCGAGTATTTCGACATCACCGGCCGGCCGTTGAAGAAGAGCTTCATCCGCATGCCGGTGGCCTACAGCCGCATCAGCTCGACCTTTGGCGCACGCAAGCATCCGGTGCTGGGCACCATGCGCATGCACAAGGGCGTGGACTACGCGGCAGCCTCGGGCACGCCGATCATGGCTGCCGGCGATGCGCGGGTGGTGTTCGTCGGCACCCAGCGCGGCTACGGCAATGTGGTGATCCTGGACCACGGCAGGAACTTCAGCACGCTGTATGGGCATATGTCGCGCTTCGGCAAGATCAAGGCCGGCCAGCGCATCAACCAGGGCACGGTGATCGGCTATGTCGGCATGACCGGCCTGGCGACCGGCCCGCATCTGCATTACGAATTCCGCGTTGCCGGGCAGCAGCGCAACCCGATGTCGGTGACCATGCCGCCGCCCGAGCCCTTGCAGGGTGCCGAGCTGGCCGCCTTCCGCGCGCAGACGGCGCCGGCGCTGGCGCGTATCGAAGGCATGGAGAAGTTGATCTACGCCGACGCCGGCAAGCCCGCCAAGGGCAAGCCGCGCGGTTGAGTGGCGGCGGCTGACTTCTTAGCCGCCGACATGGCCATCGCCGGTCGGATGGCTGCGCGGCGTTCGCGAAGGAGCTGATAGCTCATGCAACGTTGCGGCCGGCACCGGATCGCTGCCAGCGTCCAGTGGAAACCATGATGCCGACGCGACAGTCGGCGCTGCCGCTGCAGCGCTGACTGTCGAGCGTAGAGCCGATTGGCCTCACCGTGAGGCGTGCCGGGGCGGTTGACTCTCCCACCCCGGCTGCACAAGCTGCATGACCACTGTGCAACTGGCTCTGGCATGTCTGCTCCGGAACACCTGGAATCCCCGCTCTACCTGGGCCTGATGTCGGGCACCAGCGCCGACGGCATCGATGCCGCACTGGTGCGCTTTGCCGATGACAGCCATCGCTGCTGCGAACTGGTTGCCGGCACCACCGTGGCCTGGGAGCCGCGACTGCGCGACACACTGGTGATGCTGGGCCAGGGCGCCGACGTGATCGCCATCGATGCGCTTGGACACCTGGATGCGCAGGTGGGGCTGGCGTTTGCGGCCGCGGCCAATCAACTGATCCGCGACAGCGGCATCGCGCGTGGGCGCGTTCGTGCGATCGGCTCGCATGGGCAGACCATTCGGCATCGCCCCAAGGCCGATCCGGCCTTTACCTGGCAGATCGGCGATGCCAGCCGGATTGCCGAGCACACCGGCATTACCACGGTGGCCGATTTCCGCCGTCGCGATGTGGCTGCCGGCGGTCAGGGCGCGCCGCTGATGCCGGCCTTTCATCTGGCCATGCTGGGCACGGGCGATGAAGACCGCGCGGTGCTCAATCTGGGCGGCATCGGCAACCTGACGCTGATCCCGCGCGATGGCGCGGTGCTGGGCTTCGATACCGGGCCAGCCAATGCATTGCTGGACAGCTGGTGCCAGCAGCATCGCGGCACGGCGTTCGATGCCGACGGTGCGTTCGCCGCCAGCGGGCGCGTCGATACCCCACTGCTGCAGGCGTTGCTGGCCGACCCGTGGTTTGCGCTGGCGCCGCCCAAGAGCACCGGGCGCGAGCAGTTCCATCTGGACTGGGCGATGCGGGCGATGCGGTCGCTGGGAGACGTGGCGCTGTCTGCGGCCGATGTGCAGGCGACCCTGCTCGAACTGACCGCGGCCAGTGTCGCCGACGCGTTGCTGCGGCTGCAGCCCGATACCCGCCGGGTGCTGGTGTGCGGTGGCGGGGTGCGCAATCCGGTATTGATGGCACGACTGGCGGCGCGACTGCCGGGCGTGGTGGTGGAATCCAGCGCGCGGCATGGGCTGGATCCGGACTATCTGGAGGCGATGGGGTTCGCATGGTTGGCCGCGGAGCTGCTCGCAGGCCGGGCCGCCAATCTGCCGTCGGTGACCGGGGCGGCCGGGCCGCGGTTGCTGGGAGCGATCCATCCGGCGTGACAGGCCTGGATCAGTTGCGAGCGCCCGCAGTCGCAACATCCTCGCGCCGGATGGATTCGCACGCGAGGCAGCGCTGGCTGACCGTTTGCAGCTACGGGCTATTCCCCGCCGGCAGCGCCTTGAGCGCGGCAATCGCTTCGGCCAGGGCATCGACTTCCGGGTGTTGCAGGCCGCCGGTGACTTCGTATTCGCTGGCGAACAGGCCCTGTTCGAGCAGATGCATCACGGTCTGATGCTGGGTCCAGCCGCGAGCGACGGAGATGCGACGGATCCTGTCCACCAGCAATGGATCGATGTCCCGCAACACCAGATCGGTCATGCCCTGCCTCGTGCACTGCGCTGCCCCGCCTGCATCATCGGCAACCTGGGCGGCCGTTTCAATCCGGGCGCCCATCGCGGGCATCCAGCCGCGGCCACAGCCAGGCGAGCAGGGCCAGCGTGGGAACCACGGTCAGGGCGCTGAGGATGAAGAAGGTGCTGTAGGAGGTGGCCTCGACCAGGAACCCGGACACACCGCCGGCGAATTTACCCGGCAAATTGGCCAGCGACACCAGCAAGGCGTACTGGGTGGCGGTGAAATTGCGATTTGTCAGCGATGACATGAAGGCCACCAGCACGGTGCCGGCGAACCCCTGGAACAGATTGTCGGCACTGAGTGCGGCGTAGAACGCCCACAATTTGCCAGGGTTCTGCGCCATCAACAAAAACGCCAGGTTGGACAGCGCCACGCCCAGGGCGGCCACCAGCAGCATGCGACGGAAGCCGAACGCAGCCACCGCCGCACCGCCGGCGAACGCGCCGACGATGCCCATCCACACGCCGAACAGCTTGGACACTGTGGCGATGTCGGCCTTGGTGTAGCCCGAATCCAGATAGAACGGCCCGGCCATCACGCCGATCACCTGATCCGGGAATTTGAACAGGCCGACAAATGCCAGCAGGACGATACCCAGCGCCAGCCCATTGCTGGAGAAGAAACTGGAAATGGGCTGCCAGAATGCGCCGGCTACGTCGATGCGACGCACCACCGTGACCAGCGGCCGGTCCGGCTCGCGGCATACCAGGGTGGTGATGATCGGCAGCAGCATCAGCGCCGACATGGCCAGGTACGCCGAAGTCCAGTTGAGGTATTCGGCCAGATACAGCGCCCCGGCGCCACCGAGGATCAGGCCGATCCGATAGCCCAGGGTGTAAGTCGCCGCCAAGGCGGCCTGCGCGGTATCTGGAGCAATTTCGATGCGGTAGGCATCCACCACCGAATCCTGCGTGGCGCCCCAGAACGAGGCGAACAGCACCCAGGCGACCAGGCCGGTGACACTCATGTCCGGGCGCGAAAACGCCAGTGCGAACAGGCCGGCAGTGACGCCGAGTTGCGAGACCAGCAGCCAGGAACGCCGGCGGCCCAGAAACGCGATGATCGGGAACGCATAGCGGTCGATCAGCGGAGCCCACAGGAACTTGAGCAGGTAGAAGAAGCTGGCCAGGCTGATCAGACCGATGCTGCCCAGATCCAGCCCGACGTCGCGCAGCCGGGTGGACAGGGTCTGCGAGGCGATCAACAGAAACGGCAGACCGCTGCCGAAACCCAGCAGTGCCATGGTTGCCGCCGATGGCGTGGCGAAGGCCTGCCGGATGCCGCGCAGTCCTTTGTAGTTGGGTACAGGCTTAGTCATGCGCGTGGCCGCTGGGAACGGGTGCTGATTGTTGCCGGGCGGGCAGTATCGCTGGCCGCTGCACGGATTGACCTGCCGGAAAGGCATGATTGGCTCCATGAAGGATCAATCACCATCAGGCTGCGGCCAGGCACAGCCTGCACGCACTCGACGTTGATCTGCATGGGGTGGCTAGAAGCACACCGCTGGGGGGCCTGGCCAACCGTTCCCATGCTCGTCGCTGCCAGCCGCGCGCCCTCACTCACTCCGCGTAATCCACGATGTACGGCGCGTGGTCGGAGAAGCGCTGCTCGCGGTAGATGGAGCAGGCCTTCACCTTGTCGCGCAGGCCGGGGGTGACCAGTTGGTAGTCGATGCGCCAACCGACGTTGTTGGTGCGCGCTGCGCCGCGGTTGCTCCACCAGGTGTAGTCCTGGCCCTGGGGATGCAGCACGCGGTAGGTGTCGACCCAGCCGCGGCCGCTGGCGGCGCTGGCGTCTTCCAGCGCATCGGCGCACAGGCCGTTGAGCCAGTCGCGCTCGGGCGGCAGGCAGCCGGAATTCTTCTGGTTGGACTTCCAGTTCTTGATGTCCAGCGCCGAGCGCACGATGTTCCAGTCGCCGCACAGCACGTACTGCCGGCCGCTGGCCAGCCACTGCTCCAGGATCGGCCGCAGCCATTCCATCACCTGGAACTTGTAGCCCTGGCGCAACTCGCCCGAGGAGCCGGACGGGATATAGAAGGACACCACGCTGAGGTTGCCGAAGCGCGCTTCGACATAGCGGCCTTCTTCGTCGAACTCGGGCCAGCCCAGCGCAGTGCGCACTTCATCGGGCTCGTGCCTGCTGTAGATGGCCACGCCGCTGTAGCCCTTCTTGGTGCTGGCGTCGCGGAACCAGGCCTTGTAGCCGCTGGGCAGGAACTTGGGACCGGCCAGCTGATGCTCCTGGGCCTTGGTCTCCTGCACGCACAGCACGTCGGCGTCCTGGTCGGCGAACCACTCGAAGAAACCCTTGGTGACGGCCGAGCGCAGGCCGTTGGCGTTGAAACTGATGATGCGCATGAATGAAGAGCCGGGATTCGGGAATGGGGATTGGAGATTCGGGAAAGCGTACCGCATCAGCGGATGCCGCAAGGCGCGACCGGCTATGCTTTCCAATCCCGAATCCCCATTCCCCAATCTCGTCACCATGACCGACCACCGCACCCGTTTCCTGCAGCTGGCCCTGGGCGCCGATGCCCTGCGCTTTGGCGAGTTCACGCTCAAGTCCGGGCGGCTCAGCCCGTATTTCTTCAATGCCGGGCGCTTCGATTCGGGCGCCAAGACTGCGCAGCTGGCGCAGTGCTACGCCGATGCGATCGACGCGGCCGGGGTGGAGTTCGACCTGTTGTTCGGGCCGGCCTACAAGGGCATCCCGCTGGCGACCGCGCTGGCCTGCGCCTATGCCGGACGCGGGCGCGACCTGCCGCTGGCGTTCAACCGCAAGGAAGCCAAGGACCATGGCGAGGGCGGCAGCCTGATCGGTGCGCCGCTTGAGGGCCGCAAGGTGTTGATCGTCGACGACGTGATCACCGCCGGCACCGCGATCCGCGAGGCGCTGGGCATCATCCGTGGCGCCGGCGGCATTCCGTCCGGGATCGTGGTGGCGCTGGACCGGCAGGAGATCGCCTCCGAGCAGGATCGCCGCTCGGCTGCGCAGGCGGTGGCGGCCGAGGCCGGCATCCCGGTGATCGCGGTGGCCAACCTGGGCGACCTGCTTGCTTTTGCGGCAGGAAACGCCGACCTTGTCGGCTTCCGGGAACCGCTGCTGGCCTATCGTGGCCGCTACGGCACCGACACCACAGGCTGACGGCAGGCGACAGGGGGCTGCGATGATGCCGAGACACACCCGTTTGGCGTTACTCGCCGCCGTTGCGGCAGCCGTCGCCGCGCCTGCCATCGCGCAGGACAAGCCGGCCGCGAAGAAACTGTATTGCTGGAACCAGAACGGCGCCCGGGTGTGCAGCGATACGCTGCCGCCGGAAGCGGTCAATCAGGCGCGTGACGAATTCAACGCCAAGAGCGGCCTGCGCAGCGCCGAGGTGCAGCGCGCCATGAACAGCGACGAGCGCGCCGCAGCAGCCGCCAGCGAGCAGCAACGCCAGGCCGACCTGGCCGCCGAGCAGATGCGCCAACGCACCGACCAGGCGATGTTGATGTCCTACCAGAGCGAGGACGACCTGCGCCGGGTCTTCAACGAGCGCATCGCCATCGTCGACAACAACATCCACACCGCGCGTTTCAACGTGACCAGCCTGCGCGAAGGGCTGGCCAGCATGCTGCGCAGCGCCGGCGACCGCGAACTGGCCGGCCAGGCGGTGGCCGACAAGCTGGCCGCCGACATCCAGCAACGCCATCGCGAGCTGATGGCGCAATTGCGTCTGCAGACCAGCTTCGAGCAGCAACGGGTGGCGCTGGACGGCGAGATCGCCGACATCCTGCAGCGCTACCGGGCGATGAAGGAGCCGCCGGCCGGCGCGGCGCCCACCGGCTGACCGGCGCAGCCGTCATTCCCGCCCGTGCAGCGCACTGCGGCGGGCGGCATTTCCCGATCCGACGCCCTGCCCGCATAATGGCCGGTCTTACTCCCTGCCCACGAGGCTCTCCCGCATGGCCCGGATCATCGCCATTGCCAACCAGAAAGGCGGCGTCGGCAAGACCACGACCGCGGTCAATCTGGCGGCCGGCCTGGCGCGCGCGCCCAAGCGTGTGTTGCTGGTGGATCTGGACTCGCAGGGCAACGCGACCATGGGCAGCGGCATCGACAAGCGCGACGTGGCCGCCTCGACCTGCGACCTGTTGCTGGGCGAAAACACCGCCGCCGAAATCCGCGTCACCGCGCCGGAAGGCTTCGACCTGCTGCCGGGCAACATCGACCTGACCGCGGCCGAGATCCAGCTGATGGATCAGGGCGAGCGCGAGCAGCGGCTCAAGCGCGCCCTGGCGCCGATCCGCGACGAGTACGACTTCATCCTGATCGACTGCCCGCCGGCGTTGTCGCTGCTGACGCTCAATGCCCTGACCGCGGCCGATTCGATCATCGTGCCGATGCAGTGCGAGTACTACGCGCTGGAAGGACTGACCGCGCTGCTGGAAACCATTGAGGCGTTGCGCGCCAACCTCAATCCGGCGCTGGAAATCGAAGGCGTGCTGCGCACGATGTTCGACATCCGCAACAACTTGGCCAATGCGGTGTCGGCCGAGCTGACCGAGCATTTCGGCGACAAGGTGTTCCGCACCATCGTGCCGCGCAACGTGCGCCTGGCCGAGGCGCCCAGCCATGGCCAGAGCATCGTCGGTTACGACCGCACCTCGCGCGGTGGCGTGGCCTACCTGGGGCTGGCCGGCGAAATCGTGCGCCGCCAGAACGACCGCAACAAGGCCTACCGGCCCGTGGAGACCGTCTGATGAACAAGCCGATCCCCGCAAAGAAGCGCGGCCTGGGCCGTGGCCTGGAAGCGCTGCTGGGGCCGAAGGGCGCGGCCGCCGCCGCGGCGCCGAGCGTGGCCAGCGAGGAGGCCTTGCAGCCGGGCGACAGCCTGCGCCGGTTGCCGGTCACCCAGTTGCAGCCGGGCAAGTACCAGCCGCGCAAGGAGATGGACGAGGTCAAGCTGGCCGAGCTGGCGGAGTCGATCAAGGCGCAGGGGGTGATCCAGCCGATCGTGGCGCGCGAGCTGGCACCGGGGCAGTTCGAGATCGTGGCCGGCGAACGTCGCTGGCGCGCCTCGCAGCTGGCCGGGCTGAGCGAAGTCCCGGTGGTGGTGCGCGAGCTGGACGACCGCACCGTTATCGCGATGGCGCTGATCGAGAACATCCAGCGCGAAGACCTCAACCCGCTGGAAGAAGCGCAGGCGCTGCAGCGCTTGATCGACGAATTTTCGCTGACCCACGCCGAGGCTGCCGGTGCGGTGGGCCGCTCGCGTGCGTCGGTGTCCAACCTGCTGCGGCTGCTGGAATTGCCGGTGGCGATCCGCGTGCTGCTGGAAACCCGCCGCCTGGAAATGGGCCATGCGCGGGCGCTGCTGACCCTGGCGCCGGAGCTGGCCAGCAAGCTGGCGCAGGAAGCGGCCGACCAGGGCTGGTCGGTGCGCGAGGTCGAACACCGTGCGCAGCAGTTCGCCGCCGGCAAGGTGCCCGGCGCATTGCGCAAGGGCAAGCCGGCCGCCGCTGCGCCGCAGGCCGATATCGCCTCGCTGGAAACCGAACTGTCCGAATCGCTGGGCACCAAGGTGGTGTTCAACCACGGCCGCGGCGGCAAGGGCAAGCTGGTGATCCACTACACCGACCTGGACACGCTGGACGGCGTGCTCGAACGCCTGCGCCTGCAGCGCAGCTGAGCCTGTGCACCCGCACCAGGAGCATCCCCGGCAATGAATCCCGCCAAGGTCGATCGCAAGCACCTGCTGCATCTGACCGACCTGCCGAACGTGGGGCCGGCCTGCGAAAAGGATCTGCAGCGGATCGGCATCCGGGTTGCCGCGCAGTTGCGCGGTCGCGATGCCTACGACATGTATGCGCAGCTGTGTCTGTGCACCGGCGTGCTGCACGACCCCTGCGTGATCGACGTGTTCCTGTCGATCACGCGCTTCATGCAAGGCGAGGCGCCACGGCCGTGGTGGGCGTTCAGCGCCGAACGCAAGGCAACCCTGGCCAGCGAAGCACCGCTCAGTCTGGGGTGAGTGCGCGCATGCGATCAGGTGCGGCCATCAACCGGAGCAACCCATGAGCACTGAAGACGACCAGATCAGCCCCGGCGGCAGCACGCTGATGCTGCACGCGCAGGAAAAGGCGTTCGAGCCGGCACACGGCGGCGACTGCATCGAGCAGATCAGCGCACATATCGAGCAGCACCTGGGGCCGATCTCGGCCGTGCTGCACGAAATCATTTCCGACGCCGTGCATCTGGACGTACATGTGGTGCCCGCCACCGCGGATGTCCCGTACCTGCGGCTGGTGACCTCGGGCATGAGCGACCGGCCGATGACCCTGCCCGAAGGTGTGGAAGCGCCGCAGTACATGGAGCTGATGCTGAGCCTGCCCGCCGATTGGCCGATGGACCAGCGCGACTTCGAAGACCCGCGCCACTACTGGCCGGTCCGCCTGCTCAAGACCCTGGCCCGGCTGCCGCACAAGTTCGAGACCTGGCTGGGCTTTGGCCACACCATTCCCAATGGCCACCCGGCCGAACCCTACGCACCCGGCGTGCGCTTCGACGGCGCCATCGTGCTGCCGCCGGTGAGCACGCCCGAGGGATTTGCGCGCCTGGCCATCGATGCCGACAAGACCATCGTGTTCATGACGGTGGTGCCGCTGTATCCGGAGGAGATGGCGCTGAAACTGAAGGACGGCAGCGATGCGCTACTGGATCGCTTCGATGCCAAGGGGATTGGGGACATCATTGCGCTCGATCGCGTCAACGTCGCCAAAAAGCGCTTCGGGCTGTTCTGAGCGCCACCTGCCCGCCCGCTCCGATATCTCCAGGACCACTGCAATGACCATTCTCGTCACCGGCGCCGCCGGTTTCATCGGGGCCTACACCTGCCGCGCGCTGACTGCGCGCGGTGAGTCGGTGGTGGGCCTGGACAACTACAACAGCTACTACGACCCGCAGCTCAAACGTGACCGGGTGGCGGCGCTGTGCGCGGGCATCGATATCCGCACGCTGGACCTGACCGACCGCGACGGCCTGGCCGCGTTGTTCGACCAGATCCGGCCCACGCGCGTGGTGCATCTGGCCGCGCAGGCCGGGGTGCGTTACTCGCTGGAAAACCCGTCCGCCTACGTCGACAGCAACCTGGTCGGCTTCGTCAACATGCTCGAACTGTGCCGGCACCGCGGCGTGCAGCATCTGGTGTATGCCTCGAGCAGTTCGGTGTACGGCGACTCGGCCACCCCGCCGTTTTCCGAAGACCAGCGCGTGGACCAGCCGCGCTCGCTGTATGCGGCGACCAAGGCCGCCAACGAACTGATGGGCTATACCTATGCGCAGCTGTACGGCCTGCGCGCGACCGGGCTGCGGTTCTTCACCGTGTACGGGCCGTGGGGCCGGCCGGACATGGCGCCGCTGATCTTCAGCCGCGCGGTGCTGGCGGGGCGGCCGATCGAGGTGTTCAACCACGGCAGGATGCAGCGCGACTTCACCTTCGTCGACGACATCGTGGCCGGCGTGCTGGGCGCGCTGGACGCGCCCAGCGGCGAGCCAGTGCCGCACCGGGTGTTCAACCTGGGCAACCACACCCCGGTGGAGCTGGAATACTTCATCGACGTGATCGCCCAGGCCGCCGGGCGCCCGGCCGAGAAGGTCTACCGGCCAATGCAGCCGGGCGACATGATCCGCACCATGGCCGATACGCAGCGCGCGCACGCCGCCTTCGGCTTCGAGCCGGCCACCCCGGTCGAGCACGGCCTGCCGCAGGTGGTGGACTGGTGCCGCAGTTATTTCGGTGAGCGCGCCTAGGGCACAGGTTCGCTTCATGCCTGACTCAGACAGTCAGGGCACAATGCGCGATCTTTTTCGCTCAGCCTTCATCTGGCACCACGAATCCATGAGCCAACCCCAGCTTTCCGTCGTCGTCCCGGTGTTCAACGAGCGCGACAACGTCGCCGCCCTGGTCGGCGAGATCGTCGCCGCCTTGCGCGGGCTGGTGGCGTTCGAGATCGTCTATGTCGACGACCACTCGCGCGACGACACCCTGGCGGTGCTGCAAGGCCTGAAGACCACCACGCCGGAACTGCGCGTGCTGCATCACGTGACCCAGAGCGGCCAGAGCACGGCGGTGCGCAACGGCGTCAAGGCCGCGCGTGCGAGCTGGATCGCAACGCTCGACGGCGACGGCCAGAACGATCCGGCCGACATTCCCAAATTGCTGACCGCACGCGCCAGTGCCGAGCCGCAGGTGAAGCTGTTCGCCGGCTGGCGGGTGAACCGCCAGGATTCGGGGTCCAAGCGCTGGGCCAGCAAGTGGGCCAACGCGATCCGTTCGCGCATGCTGCACGACAACACCCCCGATACCGGCTGTGGCATCAAGCTGTTCGAGCGCGAGGCGTTCCTGGACCTGCCCTACTTCGATCATATGCACCGCTATCTGCCGGCATTGATGCAGCGTGCCGGCTGGCGCACGGTGAGCGTGCCGGTGCATCACCGCCATCGCACCGCCGGCGTGTCCAAGTACAACAACCTCAATCGCGCGCTGGTCGGCATCCGCGACCTGCGCGGCGTGGCCTGGTTGATCACCCGCAGCAAGCGCACCGTGGTGCAGGAGCGCTGATGGAACTGCATTGGCTGGATCAACCGCTGACCTGGCTGTACTGGACCGGGCTGCATGTCACCGGCTGGAAGCTGATCGGCTATGTGGGCGCACTGATGTTCGGCGGCCGCTGGCTGGTGCAGTTCGTCGCTTCCAAGCGCGCCGGCAAGCCGGTGATCCCGCGCATGTTCTGGTACATGAGCGTGGTCGGCAGCCTAATGACGCTGAGCTACTTCGTGTTCTCGGCCAAGCAGGATTCGGTGGGCGTGCTGCAGAACCTGTTTCCGGCGTTTACCGCGTTCTACAGCCTGTATCTGGATGTGAAGCATCGCGGCTGGAGGCGGGATCGGGCGGTGCATTGAGCGGGGATTGGGGAGTGGGGAGTGGAGATTCGTAAGTGCGGCACTCCTGCTCGACGTTTCCGGGCTTTGAGGCGATGCTGGTTGCGTAGCTGAGCTGATTGAGCGTGCTGCATTGGCTCTGCTTTCGGTGGATAACGTCAGGGGCTCGCTAGCTGCGGTCAACGCGTTTTTTCGTACGTCGCGATGCGCTGGTTACCGACCTGGAATGAGGCGCGTGGCCGATGCCGCGGCTGTTTGCTCATCGGCATGCTGTGCCTATGTCCAGCGCGCTCCTCCATCGTCCGTTGTCCGGGTCGGCGCCGCTTGCGGCGCATTGGCACCTGCGGCTGTACACGCATCAGCAGGTGCCGTTGTTTGCCGACTGGCGTTGCGCGCGGGCGGCAGCGGCCAGCCTTGCGGCGGCCGGTCATTGGCAGGGTGCACAGTTGCTGTGCTGGGTGCTGCTGCCGGACAGTTGGTGCGCGCTGTTGCAGGCGCCGGGCAAGGCTGCGCTGCTGCAACTGGCTTGGGTCGCACGACAGGCGGCTGCCGAGGCGGTCAATCGCGCGCGCGGCCGTGGCGGGACGGTGTGGCAGCCGCAGATGCAGGCGTCGGCGCTTGCGCCGACTGAGGACCATCGACAGTTCGCGCGCGCGCTGGTGGCGTTGCCATTACGCGCAGGGCTGGCCGCGCGGATCGGTGGGTATCCGTACTGGGATGCGGTCTGGCTGTTGCATGACCACGCTGCACACGGCGCCGCGATTGCAGCGCTTGATGATCGCGCACGTATGCCGGGTCCGGAAGGCAGGTGACCGTGATCGCGTGCAGTCGTCTGGCTTGAGCCGGAAAGACCGACCCGCGTCTTCGCCTGTCAGCCTTGCGGGATATCTGTGCGAGCGATGTCTGCTCGATCAACATTTGACGTCCAGCGGCACCTGCTCGATCAACGTCTGACGTCGAGCGGCGTCTGTTCGGTCGACGTCTGAGGTCGACCGCCTACGCCTGTCGGAGCGGGCTGCGCGCTGCGGTGATGGCCTGCATCTGCCTGCGCCGAGCACGGTGTGATCGGCAGCTGTGGCGACGCGACCTGCCCTGGCGGTAAGCCGGCAGGGCAGTCGCCCGGGACGCACCGGTCGATCAGAATTCCAGCGGATGGTCCGGCAGCAGGGCCTGCAACTGGCTGCGGAACAACCCGCGAATCCGCTGCAGTGCGTCTTCGGTGTCGGCCTCGAAGCGCAGCACCAGGATCGGCGTGGTGTTGGAGGCACGCACCAGGCCCCAGCCGTCGGCGAAGTCCGCACGCAGCCCGTCGATCGTCGATAGCCGCGCCGATTCGAATGGCGATTCCTCACCAGCCTGGGCACGCTCGACAATGCGCGCGACCAGCGCGTGCGCATCGCCGTCCACCGGCACCTTGATTTCCGGGGTGGACACGCTTTCGGGCAGGGCGTCCAACACCTCCGACGGGGTTTCCTCGCGCTGGGCCAGGATTTCCAGCAGGCGTGCGGCCGCATAGATGCCGTCGTCGAAGCCGTACCAGCGCTCCTTGAAGAAGAAGTGCCCGCTCATCTCGCCGGCCAGTTCGGCGTCGGTCTCGCGCATCTTGGCCTTGATCAGCGAATGCCCGGTCTTCCACATCAACGGGCTGCCGCCGTTGCGCAGCACGTGATCGGACAACTTGCCGGTGCACTTGACGTCGTAGATCACCAGCGCGCCGGGATTGCGCTGCAGCACATCGGCGGCGAACAGCATCAGCAGACGGTCCGGGAACACCATGGAACCCTGCTTGGTGACCACGCCCAGACGATCGGCATCGCCATCGAAGGCCACGCCGATATCGGCATCGAAGCGCTGCACCATCTTGACCAGGTCGTCGAGGTTGTGCGGCTCGCTCGGGTCGGGATGATGATTGGGGAAGGTGCCGTCGATCTCGCAGTACAGCGGGATGACCTCGGCGCCGATCGCTTCCAGCAGGCGCGGCGCGATATCGCCGGCCACGCCGTTGCCGGCATCCACCACCACCTTGATCGGGCGGTCCAGCTGCACGTCGTCGGCGATGCGCTGGATGTAGGCGTCGCTGATGTCGCGCTGTTCCAGATCGCCAGGCGTTGCCGCAGTGTGCAGGCGGCCTTCGTTGATGCGCTGGTGCAGTTCGGCGATCGCCGCTCCGGACAGGGTCTCGCCACCGATCACGATCTTGAAGCCGTTGTAGTCGGGCGGATTGTGGCTGCCGGTGACCGCCACGCAGCTGCCGGCGCGCAGTTCGTAGGCGCCGAAATACACCACTGGAGTGGGCGCCAGGCCGATGTCGATCACCTGGCAGCCGGCGCGGCGCAGGCCGTCGATCAGGCCATTGGCGAGCTCCGGGCCCGATAGCCGCCCATCGCGGCCGACCACCACCTCGCGCAGGCCCTGCGCCTGCATCACGCTGCCGATGGCCTGGCCGATCAACGCGGCGACGCCGGGATTGAGATCCTTGCCGACCACGCCACGGATGTCGTAGGCGCGGAACATCTCGCTGGCGACCTGCACGGCCGGCACCAGCGCTGGCGGTGAGGGCGGCGCATCTGCGTCCAGCGGGCGCGCCTGGCTGGCGAGGCTGGCGTCGTGCTGCAGGCTCTGGCTGAAGGTGGGTTCGTCGGCGGTTGGCTCGCCGGCCACGCGGCAAGGCGACGCGGCCACGGCTGGCCAGCACCAACAGCACGGCGATGACGAGCAGCAGCGCGGCCACGATCGCGCAGCCCACGGCGCCCAGACCCAGCGGGCCGTCATCGCGTTGTGGTACCGCGGCGGCCACGCGCAGGCCGCTGTTACCCAGGGGCCTGGCCAAGGTCTCGGCAGCATCGGCCAGCACCAGATCGCCCTGCTGGGCAACGTTGTAGCTGCCCTGGCGCAAGGCCAGGTACGCGCTGCCGGGCACTGCGATCGCATCCAGCGGGCCGGTCAGACGTAACAACGGCAGCCGCGCGTACGCCACCGCCGGTTGCGCGCCCAGGCGCACCGCTGCCGCTACGCCGAGACGGACCTGCTTGGCATCGCGCACCACGTGCACCTGCGCACGCTCGGCCACCAGTGCCGACTCGAGCAGGCTCAGCCGCGCGTAGCCGAAGTCCTTGGGATTGTCGTAGGCGGCAGCGAGGTCGCCGGACAGGACCTGCACATCCTCGGCGCCCTTGAAGCGCTCGCGGATGCTCGAAGCGGCCGCCAGCGCGTCGCCATTGGCCAACGCGGCGATGACCTGTGGCTGCTTGAGCACGGCATCGAGCTGGCTGGCCTGCTGGGCCATGGCCCGGCTGATGTCCTGTACGGCGCGGTCGCGCGCCTGTTCCAGCTCCTGCGCAACCGCATCCTGGCGCCATTGCGTGTAGCTGCTCCAGCCGAACCAGGCAGCCAGCAGCACCAACACCCCCCCCAACACCGGACCACTCGTACGCACGCTGGACATCGACTGCCTGCGCTCGTTCGCCTTGCTCATGTGACGTCCCCCGTCAGCGCACGCCGGTGTGGCCGAATCCACCCGCTCCCCGCGCGCTGTCGACGAAAGTATCCACCACTTGCAAGCCCACGCGCACGATCGGCAGGATCACCAGCTGTGCGATGCGGTCGCCCGGCTCGATGGTGAAGGCCTCACGGCCGCGATTCCAGGTGCTGATCAGCAGCGGCCCCTGGTAATCGGCATCGATGAGCCCGGTGCCGTTGCCGAGCACGATGCCGTGGCGATGGCCCAGGCCCGAGCGCGGCAGGATCACCGCGCACAGCTGCGGGTCGGCCAGATGGATGGCGATGCCACTGGGAATCAGCGCCGCATCGCCCGGTTCCAGCGTCATCGGCGCTTCCAGCGCGGCGCGCAGGTCCATGCCGGCGCTGGCGTCGGTGGCGTAGGCCGGCAGCGGCCACAGATCGCCAAAGCGCGGGTCGAGCAGCTTCACCTGCAAGGACTGGGTCGGGGTGCTCATGCCTGCAATCTCTCCGCGATCAGGGCCAACAGCTGGTCGGCCAATTCGGTCTTGCTGCTGCTGGGGAAGGCGCGCTCGCCGCCCTGCCAGTAGGCGGTGGCGGCGTTGTTGTCGCTTTCGAAGCCGCCGCCCTCGATCCCCACCTGGTTGGCGATGATCAGGTCCAGCCGCTTGGCGGCCAGCTTGCCACGCGCGTAATGCTCCACGTCGTGCGTTTCGGCGGCAAAGCCGACCACCAGCTTCAGCGCGCCGGTCTGCGCGGCGACCTCGGCCAGGATGTCCGGGGTGCGCACCAGTTCCAGGGTCAGCGTCTCGCCGGTCTTCTTGATCTTCTGCGCGACCACCCGCTTGGGGGTGTAGTCAGCCACTGCGGCGGCGCCGATGTAGATGTCGGCCGGGAACGCGCCCAGCACCGCATCGCGCATCTGCGCAGCCGAACGCACGTCGATCCGCCGCACCCCGGCCGGGGTGGTCTGGTGCACCGGGCCGCTGACCAGTACCACGTCGGCGCCCTGGCTGGCAGCGGCAGCGGCCAGGGCATAGCCCATCTTGCCGCTGCTGCGGTTGCCCACGTAGCGCACCGGGTCCAGGTCCTCGAAGGTGGGGCCGGCGCTGATCACGATGCGCAGGCCGTCCAGTTGCGCGCTGCTGGGCACGAACGCCGGGGCGGCAGCAGCCTTGGAGGCGAGCGGCGCGGCGCTGCCGGCACCGCCGGCCAGGGCGGCGATGATCGCCGCCGGCTCGGCCAGCCGGCCGGGGCCGGACTCGCCTTCGGCCAGCGGGCCGTCCTCGGGACCGACCACGCGCACGCCGCGCGCGGACAGGGTCGCCACGTTTGCCTGCGTGGCCGGGTGCAGCCACATGCGGTGGTTCATTGCCGGGGCCACGGTCAGCGGCGCGGTGGTGGCCAGGCACAGCGTGCTGACCAGATCGTCGGCCAGGCCGTGCGCCAGCCGCGCCAGCAGGTCGGCGGTGGCCGGGGCGACGATCACCTGATCGGCCCAGCGCGCCAGTTCGATATGTCCCATCGCCTGCTCGGCGGCACTGTCCCACAGCGTGGTGCGGGTGGGCTGCCCGGACAGTGCCTGGAAGCTGAGCGGGGTGACGAATTGTTGCGCGCCGCTGGTCATGGCGACCTGCACCTGCGCACCGGCGTCGCGCAGGCGACGGACCAGTTCGAGCGATTTGTAAGCGGCAATGCCTCCGCCGACGCACAGCAGCAAGCGCTGTCCGTCCAGGGGGCGGGCCTGAGTGGAGCCGATCACGTCGGAGTCGTCCTACGGTTACAAGGACAACTAGATTAGCCGATGCCCCCGTCCGGCCTGATAGGCGTGAGCGATGAGCACCGGCAATCTCGCCATATGCACATTCACGACTGGCCCACCCACGAACGCCCGCGCGAGAAACTGCTGGCGCGCGGGGCGCCTGCCCTGTCCGATGCCGAGCTGCTGGCGATCTTTGTCGGCTCCGGCCTGCGCGGCCAGGACGCCGTCCAGACCGGACGCAATCTGCTGCTGCGCCACGGCCCGCTGCGCGTGCTGCTGGATCACACGGCGCCCGCCCTGGCGCGCCTGCCCGGCCTGGGTCCGGCCTCAGCCTGCAAGCTCAGTGCGGCGCTGGAACTGGCGCACCGCCACCTGCTGAGCGCACTGGAACGCGGCGACGCGCTCAGCGACCCGCCCAGCGTCGGCCGCTACTTTTCGCAGCGGCTGCGTGCGCGCCCCTACGAGGTGTTCGCGGTGCTGTACCTGGACACCCGCCATCACGCCATCGCCTTCGAGGAAGTGTTCACCGGCACCATCGACGGGGCCGACATCCACACGCGCGAAGTGGTGCGGCGGGCGCTACTGCACAATGCCGCGGCGGTGATCGTCGGGCACAACCACCCTTCAGGCAATCCGGAGCCGTCCGAGGCCGACCGCGCGGTCACCCGGCGCCTGCTGGATGCGTTTGAGCTGGTGGATATCCGCCTGCTGGACCACTTCGTGATCGGCGACGGGCGTCCGGTCTCGCTGGCCGAGCGCGGCTGGCTGGGATGAGCGCGCGGCGGTGACCTGAACCATCGGCCCGACCCCGGGGCGCGCGGTCGGGTAAAATCGCTGGTTTCGTTCCAAGCAGATCCCACGTGAAAGCCCAACTCCGCGCACTGATCGGCCAAGGCATTGAAGCCTTGCGCGCCAACGGCACCCTGCCTGCCGACACCCTGCCGCCGGATTTTGTGGTCGAGCGGCCCAAGACGCGCGAGCACGGCGACTTCGCCACCAATGCCGCGATGCTGCTGGCCAAGCCGGCGCGCAGCAACCCGCGCGCGCTGGCCCAGGCGCTGGTCGCCGCATTGCCGGCCAGCGACGACGTGGCCAAGGTGGAGATCGCCGGCCCGGGCTTCATCAACTTCCATCTCGCCCCCACCGCCTACCAGCGCGAAGTGGCGCATGTGCTCAAGCAGGGCCACGACTACGGCCGCGGGCTGGCCGGCAACGGCCGCTCGGTGGGCGTGGAATACGTCTCGGCCAACCCGACCGGCCCGCTGCACGTCGGCCACGGCCGCGCCGCGGCGATCGGCGACAGCCTGGCACGCGTGCTCGATGCCAACGGCTGGAACGTCAAGCGCGAGTTCTACTACAACGATGCCGGCGTGCAGATCGAGAACCTGGCCCTGTCGGTGCAGGCGCGCGCGCAGGGGCTCACCCCCGACAGCGACGGCTGGCCGGAGAACGGCTACCGCGGCGACTACATCGCCGATGTGGCCACCGCCTACCTGGCTGGCGACACCGTCGACCTGGAAGGCCACCTGGTCACCGGCGGCAAGGACCCTGCCGATTTCGACGCGATCCGCCGCTTCGCCGTGGCCTACCTGCGTAACGAGCAGAACCACGACCTGGCCGCGTTCCGCGTCGATTTCGATATCTATTTCCTGGAAAGCTCGCTGTACAAGGACGGCAAGGTCGAAGAGGCGGTGCAGAAGCTGATCGCCTCCGGCCATACCTACGAGGAAGGCGGTGCGTTGTGGTTGAAGTCCACCGACTTCGGCGACGACAAGGACCGGGTGATGCGCAAGTCCGACGGCACCTACACCTACTTCGTGCCGGACGTGGCCTATCACCTGACCAAGTGGCAGCGCGGCTACGAGCGCGCGATCACCGAGCTGGGGGCCGATCACCACGGCTCGCTGACGCGCGTGCGCGCCGGCCTGCAGGCGCTGGAACTGGGCATCCCGCAAGGCTGGCCGGAGTACGTGCTGCACCAGATGGTCACGGTGATGCGCGGCGGCGAGGAAGTGAAACTGTCCAAGCGTGCCGGCAGCTACGTCACCCTGCGCGATCTGATCGAGGAAACCAGCGCCGATGCGGTGCGCTGGTTCCTGATCGCGCGCAAGCCCGACTCGCAGCTCACCTTCGACATCGACCTGGCCCGGCAGCAGAGCAACGACAACCCGGTGTTCTACGTGCAGTACGCGCATGCCCGCGTCTGCAGCGTGCTGCGGCAGGCGCAGGAGAAGGGCTACAAGTACGAGCAGGCGCATGGACTGGCCGAGCTGGCGCGCCTGGACGACGAGCATTCGCTCAACGTCATGGTCGAGCTGTCGCGCTATGCGGAGGTGGTGGAAATCGCCGGGCAGACGCTGGAGCCGTACCAGATCGCGCAATACCTGCGTGAATTGGCGCACGCCTTCCACACGTGGTATCACAACACCAAACTGCTGGTGGACGATGCCGCAGAGCGCGACGCCAAGCTCACCCTCGCCGTCGCCACGCAACAGGTGCTCGCCAACGGCCTGGAACTGCTTGGCGTCAGCGCCCCAGAAAAGATGTAAGCCGGGCCGCATGGCCCGCAACGACGTGATTCGGAGAAGTGGTAGATGGCAGCACGACGCGGTAAGAGTCAGGCGCGACGCAACACCAGCAATGGCACCCCCGGTTGGGTGTGGTTGGTGGCGGGCGCTGCGATTGCGGCAGTGATCTTTCTGGCCGCGCCCAACCTGTTCAAGAAGGACGGCGACGGCTTCCTGCGCGTAGGCCCGCGCGCCAACCCCGACGCACAGCCCGAGCCGGTGGCCGATGCCGACGTGGATACGCCGGCCGAGCTGCCCAAGCCCAGCGCGCAACCGCCCAAGCCGCAGGCCAAGCCGGGCGATGCGCAGACCCAGTACGACTTCTATACCTTGCTGCCCGGCAAGGAGGTGCAGATGTCCGATGCCGAGCTGGCGGCCAGCGCGCGCGCCGAGGAAGCTGCACGTGCGCGCGCCGCATTGGAAGGCAAGCCGGTCGCGCCTGCACCGGGTGCGAGTGTGGCGGCAGCCACGCCGGCCGCCAGCGTGCCGGTCCCGTTGACCGAAACGGCCGCCAGCGCGCCGAAGCCATTGGCCGAGACCGCCCCGGCACGCCCGGCCGCCACCCCGGCCCCGGCCAGCACTGCGGCACTGAGCACGCCGGCTGCAACCGCTGCGCCGAAGCCGGCAGCGACAGCAGCAGCTGCCACCCCGGCAGCTGCCTCTGCAGTGACCGACAACACCCGCTACATCCTGCAGGCCGGCTCGTTCGGCGCCTCCGGCGATGCCGAATCGACCAAGGCCAAGCTGGCGATGATGGGCCTGGCCGCACGCGTGGAGTCGGCCGACATCAGCGGCAAGACCGTCTACCGCGTGCGCATGGGGCCGTACGGCAGCGCCAGCGAACTGGCAGAAGCCAAGCAGAAACTGACCGGTAGCGGCTTGCCCGCCATTGCGATCAAGGCGCAGTAGCCGCCGTGCTGCAGCGCACCGCCGGCCTGTGGTTGTGGTGGGGACTGATCGGCGCGGCGCACGCCACCGAGCAGATTCCCGACCGCATCCGGATCGACGGGCAGGACGCGGTGCTGCTGGCCGAGCCATTGGCGCCGGTGCTGGACGACCAGGCCACCTGGCAACGGTTCGTGGCGCATGCGCGGCCGGCGCTGGGCAGTTGCAGTGCAAACTGGCGCGGCTACCAGGCCGATTGGCGCGTGGAGCAGACGAAGGTGCTGCTGGATCGCATCGTCATCGGTGCCTGCGACACCGCGCCGCCGGCGTTACCGCTCGAGGTGTTGTTCCCCGGACGAACCGCCCCGGTCGCCGCGGACTGGATCGACGGTGAGCTGCTGATCGCCCTGCCAACCGCCGCGAGCGCCGGCGACACCGCACCCGGCACCGCAGAAGCACCGTATCTGCTCCTGCAGGTGCAACACGGCCGCGTAGTGACGCGCGAGCCGCTCAGTGAGGCCGAGCTGCGCGCGCGCCGTGCCCAGGCCCACGCACCCGGCGCTGCCACCACCCCCTGATCCCTTTGCCTGACCCCCTCGTTCGCAGGAGTTATCCCCCATGTCCAAGACTGTTCTGATCACCGGTGCCACCTCCGGATTCGGCAGCGCCGCCGTGCGCCGGTTTGCCGCCGCCGGCTGGAAGATCATCGCCACCGGCCGCCGCGCCGAGCGCCTGGATGCGTTGGCGGCCGAGCTGCCCGCCGGCCAGGTGCACACCGCAGCCTTCGACATGCGCGATGCGCAGGCCTTGTCGGCAGCGATCGACGCATTGCCGGCCGAGTTTGCCGACATCGATGTGCTGGTCAACAACGCCGGGCTGGCGCTGGGCACCGCGCCTGCACAACAGGCCGACCTGACCCAGTGGCAGCAGATGATCGACACCAATGTGACCGCGCTGGTCACCCTCACCCACCGCCTGCTGCCGGCGCTGATCGCACGCCGCGGCGCCATCATCAACATCGCCTCGGTCGCGGCGACCTACCCCTACACCGGCGGCAACGTGTACGGCGGCACCAAGGCGTTCGTGCAGCAGTTTTCGCTGGGCCTGCGCGCGGACCTGCACGGCACCGGCGTACGCGTGACCTCGATCGAACCGGGCATGGCCGAAACCGAATTCACCCTGGTGCGCACCGGCGGCAACCAGGCCGCCTCCGACACGCTGTACCGCGGCGCCACCCCGATGACCGCCGAGGACATCGCCGAGCAGATCTTTTACGTCGCCAGCCTGCCGGCGCATCTGAACATCAATCGGCTGGAAATCATGCCGGTCACGCAGTCGTTCGCTGGTTTCCAGGTGGCGCGCGACGCGCAGTGACGATGGCCTGCAACGCCAATGCCTCGGTCGCGTCGCGATCCGATGGTGGGTTGGTCGGCGCGTTGGCAGATTGCGCCGCATCCAAGCTCGGTGCGGCGCGGCAACCGGCGTACCGCCAGGGCTGATGACAACGCCGCGCATTGCGCGGCGTTTTGCTCTGCCTGGTCAGCCGCGATCGGCGGCAGCCAACGGCTGCGCGCCTGGCCGCAGCATCCTGTCGCGCAGTTGCAGGAACGGGCGCTCCACCGCGTAGTGCAACAGCGCGCCGCCCAGCACTGCCACCAGGCCATACACCGCAAATGCCAGCACGCCCCGCCCCTCCAGCGCCGGGCCGAACCAGCCCTGGGTGAGATGGAAGACGGCCTTGTGGGTCAGATACAGGCTGTAGGAGATGGCCGCCAGCCATGCCGCGCCCGGCACACGCAAACCGCCAAGCACACCGCTGCTGGCAGTGCCGGCGAGCACCAGCAAGGCCAGCCCCAGCGACAGCACCGGCCAGCCCACCGCATTGCCGATCAGGCCGGTGCGCTCGCGGAACAGCCACAGTGCCAGCGCCAGAATCGCCACGCCGGCACACAGGATGGCGTTGCCGTGTTGCTGCAGCCGTTGCCAGAGCGTGGGGCGAAACACCTTCAGTACCGCCAGCACGACACCGGCCAGCAGACCGTCCAGACGGTTCCAGGTCGGGTAGTAGATGTCTTCGATAAACCAGTTGCGCTGCAGACCGACGCCAGCGCTGTCCAGGGCGGTGTTGTGCCACCAGATGCCGGCACGCAGCGCGATGCCTGCAACCACGACCAGCACGCAGAGCACGCCAAAGCGTGCGGCCGAGGGCCGACGCAGCAGCAGCGTCGCCAGCAACGGAAACACCAGATAGAAATGTTCTTCCACGCACAGCGACCAGGCGTGCGAGAACGCGGCATCACGGCCGTAGTCGACGAACAGGTTCAGGGTGAAGGTGACGAACATCCACCACGGCGCCAGCCCCGGCGACTCGCGAAAGTCCGGCCACGCCATGTAGATCACCAGCACCAGCAAGAACGCCGGCAGGATGCGAAACGCGCGGCGCAGATAGAACTCCTTGAAGTCCAGGCGTTGCCCGCGCGCCAGCGGCCTCAGCACCTGCGTGCCGATCAGAAAGCCGCTCAGGACGAAGAACAGGTCCACGCCCATCCAGCCGTAGCGCGACAACCACGCCCAGTCCGGCCCCAGACCGCCGACCACGAAGGAATGGAACAGCATCACCCAGACAATGGCGAGGCCACGCAGCAGATCGAGAGCGGGGTAGCGCATGCGGGCGATGCAAAGCCGAGGGAGCCCGATTGTGCCGCATCCTACCGATGCGACGATGCCGGCGCTGGCCGCATTCGCCAGCTCGGATCAGCAATGCAGACGCTGTTTCCACCTCACTCCGTCATGCAGGCATGGTCCGGCCGCCCCCCCATCGGCGACAGCAACACGCCAGCGACCCGCCCGTGCAGCAGCCAAGGGGCTTCGGTGAGGCCAGCCGCATTGCCGCAGCCAATCCAATGTTGACGCTGTGGCTCCCCACAGCGTCATCCATCACGCATCGGCCTGTGTCACGCGACGGCCTGCTGCTCGATCCGCACGGCCGGCGCCACCGACAGCGCCGGTTGCAGCAATCCCCAGGCTTCCAGCTGCTCCACCGCACGGCCGATTCCGTCCTCCTCGCGGATGCGCTGCCCCAGCGCGCGCGCCGCTGCGCGCATGCTCGGCGCGCTGGCCTGGCCGATGGCATCGGCCAGGGTCTCCGGCTGCAGCCCGACCCGTGCAAGCGCCGGCGGGGCGACGCCGCGTTGGGCCAGGCAGTGCGCCCAGAACGGCTGGTCATAGCCGAACGGCAGCACCACCGACGGAATCCCCGCAGCCAGCGCCGCACCGGTGGTGCCGGCACCACCGTGATGCACTGCCACCGACACCCGCGGAAACAGCCAATCGTGCGGTGCCTGCTCCAGCTGGAAGAAGCGCTCGGCATCGTCGGATGCGTCTTCCGCGGCCGCCAGCCCGCCCCAGCCGCTGGCCAGCAGCGCGCGTTGACCGGTCAGACGCACCGCCGCCTTGACGATGGCGGTGAGCTGGGCCGCATCGCTGCTGATCATGCTGCCGAAACCGATATACAGCGGCGGCGGGCCGGCCTGCAGAAACGCCTGCAGCGCGGCCGGTGGCTGCCACTGCGGCTGCGGCAACTGCCAGAAACCGCTGACCTGGGCCCGGTCCGGCCAGTCCGGCGGGCGTGGGCACAGATGCTCGCTGTAGCCATACACCACGCGCTGCGCACTGCGATCGGGGCCACTCCACGGATATGCCGGCAGTCCCAAGGCCGGGCGCACGATGCCGTTGAGCGCCGGGCGCATCAGCTGCCAGCCGGCAAAGCGCACCGCGTGATGCAGCGCCACACTCACCAGCCCGGGCAGGCGCACGGTGGGCATCACCATCAGCGGCACATGCCGCGAGGCGGTCAGCGGCTGCAATTGCGTGAACACCACCGGCAGGCCATAGGCCTGGCCCAGGCTATGCGCCAGCAGGCTGGCGCTGCCGACGCCGAGAATCAGGCCGGCATCGGCACAGGCCGCGCGGCCCTGCTCGGCCCAGTCGCGCGCCCACTCCAGCAGCTGCGCACGCAAGGTGCCCCAGATGCCGCGCCAGCCACCGCGCATCTCGGCGACATCCGGATGGCCCTGCAGCAGTTTCTGGTGGTCGCCGCTGAGTGGGAAGAAGTCCAGCCCATTGGCGCGGATCAGCGCTTCGAAGTTGGCGCTGGTCAGCACCCGCACCGGGTAACCGCGCGCCTGCAAGCCACGGCCCAGCGCGATGATCGGGCGTACATCGCCATGCGTACCCAGGGTGGCGATCAGCACCGGGCGCTGGCGTCCCGCGTTGAAGGAGGACTCAGGCATATTCGGCCACCCCGTCGCTGGCGGTGGCGATGCTGCCATCGCGTTGTGCGGCTTTCGTGGTGGCCGCGTGCAGCAGTGAGCTGAGCGTGGCCGAATGTGTGGACGACAGCATCGAGTGGTGGTCGCTGTCCAGCACATGCAGTTGCAGGTTGCGCACATACGGGCGCCAGGCCTGCGGCCGATAATCCACCCACACCGTATCGTCACCGCCGGAAGTCATGCGCACGCTCGCTTCGACGAACACCACATCCTGGTCCAGCGGCTTGGGACGGTGACGCCGCGCCAGATGCAGGTGGTGCTGGGTCATGCCGCCCATGTCGTCCAGCAGCGTGGGGCGTTGCTCGAGCAGCTGGCGCACCGCGGGCAGGTCGTTCAAGCCGTAGTGATCGCACAGCAGGCTGGCCAGTTCGGCCACCGTGGTCGGCATCGGCTGGCCGTGTGCCAGATGCAGACCCAGCGCATGCACCGATGCACGCACGTTTTCCGATTCCGGCAGCGACGCGGCCTGCTCCAGGTGCGGGTAGCTGTCGAGCATTGCCAGCAATTCGACTTCTTCGCCCAGCGCATGCAGTTCGGCGGTGATGGCATGGGCGATCAAGCCGCCCAGCGACCAGCCGATCAATCGGTACGGCCCCTGTGGCTGCACCGTGCGCAGCCGCGCCAAGTAATCGCGCGCGATCGCCTCGATGCTTTCCGGGCGATGCTGCGGGTCACTCAAGCCCGGCGACTGCAAGGCATACACCGGCCACTGCGGATCGAGCTGACCGAGCAAGGTGAGATACGACCAGCCCAGGCCGACCACCGGGTGGATGCAGAACAGCGGCGGCGTACCCGGGGTGCCCGCACGCAACGGCAACAGCACGCCGAGCGGGTCGTTCGGAGTCTGCGAGTTGCGCTTGATCACCTCGGCCAGGCCCGCAATCGTCGGCGCATGGAACAGGGTGCCCAATGGCAGTTCGACACCGAACGTCTGCGGGAAGCGTGCTGCCATTTCTGCCGCGCGCAGCGAGTCGCCGCCGAGCTCGAAGAAGTTGTCTTCGACACCCACCACTTCGATGCCCAGCACGTCCTGCAGCATCGCTGCCAGCTGCTGTTCGAGCGCATCGCGCGGCGCCACATGCGCGCGCTGCGGCAGCGCACCTGGCGAGGGCAAGGCGCGGCGATCCAGCTTGCCATTGGGTGTCAGCGGCAGTGCCTGCAATGGCACCCACAAGGTGGGAATCATCGACGCCGGCAGGCGCTGCTGCAGATGGGCGCGCAACAGCTCGGGTGATGGCGTCGCGCCATGCTTGCCCACCACATACGCCAGCAACTGCAGTGTGTCGTGGTCGCCATCGCGATGACCGACCACCACCGCCTGCGCCACCTGCGAGTGGAGCAGCAAGGCGTTTTCGATTTCGGCCGGCTCCACGCGATGGCCGCGGATCTTCAATTGCGCATCGGCGCGGCCGATGAATTCCAGCATGCCGTCGCGGCGCTGACGCACGCGGTCGCCGGTGCGGTACATGTTGCTGCCGTCGTCGGCGAACGGGTCGCGCACAAAGCGCTCGCTGGTCAGCTGGCGCTTGCCGCGATAGCCCTTGGCCACGCCCGCGCCACCGATGTACAACTCACCGATCGCGCCGGTCGGCAGCGGTTGCCGCTGCGCATCGAGCACATAGACGCGGGTATTGAGCAGCGGCCTGCCGATCGGCGGGGCGGCAGCGTCGGTGAGCTGCAACGGCATGATGGTCGACCAGATCGTGGTTTCGGTCGGCCCATACAACTGGGTCAGGCGCCCGACCCGGCTCAGCAACTGGGTCGCCAGTTCCGGCACCAGGGCTTCGCCGCCGACCAGGGCGTGGATACGGTCCAGCGCCAGATCCTGATTGGCCAGCAGGATGCGCCACAGCGACGGGGTCGCCTGCACCATGCTGATCTGCTCCTGCGCGATCAGCCGCGACAGGCTGCGTGGATCGTGGGTGATGCCGGCCGGTGCGATGACCACGCGCGCACCCACCAGCAACGGCAGATACAGCTCCAGCCCGGCGATATCGAAGGTGATGGTGGTGACCGCCAGCACGCGGTCGCGCGGACGCAACGCAAGCTCATGCTCCATCGCATGCAGGAAATTGAACAGGTTGCGATGGCTGATTTCCACACCCTTGGGTGCGCCGGTCGAGCCGGAGGTGTACAGCACATAGGCCGTACCGTCCGGCGTGGCCAGCGGCGCGATTGCCGCCGGCAACACCGCCGGGCGCGGATCCAGCCAGACCATGCCGCCGAGCAGATAGCGCTCACACAACGCCGGCTCGCAGACCAGCGCGATGGCACCGGAATCGTTGAGCATCTGCCGGTTGCGTGCGGCCGGGCTTTCCGGGTCCAGCGGCAGATACGCCGCCCCGCTCCACATCACCGCCAGCAGGGCCACCAGCAATTGCTCGCTGCGCGGCAGCGCGATGGCGACCACGTCGCCAGGGCGGACACCATCGGCCACCCATTGCGCGGCGATGCGCGAGGCCAGTTCGCACAGCGTGGCGTAGTCCAGGGTGCGGTTGTCGTATTGCACCACCACTGCCGCCGGCATCAGCTCGGCACGCTGCAGCATGCCGTGCAGCAGCGTGGCCGGCTCCGGCAGCGCTGCGGCGGTGGCGTTCCAGGTCTGCAACAGGCGGCGGCGTTCCGCATCGCCCAGCACATCAATCTGGCCCAACGCGCATTCCGGATCGGCCAGCACCGCATCGGCCAGATGGGTCAGGCGGCGGCAGTGCTCGGCCAGCTCGTCGCTGTCGTACAGCGCCGGATTGGCATCCAGATCGAAGCGCAACGCGGCACCGTCGCCGCGCTCGTAGCAGAAGATGGTCAGATCGTCGGCCGGGCCGTTGGACAGGTTATGCGGCATCGCATAGGCCTGGCCAAAGCGCAGTGCGTAGTCAAAGGCTTCGATGTTCACTGCCAGGCGTGCGAACTTCTGATCGATCCCGAACATGCCCAGATCGCGGCGCACGTCCTCGAAGCGGTATTGCTGGTGGCGCAGCGCATGCCTGACCACCGAGGACACCTGCGCGAACAGCGCATGCACCGGCTGCTGCGGATCCATTTTCAGGCGCAGCGAAATCACATTGGCCACCAGGCCTGCGGTCTGCCGGTAGCGCGCATTGATGCGGCCGGTCACCGGCATGGCCAGCACCAGATCCTCGGCACCGGTGCAACGGTAGTAGTACGCTGCGATCAGCGAAATCAGCATCTGCGGCAGGCTGGCGCCATAGTCCTTGCCGAGCGCGCGCAGCCGCACCACCTGCTGCGGCGAGAACTGTCCGGTGCCACGCAACAAGCCGGTCGACAGGTGATTGCCCGGACGCGCCAGGGTCGCCGGCGGCGGCAGGTCGGCCAGCTGCTGCATCCAGTAGCTGCGGTCGCGCTGAAAACGATCGGAGTCGCGATACTGCTGTTCCAGCTCGATCAGCGACAGCGCACTACCGTATTGCGCAGGCTCCGGCTCGATGTTTTCTGCGTAGGCGTTATACAGCACCGCCATGCGCTGCATCATGATCGAGGCGCAATAGCCATCCATCACCAGATGGCTGACGCATTGCACCCACATATGGTGGTCTTCGCCAAGGCGAAACACCGCGCAATGCCATAACGGCCCGTTCTGCAGATCTTCCGGCTTGCGGATTTCTTCGTCGACCCAATGCTCGGCGGCGTTGCGCGGGGAAGGATCTTCGCTAACGTTGAAATACGGAATCGCGGCGGTGTATTCGGGCAGGACCACCTGATGCGGCACGCCGTCGTGCTCGGCGATGCATAGCCGCAGCGTGTCGAATTCGCGCGTCAGCTGCATGCTGGCGCGGATCAGCAGCTGCGGATCCAGCGGGCCGAACATTTCCAGGGCTTCGGACAACATCAAGGTGTTGTCGGTATGCAACTTGCTGGCCACCCACAGGCCGCGTTGCGCTTTGGTCAGGGGAAACACGGGAGAGTCGTCAGTGTGCATTGCGTGCATCCTTCTTGTGTGGCGCGCAGTCGCCCGGTGCGCCATGTCCGCAATGCGGTCAGTGGGACGCCGGATCAGCACCTGGCCTTGAGAACGTGAGGTAAGAGACACCGACGACCGCCAACGCATGCCGGCGATATACGATGGAAACGCACAATGGGAACGCACCACGAAGCGACGTGCAGCGTCGCTACCACGACGTGCAACGACATTGCTAAAAGCACTTGTTTCCCGACAAGTTAAACAAACACTAACAATTAGCCACCGCGATAAACCGTGCAAAAATCACGAAATCCGCGTCGCCTGCGAAAATTTTTTGCCGAAGTGTGATTTCAACTAATGTTCTGGATGCATACGCCCATAGCGCGCGTTTTCCGGCGGTTGCGCGCTACCGAACCGACGGCCATGCATCGCACCGCAGCCGGTGAAGGCTTTTTTTCCGGGAATTTTGCATGGCCTGCGCCGCGCCCATGGCCGTATGTATTAAGACCATTGTGTGCAACGGCGTTGACGTTATTGCATTGCCGGCGCAACCACTTCGCAAAATACAGTGATTTTTTGCAATGCCGTCTGCAACCGTGCGGTCACGCCACGGTTACTTGATTGTCATTGCCATGCTAAGGCGATCACGTATGCACAGCTGTTGCTGGTGATTGCCTGGCCCTGGCTGGGCCGATGGCGTGGATCGTGGCACGCCGTCGTTGCAGGCAATGCCTTACCGGGCTCGGCCAGGGCGCGTAGAAACCATGGCGTCCGGCGATGGCACCGGATCATGAACATGAGTTACACCACATTACGGCCGCGCAGCGATGCTGCGGGCCATCGCGTCAATGCAGTGCGCTCGAAGGTGAAACAGAATGGCGCGCCACGGCCCGGCCGCAGCGCGCAGTGCCTCAGCCCAACGGTTCGTCGGACAGATAGGTGTAACCGGTCAACCCTGCTTCCAGCGCATCGCTCAATTCCTGTGCGCGCTCGGGCGACAGCTGCGCGGCGGCGATGCGCTCGGCATAGGTCGCACGCAGCGTGTCCAGCTGATAGCCCACGTAGTCCAGCATCACATCGGTGGTATCGCCGCGGCGCTGCTGCGCGATGCGATAGCCATCGCCGTCCACGGCCACTTCCACCGCATCGGTATCGCCGAACAGGTTATGGATATCGCCCAGGATTTCCTGGTAGGCACCGACCAGGAAGAAACCGATGCGATAACTCTCGCCCGGATTCAGCGTGTGCAGCGGCATCGAGCTGTCCAGGCTTTCGTTCTCGACGTAGGTCTTGACCATGCCGTCCGAGTCGCAGGTCATGTCGGCGATGATGCCGCGCCGCTGCGGCGCTTCGTTCAAGCGCTCGATCGGCACGATCGGGAACACCTGATCGATCGCCCACACATCCGGAATCGACTCGAACACACTGAAGTTGACAAAATACTTGTCCACCAGCCGCTCGTTGAGCTCGTCCAGCACCGGGCGATGGCTCTTCTCGTCGAAGCTCAGGCGTGCACGCACGCCATGCGCAATCGCATAGAACAGGTCGTCGATACGCGCGCGGTGGGTCAGGTCGATCTGGCCCAGTGCATACGCACTCAAGCCTTCGGCATGGAAGTGCTGCGCCTCCTGGAACAGTTCCACCGCCGGGCGCACATCGAGCTCGTCGTGGATCTCGCGCAGGTGGCGGATCGCTGCCGGCTCGTCGTCGTGTGCGTCCGGCACGCGACCTTCCGGCGCCTGCTCCACTTCGGACACGTTGGCGATCAGCACCGCGTGGTGGGCGGTCATCGCGCGGCCACATTCGGTGACGATGCGCGGCGGGGTCAGGCCGTGCTCCTCGCAGGCGCTGGCCAGCGGCTGCACGATGTTGCTGGCGTAGGAATGCAGGCCGTAATTGATCGAGCAATAGCTGCGCGAGCGCGTGCCTTCGTAATCGATGCCCAGGCCGCCGCCAACGTCCACATGGCTGATCCTGGCGCCCAGCCGCGACAGCTCCACGAAGTAGCGCGTGGCCTCGCGCATGCCGTTGGCGATGTCGCGCACATTGGAGATCTGCGAGCCCATGTGGAAATGCAGCAGCTGCAGGCTGTCGGCGTACTCGGTGTCGCGCAGGGTCTTCCACAGGTCCAGCACCTGCCGTGGCGACAGCCCGAACTTGGCCTTGTCGCCACCGCTGTTCTGCCACTTGCCCGCGCCAAGCGAGGCCAGGCGCATGCGCACGCCCAGACCCGGCTTGACGTCCAGCGCGCGCGCCTCCTCCAGCACCAGCTTCAGCTCGGAGGGCTTTTCGATGACGATGAAGGTCTGCAGGCCGAGCTTGCGGCCGATCAGCGCCAGGCGGATGTATTCGCGGTCCTTGTAGCCGTTGCAGACGATCAGCCCGCCCGGACGCGACAGCGCCAGCACCGCCATCAGCTCCGGCTTGCTGCCCGCCTCCAGGCCGAAGCCGTCGCCGTGGTGGCTGGCCAGCGTGCCGGCCACGCCGCGATGCTGGTTGACCTTGATCGGGTAGACGGCCGTGTAGCCGCCGGCGTAGTCCCATTCGGATTGCGCCCGCGCGAACGCCGCCTGCAGCTTGCCCAGGCGCTGGCCCAGGATGTCCGGGAAACGTACCAGCAGCGGCAGCTTGGCACCGGCTGCGCGCGCGGCGTCAACCACCTCGGGCAACGACACCGACGGACCGTCGCTGGTCGGCGTGACCACCACATGTCCGGCGTCGTTCACATCGAAATACCCGTCGGCCCAATGCGGGATCGAATAGGTCTTGCGGGCTTGGTCGAGGGACCAATCGCTCATTTCGCTGACTCGGCTGGGGCAAAAAGGGCGTGAAGTGTAACGCCTGGCACGCGCAGGGTCCGTTACAATCCGCGCCGACTTCACGCCCTGCTCCTGATTGGAGCGGGGTTGGCGGGGGTTCGGGATGGCCGCCAGCAGCTTGCCTGTGCGCGGCTGCGCCCGACCCTCATCCGGCGCTTCGCGCCACCTTCTCCCAAGTGGGAGAAGGAACAGCCCCATCTTTCAGGACCTTGCATGAGCGCCAACGACAACTGGTACATCGAACATTTCCAGCCGACCGGCTCGGCGATCGGCTTCCGCATCAGCGGCAAGCTGGACGAGGTGCAGTCCCCGTTCCAGAAGATCGAGATCTACCAGACCACCGACTGGGGCAAGCTGATGCTGATCGACGGCGCGGTGATGCTGACCAGCCGCGACAATTTCTTCTATCACGAGATGATCAGCCATCCGGCGCTGTTCACCCACGCCGCGCCCAAGCGCGTGGTGATCATCGGCGGCGGCGACTGCGGCACCCTGCGCGAGGTGCTCAAGCACCCGGGCGTGGAAAGCGCCACCCAGTGCGACATCGACGAGCAGGTCACCCGCATGTCGGAGAAGTATTTTCCCGAGCTGTGCGATTCCAACCACGATGCGCGCGCCGAGCTGCTGTTCGACGACGGCGTGGCCTACATGGCCAACTGCCCGGCCGGCAGCGTGGACATCGTGATCGTCGATTCCACCGACCCGGTCGGCCCGGCCGAGGGCCTGTTCAACAAGGCCTTCTACGAGAGCTGCTTCAAGGCATTGAAGGACGACGGCATCCTGGTGCAGCAGTCCGAATCGCCGCTGGCGCTGCTGGAGCTGATCGAGGAAATGCGTACCGAAATGGGCAAGGCCGGCTTCCAGTCGTTCAAGACCCTGCCGTTCCCGCAGCCGTGCTACCCGACCGGCTGGTGGAGCGTGACCATGGCCAGCAAGCAGGCCAACGCCGACTTCGCCTTCCGCCTGGACGCTGCGCAGGCCAAGGGCTTCGAGACGCTGTACTACACCGCGCACCTGCATACCGGCGTGCTGGTCGCACCGCCGTTCGTGGCCAAGGCACTGGGCGAGTAAGCACGGCTCACGCACCGTAGCGCGCCGCCAGCGGATGCGGGCGGCGCGCCAGTAATCACGGCCAGACCGTGACCAGGCAACCGTGCAGAGCGCGCTACAACCGCGCCAGCACCTCGGCTTTCTTGGCGTCGAACTCTTCCTGGGTCACCAGTCCCGCATCCAGCAGTTGCTTGAGCTTGCTCAGCACCTGGATCGGATCGTCCGCGGCCGCTGCCGTGCTCTGCGGTGACGAGGACGCGCTGCCCTGCGCGGTGGGTGCGTGCACCACCACGCCACCTGCCGATGCGCGCAACTTGTCGAACTCCAGCTGCTGGCGCTTTTCGTAGGCCGATTCCTCCACCTGCTGCGCATAGGCGTAGACCCGCCGGGCCTGCTTCTTGGGCAGGCTGTCGATGGACAGGTAACCGCCCTGCGTGGTGCGGCACATGATCGTCGCCCCCAGCATCTGCTCGCTCATATGCACGTCGAGCACCTCGCGCCAGGGGACATCGCGAAACGTCATTCCGAACAGCATGGGGTGCACCACGATGAATCTGCGCGTGGTCAGCACCACCGCGGCGGGCGACAGGTTCACCACCATTTTCTTCTGCACCGCGATGTACTCGACCTGCTCGTCCCGCGTCAGCAGCTCGTTCACCTTGGGCAGGATCTTGCCCACGGCCACCGGATCCTGCTCATCGGTCAGGAATTGCGTAAAGACCTCCATACCTTCCTCGTCGTGATCGCCTGCGCCGCAGCGTTGTCTTGTATGACACCACATCCAGCATGCAGGTTGCGGCATCGCACGCGCTGCAGGCCTCGGTTCATCCAAGGATTCAGCGCTCTCCACGCTCCAAACACGACAGGGCGGATGCCACCATCCGCCCTGTCGTTACACACTTTTGATCAAGCAACCGGTCAGAAGCGAACTTCAGCGCCAACGTTCAACACTTCGGCACGATTGATGGTGATGTCTTCGTCGGAGTAGTAATAGTCGTTGGCATAAAGATAGTTGGTATAGAACACGCTCAAACTGGCGTGCCGGCCAATGTCTACGCCAAAGCCGGCACCCGCGTACGCACCTGACACGCGCTCATTCGATTCGCCGTTGGAATTGGCCGACCAATAGCCCAGGCCTACCACAGCGAAAAGTGGACTGTCACCAAAGTTGAAACGCGCAGTGCCGCCCAGACTGCCGAATTCCACGCCGGGTACGTAGGAGTCCTCGTGATCGCTGATGCGGGCCAGCTTTCCCACCGCCGCTTCGATGCCGATCAGGGTCACCGGGCCTGCCCGCCAGCGATAGCCGGCATTAAAGCCGAGCATGTCCTGATCGATGCCTTCGTATACTTTCCCCTGACCGCCCTGCACACCAAGAAAGACACCGCTCTTGAGACGTTGCTCTTCCTCGCGTGGCGTCGCCGACCGATACGCGAGAGCCGGCGACGGCGCCACGGCCGTGGATGGAGCAGAAGCGATGGTGGTGGCTTCGGCAGGTCCAGCTGTGTAACTACCATTGGCTGCGGCTGACTGCAGCGCGTCGTCGTTCGTTTTTGCAGTGCTCGATGCCGCTGGCGTCGCCAGCTGCGCTGCGCCGCTCTGTGCAGCGGCCTGTTGCTGCTTTTGCTGTTGCCGATAGGTGTCCCAGCCACGCGACAACGACTGCGCGGCCGCGTCGGAAACGCAGCCCAGCGCCGTGCAGGCCAACAGCCATGTTGCGGTCCTTTTCATTGCATTCCCCAATGAGTCGTCCTCCATCGTCCCCGCATCCATGCGCACGCAGGCATGACCTGGCGGCGTCCGGAAGTGGCGCAGTTGCTGTCCCATTCGGGGGCTTTCCCAGCATCACCGGATCGTGCGCGTACTCGGCTTCAGGCATCGTCCGCGTGGACGTGCCGGTACTGACGTGTGATGCAGCCCCCTGACCGCAGCCGGCACAGTGGATCGAGTCTCAGCAGCTGTCAAGAAGGGCTGTGATCGTTGACCGTCGGTGCGCACAGTGCGCGGCCAGCCGCCCCGACAAGCGCTGCTGCCGACGGGTACGGGGTGCGCTGCGCTCCACGCACGCTCGCTGCGGGCAGCGCGTCGTAAGGACGTATCGACAAGATTGACTGCAGCTGACGCGGCAAGCTATTGATTCTTCGAACCGTTCCACTCCCGGAACATTACATTTGTTAAACAAATGTAATTTCAGTACTCGCAAGTTCTAAAATTCACCGGACCGATCCCCCGCGATCATCGTGAACCTGCCAGACGCGTGATTCCTCCGCGCCGCCAAGGTCCGGAGACTTGCCATGCATTACCAGCCGCTGGACACCTCCAGCCTGCAAATCGTCACGCCCGTGCTGCTCAAGCAGGGCACCCGGCTGCTCGAGCCCAACGTCTATCGCACGCATCTGGATGGGCAGCTGGCGGTGGTCAAGGACTACAGCCGCTACCGCCGTACGCTGCTGGCGCCGATCGCGCGGCTGATGGTGCGGCACGAGGCCAAGATGCTGGCCCGCCTGCACGGCTGGCGGCACGCGCCGGCCCTGCTCGGCACGCTGGGCGGGCTGGCGTTGGGCATGGAGTTCATCCCCGGCGACACCCTCAGCGCCAGTGCGGTGGTCGGCCAGGAAGTGTTCCAACAATTGCAGCAGGCGCTGCGCCGCCTGCACGCCGTCGGCATCACCCACAATGATCTGCACGGCACCAATGTGGTGATCAGTGCCGGCGTGCCGGTGCTGATCGATTTCACCTCGGCCTGGCGCTTCCCGCGCTGGTTGCGGCGCGGCACGCTGGCGCGGCAACTGCAGCGCAGCGACCTGGCCAATTTCCAGAAGATGCGCCAGCGCCTGGCCGGGATCGCGCCGACCGCCGACGAGGCCGCACGCAGCGCCGAGCCGCGCTGGGTACGCACCATCCGCGGCAGCTGGAAGCGGCTGTATCGGCACCTGAAGCGCGATGCGCAGCCAACCAGTGCCGACTGAAACCCGCTGACCGGCAGGCCGCAAGCCCGCCACCGAGGCAGCGCGCACGCGCCCTGATGCCTGGCTGGTGACGCGCACCGCGCCCTGCATCCAGCCCCGACACCAGCGCAACAACGCGCATCGATCTGCGTCCCGCATGCTGATCCGGCGACGCGGGCCACGTTCGCCGGGCTGCAAGCCTGGCCATCCCGATGCCACGCCAACGGTGCGCCGATCTTCCTGGCGAGCAATCGCCAGCTGGTGCGCAACGGCGCGGGGAAACCACAGTGGACTGGGTCACGCGCCGATGCCGTGCACCGGCGGCGCCCTCCAGGCGGCTAGCCGGTCGTCCGGTCGCCGCCCCGGCTCCTCACTGCGCGCTTGCCGCTTCGCCTGCCGGCGGCGCGCGGTAGGCGATCAATTGCGGCGCGTCGGCGACGAAGCGGTCCAGCACGCCATCGGCGATCTTGACCGGGCCACCGAAGCGCGTGGCGCCGGGGATCGAGGGGATCGCCGCGGCTTCGGCGGCGATCCGCTTGGCATCGGCAAACGCAACTGCTGCCTGCGCGTCACCGCGATTGGCGGCATCCAGCCCGGCTGCGGTCTGCTGCAGCGCGCGGCCCCAGCCTTCCATCGCCTCCAGCCAGGGGCGCGATTGTTCCGCAAAGCCCTTGTCGGCCACGCCTGCGCGAATGCTCTGCGGCGCGGCCGCGAACGCGTCGGCCGTACGCGCCAGCTCGGCGATGGCCTGGCTGCGCGCTGCCGCATCGCCCAAGGCAATCGTCTCGCGCACATGGTCGAGCACCGCCTTCAGCCGCGGCGCCTGTTCCTGCCACGGCTGGCTGCCGAAGGTCGGCGCCAGATGCTGGGTATCGAAGAAGGTCAGCAGCGCGGCGGTCACCTGCGCGTCGCCACCGGCCAGGTCGCGTGCGGCCGCATGCCAGGTGCGCTGGGCGTCGTAGCCAGTGTCGTTCCAGGCGAAGGCGGTCAGCCCCATCACCGCGACCCGGCTGGGCACTTCCTGATTCATCGGGTTGGAGACGATGCCGGACAACTCCGCCGACAGGCCGGCCTCGCGCCGCGCGTACGGCGCCATCAGCAGGCGCCCGGCCGAGGTTTCGAAATCGTTGACCGGGTAGTTGTCCCACAGCAGCGTCTTGCGGCCGAACGCCTTGGTGGCCGCGCGTGCATCGGGAATGGAAATGGCCGGCGGCACCACGTCGGTGCCGGTCCACTGCACCACGATCTTCGGGTCCAGATGCTTGCGCAGCGCTTCCTTGTACGGGCTTTCCTTGGCGTCGTAATACTCGGTCGGCACCATGATCAGCTCCGAGGCTGCATCGTGGCGGGCGACCAGATCGGCCTGCACCAGGTTGAGCAGATGCGACTGCGCGATACCGGCCGCCTGCGCGCCGGACGCGCCGAAGGTGGTCTTGTCGCGCTCGCAGTTCCACTTGGTGTATTCGATATCGTCCAGCGCCACGTAGAAGCTGCGGACGCCCAGCGCACGGAAGGCATCGAACTTGCGCAGCAGCGCCTTGGCATCGGCCGGATCGGAGAAGCACACCGACGGCCCCGGCGAGATCGCATAGACGAAGTCGACATGGTTGCGCCTGGCGGTGGCCGCCAGCTTGCCCAGCGCCTTCAGCATCGCGGCCGGATATGCCTCGCGCCAGCGATCGCGCGCGTACGGGTCGTCCTTGGGGCTGTAGATGAAGGTATTGGCCTTGCTGCGGGCGAGAAACGCGATGTGCTTGCTGCGGTCGGCCATCGACCATGGCGCGCCGTAGAAACCTTCGATGGTGCCGCGGATCGGCATCGCCGGATGATCCTGGATCGCCAGGGTCGGAATGGCCGGGCGCTCGACCAGCTGGCGCAGCGTCTGCGCCGCATGGAACAGCCCGTCGTTGTCATGACCGGCCAGCGTGATCAGGCTGCCGGTGCCGAGCGCCACGCTGGCGAGCGTATAGCCCTCCTTGTGGGTGTCCTGCACCGCCTTGCTGCGGGTCAGCGCATCGCGCACCACTGCCGCCTCACCGGTGCCGAGCACGATGTGCGGGCGGTCGAGCTTGGCTGGCAGACGCGCCGCGGTGGCGATCTTGGTGACGCCGGCCGTACCGAGGATGCGGCGTACCAGCGCGACCGATTCCGGATCCGCACCCGGCGCCGCCACCAGCACCACTGACTGACCCAGCGTAACGGTGCCGCCCTGCAGCGTGATCGAAACCGGCGTGGGGAAGATCGCCGGCTGGGTGACTGGCTGTGCCAGCGCGGGGACGGTTGCCGCTGCCAGGCCCGCTGCCAGCCAGAGCGAGAGCGGGCGCAAGCCCGACTTCCTATCGCGTCGCTTCATCCCCGAACTCCGGTATTGAAATGGTATTAGGCCCTAGAGTAGGCAAGTCGTCGCGTGGCGACAAGCGGGCCCGGCCTCACGACATTTCCTCAGAGCAGAACGACAGGCTGCATGACGGCACAACGCTGAGGCCGCTGCTGGCCTCAGGCGCCGGATTTAATCTGCGGTATTGAAATGGTATGAGCACACGCGTGGCGTGGTACCGCTCGGGTCATGTCGCGGGCCAACTGCCCCGGATGAGGTTGCGCACGGGGCACCGTCTCGCAGACGCGTCGGCCGTCGATGCCAAATGCCGCCTACCCACGGCGAACGGTGACTCACGACGCAGTGGTGGACGCCGTGGCGCTGTGTCGCGGCAATCGGGCGATGACGGGTGCGGTATCTCAGCAATCGGCCAATCGCCTGAGCACCAACGGCGCAGCAGCGGCCAAAGGCGCTGCCCGCTGACGCCTCACAGCGCGTCGCTGTCCAGCTCGCCGGTGCGGATGCGCACCACACTGCCCAGGTCGTAGACGAACACCTTACCGTCGCCGATCTTGCCGGTCCCGGCCGCGGTCACAATGGCTTCGACCACGCGCTCGGCCTGGTCGTCGGTCACCGCCACTTCGATCTTCACCTTGGGCAGGAAATCGACCACGTATTCGGCACCGCGATACAGCTCGGTGTGCCCCTTCTGGCGCCCGAAGCCCTTGACCTCGGTGACCGTGATACCTGCCACCCCGCAGCCGGCGAGCGCTTCGCGCACATCGTCGAGCTTGAACGGTTTGACGATGGCCATGATCATTTTCATCGGTGCAGATCCAGCGGCATGACAGGGCGCGCAGCATACCGTGGACGGCCGTAACACTCACCCAGCGGCGCGCGGCCGTCACCGCGGCCGACAGTCGAATGGGACTATCCTTACCGCCTGCCGACTGCCTTGCCGATGTCCCGCGTGTCCCGGCCTGCACTAGGCTTCCTACGGACCTGCGGAGAACACCCATGATCGATTTCAACCAGCTCGACGACCTCGCCCGCCGCCTCAGCGACCTGGTGCCGCCGGGCCTGCGCCAATCGCGCGAAGAACTGCAGAGCACCTTCAAGGGCGCGCTGCAGGCCGGCCTGGGCAAGCTGGATCTGGTCACCCGCGAAGAGTTCGACGTGCAGCGCGCGGTGCTGCTGCGCACGCGCGAGAAACTCGAGGCGCTGGAGCAAGCCGTGGCCGCGCTGGAAGCCCGTGCGCCCGCGACGCCGCCCACAGCGCCACCTGCCGCTCCCTGACCAGGGCCCTCCACCATGAGTCTGGCGCTGGTGCACAGCCGTGCCCGCGTGGGGGTGCATGCACCTGAGGTCCGGGTGGAGGTGCATCTCTCCGGCGGGCTTCCCTCCACCCAGATCGTGGGCCTGCCCGAGGCCGCGGTGCGCGAATCGCGCGAACGGGTACGTGCGGCGCTGCTGTGCGCACACTTTGAATTTCCCGCCCGGCGCATCACCATCAATCTGGCCCCGGCCGACTTGCCGAAGGAAGGCGGCCGCTTCGACCTGCCGATCGCCCTCGGCATCCTGGCCGCCAGCGGGCAGATCGATCGCCAGACCCTGGCCGACTACGAGTTTCTCGGCGAGCTGGCGCTGACCGGCGAATTGCGCGGCGTCGATGGCGTGCTGCCGGCCGCCCTGGCTGCCGCGCAGGCCGGGCGACGGCTGATCGTGCCGCTGACCAACGGCGCCGAAGCGGCTGTCGCCGGGCACGTCGAGGCCTTCACCGCGCGTACGCTGCTGGAAGTCTGCGCCGCGCTCAACGGCAGCCAACGGGCGCCCGCTGCCGAGGTAGCGATTCCGGCGCTCGGCGCGCGCGCGCTGCCCGACATGGCCGATGTGCGCGGCCAGCCGCACGCGCGTCGCGCGCTGGAGATCGCCGCTGCCGGTGGTCACCATTTATTGCTGGTCGGCAGCCCTGGCTGCGGCAAGACCCTGCTCGCCTCGCGCCTGCCCGGCCTGTTGCCGGAATCCAGCGAGGCCGAGGCACTGGAAACCGCAGCCATTACCTCGGTCAGCGGCCGCGGGCTGGATCTTGCGCGCTGGCGGCAGCGGCCCTACCGGGCTCCGCACCATACCGCCAGCGCGGTCGCATTGGTCGGGGGCGGCACGCATCCGCGCCCGGGCGAGATCTCGCTGGCCCACAACGGCGTGCTGTTTCTGGACGAATTGCCCGAATGGCAGCGGCAGACGCTGGAAGTATTGCGCGAGCCCCTGGAATCGGGCCTGGTGACGATCTCGCGCGCAGCGCGCAGCGTGGATTTCCCCGCACGCTTCCAGCTGGTTGCTGCCATGAACCCATGCCCATGCGGTTGGGCCGGCGATGGCAGCGGGCGTTGCCGCTGCAGCAGCGACAGCATCCGCCGCTATCGCAGCCGCATCTCCGGCCCGTTGCTGGACCGGATCGACCTGCATGTCGAAGTGCCGCGGCTGCCTCCGCAGGCCTTGCGCAGCGGCGATCCCGGCGAAGACAGCACCAGCATGCGTGCCCGCGTGGTCGCCGCACGCCAACGGCAACTTGCGCGTGCCGGCGCACCCAACGCGCAGCTGGATCAGGCACAGACCGATGACCACTGCCGCCTGGAAGGCGACGATCAGGTGCTGCTGGAACGCGCCATCGAACACCTGCAGCTCTCCGCACGCTCGATGCATCGCATCCTGCGCGTGGCCCGCACCATTGCCGATCTCGACGACAGTGCGGCCATTGCCACCCGGCATCTGACCGAGGCCATTGGTTACCGCAAACTGGATCGCGCCATCGGCACGGCGAGCGCGGCGTAGCAGCGCCGATCCAAACGCCTCAACGTGGTGGCATTGGTCCACCGTACGACGATGCCGCGCAGTTTCGTTAGGACGCTAAGAAATTCCAGACGGCAATGCGATCGATCGCTGTCTCCATCGAAGGGTTATCTGCTGCCGGTTCGTCGGCAGGGCGCGTACGCGTGCTTCCATCCGGCGGCACAGCATTCGCCGATACGTCCACACGCTCTCTCCAGCGTCGCAACATCCATTTCATGGCGATGCACGTACAACGTCCGCCTTCCCATTGCGCAGAGGCCATCATGAGCCGACTTCCCGACCTAGTCACCGTCCCGTCCCTGGATCTGAATCGTTATCTGGGCACCTGGTACGAAATCGCACGGCTGCCGATTCGCTTCGAGGATGCCGATTGCACCGATGTGTCGGCGCACTATTCGTTGCAGGACGATGGCACGGTGCGGGTGCAGAACCGCTGCCTGACCGCCGAGGGCGAGCTGGAAGAAGCGATCGGGCAGGCGCGCGCCATCGACGACAGCAATGCACGGCTGGAGGTCACCTTCCTGCCCGAAGGCCTGCGCTGGATTCCGTTCACCAAAGGCGATTACTGGGTGATGCGCATCGATGCGGACTACACCGCCGCGCTGGTCGGCGGACCAGACCGCAAGTACCTGTGGCTGCTGGCAAGGCTGCCGCAACTGGACGAAAACACCACCCAGGCCTATCTGGCGCATGCGCGCGAGCAGGGCTTCGATCTGGCCCCGCTGATCCACACCCCGCACACCGGGCGACTGACCGAGCAGCCACTTCCCTGACAGCGACGCCAAGCCGACAAAGCAGCCTTCAACGTTTCTCGCCTGGGCACGCTTCCTCGGCCAGCGAATGGCTTGTGTCTTTGGGGATCGGGGTTGCGGGTAGCTCGACCGTAGAGCCAGACCAACTCTAGAGCGGCTGATCTGCGGCCTGGCTGCAGGGCCCTTGCCCGCCCACCATCGCGGGACACGCTGCAAGTACATGCCTGTAGGCTCTTACGCGGCATCCATGCCGTGTAAGGTCCCGCGACGGTAGGCAGGCAAGGACCAGTGGAGATGGTCGGTGCGCGCGGGCAAGCAAGGCAAGACATCGGGTGTTCGGATCACGGTGTATGCCACCGGCTTCCCATCCCAAGCCGCGCGGCAGACAGGTTTTCAACGCGCAACCGACAAACGTCTCCTCTGCCCGCCACAAGCTCAGGAACACGCTTTCGAGAAAGCGGCCGACCAACTTGCTAGTGCGGGACCCCCGCCGGTTGCGGGACCCTTGGCGGCATCAATGCCGCCAAGGAGCCTATACGGACGGATTCACGGCGTGTCCCGCAAGCGGTGAGGGCGCCGCACCCTCGACCTACCCCCCCTCGCCTATCTGATATTGGACGACTGGCGACCGGACTGCAGCCCGACTCAATCGTCGAGCGCACCCAGATCCTTGGCCGCAGCCTGCGCGCCTTCCAGGCTGTCGAAGGCGACGCCGGTGTCGCCGACCACATACTTGGTCAGCTCGCCATCGCGGGTGGTTTCCTGCATCTTGAAGATCGGCACCGCATCGGTGCCGCCGACGCGTTCTTTCTGCGTTGTCATGGTGATTCCTCCAGGGAGAGTGCCTTGCACGGGGCCGGGTGGCGCCGTGGCTCCCGCTTGGGAGCACAGACACTTCGACCCTAGCGCGCCGCCTGGTGCAGGCGCGTGAATCCGTTGACGAGGCCGATTGCCACACCTGCCGGCATCGTCGTTTGCAGAAAATCACGTCTGCTTCGCTCCGCGGACGCGCGCAACCCGCGCGTCTGTCGTACATTCGCGACGTGCAGCCTCATCAGTCCACCGTCACTGTCTCCAGCGTCCTCGCGCGGCACGTCCGCGCGCGGCACCGGCAGGCTGCGCCAGTGGCGGGGCGATACGCGTCAGCGTCGCTCTGCACGGGCTGTCGTGCGTGAGCACCCCTCCACGCAGATGTGGGTGGTGAGGTGAAGCGTCAACGCATCATCAGTCTGACCGTGCTGCTGGTATTGCTGGGCGCAATGCTTCCGATCAGCCTGTCCTACTATCTGGCATGGCGGCTGGCGCTGGACCGCGAGGAGAGCAAACTCGCGCAACTCGCGGCGCTGTCGATCCGACGCACCGACACTGCCTTCGACGAGGCCCATGGCGCGCTCCTGAGTATGGGCGCATCGCAGCTGCCGCCCTGCTCGCAGTCGCATCTGGCGCAGATGCGCGCACTGGTACTGGCCAGTCACTACATCGTCGAACTCGGCTACATGCAGCAGGGCCGGTTGCGCTGTACCTCATGGGGGCCATCGCCGCAGGCGGTTGCGCACACCGCTGCCGACTTCGTGGTCAAGCGTGGCATTGCGGTCACCACGCGGCTGCGTCCGCTGGCCAATCCGCAACACCCGCTGATGGCCCTGCAACTGCGCGACTACAACGTCCTGATCAATCCGACCACGCTGACCGACATCAATCTGCCGCCCGGCCTGCAGTTGGCGATCGGCACGCCGGACGGACAGATACTGAGCAGTACAGGCACTGCCGCCGAGCGGCTGCTGATCGCAGCGCCGACCGACGCCTCCGGCACCGGCGCAGATGCCCAGGTGTTGTCCGGCCGCGACCGTCGCGGCGACTGGGCCGCGGTCGTCACCGAGCCGGCGGCCTATCTGCGCGGGCCGCTGGCGGCCGCGCGGCTGCAGGTGGTACCGGTCGGCATTGCGCTGGCGCTGCTGTTGGTCAGCCTGGTGATCTGGGTGTCGCGGCGGCGCTTGTCGCCGCTGGCACGGCTGGAAATCGCCGTCCAGCGCAACGAGTTCGTCGTGCATTACCAGCCGATCATCGCGCTCGACACCGGCGCCTGCGTCGGTGCCGAGGCGCTGGTACGCTGGCAGCAACCCGATGGCGTGCTGATCCCGCCCGATGCCTTTATCCCGCTGGCCGAAGAAAGCGGCTTGATCCTGCCGATCACCGACCTGGTGGTGGCCGAAGTCATCCGCGACCTCGGCCCCACCCTGGCGGCTGACCCCTCCCTGCACGTGGCCATCAATGTCTCTGCCGAGGACATCAAGAGCGGCCGTGTGCAGACCGTGCTTGCCCAGGCGCTGCACGGCACTAGTGTGGACAGCGGGCAGTTGTGGGTGGAGGCGACCGAACGCAGCCTGATGGACATCGAAGCGGCACGCACCACCATCACCCATTTGCGCGGTGCCGGCCACACGGTGTCGATCGACGACTTCGGCACCGGGTACTCGAGCCTGCAGTACCTGCAGGGATTGCCGCTGGATGCGCTGAAGATCGACAAGTCGTTCGTGGATACCATCGGCACCCATTCGGCCACCAGCGCGGTGACCTCGCACATCATCGACATGGCCAAGACGCTGCAGTTACGCACCATTGCCGAAGGCGTGGAACGGCAGGAGCAGCTGGACTATCTGCGCGCGCACGGCGTGGATCTGGCGCAGGGCTGGCTGTTCTCGCGCGCGCTGCCGGCTACCGGCTTCATCGCCTACCACGCACTAATGCGCGGCGCTGCGCACTGACCGGCGCCGGGACGGCGCCCTGCACTGACCTGGACCGTCAGGACGCGTAAGTCGACCAATAGCCACGGCGATCCAGGCACCACGATAAACGTTGTGCGCGCACGGCATGCTCGAATCGCAGCGCAGGTACTGATCTCGCCCGCACGCAAGCTCAAATTGCCCGAACGCGTGTTGCCCGAGCTGGCGCTACCGCTTTGCGTTCACCCCTGCCGCAAGCACCGATGCCGAGCACCCGGCAAGGTGCAATCTCGTGTGGCGATCCTACAGGGACTGACTGCACCCCAAAAAAAAGGCCGCCAATGGCGGCCCTTTCGATCAGGCGCTTTGCAAGGCGCCTTCGCGTTGGCGGCGTACCGGCTTGGGCCGGCTCGGGAACGCATGCCGCACGATCCGCCACATCACCTGGCCGAACTGACGCGGCAGCGAGCCGGTGTTGTAGTGCTGGCCGTAACGCGCACAGACTTGCTTCACCTCGACCGCAATCTGCGCGTAGCGATTGGCCGGCAGGTCCGGATAGAAGTGATGCTCGATCTGGTGGCTCAGATTGCCCGACAGCACGTTCATCAGCTTGCCACCGGTGAGGTTCGAGGAACCCCGCAGCTGACGCAGATACCAATGGCCGCGCGACTCGTTGCGGATCGACTCCTTCGGGAACACTTCCGCATCGGCGGTGAAGTGGCCGCAGAAGATGATCACGAAGGTCCAGATGCTGCGCAGCACGTTGGCGGCCAGGTTACCCAGCAGCACGGTCAGGAAGAACGGGCCGGCCAGCAGCGGGAACACGATGTAGTCCTTGAGCATCTGGCGGCCCATCTTGCGGCCGACCGGCAGGAACGAGGCGCGCAATTCGGCCGCCTTCATCTTGCCGGCGAACCAGCGGCCCAGGCGCAGGTCCTGGATGGCCACGCCCCATTCGAACAGCAGCGCAAAGAACACCGCCACGAACGGCTGCAGCAGGTAGAACGGGCGCCAGCGCTGTTCGGGGAAGATGCGCAGCAGGCCGTAGCCGATGTCGTCGTCCATGCCGCGCACGTTGGTATAGGTGTGGTGCTTGAAGTTGTGCGTCTTGCGCCAGTTGTCGCCGGTGGCAACGATGTCCCACTCGTAGGTGTTGCCGTTGAGCTGCGGGTCGCCCATCCAGTCGTACTGGCCGTGCATGACGTTGTGGCCCAGCTCCATGTTCTCCAGGATCTTGGACAGGGTCAGCAGCACCACGCCGGCGATCCAGGCCGGGATCAGCACGCTGTGCACGAACGCGCCCAGGAACAGCAGCGCGCGACCGGCCACGCCGGTCCAGCGCACCGCCGCCACGATGCGGCGGATGTAACGCGCATCGGCGGCGCCGACCTGGCTCTGCACGCGGGCGCGGATGGCATCGAGCTCGTCGCCGAAGGACTGCAGTTCGGCAGCGGACAGGGCGCGGTTATGGACTCGGCTCATGAAGATTCCTTACAGATCCAGGATCAGGTCAGTGCTCGGGGCACTGATGCACAGGCGGACCTGTGCGGTGGGTTCATTGCTGCGCTCACCGGTCAACAGGTGGCGCGTGGTGCCGGACTGGCGCGCGCAGGCGCAGCTGTTGCAGATGCCCATGCGGCAGCCGTATTTCGGGCGCAGGCCTTGCGCTTCCAGCCCTTCCAGCAGCGACTGGCCGCGCGGCAGGCTGAGCGTACGGCCACTGCGTGACAGCTGGACCTGCACATCACCGGTTTCGCCGTCTTCCAGCGTCGGCACGCTGAAGGCTTCGGCCTGGAACGCGGCCACGCGGCCCTGCAGGCGCGCACGCGCCGCCTGCACGAAACCGCCCGGCCCGCAGACCATGACGTGACGGCTGGAGAGATCGGCAATCTGCTGCAACGGATAGGTATCGATGCGCGCCGCCGGCGTGGCGCCTTCGCGGGTGGTCAGCAGCCGCACGCGCAAGCGCGGATGGGCGGCGGCCATCGCCTCGAATTCGTCGATGAAGCAGGCTTCGTCGCGCTGGCGCACCCAGTACAGCAGGTCCACGTCCATCGGCATGCCGGCCTGCGCGGCGGCCTGCAGCAGCGCGCGCATCGGGGTGATGCCCGAGCCGGCAGCAAGCAGCAACAGCGGCGTCGGGGTGGTCGGCAGCAGCATGTCGCCGAAGGCCGGATCCAGCGACACCACCGTCCCGATCGGCGCAGCGCCGGCCAGGTAGCGGCTGACCAGACCGCCCTCGATCGCCTTGACGGTGATCGCCAGGCGGCCATCGGCCAGCACGGTCGGGCTATAGCTGCGCAGCAGGCGGCGGCCGTCGATCTCCACGCCCAGGCTCACGTGCTGGCCGGCCTGCAGGCCCTGCCAGTGGCCATTGGGCCGCAGCACCAGGGTCACCGCGTCGCGGCTGGCGGCCGTGCGCGCGACCAGGCGGGCCATCGGCCGTTCCAGCGTCCACAGCGGGTTGAGCCGGGTCGCCCAGAAGTCGAACAGCTGCGGCGACACCAGCCGGCGCGCCAGACGCGTCGGCAATGGGGACTTGGACTTGGGAGGAGATGCCAGGTTCATGGATTGCACTATACGCATGCATGCACAGCCGTGTATACAGTTGTATATCGATCAGAGGAGCTATGATTCAGGCCCACGCCTAGCTGCTGCCTCATGACCTCCATCGCCCTGCCTTCCCAAGACGCGCCGCCGTCACGCAAGCCGGCGATTTCACGCGAGGACCTGATCGCCGCGGCGCTGTCGCTGATCGGACCGCATCGCAGCCTGTCCACGCTGAGCCTGCGCGAGGTGGCACGCGAAGCCGGCATCGCGCCGAACAGCTTCTACCGCCAGTTCCGCGACATGGACGAGTTGGCGGTGGCCTTGATCGATCTGGCCGGGCGTTCGTTGCGCACCATCATCGGCCAGGCCCGCCAGCGCGCCACCTCCACCGACCGCAGCGTCATCCGCGTGTCGGTCGAAGCTTTCATGGAGCAGCTGCGCGCCGACGACAAGTTGCTGCATGTGCTGCTGCGCGAAGGCGCGGTGGGCTCGGACGCATTCAAGCAGGCCGTGGAGCGCGAGCTCAGCTATTTCGAAGACGAGCTGCGGGTGGACCTGATCCGCCTGGCCGCCGCCGACAACGCCAAGCTGCATGCACCGGCGCTGGTGTCCAAGGCGATCACCCGGCTGGTGTTTGCGATGGGCGCGGTGGCGATGGACTCGCCGCCGGAAAAAGATCCCGAATTGATCGAACAGATCTCGCAGATGCTGCGCATGATCTTGACCGGCGCACGTACCTTGGGCACGCACGGCGGGTGAGCGTGGTTTGACGTTGGAAGCGGCGTGCCTGCCCTGCTTTCATCGATGACGCTTGATCGTTGAGCGCTGCAGCCCGGCTGGCTGCGGATGGATTGCATCGCACGTCTGCACTGCCATCGCGTCAATGACCTTGTGGTCATGCTGGCGTCGTCCACCTGCGTTGCCGCGTCGAGCATCGTTCAAGCGCCCGTGCATCGACATGGCCGCAGGTACTGCGTTTCGCACAGCCAGCCAGAAATATCGATCGCTGAAACATCTGTAGTGCCTGCTTTCGAAGGCATTTCGATGACCTGCAGGGCAATACGGCCGCATCTTCTGAAGGCCACCGCTTTGTGGAAATACGCTTGGCGTTATCGGCTGACGTCTTGGTACAGATTATCCGTACACACCAGCCACGTAAGGCCATTCGATAAATCAATACACCTGCGGTGCAAGCTTGCTTGAGCGCGATATTGCAGGCTGGCGTCAGCGACCTCATCCATACCGACAGATGCACAGTTCAGTCTTGTCGCGACGGCACTCACGTCCAAGCACACGCGTTTCACTCCTCGCTGGCCAAGGTGGCGCCACGTTCGCGATCTGCTCGACAGACGCACCTACAGCCACCCCGGAGACGACATGAGCAACCACGATACCCCTCTCGACAAGCAGGAACGCAAGGCCGAAGCGCAGGATTTGAATCGTGATCCGATCTCCGGCGCACCCGGTTCGCATCCGGTAGGCGTGGGTGTGGGCGGCGTTGCAGGCGGCGCTGCCGCAGGCGCGCTGGCCGGTACAGTGTTCGGCCCGCTGGGCACCCTGATCGGCGCTGCGGTGGGCGTGGTGGCCGGCGCTGCAGCCGGCAAGGGCGTGGCCGAGCGCCTGGACCCGACAGTGGAAACCGAATACTGGCGCCAGGAATATCAGAACCGTCCTTACTACAAGGAAGGCACCGATTACGATCGCGATTACGCCACCGTGTACGGCTTCGGCCTGCAGGCGCGTGAAACGCGCCCCACCAGCACCTGGGAAGAAACCGAAGCGACCCTGGCCGGTGAGTGGCCGCGCAATCGCGGCGAATCGCGGCTGGAATGGGAGGAAGCGCGCCTTGCTGCGCGCGATGCATGGGAGCGCGCCGATCGCACCCATAGCGTCTATCGCGAGGGCGACACGCATTACGAAGGCCGCTTCGACAGCGCGAGCTATCGTGATGCCGAGTATTCCTATGACGATTATCGTCCGGCCTATCGTTATGGCATGCAGGCGCGTCAGCAACACGCCGGCCGCCAGTGGGACGACCATCTGGAACGCGACCTGGGCGACGGCTGGGACCGGTTCAAGTCCAACTCGCGCCTGAGCTGGGAAAAGGCCAAGCACGCAGTGCGCGAAGCCTTCGATTCCGAGCATCACGGTGATGCGGCACGTCGCAACCCGACCGACCCGCGCGTCTAAGCTCATACGGCCTGGCGCCGAGCCAGGTTGAAGTCTTGGAAGAAGAACGGGCCCCACGGGCCCGTTCTTCTTTGTGGAAAGCACTGCCATGCACGAGGCGTTCTAGCCAACGCGCGAATCAGCTGGAACTGTTCTCCACCGCACGGATATCGCCACGGAATTCGTTCGTGCCCTGCCCCGGCGAGGAGAGCGCATCGCTCTGCTGCTTGAGCCTCTGCTTGCGCGCGGCCACCACTTCCTTGGCCAGGGCGATGCGCCGGCCGACCACCATCTCGGTCAGCCAGTCGATCAGCGTGCGCGTATATTCCTGCTGGTGTTCCTTGACGCTCAATGCGTGATCGGCACCGGCAATCACGCGCGCGCTCAGCGAGCGCGCATTGACGAAGGCATTGGCGTAGTTGCGCAATACCGGATGCGGCACGATCACATCGTGTTGCGCCTCCACCAACAGCACATCGCCTTTGTAACCGGCACAGGCGGCCAGGGCGATATTGTCGTCGGGGGTCAGCACGCGTTGCCGGTAGTCCATCAACTCCGGATCGGCGTTGAGGCTCACCTTGGGGTGATCCCAGTGCTCGTCCTTGTAGAGCGCGGGCGAGCGTAACGCCAGCCATTCCACCGGGCGTTCGCGCGTCAGCAATGCCGACAGGTAGCCGCCGTAACTGAGCCCGACCACCGCAATCGACTGCGGATCGACGTACGGCAGGCCAGCGAGCTGATCGTAGGCGGCCTTGATGTCGTCCAGGTTCTGTGCGCGTGTCACGCTCTGGCGCATCGATGCATAGCCTTCGTGACCGCGCAGATCGAAGGTCATGCAGATGCAGCCAAGGCCGACCGCTTCGCGCGCACGCACCAGGCTGTGATGCTGGCTGCCGCCCCAACCATGGACGAACAACACCGCGGGAATGCCGGTGGGCGTCAGCAAGGTGCCGCTGAGTTCGTCCTGGTCGACCGGGATCTGAATGCTGGAAAGTTTGGCTTCCATTATGGGGTGGATACCCTCCTGTATTTGAAGCGCGGACCCGGCCCGGCGCGCTCTGCGCGGTAGTAGATCTGCGCATCCGCGGGCGGTTCGCCCTGATAGATCTCATGCGTGGATGCATGCACCCACTGCAGGCTGGCGTCGTCCTGGAAGCTGGAGATCGCGGCAAGCTCGGCCGGTGTCGCGCCGCCGACCCGCCAGGATTGCTCCAGCACACCGCAGACCGGACCGGCCTGCCCGTCGTCGCCACTGACCACGTCGTAGTTGCGCCGCGAGATGTGCAACCCAGGATAGGCGGCGGTGATGAATCGATCGTATCTGCAGGCCTGCTCGACCACCCGCTGTTGCAGCGACGGAAGCGCGGTCGCGGCCAGTGCCTCGAGCGATCCGCGATACACATGCAGCGACGAGCCGCCGTAGACCTCTTCATCCTGCATGTTGCGCACGCTGCATTGCGTGCCGTAATACGCAATCTGGACACCCGCAAGGCAGAGCTCGCCCACGCTATGCGTCACGGGCTGCAGGATGTTGCGCTCCAGCACCGCGCCATGCGTGCGCAAATAGTGCTCCGGCAGGCTGTCCAGCACCTGCGCGAGGTGCGCTGCACCGGCGATACGCCACTGGCCGTTGCCACCCACGCCAGTCGGCAGCTTCAGTCGCACACCGCCATCCGGAAGCAGGAGCTCCAATGTACGCAGGGCATCGATGCGCGAAAATACCGTATAGCCCGCCAATGTGGCCGGAATCAGTGCAGTGGCCAGCGTCTGGTTCCATCCGGCGATGCTGGCTGCATGGTCGGCAATGAGCGGGTGGCCGATCACCTTGGTCGCCAGGAAGGCATGCGGCACGATGCCGCCCAGCAAATCCGCCGCATCATCGATACCGAGTCCATGCGCCTGTTCCGAGGTCAAGGTCTCATCGGGCACATGAAACACGGTCTCAGGGACAGCATGCTTGAAGTCACTGGCGTGCCCTGCGCCGCGAACGCCCAGCAACCGTGCGATTTCACCGCAGACCCAGGCATGCGTGGCACGCTCGTGACCGTCCTCGGGCACCGGACGCGTGACATGCCCCACGACCTGGCAGTACTGCTTGTGCGCCATCACGTCTCCCCTCGCAGCATCGAGCCGAGTGCCGTTGCTGGCTTGTTCAAACAGTTGAGACGCACGCAGGGATTGATGTATCGCTACGCGATGCCCGGGAGAACCGGCTTATTTCAGCGTCAGATAGAACGCGAATACGATCACAAGGACGACGATCAAGCTGATGGCGACACGTCCCCCTCGTAGCTCCACCAAGGCATGCCACCACACGCGTGCTTCGGAGGTACCGCTGGCGGCTTGCGGCTTACGGCTGCTTTCGCTGTCCTGCATCCTGAGTACTCTCATCTCCCTAAAGTCATCCCACATCCTAAGCATCAGACGTTACACAAGTGTGGAACGATTCAGAATCTTCCGTAAATTGCGGCATTGCGCAGGGGTTTTCTCGCTCACCAACGCAGCTACCAGCCGATGCGCGATGGCAAGCCTCACACCTCGATTGCCGACATTGCAGCCAATGCAATCGATTGCTGGCTATTGCTCAGCACGACGCTACGGCTTCGATCACAACTGCAGTTCTCGCGAGACATTGCCTGCATACGTAGCGTGTAGAGGCGCAAATGCAAGCTGACCAGTTAAGCACGCACCACTGCAGTGCGTTGAATAGTCGGGTTCGATGATCATTCGTTGACACAGCCGCAGTTACCCTGCATGTCAAGTTTGTTTAACCCGGACCACGCGAAGTCATGAGCAGAGACCCATCCGTCATCGATGTACAAGCCGAAATCGCGCATTGGCAGGCGCGGCACGCGCAGGGCAACCTGGGTGCAGGCAAGTTCAGCGAATTGTCCCCGGTGGTGAAAATGGCCTGCGATATCTACCTGCAGGCACCGCGTTCGAGCGATCAGGAACGTCTGCGCCTGTTTCGCGACCGCCTGGAACATCACTTCATTTCATCCAGCACCCAGTCCAATTACGAGCAATTGGCCACCGACTGCTGGCAGCGGCTGGGTGCACGCAATAGTTGAGCAGTATGTATTGAGCAAGACCGTTACTCATTGGAGAGCATCATGAAAACCCCGTATCAAGTGCAGCAGGAGCTGGAACGATTGGAGCGGTTGGTTCCGCACATCGTCAGCGACCAGGGCGACCGCGCGGAGGACATCCTAGGCTTCCATGTCGCCAGCTTGTTGGGCAGTGCCCCGGCTAGCGAACACGCTTTGATTCGCGAGCGCACCGCACGCATGGCGCGCGTGTGCCGCACCGCACAGGACAGCGTGCGTCCGCCAGCCAGACCGTTGGGCCTTGGCGCAGCCGCCCAGGCGCAGCTGGCCTGACCGGCAGGCGCCGATCCACGCATCACCGGAGCCGCGTAGCGGCTCCTTTGCATTTCACCGTCGGCAGTATTGGCCGCATTCTTTTAGGACCTCCATGAAATCCCTTCTTGTCGCGACATCACTCCTTGCCGTGCTCTCCCTGACCGCCTGCGATCGCCCCGGCGGCGATGCCTCGCGGACTGCGCCGGCAGTATCGCCCGAACCGACTGCCGCACCGGTCAGCGGCACCGGCGCTGCCGAACTGGCCAAGGGCGATCCCGCCGTGCTCGGCGTGCTGGCGGCGCTGGATGAAAACGAGATCGCGCTGGCCAAGCAGGCCATCTCCCAGGATCTGGGCGGTGCGACCGACACCTTCGCCAAGCAGTTGCTGCACGACCACGAAGCCAACCTGGAAAAGAGCAAGGCACTGGGTGCCACCGACAGCCCGCGCGCCGATGCAATGCGCGCCAAGGGCAAGGCAGCGGTGGACGCACTGGCAAAGACAGCGACCCTGCCCGATGGCAAGGACGCCTACCGCAATGCCTTCCTGCGCACGATGGTCAGCGACCACGGCGACACCATCAAGATCATCGACGCCGAACTGCTGCCCGCCGCCGAAAGCGCGCCGGTCAAGCAGCATCTGGAAGAAAGCCGGCGCGTGGTGTCGGCGCACTTCGAGCGTGCCCACGCGGTGTCATCCTCGCGCTGAGCCTGTTGCAGCGTCTGCAAGCACCCAACGCGCCGGCCTGTCCGGCGCGTTGGCGTTTGGGCCTTGCTGGTCTTTACTGGTGGACGCGCGCTGCGCCCGGCCGCCGTCCTGGTGTCGCACACGGCCATCGCAGCGGGTGCAGCAGCGACTTCACTTTGCAGCAGGCAGCGCTGGCCTATCGTGCCGCATCGATTCGGCGCAGGAATGTCCCATGCAGTTGCTCATCACCGGCGGCACCGGGTTCATCGGCCAGGCCTTGTGTCCGGCACTGGTGCAGGCCGGGCACCAGGTCAGCGTGCTGACCCGCGACCTACGGCGCGCGGCGCGTCGCCTGCCCGGCGTGACCGTGGTGGACACGCTGGACGGCGTGCAGGCCGATGCGGTCATCAATCTGGCGGGCGAGCCGCTGGCGGCCGGCCGCTGGACCGATGCGCGCAAGCAGCGCTTCCGCGCCTCGCGCCTGGGCATCACCGGCCAGCTGCATGCCTGGATCGCGCAGCAGCCGGCCGAACGGCGCCCGGCGGTGCTGATTTCCGGCTCGGCGGTAGGCTATTACGGCGAGCGGGGCGACAGCGTCCTGACCGAGGCGGACCACGCCGGCAACGATTTCTCTGCGCAGTTGTGCCGCGACTGGGAAGCCGAAGCGGCAAAGATCGGCGCACTCGGCCCGCGCGTGAGCTGGGTCCGCACCGGCATCGTGCTCGACCGCGACGGCGGCGCCCTGGCCCGCATGCTGCCGGCGTTCCGCTTCGGCGGCGGCGGCCCGTTCGGCGATGGACGCCACTGGATGAGCTGGATCCACCGCGCCGACATGGTGGCCTTGCTGCTGTGGTTGCTGGAACACGGCCAGCCCGGCGCCTACAACGCCACCGCACCGACCCCGGTCACCAATGCCGAGTTCGCGCGCACCCTGGCCCACGTGCTGCATCGTCCGGCACTGCTGGCGCTGCCAGCCGGCCTGCTGCGGCTGGGCTTCGGCGAGATGGCCGAGCTGCTGCTGATCAGCCAGCGCGTGCTGCCGCAACGCGCGCTGGATGCCGGCTTCCGCTTCCAGTATGTCCATCTGGAAGCGGCGTTGCGCGCCATCCTGCAGCGCTAGCGCCTGCGTGGCCCTGGGGCCCTGGGGCCCTGCGCAATGGCAGGGCTGCCGGCCGCCTGTAACGGCCCGGAGGGCCATGCACTAATATTTGCCTAACGACCATCTCCGACAGTGCTGCCGATCTCGGACTGGCCCTGGGCCCGGCGGAACACCTATGCACCTGCTGCTTGTCGAAGACGACACCATGCTGGCCAACGCGATCTGCGATGGCGTCCGCCAGCAGTCCTGGACCATCGACCACGTCGGCAGCGCCAATGCCGCCAAGACCGTGCTGGTGGACCACCGCTACACCGCGGTGCTGCTGGATATCGGCCTGCCGGGCGAGTCCGGGCTGACGGTGATCCGCTTCATGCGCGGCCATTACGACGCCACGCCGGTGATCGCACTGACCGCGCGCGGCCAGCTCACCGACCGCATCCGCGGCCTGGATGCCGGTGCCGACGACTATCTGGTCAAACCGTTCCAGTTCGACGAGCTGATGGCTCGGCTGCGTGCGATCACCCGGCGCAGCCAGGGACGCGTGGTGCCGCTGCTCACGCAGGGCGATGTCTGCGTGGACCCGAGCAGCCGCAAGGTCACCCGCGACGGCAAGTGGGTGGCGCTGAGCGCGCACGAATACCGCCTGCTGCTGGCGCTGATGGAACGCGCCGGTCGCGTGGTCACCAAGGATCAACTGGAAGAAGGCGTCTACGGCGGTCCATCCGAAGGCGGCAGCAACATGATTGCGGTGTACGTGCACCAGCTGCGCCGCAAGCTGGGCGACGAGCTGATCTCCACGGTGTATGGCCAGGGCTACATGGTCGGCAAGGCACCGGAATGAAATCGCTGCAGGCACGCATGCTGGCGGCGCTGGCCGCAATCGTGTTGTTGAGCTGGTCCACCTCGTTGTGGATCCTGGTCGCCCTGGTCACCCAGGGCCATCACAGCGTGTTCGAGCAGGAGCTCAACATGTTCGGCGACCAGTTGATCAGCGCCCTGCCCGACGCGCTGGAGCACCGCTTCGATACGCAACCGGAGCCGCCGGCCGCGGTCGATGCGCACACCCCGATCGGCAATGTGTCCTCGCGCATGAGCTTCAAGCAGACCTTGATTGCGATGGTGCTCAACACCTTGCAACTGGGGGTATTGGGCGTGCTGGTGTGGTGGGCGGTCCGCACCTCGCTCGCACCGCTGCGCGCCATTTCCAGCGCCATCGCGCAACGCACCGGGCTGGAAACCGAGCCGGTGCCGCTGGCGCAGGTGCCGGACGAGATCCGCCCGCTGATCGGCTCCTTCAATTCGCTGCTGACCCGCGTGGAAAAGACCGTGCAGGCCGAGCGCGATTTCGTGGCTGATGCGGCGCACGAACTGCGCACCCCGTTGTCTGCGCTGCATGCCTACGCCGAGGTCGCGCTGCGCGCACCCACGCTGGAGGCCAAGGACGCGGCGCTGCAGCAGCTGCTGGAAACCGCGCGCCGCAGCAATCGGCTGGCCGAGCAATTGCTGGATCTGGCGCGGCTGGATGCAGGCATCAGTTCGGCGGCGTACCAGCAGGTGGACATGGGCGAGCTGATCTCGCATGTGCTGGACGAATTCAGCGTGCAGGCAGAGGCCCGCCACGTCAATCTGCAGGTGGAAGCATCGCCGTGCCTGCTGCGTTGCGACGTGGATGCGGTGGGCATCCTGATCCGCAACCTGGTCGACAACGCCATCCGCTATGGCCGGCCTCACGGCATGGTGGAAGTGAGTTGCGGCTACTGCCTGCGCGCCGATGCGCTGCATCCGTTCGTGCAGGTCAGCGATGACGGCCCGGGCGTGCCGGAGAGTGCCCACGCGTCCATCTTCGAACGCTTCTACCGGGTTGCCGGCAGCCAGGTGCAGGGCAGCGGGATCGGGCTGTCGCTGGTGGCCGGCATCGCGCGCCTGCACGAAGCCAGCATCGAAACCTGCGAAGGCCACGAGGGCCGCGGCCTGTGCGTGCGCGTGGTGTTCGCCAGCGAGGGCGTGCGCCGCACCGGCTGAACGCAGGTGGCGCGTGGCGATCGCCCAGCGCCCAACCCAATAAGTTTCCAACACCCGCTACCTACAGTGCACTCACCGCACGCATCCAGGATGCATGGTGATGTTTCACTCGATCCGTTCCACCCCGCTCTCTCCCGCCGCCATCGCGCTGCTGGCACCGCATACGGCTGCCAACGACAGCGTTGCCCCTGCCCCGGTCGCCGATGTCCTACTGCTGGACTTTCGCTGTGGCCGCACCGGCACGCGCAATCGCGACATCTGGAGCGAACTGCCGGATATCCGCAGCGCGCGTCAGGCGCGCCGGCTGCAGCAGTGGGCCAAGAGCGGGGTGTTGTTCACTGCCGCCGCCGTGGTGTTTGCGCTGGCGGTGGCCAGCTATCTGATGCATTGAGCGCGCGGCCCCGTTCGCGCGTGCTTGCCCCTATCTGCTTCCTCTCCAGGTATTTGCCCATGTCGTTGCATTCCCTTGTCCGTTGCTGCGCGCTGCTGGTTGTCGGCGTGACGCTGATCGGTTGTGCCAGTACGCGCCCGATGCCGTACAGCCAGCTGCCGTCTTCAAGCTATCTGCGTCCGCACGATGGCAGCCGTGGTGACCGCATGCCATACGCCTACCAGGGCGAGGTGGATTGGACGCGCTACCGCGCCGCACTGATCGAGCCGGTCAGCATCTATCGCGGTCCTGACGCGCAATTCGAAGACGTGCCCGAGCAGGACAAACGCATGCTCGCCGATTACATGCAACAGGAGTTCGGCAATGCGATCGGGCAGCGTTGGCAGCGCGCGACGGTGGCCGGTCGCGACACCTTGCGCGTGCGCATCAGCCTGACCGGTGCCAAGCCCAGCAAGCGGGTGCTGGGCACCTTCATGAAGGTGGATCTGGGTGGCGGTTCCTATAACGCGGTGCAGGCCGCACGCGGCAAGGAAGGCGCGTTTTCCGGCTCGGTCAGCTACGCGGTGGAAATCTTCGACGCGCAGAGCAACCGCCTGCTCGCCGCCTATGTCGAAAAACAGTATCCGAGCGCAATGAACATCAAGGCCAGCCTGGGCGCCTACGACGCCGCCAAGGCAGGTATTCGCAAGGGCGCCGAGCAGTTGGTCAAGGGAATGGAGTAGCTGGGATTCGGGATTCGGGATTCGGGATTCGGGAATCGGGAATCGGGAATCGGATTAGCGGAAGCGATGGCTTCCAGTTTCCTTCTCCCATCGGGAGGAGGTGCTCCGCAGGGGCGGATGAGGGTACGGGCGAAGCCTCGCGACGACATGCGGCTTCGTCGGTTTCACGCTACCGCCGCTGCACACCCAACCCATTCTTGCAGCGCAGGCGCTCAAGGACGCGCGCCCATGGCGTGCAAGCCGTACCTTCTCGCTCCGTGAGGAGCGTGGCTTGATGTCCCGCATCTGGCGAGCGGTGCGGACAGATGCCCATCCGGTTCAAATGTCAGATCCAGTCACTTGCCCGATCACATGAGCGCAGCAAGCAAGGGACCGCCTCGTTAACGGTCACACCACAGAAAAGGCCGGCGCTGTACAGACAGCGCCGGCCTTTGTCAGTCTGCACGGCCAACGCGTCGTCAGCGTGCAATGCCATCTCGGCGTTGCAGCATCAACGCGTCACGCGCTTGGCCACTTTCTTGCCAACCGCCTTGCGGGCGGCGGTGGTCTTGGCCACGGCGCGCGTAGCCGGGGTCTTGGTGACCTTGGCAGCCTTCTTCAGGGTGGTCTTGGTCACCGCCTTCTTGAGCGGGGCCTTTTTCACTGCTGCCTGTTTGGTGGCGGTCTGCTTGGCCACCGGTGCCTTCTTGGCGGCGGGCTTGACGATGGTCTTGGCGACCGGCTTCTTGACCGGGGCCGCCTTGGCCGCAGCCTTCTTCGCTGCCGCACGCGCGCCCACCGTGGCCACTGCGCTCTTGCGCGCTGCGCTCTTGGCCGCGGTCTTGGCACTCAGTGCTGCGGCTTCGGCCTTGGCATTGGCCTTGGCGGTTTCCAGCTTCTGCTTGGCGCTGGCCTTGGTGTTGGCCAGTTTCTTCTTGGCAGCATCGGTGGTGCTGCTCAGCTTCTGCTTGGCGGCATCCTTGGTAGATGCAAGCTTCTGCTTGGCAGCGTCCTTGGTGGCGGTCAACTTGTCCTTGGCGGCCTCCTTGCCCGACACCAGCGAGCGCTTGGTCTTGGCCACGCTGCGCTTGACCGCGGTGGCTGCATCGCCAGCCCTTTCGACGACGCGCTGTTCGACCTTGACCACGGCCTTGCGGGCCTTGGCGACGCGGGTCTTGGCCTCTGCCACCGCCGTGCCGGCCGCGTCCTGCACGCTGGCCACCGCGTCGCTGGTGGTGCTGGCGATGGTCTCGCCCAGTTCGGTGGCAGTGCTCTTGACGCTATCGACAGCCTCGGACAGGGTTGCCGTCACACCATTGCCGTTGCTCATAGGACCCTCCTTAAGGGCATCAGTGCTGAAAACGCGGGCGATGCGCAGCGGCATGCGTATGCTGAACAGGCATCGGATCAAGCGGACGCTACGCCGGGCTCAAGCGACTGTCAACGCAGCGCCGGCAAGGGCTCGGCGGCGCTTTCACCAGGCGTTAAATTGCCCGCTGGCACTCTCGTTCAGCTTGATTTACGCAGTCAGACGCCCTATTCCTCTTCCACCGCGTAACCCGGACTCGTTGCATGCGCCCGCTGCCCACCTTGCTGACCCTTTCCCTGGCCGCTGCCTTCGGCGGATTTGCCGCCACCGGCATCAACGCCTGGATGGACAACCGCGCCGAGGCCGCACCGGCCGGTGCCTCCACTACCTTTAGCTTGCCCGCGGCCGCCGCGTTGCCGGCCGCCGTCGCCGGGCAACCGGTGCCGTCGCTGGCGCCGATGCTGCAACAGGCGATGCCGGCGGTGGTGAGCGTCAATACCAAGCAAGTGGTGCGCGTGCGCAACCCGTTCTTCAACGACCCGATCCTGCGCCGGCTGTTTCCGCAGGTGCCGCAGGACCGCATCAACGAGTCGCTGGGTTCTGGCGTGATCATCGATGCGCAAAAAGGCTATGTGCTGACCAATCACCACGTCATCGAAAATGCTGACGATGTGCAGGTGACGCTTGGCGACGGGCGCACGGTCAAGGCCGATTTCATCGGCTCCGATGCCGATACCGATATCGCGCTGATCCGCATCAAGGCCGACAACCTTACCGACATCAAGCTGGCCGACAGCAATGCGCTGCGCGTGGGTGACTTCGTGGTGGCGATCGGCAACCCGTTCGGCTTCACCCAGACGGTGACCTCCGGCATCGTCTCGGCAGTGGGCCGCAGCGGTATTCGCGGGCTGGGCTACCAGAATTTCATCCAGACCGATGCCTCGATCAATCCGGGTAACTCCGGCGGTGCGCTGGTCAACCTGCAGGGCCAGTTGGTAGGCATCAATACCGCCAGCTTCAATCCCCAGGGCAGCATGGCCGGCAATATCGGCCTGGGTCTGGCGATCCCCTCCAACCTGGCGCGCAATGTGGTGGAGCAATTGGTGACCAAGGGCGTGGTGGTGCGTGGCACGCTCGGGCTGGAAACCCAGAACCTCACCCAGCAGATGCTGCAGGGCCTGGGTGTGGATTCGTTGCGGGGTGCGCTGGTGACGCGTGTGTTGCCAGGGTCCGCTGCGGCCGCCGCAGGTGTGCAGCCGGGCGATGTGGTGGTGGCGGCAAACGACCAGCGCGTGGACAGTGCAGAAGCGCTGCACAACTATGAAGGCCTGCAGGCGGTTGGTAGCCCGGTCAGGCTGGAGATTCGCCGCGATGGCAAACCGCTCACCCTCACCGCCAAACTGAAAGAGCAGGACCGCGCAGTCACCGGCGACATGCTCGACCCACGCCTGGGCGGCGCCACCTTCGTTGACCTGCCCGAATCGCTGCGGCAGTCCGGCATTACCGGCGTCATGGTCAGCGAGGTCAAACGCGGCGGTCGTGCCGCAGCCAATGGTCTGGTCAGCGGCGATGTGATCGTGGCCAGCAGCGTGGGCGAGTTTGCCGATCTGGCCAGCTGGCGCGCCAATTTCCAGCGCAAGCCGCAGCAACTGGTCGTGCGCATCCTGCGTGGCAACGCGCAATACGACGCGTTGATGCGTTGACGTGGCGTGCACTGCCATCGGCGTGCACTAACACCTCCTACACCGCAGCGATGCTATTGCTGCACCACGCCCGCATGCTGTCGCGGCTGCCATCAATGACCGAAGGAGATATCACATGAGCCCCACCAATACCGACCAGCTGAAAGAAAACCTGAGCGAAGCCGGCACCCACCTGAAGTCTGCCGCCAGCGCCGCAGGCGAAGCCGTCAAGGGCGCCACCAGCGCTGCAGGCGATGAGCTCAAGCTCGGTCGCGCCAACGTCAAGGCTGAGCTTTCCGACACTGCACTGGCCGGCATGGCTGCTGCCGAGTTCGGCGGCGCCGCTGCCAAGGAGCAACTCGACGTGCTGGTCAGCAAGGGCAACGACCTGTTGGAAAGCGCAACCGATCTGATTCGTGAGCGCCCGCTGGCTGCGTTCGGTGTTGCGTTTGCGACCGGCTGGATCATTGCCAAGCTGGCACGCAGCAACGACAACTAAGCCGTGAGCGACCAGGCCTCTACAGCTGCCGCCTCCGACGCGCCCAACGCGCGGCCGGAAACGCCAGGACTGGACGAAAGCGTACGTGCGGTCGGCGCAGCCGGCCGCGCCACGCTGGGCTCGGCCAAGGACACCAGCCGCGCGTTGCGCCGACTGGTGTCGGCTGACTTGCAACTTGCACGCAGTGCCTTCGGGCGTGGACTGGCCTGGGCATGCGTTGCCGTGGTCTTCGGCGCGTCGTCGTGGCTGTTGCTGGCAGGTGCAATCATCGCGCTGCTGCAACGCGCCGGCCTGTCGTGGTTCCAGGCGATGTTTTTCACCGCATTGGCCAGCTTGTTGGTCACCGGTATTGCGGCGTGGCGGGTGTTCTTCTACTTCGACCATACCGGCCTGAATGCAACACGTCGTCAGCTGGTCAAGCTGGGCATCTTCGATGACAGCAACGACGACGACGATGCCCACGCATCGGCTGCCAATGGAGCACGCACATGAAGTTTGGCACCTTGCGTCAGCGCGTCGAACGCGCCGAATTCCTGGTGGAGGGGCGCGCTCAGGAAACGCGCCTGCATTGGGGACAATTGCGTGACACCTGGCGTGCTGGGTGGTCTCCGCTGCGAATCATGGTGGTTGGTTTCGGCCTGGGCTTTGTCACCGGCCGCAACGAACCGCAGGCGGCACTGGGCAGCATCGCCAGCAAGCTCGGCGGTATCCCGAAGATTCTGCAGATGATCAGCACGATCTCTGCACTGTTCACCGCACACCGTGCGCAGGAAGCCTCCGAGCAGGCCGAACGTGCCGCAGACAGTGCCGAAGAAGTCGCCGCCGATCCGCCGGTGACCGTGGTGCAGGCCCCGATCGACCGCGCCGCGTAATGAAGCGTTCCCGAGCGTCGCTCGGGATCACGCTGCGGATGTCTGCCGCCCGATGCGCGGCAGAGCCCGCTACCGGTGCTGTTAAGGACTGACGTTACGCGCACACCCTCTGTGCGCTGCGTTGACGTGTTCGGCTGATAATGGCCCACCGCTGGCAGCACGCCAGTCTGCTGCCAGGGCGCGCATGACTCTTCCCGTCGATTCTATGGATGCTGCCGCTGCGGCAGATTCACTCCCGCCGCCACCGGCACCACGCCCACGCGCACCGGTCTCGTTGGTGGTGCTGGCCACGCTTGCAGTGGGTTATACGCTGTGGGCTGCACAGACCATCATCCTGCCGGTGATGCTGGCCGCCTTCTTTGCCTTGATCGGCAACCCCATCCTGCGCGGTCTGCGCAAGCTGTACATCCCGCGCTTTCTCGGCGCCTTGATGGTGTTGTGCCTGGGCCTGGCCGGTACCGTGACACTGGCCGCGCAGCTGGCCGGGCCGGCCGCCGAGTGGGTGCAGCAGGCGCCCCGGCAGATGCGCCAAATCGCGCGCGACGTGCGCGATTTCACCAAGCCGGTGATGCAGGCCAACCAGGCCGCAGAAAACTTTGCACGCGCGGCCGGCGGCGATGGCCAGCGCAGCGTGCAGATCGTGCGCACGCAGATGGACGACCCCTACAAGGCGCTGGTGCGCACGCCGAAGCTGGCCGCCTCGGTGCTTGCGGTGGTGCTGCTGACGTTCTTCTTCATGGTCTACGGCGAAAGCCTGCAACGGCATGCGATCGCCTTGCTGCCCAACCGACAGCAGCAACGCTTCACCACCGAAATCATGCTGGACATCGAGCGCGAGGTCTCGCGCTACGTGCTCACCATCAGCGTGATCAATACGCTGGTCGGGCTGGTCTTCGCCGGCATTCTGTATGTGCTCAAGATTCCGCTTCCCGAAGCGCTGCTGTGGGGCACGGTGGTGGCGCTGCTCAACTTCGCGCCGTATGTGGGCCCGTTGATCGGTGTGATGCTGATGCTGCTGATGGGCTTTGTGGAATTCCGCACTACCTTGTCGGCGATGCTGCCGGCGATCCTGTACCTGGCACTGCACACCATCGAAGGCCAGGTGGTCACCCCGATCGTGCTCGGCCGCCGTATGGCGATCTCCCCGCTGATGCTGATCCTGGCGCTGATGCTGTTCGGCTGGCTATGGGGCATGGTCGGTTTGCTGCTGGCGGTACCGCTGCTGGTCTGCATCAAGATGGTGCTGAGCCGGGTGGAGGGAATGCAGCGTTGGGCCAGGCTGTTGGAGTAGCCGGGATTGGGGATTCGGCATTGGGGATTGGTAAACGCAACCGCGCAGTTGCCGTTGCCAATCCCCAATCCCGATTCCCCAATCCCAACGCAAGACCGTAAAATCTGGCGATGAGCTTCCAAATCAGCGCCATCACCCTCGACCTCGACGATACGTTGTGGCCCTTTGCGCCGATCGGGGCGCGGATCGACCAGGTGTTGTACGACTGGATGCGCGAGCACAGCCCGGTCACCGCCGAGCGGTTTCCGGTAGAGGCAATGCGCGAACTGCGCGAGCGCAGCTTTGCCGACAACCCGCACCTGCATCATGACCTCAGCGCGCTGCGGCGGTTGACGCTGGAAATGGCGCTGCGCGAGAGCGGCGGCGACCTGGCCTTGCTGGAGCCTGCGTACGACGTCTTCTACGCCGCGCGCAACCAGGTGGAGTGCTACCCGGATGCGCTGGACGCGCTGGCGCGTATCGCCGCGCATGTGCCGGTGGCGGCGCTCAGCAATGGCAATGCCGATCTGCAACGCATCGGGCTGATGCATCACTTCGCGTTTCAGCTGGGCTCGCGCGAGCACGGCAGCGCCAAGCCGGATCCGAGCATCTTCCTGGCCGCATGCGCGCGGCTGGAGGTGCCGCCGGCGCAGGTGCTGCATGTGGGCGACCACGTGCGCATGGACGTGCTGGGCGCGCTGGATGCCGGGCTGCGCGCCTGCTGGATCAACCGTGATGGAGTGCAGTGGTCGCACCCGACCCAGCAACCGGATCTGGAGTTCGACTCCATGACCGGGCTGGCCGACTGGCTGGACGCGCAGCAGCCGCACCCTGACCCCGCACACGCCGGCATCCGCCTTCCCGCCTGAGCCACTTTTTGCTCGGCGCATGGCGCCGCCTCCGAGGATTTCCATGTCGCAGCTCACCGGTTTCATCGATCCCAACGCCGCAGCCTTGCCGCTGCATGTGCTCGACCGCGAAGGCTTTGCACGTTGGTGCGCCGAGCAGCCCACGCACGTGCTGTCGTGGGCACAGGCGCAACGGTTCGATGCCGCGCCGGGCAGCGTGCTGTTGCTGCCGGGCGAACAGGGGCTGGCCGGCGCGGTGCTGGGCATCGGCGACCGCGCCGATGCCTACGCCTACGCGCATGCACCGATGGCGCTGCCGCCGGCCAGCCGCTGGATGCTGGCCAACACGCTGAGCGAGAGCGAGCAGGCGCTGCTGCACCTGGGCTGGGGCCTGGGTGCGTACCGCTTCTCGCGCTACCGCAAGGTACCGCGCGCACCGGCCGAACTGGCCGCCACGCCGACACCGCAGACACGCGCCTTGATCGAGGCCTGCATCCGCGTGCGCGACTGGGTCAATACGCCGACCGAGGACATGGGCCCGCAGCATCTGGAAGAGGCCACGCGCGCACTGGCGCAAACGCACGGCGCCCAGGTCGACGCCATCGTTGGCGAGCAATTGCTGGCGCAGAACTTCCCCACCATCCACGCGGTCGGGCGCGCCTCGCACCGGGCGCCGCGGCTGATCCAGTTGCAATGGGGCGATGCGGCGCATCCGCATCTGGTGCTGGTTGGTAAGGGCGTGTGCTTTGACACCGGCGGGCTGGATCTGAAGCCGGCCGATGGCATGCGCAACATGAAAAAGGATATGGGCGGCGCGGCACATGCCTTGGCGCTGGCCGGCCTGGTGATGGCGCAGCAGCTGCCGGTACGACTGACCCTGTTGATTGCCGCGGTGGAAAACGCTGTCGGCCCGGATGCGTTCCGCCCGGGCGAAGTCATCACCACCCGCGCCGGCGTCACGGTGGAAGTGGACAACACCGATGCCGAAGGCCGCCTGGTGCTGTGCGATGCACTGAGCTACGCCACCGAGCAGCGCCCCGATCTGATCCTGGATTTCGCAACGCTGACCGGTGCCGCACGCATCGCCTTGGGGCCGGACCTGCCCGCGCTGTTCGCCAACGACGATGCGCTGGCGCAGGCCTGGCTGCGTGCCGGCGAGCAGACCCGCGACCCGGTCTGGCGCATGCCGCTGTGGCGCCCGTATCTGCGTTACCTCAACAGCCACGTCGCCGACATGGCCAACGCCGGCTCGCGCATGGCCGGTGCGGTCACCGCCGCGCTGTACCTGGAGCGCTTTGTCGCGCCGGGCCAGCTGTGGGCGCATCTGGACGTGTATGCCTGGAACGACAGCGACCGCCCCGGCCGCCCGGCAGGCGGCGAGGCGCTGGCGCTGCGCTCGGCCTTTGCGATGCTCCAGCAACGCTACGGCGGCTGAGCTCGCCGCGCACGCAACGCATGCGGGCCATCAGCATGCGCCTCAAGTCGCGCCGGTCATCCCTGGCTGCGCAGCAACGGCGCGATCGTGCGCATGCGTGTCTGCGTCGCCGGGCCGACCAGCGCAAACGCGGTCTCGCCTTCGGCCCAGTACTGCGCCAGTAGACGGCCATCGCGCCGTTCGCCGGTGGGCATCGGCCCGCTGCGTGGACGCAGATACAGGCCGATACGCGCGCCGTCGGCATCGCTGTAGACCAGCATCGCTGCCGCGCCTTCGGGTGTGGAAAGCAACTGCCCGCCGCGCAGCACATAGCCCTGCGCACGCAGATCCGGCACCACACCGGCATTGCCGAAATGCGTGCGCAACCACGGCTCCAATTCCGTACGGCGCTGCACCTCCAACGCAACGCCCGGATGCGCGTCGACATCGGCAAACAGGCGGTAGGCGGCCACTGCATCAGCCATCGGCACGCGCTGAATGGCGAGCCGGCTCTCGCGCAACTGCCAGCCCAGCCCGGTGCCCAGGCCCAGCGCCAGCACGCAACTGGCGGCCATGGCCACCAGGGTCCGGCGGCGTTGCTGCAGGCCACGGCGAATCGCTGCAGGCGTCAGCGCCAGCGTGGCCATCTCCGGCTCCAGGCCGGCGTGCGCGGCGCGCAGCGCTTCGGCATCGCGTTTCCAGCCGGCCACGCGCGCGGCCTGCGCCGGGTGCGCCTGCAACCAGGCGGCCACCGCTGCCCGTTGCGCCGGCTCCAGCCGGCCATCGACATAGGCGTGCAGTGCGTGTTCGTCAGGCGGCGGCGTGCTGGTCATTTCAGGATCCTCAATGCAGGTGCGTGGTTCACATGCCCCTCGTTCAATGCACGCAGGCGTTCGCGCGCACGCGACAGCCGCGACATCACCGTGCCGATCGGGATGCCGAGAGTGTCGGCCACCTCGCGGTAACTGAAACCCTCCACGCTGACCAGGAGCAGCAAGGCGCGCTGTTCCGGCGGCAGCAACGCCAGGCTGGCCAGCATGGCGCGGCCGTCGTGCACCTGCTCGGCCGATGCGGACTGGCTGGGCTGCTGCGGTGCGAACAAGCCCACCACGCGCTGCCAGCGCGCGGCGCGGCGCTGCCCGTCCAGAAACTGCCGGTACAGGATGGCGAACAGCCACGGCTGCAGGGCCTCGGCGGTATGGCGGGTGCGCCAACGCCGCAGCGCACGTTCCAGCGTGGCCTGCACCAGGTCGTCGGCGCTGGCGGGCTCGCCGCTCAGCGAGCGCGCGAAGCGACGCAGCGCCGGCAGCACAGCACGCAGTTGGTCATCGTCCAGAGCATCCATCGGCAGGTTTGGTGGTGGCATCACAAAGTAGACGCGCTGGAGCGTGGACTATTCCCAAGTTCGATGCGCGTGCCACAACGCCTGGGCGATCACGGGAATAAGTCGGCCTGCACGTCGTCTCACTGCATCGACCACTCACCGCACCGACCCCTGGAGCCAGCCATGACCTTGCCACCTCCTTCCCCACCGCCACAGCATGGACGCGTTCGCGTGGCGCCCTTGCTGGGGATCGCCGCGATTGCCGGCGGCCTGGCGGTTGCGTTCGCCTGGACCGCCGGCTGGATCGGTGGCGACCGGCTGACCGCCGCGCGCATGACCGACACCATCGAGGCCAGCGGGCCGCCGCATCCGGGCTTTCGCCGCGCACATACCAAGGGCGTGTGTGTGAGCGGGGACTTCAAGTCCAGCGGCAAGGCCACCTGGCTGTCGTCGGCACGCATCTTCAGCCAGGCCAGTACGCCGGTACTCGGGCGCCTGTCGATCGGCGGCGGCGACCCGCATGGCGCCGATGGTGCGGCACGCGTACGCAGCATGGCATTGCTGTTGCGCAGCGACGACGGGCAGGAATGGCGCACCGCGATGAACAGTTTTCCGTTCTTCGTGGTGGCCACGCCGGCCGGTTTCCAGGCATTGAACGTGGCATCGCGGCCGGACCCGGCTACCGGCAAGCCAGATCCGGCCAAGCTGGCCGCGTTCGGCAAGCAGTATCCGGAAGCGGCCAAGTTCCAGCAGTGGGCCAAGACCGCACCGTGGTCCAACAGCTGGGCCAATACGCAATACAACGGGGTCAATGCGTTCCGCGCGATTGCCGCCGATGGACGCGAGCGCTACATCCGCTGGTCGATGCGTCCGCATACCCCGTTCCAGGAGCTCAGCGCCGAACAGCGCGCGCAGGCCGATGGCGATTTTCTCGCCACCGATCTGGACACGCGCCTGGCGCAGGGGCCGCTGCGTTGGGACCTGGTGCTGACCATGGCCGAGCCGGGCGATGCGGTGGACGATCCCTCGCAGCCATGGCCGGAAAGCCGCAAGCAGATCGTCGCCGGCACGGTATCGATCGATCATGCCGAGCCGCAGGCCACCGGCCCGTGCCGCGACCTGAATTACGACCCGCTGATCCTGCCCAAGGGCATTGCCGGATCCAACGACCCGATCCTGGCGGCGCGCTCGTCGGTGTATTCGCAATCGTTCAACCGGCGCGAGCATGAGATCGCCAATGGCACAGGCAGCGCCGCCACCGGCCAGGGAGCACGCCAATGAGCAGCCATACCCACTTCAATCTGCCCGCACGCGTGCTGCACTGGTTGATGGCCGCGATGATCCTGACCATGCTGTTCGTCGGCGTGGGCATGGTGGCTTCGGTGACGCAGCGGCCGTGGTTGATCGATCTGCATCGCCCCTTGGGCATTGCGATCCTGATCCTTGCGGTGCTGCGCCTGATCAATCGCCTGCGCAACCGCCCGCCACCGCTGCCGGCCGACCTGCCGGCCTGGCAGAAGGCCGCGGCGACCGCTTCGCACTGGTTGTTGTATGCGCTGATGCTGGGCATGCCGTTGATCGGCTGGGCGATGCTGTCGGCCGGCGCTTATCCGATCGTGCTATGGCCGGGCGCGAACCTGCCGGCGATCGCGCCGCACGATCCTGCGCTGTACGCCTGGTTGCGGAGCGCGCACGGCTGGTTGGCGTACCTGTTGTTCGCCACCGTGCTGGGGCATCTGAGCGCGGCGCTGTTCCATGCCTGGGTGCGCCGCGATGGCGTGTTTTCCAGCATGGCGCGTGGCGAGCGGTCTGCGCGTTGATGGATGGCTGCTGGCTCCCTTCTCCCGCCGGGAGAAGGTGCCCCGCAAGGACGGATGCGGGTGCGGGCGAAGCATCGGGTTGACCGCCATCTGGAGTGGCGTTGCCGCGCACCCTCACCCCTCTCCCGGCGGGAGAGGGGCTAGGATTTAACGCTGGCGTTTTGTCTTGGCCGCTGGCGCGGATGCTTGGATGCCCTTGCCGGTGGCGGCCCAGTAAATCCCGCCGTACAGATGCTCAAGATAACGTGGGTCGTTGTAGGCCTCGGCCAGGTGGCCGAGCGCGGTGGCGAACACGCGGCCGCCTTCGAAATGGTGGTACCAGGCCACCGGGTGCTGCTTGCCCATGCCCTTGGCGACCTGGCCCGGCCAGATCAGCGTGGGGTCGTAGCTGGTTTCGTCCACCGTCATCAGCGTGACCAGGTCGTCGCTGTACGGCGGATCGTATTCGTACCATTCGTCGGTCCACACCCAGCGCGCGGGCAGGCCGGCAGTGGCCGGGAAGTTGGCGTCCACCACGTCGACCATCGCGGTCTGCATGTACGGATGGGTGCGGAACGAGCGGCCGATCAGATGGTCGTACCACTCCCACTCGCCGCGCTTGATCGCAAACGCCTTGTGCACCGCCACCACGCCGCCGCCGTTGCGCACGTAGGCCTGAAAGTTCGCACGCTGCGTGGGATCCAGATCGGTGGCCGGCGTATTGAGCAGCACGATTGCCGCGTATTGCGATAGATCGCCATCGAAGGCCTTGGCATTCCACGCCCACACCAACTCGACATAATGCTTGCGCGCCATCGCTTCGAATTGCGGCTTGGCGACCGGGATATAGTCGTGGTGATACTGGTTGGGAATCGCCGCCACCAGGATCTTGAACTGCTCGGCAGACGCGTTGAATGCGCACACCATCAGCAGGCCCAACAGCCACAGGGATTTCATGCCGTTCGCTCGCAGGGATCGTTCTGGCCCGGCAGTGTACCCGCGCCTGCGCGGCATGCTTTTCGCGTTATTTGGAATAGCGGCAGGCAGCAATGCACAACGGATACGCGGCGCAGCATGCCATCCATTGCTGCGCTCGCTGATAGCGCAACGCGTCTGCGTCACCGCGTCACAGCCAGCCTTTCTGCCGCGCCAGCCGATACGCTTCGATGCGATTGGCCACGCCCAGCTTGCCGATGCATTCGGACAGGTAATTGCGCACCGTGCCATGCGACAACTGCAATTGCTGCGCGATCTCGCTGGCCGTGCGGCCTTCGCCGGCCAGCCGCAACACCGTGCGCTCGCGTTCGCTCAAGGGATCGGCTTCGACCCAGGCGTCCAGCGCCAGTTGTGGGTCGATCACCCGCCCGCCACGCTGCACCTGACGCAGGGCGCCGACCAGTTGTTCGGCCGGCGCGTCCTTGAGCAGATACGCCGCCACACCGGCATCCAGCGCGCGGCGTAGAAATCCCGGGCGGGCGAAGGTGGTGACGATCATCACCCGCAGCGGCAGCGCCTGGCGCTGGATGCGCTGGGCCAGCTCCAGGCCGGTCAGGCCAGGCATTTCGATATCGGTGATCAGCACGTCCGGCTGCAGTCGTTGCAGCTCGCGCCAGGCAGTTTCGCCATCGCCTGCGCTGCCGACCACCTCGATATCGTCTTCCAGCCCAAGCAAGGCGACCAACGCGCCACGCAGCAGCGCCTGGTCTTCGGCCAACAACACCCGGATCATCGCGCGCGCTCATATGCAGACAACGGTGGCGCACGATAGCAGCGCTTGGGCCCGCCGTGCATTGCGTGCAATGCGGTGGACGTGTGCGCGATCAGCGCGACGGTGGCAGCAGCGGCACCGGCAAGGGCGGCTGCGCCGTCGCCAGCGTGGGCTGCGGCAACGGCACGCTGGCGCGCAGGCGCATGCCGCGCGGCAGCGCTTCCACTTCCAGCGCGCCGCCCAGGCCGTGCAGGCGTGTGCGCATGCCGTCCAGGCCATTGCCGGGCACGATCACCCCGCCACGCCCATCGTCGCTGATGTCCAGCACCGCCTGCTCGCCCTGCGCGCGCAGGCTCACGCGCATCCGCCTGGCCTGCGCATGCCGTTGCACATTGGTGGCCGCTTCGCGCACCACCAGTGCCAGTGCGGTTTCGTGTTCGGGCGGCAAGGCCAGCGTTTCCAGTGCGTGTTCCAGCACGATGCCGTCCATCTCCAGCAGTACCCGCGCCGACGCCAGCTCGGCCACCAGCCCGGCGGCGCGAATGCCGGTAACCGCACGCCGCACCTGCGCCAGGGCATCGCGCGAAATCTGCGCCACCGCATCGATCTCGCCGCGCGCGGCCTGCGGATCGCGCGCGATCAGGCGCGCGGCCAGATCGGACTTGAGTGCCACCAGCGACAAGGTGTGGCCGAGCAGATCGTGCAGGTCGCGGCCGATGCGTTCGCGCTCGGCGGTGGCGGCCAGCCGGCGCACTTCGTCCTGCGACAGGCGCAGCAACGCGTCCTTGCGTTCGTTGATGCTGTACACCGCACCGACACCGGCCATGCCCAGCACCGACACCGGCAGCCACACCAGCGATTGCAGGCGCATTCCCAGCCAGTGCGCCCAGCCCAGGTAGAGCACGTTCATCACCACCAGCATCGCGAAGTGCCGCCACAGGGCCTGCCGTGTGGACGGGGGCAGGCTCAGGCAGGCGAAGACGAAATAGCTGATCCCCGAGGGATACACCGGCAGCAACGCGGCGCTGAGCACACCCATCGCCCAGGCATAGCGATACAGGGTGCCGCGCGGCGCCAGCAACATGCGCGCATACAGCAGCAGGAAGACCGGATACGACAGCAAGGTGCACAGCAGCCAGGTGCTGTCGTACCCCCGCGAGGAAAACACCGGCACCACGAACACCCAGCTCGACCACAGCAGATGCACACCATCCATCCACGGCGACTGGCCCTGCGCCAGCCGCGCGGCAACCTGCGAATTGGCGGCGGGGCGAAGCCAGGCGGGTAACGACACGCGCATCGGGGTGGGTCCATGTGGGTGATCGGATTCTGCCACTGCCGGGCCCGACCGGGCGCCCGATGCTGCAGCCTCGCCCATCCTGAGGGGCGCGGCCAGTTGCCACTGTCATGCACGGCAGGTGACAGCTGTCACTGGTGGATGCCGCCATCGCGGTCGCATGCTGCGCAGCACCTGGCAGCAGCGTTGGTCGCGCTACCGTTCGTCGCCGCGATCGCATTGGTGACTTCCGGCAGCTTGCGGCGCCGCCTGCGGCCGGTCACATTTCGCGCAGCATCCCGTCCTGGTCATCGATGAATACTTCCGCCGATCTGCTCAAGCAACTCCGCATCGACCGCCAGCGTCCTGCCGCCCCCGAACCTGCACGGCGCGGCGGCTGGGTCATCGCCGCCGTGATCGTCATCGTGCTGCTGGCGGCCGCGGCGTGGTGGTTCACCCGCCGCCCGGTGGCGAAGGTACAGACCGCAGCGGTGGTGGCGATCAGCGCCGGCAGCAGCAGTGCCTCGGTGCTGGACGCATCGGGCTACGTGGTGGCGCGGCGCATGGCCACGGTGTCGGCGCAGGTCACCGGCAAGGTGCGCGAGGTGATGATCGAAGAAGGCATGCGCGTCGAACAAGGCCAGGTGATGGCCACGCTGGACCCGCTGGATGCCGATGCGCAGCGCACGCTGTCGGCATCGCAGCTGTCGGCCGCACGCAGCCAGGTCGACAACATGCAGGCGCAACTGGCAGTGGCCAATGCCGATGCGGCGCGGCTGCAATCGTTGGTCGGTGCGCAACTGGTGTCGCGCTCGCAGTACGAGCAGGCCACCGCACAGCGCGATGCCTTGCGCGCACAGCTGCAGAATGCGCAACGCAATGTGCGCGTGGCATCGGACCAGCTGGCGATCTCGGCAATCCGCTCGGACTTCAACGTGGTGCGTGCGCCGTTTGCCGGCGTGGTCACCGCCAAGGCCGCGCAGCCCGGCGAAATCGTCTCGCCGCTGTCGGCCGGCGGCGGCTTCACCCGCACCGGTATCGGCACCATCGTGGACATGGAATCGCTGGAGATCGAAGTGGAAGTGGGCGAGTCCTACATCGGCCGCGTGCAGCCGAAGATGCCGGTGGAAGCGGTGCTCAACGCGTATCCGGAATGGAAGATTCCCGGCGAGGTGATCGCCATCATTCCCACGGCCGACCGCGGCAAGGCCACGGTGAAGGTGCGCGTGGCGCTCAAGCTCAAGGACCCGCGCATCGTGCCGGAGATGGGCGTGCGGGTGAGCTTTCTGGAGCGGGCCAATACGCAGGAGGCCAGCAAGCCGCAAGGCGTGCGCGTGCCGGCTGCGGCACTGGTCGAACGCGACACGCGCACGGTCGCGTTCGTGGTCGGCGAGCGCAACACCGTCAGCATGAAGACGGTCACTCCCGGGATGGTGATGGGCGAGGACCGCCAGGTGGTGTCGGGTTTGAGTGCGGGCGACACTGTGGTGCTGGATCCGCCGCAAGGCCTGAAAGACGGCGACACGGTGGCCGAAGCCGACGCGGCCGCTGCCGAGTAACTGCGCCGGTCACTGCAGTCACCAGCTGGGCAGCGACGCCGCTCCGGGGAGCGCGGCGCCCACGGTGGCGGCAATGGCTGATGCGGTCGTGGCACCTGGATGGCGCTGCGATCGCGCAAGGCGATGCAACCACATAGCAACGATCACAGCGGCGTTGGTGATCCACAGCCAGCGGCTGTCATCGGTCAGTGCAGACCTAGCCGCCTGGCTTGTCGCCGCCATGCGTCGTCGCGCACGTCACCCAGCAGTTGCGTCTGTCGTCATCCAGCCTCGCACCGTCTTGCCGCCTCACCGTCACCGCATCGCCGTGTTGCCGCCTCATGCAATCGCGGTCGCCATGCCGCATCGCGCTTGCCTCTTTCCATTGCACCGCCAGGAGTCGCCATGACCGCTCTCGTCAGCTTGCGCAACATCACCAAGACCTACCAACGCGGCCCCGAGCAGGTGCAGGTGCTGCACGGCATCGACCTGGAAATCGCCAGTGGCGACTTCGTCGCGTTGATGGGTCCGTCCGGCTCGGGCAAGACCACCTTGCTCAATCTGATCGGCGGGCTGGACAACCCCAGCGGTGGCGAGATCGAGATCCAGGGCGAGCGCATCGACCGCATGAGCGGCGGCCAGCTCGCGACCTGGCGCAGTCACCACGTCGGCTTCGTGTTCCAGTTCTACAACCTGATGCCGATGCTCACCGCGCAAAAGAACGTGGAGCTGCCGTTGCTGCTCACCGCGCTCAACGCCGCGCAACGCAAGCGCAATGCGGAAATCGCCCTGACCCTGGTCGGCCTGCAGGAACGCCGCAACCACAAGCCCAGCGAACTGTCCGGCGGCCAGCAGCAGCGCGTGGCGATTGCACGCGCGATCGTGTCCGACCCCACCTTCCTGATCTGCGACGAACCCACCGGCGATCTGGACCGCCATAACGCCGAGGAGATCCTGCGCCTGCTGCAGGAACTCAATCGCGAACACGGCAAGACCATCGTGATGGTGACCCACGACCCCAAGGCCGCCGAGTACGCTACCCATACCATCCATCTGGACAAGGGCGAGCTGGCCGATGCGCCGCTCGTGCTCTAAGGGAGTGCTGCCATGAAGTATCTCTGGCTGGTGTGGGCGCAGTTGTTCCGCAGCAAGACCCGCACCTTGTTGACCTTGCTGTCGGTGGTGGCGGCGTTCCTGCTGTTCGGCATGCTCGATTCGGTGCGCGTGGCCTTCACTTCCGGCGGCAGCGTCAGCGGCGTGAACCGCCTGGTGGTGGCCTCGCGCCTGTCGATCACCCAATCGCTGCCGATCAGCCTGGAGCCGCAGATCCGCAGCGTGCCGGGCGTGCGCGATGTGACCTCGGCGATGTGGTTCGGCGGCATCTACCGCGACCCGAAGAATTTCTTCCCGAACTTTTCGGTAGCGCCCAATTTTTTCGACGTCTACAGCGAGTACGAGCTGCCCAAGGAACAGCTCAAGGCGTTCCAGACCACGCGCACCGGCGCCATCGTCGGCGAGACCCTGGCCAAGGCCAATGGCTGGAAGATCGGCGACACCATTCCGCTGCAGGCCACCATCTTCCCGCGTGGCGGCAGCAACGACTGGCCGCTGCAACTGGTGGGCATCTTCCGCATGAAGGACCGCGCGGTGGCAGCCAACCAGGAACGCCAGTTGATGATGAACTGGAAATACTTCGACGAGTCCAACGACTACATCAAGAGCAGGGTCAGCTGGTACACGGTGACGTTGCGCAACGCCGACCAGGCCTCGCGTGTGGCGCAGGCGATAGACGCGTTGTCGGCCAACTCCGATCATGAAACCAAGTCGCAGACCGAATCGGCGTTCCAGCAGGCCTTCATCAAACAGTTCGCCGATATCGGCCTGATCGTCACCTCGATCATGGCCGCGGTGTTCTTCACCTTGCTGCTGCTGACCGGCAACACCATGGCGCAGGCGGTGCGCGAGTGCATACCGGAGCTGGCCACGCTCAAGACGCTGGGCTTTCAGGACCGCACCGTGTTGAGTCTGGTGATGGTGGAGTCGGTGCTGTTGATCGGCCTGGGCGGGTTGATCGGCATGGGTCTGGCATCGCTGGTGATCCCGCTGGTGGCCGCACGCAGCGGCGGGGTGATGCCGGTGCAGGGCGTGCCAATGCAGACCTGGTTGGTCGGGCTGGGCCTGATGGCCGGCATCGGCATCGTGGTGGGTGTGCTGCCGGCGCGACGCGCGCAGCGCTTGAAGATCGTCGATGCCCTCGCCGGCCGCTGACAGGAGCAGGCAAATGCAAACCCAATGGAAGAACCGTCTGGTCAATCTGCTGTCGGTCGTGTCACTGGCCGTCGGGTTGGCCGTGTGGATCGCGCTGCCGTGGATCGGCGTGCTGGTCCTCGCCGCCTTGCTGGCGGTGTGGCTGGTTGTCACCCGCAGCGGCCGGCTGTCGTTGGCCGCTGCACGTATCGGCATCGCCACGCTGCCGCAACGCTGGGGTGCCAGCTCGGTGATCGTGGTCGGCATCGCCGGTGTGGTCGGCGTGCTGGTGGCGATGCTGGCGATGGGCCAGGGGTTTCAGGCCACGCTCAACAGCACCGGCGACGACACCACCGCGATTGTTCTGCGCGGCGGCTCGCAGGCCGAGACCAACTCGGTGATCACCCGCGACCTGGTGCCGCTGATCGGCAGCCTGCCCGGCATCGCCGCCGATGCCAGGGGCCGCCCGCTGCTGTCGCCGGAGCTCTCGCAGGTGGTCAACATCGCCTCCAGATCCGATGGCACCGACGTCAACGCACAACTGCGTGGCGTGGGCGAACAGGCCTGGGCGGTGCACGACAAGGTCAGGCTGGTGCAGGGACGGCGCTTCACCCCCGGCCTGCGCGAGATCGTGGTCGGCAAGGGCGCGTTGACTCAGTTCCGCGGCCTGCAGCTGGGCAAGACGCTCACCCTCGGCAGCCAGCAATGGACCGTGGTCGGCGTGTTCGCCTCCGGCGATGCGCACGATTCGGAGCTGTGGACCGATGCGCAGACGCTGGCCACCACCTACAACCGCAGCGCCTACCAGTCGATCAGCGTGCGCACCGCCGGCAAGGCCGGTTTCAGCCAGTTCAAGACCGCCATGGCCGCCGATCCGCGGCTCAAACTGGATGTGGAAACCACCCGTGCCTACTACGGCAAACAGGGCGGTGGCTTGAACAGGTTGATCAGCATCCTGGGCACGGTAATCGGCGCGATCATGGCGGTGGGCGCGGTGTTCGGCGCGCTCAACACCATGTATGCGGCGGTGGCCACGCGCGCGCGCGAGATCGCCACGATGCGCGCGATCGGTTTCCGCGGCACGCCGGTGATCATGGCGCTGATGCTGGAGACCATGCTGCTGGCGCTGCTGGGCGGCTTGCTCGGTGGCCTGATCGCCTGGGCCATCTTCAATGGTTACAGCGTGTCCACGCTGGGCAGCAACTTCAGCCAGATCGTGTTCCAGTTCAAGGTCTCGCCGGAGCTGTTGTGGAGCGGGCTCAAATGGGCGCTGGGCATTGGCCTGGTCGGCGGGCTGTTCCCGGCCTTGCGGGCGGCGCGGTTGCCGATCACCACTGCCTTGCGTGAGGTGTAGCGCGGGCCTTGGCCCGCCGGGAATCGGGAATCGGGAATCGGGAGTGGGGATTGGTGACAGCCAAAGCGGAGCAAGTGCGCTGCTGCGGCTGAACGCAGTGCGGGCTGTCATCGTTCTGTCACTGCACTGCGGTAGATGCGCGGGTCGGGCAGGCCGTAGGCTGCCCGGCCGTTGCATCCATCGATCTTCGCCCATGACGCGCCTGATTCTGCTGGCCTGCGCCTGCCTGTGGCTGGCCGGCTGTTCCTCGTCCTCCACCTCGCTCAGCGAGCGCCTGGTTGCACCCGGCGGCACCTCGCCATTGCTGGATGAGGAGCGCATTGCCGCCACCATCGCCACGGTGCCCAACCGCAGCGGGCATGTGGTCACGCGCGATCAGGTGCCGATCTTCTGGCGCGCGATCGACCCCGGCCAGTACGCCATGCACTACCGCTATCTCGGCCAGCGCCACGATCCGGCGCATGCGCTGGATGTCGATTTCAGTTTCAAGGTGCCCACCGCGGCCCCACCGACGCCGCGCGGCACCGTGGTGCTGCTGCATGGCTGGATGATGGATGGCGATTCGCTGCTGCCATGGTCGCTGGAGCTGGCACAGGCCGGCTACCGGGTGATCACCATCGACCTGCGCAACCACGGCCATTCCGGCGGTGGCCCGTCCGGTTACGGCACGCGCGAATCCGACGATGTCATCGACGTGCTCAATGCGCTGCAACCGCGTGGCGAGATCCGTGGCCCGCTGTACCTGTTCGGCATTTCCTACGGCGCCGCCACCGCGCTGTTCACCGCCGACAAGCTCGGGCCGCGTGTGACCGGCGTGGTAGCGATGGAATCCTTCGCCAACGCCGGGCGCGGCATTCGCGACATGGTCCCGCACCTGCTCGCCAGCCAACCGAATGGCTGGCGTGGGCAGGCGGTGGCCGCGTATGCGCGCTGGCGCTATGCCGACCAGGATATCGATGCGGTGATCGCCGCCGCCGACCGCCAGCTGCAGCTGGACCTGGACCACGTCGATGTCACGCAGGCCTTGGCCGACACGCGCAGCTGCGTGCTGCTGGTGCACGGCGATGCCGATCAGCACATCCCGGTCGCGCATGGGCGTGCGCTGGCGCTGGCCAGCCCGCGCGCGCACTACGTCGAGCTGCCTGGGGAAACCCATCTGAGCCTGCCGCTGCGGCTGGATCTGCTGGGTGGACCGATCGACCAATGGCTGGCGCAGACGCAACAGGATCCAGGCCACTGCCCCGCGCCGCAGGCACTGCCGACCTCCACGCTGGCGGTGGCGACACCGGCGTTGGCGCCGCGCGGCTGAGAGCGGCTGTCAGACGTCGCCAACGGTCGTCAGGCGGGAGCGGACCGCGCGTTCCGAAACGCTGGGTCTGAATGACATGCCGATGACTGCACCCGCACCGCGGTGAACGCAGTCGTCTGTTGCTCGCTCTGAATCCAGGCAGGAGCTGCGCATGTTGCTCGCCCTGAATCCAGGCAGGAGCTGCGCAACGGCAGGCTGTCGAAGCGCGCACCGCGCTGCTGCCCACCGCGCAACGCAGCCGCTGCGCGATTGCCCGGATCGCGCAGCGGCCGATGCTTAAGGCGTCACCACCACCGGCCGCCGCTGCCGCCACAGGCTATCGCCGACGAACAGCAGCAGCCCCACCCAGATCGCGGCAAATCCGATCGCGCGCCCCTGATCGAACGGCTCGTGGAAGAACCACACGCCCAGCAGCAACTGCAGGCTCGGCGCGATGTATTGCAGGATGCCCACCAGCGACAGCGGAATCCGCCGCACGCCATACGCAAACCCGATCAGCGGCACCGCGGTCAGCACGCCGCCCAAGATCAGCAGCAGATCGGTACGCAGATCCCAGCCGCTCAGGAAGGCGCCGCCATGGCCCTGCTCGCCCCAGCCCGCCAGCAGCAGCGCCGGCACGAACAGGTACACGCTTTCCACGCCCAGCCCGGCCACCGGATCCACCGCCACCAGCTTGCGCAGCAGGCCATAGGCACCGAACGAGAACGCCAGCCCCAGCGCGATCCACGGCGGCGCACCGGCATCCAGGGTCAGCCACAGCACGCCCACCGCCGCACACACCACCGCCACCCACTGGATGCGCTGCAGGCGTTCCTTCAGCACCAGCACGCCCAGCAACACGCTCAGCAGCGGATTGATGAAATACCCCAGGCTGGCCTCGATCACGTGCCCGGCGTTGATCGCCCAGATATACAGGCCCCAGTTGAACGCAATCGCCACGCTGCTGCCGGCCAGCATCCATAGCGCGCGCGGCTGCGCGGCGATGGCGCGCCACCAGCGCAGGCCCGAGCTGGCCAGCAACCACGCCACCACCAGCAGCGCGCTCCAGACGATGCGGTGCGCGATGATCTGCAGCGACGGCACCGCCTTGAGCAGGTGCCAGTACAGCGGCACCAGGCCCCAGATCACGAAGGTCGATGCGGTGATCAACAGCCCGCGACGCGCCTCGGTCGGCGAGACCGCCGTCATCGCCGCGCCTTGGCCAGGGTCACCACCAGCACGCCGGACAGGATCACCGCCATCGCGCCGATGTCGTGCGCGCTGAAACGCTCATGCCCCAGCCACGCACCCAACGCCACCGCAATCACCGGGTTGACGTAGGCGTAGCTGCCGGCCAACGCCGGGCGCACGTGATGCAGCAGCCACACGTAGGCGGTAAATGCCACGATCGAGCCGAACACGCACAGATAGGCCACGGCCAGCAGCCCCTGCGAGGTCGGCAGGCTCTGTGGGCGCTCGCCGATCAGCAGGCCGGTGCTGACCAGCAACACGCCGCCGCACAGCATCTGCCCGGCGGCAGTCATGAACGGCGACGGCAGGTCGCGTCCGCGCGACCACACCGAGCCGAAGGCCCAGCCGATCGGCGCGATCAGCAACAACACCAGCCCGCCCGGCGTGGCGGTCAGGCTGCTGCCGGCGTTGAGCCAGACCACGCCCAGAAAGCCGATCACGATACCCAGCCATTCGCCACGGCTGGCGTGCTGCCCGCGCAAGGCGCCGAACAAGGCCATCCACAGGGGCACCGATGCCACCGAGGTGGCGGCCAGGCCCGACGACACGCTGCGCTCGGCCAGCACCACCATGCCGTTGCCCAGCAGCAACAGGGCCGCGCCCATCATCGCCACGTTCTTCCATTGCGCGCGCGTCGGCGCAGCCACCCCGCGCCAGCGCAGTACCGCATACAGCACCGTGCCGGCCACGACGAAGCGCGCCCCGGACACCATGGTCAGCGGCAACGCGCCGCCTTCCAACGCAAAGCGGATCGCCAGATAGGTCGAGCCCCAGACCACATAGACCAGCAACAACGCGACAACGACCAGGCCGCTGCGCGCAGGCGCCACAGCATCGTGTGAAGAGGACATCGAAGATTGCCAAATACAGCGGAAGCTTCAATTCTAGATCACCTGCCCACGCCAACGTCGTACGCCTCTCGGGCGCCTGCCGCGGTATGGTGCGCATTGATCCCCGGCCCGGAGTGCATATGCAGCGTCGCGTCCCCTGGTTGATGTTGGCCGCCCTGACCGTGCTATCGGCCAGCGCATTGGCACGCGTACCCGAACCCTGGGAGCCCAGCGGGCGCAAGCTCCTCGAGGCCGGGCTGGACGGTTCGTTGGCGCCGGAGATCGCGCCCGAACAAACCGAGCTCAAGGTCATGCTCTCGGCGAACCGCGCCGGCGCTTACCTGCTCGGCGTCGCCAGCAGCAGTTACCGCACGCAATGGTGCATGCCGGCCGGCAAGAGCGGCCCGCCGGACATGCAGGCGATCATCAGCGATATCGGCGCGCTACCCGATGCACGCCTGGACGAGGCCGCACCCGCATTGATCGTACAGGCGCTGGCCAAGCGCTACCCGTGCCGCAAATAGGCGGCGCGGTCGCCGCAAGCCGGCTCGACCAACCGCCACGCAAGGGCCGGATGCACTGACGTTCGCCTCGCCGATCGCCCGACGCCCGGGCTCGAAAGCAGCAGGCGTTTGCATACCACCGGCCCTACTTGCGCGCGGCGTCGCTGCTGGCGCGGATCGCCTTGAACTCCGAACCGTCCTGCCAGCTCGGCCACTGCCGGCCGTTGGCCAGCGCCACGCCGACATCGTAGACCAGGGTGGTGTCGGCCGCGTGGCCGCTGGCATCCCATTGCGGGGTCCAGCGATCGCAGGGCTGGTGATAGCACTCGGCAAAATACTTGTCGCGCAGCGCCTTGCCGGCCGCCACGCCGCCGTCGAGCATGTCCAGCCCGGGACCGGCGGTGATCGCCGGCACGCCCATGCGCGCAAAGGCGAAATGGTCGGCGCGGTAGAAGAAGCCCGCTTCCAGATTCGGGTCCGGCGAATAGCTGCGGCCGCGCGCCTTGGCCGCGGTTTCCAGATCGCCTTCCAGCGACACCCGTCCACGTCCCCACGAGGCGATATCGCGGGTGGGGCCATCGGGGCTGAACATCTCCATGTTGAGCACCGCCACGGTCTTGTCCAGCGGCGCCAGCGGATGCGCGGCGTAATAGTTGGCGCCGAGCAGGCCCTTCTCTTCTGCCGTCAACGCGATGAAATACAGCGTGCGCTGCGGCTTGGGGCCGGCCGCGAACACGCGCGCCAGTTCCAGCACGCTGGCCACGCCGGTGGCGTTGTCCACCGCGCCACGCCGCACCGTGTCGCCGCCGGCATCGGCCTTGCCCACGCCGAAGGCATCCCAGTGCGCGGAGAAGATCACCGTCTCGTCCGGATGCTGGCTGCCGGTGAGCTTGGCCACCACGTTGTGCGTGACCACGCGCTCGCGCTTGAGCTTGAAGTCCACCGACAGCGTCGCATCGCCCAACGCCACCGGGGCGAAGTCGCGCTGCTGCGCGCGCAGCTTGGCCTGCGCAAAATCCAGCCCGGCGCGCTGAAACAGCGACACCGCCAACGTCTGCTGCATCCAGCCACGCACCGGCACATGCTGCGCCTTCGCATCGGCATCGCTGCGTTCGATATCGAACAACGGCGACAGGCCCGAACTCTGCACCGTCGCCCAGCCGTACGCGGCCGGCGCGGTCTCGTGCACGATCAACACACCGGCGGCACCACGACGCGCGGCCTCTTCGTACTTGTAGGTCCAGCGGCCGTAGTAGGTCACCGCCTTGCCATCGAAGGCGCCAGGCTGGCTGGATTCGAAGTCGGCATCGTTGATCAGCATCACCGCGATCTTGCCGCGCAGGTCCACGCCCTTGTAGTCGTCCCACTGCCGCTCCGGCGCACTGATGCCGTAGCCCACGAACACCAGCGGTGCATGCTTCAAGCGCACCGCGTCCTGCGGACGCAGGCTCTGCAGGGTCACATCGGTGCCATTGACCAGTGTCTGGCTCTTGCCGCCGACACGCAGGCTGGCGCGCACCGGGCCATCGACCTGGGCGCGCACCAACGGCACCGCCTGGGTCCAACCGCCCTGCTCGCCACCCGGCTGCAGGCCGCCAGCCTTGAACTGCTCGACCAGGTAATCGACCGTGCGCTGCTCGCCGGCACTGGCCGGCGCACGGCCCTCGAACTCGTCCGAGGCCAGCAGGCGCACATGCCGCGACAACGCTTCGGCATCGATGCCGCCACCGGGCAGATCGTTGGCGGCCTGCGCCACGCCCCCCACGAACAGGCAGGCGGACAACAACAGGATGCGCATCGGATTCACGGCATGGCCTTGCAACAGATAGATGACACACAGTTTACAAGCGCGCGGCCGCCACGGGAGCGCTTTGGGCCGCGTTGGCAGGCGCGATGTCTTCTTTCTCTAGCAGGCCCCTTGGGCTGCATGGATGCTGTCACGGAGCTCGATGGCGGATTTACCGTGTGTCCTGCAAGCGGCAAAGACACCGCGCGCTCCGCTCACAGAGCTCTTGGTTCACGCCTCTGATCGCGCCTAAACATGACTAGGGTTCGAAGTCTCGATTGCTTTGGCGTTGTGCTTCGAGAGCCTGGACAGTGCGGATAGATCAGCTGCAGAGCTGATGATTTGCAGCTTGGCTGCAAGGCCCTTGCCCGCCCACCATCGCGGGACACGCCGCAAGTACGTCCATGTAGGCTCTTACGCGGCATCCATGCCGCGTAAGGTCCCGCGACGGTGAGCGGACAAGGACCCGTCGGGATGGTCGGTGTGCATGGTTGCAAGCAGAGCATGAAGCGCACTGGCCGGTCACTTGTGCGTTCGACCAGGCCTCACCATCTTTCGATCACAAGCCGAGCGGCGGACAGGCGTCAACACGCAACTTAAAACGTCTCAGCTACTACCACTAGCCGAGCAACAAGCTTTCAAAAGCAGCCGACCAACTCTCTGGTGCGGTGTCCTCGCCGATTGCGGGGACCGTGTGGCGGCGTGGATGCCGCCACCGCGCCTCCACGCACGGATTCAAGGCGTGTCCCGCAAGCGGTGAGGGCACCGCGCGCTCGACCGACGCGGCTTTTGACTGTTGCCGAACGACGCGACGACTCGCTGCAGCGTTCTAGTGGGGTGTTACCCACTCCAGTGGTGCTAATTGGTACGCGTCGCGCGATCCAGCCAGCACGCCAGGCCCTGCGCGTTGAGTTCGATATCGGTGCCCAGTAGCTGCGCCACGCGTGCATCATCCAGCCGGCAGCCGTGCAGGCGGGCGCGTTGCAGATACAGGTCGGTCAGCGCCGCCACCATGCAGCGATGGCGGTCAGCATGCTGCGCGCAGTCCAGCGCGATGGCGGTCATCGCATGGATCTGCTCGACCAGTGCCTGCGCCAGCGGTGCCGGCGATTCGACCCGGCCGTAGTGGGTGAGATACATCGCCTGCGGCGCGGCCTCCATCAGCCGCGCGATCGAGTGCAGCATCGCCTCGGCTTCGAATTGCACCGGCGAGGAGGTCGGCAGGATGAAGGCGCCTTGCGCGCTATCGAGCTGGCGATACGACAGGCCGAAGGTGTCGCCAGTGAACCAGCTGCGGCTGCGCGCATCCCACACGCACAGATGATGCCGTGCGTGGCCCGGCGTCTCGATGGTGCGCAGCGCGCGCTCGCCCAGCATCACGGTCTGTCCGTCGGCCGCTTCCACCACGCGCTCGGCCGGCACCGGCACGATCGCGCCGTAACTGCGCGCCATTTCCGCCGCGCCGTACACCGCCGTGGCCCCGGCAATCAGCCGGGTGGGATCGATCATGTGCGGTGCGCCGCGCGGATGCACCAGCACCCGCGCATTGGGCAGATGCTGCAGCAAGGCACCCGCTCCTCCGGCGTGATCCAGATGCACGTGGGTCAGGATCAGCCAGTCCACCTGCGCCGGCGTCAGCCCGGCCGACTGCAATGCGGCCAGCATCTGCGGCACCGACAGCGAAGTGCCGCAATCGACGAAGGCGCCACGTTGCGCCTCGACGATCAGGTACGCCGCATCGAACTGCACACCGCCAAAGCCGGTGTCGATGGTGTGGATGCTGGAATCGGCAGTCGCTGTCATTGCTCCCCCCACGGCTATGCGAGAGGCCACAGTCTAGCCACCGGCTCCACGAGTGTCGTTACGCCTCGCGCAACACGCGCAGCGCCGCCAGGATCACCTCCGCCTCCACCTGCGCATGCACGCCCGGCAATTGCAGGTCGCTGCCTTGCCCGGCCTGCTTCAGCCGCGCAATCAGTTGGCCCGCATCGCGTGGCGAGGCGAAGCCATCGCTCTGCAGCAACAACGCACCGGCGCCATCGGTCAACTTGAAATAGAACTGCCCGTCGCTCTCGCGGTATTGCTTGAACACCGGCGGCGCGCTCTTCTCGCCCACCGGCGTCGCAGCCGCATCGCCCTGGCTGGACAGATCGCGCAGCCCCACCGCAGCACGCAGCTCGGCCAAAAACGGCGTGGCGTAGCGTGCGCGCAGACGTGCGCCACCGGCGCGCAGGATCGCCTCGATCTTGGCCGGCTCGGCCATCAGCGCCTCGTAGCGCGTGCGCAGCGGTGCGATCTCCTGGTCGATACGCTCGAACAGCTGCTGCTTGGCGTCGCCCCAGCCGATGCCATCGGCAAAAGCCTGCGCAAAGGCCGCCGTTTCCTGCGGCGTGGCGAAGGCCTGGTACAGCTGGAACAGTGCCGACCCCTGGGTGTCCTTGGCTTCGCCCGGCGCGCGCGAATCGGTGAGGATGGAGAACACCAGCTTGCGCAGTTCCTCGCGCGGTGAGAACAGCGGAATCGTGTTGCCGTAACTCTTGCTCATCTTGCGGCCGTCCAGACCCGGCAAGGTCGAGACCTGCTCGTCGATCACCACCTCGGGCAGGGTGAAAAACTCGCGGCCATACACGTGGTTGAAGCGCTGGGCGAAATCGCGCGCCATCTCGATATGCTGGATCTGGTCGCGCCCCACTGGCACCTTGTGCGCGTTGAAAATCAGGATGTCTGCAGCCATCAGCACCGGATACATGAACAAGCCGGCGGTCACGCCCGCATCATCGTCTTCGCCGTCGGCGCGATTCTTGTCCACCGCCGCCTTGTAGGCATGCGCGCGGTTGAGGATGCCCTTGCCTGCCACGCAGGTCAGCAGCCACAGCAACTCGGTGGTCTCCGGCACATCGGACTGGCGATAGAACCACACCGTTTCCGGGTCCAGGCCGCAGGCCAGCCAGCTGGCGGCGATCTCCAATGTGGAGCGCTGCGTCCGCGCCGGGTCCTGCGCCTTGATCAGGCTGTGCAGGTCGGCCAGGAAGTAGAAGCTTTCCGCATCGGCAGCCGTACTGGCCTGGATGGCCGGGCGGATCGCGCCGACGTAATTGCCCAGATGCGGGGTGCCGGAAGTGGTGATGCCGGTAAGGACGCGAGTGGTCATCTGCGTAAGGCCAGGGAGTCAGCACGCAAGTTTAGCGGTTCCGTGCCCCTGGCATGACCGCAACCGTGCCTTGTGCCTGCCGCTACCGGCTTCGGCGGCAGACGCAAAACGAGCCGCATCGAGCGGCCCGTCCTGTGCAGTTGGCGCTCACCACGGCGGGTGGGCGCGGTTGCGCGGCACCGTCAGGTGTCGTCGCGCAACGACTTTTCGAAGGCGCGCACCTCGGTCTGGGCGCGGTCGCGGTCCCAGCCGTAGCGCTCCTGGAGCTTGCCCTGCAGATATTCGGCGTTGCCCTCGGCAACCTTGAAATCGTCGTCGGTGAGGTCGCCCCACTTGGCCTGCGCCTTGCCCTTGAGCTGGGTCCACTTGCCGGAAATGATGTCAGTGTTCATTGCGTCGACTCCGCTGATGCGGCCGCGATTGACCGTCTGCGCAGGTTGACCACCGCACCGTTCGCCGCAGATCAAAAGCCGTCAAACCCGCACTCACCGCACTGAACGGTTGCCGACGCTTGCGGCGCAGTTCTATGTATGGCCGCGCCGTCGCATGCCCAGATGCGTCGCCGCGCTGCCCTGCCTGCGCAAGGCATCAGGCAAAAAAAACGGGCCTTGCGGCCCGTTTTTTCTGCATGCAGCGCTAGATTACTTGCGCGCAGCGTCTTCCACCTTCTCGCCAGCGCCCTGCACGTCCTTGCCGGCACCTGCGACGGTGTTGCAACCCGACAGCATACCGACCGACAACACCGACAGCACCAGCAGCACAATTGCACGCTTCATAACAGACTCCTTCGTGGGTAAAGCGGCGGCTTGCCGCAGATCAATCAAATCAAACAACTAGGATTCAAAACGCAAGGATCAGCACTTACCGTCGCTGCAATTGTCGGCCTTCTTTTCGACCTTCTCACCTGCACCCTGCATGTCCTTGCCCGCGCCGGCCATGGTGTTGCAGCCAGTCATCACGCCGGCCGAAAACAGGCCCAGTACCATCAGTGTCAGCAGTCGCTTCATCGGTCTTCCTCAGTTCTGCGTTCGGTGCAGACGCACCGTGTCTGGCGACAAATCTGACTGCGCGGCCGTGGATTTGATGTGAACGCGGCGTGCTGCGTTCAGCGATTGATCAATCTCGCATCAGTGTTGACTTGCCGAACAGGCTCTCGACCAGATCCACCGCCAGCTCGGCGGTGGCGTTGCGGTTGTCCAGGACCGGATTGAGCTCGACGATGTCCAGCGACCCCATGCGCCCGGTGTCGGCGATCATCTCCATCACCAGCTGCGCCTCGCGGTAGTTGGGCCCACCCGGCACGGTGGTGCCCACGCCCGGTGCGATGCTCGGGTCCAGGAAATCCACGTCGAAGCTCACATGCAGATGGGTGTCATCACTCATCCCCTGAAGGGCGGTCTCCATGGTGCGCTTCATGCCGGCCTCGTCGATGTAGCGCATGTCGTAGACATCGATGCGGTGCTGTTTGATCAGGCGCTTTTCCTCCGGGTCCACCGAGCGGATGCCGATCTGCCGCACCTGCTCGGGCAGCAACGCCGGTGCGCTGCCGCCCAGATGCGTCAACGCCTGCGGGCCCAGCCCGCACAGGCAGGCTACCGGCATACCGTGCACGTTGCCCGACGGTGTCACCTCACTGGTATTGAAGTCCGAGTGCGCATCCAGCCACAGCACCCGCAGCGGGCGTTGCTGCTCGCGGCAGTACTTGGCCACCGCGGTGATCGAACCGATGCCCAGGCAGTGGTCGCCACCGAGCATGACCGGCATGCGGCCGGCGCGCAGCTGCGCATAGCTGGCCTCCATCAGCGCCTGGTTCCAGGCCACCACCTCGTCCAGATGCCGGTAGCCGGCCTGCGGGGCTTGCCAGGGATTGCGCGGGCCGTCCAGGTTGCCCAGGTCGTGCACCTCCACGCCGCGGCCGATCAAGGCCTCCTGCAGCCCGGCGATGCGCAACGCCTCCGGCCCCATCCGCGCACCACGGTGGCCGGCACCGATGTCGGTGGGAACGCCAATCAGGGAAACCGGCAGGTACTGCGTCGCCATGCATTGCTCCAGCATCGAGAAAGCGCTGCAGTCTAGTCGCCGGCTCGTGCGCTGACGCGCGGCAGCGCAGCACGACGTCCGGCCTGCGTCACCGATCACGCAATCGCATTTGCCACTGCAGCAATCGAAAGTGCGGCCGATAGTGCGTAGCGGGCAATGGTCGGACCGGTACGGATGGCAGGCGCAACACCGCGGTACAGGCGCGCTGCAGTCAGGCCGGAGCACTGGCAGTGCATCGGCCGCGCCCGCTTGGCGGCGGCGACCAGCGCGTGCTGGCCGCTTGAAGTGACGTGGTTGGGCAGTTTGTGGCGTATCTGCGCTTTGCGGACTGTGCTTGTCTGACCGCACAGTTAAGAGATTGAGGGTGCTATGACGATGACGGAAGGTGCCGATGCTACTGTTCGCCCGCCAGCGCGGGACCCGGTGTCATCGACAAGGTCTTTCATCGCGCAGCGGGTTTCGTACAGGGGAGGATTTCATGCCGCATAACGCCGTCAACCAGGTCGTCAAGGCTGCCGTGGGCGAGGTCGCGCGGGCGTCGCACCAATACGATCTGCAGCGCATCGGGCGCGAGTTCGCGCAGACCATCGAGCGCGAGCCGGGCATCCGTCTGCTGATGCTGTCCACTGCCGACGGGCGCGCCATCGCCGAACAATCCAGCCTGGATGTGGACGGTCGCCGGCTGGCAGCGATGGCCAATTCGTTCCTGACCCTGGGCGAGACCCTGGCACGCGAATCCAGTCTGAGCGAAGCCGACTACGCCACCATCAGTACGCGCGGCGGGCAGCTGGTGCTGATCCGCATTCGCGCCGACAAACCGCTGACGCTCACCGCGGTGGGCAGCAGCGATCTCAATGCCGCAGCGCTGCTGTTCAACGCACGCGACTGCGCCGGCCGCCTGGCGACAGCGCTGGCGCAGCCGGCCGACTGAGCGTTTGGCACTGTTCGTGCTTGTGCCAGTGCACTGAATTTCTCACCGCTCGTAAGGACGACCCGTGTCAAAACTCAATCTGGAACACCTGCATTCGATCGCCGGCTTCGTCGGCGCTGCCCTGGTCGATAGCGACAGCGGCATGGCGCTGGGCATGACCGGCGGCACCGATCTCAACCTGGAACTTGCCGCAGCCGGCAACACCGAGGTGGTGCGTGCCAAGCGCCGTATCGCCGAGCAGCTCGGCCTCAACGACACCATCGAAGACATCCTGATCACCCTGGCGCGTCAATACCACCTGCTGCGCCCGCTGGAGAGCAACGGCACCTTGTTCCTGTACGTCGTGCTGGATCGCGCCAAGGCCAATCTGGCCATGGCCCGTCATGAGCTCAAGGCGTTCGAGAAGACCCTGGACTTCGGTTGATGCCAACCAGGCGGCGCGCACGCGTCGCCTGCCCGGCCTGCCGGTCCGTACCGGCAGCCACCGTACTTGCTACGCGCCGACGCGGCGCCCTGTCATGACCTCACCCATTCACACCATGCGGGTCGCCACGGCCGGCCTGGACCTGCTGCACACCACGCGCCTGAAACTGGCGTGCTCGTTGCTGCTGGCCGAGCGCATCGACGTGCAGTTGGGGCAATGGCCGCAACACGCCGCCGAGGTGGTGGTGCTGGGGCTGGAAAGCCCCGATGGCCTGGCCGCCTGGCAGGCCTTGCAGGGGCAACCGGTGCGCGTGCTGGTGGTGTCGCGGACACCGGTCGGCGGCGCATGGCTCAAGCACGGCGCCACCGTGCGCGAACTCAACGAGCAGATGCGCCTGTTGCTGTCGTCCTCCGATCATGCGCAGGTCGCCGAGCCGGCCTTGCTGGTCCGCCATTGCCGCGGCGAATTCGGCACCGCTGCGGTGCTGCTGCGCAACGGACATTTGCAGGTGCGCGTGGACCCGGCCGACAGCTGCGTGCAGCTTCCCGCCGGCATCGCCTTGACCGAGCTGCTGGCGGCCCTGGATCGCCCCGGCTGGCAGGTTGCGCCGGACACCGCCGGTAGCGCACTGAGCCAACGTATTTCCTTCGAGGCGCTGTATTTCGCCCTGCCCGAGCACCTGCGCCCCGCGCTGCCGGCGGTCGAACCCAGCCATGCGCTGCGGTTGCGGCAATGGCCGGAGCTGAGTGCCGAGACCAGTTCGCCGGCGCAGCTGCTTGCCATTGCCCACCTGCATGCGCGCCCGTGGCGCCCGCAGGCGCTGGCCAATGCTTGCAAGCTGCCGCTGCAAACGGTGGAATGCCTGTTCGCCGCTGCACTCGCCAGCGGCCTTGCCCAGACTGCGGAGATTCCCGTGCCTGCAACGCAGCCCCGTCCGGACAGCAGCAACTCCCGGTTTTTCTCCTGGGTCGCACGTCGCTTTGGCCTCTCTCTCTTTCAGGCGCAGTCATGAGTCTTCCGGCCAACAAACTGGTGTTCGTTGGCGGCATGGGCGCCGGCAAGACCACCGCCGTGCGCGCCATCTCCGACGTGGAGCCGGTCAGCACCGAGATGCCGCTCAGCCAGGATGCCTACGGCGACAAGACCTACACCACGGTCGCACTGGACTACAGCTCGATCGAACTGGAAGACGGCGAGTTGCTGCACGTCTACGGCGTGCCCGGGCAGAAGTACCTGGATTTCATGTGGCCGCTGGTGTGCGACGGCGCGTTGGGCGTGATCGTGCTGGTCAGCGCGCGCGATCCGCAGATGCGCGATGCCACCGTGGCCTTGCTGCGCGAGTTTTCGCAGATCGCACCTGCGGCAAGCCTGGCGGTGGGTATCACCATGACCGACGAAATGCAGGACTTTTTGCTGCCGCCGTTCCGCGATGCGCTGGTGGCCGAAGGCTTCCGCATCCCGGTCATGCGCGTGGACGCACGCTCGGCCACCCAGATCACGTTCCTGGTGAAGTCGCTGCTGTCCTATCGTTACACCTCGGCGACCAGCTGAGCGGGCGCGTACGTGGCATTGCCGACGTGGTCGGCGCGCGAGAAAAACAAGGAATCCGGTCACGACGGTGCCTGAGAGGGCGTCACGCGGGGGATGCCGCCTCTAGGGTGACGGCGACGCGTCCATCTTCCTTGTTGCCAGGCACGCGACGCGGACGTCATACATTCGGGTGCTTTGCCTGACTTGTTCAGTATGCCGCGCAGCCAGAAATCAGGGCATCGGGACGTTCCCGACATCGCGCAGGACATACCGGTCATACGGCATATGCAATAGCGCCAGCAGCCGGCAGCGCCTGCAACCGGCGGTCGTGATGCGGTTGTTGTGCATGCCCGGCACTGCGGTGGACATGACGGTCGTCAAGCCATCTCGCACAGGCATCGACGCGCGGCAGCGGCGGTGCCATCGGTGACGCGCAGCGCAGACCCGATGCGCCGGGATCGGCCGCTGCAGGGCGACGTCCGCACCAATGCCAGGTGCTGATCCAGCACCACGATCGGATAAAGTAGCGCGATGACAATCGAACTGAAGCCCGGCGGTCTGCTGATCGCGATCGAAGGTATCGACGGCGCCGGCAAGACCACCCTCGCCCGCAGCCTGGCCACCACGCTGGAATCGGCCGGCGCGCGCGTGGTGCTGAGCAAGGAGCCGACCAACGGCCCCTGGGGCACCCAGCTGCGCCAGTCCGCCGCCACCGGCCGCCTCAGCGCCGACGCAGAAGCCGAGCTGCTGATCCGCGACCGCCACGAACACGTCGACACCCTGATCGCGCCGGCGCTGGCACGCGGCGACATCGTGATCCTGGACCGCTATTTCCCCTCGATGGTCGCCTACCAGGGCGCCGCCGGCCTGCCGCTGGACGACCTGCTGGACCGCAACGCCTTCGCGCCGCGCCCGGACGTGCTGCTGCTGCTCGACCTGCCCCCGCCCACCGGCCTGGCGCGTATCCGCGCCCGCGGCGATGCACCCAATCACTTCGAAACCCAGGACAACCTGGAGCGCTGCCGCAGCATCTTTGCCCAGCTGCAGTTGCCGGGGAAGCACGTCGTGGACGCCAGCGCCGATGCGGACAGCGTGCTCCGCCAGGCCCACGCCATCGTCGTTGCCGCACTGGCCGAACGCCTGCGCGTCGATGCCACCGATGCCGACCAGGCCACGTTGGAACTGCTGTCGGCCGGTCGCCCGGCCTGAGTCGCTGCGCGTCCTGCGCGCAGGCAACAGCAACTGGCGCGCTGTGATTGGCGGGCCGCGGGCAGATAGCTGTTTCGGCCGATCACACCGGACAAGGCGCGGCCCGGAGACGCTGACCCAACAGCGCAGTCAGCCCCGAGCTACATGGACATTTCGGGATAGGACGAGAGAACCTTCGTGGTGCCGGCACCCGGATTCGAACTGGGGACCTACCGCTTACAAGGCGGTTGCTCTACCAACTGAGCTATGCCGGCAAAGGCAGGCGCGTTGCGCGCCGGTGCGCATTCTAGCGCAGCGCGGCGCAATCTAGCGACCGCTGACGCGTTGCACCTGCGGTGCCTTGCAATGTGCCGATCGCAGCCGTGCTGCGCACATCGATCCACCAGCGCGATTGCCCGGTGCCGCTGGGCAGCAACTGCGCCGGAAACCCTGCACCGACCAGGCTGGCCTGACGGCGCTCGGCACGCTCGCGACTCTGGTACTGCCCCAGCGCGATGCTGTTGTCCTCGCCCTGGGCAATCACGTAATAGTCGCCCATGCCGGCGGCGGCGATGCGCTTGACCAAGGCTTGCGCCGCTGCACGATCGCCGACATTGGGCAGCATCACCCGGAACGTACTGACCCCGGCGTCCTTGTCCTCGCGCACGCGGGTGCGCGTGGCCTGGCCACGCAGGCGTGCCAGCGCGGCATCGGCATCGGCGCGCGCCGCATACGGCCCCAGGCTGGCGCAACGCTCCGGCGCAGCGGCGGGAGTAGGTACCGCTGGCGATGGTTTGATCGCCACTGCCGCAACCTCGTTCGGTGTTGGAGCGACCTTGGTTGGTGGTGGAACCTGTGCCGACGTCTGCGACGTCGCGGCCACCTTCGCGGCGGCCGCATCTATCGAAGAAGACGCTGCCGCGGCTGCCGTCTGTGTCTGTGTCTGTGTCGATGCAGGTGCAGGTGCAGGTGCAGGTGCATCCGATGGTGCGGTGACCGCAGCTGCCGGGACCATGCCTGCCTCGCTCGCCTCGCCTGGCGCTGCTGGCGATGCTGCCGCAGTGCTCGGCAGCACTTCCAGGCGCGCCACACCGGCCGGCTGCGGCGGTGCCGCCACCGCTGCCGGTGCCGGCTGCAATGCCCACCACAAGGCCACACCGGCATTGAGGACGATCAGGACGACGATGAGTGCGCGGACATACATGCGATGGATTCTAAGCGCCGGCAGTCACAACCGGCGAGCGCTGGTCGGCTTGCTGCCCACGCCAGGCGGTAGGCGCAGTGTACGAGCGCTGCCGACCGATTCCGTCTCCCGGCCGCGCCCGCCGCGTGGCCCTGCGATCACGTGACTCGCCGTTCAAGGCGCCGACGCAGACCTTGCCCAGGTCGCCAGCCCGTCCAGCACCAGCGCGGCGCGGAAGCTGGCATCGGGCAACAACGGCAGCAGCGGCGGCGCGCCGCCCCCGTGCACCAGCAGCCGTACCGGCACGCCCAGACTGCGTTGCGCGTGCTGCAGGCTACGCTCGATCAGCGCCACCGCCGCGCCATCGCAGCCGGAGGTCAGCGCGTCGTCGGTGTCGTCGGCCAGCTCGACATAGGTCCCGCCACTGGCCGGCAACTGCACCGCGCGCGCATGCAGCGCCTCGCGCATGGTAGTCGGCGAGGCGGCGATGCGGCCGCCATGGTGCCGCCCATCGGTGCCGAGCACATCGATGGTCAGCGCGGTGCCCACGCCGGCCACCAGCACCGGCACGTCGCCGCGTGCGCCCAGCAGCGCCAGGAAGCGATCGACCCCGAAGCGGCCCGGGTCTGCATAGGCGATGCGGATGCCGGCGCATTCGGCCGCGGTCCGCACGATGCGCACCTGTTCGAAACGCTCGCGCAGGCAGCCGAGCATGCGCTGCGTCAACGCCGGCGCAGCCACGCTGGCCACATGCGCGATGCGTCCGGTGGGCAAGGCCGACAACGCGGCCGCGTCCATCGCCTCGGCACCGTGCGGCCAGGCCTGCACGTCGCCGGCGCGGTCGCCCTGCAGCGGTGCGTATTTGAACCGCGAATTTCCCAGGTCGAACAACCACTCGCTCATGCAGGTCTCACGCTCACTTCTCCGGAGTGGAACAGCCGTACCGTCTCGCCCAGTTGCACCCGCAACGCGCCGTCGGCTGCCAGGCCAAGCGCAATGCCGTGATGCCGGGTGCCGGCCTCCTCGACCTGCACCGCGCGGCCGCTCAGGACGTCCAGGTCCGCATAGCGGCCCAGGAACGGGGCCAGCCCCTGCGCCTCGAACAGCTCCAGCGCCGGCAGCAGCGCCGACAACACTGCGGCCACCACGGTATCGCGCGACACCGCGTGGCCGGCCAGCGTATCCAGATCCACCCACGGTTGGTCGATCGCAGCGGCCGCTGCCGCGGGCATATGCACGTTCAAACCCAACCCGATCACCGCGCGCGCGTTGCCGGCCATTTCGCCGCCGCCTTCGATCAGCAGGCCGCCCAGCTTGCGCTCGCGCGCCAGCAGATCGTTGGGCCACTTCAACCCGACATCGGCAAAGCCACAACCGCGCAGGGCCTCGGCCACCGCCACGCCCACGGCCAGGCTGAGCCCGGCCAGCTGGCCCAATCCGCCGCTGAAACGGCGCGAGGCCGACAGATAGATGTGCGCACCCAGTGGCGAGGTCCATTGACGCCCACGCCGGCCGCGCCCGCCGGTCTGCCGCTCGGCCAGCAGCACCGCCACGCCCTGCTCCGGCGCCGGGCGCGCCAGCAAGCTGGTGTTGGTGGATTCCAGGGTCCAGGCAATCTCCAGCGCAGCCAGGCCTGCCAGCGCTTCGGCCGCCATCGCCGCACGAATGCGCGCGTCGTCCAGCAGGTCCAGCGGCGCCGCCAGGCGGTAGCCGTCCCCGGCCCGCCCTTCGATCTCGACCCCGGCCGCGCGCAGGTTCTGAATCCGCTTCCACACCGCCGCACGGGTCAACCCGGCATCGCGCGCCAACGCATCGCCGGATAGCCGGCCGCTCGCAAGTTTGGCCAGCAAGGCGCGGTCATCCACGGCAAGTCCCCAAATCGATCCGTGAAAGTATGCGCCAAGCGTCCGCACCCGCCCAGCCTGGCTTGCGTGAGGGAGTGAAAAGCACGTTATGATCGGCGACTCACGCCGCTTGCCCTGGATGTGGACGATGCGCCGAATCACGGTTTGCCTGCTCCTGTTGTTGGCTCCGCTTGCCGCACTGGCATCGGACCAGCTGGCCGATGGCGATCATGAGAGCTGCGTCAGCAGCAACTCGGCGGCACGCGGCAGAACCCCCAACGGCGAGCCGGCAACCCCGGCACGTGCTCCCGCGCACAAGCCCGCGCCGGCCACCGGCGGTGGTGGTGGCGACGGCGACGGACTGTTCCCCCGTATGCGCACGATGCCGCGCTGGCATAGCTTCCTGCCGGGCATGTTCCGCTGATCCAGTGGTTGTTGCGCCGGCTGCGCCGGCCGCCGGCCGATATTCCCGATGCCTTATGGCTGCCGGTCAGCCGCCGCTGCGCCTGGGTCGCTGCGCTCGATCCGCCCCGCCAGCACCGTCTGCGTGCACTGACCGCGCAGTTCCTGCAGCAAAAAACCATTTCCCCGCTCGACGGGCTGCAGCTGCAACCGCACGATCACGTTTTGCTGGCTGCCATGTGTTGCCTGCCGCTGCTGAACATCGGCGCGGCCGGCTGGCGTGGCTGGTCGCAGCTGATCGTTTACCCGGACGCATTCCGCGTGCAACGCACGCATGTGGATGCGGCCGGAGTGATGCATGCCTGGGACGACACCCTGATTGGCGAGGCCTGGGAGCAAGGGCCGCTGATCGTCAGCTGGGCCGACGTACAGGCCGACTTGGACGACCCGCAGGCCGGCTTCAACGTGATCGTGCATGAGATGGCGCACAAGCTCGATGCACTCGATGGCGCGCTCGACGGCACCCCGCCGCTGCCGCACGCTGCGCAGCGTGCCTGGGCACGCGATTTCCAGCGCGCCTTCGATACGTTTTGCCAACGCGTCGATGCGGGCGAAGACACCGAGATCGACCCGTATGCCGCCGAGGCACCGGAAGAATTCTTCGCGGTCGTAAGCGAATACCACTTCTCCGCGCCACAGCTGCTGGCGCGCCTCATGCCGGATGTCGCTGCACAGCTGACGCGTTTTTATGGACCATCGCCGTTTGCGGCGTCAGCGCAGCGCTGATGGTGCGCTGACATGCCTGCATGCGTTGGGCTGTCGTCTCATGCAACGCTGTCGCGCGCATCAATCGCAGGCGTTTCAAGCGACTGAGCACACCAATGCGCGATGCCGCACGCGGCCACACGCGGGACGGATCGACATCGCTCGCGCATTGCCAGGCATTCACACCAACCCAAGATCGCGCGGCCTGGCACCGGGAAACACCCGTTCCAGCTGCGCAGCCGACAATCCCCACAACCGGCTCAGTACACCGCCGAACAGGCTGCGGTAATTGGTGAGCACCGGATAATCGCGGTTCTGCAGCAGCTGCGCCTGCGCAACTTCTACCTGCTCGCCGGCGATCCGGCCGCCACGCACGCTGCCACCCAGCACCCAATAGGTGGTGCCGTGCCCGTGATCGGTGCCCCTGCTGCCGTTCTCGCGGAAGGTGCGGCCGAACTCGGACAGCACCACCACCACGGTATCCTTCCATGCCGGCCCGAGGGCGTCGGCGTATGCCGCCAGCCCTTCGCCCAGATTGCGCAGATTGTTCGCCAGCCCACCTTCGACACTGCCCTGATTGGCGTGCGTGTCCCAACCGCCGACATCGACAAAGCCCAGCCGATAACGCTCGCGCATCAGGCTTGCCATGCGCCGGGTTTCGTCGGCGAAGGTGCGCGCACTGGCGGCGCCGCGACCGGCCTGCTCCATCTCTTCGCGCAGCTGCGCGGTGACCTGCTGACGCAGTGCCAGTCCCTCGCGCGCAGCGGCCGCCAGCGGGGTTGCGTCGTACATTTGCGACAGGATCTGTGCCTGACGCGCATCCAGACCGCCCTTGCCGATGCCCCGCAACGACACGTTGGGCAAGTCGCCGCCGCCCTGGAAGGTCAGCGGTAAGGAATCGGTGAAGGCAATCGCCGGCACTCCGCTGAGCACACCCGACAGGCGCGCCATGAAGCCGGAACGATAATCGCGGCGCTGTCGGCCGGATTGCCCGGATTCGATATCGTCCTGGGTTTCGAAGTGACTGCGCGACAGATCGTCGGTACCGGCAAACGGCACAAACGCCAGTTGCCGGCGTTGCCACAGCGGCAGCAGCGCATCGCGCATCACCGGGTTGAGACCCCATTGCGTATCCAGCGCAACGGCACTGTTCGGGTTGGCCGCATCCGGCCGCGCGATCGCCAGGGTCGGACGCGCCTGATAATAAAAATCGCTGGCATGCGGTACCAGCAGATTATTGCTGTCGTAGCCGCCGCGCAGGAACACCACCAGCATGCGCGCACTGTCGCGTGGCGCAGCAAACAGGCGACCGCTCCAGGGCAGACTTGCGGCCGCTGCAGAGGCAAGCAGAAATTGACGTCGTTGCATGGCGCGCTCCCGTGGCGGTGATCGCTGGTCGAACGTTGAACAGCGGGTTGGAATCGGCAACCGTCGACTCGGCGACCCTCGAATCAGCGATAGTTGAAGTCCGGCGATGACAGCAGGAATCCGTTCCATTCCGCAGGCGAACGCGCCTGCGCCAAGGCATCGTGCGTGCCGCTGGAGAGCGACGGCGCCACCCAGCGATACGATGGACGCGTGTCGATCTGCGTCAGCGCCGGCAGTGGCGTGTCGTTATCGCCATCGAAGCGGAACAGTTGCTTGGGTCCGCTGCCCAGCGAACGTGCCACCTCGAAGCGTCGCGCCAGTTGCCCGGAGCTGGTCCATGCCTGCGATTGCAGCGACCAGCCATCCGGGGTGATGCGCCCGAACAGCGGCTCGCCGAGTTGCTGCAGCCAGCTCGCCATCGGCGCGGCATTGACCACCGGCTGGCCCTCGTACGTCAGCCGCATGGCCGAAACCACGAACCGATTCGGATCCTTGAACTTGCGCGGTTGCGCCTGCGCAAATTCCGGCGCGTCCAGCATGGTCTGCATCACCTTGGCGATATCGCCATCGCTGCGTTGAAACGTGTTCGCCATGCGCTCGACCAGCGCGGCCGGCGGCTTGTCGCTGACAAAGTACTCGGCCAAACGCTGCGAAATGAACTGTGCGCATGCCGGCTGCCGCACCAACAGCTGCACCGCGCGCTCGATCTCATCCAGGCCGCCCGCAGCGATGCGCTGGCCCAGCAAGGTCTTGTCGCCGGGTTGATGGCGCGCAGGATTGAATTCGAACAGCCCCTTGCGCACCACCTGCGGTTGCCCCGGCACGGCAGTCGGCAAGGGCGGAGCGCCCTCGGCCTTGACCGGCACCAGGCCGGCACCGGTGAGTATCAGCGCCAGTTGCTGCACATCCTGCTGGCTGTAACCGCCATGCACACCCAGCGTATGCAGTTCCATCAGTTCGCGCGCGTAATTTTCGTTGACCTTGCCCTTGGCGTTCTTGGCGTTGTCCAGATATTCCAGCATCGCCGGACTTTCCAGCGTCGCCATCACCAGGTCGGCGAACTTGCCGGTGGCATGCGGGCGGATCGCGTTTTCCATGTAATCGGCCGCCATCCATTTCACCCGCCCCTTGTCGGCGTACACGCTGAAATGATTGAGCCAGAACCACACCAGCTGCTCGCGCGTCTGCTCCGGCGCATACACCGCACGCAACAGCTGCGCCTGGCGCGCCTGGGTCAGCATCTGCCCACCACGCGCCTGCCATGCCTTGCGCAACGCGGTCTTTTCCTCACCATCGGGCATGTCTTGCAGGCGGATCTTGTCGGCCTCGTACTGCGTGAGCAATGTCAGCAACGGCGTGTGCAGCGCATCGAAGTGCTGCAGCTGTGCACGGATCGGCGCTGGCAACGCCGCATCGTCGCTGGCCTGCAACAGCGACCTGCCGTAGCGCTTGGGGCCGAGCCGCTGCAGTTGCGCGGCGCTGTCGGCATCCACGCCGTAGGTCGCACGCTGCAGCCAGCGCGTCTGCGCCGGCGTCAGTGCTGAATTGGCAGCACTGCACGACATCGCCAAAGCACAGCCCGCCAACAGCCATGCCAGCTGCCACCGGTGATGGCGGGGCGCGCCTGCTGGACGTGCGCTCAGCCAGCGCGTCTGTGCATTGCACTCGAACATGCAGCTCTCCATCGCAACGGCCTGCAACCGGCCCAGTATGGTCAAGCCAACGCGCGGGGCGTTAAACGGTTGTCGGAGCGCGCCGCAGCGTTGACCACGGGTTCATTCCGCACCCCATGCCGGTCACAGTCCCGGTGGCAGGGTCACGTCGAAGCGGGCGCCGCCCAGTTCCTGCGAGCGCACCACCTGCAGCTCGCCGCGGTAGGCCTTGATCAGATCCTGCACGATTGACATGCCGATACCATGGCCTTGCACGCGCTCATCGCCACGCACGCCACGCTGCAGGATCTTGGCCACGTCTTCCGGCGCGATGCCGGGGCCGTCGTCTTCCACCGACAAGATCAATCCGGCGCGACGGCTACCAGTGGTGGGACCAGGCTGTGCGGTCAGCAGCACGCGGCTGCGCGCCCACTTGAAGCCGTTTTCCAGCAGGTTGCCCAGCAATTCCTGCAGATCGCCCGGCTCGCCATGAAAGCGCGCATCGGGCGAAATATCGAATTCGCACAACACGCCCTTGACCGAATAGACCTTCTCCAGCCCGCGCACGATCTCCTCGGCGGTCGACTCGATCGGCAGCGGTGCGGCGAACAGCTTGTGCCCGCTGGAGGCCGCGCGAGCGAGCTGGTAGGACACCAGATCGTTCATGCGACGCAACTGCACATCCATTTCCTCGTGCAGGTCGCGCTCGGACTGGCCGCTATCGAGCTGGGTGCGCAACACCGCGATCGGCGTCTTGAGGCTATGCGCGAGATCGGCCAACGTATTGCGCTGGCGGTCCAGATTGTCGCGCTCGCTCTCGATGAAAGCGTTGATGCTTTCGGTCAGCGGCTCCAGTTCGCGCGGATGCTGCTCGCTCATGCGCTGAATCTCACCGCGCTGCACCTTGGTCAACTCGTTGATGACCCGCCGCAGCGGACGCAGGCTCCACTGCAGGATGAAGGCCTGCAGCACCAGCAGCACCACACCGGCACTGCCGAGGTAGAACCACACTGCGCCACGGAACACGCGCAGCTGCGCGCCCATCGAGCGCGCATCTTCCATCACGTAGATGGTGTACGGAATCTCGCCGCCGTGTTCGCGCTCGACATAGCTCACGCCCAGGCCGTAGCGGTACAACTGGCCCACGCTGCCGTCGATCTGGGTCATCTCCAGCGGGCCGATGAATTCTTCCTGGCGCGGCTCGAGCATGCGCCCGTGCGGAATGTTCGGGCCTTCGGCCGACATCGAGGTCCAGCTTTCGTCCGGTCGCACGACTTCCACGTAAAGCCCGCCGCCGGGCACATCGAAACGTGGATCCGGCGGCTGGCCGCCGATGTACAGCGAGCCATCGCGGACGAAATCGATATTGGCGGCATACGCAGAGGCGTAGTTCTTCAGCCGCTCGCGCAGGTTCTTTTCGGCGGTGTCGGCGAACGCCACATCCAGCGCGTAACCCGCCAGCGCCAGGAAGGCCACCAGACTGAGGCTGGCGGCCAGCAGCTGGCGGGCCTGCAGCGAGCGCGGCCGCCAGCGTCTATACCACTTGGAGCGGCCCGGCACCTGATCTTCCTGCTTGCCGATGCGCGGACTCAGCCTTCGGTACGCGGAATGGCGAAACGGTAGCCGCGACCGCGTACGGTCTCGATCGGCTTGAGCTCACCATCGGGATCGAGCTTCTTGCGCAGGCGGCCAATGAACACTTCCAGCACGTTCGAATCGCGATCGAAATCCTGCTGGTAGATGTGCTCGGTCAGATCGGCCTTGGAGACCAGTTCGCCGGCATGCATCATCAGGTATTCGAGCACCTTGTACTCGTAACTGGTCAGGTCCACGTTGGCGCCATTGACGCTGACCGTCTGCGCGGCCAGATCCAGCGCGACCGGGCCGCATTCCAGCGTCGGCTTGCTCCAGCCCGCCGCGCGCCGCAGCAGCGCATTGACGCGCGCCAGCAGCTCTTCGACATGGAACGGCTTGACCAGGTAATCGTCGGCACCCTGCTTGAGGCCCTCGACCTTGTCCTGCCAGCTCGAACGCGCGGTCAGGATCAGCACCGGGAATTTCTTGCCTTCGTCGCGCAGCGCCTTGATCAGCTCCATGCCCGACATCTTGGGCAGGCCGAGGTCGATGATGCCGACATCGAACGGGACTTCGCGGCCCATGTACAGGCCTTCTTCGCCGTCTTGTGCAGCGTCGACAGCAAAGCCCTCACGCTTCAGGCGCGCGGCAAGGGTCTCGCGCAGCGGAGCTTCGTCTTCGACCAAAAGGATACGCATGCACTCTCCCTAGTTACGTTGTCGGCCAATGGCCGGGGAATTTATGAGACTGAACGCAGAACTATCTACGTCTAGTGGTTATCGTCGCGTGGTGGCGCATCCGGCGGCGCCTGGCTGCGCGGCGGCGCGGCCTGCATCTGCTCCGACTCGTACACGGTATGCACGCGGCCGTCCTTCATGTACTTGACGCGGTTGAGATTGCCCCCGTCGAACGGCACGCGTTCGGCGCTCAGGATCTGTCCACCGGTGGACCGCTGCACCTGTCGGATGGTGTCCGAGAGCGTGCGCCCGTTACCGCGCGCGGAAGGCGGCAATGGATCGCGTCCCGCGTGCGACATCGGATATGCCTGCCCCCACGCCAATGGCGCTGCCATGGCTAGCCCGAGGGCAACCAGGACGACATAGCAAGCGCGGCGGGAGGGCTGGGTCACAATGAATCCTAGCGGGTTGTTCAGGAACATTCAAAATTCGTGAAACCGGCCACCAGTGACAGCATGGTCGAGCCCGAGAATGGTCCAAATTCTTGATTTTTCGGGGTGAATCCCATCTGAACTTTTTAGCTTTGTGTTAACGCTGTTCAGTGAAATGAATATCTGGACGCCTGGAACGGCACTTTTCTGGAACTCTTGCCCGTGCCCGGCAGTTGGCATCCCGGTCAGATGCAGACAGCGGAAATGCCTGTTCAGGTAATGCAAGCGGCAGGCCAGTTCAGGCCACCACGCGCCAGCCCTGGGTGTCGGTCCGCTGCAAGGCCTGCTCGACCAGCTCCCAGCCGGCACCTGGCCGGTGTGCGCCCTCGCTCAGGACCTGCCGGAACGCGCGTCCGCCCGGCTGGCCATGGAACAACCCCAACACGTGTCGGGTCATGTGTTTCAAGGCCAGGCCTTGCTCCAGTTGGGACTCGACGTAGGGCCGCAAGGCGCGCAGCAATTGGTCGCGCGGCTGTTCCGCACGATGCGTCAGGGCTGCATCCAGGCGATGCAGTACGTAGGGGTCGTGGTAGGCGGCGCGGCCGAGCATGACGCCGTCGGTCTGGTGCAGATGCTCCATCGCGGTCTCCACCGCCGCGATGCCGCCATTGAGCACCACTGGCAGCGCGGGGCGCTCCTGCTTGAGGCGATACGCCCAGTCGTAACGCAGCGGCGGCACTTCGCGGTTTTCCTTGGGCGACAGGCCCTTGAGCCACGCGTTGCGGGCATGCACCACCACCATGGCGGCACCGGCTGCGACCACCTGATCGACGAAGCTGGCGAACACGGCGTAGTCGTCATCGTCGTCCACGCCGAGGCGGCACTTGACCGTGATCGGCAGCGTGGTCGCCGCACACATGGCGGCAACACAGTCGGCCACCAGGCCCGGCTCGCGCATCAGGCAGGCACCGAAGCGCCCGGCCTGCACGCGATCGGACGGGCAGCCGCAATTGAGGTTGATCTCGTCGTAGCCCCACTCCTGCGCGATCGCCGCCGCCTGCGCAAGCAGCGCCGGCTCGCTGCCGCCCAGTTGCAGCGCCAGCGGGTGTTCGACCGGATCGAACCCGATCAGGCGCGTGCGATCGCCATGGATCACCGCATTGGCGTGCACCATCTCGGTGTACAGACGTGCCGAGGGTGCCAGCAGGCGATGGAAGACCCGGCAATGGCGGTCGGTCCAATCCATCATCGGGGCGACGGACAGGCGCAGGGAGGCGGCGTAGCGATCGGCGGAAGCGGTCATCGACATGTGGCCGCAGCGGGCAGCCATCGGAATGCGGAGCAGGATCAACAGCTTACACGGGTGTCGATGAATCTGCCGCAGCGCGGCATGGCCTCATGAGAGGCCGACCTGCCGGAGCCCGCTGGTCGATCGCCGGTTCACTGCGCCATGTGATTGACCCATAGGGGCTGGCGAAGGTCGGCATGCCGCGCGTTGATGGAACCCGCTGGCGGCGCACCTCGGCGTCCGGTATCGCGGCTATCACTGCCATCGAAAGAGACGAACGACACCGCGCTGGCGCTGCTGTCGTTGCCCTCGCTCGCCAGGTGCGCGCGTTATCGGGCGGCATCGCTGCAGGATGCGCAGTGCCTGGGCGTTCGCCCATGTCGAGCGAACGCGGTGCATCGTCAATGACGAGCGGAGCTTGTGTCGTCCAGTGCTGGCGTCGTGCACTGCGCCTGGACAGGATCTGCAGTTACGGGTTGCGGAAGCCCACACGCTCTTCGGCGCTCAGCGGCTTGCCGAGCGCATGGTACGAGGCAACCAGGGTGATCAGGGCGGTGCCCAGCACGGTGTAGAAGCTCCACGACGTGGCCAGCACGTGTACCTGACCGAACACCAGCGCGACCACGGCGGTGGCGGTGCACAGCACCATCGCCAGCAGGGACATCAGGAAAGGGATGGAGGGATCGAGCTTCATGGTCCGGGGGTTCCAGTGTGCGATAGCGGAAGCATCGGCGTTCGCAGCGCTTTCTTGAACTGTTTTTTGCGATTTTTCCGAACAAATTTCAGGCAAGTCAGCGCGCACTCAGACTTATGTCAAACCCTTGGCGCACAAAGGTTTCCATGTCAGGGGACTCCTGACGCAGTGGCGCAAAAATCACCACCTCCGCCAAAGATCCAACGCGCCTGCGGCAGAAAACCGGCGGAGGCGGTGGCTGCATTTTTCAGCGGGTCGTGGAGGCAAATCGAGCAGGTCGGCGAGCCGCTGGCCGATCCGGGAGCGACGATTCACCGCGCGCGGTGCACAGTGGTTGACCTCCGAACCTGGCCGAGGCGATGGTTGCGCCTCTCGGCAGGTGATGAAGGCAGATTGAGTAAGTCACCGCGCGGCCAGCCGATCTAAGAGCGAGCATGCGGTGCGCTCGGTACGCAACGGCTACCCTCCCGAACCACGTCGGTGGTCATAACCGAGCGGGTGTCGCCGGTACGCGCGGTGGAGTGCTGCAGGCGAGGCCGTCGAGGCTCCGGGTATCGAGGTGCAGGACTCGGGCGATACCAATCAGCGACTCATCCGACGGCCACCGGGATGGAGCTGCCGTCGCAACCACCTACAGCGCTTCGAAGACGGCCGAGCGCTATGCGTGCAATCCGCCAGGATGCGGGCTGCAGGCGATTGGCCTGTGCATCAGGTGCATCGTGGTACGGCACGCTGCAGCACGCATCGCCGTCGGCTCACGCCGGTATCGGCCGCATGGCGCCGGTGCGAGCCTGCTGACGCCTGGCGTCACGCATACCTGCCCCGCCACGCATGACAGGCGCGCTCAGCGCGCCGGGGTCGTCGCAAACTCGCCGCGCTGCAGCTTGGTCACATCGTTGCCCTGCCCATCCTTGAGGCTGAGGTCTGCGCCCTTGGCGGCCAGATCCTTGAGCACGTCGGTGCGCTGGAACAGCGCTGCGTACATCGCGGCGGTCTGACCGGCATTGTTGCGCTGGTCCGGCGCGCAGTCGGCCTGCATCAGCCGCTTGGCGATACCCAGCTCGCCCTTGAAGATCGCGCCCATCAGCGCAGTGTTGCCGCGCTTGTCCTGCGCGCAGGGGTCGGCACCGGCGCTGAGCAGTTGCTCCACTGCCGGGCGCTGGCCGTGATAGGCCGCCAGGATCAGGGCGGTGTAGCCCTTCTCGTCACGGGTATTGAGGTCGTAGTGCGAGCGGATGAACTCGGCCAGCATGTCCTGCCGCCCTTCGCGTGCCGCGTCGAAGAAGTACTCGCGCAACTGCAGCTTGATCTGCGCCGGGTCGGCGGCGGCAGCGGTGGCGCTGGCGGACATCGGCGCGGGCGAGGCAGCATTGGCAGCTGCAGACAGGGTGCCAAGCATCAGAAACAGCAGGGTGCGCATATGGCTCTCCCGATAGCGAAAACGGCACCGCGGCACAGGCCGCGATGCCGTGGGTGGGTCAGTCCTGCAGGCTGGAGGCCAGCTGCTTGACCCGGGCCAGGTCGCCCTTGGCGACACGCGTCACGCCAGCGCCGTACTCGGGGTCGGCTTTGTACAGGAACGACAGCAGGAGATGCTTGCTCTCGGTGTCGGTGGTGGCCAGCGACTCGCCAAAACTCTGCACCAGATCGGCGCGATCCTTCTTGCTGTAGGACCGATACAACTCACCGGCCTGCTTGAAGTTCTGCTCGCGGGTGATCTTGGCCTGCTGGGTGGTGCCCGACAGCGGCAACGCGCTGTAACGCGCAGCGGTGTCCTGCGGCCGCGGCTCCAGCCGGCTCGGCTCGTAGTTCACGCCGCTGGTGGTGTGGCCGTTATTGCCTTCGCCATCCTGGTTGCCGTTGTTGACGGCCACACGCGGACGGTTGACCGGCAGGTTCAGGCCATTGGCACCGATGCGATACAGCTGGGTGTCGGCGTAGGAGAAGATGCGCCCCTGCAGCAGACGGTCTTCCGACGGCTCGATGCCCGGCACCAGGTTGGCCGGCGCCATCGCGACCTGCTCGGTTTCCTGGAAGAAGTTGTCGACGTTCTTGTTCAACACCATCTGGCCGACCTTCTGCTCCGGCACGTCGGGCCAGATCTTGGTGGCGTCCAGCGGATCGAAATCGAACTTGGCCAGATCTTCCGGCTTGAGCACCTGTACGTACAGGTCCCACTTCGGGAAGTCGCCCTTCTTGATCGCACCGACCAGATCGTTGGTCAGGTGGCTGTAGTCCTTGGCCTGGACGGCAGCGACCTGCTTGGGGTCGAGGTTCTTGATGCCCTGCAGCGTCTTCCAGTGGAACTTGACGTAATGCACTTCGCCCTGCGCATTGACCAGCTTGTAGGCATGCACGCCGTTGCCATCCATGAAGCGATAGCCGGCGGGGGTGCCTTCGTTGGAGTACAGCAGGGTCAGCGTGCGTGTAGCCTCGGGCACGTGCGAGAAGAAATCGAAGCGGCGCGAATCGTCGTCCAGATTGGTGCGCGGGTCCGGCTTGAACGCGTGGACCATGTCGGGGAACTTGATCGCATCGCGGATGAAGAAGGTCGGGAAGTTGTTGCCGACCAGATCCCAGTTGCCTTCGCTGGTGTAGAACTTGGTGGCGAAGCCATGCGGGTCGCGCAAGGTTTCCGGCGAGTGGTTGCCGTGCACCACCGAGGAAAAACGCACGAAGACCGGGGTCTTTTCGCCGGCGCTGAATACCTTGGCCTTGGTCAGGCTGGACAGATCGGCGGTGGCGGTGAACTCGCCTTTGACGCCGGTGCCGCGTGCATGCACCACGCGCTCGGGGATGCGCTCGCGATCGAAACGCTGCAGCTTCTGGATCAGCTGCACATCCTGCAGCAGGGTCGGGCCATCGGCTCCGGCGGTCTGCGAATTCTGGTTGTCACCGACCTTGGCGCCGTTGTCGCGGGTCAGGACGGATTGGGCGAAGACCGGCGGTGCGATCAGCGTCGGGGCTAGCAGGGCTAGCACCATGAGGGATCCAGGGCGCATGGCGTCAGCTCGTTTGAGGGAGCTGAATCATGGCCAGCGGACCGAAGCGTGAGAAGTCGTTAGTTATGATCGCTGCGATAGGCGAACATGATGATGACTGCGTTGCGTGATAAGCATCGCTTTCGATGTGGCATCGTGTTGCAGATAACAGCGCTTTCCTGGGCGGCGCTGCGTTATCGATGTCTGCAATGCATGACGAAACTGCCGAATGCGATGCACCGATGCTGCAATGCAACGCTGGCGCTTGAAGTGTTATTCAATGCCTCACTTTAGCCGGCTCACGAAGCAGACGTGGCTCCGACACACGCTCAGGCGGCGTGCGCACGGCATCTGGGCACTTGTAACGAACCAAATGTCTTCCCTGGCATGGTCACCGTGTCCGCTAACTGCATCCCGTCTGGGGACAGCGTGAACTGTGCAGTTGACAGCCACGTCTCGCCCTCACCCGAGAGCTCGACGATCAACGCAATCTCCGCATCTCCCCGAACCACAACCGCCTTGATTGGGCCGTCACTCTCCCAGTAGGTGATATGCCCAGGCGCAATGCGCAGCATCAAATCGTCTGCGTCCGACCCGCAAGGCTCGGCCCTCCCAGCCCACTGACCAACAAAGCGATCCGGCACCGTGGTCATGCCACTGCCTGCATGCGCCAAGAGCATCAGGAACAGTTCCAAGGCATAAAAACGAGTGCTCATGGCTCCCCTTGGCGGGCCAGTAAGTTGGGCGGGCAGGTGTGGTGCAGCAGCAGTGTAGTGTTGATACGCGCGCAACGGGTGACTTATTCACCCGTTGCGCGCTTTGTCGCTGCACGGCACGCGCAATGCCAATATCAGCGCCCGATCACCCGCTTGAACGGCGGCAGCGCGTCGATGATGCGTTTGCCGTAGCGACGCGTCAGCAGGCGCGAGTCGAGAATGATGACGCGGCCGTGGTCGCTCGAACTGCGGATCAAACGGCCGGCAAACTGCGTCAGCGTGCGCAGCGCATGCGGAATGGCGATCAGGTTGAACGCATTGTGGCCGCGGCTTTCCAGCCATTCGCTCAAGGTGGAGGTCTGCGGATCGGTCGGCACGGCGAAGGGCACCTGGGTAATGACCACCGTGGTGCAGGCATCGCCGGGCAGATCCAGGCCTTCGCCAAACGAGTTCAAACCGAACAGCACCGAGCCCTCGCCGGCGGCGATACGGCGCAGGTGTTCGGTGATCAGCTGCGACTTGTTGCCCTCGCCCTGCACCAGCACGCGGTTGCGCTGCGCCAGCGGCATCAGGTCGGCGACCTTTTCCATCTTCCAGCGCGAGGTGAACAGCACGATGCTGCCCTTGGCGGTCCAGTCGAGTTCGCGCACCAGGTAACGCGCAACTTCCTTCGGGTGGCCTTCGCGATCGTCTGGGGTGACCGGGAAATTGGGCACGATCAATTCGGCCTGATTGGGCAGGTCGAACGGTGAGGCCAGCGAGGCCATTTCGGCGTGATCGGGCAGGCCGTTGTCGATCGCGAACGCTTGGAAATCGCCGCCGCCGGTGAGTGTGGCCGAGGTCATCACCACCGAATCCACTTCGTTCCAGATCATCGTGCGCAGCACCTGCGCGGCCGACACCGGCGAGCAATGGCAGATCAAATCGCCGTCGCGCGAGAGGGTGATCCAGCGCGCCATCGGCGGCTGGCCTTCCTTGTCTTCGCGCCGCCAGCCGCTCCACAGATTGTGTTGCTGCTCGGCCATCTCCAGAGCCAGGCCGAGGCTGCGCTGCAGGCGTTCGCGCGCCGAGTCGTCCTGCTTGCCCTTGGCAATCGCGCTGTGCGCGGCATGCACCCAGTTGAACAACGCGCGGGTTTCTTCGCCGAGTTCTTCGATGGCCGGGCCCCATTGCGGCGGCAGCTTGCCGTTGGCCGCACGCCACAAGGGATCGCGCTCGCCGGGCTCGGGCTTCCACACGCGCTCGACCTCGGCGTGGAAAGCCTTGAGCAGCTTGGACACGCGCGCGGCCACCTCGATGGCCTCGTTGGGCAACAGGTTGCCGAGCTTGTCCTTGTCCACCGCGCGGTAGGCGGCAGCGATGAGGATCTGCAACCGGCCGGTGCGCTTGGCCATCTCGTCCAATGGCAGGCTGGCGGCGCCCTGGTCGATCGCCACGCCGGCGATGTGATGGCCTTCGTCGAGCACCAGCAGCATGTCGGCGGGCGGGGCGATCAAGGGCTGGCCATTCTCGGCATCGCCCAGCGACAGCGACGACAGCAGCAATGCATGGTTGGTGACCACGATCTGCGCTTCGCGCACGTCGGTGCGCGCCTTCAGCACCGGGCATTGCGCGGCGTAGCTGCAGCGGCGGCCGGCACAGCCGGAGGCCGGCGTGGTGATGCGCAGCCGCAGCGGCACCGAGACCTGCTCGGGCGCATCGTCCAGATCGCCGTTCCAGCTGCGCTCGGCGTAGGCCGTGGCCAGGCGCCTGGCCAGATCCGCGTCGGCTGGGCTGAGCGGGCGATCGTAGAGCACCTGCTCGTCATCGAACATGCCTTCCTGGCTGGTCTCGCCCTGCAGCTCGGCGGCGTTGCGCGTGCACAGGTAGCGGGTGCGGCCCTTGGCCAGTGCGACCGTGGCTTCCAGCCCGGTGGCCTTGAGGAAGGCCGGGATGTCGCGCTCAACCAACTGCGACTGCAGCGCCACGGTGCCGGTGCTGATCACCAGCTTCTTCTTGGTGGCCAGGGCGATCGGCACGCCGGCGGTGAGATAGCCCAGGCTCTTGCCGACGCCGGTGGGGGCCTCGGCAATGCCGATGCCGCCGGAGGTGGCCAGCGCGCGCGAGACCAGGCCGATCATCTGGCTCTGCGCCCGCCGTGTGGCAAAGCCGGGCGTGTTGGCCTGCAGCTTGGCGTAGGCCTCGCGGATGCCGGCCTTGATCGGGTCGGTCAGAACGCGCTGGGTGGGAACCGGCGCCGACGGCGCGGCCGGTGGGGCGACTTCATTCATCGCGCTATTTTCGCACGGACCGGCGCAGCGCCTGCGACCGGCGTGGCACTCGGCTGAACGTGTTTGCTGGCGCGGGGCGGCGCCACCGCCATCTTGGTCCCGGGTACGCACGCTGCACGGCCACTGCATGCGTCGGATCCGCTCATCGCTGGCGGGCACTGCCCGCAAGTTCTGACCCGAAGGGGCGCGCAACGGATGCCGCCCCAATCACCCTGCGCTGCCTGCAACGAGCAGGCAGCGTCGCTCCACGTTGTCAGCGGCCTTGCGTCCGCGGCGGCCATGCATGGCGCGCCCAGACCAGCCCGATAACCACCATTGCGACGCCCATCAGCAACATGCCGGCACCCACGCCAGTGGGCCCGAAGCGCTCATACAGCAAGCCGCCGCGATTGACCGCAGCCAGCGCCTGCGGATGCAGCAGCGTCCACCCGCCCTGCCCGGCACTGACCAGCCCGACCACCACCAACGCGATGGCTTTGAGCGGAATCATGGGCGCGGGCCGGCGGCGGGCGGCACGCGTTGCAGGCTGCCTGCCAGCGTCCACACCAGCACGCCGATGCCCACGCCTTGCATCGCCATCAGCACGAAGTGGGCGATGCTGGTCACCATGCTGATCTGACGCACATTGCCTTGCTGCAGCAACAGCATCGGAATCGCCTGGAAGGCAACCTCGGCAAACAAGCAGCCCAGCAGCAACCAGAGCGCGGCCAGCCCGGCACGCCGCAACGGGCTTTGCGAGGCACGCCACAGCAGAACCAGCCCGAGCAGCAACGCGATCAGCATCGGCACGCGCGACAGCAGGCTGGTGACCAGGGTCAGCAGGATATCGGTGGCGGTGACGCTGCCCACCTCAGTCGGCACTGACCAGAACGGCCTCGCGCGCGCGCAGCGCGGCGTAGACCGGGTCGGTGTCCGGGCGCACGCCGTGCCACAGCGCGAAGCTCTCGGCGGCCTGCTCCACCAGCATGCCCAGGCCATCGACGGCGTAGCGGCATTGCGCCGCGCGTGCCCAGGCCAGGAAGGCGATGGCGGTGGGGCCATAATTGAGATCGACCGCCGCGGTGAGGCTGTTGACCAGGCCCAGCGGCATGGCGAACGCACCGGCGTCGCGATCGCGCCCAGCCGCGGTGGCATTGACGATCAGTTCGAAGTCGCCCAGATCGCGCAGGTCTTCGATGTAGCGCGAGACCACCCGCCCCGGCTCGCCGAGCGCATCGCACAAGGCATCGGCACGCTCGGGCGAGCGGTTCACCACCACCATTTCGGTGATGCCCGCTTCCAGCAGCGCCGGTGCCACGCCGCGCGCGGCACCACCGGCGCCGAGCAGCAGCACACGGCGACCGCGCAGATCCAGCCCGTGGCGGTCGGTGAGGTCACGTACCAGACCGGCGCCATCGGTGTTGTCGCCCTGCCACTGGCCGTCGTTGCGCACCAGCGTATTGACCGCACCGGCCAGACGCGCGCGATCGCTCAGGCTGGTCGACAACGCACAGGCGGCCTCCTTCAGCGGCAGGGTGACGTTTGCGCCCTTGCCGCCTTCGTCGGCGAAGCGCTCCAGCGCGGCAGCGAACTCTTCCGGCGGTGCGTCGATGGCGGTGTAGTCCAGCGCGATGCCGGTCTGCTTCCCGAAGTCGGCATGGATGGCCGGCGACAGCGAATGGGCGACGGGGTGACCGAACACGGCATAACGGGATACGGGCATGAAACGCTCTCTGGTTGACTAGACTGTGCGCGACTTGAGGCAGGAACCCCGCATGCAACTTCGATGGACACTGCTCGCGCTGGCGGCAAGTTTACTCTGCGTCCCGGTCGCGCCGGGGCTTGCCGAATTCGGCATCGAAGGCATGGGCGTGGTCTCCACGCCGGCCAACGAAGCGCGCGCCACGCTGAGTCCGGACGGGCAACGCATCGTCTGGGCCAGCGACCGCGCCGGCGGCAGCGGGGGCTGGGATCTGTGGCAGGCCCGGTTGAACGGCGGGCGCTGGCAGGACGCAGAAGTGCTGCCGATCAACACGGCGCAGGACGAGACCTCCCCGCTGTTCAGTGCCGATGGCCGCTGGCTGCTGTTCGCCTCCAGCCGCCCTGGCGGTGCCGGCGGCGCCGACCTGTATCGCGCGCCGGTGGATGCGCAGGGCCGGATCGGTGCGGTGCAATCCCTGGGCGCGGCGATCAACAGCCGCGGCGACGAGCGCTCCCCGACACTGTCGCTGGACGGCACCCGCCTGCTGTTCGCCAGCAACGGCCACGGTGGCGCCGGCGGCATGGACATGTTCGTGGCGCGCTGGGATGGGCAGACGTTCATCGCGCCGGTGGCGTTGAGCGATATCAACAGCGCCGACGACGAGCTGGATGCGGCCTGGCTTGGCGATGGACGGGGGCTGGTATGGGCACGCGGCCGGCAGGATGGTCCCAGCCAGTTATTGCTGGCGACCTGCAACAACGGCCATTACACCGTGGGCCAGGCAGTGCCGCTGTCGTTCAACGGGCCGCAGGAACGCACCTTCGGTGCGGTGGTGGATGCGGCCAAGCCAGGCGAGTTGCTGGTGACCGGCAGTGCGCGCGCACCGCGTGCGGGGCAGCTGGACATCTACCGGATGAAGGCGCCGGCGGTGGATGGAGATACGAGCTGCCATTGAGGATGGGTGGATGCGCAGACCCTTGCCAAGGGGCTGCTGGGAATACGACTTCACGCCAAGCTGTTGCAGAGCGGATGATCTGGGTCCTCGCTGCAGGACTGCTGATCTGCGGTTTGATTGCAGAGCTGCTGATCTGAGGCTTGGTCGCAGGGCCCTCGCCCGCCCACCATCGCGGGACACGCCGCAAGTACGTCCGTGTAGGCTCTTACGCGGCATCCATGCCGCGTAAGGTCCCGCGACGGTGAGCGGGCAAGGACCTGTCGGGATGGTCGGTGTGCATGGTCAGCAGCAGGAGCAGCGGCCGGTGGGTCAGACGCAGCGGTGGTTGCATGATCCTTATGATCTGGCCGACGTGGTCTGATTTACAACAGCGCTTTCCGTGGGATGCAGGCAGTGTGAGGCGATTGGGTTTTCCTCTATCGCTACATCGCCATGAAGTTATGCAGTCATGCATACAAGCGGCTAGGCCGCTGCGTTAAGTCGTCTCGCTTAAGTCATCACGCTTTTTGCAGTTCCATCAGCGCACGACCAACTTGGCAGGCGTGATGTCCTTACCGGTTCCGGGACCCTTGGCGGCATGGATGCCGCCACGGAGCCTCCACGGACGGATTCACGGCGCGTCCTGGAAGTGGTGAGGGCATCGCGTCCTCGACCAACCGGGCTTTTGATTCAAGCATCGGACCGCGCTTAGACGCCGCCATGGTTGGCAGCTAACAAAACCACCGTACACGCTGCAAGGAGGGCGCGGTCGATGCTTGCTAGGACGCAGCATGTCTCCGTCGTTCACCGGGATTTTCCCAAACCGTTCGCACCCGCTTGACGACCGCACGCCACGTTTTACTGGCCGCTCCAACCCAGCGATGCAGCGGCCATGACCGCGCTCAATACACATCGCGCCGATAACGTCCCGCTGCGGTCAGCGATTCCAGCCGCGTCTCGCCCAGCAATTCGCGCAGCGTGACATCGACCTCACGCGCCATGCTGTCCAGGCTGCCGCAGACATGGATTACCGCACCGCGATCGATCCAGTGGCGCAAGGTGTCGCCGGTCTCGCGCAAGTGATGCTGCACGTAGCGCTTGTGCGCCTGGTCGCGCGAGAACACACGGTCCAGCTGCTGCAGGTGGCCACGCGCGTGCCAGGCCTGGAGTTCGTCGGCAAACAGACCATCGTGCGCGGCTTGCCGTTCGCCGAACAGCAGCCAATGCCCGTGCACGCCAGCCAGCTCGGCCTCGCGCAGCAGACTGCGCAAACCGGCGATACCGGTGCCGTTGCCGATCAACACCATCGGCGCCTGTTCGATGCGATGGAATCCGGGATTGGTGCGCAACCGTGCGCGTATCTGCCCACCGACGGGTGCGTGGCAGATCAGCCAGCCCGAGCCCAGGCCGGGGCTGCCGTCGGCGCCTGTGGTCAGGCGCACCACCGCGGTCGCAACGCCATCGGCCGGCACGCTGGCCAGCGAGTAATCGCGGGTCGGCAGCCAGGCGCAGGCGTCCAGCCAGGTCTGCGGATCCGGATGCGGCGTGGGCGGGCGCGTGGGCGGCTCCGGCAGCACGCGCTCGGCGACGGCCTGCTGCAGCGGCAGCAACTGCGCATCGACATGCACCAGCGCGTCGGGCGGCAGGCCCCAGGCGGCCAGACACGCGCGCACGTGCGTGTAGGCGTGCGCCGGCTGCACTTCGAGGATGTCGCCGGCCTGCCAGTGCGTGCCGGGCGATGGCAGCAGATCGATCTGCCAGATCGGTGCTCCCTCGCTGCCCGGGTTGAGATGCGTACGCGCCGCCAACGTCCAGTGCAGCAGCGTCGGGCGGGCCAGCGGCACGGCGGCCACCGGCGCACCGGCAATCTGCGCCAATTGCGCATGCCATTGCGCCAGGGCCTGCGGATCGGTGTTGTCCATCTCCACTGCCGGAAACAACGGCTGCGCGCCCTGCGCCTGCAGCCACTGCTCGATGCGTCGGGAAAACCCGCAGAACTGCGCGTACTGGCGGTCGCCCAGGGCGAGCACGGCATAGGTCAGCTGTGACAGCGTCATGCGCTGACGCAACAGTTCGCGCTCGAAGCTGCGGGCAGTATCGGGCGGCTCGCCATCGCCAAAGGTGCTGACCACGAACAAGGCATGCCGGGTGCCCTGCAGATGCTGCGCGGTGAGCTGTGCCAGCGAGCGCACCTGCACCGGCAGACCGGCCGCCTGCAGATGCCCGGCCGCCTGCCAGGCCAGCCGTTCGGCAAACCCGCTCTGGCTGGCGAACCCGATCAACCACGGCTCGGCCTGCGAGGCCGCCGGGGCACCGTGCAGGACATCGCGCGCGGCACGCAGCGCGCGCTTCTTGCGGCGGCGATCCAGGTACAACATCCAGCCGGTCACGAAGAACACCGACATGCCGACACTCGCCAGCATCACCACGATGCGGCCCGGCAGCCCGAAGAAGCTGCCCGAATGCAGCGGAAACATGCTCACCAGCAACTGCTGCCCGCGCGGCAGCAGTGCATAGTCCTGGCGACGCAGCAACGCACCGCTGCCCAGCTCGATCTCCAGATTGTCGTAGGCGCGATCGTGATCGGGATGGTCGGGCAGGAACCGCACGCTCAGCGGTTGCCCCGCACGCGGCGGGATACGCAGGTCCAGTGCCGCGCTGTGTGTGGCCGGGATGGCATCCAGGGTGCGTTGCACGGCTGCAAAATCCACCGTGGCCGGGCGGTGATCGCGCCCGTCGCCACGCATCGCCGGCTCGGTGCCGAGCAAGGCCACCATGCCGTCGCGGTACCAGTTGTAGGACCAGGTCAGCCCGGTCAGCGCCACCAGCAGGTACACCAGCAGACACCAGGTGCCGAACACCGCGTGCAGGCTCCACAGAAAACTGCGCCCCTGCCGCCGCCATTCCACTGCCCACCAGGTGCGCAGACTCCACCAGCGTCGCGGCCAACGCAGATACAGGCCGGAAGCGCAGAAAAACAGCAGGATCAGGGTGCTCGCACCGGTCACCGCCTGGCCACGCTTGCCGGCGGTCAGATGGCGATGCAGGTCTTCGATAAAGGCAAACGCGCCGCTCAGCCGCGGGGCGGCGACCCTGTCGCCGGTGTAAGGATCGAAGTACACCCGGCCTCCGTCCTTGCCGGCCAGGCGTGCATTGGACGGACGCTTACCAGTCGGATCGATCAGCATACGGGTGACCACCTGTTGCTGATCCAGGTCCAGCCGGCGCAGCAGCACATCCACCGGCAATGGCCGCTCGCCTGCGGCATGCCGCTGTGCCAGCTGCGCGATGGCCGGATTGGCCAACCGCACGATCTCGTTTTCGAAGGACATCAACGCGCCGGTCAGCCCCATCACCGACAGCACCAGCCCGGCCGTGATGCCGAACAGCCAGTGCAATTGGAACAGGACGGTCTTGAGCACGCGCGAGCAGCCGCAAACAGTGGGCTCGCCATTGTAGATGAGAATCGTTATCGCAGTTTGCGTGGGGTTTTGGAGGCTCGCGCCGTTGACGCAACGCCGTCAGACAGCGACTGCTGTGTCACTCGATCGTTGCAGCAACGCCGGTACTCATCGATCCGCGGGAAGCAGATTGATCAAGCTGCCTGCGCCACACCTTCCCTCCCCATCCGGAAGGATGGCGCGCGCCGCACACAGCGCAGGCCGCGAGAGAACGCGGCCTGCGAGATCGTTGGGTTTTCGAATCGGGCCAAGCCTGCAGGCGCCAATTGCGGCCTGGAGGGCGTCACAGCGCCGCCTCGGCGCACTCAGCCTTCCCGCAACCACCGCGCCACCTGCGGTGCGAAATAGGTCAGCACGCCATCGGCGCCGGCGCGCTTGAACGCCATCAGCGCTTCCAGCACGCACTTGCGTTCGTCCAGCCAGCCATTGGCGGCGGCGGCCTTGAGCATCGCGTACTCGCCGCTGACCTGATAGGCGAAGGTGGGCACGCGGAATTCCTGCTTCACCCGCCGCACCACGTCCAGATACGGCATGCCCGGCTTGACCATCACCATGTCCGCGCCCTCTTCCAGATCCAGCGCGATCTCGCGCATGGCCTCGTCGCTGTTGGCCGGGTCCATCTGATAGGTGGTCTTGTCAGCCTTGCCCAGATTGCCGGCGCTGCCGACCGCATCGCGGAACGGGCCGTAGAACGCCGAGGCGTACTTGGCCGAATAAGCCATGATGCGCACATTAAGATGGTCCTGCGCATCCAGCGCGCGGCGGATCGCACCGATGCGGCCATCCATCATGTCCGACGGCGAGATGATGTCCACACCGGCTTCGGCATGCGACAGCGACTGCCTGACCAGCGCCTCGACGGTGATCTCGTTGAGCACATAGCCCTTGGCATCGATGATGCCGTCCTGGCCGTGCGTGGTGTACGGGTCCAGCGCCACGTCGGTCATGATGCCGAGTTCGGGAAACCGCGCTTTCAGTGCGCGTACCGCACGCTGCGCCAGGCCGTCCGGATTCCAGGCCTCGGCCGCGTCCAGGCTCTTGCCGACCGGGTCGATCACCGGGAACAGGTCGATCACCGGAATGCCCAGCTCCAGGGCCGCTTCGGCTTCGCGCAGCAATTCGTCCAGCGACAGGCGCTCGACGCCGGGCATGGATGCGATCGGCGCGCGGCCGGACAACTCATGCACGAACACCGGCCAGATCAGGTCATCGGTGGTCAGCGTGTTTTCGCGCATCAAACGGCGCGAAAACGCATCGTGGCGCATGCGGCGGGGACGGTAATGGGGATGGGCCATCATGGGCTCCTGTCAGCAGCCCGCAAGTTTACGCCCGCGACCCGCCGCCGGACGCGCTGCGACGCTGTGTCGCAGCGGTGCAACGGGCCGGATCACGCCGTGATCAATGCAAATGCAAGCGTGATCCGCTTTGACCACGCGGTCAGCTCACCCCACAGGGAACGCGCCCGGCTGGCGGCGGTGCCACGCGTCGATCTTCTCCATCGCCAGCCGGTGCACGGCCCTCCGAACTCGCGCGACCTGCCTGGAAGGCGACGCCGCGTGCTAGATCACGCCGCCGCCCAGGCTCAGGCGGATCACCCCGACCACGATCACCAGGCCGTTGAGCAGCAGACCGGTCTTGGCACGTCCGCGATTGCCGGCCGAGGTGAACAGCAGCGCGATCGCCGCGATCAGCGCGCCCAACGCCGCAAACGGGATCAGGAACCAGTTGCCCCAGCCCAGCAACGGGATGAAGGCCAGCACCATCCACAGCAGCGCCACAATGCCCCACAGCAGGCTGATCAATCCCACGTGCCACCTCGCCATTCAAAGAATCCCCGAGCTTAGCGCCGCACCCGCCAAGGCGCTGTGGGCAGATGGTCACCCTGACCAATGGCGGCTTGGCGGTAGCCTCACGTGGGCATGGCTAGGGTGCGGCAAAGTCCAGAGCGATTCAGTCCGGGCGCCGGATCATCGTTGCCATTACCCACAGGGGGTTCCACCATGTACATGCAATCGCTGATCAGGAATGCCGCCATCGCGGCTGCCACCGTTGCCTTGCTGGCCGGTTGCGCCAGCAGTTCCAAGGTGATGCTGGGCCAGGCGCGCGCGCCGATCGACCCGTCACTGGTGCAGGTGTACTCCAATGCACCGGTCGGCTCGGTGGAAATCGCCCAGCTCGAATCCACCAGCGCTGCCGGTTTCGGCACCCAGGGCCAGACCGATGCGGCCGTGCAACGGCTCAAGCGCGAAGCCGCCAAGCTTGGCGCCAACGGCGTGGTCATCGTCGGCGTGGGCTCGGAACGCTCCGGCGGCGGCCTGTCGGTCGGCGGCGGCAGCTACGGCGGCCGGGTCGGCGGCGGGCTGGGCATCGGCATCCCGACCACACAGAAGCGTGCGGCCGGCATGGCGATCTGGGTGCCGGCGGGGGCAAGCGATGCCGCTCGCTCGCCGCCGGGGCAGTGAACCGATCGACTTGAATGCGGGGGATTTCGACTAGCATCAATCCAGCACCGGACGGGGGCTAGCCCTTTCGTTGATGCTTTTTAGTCACACAGCGCCCTAGGCCGGCTTGTAGTGAAACGCCAAATCGGATGCAGTATCCTTCGCCGGCAGACAGGTCGAGCCGGCCAGGCGATGGTTCACTGAAGGGTTGCTGCTGACTCGCAAGACATCACTCGCACTTGGCAAAGCGCAAGCCTTGATCTCAATCACCTAAGGAATAGCCATGAAAAGCTGGATAGGGATGTTGATGTTGGCGGGATGCTTTGCTGGACAGGCGACGGCGCAGACCAAGGGCGTGACGCTGGTATGCCGCATGAACGATCCTTTCCTTTTCTGCTCAGACGGCTGTGCGGACCCTGACCACCACTGGGCACCGCTGGACCCAATCAAGGCCACCATAAAGCCCGTTGTGCCCTATTGCCCGTTTCCGACGACTGCGGATACGAATTACTGCAAAGGCTGGTCACAACGTGCCTTCACGGCGTATTTCCAATACGTAAGTGTCTGCCCGAAAGCGAATAAGACGGGCGAGTGGACCGGTAAAAAGCCTGCGGACATGGTGCCGTTCAAGCATTGATTCCGATCCGGACGGTATGAAACAGAAATCTCGCCTCGCTACTCCAGAGGCGATGTTGACGAAGACGCGTTAACGAATATCTGCGCAAACGCATCTCCATCGACTGCCGAACCTTTCAATGCTCAGGTACTGAAATAGTCAATACCCCGGCTAGCGGAGAGCTCGCCAGGGTATCGAGCAACACAAGGCCAAGGCGCCCTGAATCCTGTAGCCGCTCTGTCTCTATTTGGCCTGCGCTGGGATGAACTGCGTCTCCACCGCCTTGGCCAGCTGGTCCGGCGGCAGCAGGCCCTGGTCGAGCAGGAAGTTGTTGAAGGCCAGGCGGTCGAACTTCTTGCCCAGGACCAGCTCGGTGCGCATGCGCAATTCGAGGATGCGGGTGTAGCCGTAGAAGTAGCTGCCGGCCTGGCCGGGCGCGCGGACGGTGTAGCGGTCCAGTTCCTGGCGGGTCATCGCTGGCGAGAGGCCGACGTCGTCTTCGAGCACCTGGCGTGCGCGTTCGCGGTCGATCAGGCCGAGGTTGAGCATCGGGTCGAGCATGGCGCGGGCGGCGCGCAGCAGGCGGAACTGCAGGGCGATCAGCTGACCGTCGAGCGGTTCGTACGGGACCATTTCGGCTTCGGCATACAGCGCCCAGCCTTCGACGTTGACCGAGTTGAACGCGAACAGGCTGCGCGCCAGCGACACGCCGCGTTCGACCATGGCGGTGAACTGCAGCTCGTGGCCGGGGCGGCCTTCGTGCGCACTGAGCGTCCAGGCGGCCGAGCCGAAGTTGAAGTCGTCGTACTGTTCCTTCTTGGCGCCGTCGGCGGTCGGGTTGCCCAGCGGCAGCACGAACTGGCCCTGCTGGCCGGTATTGCCGATCAGCGGGGCCGGCAGGAAGTGCGGTGCCGGTTGCGCGGCGCTTTCGGCGGCACTGCCCAGGCGCATCTGCATCGGGCGATTGGGCACATCGACGATGCGCTGCTGGCGGATGATCGGGTCGATCTGGTCGATCACGCCGCGGTAGTGAGTTTCCAGCTGGTCGTCGGCGATCTTGTTGCCCTTGAGCGCACGGATCACCTGTACATAATCGCTGCCCTGCACGCCCTTGGCCTTGGCCACCAGCGGCGCGAGCTGACGCATCGCCGAGCGGGTTTCCATGAATTCCAGCTGCGCGCGCTGGATCAACTGCTGCGGGGCGATATCGATGCCGACCTGCTTGAGCTGGAAGGCATACAGCGGTTCGGGCAGCCGGGTGTCCTTGCGTGCCTTCGGCAGTACCGTGGTGCGGGTCCAGCTGGCGTAATCCTTCAACTGGGTGGACATCGCCTTGAGCGCTTCGTCACCGCCGGCGATCTTGTACTTGGCGAACAACTCGCCGATGCCGGCGACGTAGGTGTCCACGTTCGCCAGCGCCTGCTCCACTTCGCGCTGGGTGGGCTGCAGCAAGGTGGTGTTGCCAAGCTGCTCTTCGTAGCGCTGGCGAGCCAGCGTGGTGGTCGGCGTGCTGCCCGGCACCAGGCCGACGTAACGCTTGAGGCGGTCCAGCGCCTTGGCGCGGCGCTCGGGCACGGTCTGGTCGGACAACAATCCATTGAGGCCGCTGAAGACCAGCTGCGGAGCATCGTTCCACGGCAACAGATAGCGCTCGTTGAGTTCGCTGCCTTCGATGTTCTGCTCGGCCGCAGCGATCATGATCTGCAGGTCCTGGCGCACATTGACGTCGCGCTCGGTGGCCAGCTTGGCCTGCAACGCGGCGCGCGCCTTGTTCATCGCATCGCGGTAGCGCGCGGCATTGTTTGGCCCCAGGTCGATGACCTGGTCATCGTAGCCGGGCACGCCGAAGAAGCTGGCGTATTCGGGCTGGAATGGCGCCTGCGCGTTCAGCAGGATCTGTGCATAGCCATTGCTGGTCTGCACCCAGGCCGGCGTGGCAGGTTGGGCCTGCGCGGCCTTACCGGTCTGTGCCTGCAATGGCAGCGAAGCACCGAGCGCCAGCGCAATGGCGAGAACAAGTGGTTTCATCGGGCGGATCCGCAAGTTGAGTAGCGCGACCCTACCCATCCGCGGCGGCTGCGGCAATGCGTCTTAGGTCATGGTCGGCAGGAGTGCGGCGGCGCTTGCGGGTCGGCTACCAGGTTGATTGGATCGGCGGTGTGCTGGCGAATGTCAGCATTTGCTAGCGCCATCGCCCGTGCTTGCGGCTGGCGTCCATCTGGCGCCGGCTTCCCTCGCCGCGCGGCCCGTGCAGGCCCACGCTACAAGGGGAATCTCCTGCCCGACCGCTCTGGTGAATGTCGCCGATGCCTGGCATCGGCGACCGTTTACCACTGCAGTTCCGTCTCCCCGGCACCGATTGCCGGCCGCTCAGGGCATCAGGCAGCGCTGGATAAATGCCTCCGCGGTCTTGTAGCGATGCAGGGCGGTGCTGCCGGACAAGCCGTGCTTGGCGCCGGGATAGGTCATCAATTCGAAGGCAGTGCCGCGCGCCTGCAACGCGCTCATCAGTGCGGTGGAGTTGGTGAACAGCACATTGTCGTCGGCCATGCCGTGGATCAGCAGCAACTTGGCACGCAGGCCGTCCAGATGGGTGGCGATGCGTGCGTCGCGATAGCCGGCGGCGTTGCCGGCCGGCAGGTCCATGTACCGCTCGGTGTAATGAGTGTCGTACAGCCCCCAATCGGTGACCGGTGCACCGGCCACGCCGCAGGCATAGGCCTCGCTGTGTTTGGCCAGCAGCATCAGCGTCATGTAGCCGCCGTTGGACCAGCCCTGCACGCCGATGCGGCTGGGATCGACCCAGCGCTGCGCCTTGAGCCAGGCCACGCCTTGCAGCTGGTCGTCCACTTCCACCGTGCCCTGCTTGCCGTACAGCGCGCCACCGAAGGCACGGCCACGCCGCGGGGTGCCGCGGTTATCCAGCGAAAACACCACGTAACCACGTTGCGCAAGATATTGATCGAACAGCGCATCGCCACGGCTTGGCCAGGCGTCGAGCACGGTCTGCGCGGCGGGGCCGCCATACACGTACACCATCACCGGATAGCGCTTGGCCGGGTCGAAGTCGTCCGGTTTGATCAGGCGATACTGCAGCGGCGTGATGCCGTCGGCGGCGGTGAGCGTGCCGAATTCCACCGGGCGCTGCGCGTCACGGTATCTGGCATACGGGTGCTGCGGATCGGCCAGATCGTTCTTCAACAGTGTGGCGATTTTTTCGCCATTGGCGCGAAACAGCTCGATCTGCGGCGGTGTGGAGGTGTTGGACCAGCTGTCGACATACACGCTGGCGTTGTTGGCGAAGCTGGCGGCGTGCGTGCCGTGGGGTGTCGAACGTTGTTCGATCGCACCGCCGGCCAGCGGCACGGCGTAGATGTGGGCCTGGGTCGGCGACTCCTTGCTGGCGGAAAAATACACCGTGCCGGCTTGCTCATCGACGGCGAGCAGTGCATCGACCACCCAGGCGCCGGAGGTCAGCGGCGTGAGCGTGCGGCCGTCTTCCGATGCCACATACAGATGTTCGTAGCCGCTGCGCTCGGAATTCCAGATGAAACGGCCGTCCTTGAGAAAACGCAGATCGTTGTGGAGCGGCACCCAGGTCGGCGAGGTCTCGGTGATCAGCACGCGTTGCTTGCCACTCGCCAGCGTGGTTTCGATCAACTCGAGGGTTTTCTGGTCGCGCGACTGGCGCTGGAAGGTCAGCCGCTGCGCATCGCGCCAATCCACCCGTGCGAGATAGATATCGGGGTTGTTGCCCAACTCGATCCAGCGCGGCGCGGCGTTGGAACGTGGCGCGATCACACCCAGTCGCACGGCCACATTGGGCTGGCCGGCCTGCGGATAGCGCTGGCTGATGACCTCGGTGTGGTCGGCATAGACTTCGGGGCGCTTTTGTACCGGCACGCCGGATTCGTCGATACGCGCGAAGGCGATCGCCGAGTCGTCCGGCGCCCACCAATAGCCGGTGTGGCGATCCATTTCCTCGTCGGCGACGAACTCGGCCACACCGTTGCCGATGGTGTCGCTGCCGTCGCTGGTGAGCTGCAGCTGCTTGCCGCTGACCAGGTCGATCACCCACAGGTTGCGCTCGCGCACGAAGCTGACGAAGCCGCCCCTGGGCGAGAGCTTGGCGTCGGTGGCGAAGCCTTCGCCGTGGGTGAGCTTGCGCACTGCCGCCGCGCCGGTCTTGCGCAGGTCGTACAGATACAGTTCGCCACCGAGCGGGAACAGCAGTGCATGTGCGTCCGGCGCCCATTGGTAATCGACGATGCCGGCGAAGGCGGCGATGCGTTGGCGCTCGCGGCGGGCCTTTTCGACATCGCTGAGCGTTTCGGTGCCGGGCAGTACGATTTTGGAATCCACCAGCAGCCGGGTCTGGCCGCTGGCGATGTCGTACTCCCACAGATCCAGCTGATTGCGGTCGCTGTCCTTGCCGCGCAGGAAGCTCACGCGCGAGCCGTCGGGGGCGACCTTGGGTTTCATCAGCGTCGGGCCGGACAACGGCAATGGGCCGGTGATGGCGTCGAGGGTGAGTTTTTCGGCGTGGGCGGTGGTGATCGTGCTGAGCATGAGGGCAAGGGCGGCGAACAGGGCGCGCATCGAAGATCCTGTCTTGAGATAACGCACAGGATGCGGGCGCGTGCGGTGTTTGAGAAGCGCGGCGATGCTGCGCGTGCGCGATGAAGGGCTGCGCGCGGTTCTGCGCGTGTGCTGCAGCATGGTGCTGGGGTTGTTGTCGCTCAGTTTCTAGCGAGCAGAGGTGCGTTTGGGCTGATGGTCGCAGTTGGCGGGCTGCGGATGGTGCATGCGCGTTTCGTGGTGCGCAGGTTACGGGGGGCGGTGGGTCTGGCTCCACTTGCGTACCTTCACCCCAACCCCTCTCCCGGGGGAGAGGAACTCAGCCGCCGTGTGGAACTGCCGTGCGTGCCGCGCTGTTGTTACTGCGCCTTCAGCGTTTACCGAACAGATGCTTGCGCTCTTCCTCGCTCAGCGGCTTGCCGGCGTTGGGGTTGACCTGCTCCTTGAGCGCATACGCACGTTGCGTGGCCGGGCGCGCGGCGATGGCGTCGTGCCAGCGCTTCAGATGCGGGAGCTCGGCGTAATCGGGGCGGATGTCGGCGTAGACCTCGATCCACGGATAGCTGGCCATGTCGGCGATGCCGTACTCGGGGCCGGCCAGGAATGCCTGCTCGGCCAGGCGCTTGTCGAGCACGCCATGCAGGCGACGCACCTCGGCGTTGTAGCGTTCGATCGCGTAGGGAATCTTTTCCGGCGCGTAGACGTTGAAGTGGCCCATCTGGCCACTCATCGGCCCCAGTCCACCCATCTGCCAGAACAGCCACTCCAGCGCGGCGATGCGGCCACGCGCATCGCGCGGCAGGAAACGGCCGGTCTTCTCGGCCAGGTACAGCAGGATGGCGCCGGATTCGAACACGCTCTGCGCCGGGCCGCCGTCGGCCGGTGCGTGGTCGACGATCGCGGGCATCTTGTTGTTGGGCGAAATCTGCAGGAAGGCCGGCTCGAACTGCTCACCCTTGCCGATGTTGACCGGCTTGAGCGTGTAGTCCAGCCCGGCCTCTTCCAGGAACAAGGTGACCTTGTGGCCGTTGGGGGTGGGCCAGTAGTACAGGTCGATCATCGTGCGCTCCAGTTCGGCAAGGGGTGGCACGCAGCGCGCGCCTTGGCGATCGATGGTACGACCAAGCCCGCGACCGGTGCGTGCGCGTGCGGTGGTGCTGGCTGGAACGATGTGTGACGCGATTGGCTCGTGGCCGATGCTGCAGTGCAAATTGACTTGGTTAAGCCTGCGCTCACAAATGCACGATTGTGTCATCGACCTTTGCCTGCCCTCTGGGACCGGCTATCTTCATTTGGGGAAGAAATCGTTGTGAGAGAGCCACGCACCCTGCCGCGCACGCGGCGTCTGACGTCTGCCCTGCTGTTTGCCCTGTCGACGCCGCTGGCCGCGCAGACCGCGCCGGCACCGCAGTCCGCATCCACCGTCCCCGGCGCGAGCCAGGCCGATCCCGCCACGCTCGATGCTGTGCAGGTCACCGGCATCCGCGGCAGCCTGACCTCGTCGATGAACGTCAAGCGCGATGCGCAAGGCATCGTCGACGGCATCGTGGCCGAAGACATCGGCAAGTTCCCCGATACCAATCTGGCCGAATCGCTGCAACGTATCAGCGGCGTGTCGATCGACCGTTCGCTGGGCGAAGGCTCGCGCGTCACCGTGCGCGGCGTCGGCCCGGACTTCAACCTGGTGCTGTTGAACGGCCGGCAGATGCCGGGCGCCAGCATCGAGGAATCCAACGCCTCCAATTCGCGCGCGTTCGACTTCGCCAACCTGGCGTCGGAGTCGATCTCCGGCATCGAGGTGTTCAAGACCAGCCGCGCCAGCACGCCCACCGGCGGCATCGGTGCGACCATCAACATCAAGACCAGCCGGCCACTGGACAACCCGGGCCTGCATGCCAACGTCGGCCTCAAGGGCGTGCACGACAGCTCCAACGAGAATCTGCCCGGACGCCTGCAGGGCGATTCGCTGACCCCGGAAATCTCCGGCATCTTCAGCAATACCTCGGCCGATGGGCGCTTCGGCGTATCGCTGAGCGGCAGCTACCAGGAACGTGACTTCGGCTATAGCCAGGTCGGCGTGCCCAACGGCTGGCGTTCGTTCCGCGGCGATTCCACCGCCTACGGCACCATCCCGCAGCCGGGTACACCGGGCTCGGAAAACATCGTCAACCGCCCCGGCCCGAATGACATCTATTCGGTGCCGCAGAACCTCAACTACCGCGTGGTCGGCGTCGAGCGCCAGCGCACCAACGGCCAGTTGACGCTGCAGTACAAGCCGCTGGACAACGTCACCACCACGCTGGATTACACCTATTCGGAAAACAAGATCCAGCAGCAGCGCAACGAGATGTCGGTGTGGTTCAACTATGGGCCGTCGGCCAGCGCCTGGACCAATGGCCCGGTCGCCGGGCCGGTGAGCTATTCGGAAATCGTCAATCCGGCCACCAGCGATCTGGCCACCGCCGGCTCCAACGCGGCCACGCGCAACCAGAACAAGTCACTGGGTTTCAACGTGGATTGGGCGGTGAACGACCAATTCAAGCTCAACTTCGACATCCACCGCTCCACCGCAGAAGCCGGTGCGGACAGCCCGTTCGGTTCCAGCAATTCGCTGGGCGTGTCCGGCTTTTACCGCGGCACCTCGGTGGTGGATTTCAGCAAGGATTTCCCGGTGTTGCAGCAGCAGCTGGGCTTTGGCCTGACCGGGCTGGATCCGTCGCGCACCTTGGTCACCGGCTCGGCGTTCCGCAACAGCTACATGAAGTCGGAGATCGACCAGGCCCAGGTCAACGGCGACTTCACCTTCGAAAATTATTCGCAGTTGAAGTTCGGTATCGGCAGCACCGAGGTCAAGAACCGCTCGGCATTCTCCAACGTGCAGCGCGACACCTGGGGCGGTGCCGGCACCGCGGCCGATTATCCGGACGATCTGTGGATCCCCAGTTCGTTTGCGCAGTACTTCGATGCGATCGACGGCAGCGGCAATCCGGCACAGTTCAACCAGCTGTTCCTGTTCGACTTCGAACGTGCCCGCCAGGCGGCCGCGCAGGTGGCCGGCGACGATGCGCTGTACCGCACCTCGCCGGTGTTCACCACCGACCGCCGCGTGACCGAAAAATCCAAGAACGCCTACCTGCAGTGGAACAACAGCTGGGACGATCTGCGCGTGCCGATCAGCCTGGCCGCCGGTGTGCGTTACGAAGAAACCAAGGTGGAGGCGCAGGCACTGGTGCCGGTGGCGGTGGGCATCGACTGGGTCGCCAACAACGAGTTGCCGATCCGCCTGGCCGACTCGGCGTTCGCCAGCGGCAGCGGCAAATACGAATACTGGCTGCCCAGCCTGGACCTGAGCTTCAAGCTCACCGAGGATCTGGTGCTGCGCGGCAGCTACGGCGAAACCATCGGGCGGCCCGGCTGGGGCGATATCCAGGGCGGGCAGACGCTCAACCAGATCGCGCGCCTGGAAGGCGGCACCGGCCAGGAAGGCAATCCCGGCCTGAAGCCGCTGCTTTCGCACAACATCGATTTTTCGCTGGAGTGGTACTACAGCGATGCCAGCTACGCCTCGGTGGGCTTCTTCCGCAAGAACATCGACAACTACATCGGCGTGACCACGCGCAACGACACCTCGCTGGGCCTGAACACGCCAGTGGGTGGTGCGTACTGGAACGAAGCGCTGGGCAACGGCTGCGCCTCGGCCGACCTGACCTGCATCCGCAACTACATCTTCCGCAACCGCGGCGGTGCGCCGGGTGTGGCGCGCGGGCCGGACGACTCCAACGGCAACGCCACCGGCGTGATCAGCGGGCAGCCGGGCGATCCGGTGGCCAACTTCGCCATCACCGCGCCGGCCAACCAGCGCTCGGCCTCGCTGGACGGTTGGGAATTCAACCTGCAGCACATGTTCGGCGACAGCGGCTTCGGCGTGTCGGCCAACTACACCAAGGTCGACTCCGGCCTGACTTACGACAACTACGTGATCGGCGAGCAATTCGCGCTGGAAGGGCTGAGCGATTCGGCCAACGTGGTCGGCTTCTACGACCGGGACAAGTGGCAGGTGCGTGCGGCCTACAACTGGCGCGACGAGTTCCTGGCCGCACGTTTCGACGGCAGCGGCCAGCCCAACCCGGTCTACACCGAAGCCTATGGCCAGCTGGACCTGAGCATCGGCTACCAGTGGACCGAGAACCTGTCGCTGAGCCTGGAGGCGATCAACCTCACCGACGAGGTGCAGCGCCAGCACGGCCGTCACCCGAACCAGATCATCTACGCCACCCAGACCGGCCCGCGCTACATGCTGGGCGTGCGTTACAAGTTCTGGTGATGCAGCGCGTTAGTCATGCAGTGATGTTCTTTTAAGCGTTCCCGGCAGCGAGTCTGCCGGGGCGTTCGCACGGCGCTCTCGTGGCGTTTCCCGGATGTGTCGCATCCGGGACTTGCCATGCCGAAGCAACTGTCCAAGCATGGGCCACGCGCCCCGCGTGATGTGTCTCCCCCCATGACCAATGCCGTGTTGTTGAACAACCTCGATCACCGCGACCTGCGCGTGATCACCGTGCACGGCGCCGCCTACGGCGACGACGTGATGTCGGCCGCGACCTTTCCGCAGGAGTTCCGCCAACTGCAGGCGCAGTACCCGATCGTGTTCCATCGCAGCGGCGAGCGCAGTTTTCAGCCGCTGGCATTGCTGGGATTACGCTTGGGCGAGAACCTGTTCCTGGATGGTGCGCGCTGGGATGCGCCGTACGTGCCTCTGGCGATCCAGCGGCAACCGTTTTTGATCGGCGAGCAAGAGGACGGGCCGATGGTGCACGTGGACCTGGACAGCCCGCGCATCAGCCGCAGCGAAGGCGAGGTGCTGTTTCGCGAACACGGCGGTACCACCGAATTTCTCGACCACATCGGCCAGGTGTTGCGCACCTTGCACGATGGCCTGGCCGCGAGCGAGGCGTTCGTCGACCGCTTGCTTGGCTACGACTTGCTCGAACCGTTCGTGTTCGAGGCCACGCTGCAGAACGGCCTGGAATGCCGTCTGACCGGGCTCTACGCCGTGCACGAGGAACGCCTGCGCGCACTCGACGATGCGGCCCTGCTCGACCTGCACCGGCATGGCGATCTGGAGCCGTTATACATGGCGGTGGCCTCGGTCGCGCAGTTCCGCCATCTGCTCGACCGCATGCAGCGCCGTCATGCTGGCTGAGCCGCGCGCCATCGAAGAACGGCACGGGCTGGACCCGCAGCAGCTGGACCCGGCCGTGCTGCGCTCGACCACGCCGTTGGTATTGCGCGGGCTGGTGCACGACTGGCCACTGGCGCAGGCCGGCGCCACCTCGGCGCAGGCGGCGGCGGCCTACCTGCGCGGTTTCGATCGCGGCGAAGCGGTGGTGGCACAGGTCGGCCCGCCGGACATCGGCGGGCGCTTCTTCTACAACGCGGACATGAGCGGCTTCAATTTCCGTCCCGAGCGCGTGCCACTGGGCGTGGTGCTGGAGACCTTGTTGCGCGATCTGCACAACCCGCAGCCACCGGCGATCTACGTCGGCTCCACCACGCTGGACACCTACCTGCCCGGCCTGCGCGCGCATAACCCGATCGCGCTGCCGCAGCGCGAGCCGCTGGCCAGTATCTGGATCGGCAACCGCACCCGCATCGCCGCCCATCAGGACCTGCCCGACAACCTGGCCTGCGTGGTCGCCGGGCGCCGCCGCTTTACCCTGTTTCCGCCGCAGCAACTGGCCAATCTGTATATCGGCCCACTCGATCTCACCCCGGCCGGTCAGCCGGTCAGCCTGGTGGATATCGCCGCGCCGGACCTGCAGCGCTTTCCACGCTATGCGCAGGCGCTGGAACACGCGCTGGTGGCCGAGCTGGAACCGGGCGATGCATTGTTCATTCCCAGCATGTGGTGGCATCACGTCGAAGCGCTGACGCCGTTCAACGTGCTGGTGAATTTCTGGTGGCGGCAGAGCCCGGCCTACATGGATTCGCCGATGAACGCGCTGATGCTGGCGCTGCTCACCCTCCGCGACCTGCCAGCGGAACAACGCGCGATCTGGCAGGACGTGTTCGACCATTACGTGTTCGATGCCGATGCGGACACCGCCGCACACATGCCGGAGTCTGCGCGCGGCGTCCTGGCGCCGATGGACGAGGCCCGTGCCCGCAGCCTGCGCGCGCGGTTGCTGCAACGCCTGAATCGCTGAGGATCTGACGCCATGACCGACACCGCCCCTTCCGACCCACAACAGCGCCCGGTACGCCGCGTCGTCATCGCCGGTGGCGGCACCGCCGGCTGGATGGCCGCCGCCGCGTTATCCAAAGTGCTGGGCCGGCACCTGCAGATCACCCTGGTGGAATCGGACGAGATCGGTACGGTGGGCGTGGGCGAAGCCACCATTCCCAGCCTGGTCACCTTTCACCGCCTGCTGGAGATCGACGAGGCCGCGTTCATGGCCGCCACGCAGGCCACCATCAAGCTGGGCATCGGCTTCGAACACTGGCGTGATGTGGACCGGCATTACATCCACTCCTTCGGCCACACCGGCACCGATCACTGGAGCGCGGGCTTCCAGCATTTCTGGTTGAAGGGCCGGCAGCGTGGCCTGGCGCGCGACTTCGGCGACTACTGCCTGGAACTGCGTGCCGCGCAGGAAGGCCGCTTTGCGCATCTGCCCAATGGCGGCATGAATTACGCCTACCACCTGGATGCCGGCCTGTACGCGCGCTTCCTGCGCCGCTTCTGCGAAGGCTTCGGCGTGCAGCGCATCGAAGGCCGCATCGGCAGCGTGGAGACCCACGCGCACAGCGGCTATCTCACCGCGCTGACGCTGGACGACGGCACGCGGGTGGAAGGCGATCTGTTCCTGGATTGCACCGGCTTTGCCGGTCTTCTGATCGGCAAGGTGCTGGGTGTGGGCACGGACGACTGGTCGCAGTGGCTGTTCGCCGACAGCGCGCTGGCGGTGCAGACCGAATCGGTCGGCGCGCCGGTGCCCTACACCCGCTCGCGCGCCGATCAGGCGGGCTGGATGTGGCGCATTCCGCTGCAGCACCGCGTCGGCAACGGCATCGTGTACTCCAGCCGCTACATGGATCAGGACAGCGCCGCGCAGGTACTGCAGCGCAATCTCAGCGGCCGCGCACTAACCCAGCCGCGCGCACTGCGCTTCACGCCCAATCAGCGGCATCGGGTCTGGGAAAAGAACTGCGTGGCGCTGGGGCTGGCCAGCGGCTTCCTGGAGCCGTTGGAATCGACCAACATCCATCTGATCCAGCGCGGCATCATCCGGCTGATGCAGACCTTTCCGCAGGTCATCAACGATGTCGACATCGCCGAATACAACCGCCAGGCCGCCGCCGAAATCACCCATATCCGCGATTTCGTGATCCTGCACTACCACGCCACCGACCGCCGCGACACGCCGTTCTGGCGCGATTGCGCGGCGATGGACATCCCCGACACGCTGCGGCACCGGGTGGAGTTGTTCCGCCAGAGCGGGCGGGTATTCCACCAGGCCAACGAGCTGTTTGCCGAAAATTCCTGGGTGCAGGTGATGCTGGGCCAGGGCATCACACCAAAGCAGCACCACCCGGTGGCCGACCTGATGGGCGATGCCGAGCTTCGTCATTTCCTGGAGACCATCCGCACGCGGGTCGATGCCGCATTGGCGCGGCTGCCTGCGCATGCGGACTTCCTGCGCCGCTACTGCCCTGCGCCGCCGCTGCCCGAGCCGGCCACGCGGCTGCCGGCCAACGCCGCACTGGCCACCGGAGCGCGATGAATTTCGCGCCCGGCAGGCGCCCCCCTTGGCTTAGACCGCCCCAGCAATGCTAGATTGCCGCTTTGCCGTCCATTGCGGGAACAATGGCCGGCCTCGCCGCAGCATCTTTCGCAATCGGGGTAAGGGGGACGCATGTTGGATCTGACACAGGGCCGTATGGCACGCCGGATCGCGCCGGTCATTTTGTTGGTCGGCCTGGCCGCCTGCTCCAAGCAGGACGACAAGGCCGCCGCCACCGCGCCTGCCACCGGCGCCACGCCTGCGGCACCTGCCGCCGCGCCGACGCCGGCCACCGCAGTGTCGCCGCAGGTGCAATCGATGGCCGCCGACCAGTTGCGCGCATCGGCCACCAAGGCCTTGCAGGACAATCGCATGTACGCCCCGGCCGGCGACAACGCGGTGGAGTACTACCTGGCCTTGCGTGAAAAGCAGCCGCAGGACGCCACCGTCAACAGCGCGCTGACCGACCTGCTGCCGTACACGCTGATCGCCGCCGAACAGGGCATCAGCCGCGAAGAATTCCCCGAAGCGCAGCGCCTGATCGCGTTGATCGAAAAGGTCGACCCCAAGGCACCGGCACTGCCGCGCCTGAAGAGCGGCCTGGAGACCGGCATGAAGACCGCCGCCAGCCGCTCCGAGCAGGATGCCGAGCAGGCCAAGAAGCTGGTCGAAGACAAGGCCAAGCAGGCGGCCGAGCAGAAGCGTCTGGCCGAGCAGCAGACCCGCGAGGCGGCCGCTGCGCAGCAGATCGCCGCGCAACAGGAAGCCGCCCGCCAGCAGAGCGCAGAGGCCGAACGCCAGGCTGCGGCGCGCCGTCAGGCCGAGACCCCGACGCCTGCTCCGACCCCGGCCGCCCCGCGCCCGGCCCCGGCGACTGCCGCAGCTGCACCGGCCGCGCAGTCGCTGCGCCCGATCAGCACCCCGGCACCGCGTTATCCCCCCGAGGCGCTGCGCGCCGGCACCTCCGGCGAAGTGCTGGTGGAGATCACCGTCGGCACCGATGGCTCGATCACCGCCTCGCGCGTGCTGCGCGCCACCCCACCGCGCGTGTTCGACCGCGAAGCGCTCAATGCGGTCAAGCGCTGGCGCTTCGAACCGGTGGCCGCACCGGTGACCACGCGGCGCACGCTGTCGTTCAACCCCGGTGGTTGAGTGGTGCGTTGGGCGATCGAGTGCATCTGCATGCGGCTGAGTGAGTGAGTCTGTTGGTTGCTTGGTTGCTTGATTGGTTGCTTGATTGGTTGCTTGGTTGCTTGGTTGCTTGGTTGCTTGGTCGTTGATCGCTTGATTGGTCGATCGTTTGTTGATTGCTGGCTGATGGCTGATGGCTGATGGCTGATGGCTGATGGCTGATGGCTGATGGCTGATGGCTGCCGATGATCGATGCACTGCACTCCCGGCGAATGTCGGGCACCAAACAAAAAGCCCGCATCGCTGCGGGCTTTTTGTTTGCTGGTGACCCCTAGCCTCATCCGCCCTGCGGGCAGCTTCTCCCGAGGGGGAGAAGGAACATCAGCCGGAAATCGCCAGCCGCTCCTGGTGATAGCGCCGCACTGCCGCGTACCACAGCACCGCCGCCACACCGAAGCCCGCCAGCAGATACACCGCCCAGGTCTGCGCGTTGATCTGCTCGTGGCGGATCACCTTGAGCAGCATCTGGTTCTGCGCCAGAAACGGCACCGCGAAATGCCAGAGCTGCGTCTTCAGCGGATACGCCATCAGCGCATAGCCCGGCAGCATCGGCAGCAGCAACAGCCAGGTCATATGCCCCTGCGCTTCCTTCATGCTCTTGGCGGCGGCGGCCAGATAGGTCAACAGCGAGGTGCCGATGAACAGCATCGGCACCAGGATGAACAGCATCTGCAGCATCGGCACGAAGCCGACGTTGAGCTGGCGGCCCAGGTTCGAGGTGGACAACTGCGCACTCAACTTGAAGGCCAGCAAGGTCAGCAACAGCGACACCATGCCGATCACGCAGGCGGCGGCGATCTTGCCGCTGACGATCGCACTGCGCGGCGCCGGGGTGGCCAGCAAGGGTTCCAGCGACTGGCGTTCGCGCTCGCCGGCAGTGGCATCCAGGATCAGCGAGGCGCCACCCAGGAACGAGGTGATCACCAGCAGCACCGGCAGCAGCATCGCCATCATCTGCCCGCGCTTGGCGTCGGCGGTGGCCAGATCCTGCGCGGCGATTTCCAGCGGCCTGCCCACCTGCGCATCGATACCGCGCGCCAGCAGGCGCAGTGCACCCACCTGCTGGCTATAGCTGCCGAGCGCAGCCTGCAGGCGCAGGCTCGGCACGTCGGCCTCGCGCCGCGTGCTGTCCTTGATGACCTCCACCAGGGCCGGGCGCCCGGCGCGCCAATCGTCGGCGTAGCTGTCGCTGATGCGCAGTGCCACATCCACATCCTGATTGCGGATCGCGGCGGTCAGATCGGCCGGCGCATCGACCGCATTGAGCCCCTGCGCGGCCAGGAACCGCACCAGATTGGGCGCGTTCTCGCGGCCGAGCATTGGGATCTCCAATGGCTTGTCGATCTGCGTACGCACGCGGCTTTCGCTCAATGCGCCCATGCCCAGGATCAGCACCGGATACAGCAATGGCGACAGCAGCAAGGCCAGTGCGAGCGTGCGGCGATCGCGGCCGATGTCGCGCAACTCCTTGCGCAGCACCGTCCATAGCGTGGACAACAACGATGTGGTGCTCATGCGTGCAGTCCCTCGTCCGAGCCGATCGCCTTGACGAAGGCGTCCTCCAGATTGTCTTCGCCGGTGCTGGCGCGCAGTTCGTCGGCGCTGCCGCAGGCCACCACCGTGCCCTTGGCGACGATGACGATGCGATCGCACAACGCCGCCACCTCCTGCATGATGTGGCTGGAAAAGATCACGCAACGCCCCTCGGCACGCAGTTGCTGCAGAAAGCCACGCATGGCGCGCGTGGTCATCACATCCAGCCCGTTGGTGGGCTCGTCGAGGATGACGTTGCGCGGGTCGTGCACCAGCGCGCGCGCAATCGCGGTCTTGGTGCGCTGGCCCTGGCTGAAGCCTTCGGTCTGACGGTCGAGAATGTCGTCCATGTCCAGCGCGGCCGACAGCAGGCGCGTGCGCTCGGCGATCCGCGCACGCGACAGGCCATGCAGCTCACCGAAGTAGGCAATGTTCTCGCGCGCGGTCAGCCGCTTGTAGACGCCGCGCGCATCCGGCAACACGCCCAGCGCGCGGCGCACGGTCACCGGGTCGCGGGCGGCATCCACGCCATCCACGAGGACGCTGCCCTGGTCGGGCGACATCAGCGTGTAGAGCATGCGCAAGGTGGTGGTCTTGCCGGCGCCATTGGGACCGAGCAGGCCGGTGATCTGGCCATCGGCAGCACTGAAACTGACCCCATCGACCGCCTTCACCAGCCCGGTCTTGGTCTTGAACGACTTGTGCAGCTTGTCGACGACGATCATGCGTGCGCCTCCGTGGCGTGGTCGGTGCGGCTCATGGTTCCCATCCGTTGAACGAGGTAAACGCGGGCACATTGTTGAGGCTGGCCACGCACTGCGCATCCAGTGCCTTGGCATTGGCGGTCTGCAGGAACTGGCCCAGCACCTTGGGCATGCAGCCCAGTCGAAACACCCCGTGGCCCTGCCCCGGCGCCACCAGGTGACGGCCATTGGGCAGGCCCTGCAGCACACGCTCGGCATAGCGCGGCGGCGTCACCGGATCCAGCTCGCCCGACAGCAACAACACCGGCAGGTTGGATTTGAACGGTGCGGCGTCCGCAGCCGGGGTCGGCTTGGTCGGCCAGGCCTTGCAGGGCGCAAAGAACATCTGCGCCACTTCCGCTCCCAGCAAGGTGTCGTCCTTGCCGGCTGGCGGCGTGTAGCGGCCGGCGTCTTCGCTGCACAGCACCGACCATTGCATCGGGCGATTCATCTGGTCGGACATGTCCGAGGCGCTCATCTGCGCCAACGCCATCAGCGAGGCGTAACGCCCTGCCGCCGCCTCGTCCAGCACCAGCGGCAACAACGAGGCGGTTTGCGGCACATACGAAAACCCGAACGCCAGGCCGACCACGGTATCGGCCGTCACCTGCTCGTGGTGCAGTTCACCGGTACGCGGGTCGCGGTAATCCACGGCCACCGGCGCCTGACGCAAGCGCTCCACCACCTGCCGTAGCTGCGTGCGCGTGTCCACCGGAAAGCGTTTGGCGCATGCCGCGTCCTTGCGGCATTGGGTGGCCTGCAACGCGATCGCATCTTCGAACGTGCGCGCGAACTCGCCGCCGATCACCAGATCGTTCGGCGCCACGCCATCGATCACCAGCGTGCGTGTGTGTTGCGGATAGCGCGCCGCATAGTGCTGTGCGACCCGGGTACCGTAGGAGCCGCCAATCAGGTTGAGCGTCTGCACGCCCAGTGCGGCGCGCACCGCATCCAGATCGCCAATCGCCTCGCTGGTGGTGAAATAGCGCGGATCGGCATCGTTGCGTAGCCCTTGTGCACATTGGCGTGCGTAATCGGTCAATTGCTCGGCGGTGGCGGCGCTGCTGTTTTCCAGTACGAGCGGCTTGCCGGCGGCATCGCGGCACGCAAGCGGATGCGAACCGCCGGTGCCGCGCTGGTCGACCAGGAAGATGTCGCGCCGTTTGCGGACTTCATGCAGCCCCATGTCCACGATCGCGGCGACCTGGGTGGCCGATTGTCCCGGTCCGCCGGCAATGAAGAACACCGGATCCGGCGTGCTGCCGGCGCCGGCCTCGCTTTCCAGCCAGGCGATCTTCAGATCGATGCTGCGCCCGGTCGGCGCGGCCGGGTTTTCCGGCACGCGCAGGCTGGCGCATTGCGCCTCGATATTGCCGGCCGCGCTGCCGGAACTCAGCGTGCACGGTGCAAATTGCAGCGTGCCGTAACGATTGCCTGCGGCGGTGACGGGCTGCGGCTTGGCCTGCGGCTGCGCGAGGCCGGGCGTGGCTGCGCCCGTCTTGGTCGTGGCAGCCGTGTTTTCAGCCGGCTGGTCCGCAGGCTGGCATCCGGTTGCCAGCAATGCGATCAGCAGCGCCGCCACCAGTGTGGGTTGCTTCACCATGTTCACCATCTCTCCTGATAGTTCCTGTCCCCTGACGCCGCATCCGGTCGGGTGTGACCGGCGCGGCTACTGCCCGTCTTCGTAAAGAAAGACGTGCTCGATCGATTCCCCGAACAGACGCGCGATGCGAAATGCCAACGGCAGACTGGGATCGTACTTGCCGGTTTCCAGCGCATTGATGGTCTGCCGCGATACGCCCAGGCGTTCGCCCAACTCGCCCTGTGACCAGCCGCTGGCCTCGCGCAATTCGCGCACCCGGCTATTCATTCGAACCGTCGGGCATTGATGCTTTTGGTGACGCCGTAGATGGCGCACAACATCGGAAACACCCACAACATTGCCACCGTCGCGGGGATGTCGATCAACTCGGCGGCCTGCAGGAACCCGCCTGTCATGTATGCGCCGCTGACCAGGCCGGCGGCAATGGCGATCGACTCCAGTTCGATGCGCCGCTGCATCTCGTCCGAGTCGCGCACGTAGCGCGCCACCGCGCGGATCACCAGGGCGACCAGCACGGCCGGCAACAAGGCGATCAGCACGCGTGCCCAGCTCGGATCCACATGCGCAAGCAAATATCTCCAGAACAGCATCACCACCACATACAAGCCCATCGGCACGCCGAATTCGCGGTAATAGCGCCGCGCCAATGCCGGCCGTGTGCTGTCGCGCAGGCTGCCGCGCGACAGCAAGAGCAGCAGCGACAGCACCAGGCAGGACACGCCCGCGCCGGCACAGAGCCCGGCAAGGTGGGCACTCAGCGGCAGCAGTTGCCAACGACCGAGCGCGCTGACGGCGAGCAGGCCGGCTCCCAGGCAGAGCGCCAGTAGCGCATTGCGTCTGCAGCGGGTCATGCGCGTTGCCTCGCGCGGTCCGATGGACGCACTGGCAGGTCAGTGCCCTCCATCCCGGTATCGCTGCGCAGCGGTCGCTGCGCCGACCACGCCGGTATGCAGTCCCATTGCCGATGCTGCTGACGCATTCCCTTCGCCTGTCAAGTCAACTTGACAGGCACGATGCGCCGGGCGCGGCCAGCTGTCAAGCACCCTTTACACACTCGACAGCGTGCAATCCCTGCCCATCGCCACGCAACGCTGGCAGCAGGAAGACCAAGCACGCCCGTCCGCAGCACCGGGCCGGAGCTGGGTTACGCTCCGCGATCGAACATTGGCGGGAGCGGTGATGCGTCTGAAGATCTGGTTGGCAATTGCACTGAGCGGCTGCATGGCGAGCTCTGCCATGGCGCAGGAGGCGGCGCCTCGCACGATCGAGCTGGATCTGGCCAGCGCCGCCGGGCCGGTCGACCGGTTCTACGACCTGTCGATCGGCTCGGACTTTCCCGGCACCTTGATCCGCAGCGACAGCCAGGCGCAACTGGTTCCGGCGGTGCAGGAGCTGGGGTTTCGCTATATCCGCTTCCACGACGTGTTCCATGACGTGCTCGGCACGGTGAAAGACGTCGACGGCACGCTCGTCTACGACTGGACCAAACTGGATCAGCTCTACGATGCGCTGCTGGCCAAGCGCATCCGTCCGTTCGTGGAATTGGGCTTTACGCCCGGCGCGATGAAGACCTCCGAACAGACGCTCTTCTACTGGAAGGGCAACACCTCGCATCCGGACCCGGCCAAGTGGACGCAGCTGATCGATGCGTACGTGCGCCACATCCGTGCGCGCTACGGTGCCGACGAAGTGCGGCAGTGGTATTTCGAGGTGTGGAACGAGCCAAACCTCAAGGATTTCTGGGAGAACGCCGACCAGCAGGCCTACTTCGACCTGTATGCGAACACCGCGCGCACGATCAAGGCGATCGATCCGCAGCTGCGCGTCGGTGGCCCCTCCACCGCCGGTGCGAACTGGGTGCCGGAACTGCTGGCCTTCGTTGCCAAACACAAACTGCCGATCGACTTCGTCACCACGCATACCTATGGCGTGGAGGGCGGCTTTCTCGATGAAGACGGCAAGCAGGACGTCAAGCTGTCGGCATCGCCGGATGCCATCGTCGGCGACGTGCGCCGCGTGCGCGCGCAGATCCAGGCCTCGCCATTTCCGGATCTGCCGCTGTACTTCACCGAGTGGAGCAGCAGCTATACGCCGCGCGATTTCGTCCACGACAGCTACATCAACGCGCCCTACATCCTGACCAAGCTCAAGCAGGTGCAAGGCCTGGTGCAGGGCATGAGCTACTGGACCTACACCGATCTGTTCGAAGAACCCGGTCCGCCGCCCACGCCCTTCCATGGCGGCTTCGGGCTGATGAATCGCGAGGGCATCCGCAAGCCGGCGTGGTTTGCCTACAAGTACTTGAACGCGCTCAAGGGCCGCGATGTTCCGCTGCGCGATGCGCACGCATTTGCGGCGGTGGATGGCCAGCGCATCGCCGCGCTGGCCTGGGATTGGCAGCAGCCGGTGCAGGCGGTGAGCAATACCCCGTTCTATACCAAACAGGTGCCCAGCACCGACAGCGCAGCGCTGGTCTTCCGCCTGGCGCACGTGCCGGCCGGCAACTACCGGCTGCAGGTACGCAAGACCGGCTACCGGCGCAACGATCCGCTGTCGCTGTACATCGACATGGGCATGCCCAAGGACCTGGCGCCGCGGCAGCTGGCGCAGTTGCAGCAAGCCACGCGCGACACGCCCGAGCAGGACCGGCGCGTACGCGTCGGCGCCGATGGCGTGGTGGAGATCCGCGTGCCGATGCGCAGCAACGATGTGGTGCTGATGACGCTGGAGCCGTCGGCACGCTGAGCGCCCGGCACGCCGTTGCGCCTGCAATCAGGCGAGGCGTTGGGTGTGGATTGCGTGCGCGCAACGATGCGCGCAGTTCGGCGCGATGTCCCGACCGTGCATCGTTCGCGACATCGGGTGCGGCATGCGTGCGCTGCGGCATGTCGCGCGCATCGCCGCAGGACATTGCAGGCACGACATCATCAAGGTCCAGCGCGCTGGGCCGTCGCTCAGCCCGCGCAGCGCACAAGGTTGAAATCGAATCGGCGGGATCGCTTGGACCCGATGTGCAGGACTTGAAGCTGCAAACAAAACGTAGCGCGCAGGAGCCGCAGTGCACGAGTGGTACACGCCCATTCCAAGCACCGGCCGCGCCTATCTGACGGTGAGCGCAGTCGTTTTGATGACCGCTCTTACTTGAGATAGGTCTTGAGAATGGCGGTGATGTCGTCGACCGCCAGCTCGCGCTCGCCCAGCGCCTCCGGTGCCGCGACGTGGTGCTTCAAGTGCTCGCCGAGCAGCTCGACCATCAAGCCCTGCGCAGCGCCACGAAACGCCGCCACCTGCGTCAGCAACGCGGTGCAGTCCACGTCCTGCGCCAGGGCTTTCTCCAGCCCCTCCACTTGCCCGCGGATCCTGCGCACGCGGGCGAGCAGTTTGGATTTGTCCTGATTCAGATGTGCCATTGCCGTATACCCCCCGGGGGTACCTGAGATACCCTAGGGGGGTATCGTAGCCAGAGCCCCCTCCGATGTCGATCACGCACGCCGCACCGCACTGCGCGCAGTCGCACACATTCGCCAGCGCCAACCCGCTTGCCGAGCGCAGCACCCGCAAGGCCGTCATCCTGACCGTGGTCATGATGGTGGTGGAGATCGTCGGCGGCTGGACGCTCAATTCCATGGCCCTGCTCGCCGATGGCTGGCATATGAGCTCGCACGCACTGGCGCTGGGGCTGGCACTGTTTGCCTACCGCTTCGCGCGGCGCAATGCCAACGACCTGCGTTTCAGCTTCGGCACCTGGAAGGTCGAAGTGCTGGGCGGCTATACCAGCGCCATCCTGCTGTTGGGCGTGGCCGGCCTGATGGCGTTCCAGTCGCTGGAACGGCTGTTCTCGCCCAAGCCCATCCAGTACCAGGAAGCCACCGTCATTGCCGTCATTGGCCTGCTGGTCAACCTGATCTGCGCCTGGTGGTTACGCGACTCGCACGGCCATGCGCATGGTCATCACCACGACCACGCGCATGACGGTCATGGTCATGGTCATCACCACGATGGGCATGCCGATCTCAACTTGCGTGCCGCGTATCTGCACGTGGTGGCCGACGCGGCGACCTCGGTCCTGGCGATCGTCGCGCTGCTCGCCGGCATGTACTGGGGCGTGACCTGGCTGGATCCGATCATGGGCATGCTCGGCGCGGTGCTGGTCACCGTGTGGGCGTGGGGGCTGCTGCGCAGTACCGGCCGCGTGCTGCTGGATGCGGAAATGGATGCGCCGGTGGTGGAAGAAGTGAAGCAGGTCATCGCCGAGCTGCCGCACGCCATCGACATCGGCGACCTGCATGTCTGGCGCGTGGGCAGCGATCGTTATGCCTGCGTCGTCAGTCTGGTCACGGCGGCCGACATCGATGCGGACCTGGTCCGCGCTGCCCTGCAGATCCACGAAGAACTGGTGCACATCACCGTCGAGCTGCAGCGCCCGCCAGCGACGCGGGCTGCAGCCTGACGATTCGGCGGCGCGCTGCATTCGGCGCCCTGCAGTAGTGAGCGCGGAAGCGGTCAGCGAGAATGCCAGCCCGAGCAGCAGTGGCTCCAGTTGCACCACGCGCCGGAGCACAGGATGCGACTGCAGCAGCGCACAGTGGGCGGGAGGGATGGCCGGGACAGCATCGCAATGCTGTCGAGCGGCCTTGAACGCGTCGGGAACCGCGTACCGGGCGCGATCGGCGGGTACCGAGCAAGCCAGCCCGGCACCGCGCGACTGGCTCAGGTTTTCGCCGGAGCCGGGCTGACGTATTTCTCGCGGCGGATCTGCGCGTTCGGCAGGCCGGCTGCCTTCAACGCCTCGATGCAGCTGTCCACCATGTCCGGGTTGCCGCACAGGTAGGCGATATCGCCCTGCGCGTCGGGCGCGCATTCGGCTAGCTGCTGCTGCACGTAACCCTGGCGCACATCGGCATGCGGCTGCTCGGGCAGCTCGCGCGAAAAACACGGCACGTAGCGGAACTGCGGGTGCGCATCGGCAAACGCGCGGAAGTCGTCGCCATACAACAGCTCGGCCGGCGTGCGCGCGCCCTGCAGCAGCAGCACCTGCACGCCACGGGTGGCGATCGCCTCGGCCAGCAGCGGCAGCATCGAGCGGTACGGGGTGACGCCGGTGCCGGTGGCGATCAGCACATAACGCCGGTTGTGGTCGCCCGGCGGCAGGCAGAAGCGCCCGTAGGGCCCGCTGGCCTGCAACTGGTCGCCAATCTGCAGGCCTTCGAACAGCGCGGTGGCCGAGCCGCCGGGCACGAAGCTCACCGCGATATCCACCGCCTCGCCCGGTCCGAGCGCATGGTCGTGGATGGTCGCCAGCGAATAGCTGCGCTTGGTCGGCGTGCCGTCGGCGGCATCGAAATGGATCTGGATGAACTGCCCGGGCTGGAAATCCAGCGGCTGCCCGTCGTCACGCAGGAACTGGCAGTGGGCCACGGTGGGCGCAATCATGCGCCGGTCGACAAGCTTGAGGGGGAATTGAACGGGCACGAACGTATTTGGGACAGTCTGTGATCGGGGCTTGCCCCCGCGGGCTTCTATAATAACGGCCTGCAACTCGCTGCGCCGTCACGCTGACGCGAAGGAATATCTTGAATTCTCCATCTCCGATCACCGCACCCGCGTTGCGTGTGTGCGATCTGCGCAAGACCTACGACAACGGCACCCAGGCGCTCAAGGGTGTCTCGCTGGACGTGGCGCCAGGCGATTTCTTCGCCCTGCTCGGCCCCAATGGCGCCGGCAAATCCACCCTGATCGGCATCATCAGCTCGCTGGTGAACCTGTCCGCCGGCCAGGTGGAAGTGTTCGGCACCGACCTGGTCGGCCAACGCAGCGATGCGATGCGCCTGATCGGCCTGGTCCCGCAGGAGGTCAACTTCAACCTGTTCGAAAAACCCTTCGATATCCTGGTCAATTACGCCGGCTTCTACGGCATGCCGCGCGAGCAGGCCGCCGCGCTGGCCGAAGCCGAGCTGCGCCGCTCGCACCTGTGGGAAAAGGCCCAGGTGATGAGCCGCACGCTGTCCGGCGGCATGAAGCGCCGGCTGATGATCGCCCGCGCCATGATGACCCAGCCGCGGCTGCTGATCCTGGACGAGCCCACCGCCGGCGTGGACATCGAGATCCGCCGCGACATGTGGCGCGTGCTCAAGGAGATCAACGCCGCCGGCACCACCATCATCCTGACCACGCATTACCTGGAAGAAGCCGAGCACCTGTGCCGCAACCTGGCCATCATCAACCACGGCCAGATCGTCACCCAGGGGCCGATGCGCGAACTGCTGGCCAAGCTGGACGTGGAAGGCTTCCTGTTCGATATCGACGGTGTCCTGCCGGCCGAACTGCCGGTGATCGAAGGCACCACGCTCACTGCCATCGATGGCCACACGCTGGACCTGGACATGCCGCGCGCGATGGACCTCAACCGCGTGTTCGCCACGCTCGGCAGCGCCGGCATCCGGGTGCGCTCGATGCGCACCAAGAGCAATCGCCTGGAAGAGCTGTTCGTGCGCCTGACTGGTGACGCCCCGGTACCGGCCACCGCCCCCACGCCCGTCGCCCCCAACGGCACACCGCCCGCGCAGCCGCGCAGCGGAGGCCAGCCATGAACGAGATCCGCACCGTGACCGAACCCACCAACGCGCGCCGCAACTGGACTGCGCTGGGCACCATCGTGCGCCGCGAAGTGCAGCGCATCCTGCGCATCTGGGGCCAGACCCTGGTGCCGCCGGCCATCACCATGACGCTGTACTTCTTGATCTTCGGCGGGCTGATCGGCTCGCGCGTGGGCGACATGGGCGGCTACTCGTACATGCAGTTCATCGTGCCGGGCCTGGTGATGATGAGCGTGATCCAGAACAGCTACGGCAACATCTCCTCCAGCTTCTTCGGCGCCAAGTTCGGCCGGCATGTGGAAGAGCTGCTGGTCAGCCCGATGCCCAACTGGGTGATCCTGTGGGGCTACGTCTCCGGCGCGGTGCTGCGCGGGGTGATGGTCGGCGCGTTGGTGCTGATCATCGCGATGTTCTTCACCCCGGTGCGCATCCCGCATCCGCTGGTCACGCTGACCACGGTGCTGCTGGGCGCGACCATCTTCTCGCTGGCCGGCTTCGTCAATGCGGTGTACGCCAAGAAGTTCGACGACGTGGCGATCGTGCCGACCTTCATCCTGACCCCGCTGACCTATCTGGGCGGCGTGTTCTATTCGGTGAAGCTGCTGCCGCCGTGGGCCGAAGCGGCCACCCACGCCAACCCGATCTTCTACATGGTCAACGCGTTCCGCTACGGCCTGCTCGGCAGCTCGGACGTGCCGATCTGGGTCGCCTACGCGCTGATGCTGGGCTTTGTCGCGGTGCTCAGCGCGCTGGCGCTGTGGCTGCTGCGCCGTGGCGTGGGTCTGCGGAGCTGATGACGATGGCGATGCGTATCCTCATCCTCGGTGCCGGCGGCACCGGCGGTTATTTCGGCGGACGCCTGGCACAGGCCGGGGTCGATGTGACCTTTCTGGTACGCGCTGCGCGGGCGGCGCAACTGCAGGCCGATGGCCTGCGCATCCGCAGCCCGTTGGGCGATGCGGATCTGCCGGTGGCGCATGTCACCGCGCAGGACCTGCCGGCCCTGGTGGCGCAGCGGCCGTTCGATCTGGTGATCCTCAGCTGCAAGGCCTACGACCTGGATAGCGCGATCGAGGCGATTGCGCCGGCGGTGGGCGAGCACGCGACGGTGCTGCCGATCCTCAACGGCCTGCGCCATTACGCGACGCTGGACGAGCGTTTCGGTGCGGCGCGGGTGCTGGGTGGGTTGTGCTTCATCAGCGCGACCAAGGGCGAGCACGGTGAGATCCTGCACCTGGGCAAGCCGGCGGCGATGACCTTCGGCGAGCGCGATGGCCGCGCCGCATCGGCACGGGTGCAGGCGCTTGCGGCGGCCTGCGCGCAGGCCGGCATCGATCATGTGGCCAGCGAGCAGATCGCGCAGGAGCAGTGGATCAAGTACAGCTTCCTCACCGCGCTGGCCGCTGCGACCTGCCTGATGCGTGCACCGGTCGGGGCGATCGTCGCCACCGACGACGGCCGCGCGTTGATCAACGGCCTGTACAACGAATGCCTGTGGGCCGCCGATGCGGCCGGGCAGCCGATCCCGGAAGCTGCCCGCGCCAAGGCGCTGCAGACCTTGTTGCAGGTGGATTCGCCGCTGAAGGCCTCGATGCTGCGCGATCTGGAAGCCGGCCAGGACGTGGAAGCGGCGCAGATCGTCGGCGACATGTTGAAGCGGGTGCGCGAGACAGGGCGCAACGCGCCGCTGCTGATGGCGGCGAATGTGCATCTGCAGGCGTATCAGGTGTTGCGGCATAGCTGAGGGTGTTGGGGTGTGCGTGAACCGTGCCCCCATCCGCCCTGCGGGCACCTTCCCCCGGTGGGGGACGGGCTGTGACCTGGAGCGGACGGCTTTTCGCGTGGCGCCCTCCCTCTCTGGCACCTCCACGCTTGTTGCAGCTGATTGACGCCCTTTCGGCGCTGATCGTTGAAGCGGTCTTCGCAAAGAAGCCGGTTCCTGATGCCTGCTTCGATCAGGCGCATGCGTCGCAGTGCCAACGCATGACCACTGCAAGGCGACATCGCCGCAACGCGCCACCGCCGACATGGGCGTGGGCATTGCCATTGCCTTCGCGCTGCAACGACGCGGTGCACACGATGCTCTGCGTCCCCCTTGTCCGTGTCGCCGCCGATGAAAGCGCTCAGCCACCTGTTCCGTGCCGGTCATTTCGTGATCCTGGCGTTTTTCGTGCTGTGCGCGGCGGGTCTGGTGGCGATGGCCGGGCTGGAGCTGTGGCATGGCTTTACCCCGGGCGGCGACATGGTGGTGCGCGACCGCTTCAACGTGGTGCTGGAGGCGATCGGCCTGCTCACCGTGGCGCTGGTGACGCTGGAGCTGGGCCAGACCATCTTCGAGGAAGAGATCCTGCGCGACGTCAAGGTCAGCGGCCCCACGCGCGTACGCCGCTACCTGTCGCGGTTCTTCGTGGTGATCGTGATTGCGCTGGCGATCGAAACGCTGGTGTCGATCTTCGAGCTGATGCACGACGACCCGGCCAAGCTGCCGTATGCGGCGGCGGTGGGCCTGTGCGCGGCGCTGTTGCTGATCGCCTGGGGCGTATTCGTCAAACTCAATCGCAGCGCCGAAGAGCTGGAGCCCGAGGCGATGGCGGAAACCAAGCGCGAGGACCGCGAGGTCGAGGAATAAGCACCCTCAGCTGCTGACCGCGGGCAGCGGCGGCACCGTGGTCGGCTTGCCGTCGTCGCCGAGCGCGATCATCACGAAGTGGCCGCGGGTACACAGCTCGCGTGCGCCGCTGAGCAGGTCTTCGGCGATCAGTTCCACTTCCACCTTGATCGAGCTGCGCCCCACCGCCACCACCCGCGCGATGGTTTCCACCATCTGGCCCTGGCGGATCGGCAGCTTGAAATCCACCTGGTCCGAGCGCGCGGTCACCACCGCACGACGCGCATAGCGCGAGGCGGCCAGGAAGGCGGCCTTGTCCATCCACGCCAGCGCCTGCCCACCGAACAGTGTGCCCATGTGGTTGGTGTGGTTGGGGAACACGATCTCGGCCATGCGGGCCTCGGTCGGTGCAACGGTGGTGGAGCTGCTCATGAAGGCGGTACCGGGAGAAGGAAGGAAAGCCAGCCAGATCAGCTGCGCAGCGTCGGCAGGAAGCTCAGGTCCATGTGGTAGCGCGCCGGGCGTCGTGGATCGACCAGGACCCGCAGCGGTTGCCCGTCGACCAGAAACGGCTGCGGATCGATCCACAGGTTGTCGCTGCGATACTCAGTCAGGGTGTTGTGCGTGCGGTCTTGGTGATGGGCAAGGATACGGAACGGGTGCACGCCGTTGACCTGCAAGGACGCATTGCGTTCGACGCACACCAAGTGGGCTTCCACCACCGTGCCATACCGGCGCAACCACGCAGCACGCCGCGCATGCCAGACGCGATAACCGAGGATGCCACCCCCCACGCCGCCGAACGCCACACCCAGCAGCAACAGGATCCAGCGCGCCTGATCGGGCAACAGCGCCGCACCGGTCAACAACCCCAGCCCCGCCAGCAGGAAGCTCCAGGCGACGATGGTGACGGTGGCGTTCATCGCCGGAAGCCTGCGCCGTTGCGATGGACTTCCGGCGCGCTCACAGCCCGCTACGGACCGCCGCTTCGACCTGCGCCGGCGACTGGAAACCGGGGAGACGTGTCACTTCCGCGCCGTCCTTGAACAAGGCCAACGTCGGCGTCTGCCGCAGGCCCAGGCTGCGAAAGAACTCCTCGCCAACCACTTCCAACTTCACCTTGAGCAATGCGACGCCCGCGGCGTCCTCGCTCGCGGCGAACTTGGTCAGCGACATGTCGAGCATCTTGCAGCCCGGGCAATTGTCCTTGTAGTAGTCGACCAGCAGGCGCGGATGCGCGGCCAGGGCGGCGGTGTAGTGCTCAGGCGACGTGACGGTAATGGTCTGCATCATGGGGATCGTTCTTGCATTGGGCCAGGACCTCGTCGGTCCAGGCGGCGATGGCCTGCGCGTCGCGCTGGCCGTGGGGCATCTGTTCGATGGTCAAACGTGGAAACGGGCTGGCGAAGAACTGGGCGATGCGATGCACCGCGCCGCAAAAATAGTCCTCGCCCCATTGCGTTTCGCCGGTGCCGAACACCGCCACCCGCGGCGGCTTGCCCAGCGTCTCGACCAACTCGACGATGAAGCGTTTCATCTCTGCCGGCGTACGGCCGCCGTTGTCGGTCCAGCTACCGAGCAGAAACAGTTCGTACTGCCCCGGCGCATGCGGCACCTGCGCCAGCGTCTGCACATCGGTTTCCACCCAGGTCACCGCATGCCCGGCCGCTTCGCAGCGCAGTGCAACACTGCGCGCGACATCGCGCGTGTTGCCGCTCAACGAGGCCAGTGCGAGCAGGATGTTCATGGGGCGGCGATTCGGGAGTCGTGATTAGGGATTCGTCTAAAGCAGGGATTGGAGAGTCGAAGTGGAGATTCGTCAAAGCACATCAAGTTGCTGTTGCAAATCCCACCTACCCACTCTCCAATCCCGGATCTTGATGATTCGTAAAGCGCATCGATGCGGCTGCGACGAATTCCAAATCCCGAATACCTAATCCCGGCTCCTCACAGATCGTCGAAGCCGTTATCCGAATTGGTCTTCTTGTATGAGGCATTGCGCATTTCGAAGAAGTCGGTCTTGGTTTCGGTGAAGTTGTCGGCGTAGGCCTTGATCCACGGCATCACGTTGTCGTTGGCGCCTTCGTACAGCTTCTCGATGCCGAGCATGCCGGCCATCTTGTTGGCGCGGTACTTCACGTAGCGGATCATCTCGTCGACATCGATGCCGTCGATGCCGTCCAGCACTTCGGCGGTCCACTGGGTTTCCAGGTCGATCGCGTGCTCGAAGGCCTTGTGCACGTAATCGGTGAGCTGGTCGCCCTGCAGCGCCTGGTTCTCGCCGATGATGGCGCGAATCAGCTCGCTGATGAACTTGGAGTGGGCCAGCTCGTCGCGGTTGATGAAGCTGATGATCTTGCCGGTGCCGGTCATGCGGTTCTGGCGGACCAGATTGTAGAAATACGCAAAGCCGGAATAGAAGTTGATGCCTTCCAGGATCGAGGACTGGATCAGCGCGCGGATCAGCGTTTCGGCCGTCTTGTCGCGCATGAAGTCTTCGTACGCGCCCATGATCGGCGCATTGCGCTTGATGATGGTCGGATGCGTGCGCGCGATCTCGAACACGCGGTTCTGATCGGCCAGGCCGGTGATCGAGGCCAGCACGTAGCTGTAGCTCTCGTTATGGATCACTTCCTGCTGGCCGATGATCGCGGCATTGGCATGCGCGGCCGGGTCGGTGATGTATTCGGCGACGTTGTAGATGAAGCGCGTCTGCGGCGAATCCAGCGTGGCCAGCAGGCCGATGATCGAGTCGTAGGCGTTCTTTTCGCGCGCCGACAGCTCGTTGTACTGGCGCGCGTCGCCCTTCATGTCCACTTCGTCGGGGATCCAGAAGTTGGTCGACAGCTCCTTGTAAGCCCGATAGAAGGACGGGTACGGGATGTCGTTCCAGTTGAGGATGCCGGACGTCTGGCCATTGATGATGGCGGTGGAGCGGTTCGGGTGACGCGGCTCCAGGATCTTGATGCGCTCAAGCGATGTTGCGGACATGGGTTTCTACTCGTGTTTCAGGCGTCGCCTGCACGGCGGCGCAACAAATCAATCTGGAGGAAAGCCCCCTTAAGTCAGGGGGCGCGCCGAAGGCGCGGGGTGTGGGAGCTGGTGAAGCAGGGTCCACGGTTCGCAACGCGAACCGTGGAAGCGAAGCGCGAATGCGCTTAGCTACTGCATGCGCTTTAGCTCGAACACCACTCGCATTCGCTGATGTCGATGTCGTTGGAGCGCACGTAGTACGTGGTCTTCAGGCCTTCGCGCCAGGCGGTCATGTGCAGGTCCAGCAAGGTGCTCGCACGGATGGTGCTGGGCACGTAGAAGTTGAAGCTGATCGACTGGTCGACGTGCCGCTGGCGGCGCGCGTTCTGGCGCACGCTGGCGAACTGGTCGACCTTGTAGGCGCCCTTTTCGTAGTACGGCCAGGTTTCCAGCGACAGGCCCGGAGCGGCGACCGGACGGCGGAAGTCCTTCTTCTCTTCGTAATAGAACGCGCTGTAGATCGGGTCGATCGAGGCGGTGGAACCGGCGATCTGCGCGGTGCTCATGTTCGGCGCAACCGCCAGCATCCAGGCATTGCGCACGCCGTTGACGGCCACCTGCGCGGACAGCTCCAGCCACTGCGGGCTGTTGTAGTCGCGCGCACGGAAATACTCGCCGGTGTGCCAGTCGCTGCCGCGGAACACGCTGTAGGTGCCCTTTTCCTTGGCCAGCTCCATGCTCGCCTGCACGGTCAGATAGTTGATGCGCTCGTACAGCTCGTCGCTGTAGTCCTCGGCTTCCTTGGCATTCCAGTGGATGGACTTCTGCGCCAGCAGATGGTGCCAGCCGAAGGTGCCCAGGCCGATGGCGCGGTACTTCTGGTTGGTGATGGTGGCCTGCGGCACCGGCAACTGGTTCAGATCGATCACGTTGTCGAGCATGCGCACCTGGATCGGAATCAAGCGCTCCAGCACGTCGGCACCCAGCAGATCGGCCTGGTCTGCCTGCACGGTGATCGCACGGCCCAGGTTGATCGAGGACAGGTTGCACACGACGAAGTCGCCGGCCTTCTTGGTGGTGACGATCTGATTGCCGCTGATGATCTCCTGCATCATCCGCGTCGGGCTCATGTTCTGCAGGATCTCGGTGCACAGGTTGGACGAATAGACCATGCCCTCGTGCTTGTTCGGGTTCTTGCGATTGACTTCATCGCGATAGAACATGAACGGGTTGCCGGTTTCCAGCTGGCTGACCATGATCCGCTTGAAGATCTCGATCGCCTTGACCGTCTTGCGGGTGATGCGCTCGTCGGCGACCACTTCCTCGTACTTGCGACGGAAGCTGCTGTTGGCGTCGCCCTTCTTCTCGTCGTAGAAGTCCTGCAGGTACCAGCCCTTGATCCGCTTCACTTCGTGCGGATCGAACAGGTACCAGTCGCCGCGACGCTCGACCGCTTCCATGAACAGGTCGGGGATGCACACCGAGGTGAACACGTCGTGCGCGCGCAGACGCTGGTCGCCGTTGTTCAGGCGCAGATCCAGGAACGCCTCGATGTCGCGGTGGAAGATGTCCAGATAGACCGCGATGGCGCCCTTGCGCTGGCCCAGCTGATCCACCGACACCGCAGTGTTGTTGAGCTGCTTGATCCACGGCACCACGCCGCCGGAGGAATTGGACACGCCGCGGATCGCCGAACCGGACGAACGCACATAGCCCAGGTACGCGCCCACGCCGCCGCCGTGCTTGGACACGCGCGCCACGTCGGTATTGGAGTCGTAGATGCCCTGCAGGCTGTCGTCGACGGTGTCGATGAAGCAGCTCGACAGCTGGCCGCCGACCTTGCCGGCATTGGCCAGGGTCGGGGTGGCCACGGTCATGTACAGGTTGGACAGCGCCCAGTAGGCCTCGCCGACCAACTGCATGCGGCGCTCGCGGCTGCCCTTGCCGTTGCCGATCTCGTCCTGCATCAGGTACAGCGCGATGGTCAGCCAACGCTCCTGCGGCAGCTCGAACACGCCGCGCGAGTTGTCGGTGGCCAGGTAACGCGTGGCCAGCAGGTACAGGCCGTTATAGGCGAACAGCTTGTCGCGCTCAGGCTCGATCATCTTGCCGGCTTCGATCAGCTCGTCCTTGGAATAGCGGCGCAGGATGTCGTTGGAATAGACATTGCGGTCGGCCAGGCTCTCCTGCAGGCCGACGAACGAGCCGTACTTCTGGCTGGCGTCGTAGAAACGGTTGCGGCTGGCGCGCTTGTACAGGCGGCGCAGGTACAGGCGCGCGGCAAAGTGCTCCCACTCCGGGGTGGTCAGATCGACGCGGGCCTCGGCCTCGCGGATCAGGTGGTCGACCAGATCGTCAGCGTTGACGCTGTCCTTGCGGTCGACGAAGCCAAACACCGAGCGCTTGTAGTCGGCCACGTCCAGCTGCGGGAATTCGGCATGGATCTGGTCGATGGCGCGCTCCAGGCGCTCCGGCTCGAACGGAATCCGACGGTTGCCGGCTTCCTTGGTGATCCAGGTGGCGACGGCTTGTTCTTCGATGGTCTGTGCGTGCATTGCAATGGCTTGGCGGGGAGGCGGCACGATGTCCGACGGGTCGGTCAATTCCGGCGCGCCGCAACCGGGCGCGCTGACACTGGCGGGAACGCTGGTGGGTGTTGCGGTACCGGTGGCGATCGCGGCAAGGGTGTCGTTGGTGGTCATGCGTCCTCCATGCGTAGGCACACGAACCCGGCTGGGGACGGGTTGCGGCCGGATCCGGACTCCCTGGACAGCGATGGCGGTGCGCGACGACCAGCACGCAAGACCCACGGTCTGCGGCGGCATCGCCTTCACCAGCCATCTCCTTACCGGAGATTCCACGGCCGCCACCGCGCGGTGTGCTGTCGCGCAGTGGTCGGTGGCGAAACAACCGCGGCGCAACGAGACCACGCCGCCCGCTCCAGGCGACGCCCGGATGGCTGTGATCGTTCGTTGCTGCCGCCGCGGAGAGGCGTTTGATTGGCAATCTGCTGCAAATCATGCTCTCACTGGTCCGGACGCCTTGGGGCGACCAACCACCGACTCCCCCAAGATAGTGGGGTCCCCCGGAGGGGTCAACACCAAATGTAGGAAAATCCCGAAAACCCTTACAGCACAAAGCACTGTCTGACGAACGGTCGGCGCAAGGCTGCGAACCCGTCCAATTGGACTGCGCAGTCAAGGCCCAAACCGGCAATTTTGTCGATCAGTTGGGTCCGGTTGGGTTGGCTGCGACACCCATCGACACTGAAGCCGGTCACGGTTGGCCGTGACTGCCTCAGGCGGCACCGCACACCTGGGGCGACTCCCCGGCCCGGCAGTGGGAGGAACTCGCCGCTGCCGACGTCGGGTCGAGGGCGCGGCGCCCTCACCGCTCGCGGGACACGCCGTGAACCCGTCCCTGGGGGCTCGGTGGCGGCATCCATGCCGCCACACGGTCCCGCAATCGGCGAGGACACCGCGCAAGACAGTTGCCGGCTGCTTTGTTGAAAACCATGCGCGCCGGCCAACTCAACTGGTCCTTGTCCGCCCACCGTCGCGGGACCTTACGCGGCAGGGATGCCGCGTAAGAGCCTACATGGACGTACTTGCGGCGTGTCCTGCGAGGGTGGGCGGGCAAGGGCCCTGCAGCAAACTCACAGCGTAGAGGGCGCGCGAGGACACCGCACCGATTGCCGGTTGCTTTGTCGAAAACCACGCGCGCCGGCCAACTCAACTGGTCCTTGCCCGCCCACCGTCGCGGGACCTTACGCGGCATGGATGCCGCGTAAGAGCCTACAAGGACGTACTTGCGGCGTGTCCTGCGATGGTGGGCGGACAACGGCCCTGCTGCAAACCCACAGCGTCGAGGTTGGGCGTGCAAAGGCATGCAGCCAAGCCACCGACAAGCCGCGCCGTCCGATGGCCACGAAGGCACTGTCAGCCGCTCTCAAGTAAACGGCATGACGCCTTGCGCGCTGCCCGTGCGCAGGAATCAGATCTCGGTCGGGCCGATGTGGTGGCGCTTGCGGTAGCGGATCGACGACCACACCGAGGCGGCGATGAAGGCCACGCCGATCAAGCCGGTGAGTACTTCCGGGACGTGGTACACGGTGCCGACCAGCATGATGATCGCCAGCACGCCGATGGCGTAATGGGCGCCGTGCTCCAGGAACACGAATTCGTCCAGCGTACCCTTGTGCACCAGATAGACCGTCATCGAACGCACGAACATCGCACCGATCGCCAGGCCCAGCATGATGATGACCACATCGCGGGTGATCGCAAACGCGCCGATCACCCCGTCGAACGAGAACGAGGCGTCCAGCACTTCCAGGTACAAGAAGGCGGCAATGCCCGAGCGCTTGGCCGGGCCCATGCCGTCTTCGCTCTCTTCGGACTCGAACAAGGCATCCACGCTGCCGACCAGCAGGTACAGCAGGATGCCGCCCAGGCCGGCGAACAGCACGCTCTGGAAGATGGCCTCGGGCAGGAACAGCTTGGTGCACAGCAGCACCGTCACCGCCACGATCACCGACATCGCATCGGCCTTGCCCAGCTTGCCGACCAGCCGTTCCACCGGGCCGAGCCAGTGCAGCTTGCGCTCCTGGTCGAACAGGAAGTTCAGGAATACCAGCAACAGGAACATGCCACCGAAGGCGGCAATGGACGGGTAGTTGTCGGTCAGCACCTGGCTGTAGCGGTCCGGCTCCTTCAGCGCCATCTGCATCACCGGCACCAGGCCCATGCCGGTGGCCACCGACACGATCACGATCGGAAACACCAGGCGCATGCCGAACACCGCGATCAGGATGCCGACGGTGAGGAACAGCTTCTGCCAGAACGCGTTCATGTGCTTGAGCACGCCAGCGTTGACCACCGCGTTGTCGAACGACAACGACACCTCCAGCACGCTCAGCACCAGGCACAGCCACAGCGCCTGCCACAGTCCCATTGCGGTGGTGTGGCCCCACCAGGCGGCAACGCCCAGGCAGACGGCGGCGACTAACAACGACATTCTGAACTCGCGAAACATTGACACTCCCAGGCGGGCCGAGACGACAGCCGAAGCAACCGGCCAGGGTGAGGCCCGGCAGATCCGGCATGCGGTGGAGGATGGGGGACCGCGGCGTGACGCGAGGTCAGGCCGGGCGTGGCTCGCCCATTATAGGGAGTGTCACCGCCATCAGGGTCGCATCGTCCGGATCCGGGCGGACCCCGAAGCCCAGGCTCTGGCACATTGCCAGCATGGTGCGGTTCTCGCGCAGCACCTGGCCTTCGATCTGCTTCAGGCCCAGCCAGCGCGCGTACTCGATCATGATGCGCATCAGCTGCCAGCCGATGCCGTGGCCCTTGAGGTCGGAGCGGATCAGGATGCCGTATTCGCCGCGCTCGTAGTCGGCGTCGGCATGCAGCCGCACCGCGCCGAGCATGTCGCCGGTCTTGGGGTCGATGGCCACCAGCGCGATCGAGCGCGCGTAATCGAGCTGGGTCAGCCGCGCGATGAATTCGTGGCTGAAATGCTTGACCGACTGGAAGAAGCGCAGCCGCAGGTCTTCGTCGGTGACCCGTGCGAAGAACGCGCGGAACAGCGCGTCGTCCTCCGGGCGCACCGGGCGCACCAGCGCATGCGTGCCATCGCCCAGCCCGATCTGGCGCTCCCATTCCTTCGGGTACGGGAAGATCGCAAAGCGTGGATGGCCGCGGCCCTTGTGCAGCTTGCGCGCCGGCGCCACCGCCACGCGCGCGTCCAGCGCGATCACGCCGTCGCGGTCGGCCAGCAGCGGGTTGATGTCCAGCTCGGTGATCTCGGGGATGTCGGCGGCCAGCTGCGCCAGCTTGACCAGCACCAGCGCCACCGCGCGCTCGTCGGCGGCCGGCACGTCGCGGTAGGCCTTGAGGATACGCGACACCCGGGTGCGCCCGATCAGCTCGTGGGCCAGGCGCAAATCCAGCGGCGGCAACGCCAGCTCGCGGTCGTTGATCACTTCCACCGCAGTGCCGCCGCGGCCGAACACGATCGCCGGGCCGAACACCGGGTCGTCGGCGATCCCGGCGATCAGTTCGCGCGCCTTGGGCCGCAGCACGGTGGGCTGCACGATCACTCCTTCGATCAGCGCATTGGGATGCGCGGCGCGGGCACGCGCCAGGATGCCGGTCGCCGCTTCGCGCACCGCCGCCACGCTGGAAAGGTTCAGGCGCACGCCATCCACATCGGACTTGTGCGCGATGTCGCTGGACAGCACCTTCAAGGTCACCGTGCGGCCGACGGCCAGTAACGGGTCGGCCAGCAATGCGGCCTCGTTGGCGGTGGCGGCCACCTGCAGCGGCACGATCGGGATGCCGTAGGCGGCCAGCAGGCGGTTGGTGGCGACCGGGTCCAGCCAGCGCCGACCGGCGGCCAGGGCGTCGTCGACCACCGCCCGGGCGATGCCGGCATCCACCACAAAATCTTCCGGCAGGCTGGGCGGGGTCTCCATCAACGCCGCCTGCGCCTCGCGGTAGCGCACCAGGTGGGTGAAGCCGCGCACCGCGTCCGACTCGGTGGCATAGGTGGGCACGCGCGCGGCATTGAGCGCGGCGATCGCCGCATCGTCCTGGCCCAGCCACACCGCGAACACCGGCTTTTCGCGCTGGTAGCGGTTGCGTTGGTCCAGCGCGCGGGTCAGCGCCTTGGCCGCATCGGCCGAGGAGGTGAACGCGGTGGGCACGTTGACCACCAGCAGCGCGTCGTTCTCCGGGTCGTCCAGCAGGGCTTCGATCGCCGCCGCATAACGCGGCCCGTCGGCATCGACGATGATGTCGACCGGATTGCTGCGCGACCAGCCCTGCGGCAGCGACTGATCCAGCCGCTCCAGCGTCTTGGCCGACAGCTCGGCCAGGGTGCCGCCGCGCAGCACCAGCTGGTCCACCGCCAGCTGCCCCACCCCGCCGCCGTTGCTGAGAATGGCCAGCCGCCGGCCGGGAAAACTGCCGAGCCGGCCCAGGGTTTCGGCGGCGGCGAACAATTCGTCCAGCGCGCCCACCCGCAGCAGGCCGGCACGTGCGAATGCCGCGCCGTACACCGCGTCCGAGCCGGCCAGCGCCTGCGCGTGGGTGTCGGCATTGGGATTGATGCGGAACTGGCGCCCGGACTTGACCACCACCACCGGCTTGGCGCGCGCGGCGGCGCGTGCGGCCGACATGAACTTGCGCGCATCGCCGATGCGTTCGACGTACAGCAGGATCGCGCGGGTACGGTAGTCGGTGGCGAAGTAGTCGAGCAGATCGCCGAAATCCACATCCAGCGTATCGCCCAGCGACACCACCGCCGAGAACCCCACCGAGCGCGCCACGCCCCATTCCACCAAGGCTGCGGCAATCGCGCTGGATTCGGAGATCAGCGCCAGGTCGCCGGCCTGCGGGCAATGCGCGGCGATGCTGGCATTGAGCCGCGCATGCGGGGCGATCACGCCCAGGCAGTGCGGGCCGAGGATGCGCATGCCCTTGGCGCGCGCGGCCGCCTCCATGCGCGCGGCCGGCGAGCCGGGGCCGCTGCCCAGCCCGGCGGTGAGGATGATCGCCGCGGCCACCCCGCGCCGCGCCGCGATCGACACGATGCGCGGCACGATGCGCGCTGGCGCGGTGATCACCACCAGGTCCGGCACCCACGGCAGATCGGTCAGCCGCGCCACCGTGCGCACGCCATCGATCTCGCTGTAGCGCGGGCTCACCCAGCCGATCTGCCCGGGAAACCCGGCCGCGCGCAGATTGCGCACCACCGCCCGCCCGGCCGAGCGATCGCGCGGACTGCCGCCGACCACCGCCACGGTGGTGGGACGAAAGACCTGCTGCAGGTGGTAGGTACTCATCGTGCGGAAGAGAACAATGCCATCGCGCTACGGTACACGCACTGATGGATCCAGGCATCGGCGCGCTGTGCACCATGAGTGTGTCACGCAGGGGTCACCTCCCCAACCGGGGGTGCAGAGGCATCGCTAGAGTCGGCGATGCACCAGGCCGATGCACCTGATGCGCCAAGGACGCAGGCACTCACCCTTCCGGTCAGTCGAGACACGTCCCGCATGGATAGAGGCCTGGCGACTGCTCGCCAGGCCTCCAAGGCAACCGATTACAACAGCGTGCCACTCAAGATCGCGGCGGCAATGCTGAAATAGATCACCAGCCCGGTGACATCCACCAGCGTGGCCACGAACGGCGCCGAGGCGCTGGCCGGGTCGAAGCCGAGCCGTTGCAGCACGAACGGCAGCATCGAGCCGGACAGCGAGCCGAAGGTGACGATGCCGATCAGCGCCGCGCCGATGGTCAGCGCCACCATCTGCCAGTGCGGGCCGTAGTCGTACAGGCCGGCGGTCTGCCAGATGGTGATGCGCACGATCGCCAGGAGGCCCAGGATGGTGCCCAGGGTGAGCCCGGTCGGCAGCTCGCGCAGCGCCACCTTCCACCAGTCGCCCAGGCGCAGCTCGCGCAGTGCCAGCGAGCGGATCAGCAGCGAGGTGGCCTGCGAGCCGGAGTTGCCGCCCGAGCTCATGATCAGCGGAATGAACAGGGTCAGCACCACCGCCTTGGACAGCTCGTCCTCGAAGTGCTGCATCGCGCTGGCGGTGAGCATTTCGCCCAGGAACAGCACGCTCAGCCAACCGGCGCGCTTCTTGATCATCTGACCGAAGCCGATCTGCATGTAGGGCTTGTCCAGCGCTTCCATGCCGCCGAACTTGTGCACGTCCTCGGTGGATTCGGCGATCAATGCGTCCAGCACATCGTCCACGGTGACGATGCCGAGCACATGGCCGTGCGCATCCACCACCGGGATCGCCAGCAGGTCGTGGCGGCGGATCAGGCGGGCGACTTCTTCCTGGTCCAGCGCCGGGTCCACCGTGACCGGCGGATTGACCTGCGCCACCTCCAGGATCGGCGCCTCCGGCGCGCCGGTGATCAGCCGGCGCATGGTGACCACCTGGGTCAGCACGCGGCTGTGCGGGTCGAGCAGATAGATCGCATAGACCGTCTCGCGGCTGCGCTCCACCTCGCGGATGTGCTGCAACGTGCGGCCCACCGTCCAGTCGGCCGGCACCGCCACGAACTCGGTGGTCATCAACGCGCCGGCGGTATTGGGTGGGTAGCGCATCAACGCCTGGATCGACAGCCGCGCCTCGGCACTGAGCAGCCACAGCAGCGGCTGGCGCTGCTCGGCATCCAGGCCATGGAAGATGTCGGTGGCGCGGTCGTCGGCCATCTGCCCGAGCAGGGAGGCGGCCTGCTCGGCCGGCAGCAGCGCGACCAGCGCGCTGGCGGCATGCAGCTCGGGTTGTTCGAGCAATTTCACCGCACGCGGCTGCGGCAGCGCGGCCAGCACCTGTGCGGCCTCGTCGCGGTCGAGGGTGTTGAGGTATTCCACCGCATCGGCCGTGTTGAAGTCGGCGATGGGTGCGATCAAGGCATCGACGCCTTGGGCAAGGCGCAGGGTTTCGTTGTGCATGGTGGTTCGCCTGGTGACGACCGTCGTCGATGACAGCCAGCGAACCTGAGCCTCAGGCGCGCGCCAGCTGGGTCATCGACCCGGGTCTAGGGTGACTGTCGCTGGACATGAGTAAGGGCTCCGAAAAGTGCGTACCGGCCGGTGATCCGGGCGGCAGCGCGGCGCAGTCTGCGCGCCTGCGCCCGCTTGGTCAATGCCCTGCGCAGGCCATGCTCAGCGGGCGTCCAGGCGGACGCCACAACGCCGGGCCTGTCATGTCGACAAGCGCCTGCACTGCACCCGACGACCAGCCGTGCGCGACCGACCAGGACCGTGGGTCATTGCCTGCAACGGCGGCTGCGTGCACGCATGCAATGCGGAACGACGTGGCGACATGCGGCTCAGTCATGCGGACGACGTGGCGCATTGCTGCCCGCGAGGTGGTGCTGCCGGCTCGCATCACCGGACCAGCGCACACCGCCAATCCACACAGTTGCACGCAGCGCACGCCGATCCAGGCCAGCAGCCGACCGCGGGCGGCATAATGCGAACCTCAACGGAGAACGTGCATGCATAGCGGTGGTCTGGAACTGGCTCTGGTGCTGATGCTGGCCGCCATCGTGGCGGTGCCGGTGTTCAAGCGCTTCGGCCTGGGCGCGGTGTTGGCCTATCTGGTCGCCGGTGTGGTGCTCGGGCCCGATGGCGTGGGCGTGGTGCAGGATGCCGAGCGCATCAGCGGCGCGGCCGAGATCGGCGTGGTGATGCTGCTGTTCGTGATCGGCCTGGAACTGTCGCCGGCCCGCCTGAAGGTGATGCGTCATTCGGTGTTCGGTGCCGGCGCCACCCAGGTGGTGGTGACCACGCTGATCCTGGGTGGCCTGCTGATGCTCGGCAACCTGGGCTGGAAGAGCGCGTTGATCGTCGGCGTGGCGCTGGCGTTGTCGTCCACCGCGGTGGGCCTGCAGCTGCTGGCCGAGCGCAAGGCGCTCAATAGCGACTACGGGCGCCTGGCGTTCGCCATCCTGCTGTTCCAGGATCTGATCGCCATTCCGTTGCTGGCGGCCATTCCGCTGCTCGGCGGCAGCAAGAACGCCACGCTGGCATGGCCGGACGTGGCCAAGGCGGTCGCGGCACTGGCGCTGGTGATCCTGTGCGGGCGCTTCGTGCTGCGCCATCTGTTCAACGTGGTGGCGCGCACGCGCATGCCGGAAGTGTTCACCGCCAGCGCCCTGCTGGTGGTGCTGGGCACCGCCTGGATCATGCAGGAAGCCGGGTTGAGCGCCAGCCTGGGCGCCTTCATCGCCGGCGTGCTGCTGGCCGATTCGGAATTCCGCCATGAGCTCGAATCGCAGATCGAGCCGTTCGAAGGATTGCTGCTGGGGCTGTTCTTCATCTCGGTCGGCATGGGCATCGATCTGAACCGGGTGGTCGCCGAGCCAGGCCTGATCGCCGGCGGCGTGGCGATCCTGCTGGTGGTCAAGTTCTCGCTGCTGGTCGGCATCGGCAGCGTGGCGAAGTTGCCGCTGCGCAGCAGCCTGATGCTGGGCAGCGTGTTGTGGCTGGGTGGCGAATTCGCCTTCGTGGTGTTCAACGAGGCCGATCGGGTCGGCTTGCTGGAGCGTGCCAACCACGACCGGCTGGTGGCCGTCGTCGGCGTGTCGATGGCGCTGACCCCGCTGTTGCTGCTGGGCATGCAGCGCATCCTCAACGGGCCGCTGCGGCTGCATGCGCCCAAGTCCGACCGCCCGTTCGACACCATCGATGCGCAGACGCCCAAGGTACTGGTCGCCGGCATGGGCCGCTTCGGTCAGGTGGTCGCGCGCCTGCTCACCGCGCGGCATGTGCCGTTCGTGGCCCTGGAACACAACCCGGACACCGTGGAAGATCTGCGCCGCTTCGGCAGCCAGCTGTACTACGGCGACCCCACGCGACCGGAACTGCTGCGCGCCGCCGGCGCCGACCGCATCAAGGTGTTCGTGATCGCGGTGGACGACCCGGACACCAACATCAAGACGGTGCGGCTGATCCGCCGCCTGTACCCGCAGGCCACGGTGCTGGCCCGTGCACGCAATCGCCAGCACGCCTGGAAACTGATGGACCTGGGCGCCGAACCGTTCCGCGAGGTGTTCGCCTCCAGCCTGGAACTGAGCGAACGCGTGCTGACCTCGCTCGGCCTGGGCGAGGCGGTTGCCAAGGATCACGTCAAACGCTTCCGCCAGCACGACGAAGAGTTGCTGCATCGCCAGCACCTGGTCTATGACGACGAAGCCAAGGTGATCCAGACCTCGCGCGACGCACGCGCCGACCTGATGAATCTGTTCGAAGCCGACGTCAAGGCCGATGTGGACGGCGAGCCCGCGCCTACCACACAGGATCGCTGAGCCCTGCGTAGGAGCGTGCCTGCGCGCGACCGGGCGTTACCGATAAAGCCTCGTCGCGCGCAGGCACGCTCCTACGTGGATGTGGTGCATCGTTCGTCAGCGGTAGTGACGCAGTCGATGCCTTGGAAACGACCTGCACGCAAGCGGCCGATTGCGTCCAAGTCATACGCCAATGTGACGGCGAGCCCCACCAACCACCCACCATCACTTCGCCCTTCGTAGGAGCGTGCCTGCGCGCGACCGGGCGTTACCGATAAAGCCCGTCGCGCGCAAGCACGCTCCTACGTGGAGCTGCGGCGGCTGCCTCCGTCAGCGCCGTGGCGTTCGCGCCGCGGGCTTGCTGGCCGACTTCTTGGCTGCGCTCTTGCCAGCCGCGGTTTTGCCGGCGGTCTTTGCGACCTTGCCGGTTGCGCGTTTGCCCGCGGCTTTCTTTGCCGCACTGCCCGGCGACGTAGCCGCATCCTGCGATGGTCTTGCTGCAGCCGCGGATGCGCGCTTGGCTGGCGCCTTGGTGACCTTTTCGGCTGCCGCCTTGGTGATCTTCCTGGCCGGCGCCTTGGCAGCCTTCTTGACCGTCTTCCCGGTGGCTTTCTTGATCGGCGTGGTGGCGCTGCTGCGCGCTTCCGGTGCGCGGCGCGGCGGTGGCTTGCGGCCGGGGGTGAGCGCGCGCCAGGCGTGTCCACCGTTCATCGCCAGCAGGGCGTCGGCGGCCGAGGGGCCGGCGCTGCCGGCGGCGTAATTGGGGAAATCGCTGGGCGGTTGCTTCCAGGCATCCAGGATCGGTTGCACGATGCGCCAGGCACCTTCCACCATTGCCGCATCCTGGAACAGGCCGGCCTCGCCGTTCATGCAGTCCTGCAGTAGGCGCTCGTAGCCCACCGTGTATTCCTTGGGGAACCAGTCGCGGTAGCGGAAGTCCATGCGCACCGGTGCCAGGCTGACCTGCGCGCCGGGGCGTTTGACGTCGAACTGCAGCGAGATGCCTTCGTCGGGCTGGATGTGCAGCACCAGCCAGTCGGGGCCATAGCCGCCCACTTCGGTGCTGCGGAACGGCGCCAGCGGCGCAGGCTTGAAGCGGATCGCGATCTCGGTGGTGCGCTCGCGCAGACGCTTGCCGGTGCGCAGGTAGAACGGCACACCCGCCCAGCGCCAGGTGTCGACCTGCAGCTTCATCGCCACGTAGGTTTCGGTTTCCGAATCGTCCGGCACCGTGTCTTCTTCGCGATAGCCGGGCACGGCGCTGCGATTGACCGCACCGGAGGCGTACTGGCCACGCACCACGTCTTCGGGCTTGATCGGGCGCACCGCTTCGATCACTTCGGCGCGGCGGCGATGCATCGCTTCGGTGGTGAACGCGGCCGGCGGCTCCATCGCAATCATCGCCAGCAGTTGGAAGAGGTGATTGGGCACCATGTCGCGCAGGCAACCGGTGGGATCGTAAAAACGCCCGCGCCCTTCCACGCCGATGGTTTCGGCGGCGGTGATCTGCACATGATCGATGCGGTCGCGGTTCCACACCGGCTCGAACAGGCCATTGGCGAAGCGGAACGCCAGGATGTTCTGCACGGTTTCCTTGCCGAGGAAATGGTCGATGCGGAACACCTGGTCCTCATGCAGCACCTTGGCGACGGTGGCGTTGAGCGCGACGGCGCTGGGCAGGTCGTGGCCGAAGGGTTTTTCCACGATCACCCGACGCCAGCCCTCGCCCTCGCGTTGCCTAACCAGCCCGGCCTCGCCCAGGTTGAGCAATACCGGCTCGAAGAAGCGCGCGGCGGTGGCCAGGTAAAACAGCACGTTGCCCTGGGTGCCGTAGCGCTTGTGCAGCTTCTCCAACGCGCCACCCAGGGTTTGATAGGCGCCCAGGTCGGTGAAATCCCCGCGCAGATAATGCATGCGCTCGCGCAGCCACTCCCAGGTGTCGGTGTCGAATTCGTCGGTCTGGAATTCGGCATCGCGGCTGCTGAGCAGCTGGGTCATCGACTGGCCCATCATGGTGCGCCACGAACGCTCGCTGATATCGCCGTGATCCATGCCGACGATGGCGAACTGCTCGCCCAGCGCACCGGAGCGGCGCAGGTTGTACAGCGCCGGCATCACCAGGCGCTTGGTCAGATCGCCGCGTGCACCGAACACCACGATGATGCACGGCGGGGTGGTGGCTTGTTCGTTCATGGATGTGTTTCCTCTTTGCCCATGCGTCCGTGCAGGCGCAATGCCGCATTGACCAGAGCCACGTGGGAATACCCTTGCGGGAAGTTGCCAAGCATGCGCTTGCTGCGCGGGTCGTACTCTTCGGCGAGCAGGCCCACGTCGTTGCACAGCCCGAGCAGGCGCTCGAGCAGCACGCGTGCCTGCTCGGTGCGCCCGAGCAGGGCGTAGTTTTCCACCAGCCAGAAGCTGCAGGCAAGGAAGGTGCCCTCGCCGGCCGGCAAGCCGTCGGCGCTGTCGTCGGCGCGATAGCGCTCGACCAATCCATCGATGGTCAGATCGCGTGCGATCGCATCGGCGGTCGCGGCAATACGCGGATCATCGGCCGGCAGGAACCCCACGATCGGGATCAGCAGCAACGCCGCATCCAGGCGATCGGAGCCGTAGCTCTGCACGAAGTGCCCGTCCGGGTGCACGCCTTTTTCCAGCACTTCGGCGCGGATGTCGTCGGCGATGCGGCCCCAGTGCGCGCGCTTGGCCGCATCGGCATTGGTGATGCCATCGCGCGCGCCGCAGTCGAATGCCAGCCAGGCCATCACCTTGGAATGCACGAAATGACGGCGCTCGTCGCGGATTTCCCAGATGCCTTCGTCGGGCAGGCGCCATAGCGTTTCCAGCGTCTCCAGCACCTTTTCCAGCAACGATGCCGACGAGCCATCGTCATCGGACGGCGGCGCCACGCCCTTTTCGCGTGCGTAATGGAACGCGCCGATCAGCTCGCCGTAGACGTCGAGCTGGAACTGGTCCACCGCGCCGTTGCCGATCCGCACCGGCCCGGAATTTTCATAGCCGGGCAGCCAGTGCGCCTCCCACTCCTGCAGGCGGCGCTCGCCGGCGATGCCGTAGAGCGCCTGCAACTGATCCGGCGAACCGGCGATGGCGCGTTGCACCCAGTCGCGAAAAGCTTCTGCTTCGTCGCGATAGCCGGCCTGCAGCAAGGCGATCAGGGTGAACACCGAATCGCGCAGCCAGCAGTAGCGGTAATCCCAGTTGCGGCTGCCGCCCAGATGCTCGGGCAGCGAGGCAGTCGGTGCGGCGACGATGCCGCCGGTGGGCAGATAGCTGAGCCCTTTCAGTACCACCAGCGAGCGGCGCACCTGCGCGGTCCAGGGGCCGACATCGGTGCAGCGCCGCGCCCAGCCATGCCAGAACGCGGTCGTGCGTTGCAGCGCCTGTTCCGGATCGATCGCCGCCGGCGTGGGCTGATGCGACAGGCCGTGGCTGAGCACAAACCAGGTGCTCTCGCCCTGCCGCAGCGTGAAGTCGGTTTCGGTGCCCATGTCCTCGCCGTGCAGCGCCTGCGGCGAGCGCAGCGCCAGTTGGTCGGGGCCGGCAATGGCGCGGATGCCACCGTCGATGCGCGTCACCCATGGCACGGTGCGGCCATAGTTGAAGCGGAAGGTCAGGCGCATGTGCATTGGCACCTGGCCCTGCACGCAACGCACGATCCGCACCAGGTGCTGGTGGCCGTCGCCTTCATCGCTGGCGACCATGAAGTCGACCAGTTCCACCGTGCCGGTGTCGGTGTGCATGCGCGTGCACAACACCAGGCTGTCGTCTTCGTAGGCACGCTCGCTGCGAAAGTCGCCGGCCGGCGACAACGCCCATTGCCCGTGCTGCTCATCGCCCAGCAGGGACGCGAAAAACGCATCGGAATCGAAACGTGGCAGACACAGCCAGTCGATGGTGCCGCGGTGGTCGACCAGGGCCGCGCTGTGGCAATTGCCCAGCATGGCGTGGTCCTCGATACGCACGCTCATCGTAGAGGCGCTTCCTTCGTGCGAGGGAGGGCCAAGTTTTGCATGCGCGGTGTCGGGATCAGGTTACGACTGCACCGGCAAACGCAGCAGCGGTGGCACCGTGTGTTCCAGGCGACGGATCAGTGCCGGATCCATATACGCGTAGTCGTCGGGAATCTGCAGGCAGATCACCCGGCAATGGCGCAGATGCGCGACGAAGCGTTTGCGCAACAACTGCAGATGGCGACGCTCCATCACCAGCACCAGCTGCGCCTCATGCAACAGCTCCGGTGTGAGCTGCACCTCCGCATCGGCGGCCAGCCCGGCCGATTGCGTCTGCACGCCCGGCCACTCGGCCAACACCCGCTCGGCAGTGGGGCTGCGCAGGCGGTTGCGGCTGCACACGAACAGCACCCGCAGCGGTGCGCCGCCGCGCTGGCTCAGCGGCCTTCGCGCAGGAAGCGCGCCATCGAGGACACCCCCGGCAAGGCGGGTTCGAACTGGCCGGCCACATCGATGAAGCCGCGCATGATCGCGATCTCGCGCGGGGTGCGGTTGAGCGCGTCGCGGCGGTCGGCATCGGCGCCGGCACGCAGCAGGCGCTGCACCAGCAGCGGCAGGCCATGCAGTGCGGCCAGGTGCAACGGGCCGAAACCGCGTTGATCGGCCACGTCCAGCGAGACGTCTTCGTCGAGCAGGCGTTCGACGCCGGCCAGCACCACCTGCTCGTCGCAGGCGGTACCCGGTTCGGCGCGCGCACCCAGCACCAGCAGCAAGGGGCTGACCCGGCCGCCGGCCAGGTAGTCCGGGTCGGCACCGGCCAGCAGCAAGGTATCCAACAAGGCCAGCAGGCGGCTCTTGTCGCGCGCGGTGAAGCCGTACAGCGCGGCGCAATGCAGCGGCGCCAGGCCTTGATCGTCGTTGGCGTGCACATCGGCCGCCGCGGTGAGCAGGCGCGCCACGATATCCGGCAGGCCCAGCGCGCAGGCCAGCATCAGCACGGTGACGCCGCCGGGCAGGCGGTGCTCGATCTGCGCGCCGGCCTGCAGCAGCGCGGCCACGATCTCGGTCTGACGCATGCTCACCGCCGCCGACAACGGCGTGGCGCCGCTATTGGCCGCGCGTTGCGGGTCGGCGCCGCGACCGAGCAGATGCGCCACCACGCCCAGATGGCCGCCACCGGCGGCACGCAGCAACGCGGTGCAGCCCTGGGCATCGATCGCATCGACCGGCAGGCCGAGATCGATCAGCCGGCGCACCGCATCGGTGTCGCCGACCATCGCGGCGGCCGGCACGTCCGCCTCGCGCAGGCTGCGCTGCGGCAGCGACCAGATGCGCCAGTCCAGCCAGTCGGCCAGGTCGCGGCGGCCGATCGACAGCGCCACGCCCAGCGGGGTCTGCCCGTCGGCAGCGCGCGCTTCCGGCGAGGCGCCCTGCTTGACCAGCAATTTCAGCGACGCCTCGCGGCCCAGCGCGGTAGCCAGATGCAGCGCAGTCATGCCGTGGCTGTCGCGCGCCTCGCGGTCCACGCCGTGTTCCAGCAACCACTGCTGCAGGCGCAGCCAGCCCAGCCGCACCGCCAGCGACAACGGCGGATCGCCGGCCGCCGACGCGGCGAACGGGTCGGCGCCGCGTTCGAGCAATTCCAGCGCGAACTGTTCCAGCCCGCGCGATGCCGCATCGTGCTGCACGCAGGCGCTGAGCAGCCGCGTCAGGCCGCCGGCCCCGGCCGGCGACACGCCATGGCGCAGCAGCGCCTGCAGCGCCGGCACCGCCTCCACGCCCCGCGACAGCAGCGCAAACATCGGCACATCGCCGCAGGCATCGCGCACTTCGGCATCGGCCCCGTGGCGCAGCAGCCAGTCCACCGCATCGGCGTTCAAGGCCAGATGCGCGTCGTGCAGCAGGCCGCCGAGTTCTTCCGGGCCGCACAGGCGGGCCAGTGCGACCAGACCGTCGCGCTGGCCGAACTGCAGGCCTTCGCGCAGCAGCACCAGTGGCGGGCGATCGGGCAGTACCGTCACGCCGGGGCTCTCGCCGTGCGCGTCACTGACCGCCGCCGGCAAGGGATAGGCGGGATCAAGCAACTGCACGATCGCCCAGCGCCCGGCTTCGGCGGCCACATCCACCGCGCGACGGCCGTGCGCGTCGGCGCTGTCGGCCGGCACCTGCAGCTCGAGCAGGCGCCGGATCAGCGCCGGCGACACGCTGTCGGCCGCGCAGGCCAGCATCACCGCATTGCGACCCTCGCCGTCGGTGGCCAGCACATCGGCCTTGCGTGCGACCAGGCGTTCGAGCACGCCGCTGCGCGCCTGCCGCGCCGCATCCAGCCACGGCGTGCGGCCGAGCAGGTCGCGCGCTTCCAGGTTGGCGCCGGCCGCCAGCAGCGCCTCGACGATGTCGCCGTGTCCGGCCAACGCCGCTTCGTGCAGGGCGCTGCGGCGCTGGCGGTCGCGCGCATCCACGCGCGCCTTGTGCTTGAGCAGCAGCTGCACGCCGGCCGGGTCGTCTTCCTCGGTGCCGGCCGCGGCCAGCAGCACCGGTGCGCCACCTTCCGGTTCGGAGTGCGCGCCGCGTTCCAGCAGGAACTTGGCCAGCCGCCAGTTGCCGACCTGGCAGGCCATCGCCAGCGGCGAGTGGCCTTCGTTGTTGAGCGCATCGAGTTCGGCGGCGGCATCGCGCAGCAGCGCGGCCACGCCCGGGTCGGAACTGCGCACCGCGTGGTGCAGCGGCGTGTTGCCGTCGTTGTCGCAGGCGCGCGGGTCGGCCCCGTTGGCCAGCAGCGTCATCACCGCATCCGGGCGGCCATGCCAGCTGTCGCGGGTGGCGGCCAGCAACGGGGTCATGCCGCGATGCGGCTGGTTGACGTCGACGCGGCGCACGATCAGCTCGCGCAGCAGGCGCAGATCCGGCAGCACCGCGGCCAGCGCGGGCAGGCTGCGTTGGTCGCGCCACTCCGGCAGCGGCATCGCCTGCGGGTCGGCCCCGGCGTCGAGCAACTGCAGCGCGCGGTCCACGCGTCCGCTGCGCGCGGCCTCGAACAGTTCGGGCACCAGTTGGTGCTGGGCCACCGGCTCCAGCGGACGCGGCTCGGCCGCCGCTTCGGAAAAGAAATCGGCCGCCTGCAGGGCCGCCGGGGCATCGCTGCGCGCCGGGGCGGCGGTGCGTTGCAACAGCAGGTGGGCAGCGGGCAGCAGCACGCTGGCCGCGATCGCCAGACTCCAGCGCAGGCTGCTCGACAGCCAGCCCGGCCAGGCCAGCGCCACCACCAGCGTGCACATCGCCAGCACCAGGGCTGCGGCCAGCAGGCCGCGCCAGGCGTGCAACTCCTGCGTTGCCAGCGCATGCCACCGTGGGGCCAGGGCGCCGCCATCGCGTTCGACCTCGCCCCACAGCGGCCAAGTCCGCCACAACCCGAGCAACGCGGCGCTGACCGCCACACTCAAGGCCAATGCGGCGGCCAGGCTGCCGCTGTCGCGCAGGGCGGTCAGCGGCCAGCTGATCAGCGCGGCCAGCGCCAGCAGGCCCACACCCCAGATCGTCAGCAACGGCGGCACTGCCTGCGCAACCGCACGCGGCTGGCTGGGCAATGCGCGGCTACCGCGCGCCCACGACACCGCCAGTGCGAACGCCGGCTGCGCCAGCCACAGCGTCACCGCGGCGACACCGCCGCCGATGCCGCCCAGCAACGACAACGCCACGCCGGCCAGGCCGGCCAGCGCTGCGGCCCGCGAGCGTGCGGCCCGTGCGGCCTCAGTCATAGTCGCACTCGCCCGCCAGCACCACCGTCTTGGGCAGTTGCAGATAGAAGCCGTGCCTGGCGAGCGCTTCGCGCACCGTGGCCACGTCGGCCTGCGCCAGACGGCGCTCCGGCGTCAACGCCACCTCCAGCACGAACGCGAACGGCGCCAGCTGCGCGTGCACGGCGGCGGGAAGACCGGAGAAGTCGTCGCGCGTGGCGAGATAGACGAAGGTGTCCTGCTTGCGTTGGCTTTTATAGACGTAGGCGTGCATGCGCGCGTGGTCGCGCTCGATCGGCAAGTGTGTCGCAGGATTGTGTCCCAATTGCGCCGATGGCGAAAGCGCGGCAACGCGCGAAAACTCCAGCCCCGTCAGCGACATGACCGGCACGTTCAGTTGCGCCATCGACGGGAGGCGCACCCGCCATCGATATACTGAGCCCACTTCTTGCCAGCCAGACCACCGTGAGCCAAGCGCAGCATTCGTCCCAGATGGCCCCGGTCGCCGTCACCGCTTTTACGTCCACCACCGCGCTCGGCGCCGGGCTCGATGCCCAGGCCGCCGCCCTGACTGCTCGCCGCAGCGGCATGCGTCGCAACGATTTCGGCCCGCAGCCGCTGGCGTGCTGGATCGGCCGCGTCGACGGCGTGGAAGACGTCGTGTTGCCGGAGGCCCTGCAAGGCTGGGACTGCCGCAACAATCGCCTGGCCTGGCTGGCCCTGCAGCAGGACGGCATGGCCGAGGCGGTGCAGGCCGCCGCGCAGCGCTACGGCGCCGAGCGCGTGGCAGTGATCATCGGCACTTCCACCTCCAGCATCGGCGCCAGCGAAGAAGCCTACACGCGGCTGGTCGAAGACGCCGACGGCGCGCGCTTTCCCGACGACCTGGATCGCCCGATCGTGCACACCCCGCACTCGCTGGGCGACTTCGTGCAGCACGCCACCGGCCTGCGCGGCCCGAGCGTGACCGTGGCCACCGCCTGTTCGTCCAGCGCCAAGGTGTTTGCCCAGGCCGCGCGCCTGATCGACGCCGGGGTGGTGGATGCCGCCCTGGTCGGCGGCGTGGATACCTTGTGCGGCAGCGTGCTGTTCGGCTTCAACTCGCTGCAGGTGGTGGCACCGGAGCTGTGCCAGCCGTTCGATGCGCGCCGGGTCGGCCTGAGCCTGGGCGAGGCCGGCGGCTTTGCCATGCTCGAACGCACCGCTGCCGCACCGGACGCAACGCTGTGGCTGTACGGCTATGGCGAATCCAGCGATGCGCACCATATGTCCGCCCCGCATCCGCAGGGCCTGGGCGCGCAGCTGGCGATGCGCGGCGCGCTCGAACGCGCCGGCCTGGAGCCGGCCGCGGTGGGCTACCTGAACCTGCACGGCACTGCCACCCCGGCCAACGACAGCGTCGAAGCCGCCGCGGTGGCGGCGATCTTCCCGGCCACCCTGCACGCCAGCTCGACCAAGGCCTGGACCGGCCACACCCTGGGCGCAGCCGGCATCGTCGAGTCGGTGATCGCGCTGCTGGCGCTGCGCGACGGCGTGCTGCCGGGCACGCTCAACAGCGAAGTGCCCGACCCCGCCTGCGGCCCGCAGATCCGTTTCGACAATGCCCATTCCAAGATCGATTACGCAATGAACAACTCCTTCGGTTTTGGCGGCAACAACTGCTCGCTGCTGTTCGGGCAGGCCCGCTGATGCTGGCTGCCACCATCGAGGGGATCGGCTTCTGGACCCAGGGCCTGCCGAGCTGGGACGCCGCTGCGGCGTTCGTGCGCGGCGGCGCGCTGCAGGACACCGGCGCGCGCCCGGCGCCGCAGCTGCTGGCCGCCAACGAGCGCCGTCGCGCACCGGACACGGTGGCGGTCTCGCTGGAGGCCGCGCTGGCCGCCTGCACCGCCGCCGGCCGCGAGCCGGCCAGCCTGCCGTCGATCTTCACTTCCACGTACGGCGACCTGGCCATCTCCGACTACATGTGCACCACCCTGGCCAGCGACCCCACGGCGATCTCGCCGACCAAGTTCCACAACTCGGTGCACAACGCCGCGGCCGGCTACTGGACCATCGGCGCCGGGGCGATGACCCCGGCCACCGCGATCAGCGCCAGCCTGGGCAGCTTCGCGCAAGGCTTGCTGGAGGCGCTGGTCCAACGTGCCGCCGGCATGGACGCAGTGCTGCTGGCCGGCTACGACGCCCGCTCGGTCGGGCCGCTGGGTCGGGTCGCCCCCAGCCAGGGGCTGCTCGGTGGCGCGCTGGTGCTGGGTGCGCCAGGCCAGGCCGGCAAGCCGCAGCTGCGGGCGTGGCTGGACGACGGCACGCCGACGCCGGGCGCCGGCCCGCTGGCGCGGCATGTCGCCGCCAATGCGATGGCGCCGATGCTGCCGTTGTTCGACCTGATCGCCACTGGCGGCGAACGCGTGGCGCTGTACGCCGGCCCGGGCCGGGTGTTGCGCGTGGAGCTCCAGCAGTGAGCCGGCAGCCACTGACCCGCGAGGACACCGCGATCCTGGTGCCGGCGCTGAACGAATCGCTGCGCATCCGTGAAGTGGTCAACGATGCGCTGACCTATTGTTCCAACGTGATCGTGATCGACGACGGCTCCGATGACGGCACTGCCGACTGCATCGCCGGCCTGCCGATCACCTTGATCCGGCACCCGCAGCGCAAGGGCAAGGGCGCCGCGTTGCGCAGCGGGTTTGCGCAGGCGCAGCGGATGGGCATGCGCGCGGTGATGACCATGGACGGCGACGGCCAGCACAAGGCCGCCGATTTCCCGCGCCTGTTGGCGGCGGCCAATCGCCACCCCGGCTGCGTCATCGTCGGCGCCCGCATGCGCAAGCGCGCCACCCAGCCCACCATCCGCCGCATCGGCAACGATTTCGGCGACTGGGGCATCGCCTGGGCCTGCGGCTTCCAGCTGGTCGACAGCCAGAGCGGCCAGCGCCTGTATCCGGCCTCGGTGTTCACCCTGCCCGACGTGCCCGGCGAAGGCTTCGTGTTCGAAGCGCAGCTGCTGATTTCCGCCGCACGCCAGGCCGGCGCGCGCGTGGTCGCGGTGCCGATCGAAACCCGCTACGCCGGCACCTCGCCGGGCGCGTTCCGCAAGAGCCATTTCCGCCTGGTACGCGATCTGTGGGAAATCACCTCGCATGTGGTGGTCCAGGCCTGGAGCTACGGGCATATCTGGCGCGAGTACCGCCGCGTGCGGGCCAACCCGGTGCTGATCGACGACGCTGACGGCGAATTTGCTACTGTGCCGGCGGTTACCAAGAGCAAGCCATCCCAATGAATGCACAGCGTGCCGATGTCGTTATCACCGGTGGTGGCCTGGCCGGCCTGAGTCTGGCCCTGCAGCTGCGCCAACGCGACCCCGAACTGGCGATCACCGTGCTGGAGCGGCGTGCGCACCCGGTGCGCGAGGCGGCGTTCAAGGTGGGCGAGTCCACGGTGGAGATCGGCGCGCATTACTTCGCCGAGGTCTTGGGCCTGCGCGAGCATCTGGAGACCGAGCAGATCCGCAAGTTCGGGTTCCGCTTCTTCTTCTCCGACAAGCGCGAGGACATCGACCGCTGCACCGAGCTGGGCGTCAGCCAGATCCTGCCGACGCCGTCGTGGCAGATCGACCGCGGCCGCTTCGAAAATTTCCTCGGCGAGCGCGCCCGCGCGCAGGGCATCACGTTTGTCGACAACTGCAGCGTCAAGGGCGTGGACCTGTCCGATGACCAGGCCGACCACGCCGTGCGCTACGAGCGCGCCGGCGAGGCCGGCACACTGAGCGCACGCTGGGTGGTGGATGCCAGCGGCCGCGCCGGCCTGCTCAAGCGCAAGCTCGGCCTGGCGCAGGACAATGCGCACAACGCCAATGCGGTGTGGTGGCGTGTGGAAGGCCTGATCGACCCCAATGGCTGGTCGCAGGACAGCAACTGGCTGCAGCGCTGCACGCCGCCGGACCGCTGGCGCTCGACCAACCACATGTGCGGGCCGGGCTACTGGTTCTGGCTGATTCCGCTGTCGTCCGGCGCGCATTCGCTGGGCATCGTCTGCGATGGGTCGATGCACCCGCTGGACACGATGAACACCCACGACAAGGCGATGACCTGGCTGCGCACGCATCAGCCGCAGGTCGCCGCCACACTCGACAAGGCCGACTACCGGCTGCAGGACTTCCTGTTCCTGCGTAACTTCTCCTATGGCTGCAAGCAGGTGTTCTCGCCGCAGCGCTGGGCACTGACCGGCGAGGCGGGCTTGTTCCTGGACCCGTTCTATTCGCCCGGCAGCGACTTCATTGCGATTTCCAATACCTACATCTGCGAACTGATCGGCCGCGACCGCGCCGGCAGATCGCTCAGCCCGTATGTGGAGCTGTATCAGCAGCTGTATTTCTCGTTCTACGAAAACACCCTGACCCTGTACCAGGACCAGTACGCGCTGTTCGGCGACGCGCAGGTGATGCCGGTCAAGGTGATCTGGGACTACACCTACTACTGGTCGCTGCTGGCGCCGCTGTTCTGCAGCGGACGCATTGCCGACCTCAGCCTGCTCTCGCGCATGAAGTCTGATTTCTTCTATGCGCGCGACATGAATCTGGCCATGCAGCGTGTGCTGCACGACTGGGGCCAGCACAACACTGCACAAGGCCTGGCCACCGACGATGGGCGCCTGCTCGATCAATACCTGATCGGCTGGTTCAACGAACTCAATGGCGCCTTGAACGACACCCTCGACGACGATGCCTTTGCCGCACGCATCCACAGCAACGTGGCGCAGATGGCGGTGCTGGCACGCGAGATCCTGCAGCAGGCACGCCAGCGCCATGCCGCACTGCCGGACCACGGGCTGGACGCCTTGACCGCCAACGCCATCGGCGAGCCGATCCTCACCGCCGCCTGGTACGCCGACGCGGCGTGAGTTTGAGGACCGCGCCGGCAACGGCGCGTGCGTTTCTGCAGTCAGACCTAGCTCCTATACTTCGGGCATCCGCACTCACAGGAGGTGAGCCATGTCGTGCAGTACGTCCCCGAACCGCTGCTAATGAACGGTAGCGACCTGGTTCCTGCGTGTCGGCGTGCCGCTGAAACCCATTACCTTGCACAAGGTGCCAGCATCTACAACTGGACGGCGTCGTATCACGATCGCGGCGATGGCCTGTATGTCGACGGCCGCCTGCGCGCCAATGGTAATACCGTGTCGGTGCATTGGAGCGCCGCGCGGGGTGCGCACGAGCGCGATCTGGTCATGAGGATCGACGAGACCGGTGGCTAATTCGGTATGCACTGCTGTCGATGTGCAGCGCAGTGTTCGGATGAAACTGAGCTGATCCCAGACCGCACCTCATCTAAGGGCCGCGCAGCGTGCATTGCTTGCACCATGCACACCGACCATCTCGACTGGTCATTGCCCGCCCACCGTCGCGGACCTTACGCGGCATGGATGCCGCGTAAGAGCTTACAAGGACGTACTTGCAGCGTGTCCTGCGATGGTGGGCGGGCAAGGACCCCGCAGCAAACCAGCAGATCAGCCGCCCTCAGCCCATCCCACCATTGATGCCGATGACCTGGCCGTTGATGTAGCCGGCTGACTCCGAACACAGAAACGCCACCAACGCGGCCACTTCGTCGGGCTTGCCGACCCGGCCGGCCGGTACCAGTTGCTTGATCACTTCCGGCGCGAAGCTTTCGCCGACCATCTCGCTTTCGATCACGCCCGGCGCGACCACGTTGACGGCGATGCCGCGGCTGGCCATCTCGCGCGACAGCGATTTGCTGGCGCCGTGCAAGGCGGCCTTGGCCGCGGCGTAGTTGGTCTGCCCGCGATTGCCCAGCACCGCCGCCACCGACGACACGCTGACGATGCGGCCCCAGCGCGTACGCGCCATCGGCAGCAGCAGCGGCTGAGTGACATTGAAGAACCCGTGCAGCGACACGTCGATGACCCGATGCCACTGTTCGGCGTTCATGCCCGCCATCGGCGCATCGTCGTGGATGCCGGCGTTGTTGACCACGATCTGGATCGGGCCGCCCTCCAGCAGGCTTGCCAGCGCCACCGCACTGGCCTGCGCATCGGCCACATCGAACGCCACCGCCTCGGCGCTGCCGCCGTCGGCCACGATCGCTGCAACCACGTCATCGGCGCGGGCGATATTGCGATTGGCATGCACGATCACATGGCGCCCCTGCGCCGCCAGCTGACGGCAGATCGCACCACCAAGATCGCCGCTGCCGCCGGTGACGAGTGCGCGGCGCTGTGGAATGGAAGTGCTCATGGAAGCCTCGATGAAAGCCGCAGACGCGACGGCGGAAAGAGCCTCATCCTAACGACTCGCAGCAGGCGCAGGAATAGATCCAGCATTGATCGCCTACATCTTGTAGGAGCGCGCTTGCGCGCGATGCGGCGTCAGCGGTAAGGCCATCGCGCGCAAGCGCGCTCCTACGGGGCTTGGGTGGCCTGCGCGGCGCCCAGCATGACCGTGGCGCGACCTTCGGCGAGCAATTGCGCGCCGTGGCTCAGGCGAAAACTGTATTGCTGGCTGTCCTCGCCCTGCAGCAACACCTGCGCTTCGCAGACGATCGCATCGGGCAGGTCGTCCAGATACGCGACGTGCAAGTCCACCGCACGCAGCGCCACCAGCATGCCCGGGCGCACCGGCTTGCCCGATTCCCGGCCGAGCAAGCCGCCATGCACAGCCATGGCTTGTGCGCCGTATTCGCATAGATGCAGCGCGCGCAGGCGGCCATTGCAACGCAGCGGATGCGTGTCGCTGCGATGGGCATCGCTGCGCAACACGATGCGCTGCGCATCCCATTCCAGCACTGCTTCCCACAGGCACATGCTGCCCTGGTGCGGAATCAGCGCGGCAATTGCCTCACGTCCCTGCATGTGCATCTCCGTGTCTTGCGCGCTCCAGCGCCGGCTCGCGCGACACCAGCAAGGCGAGGATGAAATTGAACAATACCCCCAGCGCCACCGTGCTGCCGATCGCACGCAACACCGGGATGCTGGAGGCAGCCAACAACGCGAACACCAGCAGCGTCATCAGGCTGCACACGATCAGCGCATGCAGCGTGCGCAGCTGGTCGGCGTGATCGTCGCCGGCATGGTCGAAGAACAATGCGTAATCCAGGCCCAGGCCTGCCGCCAGGATCAGCGCGATCAGATGGAACAGGTTGAGCTCCACCCCCATGCCGCGCAGGATCGCCAGGATCAGCACCGTGGTCAGCGCCATCGGCAGCAATACGCGCACGATCCGGCGCGGGCTGCGCAACGCGATCGCCACCGTCACCGCCAGCAACAGCGCGGCCAGTACCAGCGCGCCGAGCACACGCCCGCGATACGCGGCCACCAGGGACTCTGACGCGTCCTTCAGATCCAGCAACTGCGCGCCGCTGCCTTTCACGGCGGCAGCCAGTACCGACGGATCGCGCAGGCCGGTCAACGACACCAACGCAGTGCTGCGATCGCCGCGACCCAGCAGCAGTCCGCCGACCGACGTTGCCAGCGGCGAGCCGGCCAGGTCCTTCGGCAACAGCGGGGCGGCGCGCTTGGCAGCGTCCAGGTCCTGCAGGAACGGCGCGAACGCATCGCTGCGAAACGGTGTGGCGGCCACCGCACTGTCGGTCAATGCGCGCGCTTGCGCAGCATCCGGCAAGGCAGCCTGACGCGCATGCTGGGTCTTGATGCTGGGCAGATAGCGCGCGGCCATGTCGTAACCGGTCAATGCGCCGTCGCGCACCAGGGCATCCAGGCGCGGGCGCAACTGCTCGCTGGCCTGCAGCGCGGCCTCGTCGTTGGCGGCAGACAGCGCGAGCACGTAACGCACGTCGGGGGCGCCCAGTTCCTGGCGCAGATGCGTGTCCTGCGCCAGGGCCTTGGGCGGCACCGGGGTCAATTTCGACAGATCGTTCTGCCAGAACTGCCCCGGTGCGAACGCGATCACCGCGATGCCGATCAGCGCAATCACCGCCAGGCTGATGCGCGGCCGTGGCAGGCGCGCGATGCCGCGCCACAGCGCGGAGAGCATGCGTGAATCGGCGTAGTCGCGCGGTGCCGGGTCGATCAACGACGGCAACAGCCACCGCGTGGTGATCGCGGCGGTCGCCAGCCCGGCGATGGTGAACACCGCCAGCTGCCGCAAGCCGTCCACACCGGAAAACAGGAAGGTCACATAGGCAATGCAGGTGGACACCACGCCGGTGGCCAGCGTCGGCCATAGATGACGCGCGTTGTCGCGTGGATCCAGACCCGGGCGCTGATGACTGAACAGGTGGATCGGGTAATCCTGCACCACGCCGATCAGGGTAAAGCCGAAGGCCACGGTGATGCCATGCACGCCATCGAACAGCAGCGCCACCGCAGCCAGACCGGCCAGGCCGGCGCTGGCCAATGGCAGCACGCCGAGCACCGGAATCTTCCAGCTGCGATAGGCGACCAGCAGCAACAACACCAGTCCCACCGTATCCAGCGTCCCGATCCATTGCGCCTCGCCCTGCGTGCGCGCGGTGATTTCCACGGCGAATGCACCGGGGCCGGTCAAGGTAAGCCGGGTCGTGCTGCCCTTGCTGACCTTGGCGAAGGCCGCCTGCACCGCGTCGTAGGCCAGTTGCTGGCCGGTGGGATCAAAGCCGGCTGCGCGCGTCTGCACGACCAGCAAGGCCGAGGTACCGGCACGGTCGAACCACACCGCGTTGCGCGTCTGCGGCGCCGCGGCCGGCTGCAGGGTTTCGGCCAGATGCAGCACTTCCAGCGTGGGGTCGCGCGGTAGCAACGGCTCCACCAGCGCCGCCGCCGGCGACCCCAGATCCTGCACGCGCGACTGCAATGCCGCTTGCAGGGTGTGCGCATCCAGCGGCGTGGTGTCGAAGCTGTCGCTGAGCAGATAGCGATACGGCAGCAGGCGCTCGGGGATCGCATCCAGCCCCGCAGTGCCGCCATTGCCGACCAGCTCGAACAGTTCCGGTTGTGCGGCCAGGGCCTGCTGCAGGGCCTGCGACTGCGCGGCAAGCGTGGCCGGGTCGCTGTTGGACAACGCCATCAGCAACAGGCGCGAGCCGGGGCCTTCGCCCAGCTCTTCGATCAGCAGTTTCTGCGCCGGCGTGCGCGGGGCGGGCATGAATTTGCGCAGATCACCAGTGACCTTGAGCGTCTCGCTCAACCAGAACCCGGCCACCGCCAGCAACGCCAGCCACAGCAGCGCCAGGCCGATGCGGCGATTTGCGTTCAACTTAAACGCCATGCGCAAGCCTCGCTGTGCCAGCGGAACGTCCACCGGCCGCGCGCGCGGCATCGGGCTGTGCGGGCGCCTTTGCGTTGCTGCGGGCGGGCATGAATTTGCGCAGATCGCCGGTGACTTTCAGCGTCTCGCTCAACCAGAACCCGGCCACCGCCAGCAACGCCAGCCACAGTAGCGCCAGGCCGATGCGGCGGTTTGCGTTCAACTTAAACGCCATGCGCAAGCCTCGCTGTGCCAGCGGAACGTCCACCGGCCGCGCGCGCGGCATGGGATCGTGCGAGCGGCTTGCTTGCGCCGTGGGCGCGCTGCGTCACGCGCCCGATCCGTGGCATAGCGTGGTCAGCGCGGCCGCATCGGTCACGCTTGCGGCCGCGCGCGCCGCACCGGCCAGCAGCGTGCGTTGCACGTCGCCCTTGGCCGGCTGGCTCTCAATGCAGCGCAACTCGTCATTGCGCCCATACAGCCGCAACTCGCGCACCTGCTTGGCCACGGCAGCGTCCTTGGGCTGCAGCGTCAGTTGCCAGGCCTGCGGCTGGCCCTGCCCGCTGATGCGGTAGTGCTGCTCCAGCAGCGCGCGGTCGCCGGCCAGCAACGCGCCGAAGCCGGACTTCAGGCCGGCCAGTTCGGGCACCCGGCTCAGCGAAAAACGCCGCGGCGATTTGCCTTCGCGTTCCAGCACGCCTTCGTCGCCCTGCAACGTGGTGGTCTCGCGATACGGCGCGCTGACCTCGCGCACCAGGGTCTGCGCATCCGGGCGACGGTAATGGCCCTGGACGCGCAGCGGCGTCTTCAGCAGCGCCGAGCCACGCAGTTCGACGAACTCGGTACTGACCGGTGCAGGGCGTGCCAGGCGCTGCAGCACCTGGCCGACGTCCAGCGTCTCAGGCGGTGCGGCGCATAGCGGTGCGGCGCTGAACAGCAGTATCAGCATCCACGGCAGGGTGCGGCACATCGGCATGGTGGGTGTTCCAGAAATCGTAGAAGTTGAACCAGTTGTACGGCGCATAGCGTGTGTAATGTTCCAGCCTGGCGGCGTAATCGCGCATGAGTACCGCCAGCACCGGTGCGCGCTGGCGACGCGGCACGTCCAGGCCCTCGCTGAAGGTCTCGAACGCCAGCTCGTAATGATTGCCGCCGCGGTACAGGCCGAACGCCAGCACCACCGGCACCTTCAGCGCTGCGGCGATCAGCCACGGCGAGGTCGGGAACATCGCGTTGCGGCCGAGGAACGTCGCCGGCAACGCCGGGTCGCCCTCGCGCGGGCGATCGATCAGCAGCGCCACCAGCGCACCGGCGTCGGTGGCGTCCTTGATCGCCATGACGATCGAGGTCGCGTCCATGCCGGCGTCGATGATGTTGGCGGCCAGCTGCGGATTCAGCGCGCCCAGCAGCTCGGTCATGGCGCGGTTGTGGGCCTTGTCCAGCACCACCTTGACCTGCACGTCCGGCCGCTCGGTGGCCAGCACGCGCAGCGCATCGAAGCTGCCCAGGTGCGAGCCGAAGATCAGCACGCCGCGGCCGCGATCCATCTGCGCATGCAGCTGGTCCAGCCCGGTGATGTCGACCCGGAAGCGCTGCATCTGCCCACACAGCATGTACACGCGGTCCAGAATCGTCGAAGCGAAGGTGTGGATATGCCGCGCCACATCGCGCAGCGTGGCCGGGCGCTCCAGCACGCGCGTCAGATAGGCACGCGAGGCGCTGCGCTCGGGCGCACGCACCAGCAGGAAGTACAGCGTGATCGGGTACAGCAGCGCGCGTCCCACCGCACGCCCGGCATGCTGGGCGATGCCGCGGATCAGCCACAGCGCGAAACGTCCGCCGCCTTCCGGGCGTTGCTTCCACTGACTGCTCATTGCGCCGCCTCCGCCACCAGTTCGCCGCTGACCAGCAGCTCGTCGGCGCGCTGCACGCGAAAGCGCCAGCGTGGGCCGGCGCCGTCCAGCATGACCGATGCCGTCTGCCCGGGCAGCAACGGCTGCACGAACTTCACCTGCGGCAGGCGTGCCGCCGCGCGTGGGCCATGTGCGGCCTCCACTGCCTGCAGCACATGGTCGAGCACGACCACGCCAGGCACCACGGGGCGCCCCGGAAAGTGCCCGGGCAGGCAGGGATGATCATGCGGCACGACGAAATCCATAAGCGGGTAACTCAAATCCTGGGTTGGAGCATCGCAGCCACGGCGTCGTGTGCCTGCTTGGTCAATTGCTGGCGGTCCGGCGCATCCGGCCCGGTCACCGGGATCGGATCGCCGATACGTACCCGGATGATGCCCGGGCGCACCCTGAACACACCCTCCACCGGCAGCACCTTGCCGCAGCCATCCACCGCCACCGGCACCACCGGCACACCAGCATCGATAGCGGCCTGCAACAGCCCGGCCTTGAACGGCAATAATGCGCCGCTGCGGCTGCGGGTGCCTTCGGGAAACAGACACAACTGCTTGCCCTCGCGCAGCAGCGCGGCGGCCTGCCGGCGCACCATCGCCCCGGCACGCCGGCTGTCGCGGTCCAGGAACAGCATGCCTGTGGCCCGCGCATACCAGTTCACGAACGGCACCTTGAGCATTTCGTCCTTTAGCAGGAACCGCAGCGGCACCGGCAAGGCGTAGAACAACGCGCAGATATCGATGATGGACTGGTGGTTGCTGACGAACAGGTAGTTCCTGGACCAGTCCACGCGCTCGCGGCCTTCCACGATCACCGTGGCGCCGGCACCGCGAAACAGCACCGGCGACCACATCCACGCGCCCATGCGCAGCAGGCGGTCGGTGTCGCGCGTGATCGCCAGCGACGCCAGGCCATAGGCGATTCCGCCCGCGGTAAACGTCAGCGTGAAGGCCAGTTGCAGCAGATTGAACACGGCCCACGCCAGGCGCGACGGCATCCTTGCCAGCGGCATCTTTGTCTTGTCCCCGAAAATGTGCACGTACGTCGCTGCCCCTGGCCACGCACTCAGCGCAGCAGATCGCGCCAGAATTCCGGCCCGAGCCGCGCCATCTGGCGCAAGAAGTCTGGCAGATTACGATAGGGGCGCTGTGGAAACCAGCGGCCGCGCAATAGATATTCGCCTACAAAGAACCCGCCAACCACCCCGTACGCCAGCAGATTGGCGAACAACGATGCGCGCGCGTCGCTGATCGGCAGCGGCGAGACATAACCCAGTTGCGTCAGCACGCCACTGGGTTCGGCGCACAGGCCCAGCACCAGGTTGACCAGGGTCAGCGCGCACAGCAGCAGCGCCCAGGCCAGGGTGAGGCGGCGCGTGTAGCGGTACTGCTCCGGAGTGATCGGCATGCCGGCCTGGCGATACAGCCCCTCGACGATGCGCGTGATCAACGGCATGCGCCCACGGCGCAGGCTGCGACCGAAGAACCAGGCGACCCAGCCGGTGAACACCACCGGCGGCGCGGCCAGCACCAGCATCGCGTACGGCGAGTGCCACAACGCACTCAGGCCCAGCAAGGTCAGCACGGCCAGCGCCCAAGCCCAGGCACGGCGCGCGACCATCGGTTCGATCAGCACCATCAGCACCAGCAAGCCACCGGCGATGACGGCCAGCTCCGGGCGATGGCTGGCGTTGGCCCAGTGCGCCAGCGGCGAATACGCCACCGCCAGCAACACGCCCAGCCCCAGCACCCACGGGGGCGCATCGCCGGGCGCGGCGGTCGCGACCTCAGACGGTCTTGTTGGCTTCGACATGCGCCGACAATGCGCGCAGCGACGCGAAGATGCGACGATTCTCGTCATTGTCCGAGCGCAGCTGGAAGCCATAGCGCTTGCTGATCGCCAGCGCCAGTTCCAGCGCGTCGATCGAATCCAGTCCCAGCCCGGTATTGAACAACGGCGCCTCCGGGTCGATGTCGGCGGGCTGGACGTCTTCCAGGTTCAGGCTTTCGACCAGGAGTTCGGCCAGTTCACGTTCGGCAGCGGTTTGCGAGGACATCCAGAGAGCTTCCAGGTGAGGGTCGGGCAACAGATTCACAGCGAAATTGCAGAACAACCACAGCGGCGCAGACAACCGTCAGGCCGGCATCGGCGATGCTGCAGGGCACAGACAGTGTACGTTGCCGTGCCGGCCGATTCCGAGCACTCGCCACGCCGGCCTTGCGGCCGCATTGGCGAGGGTGTCGATCGGTCTGCAACAGCGAGTCGGCGGCCGGCATAGCTGTCCGGGCCGCCGGTCAGGCTATCATGACTGCATGACGCTCGCCCGCTGCAGGTTCGTTCCAGGATGACTTCCACCGCTGTTGGCCCTACCCCGACCGCCAAGCCGGCAGCCGGGCCGGCCCCCGGACCCGAGTGTCCGGATGTCCTGATCATCGGCGGCGGGCCGGCGGGCTGCGCGGCGGCCATCGTCCTGGCCCAGCATGGCTGGCAGGTGACCTTGCTGGAGAAGGCGCAGCATCCGCGCTTCCATATCGGCGAGTCGCTGCTGCCGATGAACATGCCGATTCTCGAACGCCTGGGCGTGTTGGAAGAGGTGCGCAGCATCGGCGTGCTCAAGCGCGGTGCGGACTTTCCCAACGACAGCGGCGGCTACAACACCTTCCGCTTCGCGCATGCGCTGGAGGCCAAGGCCGATTTCGCCTTCCAGGTGCCGCGTGCGCAGTTCGACCAGGTGCTGTTCGAGCGCGCGCGCGCGGTGGGCGTGGATGCGCGCGACCAGGTCAAGGTCGACGCGGTGGAGTTCGACGGGCAGCAGCCGGTACTGCAGGCGCAGGGCGTGGCGGGTGCGCAGCAGTTCCGCCCGCGCTACCTGCTCGATGCAAGCGGCCGCGACACCTTCCTGGGCAACCGCCTCAAGCTCAAGCGCGCCAATGCCAGGCATCAATCGGCCGCATTGTTCAGCCATTTCCGCGGCGTGACGCGCCGACCGGGCGAGGATGCCGGCAACATCAGCATCTACCGCCATGCGCATGGCTGGATGTGGCTGATCCCGTTGCCGGACGACATCATGAGCGTGGGTGCGGTCTGCTACCCGGAATACATGAAGACCCGCAAAGGCGACAGCGAGGGCTTTTTCATGCGCACGCTTGCGCTCAACACCGAGCTCAGCACGCGCATGCTCGGCGCCGAACGCGTGGCCCCGGTGCATGCCACCGGCAATTACGCCTACGAATGCACGCGCATGTCCGGCCCGCGCTGGTTGATGCTGGGCGATGCCTACACCTTCGTCGACCCGATGTTTTCGTCCGGCGTGTTCCTGGCCATGCACAGCGCCGAGCGCGGTGCGGCGATGGTGGACCAGGCCCTGCGCATGCCGCAGCACGAGGCAAGACTGCAGCGCGCCTTGCAGCGCGAGCTCAAGCGCGGCGTGGACGAGTTCAAGTGGTTCATCTACCGCTTCACCTCGCCGACAATGCGCGCCCTGTTCGCACAACCGCAGAACACCTGGCAGATCGAGGAAGCGGTGGTGGCGATGCTGGCCGGCGACGTGTTCGACAGCCCCAGGGTGCGCCTGCGTCTGCGCGCGTTCCGCGCCATCTATGCACTGACCACCTTGTCGATGATGCCGCGCGCCTGGCAGTCCTGGCGCCAACGCCGACGTCAGGCCACGCTCGGCTTCGATGGCGACACCTTGCAACGCGACACGCAACAACGAGACACACGATGACCGCTTCCCCGGCCCAGACCACGCACACCGTGCGCCATCCCCGCCTGCAGGTCGACTATGTCGATCAGACCGACCCGTCTGCACTGCTGGCCGACCCGCAGGTGCTGGCTGTGTTCGGCTTCGGCACGGCGGCGCCGCGCCTGGACGACCCCCGCTACCTGCGCGTGCCGCTGCAGCCGTACCACGCCGACGTGCTGGAAGTATGGCGGACCGACGCGGCGGTGCACAGCGGCCGCGATGGCAACATCGCCTGGGCCAGCGACGGCCGCCTGCAGTTCGGCGTGATCGAAATCGACGAGCAGGATGTCGATATCGAAGCCGCCGCCGCCAAGGCCTATGCGGAAATCACCGCCTTCGTCACCCGCAGCCAGACCCCGCGCCTGCTGCGTATCTGGAACTATCTGGACGCCATCACCCTGGGCAGTGGCGACCGCGAACGCTACCGGCAGTTCTGCGTGGGCCGTGCGCGCGGCCTGGGCGCCTTCGACAATGCGCAATTGCCGGCCGCCACCGCGGTGGGACGCTGCGATGCCGAGCGCATCATCCAGATCTACTGGCTGGCCGCCAGCGACGCCGGCACCCCGCTGGAAAACCCGCGCCAGGTCAGCGCCTACAACTACCCGCGCCAGTACGGCCCGCAGCCGCCGAGTTTCGCGCGCGCCATGCTGCCGCCGGCCGGCAGCGACATGCCGCTGCTGCTGTCAGGCACCGCCGCGGTGGTCGGGCATGCCTCGATGCACACCGGCCAGTTGCTGGCGCAGCTGGAAGAGACCTTCGCCAACTTCGACGCCCTGCTGGGTGCCGCCCGCCAGCATGCCCCCGCCCTGCCCACGCAGTTCGGCGCCGGTACCCGCCTGAAGGTCTACGTGCGCGAGCAGGATGATCTGCCCAAGGTGGCGCAGGCGCTGGACGCCCGCTTCGGCGATGCGGTACCGCGTCTGCTGCTGCACGCGGTGATCTGCCGCGACGAGCTGGCGGTGGAGATCGATGGGGTGCATGGGTGAGCGATTGCGGGCGTCAGTACTGATACCTGCTGCAGCCACGCAGCAGCAATGCTCCGTGGCGACACCTGCAATCAGCCGTTGAGCAAACCCAGCACCACATCGCGTGGCAGCTTGCCGGTTTCGTTGCGTGGCAGGGCGGCGAGTTTGCGCAGGCGGCGCGGCAGGAACACCGGGTCGACGCTGACGCGCAGGGCGGCGAGGATCTGCGCTTCGTCCAGGGTCGGGGCGACCACCAGTGCGGCGATGCGGCCGACCGCCTGACCGGGCTCGGGTGCGAGCTGCACGATGGTGCCGTCGACGACGCCCGGGATGGCCAGCAGGCGACGGGTCAGATCGGCCAGCGAGGCGCGTTTGCCGGCGATTTCCAGCAGATCGGCCTGCCGGCCGCGCACCTGGAAGGTGCCGTCGGCAGCCACGTCCATCATGTCGGCCAGCAGCACCGGCGTGGCCAGATGCGGTGCGTGCACCAAGGTGCCTGCCGCCTGCGTTTCCAGGCGCACACCGGGCAGCGGTGTCCACGCCGCCTCCAGCGCGGTGCGGCGCACCGCGAACACGCAGGTTTCGGTGGAACCGAACATCTCGCGTACCTCGCCGCCAAACCGCGCTTCGGCGGCCGCGGCCACGTCCTGCGCCAACGGCGCGGTGGCCGAGACGATGCCGACCAGCGGCGGCAACGCCACGCCGGATTCGACCAGCGCGCGCAGGTGCACCGGCGTGGTCACCAGCACGCGCGGGGCAGGAATGTCCGACAGCGCGCGCGCCACATCGTCCGGAAAGAACGGGCGGCCCGCATGCACCGCAAGCTCGGTCACCATCGGCAGCAGCACCGACAGTTCCATGCCGTACATATGTTGCGGCGGCACCGTGGCGACCACGTGCGGCACCGCATCGGTGTGCGCCCACAGGCTTTCCAGCGCGACCAGATCCTGACGCGTACTGGTCAGGAAGCTGCCCCAGGTCTTGGGGTTGGGCTGCGGGCTGCCGGTGCTGCCGGAAGTGAAGCCGATGGCCACCAGGGCATCGTCGGCCAGCTGCGGAATCGGGCCTGCGGCCTGCGGCAACTCGGCCGGCAGCTGCCAATAGCGCGGCGGTGCCAGCTCCAGTGCCAGATCGCCCAGGCAGTAGGCATCGGCATGCCGCGCCTGCACTTCGCCGACCACGGCCGGCGCGCGCGAGGACGGCAGCAGCGACACCTGCCCGCGCAATGCGCACGCATAGAACGCGACCATGAAGCGATAGCGGTCTTCGCACAGATTCACCGCGTGGCGACCGTCCGGCAATAGCTGCGCCAGGCCATGCACGTGCGCGATGAAGGTGGCCAGATCGACCGACTGCCCTGCGCGCCAGGCCAGCGGCCGGCCGGGCGCGCCGACGGCCATCGGGTGGGAAACGGCAGGAACAGGCAGGCTGGACATGAGAACCGGCAATCGCAAAAGCGCGCTAGCTTGGCCGCCACCTGCCCTGCTGGCAAGTCGGGAGGTTTCCGGCTGCGCCACGGAAGCGGCGGTCGGGAACCTTGGCAAGGCCCGTGCGCCAAGCGCATTCCAACTCATTGCAGCAGCGCATCGCACCTGGCGTGCATTGGCCGTCAAGCGCGTACGCCCGTGCGAGCCAATGCGCGCACAACCGCTTGTGGTCGCGTCCGCCACTCGTCCATGCCTTGCCTGTTCGACGACGCACTCGCCCCACCGCGCACATGACCTGTGGCCCAAGCCCCCGGCGGAAGCGAGCTGCTAGGCTTGTCCGCTCCTCGTTGCGTCCAGTTGTTACCGATGCCCAGATTGTTGCCGCTGTCCTTGTTGTTGCTGGCTGTCACCGCGCATGCGCAATCCGCCACACCGCTCACCATCGAACAGGTGATGGCCGATCCGGACTGGATCGGGCCGTCGGTGGATCAGGCCTGGTGGCAGTGGGACGGCAAACAGGTGCAATACCTGCTCAAGCGCGACGGTTCCCCGGTGCGCGACACCTATCGCCAGGGCGCCGGCGGCGGCGGCGCCGAACGCGTGGCCGACAACGCACGCGCCGGCCTGGATGCGGATAACCCGAGCTACGACGCGGCCCGTCAGCGCATGCTGTTCGCGCGCAATGGCGACATCTTCCTGCGTGACCTGCGCTCCGGCGCACTGACCCAGCTGACCCGCAGCAACGAGGTCGAATCGCGGCCGCAATTTGCCAGCGATGGCGGCGCGATCTGGCGCGCGGGCAACAACTGGTACCACTGGCGCGCCGACGGCGGCACTGCGCAGGTTGCAGTGGTCAAGGCCGAGCGCGATCCCAACGCTGCGCCCAAGGCCGATGTGTTGCGCGAGCAGCAGTTGGCCACGCTGGCCACGCTGCGGCGCGACCGTGAGCAGCGTGATGCGTTACGCACCCAGGAAGACGCCTGGCGCCGCGCCGATGCCACGCGTGCGGCGGCGCCGGTGTACCTGGGCGATGAGGTGGAGATCGTCGACAGCGCGTTGTCGCCGGACGGCCGCCACCTGCTGGTGGTCACCCAGGCCAAGGGTGCCGAAGAGGGCCAGGCCGGCAAGATGCCCAAGTACGTGACCGAATCCGGTTACGAGGAATTCCAGGAAGTGCGCACCCGCGTCGGTCGCAATGCGCCGGTGGCGCATGCGCTGTGGTTGGTCGATGTCAGCGCCGGCACTGCAAGACCGCTGTCCTTCGACACCCTGCCGGGTATCGCCACCGACCCGCTGGCCGCGCTGCGCAAGGCCGCCAAGCGCGACGCGCTCAAGGGCAACCGCGCCGTCCGTGTGGAAAGCGACGGCGACGGCAGCGGGCCGGCGGTGCACTGGAGTGACGACGGGCTCAACGTGGCGGTGGAGATTCGCGCGGTGGACAACAAGGACCGCTGGATCGCCAGCGTGGACTTGGCCAACGCCACGTTACAGCCGCGGCACCGCCTGAGCGACAGCGCCTGGATCAACTGGGACTTCAACGATTTCGGCTGGCTGCCCGACAACCGCACGCTGTGGCTGCTGTCGGAAGAATCCGGCTATTCGCAGCTGTACACGGTGGAAGGCAACGGCAAGCCGCGCCAGCGCACGCGCGGCAAGTGGGAAGTGTCGATGCCGGTGCCCAGCGCCGACGGCAGCAGCATGTTCTTCCTGTGCAACCAGAAATGGCCGGGCGATTACGAGGTGTGCAAGCTGGATCTGCGCAGCGACCAGCTCAGCGAAGTCACTGCGTTGAATGGCGTGGAAGGCTTCAGCCTGTCGCCGAACGGGCAGCAACTGCTGGTGCGTTACTCAGGCAGCTACCTGCCACCGCAGCTGGCGGTGGTGCCGGCCGCAGGCGGCCAGGCCACGCTGCTGACCGACACCCGCACGCCCGCGTTCAAGGCGCAGCCGTGGATCGCACCGCAGTATGTGCAGGTACCGTCCAGGCATGGCGCCGGCACGGTCTGGGGCAAGTACTACGGGCCGCAGAACCCCGAGCCCGGCAAGCAGTATCCGATCGTGATGTTCGTGCACGGCGCAGGCTATCTGCAGAACGTCTCGCAGCGCTACACGCCGTACTTCCGCGAGCAGATGTTCCACAACCTGCTGGTGCAACAGGGCTACATCGTGCTGGACCTGGACTACCGCGCCTCGGAAGGCTACGGCCGCGACTGGCGCACCGCGATCTACCGCAACATGGGCCACCCGGAGCTGGAAGACTATCTGGACGGGCTGGAGTGGCTGGTGACGCAGAAGCAGGGCGACCGCGCGCGTGCCGGCATCTACGGCGGCTCGTACGGCGGCTTCATGACCTACATGGCGCTGTTCCGCAGCCCCGGCACCTTCAAGGCCGGCGCGGCGCTGCGTCCGGTCGGCGACTGGATGCAGTACAACCACGAGTACACCTCCAACATCCTCAACACGCCCGAGCTCGATCCCGAGGCCTACAAGACCTCATCGCCGATCAACTACGCCGACGGGTTGCGCGACCATCTGCTGATCGCGCACGGCATGATCGACGACAACGTGTTCTTCAAGGACTCGGTCGACATGACCCAGAAGTTGATGGAGCTGCACAAGGACAACTGGCAGGTGGCGCCGTATCCGCTGGAACGCCACGGCTTTACGCGTGCCGATTCGTGGCTGGACGAATACAAGCGCATCCTCAAGCTGTTCAATGAGCAGGTAAAGCCGTAAGCCATGCCGCTGCGGCCAGGCGATGCGTGCTGCATCGCCCGGTCGATGACATCGCGCGCGGCGCCGGCATCCCCATGCTGCAGCAAGCGACAGATCGCCCAGGTTGCACGCGTGATGCGCTGCCACGGTAGCCATCGCCATGCGTCACCCTGCCCGGCACTCACCTGCACGTACGCAACTGGCCCTAAGCTTGGCGCAGGATCGGCAGACCGCTGGCGCATTGCGCTCCCCTTTGCCGGCCCGCCGCCCGACCGGAGCGCCGCCGGCACCGCAGCGGTTTCCGATTCGCGGCGCGCAGAAGGTAATCGCGATGGGCCTGTGGGACCGTTTGTTTGGACGCAAGACCCCGGTGGCGAAGACGCCCCGAGCCGAACCGACCGCAGCGCCGGCAGCTGCAACCGATGACACCGATACCGAAGTCCAGATCGACCCGGCATTGCAGCCCGCACTGAGCCTGTTCCAGCGCGGCGATCAGCTGGGCGCCTACAACGCTGCGCAAGCGCAGCTGCACCTGGGTGCCGACGCGCAACGCCTGTGCGCGTTGGCATTGAGCGCGCTGGACCGCTATCGCGAGGCGTACCCGCACTGGCTGGCGCTGTACGAACTGGAGCCCACCGCGCACAACGCATTGCAGTTGGCGACCACCTCGGTGATGTGCAACGAGATCGATCGTGGCGAACAGTGGTTGCTGACCTTCGACGATCTGAATGCGCAGGAGCGCTCCACCTCGCCGGCCACCGCGCGCACCAGCTTCCTCACCGCGCTGACCCGCGCCGGCCACGGCGCGCACGCGTTGCCGCATCTGGAGTGGTTGCGCGAGGCCTACGCCGGCATGTCGATCACCGACAGCCACTTCCTCTACGTGCGCGGGCTGCCCTTCTTCGAAGCCTTCCTGGAGCGCAGCACACCGTTGTTGCGCCAGTGCCTGCCGGCCGACGCCCTGCCCGGTTGGTACGCGCAACTGCAGCCGGCCCTGGATCCGGCTGGCCAGGCCGCCGTGGCCGCCCATATCGCATCGCTGCAATGAGCGCGCCGACACCGCGCCCTCGACCGCGCGGCGGCTTCGTCACGCCGCTGGCATGGGTGTCCCTGCTGCTGGGTGTCGTCAGTGCGATGTCCAACCTGCTGCAGATCGTGATGATCGTACTGATGCCCGACGCGGCGGCGCTGGGCTTGCCCGAAGGAATCATCCTGCCCACCTCGTTGCAGTGGTTGATCGATCATGCGTTGTCATTGTCCGTCGTAGGCGTGGTGCTGTCGGTGGCCTTCGCATGGTTGAGCTGGGCCTTGCTGCAGCGACGCGAGTGGGCGCGGGTCGGGTTCGTGGCGGTGCTGCTGGTGACTGCACTGCTCAATGTCGGTGGCCTGGCGTTGATCGGGCCGTTGTTCGAGGGCGTGCAGGCAATGCTGCCTGCCGATGTCGTGCACAGCCCCGAGTGGCCGCAGCTGCAGGCACGCCTGCAGGCAACCCGCCAGGCGGCGTTGCTGCTGACAGGCCTGGGCGTGCTGGCAATCGGCTGTCTCCACGCAGCGCTGGCATGGCGGTTGTGCACGCCCGCAGTGCGCGCCGAATTTGCCGCCTCGCGCGGGCGCAACGCATGAGGAAATCGAGACGTCGAGCCTTGGCGACGGTTAGACACGGCACGAGGCTTGAATCACAAGCCCGGTGGGTCGAGGGCGCATGCCCTCACCACTTCCGGGACACGCCGTGAATCCGTCTGTGGAGGCTTCCTGGCAGCGTCCATGCCGCCAAGGGTCCCGGAACCGGTAAGGACACCGCACCGGTTACCGGTTGCTCTGTCGAAACCATGCACACCCACCATCGCGACGGGTCCTTGCCCGCCCACCGTCGCGGGACCTGACGCGGCATGGATGCCGCGTAAGCGCCTAAAGAGGGACGTACTTGCGGCGTGTCCTGCGATGGTGGGCGGGCAAGGGCCCTGCAGCCAGACCGCCGATCGCATGCCCTGCTTCTGCTTCTGCTTCCTCTTCCGCTTCTGCTGCTTCTGCCTCGCCCACACTGCCCGGTCCCAACTAGAAAACAGCCGGCATATGAATCCTGGCGTGGGACGACCCGGTAAAGCCCGGCTGGCCAAGCACCCGTTGCCTACACGCCGCAGCGCCTCGCCCTGCGACAAACGGGCGCGTTTGCCCGACTGCATGAAGCGCGATGCACCGCTTAGAATCGTGGCATGAACGAATTCGACCGTGTACGCGATTATTTGACCGGCCTGCAGGACCGTATCTGCGCTGCTGTGGAAGCCATCGATGGCAGCGCGCGTTTTGCCGAAGACCTGTGGCAGCGCGAGGAGGGCGGTGGCGGGCGCACCCGCATCCTGCGCGATGGCGCGGTGTTCGAGCAGGCCGGCATCGGGTTTTCGGACGTGTCCGGCTCGCGCCTGCCGCCTTCGGCCAGTGCGCACCGGCCAGAACTGGCAGGGGCGACGTGGCGCGCCTGCGGCGTGTCGCTGGTGTTCCACCCGCACAACCCGCACATCCCCACCACCCACGCCAATGTGCGCTACTTCCGTGCCGAGCGCGATGGCGAGGTGGTGGCGGCCTGGTTCGGTGGCGGCTTCGATCTGACCCCGTTCTATCCGGTGGACGAGGACGTGCTGCACTGGCACCGCACCGCGCAGGCGCTGTGCGCGCCATTCGGCGAGGAGCGCTATGCCGCGCACAAGCGCTGGTGCGACGAATACTTCTTCCTGCGTCACCGCAACGAGACGCGTGGCGTGGGCGGGCTGTTCTTCGACGACCTGGGGCAGGATTTCGAACGCGACTTCGCCTACCAGCGCGCGGTTGGCGACGGCTTCCTGGATGCCTATCTGCCGATCGTCGAGCGCCGCAAGGACACGCCCTACGGCGAGCGTGAGCGCGAGTTCCAGCTCTACCGCCGCGGCCGCTACGTGGAGTTCAACCTGGTCTACGACCGCGGCACCTTGTTCGGCCTGCAAAGTGGCGGGCGGGCCGAAAGCATCCTGATGAGCCTGCCCCCACGGGTGCGCTGGGAATACGGCTTTACGCCAGAACCGGGCAGCGCCGAGGCGCGGCTGATGGACTATCTGGTCCCGCGCGACTGGCTCGGTTGAATCCCTCAATTAAAAAACGCAGCGCTAATGAAACGCTGTGTTGATCGATTGAGTTAATTCGACCTATTTAAATTTGTGATTTCCCGCGACGCCGGTGGAGCGTGCAATACGATGAACCGGTTATGTTGCGTAGCAAAATAATTGCAGGCCGGAAATAAAAAGCCCCGCAGACCAGGGGGAGGTCGGCGGGGCCAGGGAACGGAAACTTGGGGAGTAGTTTCCGCTCCGAGATCTGCTCCAGGGGATGGGAGAGATCTGCCGACAGGCGTTGCGCCCGTCGAGGGATATGACACCATTTTCTACATTGATGGATCGTGAAGATAACTGTTAAAAATATGTAGAATTTAGCGGTTATTCATTCCATCGGCGCAGGCTCGATTCGTATTATGTCTGGTCTGCGCATTCAGCATATCAGCCTTATCTGCTGCGTCAGTGCGCCTCATCCCAGTTATCGCCAACCCCGGAATCGACCACCAGCGGCACGCGTAATTCGGCCGCGGCCGACATGCGCGTGGTCACTTCGCTCAGCAGCGTGTCGACGAAATCGGTCTCGGCTTCGAACACCAGTTCGTCGTGCACCTGCAGGATCATCAGCGCACGCTCGGCGTGGTCGGCGATCCAGCCGTCCACGCTGACCATGGCGCGCTTGATGATGTCGGCGGCGGTGCCCTGCATCGGTGCGTTGATGGCGGCGCGCTCGGCGCCGGCGCGCTGGCCCTGGCTGCCGGCGTTGATGAAGTCCAGATACAGCCGGCGGCCGAACACCGTCTCCACGTAGCCCTTGTCACGTGCCTGCTGACGGGTGGTTTCCATGAAGTCGCGTACGCCCGGGTAGCGGCTGAAGTACAACGCGATGTAGTCCTGCGCCTCGCCGCGGCCGATGCCGAGCTGCCGGGCAAGACCAAACGCGCTCATGCCGTACATCAGGCCGAAGTTGATCGCCTTGGCGGCGCGGCGCTCGTCGGCGCTGACGGTGTCGATGGTGCGGCCGAACACCTCGGCGGCGGTGGCGCGGTGCACGTCGGCGCCGGACTCGAACGCACCGACCAGGCCCGGGTCGCCGGACAGGTGCGCCATGATGCGCAGTTCGATCTGCGAGTAATCGCAGGCGATCAGCTTGCGCCCGGCCGGGGCGACGAAGGCGCGGCGGATGCGGCGGCCGTCTTCGGTGCGGATCGGGATGTTCTGCAGGTTCGGATCGGACGAGGACAGCCGCCCGGTGGCCGCGCCGGCCTGGTGGTAGCTGGTGTGCACGCGCCCGGACTGCGGGTGGATCATTTCCGGCAGCTTGTCGGTGTAAGTGCTGCGCAGCTTGGTCAGGCCGCGGTATTCCAGGATCACCCGCGGCAGCTCGTGCTGGTCGGCGATGGCTTCCAGCGCCTCTTCGTTGGTCGAAGGCTGGCCCTTGGGCGTCTTGACCACGGCGGGCAGCTTGAGCTCGTCGAACAGCAGCGCCTGCAGCTGCTTGGGCGAATCCAGGTTGAAGCTGCGCCCGGCCAGCTCGGTGGCCTTCTGCTGGGCGGCGAGCATGCGCTTGGACAGGTCCGCGCTCTGGCGGCGCAGTTCGGCCGCGTCCACGCACACGCCGTTGGCTTCGATGCGTGCCAGTACTTCCACCAGCGGCATCTCGATGTCGCGGTAGACCTGCTCCAGGCCCGGCTCGGCCGCCAGCCTGGGGCCGAGCACCTGGTGCAGGCGCAGGGTGATGTCGGCATCTTCGGCGGCGTAGCGGGTGGCGTCGTCCAGGCTGATCTGGGCAAACGGGATCTGCTTGGCGCCCTTGCCGCAGACGTCCTCGTACTTGACCGTGTCATAGCCCAGGTAGCGCTTGGCCAGGCTGTCCATATCATGGCGGGCGCTGCCGGAATTGAGCACGAAGCTTTCCAGCAAGGTGTCGTCGCTGTAGCCGGCCAGGGCGATGCCGTGGCGGCGCATCACGTGCAGGTCGTACTTGCCGTGCTGGCCGAGCTTGCGCACCGCAGGGTCGGTGAGCAGCGGCGCCAGCTGCGCCAGCGCCTGGGCACGGTCGAGCTGGGCCGGGGCGCCGGGGAAGTTGTGGCCGAACGGCAGATATGCCGCCTGGCCGGGCTCGGCGGCCACGCTCAGGCCGATCAGGTCGGCCTGCAGCGGGTCCAGGCTGTCGGTTTCGGTATCGAAGGCGAACTGGCCGGCGGCGCGCAGGCGCGCGATCCAGCTGTCGAGCTGTTCCTGGGTCAGGATGGTCTCGTACTGGCCGGGCGCCGACAACGCGGGGTCCAGGTCCACCGGGGCGCTGGCCGGGCCGGACACGAAGCCGGTGCCGCGCGCGCGTCCGGGTTCGGTACGGGCGCTGGCTGCGGCGGCTCCCAACGGCATCGGTTCGGTCGACAGGCCGGCCTGGGCGGCTGCACCGCCGAGTTCGCGCAGCGCCTGGGTGAAGCCGTAGCGTGCGTACAGCACCGCCAGCGTTTCGGCGTTGGGCTCGCGCAGGTCCAGCGCGCGCGGGCCGCTGGCCAGGGTCACGTCGGTCTTGATGGTGACCAGTTCGCGGTTGAGCGGCAGCCGCGGCAGCGCGGCGCGCAGGTTGTCGCCGATCTTGCCCTTGATCTTGTCGGCGTTGGCGATCACCCCATCGAGGGAGTCGTATTCGGCCAGCCATTTGGCGGCGGTCTTGGGGCCGCACTTCTCCACGCCGGGCACGTTGTCCACGGTGTCGCCCATCAGCGCCAGCAGGTCGACGATCTGGTCGGGGCGCACGCCGAACTTGGCGATCACCGCCTCGTCCGAATCCATGCGGCTGCCGCTCATGGTGTTGACCAGTTCGATGCCCGGGCGGACCAGCTGGGCAAAGTCCTTGTCGCCGGTGGAGATGGTCACGCTCAGGCCGTCGGCGGCGGCCTGCAGGGCCAGCGTGCCGATCACATCGTCGGCTTCCACGCCGTCGATGCGCAGGATGTCGATGCCCAGCGCATGCACGATGTCGCACATCGGCTGCACCTGCGCGCGCAGGTCGTCGGGCATCGACGGACGATTGGCCTTGTAGTCGGCATACAGATCGTCACGGAAGGTCTTGCCCGGCGCATCCACCACGAACGCGACATAGGCCGGGCGTTCCTTCAGGGTGGCGCGCAGCATGTTGACCACGCCGAACAAGGCACCGGTGGGCTCGCCCTGGGCATTGGTCAGCGGCGGAAGCGCGTGGAACGCGCGATACAGGTAACTGGACCCGTCGATCAGGACTAATCTGCTCATGCGCCAATTCTACGCTGCACGCTCACGCCACATCGTGCCGGCGCATACTTGCCGACGACCTAGAACGGATGACGACGATGAAGAGAGCGAGTCTTTTGCTGCTGCCGTTACTGCTGCTCGGCGGCTGCGCCACCACCTCCGGCGGTACTGCCGGCGACGGTATCCCCGCCGGTGCCGATGTCACCAGCAAGACCATGGGCAACGGCGACAAGGTCGACGAGTACCGGGTCAACGGCCAGCTGGAAATGGTGCGGGTGACGCCTGCCCGTGGTGCGCCCTACTTCCTGTACGACCGCGACCACGACGGGCATACCGATGCGGAGAAGGACAAGGTCAATAAGGTGTATTGGAAGCTGTATAGCTGGTGATTCGGGAGTCGGGAGTCGGGAGTCGGGAATCGGAGAGCGTAAGCCTCGCGGGTCTTGCGGCGCTGGTTTCGGTGACAGCCTAGTGCCGGGCTAGATGGCCGATGGTCTCGGTACGCTGCCGCATGGCGACAGGGATTGCCTGTGCTGTCGGCCGGCGGCACTTGGCCGGCCCGATACTTCATCTCAGCGTTGCGCCACCGACTCCATGGTTTCTGCGCTGGAGGTTGCGGCAAGCGCCTTGGCCGGGGCGACCAGTGCCAAGGTCTGGCGTGCGGCGCGCAAGGGTTGCTCGGCATCGCCATAGATGCCGGTCAGAATCTGCAATGCCTGCTGCGCGTGGTCGCGCGCGGCGGCCAGCTGGCCGAGCCTGCGCTCGGCTTCGGACAGGCCGCGCAGGATCTCGGCGGTCTGTGGATGCGCACGGCCCAGTATCCGCATGGACGACGCCAGCGACGCGCGCTGTTCGGCCAGCGAGGCATCCAGCTGACCACTGTCCAAGAGCCACAACGCATGGTTGCTGCGATAGCCGATGGTGGCCGGCGCATCGTCGCCGAACAGGGTGCGCGCGCGCTCCAGGACGGCGCGGTAATGCGGGCCGGCGTCGGCCAGCTTGCCCTGCTGCCGCAATGCGTGGGCCAGGTTGCTTTCCACCATCAAGGTGTCGGCGGCGTTGTCGCCGTAGAGCTTGCGGGTGAGGCGCAGCAACGAGGCCAGTTCGGTTTCGGCAGCGGCAAAGTCGCGTTGCATCAGCAGGAACACCGCCAGGCTGTTGCGCATCGACAGCACCAGCGGGTGCTCCGGCCCGCGCATGGCGATACGCTCGCGCAGCAGGCTGCGCTGCAGGGCGATCGCCGGCAGCAGCTGGCCGACGTCGGCCAGCAGGCCGGCATAGACATTGCCGGCATCAATGCGTTGATCGGCGGTGCTGGCGCCGTTGGCCAGCGCGGCGACATAGGCATGCCGGCCCTCTGCCATGGCATCGGCCATGCGGCCCTGGTCGCACAACGCCCATGCCAGCCGCGCGCGCATCTCGTTGCCCAGCGCCTGCTGTTCTGCATCGCCGCCTGCCGCCAGCGCGATGCTCTGGCGCAGCACATGCTCGGACTCGCTGGCCTTGCCGGCGCCGGTCAGCGCCTGGCCAAGCATCGAGGCCGCTTTCAGGGCCGGCACGCTGGCCGCGCCCATGTGCTGCCGCGCCAAGGTCTGGGCGATGCGCAGATGCAGCACCGCCTGCGGATAGTCGCCCAGCGCGATCAGCGTGCGGCCCAGGGTCAGCTCCACGTGCGTACGAGCATCCGGCTGCTCGGCCAACTCACGCGCGGCACGCTGCGAGGCCTGCTGCAGCACACGCAGCATCAGCGTCTTGTCCAGATCCTGCGCAATGCCCGGGTCCACGCTGGACAGCACCGAACCCATGAAGTCGCCGGTGACCTGCGCGCGCTGCGCATCGCGCGCAGCGTGTTGCAGCGACCACAGTGTTGCACCCAGGCCGGCAACCAGCGCGATCGAAACAAGTGCAGCAGCCAGCACGCCGCTGCGATGGCGCTGGGTGAACTTGCGTAGCCGCAACCAGCCGCCGGCCTGCGACGCGCCTGGCGGATAACCATCCAGCCAACGGTGCAGATCCTCCAGCAAGGCCGACACCGACGCATAGCGCGCGCCCGGTTCCGGCGCCAGCGCACGCAGCACGATCGCATCCAGGCCATCGCGCAGCTGATCCTGCAGCTTGCCGTGGCTGGTCGCACGCGCCGCGCAGATCCGCGCGCGCGCATCGGCCGGCACTGCCGCCACCCGCTGCGATGGCGGCTGCGGCACGCCGTCGCGGCCTGCCACCGGGGCCAGCCCGCAACTCAGTTCGTAGAACATCGCGCCCAGCGCATAGATGTCGCTGCGTGCGTCCACCTCCGGCGCGCCGCGCGCCTGTTCCGGGCTCATGTAGCCGGGCGTGCCACGGCCATGCGCTGAGGTCATGCCGGGGTTGGACGCATCGACGGCGATGCCGAAATCGATCACGCCCGGCATCGGCCGCCCGTCGACCGCGCTGACCAGCACGTTGCTCGGTTTGAGATCGCGATGGATCACGCCTTTCTGGTGCGCGTGCTGCACCGCCTCGCCCACCCGCAGCATCAGCAGCACGCGCGCCTGCAGCGACAGCAGGTGCGCATCGCACCACCAGGTGATCGGCTCGCCGCGCAGATACTCCATCACCAGATACGGACGGCCGTGCGCATCGGTGCCCACGTCGTGGATCTGCGCGATCGCCGGGTGCACCATCTGCGCCAGCAGCCGGCATTCGAATTCGAACAAGGCCCGGCCCTGCGCATCCAGGGCTTCGGCGGCCACCAGCTTGATCGCCACCTCGCGCTCGTAGGCACCGTCGGCGCGATGGCCCAGATAGACCTGGCCCATGCCGCCGGCGCCGATCAGGCGGTCGATCGCCCAGGCACCAAAGCGCGTGCCGGCCGGCAGTTCCGGCAGCGGCGCGCGCAGTGCCGCGGCGGCCTGTTGCAACGGCGCACGCACGCGCAGCGTGGCCTGCGATTCCACCGCCAGCATCGCCAGCAACTCATCGCGCAGGACCGCATCGTCGCCTGCCTGCGCACGCGCGAATGCCTCGCGCGCCTCTACCGGCAGCTGACAGGCCTGATGGAACAAGGCCTCCAAGCGCTGCCAGGAGGTGGCGGCGCCGCTCACAGCTGCGCCGCCAGCCATACGCGCGCGAAGCGCAGATCGCGCTCCAGCGTCGGCACCGACACCTCCAGTTGCTCGGCCGCCTCGGCCACGCTGAAACCCACCAGCTCGGTCAGCGCGAAGGCCTTGGCCTTGCGCTCGTCCACCCGCGCCAGCTTGTCGAAGGCATCGGCGACCACCATCAAGGCCTCCGGCCGTGGCGTACCGTCGGACAGGCTGATCGTCAAGGTCACTGCCTGCCCCAGCCGCTTGGCGCTGGCATGGTGGCGCGCCAGATCCACCAGCAAATGGCGCATCTGCAGCGCCGCCACCGCATAGAAATGCGCGCGCGAGCGAAACGCCTGCTGGCCCTGCTCCAGCCGCATCCACGCCTCGTGCACCACCTCGGTCGCCTGCAGGCCGGCACGCACATCGCGCCGCAGCTCGCGCAACGCGGTGGCGCGTAGCACCTCGTAGACCTGCCGCGCCAATGCGTCGCCCGCGCCGGGCTCGTCGCGCTGCCAGGCCTGCAACAACTCGGTGATCGGCAGCTCGGACATCCGGTCCATCTCGCCTGCGTGGGAGCGCAGTATCCCGCATTGGCGACCGGGCAGGCACTTCAAAACCAAACGGTTTAGCTCGCCTGCCTGGTCCCCCGACCACGCGCGTCGGGCCGCCCGGGTCGGACAGCCACCACGGTGCGGGCTACCAGGTCCGCCCCTGACGGAAGAACGCCACGCAGCCCGCCACCGTCAAGAAGCCATCCGCCCCATGCGTGAGCGTGGCATTGCCGGTCTTGCCGGATGCCGGGCCGTAGATCCTGCTTTTCCACAGAGCCACGGCATCCACCAGTTCGCTGCGGATCAGCGTGCCTTCCATCGGGTTGTTGCGCTTGCCCGGATCCGGATTGACGATATCGCTCCTGGCGCTACAGGGTTTTGCTCCTCACGACCCGGTATTGCGCTCTTCCGGCAGCGTCTCCTGCGCTGCATGCCTTCCAGTCCTTCCCCGCTGATGGGAGAAGGTACTGGACCGTCACGGATCCAACAGTCCGCTTGATGTGCGGCATGTGAGCTCTGTAAATCCCCGCTCAAAAAAGACTAGCTCAAGTTCAATGTCGAACCTTCTGCACCGGCACGGAACTGTTGCGCGCCGCCGCCCACGGCGGTGTAGACGATGGCAAAACTCTTCTTGACGTTGGGATCTGGGTCCCCGCCGAACGTCGCGTTGCTCACCGGGATCGCTGTGCCGCCGTTGTTGAGCAGCCACTGGCAGATCGAGGTGACGTCGTAACCGTTGTTGCCTGTCCCGTACATTGCACGCACGACGGTAAAACTGGGGTTGCTAGGCACCGGAACGGGCGTACTGGCAGTAGGCGGATTAGGCACCAGATCGATCTGGCCATTTTCCGCACAACCGAGCGCAATGGGATTCCCATTGTTCAACGCCGGATTCTTGTAAAGAATCGCAAAGTTTTTGACTGTGCCCGGATCGGGGTCGGTCCCGAAGAAGGTATTGCTTGCGGTGATATCGTCATTGCCTGTATCGACGCTACTCTGGCATAGCTGGGTGACATCGACTCCTGCATTGCCGGTACCGTATACAGCGGAAAGGATCGTGATAGCCATGATAAGTGCCCTTTTTCCGGGGCTGGGAAGGCTGCCCCGACTCGCCTCTCGCCATGGGCTGCCGGTCACCCGGCACCCTGGCACACCATTGACGCAGCCTGCAGCGACCCTGGATGCGCAACTCCGCATTCTTCATCGGGTTTCCAGGACATCGTGACGCGGGTGGTGGCAACAGACGTGGGACTGACGCACAACGCACCCGGTTTCGGTCTAGCGGCTCCTGCAGTGGCAAACAACCCTGAGTCGCTGGACGCCGCAGTCGTGAATGTCGCCAGAGCATGCACACCATTTGGGGCGGCGCCTGCACTCATGCCGCTTCCAACCTCTGCCACGTTCGCTCGACATCAGGGAGCAGATGGACGCGCCCACCGAGACAACATTTCAGGTCCTTGCCGGGATCGAGATGCATTGACGCCGGCCGCAATCGCGGCGTTGCGACCGGCGCCTGGCCGACGTCCGGCAATCAGCTGCCTTTGATAAAGGCAATCGCCGGATCACTCGAGTTGTAGCGGACGTAGTGATCGCCGTTGCGATAGGTGTTGACCTGATAGCTATCGCCTGTCTTGTCGTAGAAATAGTAGTCGTAGTGCTCGGTGTTGCTGAAATATAGGATGTAGGCCCAGGTTCCGCCGTAGGCTCCGAGACTGTAGCGAGGAATCGCAGCAATCGATTTGACCTCTGCGGTGGTATCGGTCCAGTTGTTTCCGGTCAGCGGCCAAGCGACCGCAATGCCGAAATCTTTCTTCGTTTCTTCACCTGCAGCATCGGCTGGCACCGTCTCCTGGTTGCTGCCGCGAAACCCGACCTGATAGGGAATGCCCTTGTCACTGACGGCGTCGGTCCATTCGATGCCGGATTCATCCTGCAGATGTGGCGATGCAATGCTCATTCTTTTTCTCCTGGTGGCAAACCAACACAATGTGTTCCGGCTGGAACACAGCTACGACCTGGAAACGACGACGCTGGCGCTGCCAACGCGTCCGGATTCCGGGTCAACGCCGGGCCGGCACGCCACGCACGGCGCGCTGCCTGGTGGCTGCGGGCAAAACGATTGAATCCCGCGAGCGGGCTGTCGACGCGGCTGCACGCACGGAAGCTCCACGCTGCGCGTGCGCACAGATCCGCTAGCCGCCCTATGTCCAGCGGCTGGCGACCCAGTCACGCGTCTGTTTCCAGGCATCTGTCTGCAGGTAAGCCTGGGTCTGGCTGGCCAGATCGGCGACATGCTTCCAGTCATCCAGTGCGTAGGGATGTTGCAGCTCGACATTGGCGCGCCTGAAGTTGCCGGCCAGCACCTGCTCGGCCTGGATGCTTGCAAGCTCGGCCGTCGCGTCCATGGTCAGATTCAGCAACGGCATGGCCGGGACCGGGCCGCTGGCCCAGGGATGCAGCCAGGACGTTGCGCCCCAGCCCAGCGGATTACCGATCGCGGCGGCCGGAATTCCTTGCGGGCTGCTGCCGGTTCCAAGCGACAGCAGCTGGATATCGCCGATGTTGGTCACCTGGCCGCTGGCGATGGCCTCGGCCACTGCGGTCATGGCCGGATTGTTGGCGAACACGCCGCCGTCGGCGAAGAAACCGTAATCCTCGTTCGTGTTGGCGATCCGATAAGGCGGGAAGTAGGTTGGCGCGGCAGACGTCGCCAATGCGGCATCGACCATGCTGATCTGCCTGTATGCATTGTTGGCGCCGTTGGAGAACGTGGCAGGCATCCAGTTTGCACTGCTCGCATCCCACAGGCGTGCGGCGTTGACGACGACGAGGCGCTGCGCTTGTGCAAGTTGCGTTGTACCCAAGAGACCGCTTGCGATCTGGATCAAGCCATCATTCTTGTACTGACTGCTGAAGAAGCCCGGCCCGCTTCCCAGTGCCGCATCCACCCCTTGCCGTTGCACCTGCGCCTGTTGATCGAGCAACCACCCATTGGGTTCGAAAATGCTGGCGCCCTTGGTCATGTACATCTCGATGATCGTGCCGATCGGGACGTTTTTCACCAATGCCAGCGCAAGCAGGCCGCCAGTGGAAGTGCCGGCAAAGCAATTGGCGTGGCTGAGGATACTGCTGTGTTGATCCAGGTCCTGGATGAGGATCGCGGTGATCAGGCCGCGAATTCCGCCGCCATCGCAACTGATGATATTGAACGACATTGAAGTCTCCTGCAGAGCGGGCACTGGCTTGAAACGTGTGCGGCAAAGGCGCCAAGAACAAGCTGTCCGACTGCCCGTCCAGCGCGCGATACCGATGGCTGTCGGGATCAATCGCAGGTGTGCGGAAGTGATTGCGACGGCTGTTGCGTCTACCGTTGCACCACCTTAGAAGCGGCTCCGCCCACCACCCGACAAATCGTCTCGCGACATCGAGCATGTGATCTGCGACCGCTTTTGCCGCGGGTCGTCGGGCCGTGGTGCCCTCGGTATTCGCTTGGCGACCGGCATCGCGCTGCAGGACCTGTCCATTCGACGCGGCGAATCAGTGCGACCCCACGCAACCCCGTGCCGGCCGTTGCCAGCCCCGATCTCGATGCGATGCCATTGGCTCCGCATCAGCCACCACACCGACGCTTAAGCCGGGCCAGGCGCTTCCAGTGTCGCGGTGCAGCGAGGAAAGGGCCGGACGATCGATCTGGACTGCGGTCGATCGCACCAATGCGTGACGCAGCACCGGGTTCACGACAGGCAATGATGGGTTGGCGCCGCTTTTCTCGGTTGACCAGATGACAGGCCCCGGGGAGTGGGCCGCAGGCAGCACCCGCATGCGCAACACCAACTATTACGGCGCCATCGTCCCGCAGGCAGCGGTGCAGGCGCATGCGCCGCTGATGAGCGGTCTGCTGGCCTACATCGAGCAGCACATCGGCGAGGCCGAGCTCGGTACCGAGTCCCTGCAGCAGGCGTTCGGGCTGTCGCGTGCGTCGTTGTACCGGCTGTTCCAGTCGCGCGGGGGCGTGGCCAGCTATATCCGCGAGCAGCGCCTGTACGCCGCGTACCGTTACCTGCAGGCCTACCCGGAGTGCAGCCTGACCTGGCTGCTATATGAGATGGGCTTTGCGTCGGAGCGGCAGTTCCAACGCTGTTTCCAGCAGCGTTTCGGCATGCCGCCGATGCACTGGCGCCGCCAGTGCCGCGCCGCACCGCCGACGCATGCGCCACGCCGCGGACACTACATTCCGGTGGGGCGCTTCCTGCGTGAGCTCAACCAGCACATACACCGGGATGACGCGCCGGTGCGTGCCGGCCTGCCACCGGTGCGCCCCGCTCCCTTGCATACCGACGCGTTACGGCATCTTGCACGGCCGGCACCAATGGAAAACTGACCTCCAATCCGCAATCCGCGTAGGAGCGCGCCTGAGCGCGATGAGGCTTTACCGATAACGCCCCGTCGCGCTCAGGCGCGCTCCTACGAGAGATTGTGCGACTTGGAACGTAGGACGCTTTGCATCTGCTCTGGCGCAGCAAAACATCCGACGATCAGCGGATCACCAGCACCGGGATCGAACTGTGCGTCAGCACCTCCACCGTCTGGCTGCCGAGCAGCATGCGGCGCATGCCACGGCGGCCGTGCGAGGTCATGATGATCAGATCGCTGTTGCACTCCTTGGCGGTCTGCACGATGCCTTCGGCGGCGAAGCGGTCCAGCACGTGGCGCGACGTGGCCTTGATATTGGCCGCGGCCGCCAGCTCCAGCGCCGGGCGCAGGATCTTCTCTGCGGCAGCTTCGCGTTCCTTGCGGTACTCCGGACTTGCCTCGTAGCCCACGCTCCAGCCCATCGCGTCGTACATGCCCATCGCCCACGGCTCGGACACGGTGACGATATCCACCTTGGCACCGGTGGCCTTGGCCAATTCCAGGCCTTGGAACAAACCGCGATGCGACAACTCGGACGCATCGATGGCGATCAGGATACGTTTGTACATGGTGACCTCCTTGGATGACCGGCCTGGCTGCCGGCGCACTCAGCCTGACAGTGCGCTGCGGTACACGCATTGATGCGCATCAATGCGGCCACGCGGCGTGCTGCAACACTCAGTCGGTTGGCGCGGCATCGGCAGCGTCGCGGCTTGCGCGTACGCGCGCCGGATTGCCCAGCGCGATCGCGCCGGCCGGCACGTCGCGGGTGACCACCGCACCGGCGCCGATCACCGCGCCGTCGCCGATGCACACGCCCGGCAGGATGATCGCACCGCCACCGATCCACACGTTGCGCCCGATGCGGATCGGCCGCCCGAACTCCAGCCCGCTGGCGCGGCCTGCCGCGTCGCGCGGATGGTCGGCGGCATAGAACTGCACCGCAGGGCCCACCTGCGTGCCCTCGCCGATGCTGACCTCGCAGACATCCAGGATCACGCAATTGAAGTTGAGGAACACGCCCGCGCCCAGACGAATGTTGTAGCCGTAGTCGCAGTGGAACGGCGGGCGGATCACCGCGCCTTCGCCCACCTCGGCCAACCGCTCGACCAGCAGCGCGTGCCGTTGGGCGGGCGGCTGCGCGGCACAGGCGTTGTAGCGCGCCATCCAGTCGGCGGCTGCAGCCTGGTCGGCCTGCAATTCGTCATCGGCAGCGTTATAGAGCTCGCCTGCCAGCATCTTGTGTTTTTCGGTGCGCATCGGGCCGTGGATCTCTGGACGTTCGATTCGAACGCAAGGGTGTCACGGATGCCGCAGGGAATGCATCGGGCGATGCACCAATACTGGCCAGCGGCGTGTTGGCGACGAACACGCCGCCCCGGCCGGATCCGGGCGCGTAATCCCTGCCGCGCATTGCCCGGCGATGCGACGCGGTTGCCGGCCTACACCACCGTCAGATTGGCGTATGCCATCACCAGCCACTTGGCGCCGACGTCGTCGAATTGCACCTGCACGCGCGCATGTGCACCGGCGCCCTCGTAGTCCACGACCACGCCGCCGCCGAACTTGGGATGTTGGACATTGGCGCCGAGCTTGATCGGCGCAGCTTCGACCACGCCATGCACCGGTCCGCCGCGGGCCGCGCCCAGCGAGGCGGTGCGCGAGACCTGCACTTTCGGGCGTACCTCGTGCAGCAATTCGCGCGGAATCTCGCGCAGGAAGCGCGAGGGCACGTTGTAATTGTCCTGGCCGTGGATGCGCCGCGATTCGGCGTAGCACAGCACCAGCTTCTGGCGCGCGCGGGTGATGCCCACATAGGCCAGGCGGCGCTCTTCTTCCAGCCGGCCGCTTTCTTCCAGCGAGCGTGCACTCGGGAACAGGCCGTCTTCCAGGCCGACCAGGAACACGATGGGGAATTCCAGGCCCTTGGCCGAATGCAGCGTCATCAGCTGCACGCCTTCTTCGCCGGCCTGGGCCTGGCCTTCGCCGGCTTCCAGCGAGGCGTAGGCCAGGAAGGCCACCAGCTCGGTCATGCCCTGGCTGTCTTCATCGTCCGGGCGGGTGAAGCGCGAGGCCACCGACACCAGTTCGTCCAGGTTCTCGGTACGCGATTCCGAATCCAGCCCGCTGCGGCTTTCCTTGGCCCAATGCTCGCGCAGGCCCGAGCGCATCAGCACATGGTCGATGCGTTCGGCCAGTTCCATGTCGCCGGTTTCGGCATGCAGCTGGCCGACCAGGCTCAGGAACGTGGCCAGCGCATTGCGGGCGCGCGCGGCCAGGGTGTTTTCCTGCGTGGACAGCATCGCCGCTTCCCACAGCGACAAGGCGTTGGCGCGTGCCAGGCGGCGCACTTCATCCAGCGTGCGATCGCCGATGCCGCGCGTGGGCGTATTGACCGCGCGCTCGAACGCAGCATCGTCGCTGCGGTTAGTGAGCAGGCGCAGGTACGCCAACGCATCCTTGATTTCGGCACGCTCGAAGAAGCGCATGCCGCCATACACACGGTACGGCAGCTGCTCGGAAATCAGCGCTTCTTCCAGCGCGCGCGACTGCGCGTTGCTGCGATACAGCACCGCCACTTCGCCATAACTGCCGCCGTCGCGCACCCACTGGCGCGCGCGCTCGACCACATAGCGCGCCTCGTCGACCTCGTTGTAGGCCGCATACAGGTCGATCGGATCGCCGTCGCCGGAATCGGTCCACAGCTGCTTGCCGATCCGGTCCGGGTTATGCGCGATGACCGCATTGGCCGCGCCCAGGATATTGGCGCTGGAGCGGTAGTTCTGCTCCAGCCGCACGGTCCGCGCGCCGGGGAAATCCTTCAGGAAGCGCTGGACGTTCTCGACCTTGGCGCCGCGCCAGCCGTAGATGGCCTGGTCGTCGTCGCCGACCACGAACACGTGGCCGGTCTCGCCAGCCAGCACGCGCACGAAGGCGTACTGGATGGCGTTGGTGTCCTGGAATTCGTCGACCAGGATCTCGCGGAAGCGCGCACGGTAATGCGCCAGCAAGGCCGGGGTGTCGCGCAGCAGTTCGTGCGCGCGCAGCAGCAACTCGGCGAAATCGAGCAGGCCGGAGCGGTCGCAACGTTCCTGGTAGGCGGCGTAGACCTGCCGGCGCACCTCGGTCCAGTCGTCGTTGGGCTCGGGCTGGATATGCTGCGGACGGCGGCCTTCATCCTTCTGTTCGTTGATCCACCAGCTCATCTGCTTGGGCGGATACTTGCCCTCGTCCAGCTCCAGCGCCTGCACCACGCGCTTGACCAGCCGCAGCTGGTCGTCGCTGTCCATGACCTGGAAGCCTTCCGGCAGCCGCGCATCCTGCCAGTGCAGGCGCAACAACCGGTGCGCCAGCCCATGGAAGGTGCCGATCCACATCCCGCGGCTGCCGTTGCGCAGCTGCAGGTCGGTGCGGTGGCGCATTTCGCCGGCGGCCTTGTTGGTGAAGGTCACCGCGAAGATGCCGTGGTTGGGCACGCCCTGGACTTCGTTGAGCCAGGCAATGCGATGGATCAGCACGCGCGTCTTGCCGGAGCCGGCGCCGGCCAGCACGAGGTAGTGCCCCGGCGGCGCGGAAACGGCCTCGCGCTGGGCGGGGTTTAAATGATCGAGCAAATGAGAGACATCCACCGCCGTATTTTACCGGTTGTGGCGTCGCTGCGGCTGAGATTGCGATGAAGCGGTTGGGTAAGCCGCTCTTGCATCGGCAGAGGGGTTGGAGTGAGGGTACGGGGCGAAGCAGTCGGTGCATCACTTCCGAAAGCGCGTGGCGACGCGTTTGTCACTGCAGGCACTGGTAGATGTCTGAGGCGCCCTCATCCGGCGCTACGCGCCGCCTTCTCACGGCGGCAGAAGGGAAAAATGGCCCCTCACCGCCCCGGCAATGCCAACACATCCCGCGCAATCGCCGCTGCCTGCTCACGCAGCTCCGGCACTGCCAGGCTCTCCCACAACGACCCGATCCGCAGGCTGCCGATCACCCGCAACCGCGGATTGGCGCGCCCCTCGGCGTCGATCAGACAGCCATCGGCAGCGGTATCCACCCCGATCCCATGCGGCCCGGCCACCGCAATGCCCTGCCCCAGCAGCTGCTGCAGCAGCGGGTTGCGCATCGCCTGCACGCGCATTTCCACGCCGGTGGCGTTGACCAGCGTCTGCACATCCAGCTGCAAGGCATGCCCGGCACTGGCGCCGGCACTGAGCCGCACGCAGGCGCCGGCCTGGAACGCCACCTCCAGCCGCGCGCGATGCAGCTGCAACTGTCCGCGCGCCCGCATCGCCTGCAGTTGCGCATGCACCGGCGCGGCGATGCGGTGACGATGCACATCCCAATAGCGCACCACGTGGCGCAGGAAGCGGCGTTGGTCGGCAGCCGACAGCGTTTGCCACAGAGCCTGACTCAGCGGGCGCACACGCTCCATCACGCTCTGCCAGGGCAGGCCTTGCGCCATCGCCACCCGCGCATGCTGCCGCAAGCTGCGCATGCGCGCACGCAGCGACAGCGCCAGCAACGGCTGCGGATCGAAGTCCGCCGCAACGCAGTGCGCCTGCGGCAACGGCAGCAGCCCATGCCGCGACACCACGTGCACCGCCCCGCGATGCGCCTGCGCGGCCAGCGTCACCACCGTGTCGGCCATGCTCAATCCCGAGCCGACGATGCACACCGCCGCGTCCTGCGGCAACGCGGCGACCGCCTCGGTATCCCAGGCTTCCACCCGCTGGGTTGCCGACAGGCCGGTGGCCCCGCGCAGCGGCAACGGCCGCAACGCATTGCCTACCGCCAGCACCATGCTGCTGGCGTGCAGGGTCTGCCCATCGTCGAGCTGCAACCGCGCGCCATCGGCATCGGCTTGCAGCGTCTGCACACGGGCGCTGTGCACGGTGAGCGTCGCCGGGCTCTGCGCGCGCGCGGCCTGCAGGCGTTCGCACAGGTAGGGCGCGTAGTGTCGGCGCCCGACGAAAGCCTGCGGCAGCCGTGCGTCTTCCAGCTCCGGGCAGCAGGCGTGCGCACGCAGGTAATCGACGAAATCCTGCGGCGCCTCCACCAGCGCACTCATCCGCGCGGCGGGCACATTGAGCAGATGTTCGGGACGCGCGGTGGAGTAGGCCACGCCCTCGCCCAGCACCGGGTGCGGCTCGATCAGCACGATCTGCACCGGCGCCACGGCCTGACGCAACAGCTGCAGCGCCACCAGCACCCCGGATGCGCCACCGCCAACGATGGCGATCACTGCATCGCCGGGATCACGCAATTCATTCATCCGGCAATTGTAGGCGATGCGTCGCGTCGCACCGATGACAGCGGCCATGCCCGCCGCGATGGCCGGGATAGCCCCGCGCGTACGTGCCGACGCGACGCACCCGTCCAACAAAGCGGTCGCCGGACGCGTCCATTCGAGCGCGGGCGCGTTTGCATGCGGCGCAATCTTGCCGCCCCAGACGCGCCCCCTCCCACTTCACCTGCCACCGCAGGCATCGCGCTGCGCCACAACCGGCACTGCGCGCGCATGGACCGCGCACGGACTACATCAACGCATCGGCCAGGCGCGCAATGCCCTCGCGACTGCGGCGCCAGGCCGGGCGCGTGCGCCACTGCTCCAGCTCCAGCTGGCGTGCGTTGGCCAGGTAATCCTGCTCGATCACACGCAGGCGCTGCACCACGCCCTGGTCGTAGCAGAGCATGCCGATCTCGGCATTGAGCGCGAAAGAGCGGATGTCCAGGTTGATCGAGCCGACCAGCGCGATGTCCTCGTCCATGCTCAGGTGCTTGGCATGCAGGAAGTGCGGGCGATACAGCGCGATCTTGACCCCGCAACGCAGCAGCTCCTCGAAATACGCCTCCTGCGCCCAGGCCGCCAGGATCTGGTTGTTGCTCTCCGACAGGATCAGCTGCACATCCACGCCCGACACCGCGGCAATGCGCAAGGCACTGAGCAAGGCTTCGTCGGGGACGAAATACGGTGTCACCAGCACCACCTTGCGCCGCGCCAGATGGATCACCGCGTTGATCGCATCGCGCGCATTCTCGAACGGATACGCCGGCCCGCTGGGCAGGAGCTGCGTGGCGATATTGGCCTCGCACACCGGCGCGTCCGGCCATACGTCCAGGCGCTGCCCGGTTTCGGTGAACCAGTCGCTGGCGAACACCGCTTCCAGATGATTGACCACCGGCCCGCGCACGCGCGCCACCAGCTCGCGGTTGGGCACCCCATTGATGAACCCGGCCTCGGCCAGGTTCTGCGAGCCGACAAAGCCCACCTGGTTGTCGATCACCGCAATCTTGCGGTGGTTACGCAGATCCATGCGCCCGCTGCGGCGCCAGCGCAGGCCACCGGGCAACACCGCCAGCACCTCCACCCCGCCAGCCTGCAGCTGCTTGCGGTAATGGCGCAGACCGCGCTTGGCGCCCACCGCATCCAGCAGCACGCGGCAGCGCACGCCGCGCGCACCGGCACGCAGCAGCGCGGCGACCACCGCATCGCCCACCGCATCGTCGAACATCAGGTAATACAGCAGATGCACGCGCTTTTCCGCCATGTCGATCGCGGTGATCAAGGCCTGCAGCGACTGCGTGTAGTCGTCCAGCAAGTCCACCGCATTGCCCAGCGTGGGCATGAAATCGCCCTGGCGTTCGATCAGCGGTACCACCTCGGCGCTGCTGGTGTCCGCCTGCGGGGTCCAGCGCAAGGCATGCAGCGGCAGTTGCTGCTCGCGGATCACCTGCGAGGCAGTGGCCTGGCGTTCCACCCGCACCCGCGATAGCCACGGATGCCCGAACAGCAGATACAGCGGCAGGCCGACCACCGGCACGAAGCCGATCAGCAGCAACCAGCTGCGCGCCGCACCCGGCGTGGTGCGGGCCGGAATCCACAACAGCGCGGCCAGGCGAATCGCCCAGTCCAGTGCCAACAGCCAGGTCCCTTGCAACCAGTCAGGCAGCATCAGCGATCCGTTCTCAAGAAGGCTCCGATTCTGACCGCCCGGTGCGTGAACGCAACGGGGCGGGCGCGTCGATCGGCGCGCAATAGCGAAACGGCCCGCCCTGCGCATCGGCCGGCTGCACGCGCTCGGCACAGACCTGCCGCAGCGTCTGCACGAATGCCGACTGCGCGCGGGTGGGATGCCAGTCGCTGCGCAGCGTCATGCCGATCTGGCGGCGCAGCTGCGGCCCGGCGCGGCCGACCTCGCACAGCAAGCCGGCGCGGCGCTCGAACAGGAACTGGTCGCGCGACATCAGCGTGAGCCAGTCGCCTTCCAGCAACAGCCCCCGGATGGTCAGCTCCGCGCCGCATTCGATGCGCAGCGCCGGTGGCTCGATCTGCTGATCGCGAAACATCTGCTCCCAGCGTGCGCGCACCGGCGTGCCGGTGGTGGCGATCACCCAGGGGTACTCCAGCAACTGCGCGAACGCGTAGGCGCGCCCGGCCAGCGGGTGCCCACTGCGCGCCACGATCACCGGCTCGTCGTCGAACAACGGCTCCTGCAGCACATCGCGCACCGGCAACGGCTCGCGCAGCGCACCGATCAGCAGGTCCAGCCCGCCCTCGCGCAGATGCGCCAGCAATTCGTCATACGGGCCTTCGACCACGTTGACGCTGGCACCGGGATGCGCGCGCGCAAACCGCGCCAGTACCTGCGGCAGCAGGATCGCCCGCGCCAGCGGCATCACTCCCAGTGCGATCCGGCCGGCGTGCTGCGAGCGCAACGCGCTCACTTCGTCCAGCCCAGCGCGCAATTCGGCCAGCGCCAGGCGCACCTGCCGCAGCAGCCGCGTGGCCACCGGCGTGGCCTGCATGGTCTTGCCGCGGCGCACCGTCAGCGGCACCTCGATCACATCGGCCAGCGACTGCACCGCGCGGTAGATGGCCGGTTGCGAGACCCCGGCGCGCGCCGCCGCCAGCGAATAACTCCCGGCCACATCCACCGCGACCAGCGCCTGCAGTTGCCCCAGCGAGACCCGTCGCTCCAGGCCGGGGTGGGCCGGCAGCCGCAACGCCCGCCGCGCCACCCGGATGCCGCGACCCAGTTGCTCCAACGCCCGTGCGATGCGCGGCACCAGCAACTGGGTGGCCTCGGTGGCGACCATGCCGCCCGGATGCCGCTCGAACAGGCGCACGCCGAGCTGCTGTTCCAACCGCGCCACCGCCTGGGTCAATGCCGGTTGCGACAGATTCACCTGCGGCGCGGCCGCGCTGATGCTGCCCAGCCGGTGCACCACCACCAGGGCGTAAAGATGGCGAAGGTTTGGCTCGGGAGTCGGCGGCATGCTCTAACTATAAGCAAAACCAATATGCATACCTCAAATGAATCTTGAGCCAGCAGGCGCTCGCCGCACAGACTCGGTGCACGCCTAACGAGGATGGATGGATGAGCCAGGTCGTCACCCAGATCGCGCGCACCCCGTTGGCCGTCGTCGACGGGCTTGCGCAGGCCGGCGTGGCCACCGTGCACGAGGCACAAGGGCGCAGCGGCCTGCTGCACCGTCGCCTGCGGCCGATCTACGCCGGCTGCCGCATCGCCGGCACCGCCGTCACCGTGTCGATCCCGCCCGGCGACAACTGGATGATGCATGTGGCCATCGAGCAACTGCAGCCCGGCGATGTGCTGGTGGTCGCCCCCACCAGCGCCTGCTGCGATGGCTATTTCGGCGACCTGCTCGCCACCTCGGCGCAGGCGCGCGGCTGCCGCGGGTTGATCATCGATGCCGGGGTACGCGATGTGCGCGACCTCACGGCGATGCAGTTCCCCGCCTGGAGCCGCGCCATCTGCGCGCAGGGCACCATCAAGGAGACGCTGGGCTCGGTCAATGTGCCGCTGGTCTGCGCCGACGCGCTGGTGCAGCCGGGCGATGTGGTGGTGGCCGACGACGATGGCGTGTGCGTGGTGCCGCGCGCCAGCGCCGCCGCGGTGCTGGCCGAAGCGCAGGCACGCGAAGCGCGCGAACTGCGCAAACGCGAGCGCCTGGCACGCGGCGAACTGGGCCTGGACATCTACGCCATGCGCGAACGCCTGGCGGCCAAGGGCCTGCGCTATGTCTGAGCAGGTCCGCGCGATGTGGATGCGCGGCGGTACCTCCAAGGGCGGCTTTTTCCTGGCCGACGAGTTGCCGGGCGAGCGCGCCGCACGCGACGCCTTCCTGCTGCGCGCCTACGGCTCGCCGGATGTCCGCCAGATCGACGGCATGGGCGGCGCCGACCCGCTGACCTCCAAGGTCGCGGTGGTATCGCGCTCGGCACGCGCCGATGCCGACGTGGACTATCTGTTCCTGCAGGTGTCGGTGGACCAGGCACAGGTCAGCGACACGCAGAACTGCGGCAACATGCTGGCCGGCGTTGCCCCCTTCGCGTTGGAGCGGGGTTTGTTGCCGGCACGCGATGGCGAAACCGAGGTGCGCATCTTCATGCGCAACACCGGCACGCTGGCCACCGCCAGCGTGCAGACGCCCGGTGGCCAGGTGCGCTACGACGGCGACGCCCGCATCGACGGCGTACCCGGCACCGCTGCGCCGATTGCGCTGGCATTTGCCGACATCGCCGGCTCTTCCTGTGGTGCGTTGCTGCCCACCGGCAATAGCGTCAACATCCTGGATGGCGTGGAGGTCACGCTGATCGACAACGGCATGCCCTGCGTGGTGCTGCGCGCCAGCGATCTCGGCATCAGCGGTTACGAAGACCGCAACACCCTCGATGCAGATGCGGCACTGAAAACCCGCCTGGAATCGCTTCGCTTGCAGGCCGGCCCGTTGATGCAGCTGGGCGATGTTACCGAGGCCACCGTGCCCAAGATGATGCTGGTCGCCGCACCGCGCCATGGCGGCGCAATCAGCGTGCGCTCGTTCATTCCGCACCGCTGCCACGCCTCGATCGGCGTGCTCGGCGCCGTCACCGTGGCCACTGCCTGCCTGCTGCCCGGCTCGCCCGCGCATGCTCTGGCGCAGCTGCCGGGGGGCACCACCCAGCAGCTGGAGGTCGAGCATCCCAGTGGTGCGAGCAGTTGCGTGATCACGGTCGATTCGCACGGCGAGGTGGTGCGCACCGCCGTGCTGCGCACTGCACGCAAGCTGTTCGATGGGCAGTTGTATGGCTGAGCGGATGGATGCGCCACCACGCTGGATCGATCGCCATCGGCCATGCCCGGCCCACGACCTGCGCCTGCCGCGCGGCGTGGCCGACACCGCGTGCCGCAGCGACGTGCGCGTGAGCATCCATGCGCGCACCACACCCGACGTGGGCACCTGTAGGTTCCGCGCACCGGGCGGGTCAGCCTTTCGCGCGCGTGGCCGTTTGCTCACCGATCCCGCCGCCTCAACAAGACCCTTGCCATGATCATCGACTGCCACGGCCACTACACCACCGCGCCCGCGGCGCACGATGCCTTCCGCAAGGCGCAGATCGCGCAGTACGACGATCCGAGTTTGCCCGCGCCGGTGTATCCGTCCATCTCCGACGACGCATTGCGCGAAAGCATCGAACAGCACCAGTTGCGCCTGTTGCGCGAGCGCGGTGCCGACATGACGATTTTCTCGCCACGCGCCAGCACCATGGCGCACCATATCGGCGACGAAGCAGTCAGCCAGGTGTGGACGCGCCACTGCAACGACCTGATCGCGCGCGTGGTGCAGCTGTATCCGCAGACCTTCATCGGCGTGTGCCAGTTGCCGCAGTCGCCGGGCGTGCCGATCGCCCAGTCGATCGCCGAGCTGCAACGTTGTGTCACCGAACTCGGATTTGTCGGCTGCAATCTCAATCCCGACCCATCCGGTGGCCACTGGAACGGCGTGCCATTAACCGATCGCGCCTGGTATCCGTTCTTCGAAAAGATGGTCGAGCTCGACGTGCCCGCGATGGTGCATGTGTCGGGCAGCTGCAACGCCAACTTCCACGCCACCGGCGCGCATTATCTCAATGCCGATACCACCGCGTTCATGCAGTTTCTCCAAGGCGATCTGTTCGCTGATTTCCCGGACTTGCGCTTCATCATCCCGCACGGCGGCGGCGCGGTGCCGTATCACTGGGGCCGCTTTCGCGGCCTGGCCGACATGCTCGGCAAGCCACCGCTGTCCACGCATGTGATGCGCAATGTGTTCTTCGACACCTGCGTGTATCACCAGCCCGGCATCGATCTGCTGTTCGAGGTCATCGACATCGACAACATCCTGTTCGGCTCGGAGATGGTCGGTGCGGTGCGCGGCATCGACCCGCAGACCGGCCAGTATTTCGACGACACCAAGCGCTACATCGATGCCTTGGCGATTTCCGACGCCGACAAGCGCAAGGTATTCGAAGGCAATGCGCGACGGGTGTATCCACGCCTGGATGCGCAATTGCGTGCGCGCGGGCTGTAACTCTTTCTTATCTGCCAGAGAAGGTGCCCCGCAGGGGCGGATGAGTGGCGCCTCGCAGAGCGGTCACCGTCTGCGATGTCAAACGCGTCGCCACGCGCCTTCAGAAGTGAAACGCCGGCTGCTTCGCCTCGAACTGCCAGCGACTGACGGAGCGTGCAATCGGAAAAACGACGTTTCGCTTGCGAGTGGCCTCGCCCCGTACCCTCACCCCTACCCCTCTCCCGAAGGGAAAGGGGGAGTGCACGCCGACCATTGTTGCGATCACCCCCGCAACACTCTTCAAACGCAAACACCCGCCTTGCGGCGGGTGTTTGCCTGGATGCAGATCGGGTAATCGGTGGATTACTTGATCTTGCCTTCCTTGTACATCACGTGCTTACGCACGACCGGGTCGTATTTCATCATTTCCATCTTCCCCGGAGTGTTCTTCTTGTTCTTGTCCGTGGTGTAGAAGTGGCCGGTAGCGGCCGAGGAAATCATACGAATCTTGTCACGCTTGCCTTTTGCCATGACTGCTTACTCCTCAGACCTTTTCGCCGCGCGCACGCAGCTCTTTCAGAACGGCATCAATCCCGTTCTTGTCGATGGTGCGCAATGCATGCGCGGAGACACGGAGCTTCACCCAACGGTTCTCGCTGGCGACCCAGAAGCGGCGCTCGTGCAGGTTGGGCAGGAAGCGACGACGGGTTCTGTTGTTTGCGTGGGAGACGTTGTTACCCGTCTGCACACGCTTGCCGGACACTTGGCATACGCGGGACATTACGCACCTCGATAAATGAATTGCCACCCATAGCCTGGGGAGCGGCGGCCCCGACAGCGTCAAGCTGCCACGCAACGTTGGGAATCAAGAACTTACGCTGGGAACAAGCCGGCAACCCCATCGCGCTGGGTGCCGCCATCCGGAGCGATCCGGGCACAGCGAGCCGCGCATTATGCACGGCTTTCCTATGTGCCGCAAGCACTTAGCCTGCACTTCCCGCCCGCTCGCGGTGCAGCCAGCGATACAGCACCGGCAGCACCAGCAGGGTCAGCAAGGTCGACGAAACAATACCGCCGATCACCACCGTGGCCAGCGGGCGCTGCACCTCGGCCCCGGCGCCGACATTGAAGGCCATCGGCACAAAGCCCAGTGCGGCCACCAACGCCGTCATCAACACCGGGCGCAGGCGGCTCAGCGCGCCTTCGCGCAAGGCCTGCTCCAGCGACATGCCCTCGGCCCGCAGGCTGCGCACGAAGGCGATCATCACCAGGCCGTTGAGCACCGCCACCCCCGACAGCGCGATAAAGCCGACACCAGCGGAGATCGACAACGCCAGGCCGCGCAGCGCCAGCGCCACCACGCCGCCGGTCAGCGCCAGCGGCACGCCGCTGAACACCACCAGCGCATCGCGCAGCGAACCGAACGACCAGTACAGCAGCGCGAAGATCAGCAGCAAGGTGCCCGGCACCACCCAGGCCAGGCGCTGGCCGGCGGAGATCAGTTGCTCGAAGGTGCCGCCGTAGCCGATCCAGTAACCGGTGGGCAGCACGACCTCGGCCTGCACACGCTGCTGCACCTCGGCGACGAACCCGCCCAGGTCGCGGTCGCGCACATTGGCGGTGATCACAATGCGGCGCTTGCCGTCTTCGCGATTGATCTGGTTGGGCCCGAGCACGGTTTGTACCTTTGCGACCTCGCGCAGCGGCACCGTGGTCGGTTCGCCACTGCGCCAGCCGGCCGCGCGGCTGGACTCGTCGACATCGGCGCGCTCGCCATCGCCACGCAGCGGGATCGGCAGATCGGCCAATGCGGTCGGGTCCTGTCGCAGGCCTTCGGGCAGGCGCACCACGATGTCGAACCGGCGGTCGCCTTCGAACAACTGCCCGGCCGCCTGCCCACCCACCGCCGCCGACACCGTGTCCTGCACCACGCCGGGATTGAGGCCATAACCGGCCAGCGCGGCGCGATCGGGCACCACCGCCAGCATCGGCAGGCCGGTGGCCTGCTCCAGGCTCACGTCGGCCGCACCCGGCACCGTGCTGGCGACTTCCTGGACGCGCTGCCCCAGCTTGACCAACGTGTCCAGGTCGTCGCCGTAGACCTTGATCGCCACATCCGCACGCACGCCGGAAATCAGCTCGTTCATGCGCATCTGGATCGGCTGGGTGAACTCGTAGTTGTTGCCGGGCAGCTGCTTCACCGCTTCCTCGATCTCGGCCACCAACTGCGCTTTGGGTTTGCGCGGGTTCGGCCACCGCGCGCGCGGATGCATGATCAAGAACGTATCGGCCACCGACGGCGGCATCGGATCGGTCGCCACTTCGGCAGTCCCGAGCTTGCCGAACACATGCGCCACCTCCGGAAACTGCTTGATGCGTTTTTCCAGCGTGGACTGCATGGTGATGGCCTGTTCCAGGCTGGTGCCGGGAATGCGCAAGGCGTGCAGCGCGATGTCGCCTTCGTCCAGGTTCGGGATGAACTCGCTGCCCAGGCGCGTGGCCAATACCGCGCACAGCGCCACCGCCACCACCGCGCCGAGACCGACCCAACGGCCGTGATGCAGCGCGCGATCCAGCAAGGGCGCATACACGCCGCGCGCCCAGCGCATCGCGCGGTTCTCTTGCTCGGCCACCTTGCCGCCGAGCAACAAGGCGATCGCTGCGGGGACAAAAGTGAGCGACAGCAACATCGCACCGCTCAGCGCCAGCACAACAGTGATCGCCATCGGATGGAACATCTTGCCTTCGATGCCGGTGAGTGCGAACACCGGCAGATACACCGCCGTGATGATGCCCAGGCCGAACAGGCTGGGCCGGATCACCTCTGCCGTGGCTTCGGCAGTCAGTTCGAAACGCTCGTCGCGCTCGAGCACCCGCCCCAGGCGCAATTGCGCCTGGCCGAAGCGGCGCAGGCAGTTCTCCACGATGATCACCGCGCCATCGACGATCAAGCCGAAATCCAGCGCACCCAGACTCATCAGGTTGCCGGACACGCCACCGCGCACCATGCCAGTGAGGGTGAACAACATCGCCAGCGGAATCACCGCCGCTGTGATCAGGGCCGCACGCACATTGCCCAGCAGCAGGAACAGCACCACGATCACCAGCAACGCGCCTTCGATCAGGTTCTTGGCGACGGTGACGATGGTGCGGTCCACCAGCGCGGTGCGGTCGTAGACCGGCACCGCCTGCACGCCGGCCGGCAAACTGGCATTGGCCACTTCCAGGCGCTGCGCGGCGGCCTGCGCCACGGTGCGGCTATTGGCGCCGACCAGCATGAACACCGTGCCGAGCACCACTTCGGTGCCGTCCTGGGTGGCCGCACCGGTGCGCAACTCGCGCCCCTCGCCGACCTGCGCCACATCGCGCACCCGGATCGGCACGCCTTGGCGCCGATCCAGCACGATCGCCCCGATCTGCGCGATATCGTCCACCTGCCCCGGCACCCGCACCAGGAACTGCTGGCCGTTGCGTTCGATATAGCCGGCACCGATGTTGCGGTTGTTCGCCTCCACCGCGCGCGCCACATCGTCCAGCGTGAAACCCAGGGCGACCAGGCGTGCCGGATCCGGGGTGATGTGGATCTGCCGCGCGTAGCCGCCGATGGTATTGACCTCGGTGACGCCGGGCACATTGCGCAACTGCGGGCGCACCACCCAGTCCTGCAGGGTGCGCAGGTCGGTGGCCGTCCACGCACTGCCATCGGGCTTGCGCGCATTCGGTTTGGCTTCGACCGTGTACATGAAGATCTCGCCAAGCCCGGTCGCGATCGGCCCCAGCTGCGGCTCCAACTCGGCCGGCAGTTGCGACTTGACCTGCTGCAGCCGCTCGGCCACCTGCTGCCGCGCAAAATACAGGTCCGTGCCATCGGCAAAGACCGCCGTCACCTGCGACAAGCCGTAGCGCGACAACGAGCGTGTGGATTCCAGCCCTGGCAAGCCCGCCAGCACCGTCTCCAGCGGAAACGTCACCCGCTGCTCCGACTCCAACGGCGAGTACCCCGGCGCGGCCGTATTGACCTGCACCTGCACATTGGTGATGTCCGGGGTGGCATCGATCGGCAGGCGCGAAAAACTCCACGCCCCGATCGCAATCAACACCGCCGTCAACGCCAGCATCAACCACCGCTGCGCGATCGCGAACCGAATGATGTTAGTGAGCATGACGCGCACCTCCGCGCACACTCGGCGCAACGGCGTGCGCAGCCACGTCGATCAACGCGTGCGTACACACGCACGACGCCTGTGCAATCGCAGCGTGCTGCCGTCGGCCGGCGGCACTGCAGCCAGGATCCCGACCCTCGCCGCTATCGCGATCGACCCCAACACGTCGAAGCTTCGCAGTACAGATTCTCACGCTGTTGCAGGCGTGATCGCCTGCGCCGTGAGTGCGTGGACGACGTAAAAAACGTTTCACCGAAGAATGGACGAGCCGGTCGCAAGCACGCGCTTGCGGTCGAGGCAGACGCAAACCGGAAGCGCAGCGATCAATGATCATGCGATGCCCCCGACTTCTCGATATCGGCCTTCACCAGATAACTCTGCTCCACCACCACCGCGTCACCCGCGGTCAGACCGGACACCACCTGCACCTGCTGCGCATCGCGCGCGCCCAACTTCACCGGCCGCACCTCGTACACATCCCCCACCCGCACGAACACCACCTCCCAGTCGCGAAACTGCTGCAGGGCCCCCACCGGCACTACCATTGCCGCCGGCTGCTGCGCCACCGTCACCCGCGCCTTCACCGCCGAGCCCGGCCGCCATAAGCCATCGCTGTTGCGCAGCACCGCGCGCGCCACCGTGCTCTGACTTGCGGTGGCCGTGCCCGGCAACACGCGCTCCAACGTGGTCTGCGCCACCACGCCATCGCTGATGCGCGTCACCGTCACCGGTGCGCCGGCGGTGATGTGCCCGGCATCGGCGCCGAAGATGTGCAGATCCACCCACAGGCTCGACAGGTCGGCAATCTCGAACAACGCCTGGCCTTCGCTGGCGTTGCTGCCCAGGCTGGCATTGCGGGCGAGCACGGTGCCGCTGATCGGCGCGCCGACCGAATACGTGGTCAGGCTCAGGTTGCTCTCCACCGTGGCCAGCACCTGGCCGGCGCGCACCTGGTCGCCGACATTGACGCGCAGGCTGCGCACCGGCCCGGGGAAGCGTGCGGTGGCCTGCGCCTGCGCACCTTCTGCCGGCGTCAGCAGGCCTTGCACTTCGTGCTGGTCGGCGATGCTGCCGGGACCGACCGGCGCGACCCGGATGCCGGCGTCCTGCGCGATTTTCGCCGCGATGGTGGTGCGCCCTTCGTAGCTGGGATAGGCCCAGCGACGCGCTTTGCCCTGCACGGTGGCGCGCACTTCCACATCGAACGAATGCGGCTCGCCGACCGTGCTGTCGGCCAGCAGGCTGCCATCGTCGCGTGCGCGCAATCGATGCACTTCGTTGACGCCGCCGAGCCGGGTCAGGCGCACTTCGATACTGCCGGCGCTGGGCGGCAACGGCTTGCCGTCGCGGTACAGCCAGGCGCGATAGGTCGGCGGTGTGCCGTCTTCGGCAATCGCCAGCTCAACGCTGTCGCCGTCCTGGTGCAGCAAGCGCCCGCCGTGCGTGCCTTTTTCGGCTTCCTCGCCATGTGCGTCGGCGTCGCCCTCGGCACCGGGCGTTGCGTGGTCATGCGATTGTTCGCCGTTGCGGCCGCAGCCACCCAGCAGCAGCGCCAGCAACAGCGGCGCGAGCAGAAAACGTGTCATCGAAGAAAATCCTGGTTGGCGCCGACGCTGTGCGTCGGGCGAACGAACGAAGATGGTGTGCGCCGGATGTCTTGGATGCGCAGTAGGCGCGCGCAGCACTTGGCGACTGCTGGATGCCGATGCGGTTGCAAGCGTCGAGGCCGGTACCGACGCAGCAGATCCAGGCGGACGCAGGCAGGCAGGGCGAAAACGCGCAGCGGAGGTAGCGCTCATGGCCCCACCTGCGCAGTGCTGTCGGCCACGAACGGCTGCCCGGTCAGGCGCTGGATCTCGATCAATGCGGTCTGCGCTTCCAATGCGGCGGCCAGTTGCTGCTGGCGTGCATCGCTGCGCTGTGCCTGCAGCTGCGCCCAGTCCAGATAACTGGTGGCGCCGGCGCGGTACGCGCGCTCGGCGGCGGCATCGGCGCGCGCAAGTGCGGGCAACACATCGCTGCGCATGCGCGCCACTTCCAGCTGCGCGGCGCGGTAGCGGCCATGCGCGTCGGCCAGCGTGGCGTAAAGCGCCAGTGCCTGCGATTGGCGTTCGATCTCCAGCAACGACAGCTCCGCTTCGGCGGCGCGGATCTCCGGTTGCGCACGCGCGGCGCTGCCCAGCGCCAGCGAAACGCTGCCCAGCAGTGCGGTGGCATCGTTGGCTTCGAGCCGGCGCACGCCCACCTGCCAGTCCAGGTCCGGGCGCGCCTGGCTGCGTGCCAGCCGCACCCGCGCCTCGCGCACGCGCTGCTCACCGTTCAAGCGCGCCAGTTCGGGGGTGGCATCGAGCAGCTGCGCCAGCACCTCGAACTCGGGAACCGCCGGCAGCTGCAATGGGTCGCCGGTGACATCGCCGAAGTCCGGCGTGCGCTGCCCCCACAACACCGCCAGCTGGCGGCGCGCGGCCAGCAGTTCCTGCTGCGCGCGATCGCGCTCCAGTTCCGCCCGCGCCTGCAGGGCCTGGGCGGTCAGCAGCACCGATTCGGGCGATGCGCCGGCCTGCAGACGCTGGCGCGCGGCACTGACGGTGCGTTGGCGCTGGGCCAGGGTTTCCAGCGCGGCCGCATGCCGTTGCGCGGCCATGCCGATGGCCAGATAGCGCCGGGCGACTTCGGCCAGCACGTCCAGCCGCGCCAGCGCCCGCTGCGGGGCGAGTGCGTCGATGCGTGCCTGGGCCAGGGTGCGGCGCGCGTCCAGCTTGCCGCCCCGTTCCAGCACGCCGGCCAGGGTGACGGTGAGTTCGGCCTGGTCCAGCGCGCGGGTCGGGCCGCTGCCGAACACGTTTTCCAGTTCGGCGCCGATGCGCAACGGCGGACGCAGCGCGTCGCGCTCGGCGTCGGCGGTGAGGACCGCGCGCTGACCATCGGCCAGGCGCAGGTCGGGGTGCTGCCGGGCGACGCGCGCAATGGCGTCGTCCAGCGTCAGCACGGGCTTGGGCGGTACGTCCTGCGCCATGGCGCACGGCACGACCGCGAAGACGGCAAGTGCCGTCAGTCGCAACCACATGAGGGTGTCTCCGGAATCGGGATCGATGGACAGGCCGGCAGCTGCCGGCGATGCATCAGGCCGCGATCGGGGGACGCAATCCGGTCTCGCTCAGGTGCGAGCGGTAGTACGCGAGCACGGCCACGGGCTGGGCCTGCGTGTGCGTGGACAACGGCAGCCAGGCCAGCGCCGGCAAGACGGCCGGATTCTGGCCGTGGCAGTAGCCGCTATGCATCAGGGCGTGCATCAGGCCGGCCCCATCGCGCTCGCCGGCATCGCCTTCGTCGGCGCCGTCATGGCCGTGCGGCGCGGTGTCTTCCAGGTGCATCTGGTCGTGCGCCAGCGCATGCACATCGCCCAGCGCGCAGGCCACCGGTGCGACCAGTACGCCCATGGCCAGCACCGCCAGCGCCATCAGGCGCAGCAAGGGGTGCAACAGGCGGGCGCGACGCAGCAGCATGGGCGCAGCCTATCGGGGCCAGGGCAGTTACACAATCGCATGCCTGCCGCGCAGCATCGCAGGAGCGGACCTGGCCGCGACGCCGTCCTGGTCAGCGCGATGGCACTTCGCCTACATGCTGGTTGATCGCAGACAGCGCCCCGGAGGGCGAGAAGCTGCCGACGATTACCTGAAACTGGGATCGAGGCCATGACGGCGCCGGGGTCGGGGACAGCGTCGCGGCCGGGTCCGCTCCTACGTGGAGCGGACCGTTTGGCCAGCGCCATCAGGCGCAACAGGCGGGCGCGACGCAGCAACACGGGCGGTCGTAGGAGCGGACCTGGCCGCGACGCCGTCCTGGTCAGCGCGATGGCACTTCGCCTACATGCTGGTTGATCGCAGACAGCACCCGGGAGGGCGAGAAGCTGCCGACGATTACCTGGATCTGGGATCGAGGCCATGACGGCGCCAGGGTCGGGACGGCGTCGCGGCCGGGTCCGCTCCTACGTGGAGCGGACCGGTGGCCAGGGTCAGGGCGCGGCAGCGCTGGGCTTGGACGTTGCCGGGCGCGCCTTGCTCTCGGCGATAAACGCGCGCACCTGCTGCTCCAGCACCGGCAAGGTGACCGAACCCTGCTTCAGCACCGCGTCGTGGAAGGCCTTGATGTCGAAGCGGTCGCCCAGTTCCTGTTCGGCCTCGGCACGCAGCTTGACGATGCTGATCTCGCCCAGCTTGTAGCTCAGCGCCTGGCCGGGCCAGGAGATGTAGCGGTCCACCTCGGTGGTGACCTCGTGCTCGCTCAGCGCGGTGCGGTCGCGCAGGTAGGCCAGCGCCTGCTCGCGGCTCCAGCCGTCGTGGTGCACGCCGGTGTCGATCACCAGCCGGCAGGCGCGCCACATTTCGTAGGTGAGCCGGCCGAATTCCTCGTATGGGGTCTCGTAGATGCCCATCTCCTGGCCGAGCTTTTCGGTATACAGCGCCCAGCCTTCGCCGTAGGCGGAGATGTAGTTTTCGCGGCGGAACGCCGGCTGGTCGCCCTGCTCCAGCGCCAGCGAGCCCTGCAGCGAATGCCCGGGCGAGGATTCGTGCAGGGTCAGCGCCGGCAGGTTGTACAACGGCCGCGACGGCAGGTTGTAGGTATTGACCCAGTAGGTGGTGGCGCCGCCGCGGCCGGCAGTCCAGAACGGGGCGATATCGTCCGGCACCGGCTTGATGGTGAAGCGCCCGCGCGGCAGCGTGCCGATGAACCTGCCGACCTGCCCGTCCACCCGCTTGGAAATCCACGCAGCGCGATCGAGCAGTTCCTGCGGGGTCTTGGCATAGAACTGCGGGTCGGTGCGCAGGAAGCTCAGGAACTGCGCGAAGCTGCCCTTGAAACCGACCTGTTTGATGATCGCGTCCATCTGCGCCTGGATGCGCGCCACCTCGTCCAGGCCGATCGTGTGGATCTGCTCCGGCGTCAGGTCCAGCGTGGTGTATTCGCGGATCTGCTGGCGATAGAACGCCTTGCCGTCGGGCAGCGCTTCGGCCGCCAGCGTGGTGCGCGCCTTGGGCATGTACTCGTCGCGGAAAAAGCTCAGCAACTTGCTGTAGGCCGGCAGCACTGCATTGCTCAGCGCGGCCTTGGCCTGTTCGCGCAACTGCGCCTGTTCGGCGGCGGGGATCTGCGCCGGCAGCTGCTTGAACGGCGCGTAGAAGCTGGACGCGGTGGGATCCTTGACATCGGCCACGGTGGCGATGGAAACGTCGCGGCCATCCAGCACCGCGCGCGGCACGCTGAACCCTCGCGCCAGGCCGGCGCGCATGTTGGCGGTCTGCTGCTCGAAGTAGCGCGGCACATCGTTGAGGCGCGCGATATAGGCGCGGTACTCGGCAGCGGTCTTCATCGGCCGCTGCGCCATGAAGCCGAGATTGGACCAGAACGAGCTGTCCGAATTGAACGGCATCTCGTACAGGCGCAGGCGCACCTCGGCGGCGAGGTTTTCCACCTGCGGGCGGTAGATGGCGTAGTTGACCTGGTTGGCGGGCGAGAGCTGTTTCGGGTCGATGCCGTCGAGCTGCTTGAGCACGCCGTCCCATACCGCCAGGCGCGCCTGCTGCGCGGCCGGGCCGACATCGGGCAGATGGGTATTGTCGCCGGTGGTGTCGCTGTCTTCGTCGGCCTGGCCGGTCTCGGCCTGGCGCCAGCTCCACTCTTTTTCGTAGATGGCGCGGAAGCGCGCATCGGCGGGGCGCTCGGCGGTCAGCGTGGCAGGCGCCACTGGTGCCGGTGCGGCGGCCTGCGCCGAGGTGGCGGCGAAGCTTGCGCCCAGCAGGGCGAGCGAAAGTGCGGCGGCGAGAGGAGATGTCACGTGCGGGCGGCCTGCGTTCGGATCGAACGTTCGATCATGGCAGCCCGGGCGGCAGCTGCCATGGGCCGGAAGTCCCAGCGCGGGGATTGGGGATTGCGGGTTGCGGAGTGAATGCGCGCGACCGGACAGGCCGCCCGCTTCAGCCCGCCTTGCGCACCACCACCAGATGCCGCTCGCCGTCCAGGCCGGGCACCTGCAGCGGATGCGCCTCGCCCACCGTCCAGCCGGCGGGCAGCGCGGCGATCTCGTCATGCGGGTAGACGCCCTTCATCGCCAGCAGGCTGCCGCCCGGGCGCAGCAGGTGGCCGCCGACGTCAATGATGCCGGCCAGCGTATCCAGCGCCCGCGCGGTGAGATGGTCGTAGGCGGCCGGCTCGTCCAGCGCCTCGGCGCGCGATTCGGCCACGCGTGCGTTGCCCAGCGCCAGCTGGCGCAGCGCCTCGCGCATGAAGCGGGCCTTCTTGCCGTTGCTTTCCACCAGGGTCACCTGCAGCTGCGGGCGGGTGATCGCCAGCGGGATGCCGGGCAGGCCGGGGCCGGTGCCCAGATCGGCCAGCGTACCGCTGGCGATGTAGGGCTGCATGGCCAGCGAATCGAGCAGATGGCGGGTGACCATCTCGCGCGGGTCGCGCACGGCGGTAAGGTTGTAGGTCTTGTTCCAACGCACCAGCAGCGTCAGATAGCGCAACAACGGCGCGGCAAAGGCCGCATCCAGGGATTGGGCCTGCAGGCCATTGGCCAGCGCAGCGGCTACATCGGGGGCAAGTGCGGCATCGTTCATGCCGCGATTATCGCAGCTGGCTGGCGTGCAGGTGCGTGCCGCGCAGGCCGGCGATGCGTGGCGCGTGAGCGCGTGGGCCGCAAGCCGACGTACGTGAACTTGCCCAGCACAAGGTCCCGGCCTGCGATGCCGCAAGACCTGCCACCCACGACAGCGGCCGCTGCACCGGCGTATGGGCATCGCTGTGGGCAGGGTCACCGGCCACGGTGGCACATCCGTATCAGTGTCCACCAACCGCAGTCGATGACGCAGGCAAGCCTGCGCCGACAGCGACACCACTGCCGCTGCCATTGAACGGACATGCGCCCGTCGCACTATGGTCGCGTTCGCCAGATCGCCTGTATGCCCATGTCCTCGATCGACCCGTCGTCCGCATCGCCCCTGCCTGGCCCCGGCAACACAGCTGCCGCCGTGGATCACGGCCGGCGCCGTCTTCTCGTCGCCGGTGCCGGGCTGGCGGCCGCCGGACTGCTCAGCCCGTTCGCACGTGCCAGCGGCAGCCCGGACCCGTTCACCCTGGGCGTGGCCGCGGGCGACCCGCTGGCCGATGGCTTTGTCATCTGGACCCGGCTGGCGCCACGCCCGCTGGAGCCGGATGGACGCGGCGGGCTGACCGCCCCGGTGCAGGTAAGCTGGCAGGTGGCCAGCGACCCGGGCATGCGCCACGTCGTGCGCCAGGGCCAGACCATCGCCAGCCCGGCCTGGGGCCATGCGGTGCATGTGGAGGTCGCCGGCCTGGCCGCCGATCGCCCGTACTGGTACTGCTTCCAGGCGCTGGGCGCGCGTAGCGCCATCGGCAGCGCACGCACCTTGCCGGCGCCGCACCAGTTGCCGGATGCCGCACGGCTGGGCTTTGTGTCCTGCTCGCACTGGGAGCTGGGCTATTTCAGCGCCTACCGCCACCTGGCCGCCGAACAGCCGGACCTGGTGTTCTTCCTCGGCGATTACATCTACGAATACAGCAACCACGGCGAGGCGGCGACCAAGATCGTGCGCCCGCATGGCAGCGGCGAGTGCCTGGATCTGGCCGGCTACCGCAACCGCTATGCGCTGTACCGCACCGACCCCGACCTGCAGGCGCTGCACGCCGGCAGCGCCTGCGTGGCGACCTGGGACGACCACGAGGTGCAGAACGATTACGCCAACCGCTGGTCGCAGGACCCGTCGATTCCGGTCGACACCTTCCTGGCCCGGCGCGCGGCCGCCTACCGTGCCTTCTACGAACACTTCCCGCTGCGCGCACGCAGTCGCCCACACGGCGCCGACATGCGCATCTACCGCTCGCTGGACTACGGCCAGCTGGCGCGCTTCTACGTGCTCGACGGGCGCCAATACCGCAGCGAACAACCTTGCCCGCAGGCCAACGGCTGGCGCGGCGGGCATGTGGTGGACGACAGTTGCCACGAACGCACCGACCCACGCCGCAGCATGCTCGGCTGGGAACAGGAGCGCTGGCTGCATGGCGCCTTCGCACACTCGGCCGCGCGCTGGAACGTGATTGCGCAGGATCTGCTGGTGGCACCGATGCAGCAGCACGGCCGCGACGGCGTGTTCGGACACTGGACCGACGGCTGGGACGGCTACCCGGCCACGCGCACGCGCATGCTCGACGCCATCGCCAAGATCCGGCTGCGCAACCCGGTGTTCTGGGGCGGCGACATCCACTCGTACTGGGTCACCGATCTGAAGGCCGATCCGGCCAACCCCGACTCGCCGACGCTGGCCACCGAATTCGTCGGCACCTCGATCACCTCCGACGGCCAGAGCAACGCCGAGCTGCAACAGACCATGGCGCTCAATCCGCACGTGCACTACGCCGAAGGCGAAACCCGCGGCTATGTCTCGGTGACGCTGACGCCGGGCCGGATGGACACGCGCCTGCAAGGCATCTCCGACCGCCGCGACCGCCAGGCCACGGTCTCGACGTTGAAGCGCTTCGTGGTCGAAGACGGCAAAGCCGGTGCGGTAGAGGCTTGAGCCTGCGCTGCGCTGCCGCGGGTGGCGGCGACCTCCTGCCTCACCATCCACCACAACTTGCCTTTGCCGATCTCTACGACCGTGGCAGCACGCGTGAACCCCCCTGCCACTGCCTTGCCACGCAGAGCTTGCGGTGCGTGCTGCACAACGCGGTGACTGCATCCATCCCCGCAGGCCGGGCGCGTCGTGCAGCGCAATGGACACGCGCCGGTAAGACGACGGCGCTATATCTGGGCGCCGCTGCCAGACGTTCGAGGATCCCATGACCGCCTCCGATCCCGCCCGCCGCCGCGTGTTGCAAGGGCTGGGTGCCGGCCTGTTGCTGCCGGCCACTGCCGGTTGGTCCACGCGCAGTCTGGCTGCGCCGTCCGGGCGGCCGCTGATCACCGATGGGGTGCAGAGCGGCGATGTCGTGGATGGCCGGGCGTTGCTGTGGAGCCGCTGCGATCGGCCGGCGCGGCTGCGGGTGGAATGGGATACGCGCCCGAGCCTGCGTCAGGCGCGTCGCGTGGATGGGCCGGTGGCTTCGCCAGCGCACGATTTCACTGCGCGGGTGGATCTGGGTGCATTGCCGCGCGATCAGGACATCTTCTACCGGGTGCGCTTCGAAGATGCCGACAACGGCGTCTTGAGCGCACCGGTGCACGGCCATCTGCGCAGTGCGCCGCAGGCGCGTGGCGATGTGCGCTTTGTCTGGAGTGGCGACACCGTCGGCCAGGGCTTCGGCATCAATCCGGACATCGGCGGCATGCGCATCTACAGCGCGATGCGCGAGCGCAACCCGGATTTCTTCCTGCACAGCGGCGACACCATCTATGCCGACGGCCCGATCCCGGCCGAGCTGATCGTGGAAGAAGGCAAGCGCTGGCGCAACCTCACCACCACGGCCAAGAGCAAGGTGGCCGAAACGCTGGACGAATTCCGCGGCAACTACCGCTACAACCTGCTCGATGAGCATGTGCGCCGCTTCAATGCCGAGGTGGCGCAGGTCTGGCAGTGGGACGACCACGAAACCACCAACAACTGGTCGCCCGGCAAGCGGCTGGACGAGCGCTATCAGGTGCGCGATATCGGGGTGCTCGCTGGTCGTGCGCGTCAGGCATTTCTGGAATACGCGCCGATGCGCGGCGTGCATGCCGATGGCAATGGGCGCATCTACCGCAAGATCAGTTATGGCCCGCTGCTGGATGTATTCGTGCTGGACATGCGCAGCTATCGCGGCGCCAACAGCGACAACCTGCAGCCGCAACCGGCCGCGGACGCGGCCTTTCTGGGCCCGCAGCAACTGGCCTGGCTGCAGCGCGAACTGGCCGGCTCGCGCGCGCAATGGAAGGTGATTGCCGCCGACATGCCGATCGGCCTGCAGGTGCCCGATGGGCAGGACGCCGCAGGCCGCGCGCGCTGGGAGGCGATCGCCAACGGCGATCCGGGCGTGCCGCGTGGACGCGAACAGGAGATCGCCACGCTGCTGCGTTTCATCAGCACAGCGCGCATTCGCAACACGCTGTGGCTGACTGCCGATGTGCATTATTGCGCGGCGCATTACTACCACCCGGATCGGGCGGCGTTTCAGCAATTCGAGCCGTTCTGGGAGTTCGTGGCCGGCCCGCTCAATGCCGGCAGCTTCGGCCCGAATGCGCTCGATGCCACCTTCGGCCCGACGGTGATCTTCCAGAAAGCACCGCCGGCGCCCAACCTGTCGCCACTGGCAGGATTTCAGTTCTTTGGCGAAGTGGAGATCGATGCACGCACCGGCGTGCTGACGGTGACCTTGCGCAATCTGGATGGGGTGGCGCAGTTCCGTCAGCCGATTTTGCCGCACGCTGCGACGCGGCCGGAACATGCTTGAGACGCCGGTCGGGCCGCCACGGCAAGCATCCACGGCCGGCACTTGCTGCATCAAGGTCTGGGATGCAACGCGCGCTTGCGCTGCAGCCACACAGTGAAGCGATCGCCGCGCCTATTCGGCCGGCAACGGGTAGAACGCCAGCGCAGCGCGGCAGTCCGGTGCGGCCCACCATTCGTGCAACTGCCAATGCGTGGCATGGCCGAGCGCGGGGTCGCACCACTGCAACTGCAATGCGCCGTCGGGTGCCACTGCGTAGGCAAGCCGATGCAGGCCAAACGACAGGCCATGCCCGTACGCCTTGAGCAGCGCTTCCTTGGCGCACCACAGGCGGAAAAACAGCGCCTGTTGCGCGTCCGGCTGCAGGCCGGCCAGCAATGCGATTTCGTCGGCATGGAAAAATCGCTGCGCGATTTCCAGCAGACGCGGGCGCGCGCGGATGCGTTCCAGATCCACGCCCAGCCGCACGCCCTGCCCCAGGCCGACCAGCAGGTAGTCGCCGCTATGGCTCCAGCCGGTGTCCCGGTCGGGCAGGGCCGGCTGCAGCGACGGCCGCCCGCGCTCGTCGCGCCGCAGCGGCACCTGGGTCGGTTGCAGCGCCAGGGCCTGGCCCAGCAACTCGCGCGCCTGCGGTTCGCCACGCTCGCCATGCCGGTGCGGGCGCAGCCACAGCTGCACCGGCCCGATGTGCCAGCTTGCGTGCGCTGTCACGCTGCGTGCACCAAGCACAACAGCCGCGTGCGCGTGCGACCGCGCTCGACAGTCACTTCACGCCGGCCTGCGTTGAATGGCGCCCATGCACTACTTCCGGTGCAATCGCATGAGGAGTTCGGCAACATGGGCATCATCATCTGGTTGATCGTCGGCGGCATCGTGGGTTGGCTGGCCAGCATCATCATGCGTCGCGATGCGCAGCAAGGCATCATTCTCAATATTGTGGTCGGCATCGTCGGCGCGCTGATTGCCGGGTTCCTGTTCGGTGGCGGTATCAATCAGGCGATCACGCTGTGGACCTTCGTGTGGTCGCTGGTGGGTGCGGTGATCCTGCTGGCAATCGTCAATCTGTTCACCCGTGGCCGCGTGCGCTAAGCATGCATCCACTGATGGAACATTCAACGCCCGGGCTTGCCCGGGCGTTGTCGTTTCAGCCATCGACCGGAGCGCGATCCAACGGATGGTGTACCCCATCTTCCACCGGCACGGCGATGTTCAACGCATAGGGATTGACGCCTTCCAGGCAGCCGACGTTGTAGCCATACTCGTTGGGATTGGAGCGCCGCCGATGATGCGTGTAGATACCGCAAACGCCGCAGAAGTAATGCGCCGCCGCATGCGTGTTGAACTGATACAGCCGCAGCACATCCTCGCCCTGCAGCACGTGCAGGCCATCCAGCGTCACCGAGGCGACGATGGCGCCCCGGCGGCGGCACATCGAGCAGTCGCAACGACGTGGATCGAGCAGGCCGTGCGGCAGATCCAGATCGATCTGTACCGCGCCGCAGTGGCAACTCAGCCGATGCACCGGGCTGATCGTGACCTCGCCAACCTTGTATGTGCTACGCCGCAGATGCCGCTCGCTCATGCGCCCGCCTCGGCCAGGCGCACCCAGGCCGGTGCGTGGTCGCTGGGGCGCTCCCAGGTGCGCGGTTCGCGATCGATGCCCGCGTCCACCGCGCGTGCGCGCAAGGCCTCCGAGACCAGGGTCAGATCGATGCGCAGGCCCAGATTGCGGCGGAATCCGGCCTGGCGGTAATCCCACCAGCTGAACTGCTCGGCTTGCTCATGATGCAGCCGGAACGCATCGTGCAGGCCCAGCGCCAGCAGTTGTTCCAGCGCGGCGCGCTCGGCGCTGGAGGTGAGGATGTGGTGCTCGTTCCACACTGCCGGATCGTGCACATCGCGCGCATCCGGAGCGATGTTGAAGTCGCCCAGCACCACCAGCTGGGGATACTTGTGCAGCTCCTGCGCCAGCCAGTCGTGCACCGCGGCCAGCCAGCGCAGCTTGTAGGCGTACTTGTCGGTGCCCACGTCCTGGCCGTTGACCACATACAGGTTGACGATGCGCACGCCATCGACGGTGGCGGCGATCACGCGCTGCTGCACGTCGTCGAAGCCGGGGATTCCCATCTGCACGTCCAGCGCCGGCGAGCGCGACAGGATCGCCACGCCGTTGTAGGTCTTCTGCCCGCAGAACACGCTGCGATAGCCGGCAGCGGCCAGCGCCGCATCCGGAAACTTGTGGTCTTCCAGCTTGGTTTCCTGGATGCCGACCACGTCGGGTGCGAACGTGCCCAGCCACTGTTGCAGGTGCGGCAGGCGCACATTGAGCGAGTTGACGTTCCAGGAGGCAATCTTCATGGCGTGGCGCGGACCGTGGTTCAAACCGCCAATGGTACCGCGCCGCCGGAGTGTGCTCAGGGGCGTGGGGCGATGCGCACGCCGAGCTGGTTGGCAACCGGGCGTTCCCGCTCGGAATGCCGGTGTGGATGAGACGATTGAGCGCGCGCAGGCGCACCGTCCACGCGCACGGTCAGGGTGCTGGAGCCGCAGTCGGCGACCAGCATCTATCGCTACTTGCGCGCGATCCAGTCCAGCGCGCGGCGCGGTTGGGCGCCTCGCCGTAGTCGGCGCGGCTGGCCTCGCGTGGCTGGCGCTTGCCGTCGGCCATCTCCAGCTCGGCGGTGCAGGTCGAGCAGGGGGGCAGCAGGCCGCGGCCGGGAACACGGACAGGTGCGCAGGCGTGAGGCGGGATGACCGCTGATGACAGAGGCCGGCAATTCAATAACTTACTGTAAATTAATTATTTCGACCGGACCGGGTAAGCTGGCCCCTCCCCCGCGCCACCGCTCGCCATGCCGTCCACTGCCGCTGTCGCATTGCCGCCGCATGCGCCGAATTTCCCCGGCCTGAGCCGCAACGAGCGCGACATGCTCGACCGCCTGCGCCTGGCCGGCGTGCTCACCCGCGCCGACCTCAGCCGCGGCACCGGGCTGACCGTGCAGACTGCGGTGCGCCTGATCGAAGGCCTGCAGGCGCGCGGCATGGTCCACATGGGCAGCGGCGTGGCACGTGCCGGCCGCGGCAAGCCGGGGGTGGCGGTGTCGTTGAACCCGGCGCACGGCCACACCTTGGGCGTCTCCATCGCCACCGACGCGCTGAGCCTGGCGCTGGTGGATTTCGCCGGCCAGGTACTGGCGGTCAGCGAGCTGCCGCTGGACGCGCGCAGTGCCGGCGCGGCGTTGCTGCAGTTGCAGGCCGGCGACGCAGCGCTGCTGGCAGGCCTGGACCACGCGGTGGGGCCGCGGCTGGGGATCGGGTTGGCGATGAGCGGGTTCTTTACCGGCGAGGACGGGCGCATCAATCCGCCCGAACCGCTGCGCGCGCTTGGCGAGTTCGCCCTGGCGCCGTGGCTGGCGCAGGCCTGCGCGCAGCCGGTGTGGATGGACAACGACGGCAGCGTGGCCGCTGCCGGCGAAGCGATGCTGGGCGTGGGCCGTCGACATCGCGACTTTGCCTACCTCTATCTCAGCTACGGGTTCGGCGGCGGCCTGGTCATCGACGGCCAGGTCATGCGCGGTGCGCGCGGCAATGCCGGTGAATTCGCCGGCATGCTGCCGGCGCAGAAGCTCGAACGCGCCACGCTGGAACTGCTGCGCGAACTGCTGGCCGACGACGGCGTGGCGTTTGCCGACGTGCGCAGCCTGCTGGCCGCCTACGACCCGACCTGGCCGGCGATCGAGCGCTGGATCGCACGCAGCGCGCCGGGGGTGTCGTTGATCGTCTCGGCAATCACCGCGGTGTGCGACCCGGAAGCGATCGTGTTCGGCGGCCGCCTGCCGGCCGATCTGGCCCGACGCCTGATCGCCGCCGTGCAGATCGACAACCTGCCGCGTCGCGGTCAGGGCAGGCCGATGCCGCTACTGCTACCGGCCGAGGCACCGGCCGACGCCTGCGCGATCGGTGCGGCGACGCTGCCGTTGAAGGCGCGCTACTTCCGTTGACTGAAGGTGCCCCGCCCCTGTCGCGGGTGCTGACAGTCTGCGTTGCCGTTGGATGGGCGCTGGTTCGTGCGTCGCAGAACCGGCGTCAATCTGCGGTGGCAGCGCGCCCACGGCAGCAATAGCCGAACAACTCAACCGCCAGCTCACGTGCCTGTTGCTGCTGTTGTTGGGTGAGCGACTCCAGCAATTCGTCTTCTGCCTGCAACGGTGCCGATGGATCCAGCGCGTGGTCCGGCGGTTGGCGCGACGCCAGCCGCCACGCCGCCGCATACACCGGGTCGGGCGCATGCAACAGCGGCGATTCCACCACCTGCGCCAAGGTGTCGATGGCATCGCGATGGCCCGCCAATGCCAGCGCTTCCAACTCGGCCACAATCGCGGCCACCTCCTGTTCGTCGCTCGCCGACAGGTGCGCAGGCATGCCGGCAGGTACGCCGGCCACCGCACGTTGCAGCAACTCGGCCGCACGCTGCGCAAGTAGATAGCGTTGCGCATCGGTATCGCCGTGCGCCGCGGCCGTGCGTAGCAGCGCCTCGATCTGCAGCTGCGTGCCGGCGACGCAGCGACGGCCCTCCAACGGCGGCACCTGTGCACCGCCGTGCGCGATCTGCGCGGCTCGCTCCTCACCCTGTTGACGACAGGCCAGCTGTTGCATGGCGCTGTCGAACAGGCCCTGAGCGACGCGCGCCGGCAGCTGCGTCGATGCAACGCCGGCATGCACCGCAGGGCGCGCAGCGACGCTGCTCTGCGGGTGCAACGCAGCAGGCGTGCGCAGGCTCCACATTCCGGCGGCCGACATCGCTACGGCCACGCACACCGCGCCCGCCACCGGCCAGCGCGACCGCCTCCGATGCCATGGCCGCGCGCCAGCGTTCAGCGCAGGCGCCGGCATCAACGCAGTGCCGCTTCCAGTGCGGCGCGATCGAACTGCAACGGGTTGTCCTGGCGCAGACGTTCCAGCGCAGCGGTGGCCGCCTGGTCGCGCAATTGCACTTCGATCTGTCCGCGCGCTGTCTCCAGCGTGGCGGGTATGCGCGCATCCACACGGATCAGGTGATATCCCTCCGGCCCGCGGACGGGGGCCGAAACCTGCCCCACGCCCAGCCCCTGCACGGGCGCAGCAAAGACATCGGCCACGTTGCGCAGGAAGATCGATGACAGCTGGCCGCCCTCGGCCGCAGTGCTAGCATCGTCGGATTCGCGCATTGCCAGTTCTTCGAAGGGCGTGCCGGCATCCAGCTGCTGCTTGAGCCGCTGTGCGCGTGCGAGCGCCTGCGCATCGGTCAACGGTGTGCCGCGCCGGGCATCGCCTTGGGGCTGCAGCGCCACGAATAGATGGCTGAGGCGAACCTCGTCGTAATCGTGCGGATGCGCATCGAACTGGGCCTGCACCTGCGTGGCGTCGATAGACGCGGCATCGCGTGCGCGCCGCTGCATTGCCTCGGCAAGAATGGCATCGGTGGCCTGACGGATGTGCGCGGCCACCACCGGGTCGTCTTGCAGATGCGCCTGGCGGGCCTGGTCCACCAGCAGCAGCCGGTCGGCAAATTCACGTACGAAACTCGGGTCGGCCGCAACGGCCGGATTGGCATTCTGCGGCAGGTCGGCCAGGGCCAGCGCGCGATATTCCGGCGCACTGAAGGTCTGGTGTCCAATCTGCAGCACCTTTCCGGAAGCCGGGCCAGTGTGCAGGTGTGCATCGGGCGTGGCGGCCTGCGCCAGCGGTGTGGAGCAGGCAAGGCTCAACCAAAGCAGCCTGAAACAATGCGGTGTGGAAAACATGGGCAATCTCCGTCATGGCATGAACCGGCGGCGGCAGGTGCCGCCGCCGGGGCCGCCGGCCCGCATGGGCCGGCAACAGCTGCTGAGAGCGGCTAACGAAACGTAGCGAGCAGTCGTCAGGTGGGCGTGGGCGACGCGGAGGGACCGGCGTGTACGAGTGGTACATGGGGGTTCCGAGCACCGGCCGCGCCCGCCTGGCGGCTGCGCAGTAGTTTTGTCAGTTGCTCTTAGTCGTGCTTGCCGCGCGCACGCAGGTAGGCGATGGCCGCTTTCGGGTCGTCGCTGGTGATCAGGCCAAAGGCCTCGTCGCGTACGATGAAATCCAGATTGCCGCGATTGTCGGCCGTGTCGCGGCCACCGCCGTAGGAGAAATACAGATCCGACAGCGCGTAGCAGCAGGCGCCGCTGTTTTGATAGAACTTGCCAGCAGACGGGCCATCCGGAATCGCCTGGAAGACGCCCACGCGATACCCACGCTCGCGAATGAAATCGGCATCGCTCTGCAGCAGGCCGCCGAGTTGCTTGACGTTGATCTCCATCGTCTGGTGACCGTTGTTCATCCATGCCGAAATCGTCTGGCGCACATTGATCTTGCCCAGCATGTTGGTGGTGAACACCGGTATGCCGACCATGCCGCTGCCATCTGCACGGTAGGCATCGCGACTGGTGTACAGCGTTGCGTTGACCTTGGCGGCCACATAGCTGCCCGATGCCGCGCCGAACTGGCTTTCGGCGGCCTTGCGCACTGCGCGTACCGTGGCCGCATCCTTGATGTCGAACACCATCGGCGTACGCAGGTTGTGCTGCTTGTAATAGGCAAACAGCTCATCCACACGCGGTACGTGATAGCCGGTGGTGGTACGACGATCAGGCGTCAGCAGGAACAACTGGCTGACCTGCGACCACGGGGTGACCAGAATCGACGGGTTGACGCCCTGGTTGGTGATCGGGTCGTACTTCACTCCAGGATGTTGCTGCCACACGGTGGTGGTGCGGCCCAGGTTGTAGTCGTGCAGCAATACCGGCACGCCATCGCTGGTGAGCTTGACGTCCAGTTCCACGCCATCCATGCACTGGTCGTTGGCGATCTGCAGCGAGCCGCGCGAGTTTTCCGGCATGTCGGCGATGCCGGCGTATTTGCCCCATAAGCCACGGTGCGCCAGCACAACGGTATTGGAGGAGTTGAACAGGATGCGTTGCATCTTGATATCGGAGCTGTCGTTGCAGGCGGCCATCGCCAGCTGCGGCAGTGCAGCCAGCAGGGCCAGGGCGCCGAACAGGCGGCAGGCGCGGGCCAGCGGATGTGGAGCGAGGAGGATAGGCATGGTCTCGGTGTCCCGGTTCGTAGGTACAGGAAGGGCAAGAGGTGGACGAGAGCCGACGGGTCGACGCAATCGGCGGACTCGCTTGCAGCGCACTCGCCAACCGGTCGATACCGGGGGAGAGGCCAAGCCGGGCGTGATCAGCGTTCGGCTTGCGGCCAATTTAGTCACCCTAGATGACTTAATTTCTTCGCTGGTGTTGCGGTTGTTCGCGATCGCGCAGGCATTGCGTGCAAAACGAAGCGGGCGATGCAATCGCATCGATGCCACGCAAGGACGCAGCGCTGTCGTGCATGCGCGCGCAGCGCGTCGCACGCCCGCGCACCGAGGTCTGATGGGGCGTTGCGCACGGGTCGTCACGATGCTGGATCGCTGCTGGCACCCGCGCGGTGCGCGCGCTCGACCGATACCCCCCGGCCTTCGCGTCAGAAGACGATCGTAGGGGCGTGGCAACACAGACGCTGCCCGCTGTCAGCCTTAGCCAAAACGCAAAACGCCGGCACAAGGCCGGCGTTCTGCGACTGCGCAGTGACTGTACGTCAGTGACCCGACGCACCGCTGGCACCCAGGCCGGTTTCGGCACGGATCTGCTGCGCCTTGAACGCTGCACGTTCGTTGGCGGCCTGCGGGCTGTGATCCAGGATCGAGAACAGCCAGATGCCGACAAAGCCAATGGTCATCGAGAACAGCGCCGGCGAGGTGTACGGGAACGGCGCCGAGCCGGCTGCATTGCCCAGCGTGTCCACCCACACCGACGGCGACAGGATGGTAAGCACCAGCGACGAGACCAGGCCCAGGAAACCGCCGACCACCGCACCGCGGGTGGTGCAGTTCTTCCACAGCAACGACAGGATCAGCACCGGGAAGTTGGCCGAGGCCGCGATGGCGAACGCCAGCGACACCATGAAGGCCACGTTCTGCTTCTCGAACACGATGCCCAGCAGCACCGCGATCACGCCCAGCACCAGGGTGGTGGCACGCGAGACCTTCAGCTCCGAACCCGGCGCCGGATTGCCCTTCTTGATCACCGTGGCGTACAGGTCATGCGACACCGCCGAGGCGCCGGACAGGGTCAGGCCTGCGACCACCGCCAGGATGGTGGCGAAGGCTACCGCCGAGATGAAGCCCATGAACACGTTGCCGCCGACCGCATTGCCGACCAGCACCGCCGCCATGTTGGCCGCACCCTTGCCGCCGTGGATGGTGCCGGTGGCGACATCGGCGAACTGCGGGTTGGTCAGCACCAGCGCGATCGCACCGAAGCCGATGATGAAGATCAGGATGTAGAAGTAGCCGATCCAGGTGGTGGCCCACAGCACCGACTTGCGCGCCTGCTTGGCATCGGGAACGGTGAAGAAGCGCATCAGGATGTGCGGCAGGCCGGCGGTGCCGAACATCAGCGCCATGCCGAACGAGATCGCCGAGATCGGGTCCTTCACGAAGCCGCCCGGGCCCATGATCGACAGGCCGGCCTTGGCCGCGTCCTCCGGCGATGCGCCGCCATTGGCCGCAATGGCCGTCTTCACCCGCACGCCCTCGGCAAACAGCGCCTCGAAGCTGAAGTTGAAGTGCCACATGATCGCCACCGCCATGAAGGTCACGCCGGTCAGCAGCAGCACCGCCTTGATGATCTGCACCCACGTCGTGGCGGTCATGCCGCCGAACAGCACGTAGACCATCATCAGCACGCCGACCAGGGTCACCGCCACCCAGTAGTCCAGGCCGAACAGCAGCTTGATCAAGGCGCCGGCGCCGACCATCTGTGCGATCAGATAGAACAGCACCACCACCAGCGTGCCCGACGCGGCAAAGCTGCGGATGGCGGTCGGCGCGAAGCGGTAGCCGGCCACGTCGGCGAAGGTGTACTTGCCGAGGTTGCGCAGCCGTTCGGCCATCAGGAAGGTCAGGATCGGCCAGCCGACCAGAAAACCGATCGCATAGATCAGGCCGTCGTAGCCATTGGCCATCACCGCCGCGGTGATGCCCAGGAACGAGGCCGCCGACATGAAGTCGCCGGCGATCGCCAGGCCGTTCTGGAAGCCGGTGATGCCACCGCCGGCGGTGTAGAAGTCCGAGGCCGACTTGGTCTTGGCCGCCGCCCACTTGGTGATCCACAAGGTGCCCAGCACGAAGAAGCCGAACATGCCGATCGCCACCCAGTTGGTGGGCTGCTTGTCGACCTGGCCCATGTCGCCGCCGGCGGCCAGCGCGATGCCGGCCGGCATCAGCCCGGCCAGGATCAGGAGAAGGCGCGAATACTTGCTCATTTGCGTGCGTCCTCGAGGATCTGCGCGGTCAGCTGGTCATAGGTGTTGTTGGCGCGGCGCACGTAGATGGCGGTGATGACGATGGTGAACACCATCACCCCGATCGCGATCGGGATGCCGATCGAGGTCACGCCGGCACCGATCGGCTTGGCGAGGAATTCCTTGTCGAAGGCGATCAGGCCGATGTAGCCGTAATAGGCCAGCAACATCAGCACGGTGAGGGTCCAGCCCAGCGCGTTGCGCTGGCGCTTGAGTGCGTGGTACTTCGGATTGGCATCGATCTTGGCGATCAGTGCGTCATTCGAGACGGTCATTGTCTGTCTCCTGGTAGAGCGCGGGTAAAACGACGGTGGCCTTGCCCGTCCCACCGCAGTGGAACGAGCCGCCGGTGGCGGAAACTAGAAGCTGTACTTGGTGGTGAATTGCAGGCGCGAAATGTCGCCGCTGTCGCCGTTCTCGGCTTCGCGACGGCCATACATCAGCTCCGCGCCCACATCGACCTTGGGCAGCGGCGAATAGAACACGTTGGCGCGGATGCTCTGCTGCGATTTGCTCGCAAGCGCGCCGGTATTGGCGATGTCGTGGTCGTAGTTCACCCGCGAATACATGATCGTGCTGCGCAGCTTGGCGTTGTAGTCGTGGCGCCAGGCCACCCAGCCGGCGATCGTGCTGACGGTCTGGATATTGCCGTCCATGTCGATCTCCACATCCGAGCCGTTGCCCAGGCCCAGATAGCGCCCCAGGCCCTCGCCGTAGCTGAGCTGGTAGCGCAGATCGTTGTTGGAATTGATGATCCAGCGGCCGCCGCCGGCAATCGCGCCGCCGAAGTCGGTGTCGTTGGTCAGCGCGCTGCGCGTGCGGTACTGCCGCGCGATCGCCGATAGGCCGAACGTGCCCCAGGTGCCCTTCCAGTTGTAGCGCGCGGTCAGGTCCGGCATCGCGCCATGGTCGGAGGCCAGGATGGTGTTGCCGCCCTGGTAGGGCGTGGTCAGCGTCTCGGGGTTTTCCGCCGACACGCTGAAGGCGCCACGGGTGTAGCGGATCTGAGTCTGACGGCTGAACAGCGCGCCATCGGTCGGCCCGACGATGTCGGCGGCCTCGGGCAGGATCGTGGAATCGATGAAGTTGGACCAGGTCTGGCCGGCCAGCCAGTTGTTCCAGCTCACGTAGGCGTGGCGCAAGGTGCCGCCGTACAGGTTGTTGACCTGGTTGGCCAGCGCGTTGCCGAAGAAATCCAGTTCGATGAAGCCGGTGATCTTGTCGCCGTTTTCGGTGACGGTGTCCACGCCCAGGTTGAAGCGCGAGAACTTGGCATGGAAGTCGGTATCGGTGCTCGAGGCCTGGCCACCGACCGGCGTCTGGGTCGGGATGTACAGGTAACGGCCTACCGCGCCTTCGGGCAACGCGCCGTCGGAGGTGCGGGTGGTCATGAAGTCGGCCTTGATGAAACCACCGTAACGGAACGTTGTCCCCGCCGCTGCGTTCGGTGTGATGCTGGTCAGCTGGATCGGCCGCTTGCCGGCCGGCACTGCAGGCGCGGCCGGTGCCTGTGCCTGCGCGGCGCGCACCTCGGTCACCTGGGTCTGCGTCTGCGTGATCTGGCCCTGCTGTTGTTGCTGCGCCGACACCAGCAGCTGGACCTGACGCTCGAGCTCGGCAATGCGTGCTTCCAGCGCCTTTTCCTTGGCGGTCTGCGCGAACGCCACGCCCGGCAGGATGCTCGCCACGAACAAGGCAGCCGCCAGCGGATGGCGCACCAACGGTGCAGTACGGTGTGTCATGGACCCCTCTCCCCGATAAGGCCTCGCGCTTAATGGCGATGCTGTGCGGAGCGTGAGGCAGTCCGCGCTTTGGAGCCTATTCGCCTTTGGTCGTAGCTGCAACGCAGCATTCCGCAAGGTGACCGATCGTCGCACCAGGGCCGGCAACCGATTGCCGATCGCGCGCTGCGGCGGTTAAGACCAAGGTCTAAGGCGCGGTTGAACGCCGGGACAGAATGGATGCGGCACACTGATTGCCTACCGAGGGCAGCCGCAACGTCCTCTTCCGACAAGTTCATCGCAAGTGAGGGTGCCATGGCTGATGTTTATCCCGTCGATCCCGCGTTCGCCGCAGATGCGCGCATTACGCGTGAGCAGTACGCAACGCTGTACCGCGAATCGATCGAACACCCCGAGCAATTCTGGGGCAAGGCCGCGCAGCGGCTGGAATGGTTCAAGCAACCCACCGAGGTGAAGGACGTCAGCTACGCGCTGGACGATTTCCATATCCGCTGGTTCGGCGACGGCGAGCTCAATGCCAGCGTCAACTGCCTGGACCGCCAGCTGGCCACGCGCGGCGACAAGACCGCGCTGTTGTTCGAACCCGACAGCCCGGACGCGCAGTCCTACCCGGTCACCTATCGCGAGCTGTACGAGCGCGTCTGCAAGCTCGGCAATGCGCTGCGCAATCTCGGCGTCAAGAAGGGCGACCGCGTCACCATCTATCTGCCGATGATCGTCGATGCCGCCGTGGCCATGCTCGCCTGCGCGCGCATCGGTGCGGTGCACTCGGTGGTGTTCGGCGGGTTTGCCGCCAACTCGATCGCCGACCGCGTGGTCGATTGCCAGAGCAAGCTGATCATCACCGCCGACGAAGGCCTGCGCGGCGGCAAGAAAATTCCGCTCAAGGCCAATGTCGATGCGGCGCTGAAACTGCCCGGCACCAACACCGTGGAAACGGTACTGGTGGTGCGCCACACCGGCGGTGCGGTGGAGATGCAGGCACCGCGCGATCGCTGGTTCCACGATGTGGTCGACGGCCAGCCGGCCGAGTGCGAACCCGAGCGCATGAACGCGGAAGATCCGTTGTTCATTCTCTACACCTCCGGTTCCACCGGCAAGCCCAAGGGCGTGCTGCACACCACCGCCGGCTACCTGCTGTTTGCCAGCTACACGCATGAGGTGGTGTTCGACCTGCGCGAGGACGACATCTACTGGTGCACCGCCGACGTGGGCTGGGTCACCGGCCATAGCTACATCGTCTATGGCCCGCTCGCCAACGGCGCCACCGCAGTGATGTTCGAAGGCGTGCCGAACTACCCGAACGTGTCGCGCTTCTGGGAAGTGATCGACAAGCACAAGGTCAGCATCTTCTACACCGCGCCCACCGCGATCCGCGCGCTGATGCGCGATGGCGAGGAGCCGGTCAAGAAGACCTCGCGCAAGAGCCTGCGCCTGCTCGGCAGTGTCGGCGAGCCGATCAATCCGGAAGCCTGGCGCTGGTACTACGAGGTGGTCGGCGACAGCCGCTGCCCGATCGTGGACACCTGGTGGCAGACCGAAACCGGCGGCATCCTGATCTCGCCGCTGGCCGGCGCGGTCGATCTCAAGCCGGGCTCGGCCACCCTGCCGTTCTTCGGCGTGCAGCCGGCACTGGTGGATGCCGAAGGCAAGATCCTGGAAGGCGCCACCGAAGGCAACCTGGTGCTGCTGGATTCGTGGCCGGGCCAGATGCGCTCGGTCTATGGCGACCATCAGCGTTTCATCGACACCTACTTCCGCACCTATCCGGGCAGCTACTTCACCGGCGACGGCTGCCGCCGCGATGCCGATGGCTATTACTGGATCACCGGCCGCGTGGACGATGTGATCAACGTGTCCGGCCACCGCATCGGCACCGCCGAGGTGGAAAGCGCGCTGGTCTCGCACCCGAAGGTCGCCGAAGCGGCCGTGGTCGGCTTCCCGCACGACGTCAAGGGCCAGGGCATCTATGCCTATGTCACCCTGATCGCCGGCGAAACCCCGAGCGAGGAACTGCACAAGGAACTGGTGAGCTGGGTGCGCAAGGAGATCGGTCCGATCGCCTCACCCGATCACCTGCAATGGGCACCGGGCCTGCCCAAGACCCGCTCGGGCAAGATCATGCGCCGCATCCTGCGCAAGATCGCCGAAAACGCACCCGATCAACTCGGCGACACCTCGACCCTGGCTGATCCGTCGGTGGTGGATTCGTTGGTGAGCGAGCGGTTGGCGCGCTGACGCGCATCGGGAATGGGGAATCGGGAGTGGGGAATGGTTAGAGCCGTTCCCTGAGGAGCGGGGAGTAAATATTCGGATTGGGGACTCGTAAAAGCGGTCCCCGGTCCACTCCTCTCCACTGCAGATCTTGATTTTCAACCCCGTCACACTGACGTCGCCGTTACCTCGCCGTCTTGCTGTTGCTTGCCTTGCTGCCTTCGCTGTTGCCTTTGCGATTCCCGATTCCCCACTCCCAATTCCCCAATCCCAGCCCCTCAATGACCACCCTGCTGATCGCCGATGACCATCCCCTGTTCCGTGAAGCCTTGCGCGGGGCTGTGCAGCGCGTGATGCCGGGGGTGCAGTTGTTCGAGGCCGACACGGTGGATGCGCTGTACACCCTGGCCGATGCGCAACCGGATGCCGATCTGCTGTTGATGGATCTCAACATGCCGGGCGCGCAGGGATTCAGCGCGCTGGTGCATATGCGCTCGCTGCATCCGCAGTTGCCGGTGGTGGTGGTGTCGGCACGCGAAGAGCCGACGGTGATGCGGCGTGCGATCGACCATGGCGCGTTCGGGTTCATTCCCAAGTCCGCCGATTCGGACACCATCGGCCGCGCCCTGGCCACGGTGCTCGATGGCGAGCGCTGGATCCCGGCCGAAGCGCAGAACCTGCCGCCGACCGACAGCGAAGAACGCGAAGTGGGCCAGCGCCTGCGCGATCTCACTCCGCAACAGTTCCGCGTGCTGCAGATGCTCGGCGCCGGGCGTCTCAACAAGCAGATCGCCTACGACCTGGGTGTGTCCGAGGCCACCATCAAGGCGCATGTCACCGCGATCCTGCGCAAGCTCGGCGTCACCAACCGCACCCAGGCGGTGCTGATGGCCGGCAAGCTCGCCATCGATGCCGACGGCATCGTGCTGCCGCCGCCTGAAGAAGATTGAGCGCGTTCGTCAGCCGGCCTGCGAAAACGAAGGCCGATCGCCGCAGCGAAGCGGCGCGTGAGGTCACCACCGCAGAGGACAATCAGCGCAACGGCTGGCCCGTGCAGACCTTCGACGCGCTTTGCGGCGAGGGCACATGCCACACCGCGTTTTCGTTTTCGTCCTCGCCTTCATAGATCGCATAGCGCCCATCGTCCTGGCGATGCATGGTGGGGCTGAAGGTGACGAAATCGGTGCGGCCGTCGGGGCCGATGAAATGCATGTCGCCTCCGCACACGATATTGGAATTGGTTTCCGGCCCCAGGGCAGCGCAGGTGACCTGCGAGGTCTCCGCGCGCACCACGCGACTGACGCGTGGCCGGACCAGCCCGCGATCGGCGGCCTCGCAGAAGTAATCGGCAAGCACCGTGCGCATCTCACGCTGCGACGGCATCCAGGGCGGACAGCTGCTGTACGCATCGGCGGTGCAGCTTGAGACCACGGCGGCAGGCTGGCTGCGATCGGGCGCAGCAGCGAGGCTGTCTTGCAGTGGCAGCATCAGGCAGGCGGCGACAGCCAGCAGGGAAACGTAGGAAGGCATCGGAGCGTGGGATTGGAGTGCGCAGGGCGTGCGACTGTACGCCATGCGCAGTTGATGCCATGCATGCCCGCGCTGCGGCATCGGCAGGTGCGTGGCATGCTGTGCGCCTGCGGCGCGTCGGTGCGTGCCAGTGCCAGGGGATCCATGCAGCCACTCTCTTTTCCGCGCGGCCCGCTCGGGTTGGTCCTTGCGCTGGCCGTATTCGGCTGCGGCAGTGCGCAGGCTAACGACAGCAGCTTCGGCGACGACAACGGCACCATCCGGCTGTTGCATCAGCCCGATATCAGCATGGACAAGGAAGCGCTGCTGCTGAGCGAGGAGCGCGTGCAGGTGGACTACGTGTTCACCAACCACAGCGCGCGCGCATTGAGCGTGCCGATCGCCTTCCCGATGCCGCCGATGTATGTCGGCATGGCCGATCACAGCGAACTGACCGATTTCAACCTGTGGGTGGACGGCAAACCGGTGACCACCACGCGCAAGCTGGTGGTGTTGCTGGACGATGGCAGCGACATCTCCAAGGCATTCGCCGCCACCGGCTGGAGCACCGACGATATCGCCGCGTTCGCCGAATCGGGCAACGTGCCGACCGGGCGCACGCCGTTGCCGGCGCGCTGGATCGACCGGGACCAGCAACCGCGCTTCACGCTCAGCGAGTACTTCGTCTGGCAACAGCTCTTCCCGGCACGGGGCAGTGTGCAGATCCGGCATGCCTACGCGCCCAGCCTGTCCACCGGCGTGCCGCAGGGCAGCGCGTTCCTGCTGGAGTCGTATGCAAAGCGCACCTGCATCGAACCGGCGACCAAGGCCAGCATGCAGCGGCGCGAGGGTGCGCACGGCCTGGGCTGGGCCAACCTGCGTTATGTGCTGACCACCGGCAAGAACTGGAACGGCCCGATCAAGGACTTCCAGCTGACCATCCGCAAGCAGAACGCCAGCGACATCCTCAGCCTATGCTTCGACGGCGCGCTGAAGAAGATCGATCCGCTGACCTTCCAGTTCAGGCAGGCCGACTTCGTGCCGATGCGCGATCTGGAGCTGCTGTTCGTGCGCGGCGTGGAGTGACCGGCGGGGCTAGCACCGGCTAGCCGAACGCGCGTCTGCCTGCTGTCGGCGCGTTGGAGCCGCACTGCAGATCAGCGCTGATGGATCGCGCACCGCTTGTGTTCGCCTGGCGGCAGGGCGCCGCGTCATCAATCGGCAATGGTCGGTGCCAGCGGCCAGAATCAGATGACGGCGGTAACGCTCGCAGCCACTTATAGTAGGAACACGCGCAGTCGCCGCACGCACTCTCATCGATGGTTCGGATAGTGCTGCGTGCCTCGCAGACACCGGCAGTGCTTCTGATCGACACGCCACATCACAGTTGCGCAATCGATCCCTGCCAACCGCTGCGAGACTGGCAAGCCCAAGCGCAGCGGCGTGACCGCCTCCACACCCCCGCACCGCGCGACATCGCAGTTGTCGATATCACCATTGACCATCAGCTCATGCCTGGGCAAGGCTCGGGCTTGATGACGCTACTGGAGCTGGCATGGCGCGACGTTTCCCCTGGCTCTGGATCGGGCTGCTGATTGCCTGTGCATTGATCGCCATGCTGGCATGGCAGAACAAGCAGCTGCGCGCGCAGCAGCAGTTGCTGCAGGCCCGCATCAGCGCGCCGTATGACGGCATGTACGTGCCGCGCATCGAGGTCACCGATACCGCCGGCCAGCGTCATCTGCTCGGCGTGCCGCAGGGACAGGCGCAGGTGCTGTTCTTCTTCACCACCACCTGCCCGTATTGCCAGCGCTCGGCACCCACCGTGCTGCGTGCAGCGCAGCAGTTACAGGCCAATCTGCCCGGCCGTCCGCAGTTGCTCGGCGTGTGCCAGTGCGACGCGACGCAGGCTGCGCGCTATGCGCATGTGCATGGCTTCGATTTTCCAGTGGTCACGTTGACCGATCGTCGCGCGTTGATGCTGTTTCGCGCGCGCAACGTGCCACTGCTGATGGCCATCGACGGGCAGGGGCGCGTGCGCCATTCCCGACTTGGCGTCTTCGATACCACGGAGCAGGTGCAGGACCTGGTCGCCGCCTTGCGCCGCACGGATGCGCCAGCGGCTTTGGCAACGGTGAAGGAGTAATGCATGAAGAAGCGTTGGGGTACCTTGCGGACGGCGTTGATGGCGGCCACGTTCCTGGCCAGTACCGGTTTCGGTGCGTTCCAGGTGATGGCAGTCGATAACGCACAGCCGAAGACCGAATCGTGTAGTGCGTGGGCCTGCAAAGCCGAATGTCCGGAGTTTGGCGGCGACCTGGGGCAGGGCAACGTCTGCTACTGCTGCGGCTGACAGCGGCTATCACACCTACTGCGCAGTTACGCTTGGTCGGTCACTGTAGGTCTGACGGCGGGGTCCCCCCGGGCCCCGCCGTTTGCCGGCAGCACCGCGCTCAGCGCAGCGCGCGATAGCGGAAATCGCGCAACACCACTGCGCCCTGCTGTGCGGCGTAGATGCCGAGCTGCAGGCTCAGGAAGCCGCCGAACACGTTGTGGTGGAAGCCGGACATTTCCATGCGCGTCGGGTGGCGGATCCACTGCCGGCCATCGTCGAACGAATAGTCGAAGGTCACCACATGCGCCTCGTTGCCCAGACGCAGGCGGATGCGTCGGCGCGTGTTGGGCGCGCGTGCCCACACCAGTTCTTCTGAATACTCGTAGGTCTTGATGGTGTCGGGCGTAACGCCGATGCCGACGAAGGCCTTGTGGTTGTAGAACAGCAACAGGCCACCCTCGGCATTGCCGATGAGTTCCAGCGTGACCTCGGCGACGTAGCCGCGATCGGGCACGCCGCAGGTCAGTGGCGAGCTGTCGGCCGGCGAGCTGCCGGAACAGGCCAGCGTGAGCGACCGATCTGCCCGTTGCACGCGCGCCTGTTCGCCAGGCCCGGGCGCATGCAGGCTCCATTGGGTGCCGAACCTGTCGCTGGAAAAATCGTCGGACAAGGCGAAGCCGCTTAGCGTCGCGTTGCCGGTGGCGTTTGCGCGTGCAGGCGTGCGCAATGGCCTGGACAGATCGCCACCGGTGGCGCGGAACCAGCCATCGGCGGTCCACTCGATCGGCTCCAGCAGGGTCTGCCGGCCCAGCGTGCGGAAGCCGTTTTCGTAGCCGTGATAGACCATCCACCAGTCGCCACGCGGGCCTTCCACCAGCGTGGCATGCCCGCGCGACCACCACGGCTCCTGTTCGGACTGGGTGCGCACCAGCGGGTTGCGCGGGCAGTGCTCCCATGGCCCATGCACCGAGCGCGCACGCGCGGCGATGACCATGTGCCCGGTCACCGGACCGGCGGTGCCGCCGACTGCGGTGACCAGGTACAGCCACCCATCGTGCCAGGTCAGCTTGGGGCCTTCGGGGGCAAAGTTCTCCACGATCCAGTCGTCGGGATAGCGCCAGGGCGCGTAGGCCGGTTCCACCTGCCCGTCGGTGGCCAGGCCGTCGTCGCGCAGGCGCACCTTGCGGATGCCGTTGACGAACAGGTAGCGCTTGCCGTCCTCGCCCAGCACATGGCCGGGATCGATGCAGCCGGCGATCTGCAGATCGATCGGGTCGCTCCAGGGTCCGCGGATGTCGTCGGCCCAGATCACGAAGATCGACCAGCCGGTGTCGTCCGGATTGGCCGGGATATAGATGAAGTAGCGGCCATCGTGCTTGCACAGGTCCAGTGCCCAGATCGTGCCCAGCTGCTTGCGCAGCGCCGGGCCGAGCGGCGTCCAGTTGACCAGGTCGGTGGAATGCCACAGCACGATGCCCGGATAGGAAAGGAACGACGAAAACGTCATGTAGTAGTCGTCGCCATCCTTGAGGATGGTGGGGTCGGGGTGATCGCCGGCCACGATGGGATTGAGGTAAGTGCCATTGCCCAGGTCTGCCTTGCGCTGGCCTTCGATACCGCGCGCCCACTGCGGGGTGCCGGTGCAGACGCCGCGCGCGTCGCCCGCCAGTGCGGCCGGCGACAGCGGGGCGACGACGGCGCCGGCGGCAAGCACCTTGAACAGGTCCCGGCGGGTGGTGGTTGGCATGGGTGCGCGTTCGTGCGGGACGGGCTGGTATCTAGCCCCAGGTATCGGACCGGGGCAACCGCGCAGGCGGCGTTATAGGAAGCGCTCATGCCAGCTGCGGATTTCGACATAGATCAGCTGCCACGGCGTGTGGAGCTTGCAAGCGGGCAAGGTGCTGGAATCCACACATGTCGCACGTGCTGAACACCACCAGCTGCAATGCTGCACTGCAGCGTGATCTGTTCACTTATGATTGCGATATTCATATGCGAACAGTCCGGCACCGGCCGGCTGGTGGACGTTGCGATGGCCAGTAACTGCTTCAACGATTGCGTCAGCACCTGTTCGGCGACCGCCAGCTACGCGGAGCGTGCAGCGTGACCATTGCACGGCAGCGTCTGGGCAACACCGACGTGCAGCTCTCGGCACTGGGCTTTGGTGCCGCGCCGATCGGCAATCTGTATGCCGAGGTCGCTGAAGACCAGGCACTGACCGCCGTGGCAGCTGCGTTCCAGGCCGGCATCCGCCACTTCGATACCGCGCCGTACTACGGCTACGGGCTGAGCGAGACCCGCCTGGGCCGCGGCTTGGCCGGTGTGCCGCGCGGCGCCTACACGCTGTCGACCAAGGTCGGCCGCTGCATCTACGACGATGCGCAGGCCGCCGCCGGGCGCGACGGCTTTGCAGTGGCGGGCCGCCGCGCCGAGTTCGACTACAGCGCCGACGGCGTGCGGCGCGCGTTCGCCTCCAGCCTGGAGCGCCTGGGCACCGACTACGTCGACGTGCTGCTGCTGCACGACATCGGTGCGCTGACCCACGGCGACAACCACGCCAACGTGCTGCGCCAGGCCTTGGAGGAGGCCTTGCCGGCGATGGCGGAGCTGAAGGCGGCCGGTGCCTGCGGGGCGATCGGGCTGGGCGTCAACGAGCAGGACGTGGCACTGGAGGTGCTGCCACGCTTTCCGCTCGACTGCGTGATGCTGGCCGGCCGCTACACGCTGCTGGAACAGCACGGCGCCCGCGCCCTGCTCGAGCAGGCGCAGCAACGCAACGTGGCGATCCTGTCAGCCGGCCCATACAGCTCCGGCCTGCTCAGCGACGCACGCGGCCCCGGCGCCACCTACAACTACGCCCCGGTCGACGCCGCCACCCTGCAGCATGCGCAGCGCCTGTACGCGGCCTGCGCGGCATTCGAGGTGGATATCGGCGCGGCGGCGTTGCAGTTTCCGCTGGCACATCCGGCGGTGACCACGGTGGTGGCCGGCATGCGGACGGTGGCCGAGGTGCAGTCAGCCGCCGCGCGCCTGCAGGCGCCGATCGCACCGGCACTGTGGCAGCGCCTGCGCGATGGCGGCTTGCTCGACGCGGACCTGCCCACGCCATGAGCCGCATCGACGCACACCTGCATTTCTGGCAGCTGGCCCGTGGCGATTACCACTGGCTGACGCCCGAGCTGGCGCCGCTGTATCGCGACTTCGGCCCCGCCGATATCGGCCAGGCGCTGGACGCTGCCGATATGGAGGGCGTGGTGGTGGTGCAGGCGGCCGCGACCGAGGCCGAGACCCGTTACCTGTTCGAGCTGGCGCGCGCCGATGCGCGTATTGCCGGCGTGGTCGGTTGGGTCGATTTCGCCGCGCCCGATGCCGCCGCGCGCATCGACGCGCTGGTGCAGGCCGGCGGCGGCGTGCTCAAGGGTCTGCGCCCGATGGTGCAGGACATCGCCGATGTGCAATGGCTGGCCCAGCCCGAACTGGATGCTGCCTTCGACGCCCTGCTCGCGCACGACCTGGCCTTCGACGCCCTGATCCGCAGCGTGCATGTGCCGGCGCTGCAGGCACGCCTGAAGCGCCATCCGCAGCTGCGCGTGGTCATCGATCACGGCGGCAAGCCGCAGATCGCCGCAGGCGAATTCGTCGCCTGGGCCGCCGGCATGGCCGCGCTGGCCCAGCATCCCAATGTGCACTGCAAACTCTCCGGCCTGCTCACCGAAGCAGCGCGCGGCGCCGGCGTGGAGGCGCTGGCACCGTATGTCGCGCATCTGTTCGCACGCTTCGGCCCGCAGCGTGTGCTGTGGGGCAGCGACTGGCCGGTGCTGACCCAGCGTGCCGATTACGCGCAGTGGTTCGACATCGCACAGCAGCTGGTCGCCACACATGCCGACGGCCATGCCGGAGCGGTGTTCGGCGACAACGCACGCACGTTCTATCGTCTGCCACGGCCGGCGGCCCCCACCTACGGAACCTCTTCGGTATGACTGTCTCGATCCCTGCAACTCCCAACGACCGCCTGCATGGCAAGCGCTGCCTGATCACCGCCGCCGGCGCCGGCATCGGCCGCGAAAGCGCGCTGGCCTGCGCACGCGCCGGTGCGCAGGTGATCGCCACCGATATCGACGCCGCTGCCCTGCAGGCGCTGGCGGCCGAATCGGAGGCCATCACCACCCAGCTGCTGGATGTCACCGACGCGGCGGCGGTTGCCGCGCTGGTCGCGGCGCACGGCCCGTTCGATGTGCTGTTCAACTGCGCCGGCTTCGTGCACCAGGGCAGCATTCTCGATTGCGACGAGCCGGCCTGGCGGCGCTCGTTCTCGATCAACGTCGATGCGATGTACTACACCTGCAAGGCGGTGCTGCCAGGCATGCTCGAACGCGGCCGCGGCAGCATCATCAACATGTCCTCGGTGGCCTCCAGCATCAAGGGCGTGCCCAACCGCTTCGTCTATGGCGTCACCAAGGCCGCCGTGATCGGCCTGAGCAAGGCCATTGCCGCCGATTACGTGGCCCGGGGCGTGCGTTGCAACGCGATCTGCCCCGGCACCATCAAGACGCCGTCGCTGGGCCAGCGCGTCAAGGCACTGGGCGGCGACGAACAGGCGGTGTGGAAGAGCTTCACCGACCGCCAGCCGATGGGCCGCCTGGGCGACCCGCGCGAGATCGCGCAGCTGGTGGTGTACCTGGCCTCGGACGAATCGTCGTTCACCACCGGCCAGACCCACATCATCGATGGCGGCTGGTCCAACTGAGCGCGCTGCGTACCCCAACGTGGGCGGCCAGTGCCGGATGCGAGCCGTACTGGCTTGATTTGAGCACGCCGTCCTTATCCACCCGATGCATGCGCGCTAGCGTTGCTGGCCGCTCCATTCCTCACCTGCAAAGGAAGACTGCATGAAACTCGTACGCGTTGGCGCCCCCGGCCAGGAACGTCCTGGCCTGATCGATAGCGAAGGCCGCATCCGCGATTTGAGCGGCGTGATCGACGATGTGGCCGGCGAGCACATCACCAATGCCGGCCTGGACAAACTGCGTGCGCTGGACGTGTCCACGCTGCCGCTGCTCGACGGCGAGCTGCGCTATGGCGCCGCAGTGGGGCAGATCGGCAAGTTCATCTGCGTGGGGTTGAACTACGCCGACCACGCGGCCGAATCGGGCATGGATGTGCCCAAGATGCCGATCCTTTTCATGAAGGCCACCACTGCGGTGACCGGCCCCAACGACACCGTGATCATCCCGCGCGGCTCGGTCAAGAGCGACTGGGAAGTGGAACTGGGCGTGGTGATCGGCGATGTGGCGCGCGATGTGTCGGTGGACGACGCGCTGAACCACGTCGCCGGCTACGCAGTCATCAACGATCTGTCCGAGCGCGAATTCCAGCTCGAGCATGGCGGCCAGTGGGTCAAGGGCAAGAGCGCCGACACCTTCGGCCCGATCGGCCCGTGGCTGGTCACCCGCGATGAAATCGCCGACCCGCAGAACCTGTCGATGTGGCTGGAGGTCAACGGCCACCGCTACCAGAACGGCAGCACCCGCACGATGGTGTTCGGCGTGGCCGAACTGGTCAGCCACATCAGCCGCTATATGACGCTGATGCCGGGCGATGTGATCAGCACCGGCACCCCGCCGGGCGTGGGCCTGGGCCAGAAGCCGCCGGTGTACCTGAAGCCGGGCGACGTGATGGAGCTGGAGATCGAAGGCCTTGGCCGCCAGCGCCAGCCGGTGGTGGCGCATCCGCGTGATGCTGCCTAAAGCCCCTCTGCCACCGGGGCACTAAGGCACGGCTTGCGCGCCACTGGCGCGCGTGCGTTGGTGCGCCCGCGCCGCAAGCGCGGGCCGGGGCGCGTAGCGGGGTTGGGGTAAGGGTACGTAGCGACATATCCAGGCAGTTCGTCGCGATGTGCGTTTGCCGTCAGGCGTGACATGTCGGCATGTGTGTTGATGTGTCATGCGCAAATTTTTCAAGTGATGTGCGAGGGCGTTGAACTTCCAGGCGCTGTCGCGCGTTGGTAGTGACACGCAGTTGGTCGTGCAGTGATGCGTTGATCTGTGTTGTTCGTTGATCTGTGTTGCAAGCGCATGCGTACCTGCAACGCTTCAATGCAGTCGGCGCTTCGCGTCCGTACCCTCACCCCTCTCCCGGGGGAGAGGGGCTCTGGCGCCCGTCTCCGTTTCCTTCCTCCGTTTCCGTTTTATTTCGCGCGTTTTATTCCCGTTTCCATCGCCCAGGACTTCCATGAGCACCATCATCGCCCTCGACACCCACGACGTCCGCTTCCCCACCTCGCGCGAGCTGGATGGGTCGGATGCGATGAATCCGGATCCGGACTACTCGGCCGCCTACGTCGTGCTGCGCACCGATGCGCCGGATGACCTGGCCGGCTACGGCCTGGTGTTCACCATCGGCCGCGGCAACGATGTGCAGACCGCCGCGGTGGCCGCACTGGCCGAGCACGTGGTCGGCCTGTCGGTCGAGGAAGTCATTGCCGATCTGGGTGCGTTCGCGCGCCGGCTCACCAACGACTCGCAGCTGCGCTGGCTGGGCCCGGAAAAGGGCGTGATGCACATGGCGATCGGCGCGGTGATCAACGCCGCCTGGGACCTGGCCGCACGCGCGGCGAAAAAGCCGCTGTGGCGCTACATCGCCGAGCTCAGCCCGGAGCAGTTGGTCGACACCATCGACTTCCGCTACCTCACCGACGCGCTCACCCGCGACGAAGCGCTGGCGATCCTGCGCGCTGCGCAACCGCAGCGTGCGCAGCGCATCGCCACGCTGATCGAACAGGGCTATCCCGCCTACACCACTTCGCCCGGCTGGCTCGGCTACTCCGACGAAAAGCTGGTGCGCCTGGCAAAAGAAGCCGTCGCCGATGGCTTCCGCACCATCAAGCTCAAGGTAGGCGCCAACGTGCAGGACGACATCCGCCGCTGCCGCCTGGCGCGTGAGGCGATCGGCCCGGACATCGCGATGGCGGTGGATGCCAACCAGCGCTGGGACGTGGGCCCGGCGATCGACTGGATGCGCCAGCTGGCCGAATTCGACATCGCCTGGATCGAGGAACCGACCAGCCCGGACGACGTGCTCGGCCACGCCGCGATCCGCCAGGGCATCACCCCGGTGCCGGTCTCCACCGGCGAGCACACCCAGAACCGCGTGGTGTTCAAGCAGCTGCTGCAGGCTGGCGCGGTGGACCTGATCCAGATCGACGCCGCGCGCGTGGGCGGCGTCAACGAAAACCTCGCCATCCTGCTGCTGGCCGCCAAGTTCAACATCCGCGTGTTCCCGCATGCCGGTGGCGTCGGCCTGTGCGAACTGGTGCAACACCTGGCCATGGCCGACTTCGTCGCCATCACCGGCAAGATGGAAGACCGCGCGATCGAATTCGTCGACCACCTGCACCAGCACTTCCTGGACCCGGTGCGCATCCGGCACGGCCGCTACCTGGCCCCGCAAGCCGCCGGCTTCTCCGCCGAGATGCACCCGGACTCCATCGCGGAATTCAGCTACCCCGACGGCCGTTTCTGGGTCGAGGACCTGGCCGCAGCAAAGGCCTAATCCAACACACCGCCTCACCTAATCCCAGGATGTCGTAGGAGCGGCTCAAGCCGCGACAGGCGTTCCCGATTGCCTGATCGCGACAGAGGCCGCTTCTGCCTGGCGCATCTGCGATGCAGCTGTCACGCCTGCGCTGCGCCACTCACGCTGCGCCCGCAAAAGACACCTGTTTCGACGCCCGGCGGCAGCGGCAAGATACCCAAGACCAGCGCCCCACTGCGGGGCCAACACATCCGCAAAAAACTTAGGCCAACACCCTACCCCTGCCCCGCTTCAACCGCCGCACTCAAGGCAAAGATCTGCCCGGCCTCGCGCCACTTCTCTCCCGGCGCACTGCCAGGCAACGGCTTTTGAAACCGCCACATCAAGTCTTCCCAGGCCTGGATACGCGGATCGGCCGCATCCCGCGCCGCCTTGGCCGCCGGATCGTAGTCGTCGCCGACCTCCATCAGCATCACCAGGCGGTCGCCGCTGCGAAAGATCTCCAGCTCCTGGATGCCGGCCTGCTGCAGCGAGGCCACCACTTCCGGCCAGACCTCGCTGGGCCGATGCCAACGCTCGTACTCGGCGATCAACTGCGGGTCGTCGTGCAGATCCAGCACGTAACACAGACGCCGCGCGCTCATGCGACGGCTCCTGCAACTGCAGGCGCAGCGCGGCGCGCACGCAACGCGAACAGCAGGATCACCGCAAAGCACCCACCCGGTACCACCATCGCCCAGTGGATACCGGCCATGTCCGACACCGCGCCCATCACCGCCGTCAGCAGCGCGCCACCGATGATGGACATCACCAGCAGCGACGAGCCCAGCTTGCGCGCATCGTCATGCATGCCATCCAGGCCCAGCGCAAAGATGGTCGGGAACATCACCGACATGAACACGCTGGCAGCCACCAGCGCGTACAAGCCGGTCCAACCCGGCAACGCGATGGCAACGGCGCACAACACCAGATTGATCGTCGCAAAACTCGCCAGCAACCTGGCCGGCGCCAGATAGCGCAACAGCGCGGTGCCGACGAAGCGGCCGGCCATGAACAGCACCAGCGAGATGGTCAGGTAGGTGGCGGCGGTTTTTTCCGGCGTGCCCGGCACCGCATCCTGCAGATAGCGGATCAGATAGCTCCAGATGCCGACCTGCGCACCCACGTAGAAGAACTGCGCCACCACCGAAAACATGAAGCGCCGATTGCGCAGCAGTTCGCCGAAGCGTGCACGCTTGGGCGCCACGCCGCTATCGCTCTCCGGCGCGCCGGTGGGAAAGCGCACCAGCGCGATCAGGATCGCCCACAGCACCACCACGGCGCCGATGATCAGATAGGGCGTCTGCACGGCTGAGGATTCGGCGGCAAAGAACGCCTCGCGCGCGGCGGGCGCCATTGCCGCCAGCTCGGCCGGGGTGTGCTCCACCCCGGAGAAGATGAAGTGCTGGCCGACCAGCACGCCGGTGATCGAGCCCAAGGGGTTGAATGCCTGGGCCAGATTTAACCGCCGCGCTGCGCCTTCTGCCGGGCCGAGCACGGTCACCAGTGGATTGGCGGTGGTTTCCAGGAAGGCCAGACCGCTGGCGATCACGAACAAGGCCAGCAGGAACAGCCAGTAGGTATGCACCTGCGCAGCCGGATAGAACAGGAACGCGCCGCACGCATACAGCAGCAGGCCCAGCACCACGGCCGCCTTGTAGCTGTAGCGGCGCATGAACATCGCCGCCGGCATCGCGAACACGAAATAGCCCAGGTAGAACGCGCTCTGGACCAGCCCTGCCTGCAGGTCGGTCAGCTCGAAGGCCTTCTTGAACTGCTTGATCAGGATGTCGTTGAGGTTGTTGGCCATGCCCCACAAAAAGAACAGGCTCACGATCAACAACAGGGGAACCATGGCGGTACGCGCCAGGTTGCCGCGCGGTGACGCGGCAATGTCACTGTGATGCATGCGACCGATCCCCTCCCAAGGCTGTGGCGCTTGCGTTGCTGTGCGGCGAGCGTACTGCGCACGCCAGCGCCATGCAAATATAAAATCTTTGTTTATATTTGCACGCAAGCGCCACATCTCACCGCAGCCCGCGATGCCTGTACCCTGGCGCGCCGCAGCCTTGCCTGGAGCCGCAAACGGATGAGCACCGAACCCGCCAAGTACCGCGCCCCCGCCCTGGACAAGGGCCTGGACATCCTCGAGCTGCTCGCCCGCCAGGCGCAGCCGATGAGCATGGGCGCGATCTCGCAGGGCATCGGCCGCTCGCGCGGGGAGATCTTCCGCATGCTGCAGGTGCTGGAGGAGCGCGGCTATCTCACCCGCGACGGCGAGGGCGACTACGTGCTGACCAATCGGTTGTTCATGCTCGGCATGCAGCAGCCGCAGGTGCAGAGCATCAGCGAAGCGGCACTACCGGTGATGCGCCGGCTGGCCGATGCGATCTATCAGCCCTGCCACCTGGTGGCGCCGTCCGGCGACCAGATCGTGGTGATCGCGCAGATGGACGTGCCCAGCGACCTGGGCCTGGTGGTGCGCCCGGGCCACCGCCGCCCATTGACCCATTCCAGCTCCGGGCTGGTGCTGTTCGCGTTCCAGCAGCCAGAGGTGCAGGCGCGCTGGCTGGACATGCTCGACGCCAGCGAGGTGCCGTTCGAGCGTGCGCAGTTCCTCGCCGCCGCCGCGCAGGCGCGCAACGATGGCTACGCCATGCAGCCCAGCGAAGCGGTGGTGGGCGTGGTCGACTTGACCGCACCGATCCTGCAACGCGGCAGTGCGACCTATACGCTCACCGTTCCCTTCATCGCGCGCCGCCCCGAGCTGGTCGGCCCGCACGCGGCCTTGCAGGCCCTGTGTGCGGCGACGGCGGAGATTTCCGCCGCATTGATGTAGCCGCGACCCGCACCGGGAGTCTGCGTCGGCGCTGGTGTTTCTGTTGCTCGCTTCCGAAGGCTGACTTCTGCGGTCCTCCCGCAGCGCGGCCGGCCCTGTGCGTGGAGCGCAGCGCGCTCGTTCCGCAGCGCTGCGATGGCAGCCTGACCATCGCCGTCCACCCGAACCGCTTAGGCAGCACCTGCGGCATCGCAAGCCGTGCACATCGAGACGCCGGGGAGATCGCGGCATCGTTGCCGATCGCTGCACTCCTGCACGACGTCTGGAAAGACAGCACGACGCAGGCGCTGGCTCACGCACGCGCAGCCAGACATGACGTTTCCATCTCGCACTGCTTGCAGCACACCCCACATCAACGGCTTTCCCCGCGTTCTTCGCTACCTCGGTCACCGGCATGCAGACCGTTGGTCGCTATAGCCAAGGCTATCGGGTGCCGCATCGCGCCGTTGCGTGGACATGCCTGCCTGGCTTTGATGCCTGAAAACAAGACAAAAACCGTGTCACCCCTGCTCGCAATAGCCACGGCTATAAAGATCAGACCGACCTTCGCGTGCGCGGCAGACGCACCGAACGCGGCCATGCGTTGGTACACTGCGCGCCCCTTGGGGAGTAGCCTGCTTTCGCATCGTCGGAAGCGCCTGCATCAACATACTCGGCCGTTGCGCCGTGGTGCAGGCAACCAGTTCCGGTTTGGCGAGACCAGCGGCATGCGTGCACGACGACGGTTGGCGCGGGCGCATGTCGTTGTGACCGTGCCCAGCCCGAGAATGTCGATGTCCCCTTTTTCCATTGTTTTGATCGGTTTCGCGATGTCGACCGATGCGTTTGCCGCGGCGATCGGCAAAGGCGCGGCGATGCGCAAGCCGCAGTGGCGCGATGCGTTACGCGCCGGCTTGATCTTCGGCTGCATCGAGGCGATCACCCCGGTGATCGGCTGGCTGCTGGGGCGCGCCGCGTCCAGCTATGTGTCCGACTACGACCACTGGATCGCCTTCGTGCTGCTCGGTGCGCTGGGCACGCACATGATCGTGGCCGGGCTGCGAAGCGATGCGGACGACGCTGACGAAGCAACGTCCGAGACGCCGAAACGGCATGGCTTGCTGGCCCTGGCCACCACCGGTTTTGCCACCAGCATCGATGCGATGGCGGTCGGCGTGAGCCTGGCGTTTCTGGACGTGCATATCGGCGTGGTGGCGGTGGTGGTCGGGCTGTGCACCTTCAGCATGGTCACCGCAGGCGTCATGCTGGGCCGCGTGCTCGGCAACCTGATTGGCAAGCGCGCCGAGATCCTCGGCGGCTTGATCCTGGTGATCGTCGGCAGCGTCATCCTCTACGAGCACCTGAGCGGCGCAGCGTAAGCGCCTCTCCTCGTAGGAGCGTGCCTGCGCGCGACCGGGCGTTATCGATAATGCTTCGTCGCGCGCAGGCACGCTCCTACGCTGCAGTCGCACCGGTCAGCGCGTTTTCGCATCGTGATGCGCGCTCAGAAACGCGCGTAACGAGGCCGGCTTCACCGGTTTGGTCAGCAGGCGATAGCCACGCGCACGCGCGAGCTGCTTGAGTTCGTCGCGGCCGTCGGCGGTGAGCAGGGCACCGGCAATCGGCGCGGTGGCGACGGCCTGCAGCGCATCCAGCGTGTCCAGGCCATCGAGCCGGTCGTGCAGGTGGTAATCCACCAGCATCAGGTCCGGCTGTTCGCGCGCGCGTTCCAGCGCCTGGTCCACGGTGCTGGCGGTGATCACCTCAACCTGCCAGCGACCGAGCAGGGCACGCATGCCGTCGAGGATCTCGCGGTCGTTGTCCACGCACAGCACGCGCAGGCCTGCCAGCGAATCGCCGCTGGGCAGCGCACGTGCAACGGCCACCGGCAGCGCCGGCGGCAGCGGGACCGCCGCCACGCGCGGCAGCAGGATCGAGAACATGCTGCCGCGGCCGACCTGGCTGCGTGCGCTCAGGTCGTGGTCGAGCAGGCGCGAGATGCGCTGGCAGATCGACAGGCCCAGCCCCAGGCCCTGCTCGCCCCAGTCGAACGGCTGCTGATAGCGGCGGAATTCTTCGAAGATCTGCCGCATGTGGTGCTCGGGAATGCCCGGGCCGGTGTCCCACACCTGCAGCTCCACGTGCGCGCCGCGGCCGCGCATGCCCAGCACGATGCGGCCCTGGCGCGTGTAGCGCAGCGCATTGGCGAGGAAGTTCTGCATCACCCGGCGCAGCAGGCGGCGGTCGCTGCGCACCCACAACGGGCGACTGTGCACTTGCAGCTGCAGGCCGCGGCTGGAGGCCACCGGCGCGTATTGCGCGGCCAGTTCGTGCATCAGCGCGCTGGCATCGAAATCCTCGACCGTGGGCCGCAGGCCGCCGGCATCCAGCCGCGAGACGTCGAGCAGGCCATCGAGCAACTCCTCGGCCGCACGCAGCGAGGCATCCACGCGCTCGGCCAGATGGCGTTGTTCCTCGTTGTTCTGATGGCTCTCGCGCAGCGCCGAGGCGAACAGCCGCGCGGCATTGAGCGGCTGCAACACGTCGTGGCTGATCGCGGCCAGAAAGCGCGTCTTGGATTGCTGCGCCAGCTCGGCCTCGCGCGAGCGGTCGGCCACGCGCTGCTCCAGGTTCTCGTTGGCGTCCAGCAGCGCGCGTTCGGCACGCTTGTAGTCGGTGATGTCGTTGTAGCTGGTGACATAACCGCCGCCGGGCAGCGCCTGGCCGCGCATCTCGATCACCTTGCCGTCGCTGCGGGTGCGCTCGAACACATGCGGCGAGCCGGCGCGCATGTGGCGGATACGGCGATCGATCTGATCTTCGATATCGCCCTCGCCCAGCTCGCCGCGTTCGGCGTTGTAGCGGATCAGATCGGCCACCGGGCGGCCGACATACAGCATGCCGTCCGGATAGCCGAACAGCTGCTGATAGCGGCGATTCCACGCGGTCAGGCGCATCTCCGGGTCGACCACGCTGACAGCGGCGCTGATGTTTTCCAGCGTGGTGGACAGGATCTCGCGATTGAAGCGCAGCTCCTGGCCGGCCTCGTCCAGCACCGCCACCACCTCGCCCAGGTCCATGCCCGAGCCGCGCAACAGGCTGGTCAGCACCAGGCGTGCGGAGGCCGCGCCGATCGAGGCGGCCAGCAGGCGTTCGGTGAACTGCACCCAGGCGCGGTCGGCCACCACGGTGGGTTGCAGCTCGCGCTCCAGCAGCACCGCCTGGTCGACGAAGGCGCGGTGCGCATGCCGCTCGCCCACCACGCGCTCGGCCAGGGCCTGCAGGTCGGCCACGCGCACATGCCCGGGCCAGTCGCCGGCCACCGCCGGCCGCTGTGCGTACGGGTCCAGGAAGGGCGCGGCGCGCAGGCGTTCGTCCACCCCGGGGCGCCAGCGTGCGGAGACCAGCATCATCGCGCCGACATTGATCAGCAGCGACCAGAACGTGCCATGCGCCAGCGGGTCCCAGCCGCGCATGCCGAACAGCTGCTGCGGCTGCAACCAGGCGATGCCGAACGGCCCGTCCACCAGCCAGTCCGGCTGCAGCCAGCCCGCGCGCGTGGCGGCCGGCAGCAACAGCGTGTAGATCCAGGTCATGAAGCCCAGCACCATGCCGGTCTCCACGCCCTTGCGGCTGGCGCCGCGCCAGTACAATCCGCCGATCACGCCGGGGGCGAACTGCGCCACTGCCGCAAAGGCCATCAGGCCGTAGGCCGCCAAGGTGGTGTCGTTGGCCACGCTGCGGTGGTAGCCGTAGGCGATCAGCGCCAGCAACAGGATGGCGACGCGGCGGATCCACAACACCCGCGAAGCCACCGCCGCGCGCGCATCGGCACTGCCGCGGCGGCGCAGCAGCACCGGCATCACCAGGTCGTTGCTGACCATGGTGGCCAACGCGATGCTGGCCACGATCACCATGCCGGTGGCGGCCGAGAACCCGCCCACATAGGCCACCAATGCCAGCACGGTATTGCCCTGGCTCAGCGGCAGCGCCAGCACCACCGCGTCGTCGACCACCGTGCTGCCCTTGCCGAACAAGGCCACGCCGGCCGATGCGATCGGCACCACCATCGCCGAGATGATCACCAGGTACGCACCGAACAACCAGCGCGCGCGACGGATGTCGCCGACGTCGCTGCATTCCACCACCGCCACATGGAACTGGCGCGGCAGGCAGATCACCGCCAGAAAGCTCAGCAAGGTCTGCGAAATGAAGCCCACCGACGGGGTGTGCTCGAACAAGGTGCGCGCCGAGTCGGCGATGGGCACCTGGTGGTCGCTCAGCCACACCCAGGCGAACAGGCCCACCGCGACGATGGCGATCAACTTGATCACCGACTCCAGCGCGATCGCCAGCATCATGCCGCGGTGGTGTTCGGTGGCATCGACCTGGCGGGTGCCGAACAAGGTGGCGAACAAGGCCATCAACAGCGCCACGTACAACGCCGGATCGGCAAGAATGCCGCGCCCGGCACTGCTATGCCCGGTCAGCACCTCCAGGCTCATCGCCACTGCCTTGTACTGCAGCGCCAGATACGGAACGATGCCGACCAGCGCGATCACCGCCACCAAGGCCGCCAGCCGCCGCGAGCGGCCATAGCGCGAGGAAATGAAATCGGCGATGGAGACGGTGTTTTCGGCGCGTGCGATCAGCGCCAGCCGCTCGATGATGCGCCAGCCGAACAGCAGCAACAGCAGTGGGCCCAGGTAGATCGGCAGATAGCCGATGCCGTTGCGCACCGCCGAGCCGACCGCGCCGTAGAAGGTCCACGACGAGCAGTACACCGCCAGCGCCAGGCTGTAGACCGCCGGCCGCAGCCACGGCCGCTCCGGGTACAGCGGACGACGGTCGCCCCACCAGGCCACGCCGAACAGCAGCACGGCATAGCCGACGGAAACCAGCAGCAGGATCCAGCTTGATACCAAGGGGCGTTCCTAGGCCAATGCGAACGGGGAGTTTACGCAGTGGGGAATCGGGAGTGGGGAACAGCCCGCCTGGCCGCACGTGCGTAGGAGCGCGCTCGCGCGCGACAGGGCACTGGCGGGAAAGCCTCACCGCCCGTAGGAGCGCGCCTGCGCGCGATAGGGCACTGGCGGGAAAACCTTATCGCGCGCAAGCGCGCTCCTACACCAGCTTGGCAGTTATCGCAGTTGCCCCCGATCAGGCGCCGCGGACGCGCCACTCAGCCCGGTAGCCGCACCTGCACCTGGTACGTGCGTCCGGCGACTATGCCGTGCACGCGCTGGTCCGGGCAGGCTTCGCCGTCCACCAGCACCTCGATGTCGCGCCGCCCCGGTTCACGCGTCAGCGTCACCTCGAACTGCGCGCCGCGGAACTGGCGCGTCACCTGGGCCTGCGGCCAGTGCGAGGGCAGCTGCGGGCGGATCGCCAATGCATCGCCTTCGCCGACCAGGCCGAACAGCCCTTCCAGCACGCAGCGATACACCCAGGCCACCGTGCCGGTGTTGAACAGCTGGCTGGAACGCCCGGCCGTGCGCGGGTACTGGTGCCAGGCGCCGCGATAGTAGTTGGGCAGCGATACCGGCAGGTGGCCGCGCTGCAGCACGTCCTCGCGGGTGGGGCCGGGCAGCAGCGCGCGCAGGATCTCCCAGGCGCGGTCGGCTTCGCCGATCTGGTACAGGCTGTACAGGTAGAACGCCGCCGCGTGGTTGTAGACCGCGCCGTTTTCCGCGGCGCCCGGCCACTTCTGCGTCAACCGCCCCACGTCATCGCGCATGTGCGTGTAGGCCGGGGCCAGCATCACCGGCCCGTACGGCGTATGCAGCTGCTCGCGCACCGCCTCCAGCAAGGCCGCGCGCTGCGCGCTGTCGGCGGTGCCGGCCAGCAGCGCAAAGCTCTGCGGATTGAGATAGATGCGTCCCTCCACATCCTCGGCGATGCCGAAGCGCACGCCATCGTCGGTGATGCCGCGCGCATACCAGTTGCCGTCCCACAGCTCGCGGTTGGCATCGGCGTTGATCGCCTGCACGGCCTGCGCAAACGTCTCCGCCTGCGCGCTTCGCCCATGCGCGGCGCAGATGCCCGACCACAGCCGCAATGCATACGCGGTGGCCACGGTGAGCCAGCCGGACACGCCCTTGCCGCGCCAGCCGACCATGTTCATCGGGTCGCACCAATCGCCCTGCGCGATGAAACTCAAGCCACGTGCATCGCGCGCGTCCAGCAGCCACTGCATCGCTGCATCCAGTCGCTCGGCCACGCTGAGCGCCTGTCCATCGTGCGTGCGGACCACCGCATCGAGCACGCTGGCATCGCCGGTTTCGGCCAGATAGGCGCTCAGGAAGATCGGCAACCACACGCAGTGATCGGTATGCGGCACCTGGTTGATGTATTTGAGCTCGGCGCCTTCCACCAGCAGGATGCCGTCCGGCATCGCACCGCTGGGCTCCTGCTGCGAGAGCGCGTGCAACAACGCCGCACGTGCGGTGGCCGGCTGCAGGTAGGCCATGCCCATGTGGTCCTGCAGATAGTTGCGCGTCTGCGGATCGGTGGTCAGGCGATTGACGTCGCCGTGATAGAACACCTGCCGCGGCAGCCAATGGTTGACCAGGTTGTCCAGGGCCGGATCGGGCGTGGCGATCTGCGCGCAACCCCGCCCGCCCTGCAGATACTGCGCGTAGTCGCGCGCGGCGGCGGCAAAGCCGGCTTCGGACAGATAACGCGCACGCAGCGCGGCGATCTCCGCATCGTCCTTGGCCGGCCCGAACGCGAAGCGGTACACGCTTGCCGCATCGGCGTCCAGCGTCAGTCGATACTGCAACGCGGCGGCCGGGTTCTCGTAGTGCGCATCGCTGTTGCCCAGCTGCTCGGCCTGGATGGCCGAGGGCGCATGCAGGCCGCCCTCGCCTTCGAAGGCCATCTGCTGCGCATCCCAGGCCACCGGCGGCTGCTCGTGCAACAGGAAGGTGCAGTCCTTGAAATCGCGCTGACGGAAATAGTCGTCCACCTTCTGGTACGGCGCCACGCTACGGCAGACGATGCCGCCCAGCGCCGGCTCGTAAGCGCCGCCCTGATGCATCCACGACATGTAGCCGATCGGGAAGTAGGGGTACAGGCTGAGCCGGCGCGTACGCCCGGACTGGTTATGCACGCGGCATTCCCACAGCTCCACTGCATCGTCGGTGGGCAACGCCACGCACAGTTCCACCACGATGCCGTCGTGGCGCACCCGCCAGCGCACATCGTGCTTGCCCGCGGAAAACGCGAACTGCTCCGGCGTTGCGCGCACCGGTTCGTGCGGCACCGAATACAACGCACCGCTGTCTTCGTCCTTGAGATAGAAGAAGCGACCGGGATGATGCGCGTAGTACGGCTGCTCGGGCATCATGAAGTTGCGCGCTTCCAGCAGCGGCGCATGCGCGTACTTGGCCGGCTCCGGCTGCATGAACTGCCCGGTGGCGTAACCACGGCAGGTCAGCTGCAGCATCATGCGGCGGTTCCACAGGAACCCGCCCGCGTTCGGCATCGCGGTGGGGCTGTAGAGCGCATAACGCGTGCCGTCGGCGCTGGGCGCCAGCAACGTGGACAGATCGTCGTCGGACGTGGACCTGGAATCGGCGTGGGAGAGTGCAGACACGGTCAGCGGTGCTCCTGTTCGTCGCGCTTGCGCGCGGCCAGTTCGTGTTGGATGCGGCGCAACAGGCCATCATCGAGTGGATAGAAACGCATGGTCCAGGCTGCCAGCAGCGCCACCGCGCCCGGGATCACCGTCAGCAGCAGCACGATGCCGGTCAACGAGGCGGCCGACTGCGCGCTGTTGGCCACATAGCCCATGCCCGCCAGCACCCAGGCGATGCCGGCCGAAGCCAGCGCGCCACCGAGCTTTTGCGAGAAGGTCGCGGCGGCGAAGGTCATCGCGGTGGCGCGCCGGCCGGTGCGCCATTCGGTGTAGTCGGCGCTGTCGGCATACATCGAAAATGCCAGCGGCGACTTCGGCCCCAACGCCAGCCCGATCAGCATGTTCAGCGCGAAGATCGCCCACACCGCATCGGCAGGAATGAAAAACATCAGGCAGCTCAACACGCCCACCACCGCCATCAGCGCGGTCATCAACTGGCGCTTGTCCCAATGCCGTGTCAGCAACGGCGTGATCGCCGCGCCCACTGCCAGCGACACCGAATAGCCACCCAGAAACAGCCCGGTCAGGTCCGGCCGCTGCACGTAGTACTTGAGGTAATACACGCCCGCACCACCGCGCATGACAATGGTGATCATGATGATCAGCGACAGTACGAACAGCACGCACCACGGCTTGTTCTGCAGCAGGTCGGCGATATCCCGGCGGATCGGCGTGCGCTGTTGCGGCGGTGGCTGCACGCGCTCGCGCGTGGTCAGCGCCACGGTCACGAACAACGCCACCGCCACCGCGCCGTACAGCATCATCGTGCGCTGCCAGCCCAGTGCATCGTTGCCGGCACCGAACCAGGCCACCAGATCCAGCGTGCAGTAATTCACCAACGTGGTGCCGGCGAACGCGGCGATGAAGCGCAGGCTGATCAAGCTGGTGCGCTGGCTGCTGTCGGCGGTGATCACGCCGGACAATGCCGAGTACGGAATGCTCACCACCGTGTAGGCCAGCATCATCACCAGGAAGCTGATCGTGGCCCACCACATGCGTCCGTTCTGATCCAGCGCAGGCGTGGTGTAGGCGAGCACGCCGGTCACCGCCATCGGCACGGCGCCCCACAACAGATACGGGCGGAATTTGCCCCAGCGGCTGCGTGTGCGATCGGCCAGTGCACCCATCGCCGGATCGGCGATCGCATCGGCGATCTTGGTCAACAGGATCATCGTGCCCACCGCCGCTGCCGGCAGATGCATGGTGTCGGTGTAGAAGATCAACAGGAAGGCGGAGATGTTGGCCCAGTACAGATTCAGGCCCAGATCGCCGGCGCCGTAGCCCAGTTTTTCGCGCCAGCGCAGGCGCGCCGATGCAGGAGACGTTGCAGGCGATGACGGCATCGGCAGACCTTGGAGTGCGTTGAACCCGGCCGAGCGCGCCGTTACGCTGGGCGGCCCGCTCACCTGGCGAGGAGCGCCGACGCTACACCACGCATCGACTGCCGCCAACGTGAAATCCGGCAAAATGCCGAATCGATCCGGAGATATAACCTGACGTGATGGACACCGCCGCCCCCGCTACACCCGCGTCCGCTTCGCCCCTGGCCATCGTGGTGATGGGCGTTTCCGGCAGCGGCAAGACCACCATCGCGCAGGCCCTGGCAGCGCATTACGGCTACCGTTTTCTGGACGCCGACGACTATCACAGCGTGGCCGCACGCGCGCAGATGGCCGCCGGCCAGCCACTCACCGATGCGATGCGTCTGCCGTGGGTGGAGTTGCTGGCGGCCACCTTGCGCGACTGCGTACAGGCAGGCGAGTCGGTGGTGCTCGCGTTCTCGGGCTTGCGCGGCACGCATCGTCAATTGCTGCGCCGCAGCGGCATTCCGATCCGCTTCGTGTTCCTGCACGCCGCCCCGCACGTGATCGCCGCGCGCCTGAGCGCACGCGCCGGCCACTTCATGCCGGCCAGCCTGCTGGACAGCCAGTTGCAGACCCTGGAATTGCCGTTGGACGAAGCCGATGTGGTGTCGGTGGATGTGGACACCACGGTGGCGGAGGTGGTGCAGGATGCGATCGCGCAGCTGGCGCTGATCGCTCACGCTGCAGTGCACACCGCCGTGCCCTCGCCGCAAAGCGCATAACGCGCCGGATAGCGCAGCTACATGGCTGTTTCCTTCTCCCAGCGGGAGAAGATGCCCCGAAGGGGCGGATGAGGGGACGTGCGAAGCCTCGTGCATTTTGACGACACAGAAGCTTCGCACCGTACCCTCACCCAACCCCTGCTCCGCGACGCGGCCCGCGTTTGCGACGCGGGCGCTCCAAGGCACGCGCGCCGGTGCGCGCAAACCGTGCCTTCTCGCCCCGTAGGAAGAGGGGCTGTGTTCGACACAGTGGCCAACCTCACAAGGTGGCGCAACATTTCCTGGTTACTTTTTGCAGACCATTGATTTGCATGCAAATACGCATGCATCGCAACCAATCATTTTTTCTATCGCAGCGGCCGCCGATCGTGATGAATCATCAGCATTTGTGCGAATAGCGAACACCTTGAACGCAATTTTTTCGAGCTGGTGGCACCAGATGCGAGCGGACCCGACCGTTGAATGAATGCGGGAAGGTGCGTGTGTTGCACGGTCGCCACAATCGGCCATCTTCACTCGGCAGATCCGGGGGGATCCAGCGCTTCCTTCCATCTATGGACATGCCGTGATGACAAATTCAATTCGCCGCTTGCGATTTCGCAGTTTGACGCTCATTCCCTGCCTGCTTGCCAGCGCAGTGGCTTTCGCCCAGGCCGGCTCCGCAACCGCACAACAGTCGGTGTCGTCGCTGGATACCCAGGCTTTTGCACGCTCCGGCCAGATCTGGCGCAGCTTCGGCAATCAGCTGCCGTTCGCCAGCCCCACCAGCTGGACCACCGCCGGCGGCGGCTACTTGAATCAGCGCTTTGCGCCGGGCGAGTGGAAGATCAACCGCACCACCGTCAAAGGCCTCAAGCCGGCCTGGACCCTGACCACCACCGGCGACATCTCGGCCACGCCGAGCGTGGAAGGTGGAACGTTGTATGTGCCCGACTGGGGCGGCACGCTGTATAGCGTCGACACCCAGACCGGCAAACCGAACTGGCAGGCCAAGTTGTCCGACTACACCGGCAATGCCAACTCGGTGACGCGCAACACGCCGGCCATCAGTGCCAACAGCATCATCGTCGGCGACCAGGCCGCCGGCACCGTGCTGGCGATCGACAAGAAGACCGGCAAGCTGCTGTGGAAGACCACCGCCGAAGCCAACCCGCAAGCGCGCATCACCTCCTCGCCGGTGATCTACGGCAACCGCGTGTACGTGCCCGTGTCCTCCGGCGACTGGGGCAACCTGGACCCGACCCACACCTTCAGTTTCCGCGGTAGCGTGGTGGCGCTGGATCTGAACACCGGCAAGAAGGTGTGGCAGTTCTACAACGTGCCCGAGGGCTATACCGGTGCATCGGTGTGGGGCCAGGTGGCGATCGATCCGATCAACCGCCGCCTGTATTTCGGCACCGGCAACAACTACAACATTCCCGCCAGCGTGGGTAACTGCGTGTCCAACGCACGCTCCTACCGCGGCAGTGAACTCACCGTGCAGGACGAACTGGCGTGCATGGCGCCGGACAACTACGTCGACTCGGTGATCTCGCTGAATCTGGACACCGGCAAGCTGGTCTGGGCCGACCGTGCACAAGGCTACGACGCCTGGAACCTGTCGTGCATCGTGGCGCCCACCAATGGCCTGTGCCCGAACACCCAGGCAACCAACCTGACCGGCCCTGATTACGACTTCGGCGGCGCCGGCGTGCAGCTGTTCACCGTGTGGCGCGACGGCAAGGCGCAGCAGCTGGTCGGCGCAGGGCAGAAGAGCGGCATCTACTGGGCCTTCGACGCCAAGACCGGTGCCAAGGTCTGGTCGACCCAGGTCGGCCCCGGCGGCACCACCGGCGGCGTCGAGTGGGGCACTGCGTTCGATCCGTACAAGTCGCAGGTCTATGTGGCCATCAACAACAGCACCAACGCCACCTATACGCTGGGGCCTGCGAATACCCAGAGTCACAACGGCGGCTCGTGGGCAGCGCTGGACGCCGCCACCGGCAGGATCAAGTGGCAGGTCAAGGTGCCCGGCATCAACCGCGTGAATCCGAACGTGCCGGCCGGCGGCCAGGGCTCGCTGACGGTGTCGCCGAACCTGCTCTACGCCGGTTCGATGGCCGGCAATATGGTCGCCCTCGACGCCGACACCGGCGCCACGCTGTGGAACCACGACGCCACCGGCTCGGTGATCAGCTCGCCGGCCATCGTGGACGGTGCGCTGTACTGGGGCGCCGGCTACGGCCGCTTCAACTTCGGCACTGCCGCAACGGCCAACCAGCTGACCAAGTTCGTGCCGGAGGCCAGCCCGGCCAAGTAAGCGTCAACCCCTGTGATCTGCGTCGAGCGACGCACAAGCACGGCAGAACGACGGCGCCACCTTCGGGTGGCGTCGTTGTGTGTCACGCCGCTACAGCCGCGTGACTTGGCACAAGCGGATCTGCCCTGCTTCCAGCCCATGCGCCTCCGCCGCACGGCGGCGCAACGCGGTGACCAGCCCGGCGGCATCCAGCACGCCATCGGCAGGCACGTCCACGCTATGGGCCAGTTGCCCCCACAGCACCGGCCGACCGTCGCAATAGCCCTCGTAGTCGGCGAAATAATGCAGTTGGCGCAGCTCAGGTACCGACGTGGACATCGCCCTGGATCTCCGTGCAGCCCAGATGTTCCAACGCGATTTCCAGCCCGAGCAGATAGCTCTGCGCGCAGTAACCGCGCACCGTCGCAATGCGCTGCCCGAAACCCTCCGGCAGGCAACGCTCCGGACGGTCCACGCTATCGTCGTGAGCCTCCACGAACGGGTACGGCAACGCGCTGAGTACACGATGCAGGCGCGCACTGTCCACGCAGCTGCCCGGATCGATCAACGCGATTTCCATCCGCGCCTGCCCGGCCACACGCAAGGCATCCAGCAACTCCTGCTCGGATCCGCACGCACGCAACGCCACCGTCTTGCCCGCATCCCCCGCGCATGCCACCAATTGCCGGATGACGGCACGCGGCAACGGCTGCGGACCACGCACCAGCGGCATCGCCGCCTCCGGCCCACGCACGATCATGATCGACATATCAGCCTCCTCAGGCAGCAGCGCGCAACGGCGCGTGCAAGGACGGCAGACAGCGCGCGGCAATGCCCAACGACATCGCATAGGCGCGCGATGCATCGTGCGGCGTAATCACCACCGCAAGCGGTGCATGCTGCGGATGCAGCCATGGCTCCAGTTCCTGGTCGGCATCGGTATGCAGTTCGATGTAAGGCGTGGGTAGCGCATCCAATGCTGCGCGCAAGGCTTTCGCATGCACATGCGCATGCGCATGCGCGGACGGCGAAAGATCGCCTGAGTCCAACAACACCAGCTCCACCTCGACATCGCCAGCAGCGGCCTGCAACCCAGCGATCAAGCTATCGACATCCGCACACGCCAGCCTGCGCAACGCGCGTCCCGCACACTCGGGCAGCTGCAGCGGCGCCATCTGCGCCGGATCGGCCTGCGGACCTTGCAAAATCAGGATACACATCGTGTTCGACTCAACGCACCACAGTGCGGGAGTGCCAAGGTAGGCCTGCGGGGCATAAAGGGGCTATTTGCACCCTGGCGTGCGGGCATAAAGAGTGCGTAATGCCTGCACGATGCCGGGCGTGCCCTGCCCCGCAACGTCGCGCGCCGGTTCTAGATCACCGCAGCGCTCGACGTAGCCGTGCCTTACGCACGGCCGATCATCCTGGACATCCGCATTGCGTCATGTCCTGACCTGACGCAATGCAACACCACACACCGTCGATGCGCCGATGCACGGCGGGCGGCTACTTCTCCCGCCGCCAGTTCACCGAGCCCTTGGTCTCCACCGTGCTGGATTCGGCTTCGATATCGAAGCCGCGACTGAGCAAGTATTTCAGCGTCAGGACCGAGCCGCTGCCGACCATCGAGACGCCGTAGCCGACGTAGAGTTTCGGCGAGAGATACTTGCCGAAGCCCACCACCGAGCCGACGGTGCTGGATTCGCTCACCCCCGCTTCGTCCAGGCCGAGCTTGGCGCCGATCTGCGAGGCGATCAGGCTGCTGCCGGCCGACAGGGCGGCCGAAGCGGCGCTGACCTGCTGGGTTTCGTCGCTGCTGGCGGTGGACAGGCCACGGCCGAGCACCAGGTAAGACAGCGCTTCGGATTGCGACATCGCCGGCTCGGACCACACATCGGCGCGCGGCGATTCGGCACGGCCGCTGACGTCGATGCCGGCGGTGACATCGCCGACCTTGCGCTCGGCGCGCAGGCTCACGCGCGGGTCGGAGACGATGTTGTTGTTCCAGGTCAGCTGGCCGCGGCTGATGGTCAGGTCCTGGCCGTAGGCCTTGTAGCGGCCGCGCACGTCCAGCCCGCCGTTGGCAGTCATCTCGCGGCCCGGGCGGGCGCGGATCTGCATCTGCCCGCTCAGCCCGCCCTTCAAGCCGAAGCCGCTCATGTTGACCTTGTCGCCAAGCACGATGGCCAGATCCATATCCAGCGGCGAGGCGGGCGCTTCTTCCGGATCCACCGGGTCCAGCACCACCACGTCCTCGGATACCGAGGTGCCGCGATCCAGGCGTTCCAGGTCGATGTCGGCTTCGGGCACGGTGACCTTGCCACGCAGTTGCATGGTGTTGTCGGTGATGCCGAACTGCATGTCAGGGTTGGCGATGATGCGCAACTCGCTGGTGTTGTAGGCCAGCACGTTTTCGCCGCGGATATTCAGCAGCAACGGCGTGCTGGTGCCGAACCACGACAGCCCGCCATCGATGTTGAGCGTGCCCTGCCCCGACTTGGCAGAAGCAGTGATCTTGGCCGAGCCATCCGGTAGCGCGTCGAAGCGGCCCTTGCCCTCGCTCAGGGTCAAACCCATCGACGGATATTCGGCAGTGAAATCGCTCAGGGTGGCATCGCCGCCCAGCAGCGGCTTGTCGCGAGTACCGCGCAGGCTCACATGACCTTCGACCAGACCCTTGGGCCGCACCACATCGGCCACCACCAGCTCCAGCCAGTACAGCCGCGACATGTTGAGATACAGCTCGCCGTTGAGCGGCGCGTACGCATCCCAGCCGGTGTTGAACTTGGCATCGACAAAGCCGGCGCCCTGGAAGCCGATACCGAGCTTGGCCTGGATCTGCTGCGGGGTGAAATCGGCCTGCACGCTGAATTGGTCGTAGCGCAGCAACTCGCCGCGATTGGGGTTGCCGGCCACTGCGGCGTAGCGGGTTTCACCCAGGCGAATGCCGCCCTCGGGCGAGGCGATGCGGAACGAGCCTTCCCAGGCATTGCCGCGCGGCTTGAAGCTGCCGTCCAGCGACAAATCGCCACGCAGATAGATCTGCCGCCCTTCCTGCTTGGGCAGCCACGGTTGCACCAGCGACAGCGGCAGTGCATCGCCGTGCACCACCATGCCCTCGCGCGGCCAGTTGGCGCTGGCGCACAGCGCGCCGCCGGTGGCCGCGCCCAGGCAGGTGTCTGACAGCGTAAACGCGGCGCCATCGGTGCTGAACTGCGCCGGCTGGCGCAACGCCCAGGCATCGCCCTTGGCCGGTGCGATCCGCAGCGTGGCGACTTGGCCCTGCCAACGCTCGCCATTGCGACGGACATCGCCCTGCAGCGCGACGTTGGCCATGCTGTTGGCGATATCCGCATCCAGGCGCAGCGCTTCCACCGCACCGCGTGCCTGCACGCGCACGCTGTCCAGCACCACGCCGGCTTCGATCGCCGTGCCCTGCAAGGCCAGCTGCCCGTCGCTGCCGCGCCACGGCAAACGCCCGCGCAAGCTGATGCTCTGCGCGCTGTAGTCGTTCCAGCGCAAGCCGTTGCCGACGAGGTCGGCAGTGATGTCGGGCGCATCGCGACGGCCGCTGACCTGCAGCTGCCCGCGCATCGTGCCGGTGGCGCCGGGCAAGACATCGTCCAGCTGCAGCGGCTGCAGTTGCGCGGCGATATCCAGCTGGTCGCCGACCTTGCCCATGGCAGTGATGCGGCTATTGCCCAGCGACAGCTGCAATTGGCCCTCGCCCTGTTCACCACGCAGGGCGAACTTGCCGTTGGCCGACAGCGCGCGTTGACGCAGCTGGCCGGTCAGGCTCGGGATATCGGCCGTGGCCTCGAAGCCCGGCGACACGCCACCGGCCGGTGCCGGCAACTGGCGGCCCTTGGAGGCGACCTTGCCGGAGAGATTGCCGTTCCAGCCCGGCGCGAAGTAGCCCGGATCGAACTTGGCCAGTTGGGCAGTGACATCCCACTGCAGCTCCGGGGTCCAGCCCACCTCACCGGTGAGATCCAGCGAGCCGCCCGGGGTCTTGGCCTGCACCTGCTTGAGCTGCGCACGTTGATCGTTGCCGCGGCTGTCGAACACCAGCGCGGCCTGCTGCCCGTCGCGCTCCAGCGTGGCGCGGCCGATCGCCGCCCACGCCTTCAGGTTACCGGCCACGCCCAGGCGCGCATCGACCAATTCCACCGGCACCACCGGCGCATCGGGGGTGGCCGGGTCCGGCGTCGGGGTGAAGCGCAGGCCGCTGGCATTGACCGCAAAACGAAAGCTCGGATTCTGCGTGTCGCGGAAATCGGCAGTCCCACGCAACTGCGCGCGGCCTTCGAAGGCATCGATCACCAATGGTTCGACGGTGATGACCTGGTCCAGCAGGCTGATGTGCGAGGGCTGCAAGGTGGCGCTCAACTCGCCCTGCTTGACGCTGCCTTGCAGGTCGGCGTTGCCGCCCTTGCCGGAGGCCTGCAGGTTCAGCGCGATCGGTGTGGCCGGGGCGGCGTACTCCCCATTGGTGGCCGGCGTCAGCAGCGAGGTATCCAGCGCGTCGGTGACGGCCTTGAAGGCCCAGGTCGGATCGTCACGCCCGGTGAACACCAGGCTGGCCTGCAGCGGTGCCGGCGCGCGGCCGGCGATGGCCACTTCCATCTTGTCCAGATCGCCGCGTGCGACCAGCCCCAGGCTGGCCGGGGTGCGCCCACGTGCGGCCGGCAGCACCGCGGTGGCGGTCAGGTCGGCGCGGTAATCGTCGTTGGGCACGTAGTCGCCGTGCAGGCGGAAGTCGCCCATGTCGGTATCGACCACCAGATTGCGCGTGCGCAATTCGCCGGTGGCCACTTCCAGCCCGCCCTGCACCTTGTGCAGGACGATCATCGGCTGCTGCAGCTGGGTGATGCGCAGATTTTCCACGGCGATCTTGTCGGCCTGGATCGCCAGCGGCACGTTGATCTGCGGCAGCGATTCGGGCCAGCTCGGCAGCGTGAACGGCTCCTCGCTCTTGCCCAGATTCAGGCTGGCATTGCTGACCTGCACCGCATCCAGTTGCAGCTTGCGCCCGAGCAACGGGCGCAGGTCCGGTTCCAGGTACACACGCTCGGCGGTGAAGTGGATGTCCTGATAACGGAAATCGACATCGCGCAAGGTCAGTGGGCCGGCCACTGGGCCTTCGACCTTGCTATAGGTAAAGGTGGCACCGACCGGCAGGCGCGCGGTCACCTGCGCCAGCAACACGTCGCGCCCGGCCACGGTCTGCAGCAGCCAGTACACCGCGATCAGCGCCAGCAACACCAGGCCCAGCAAGGTCAGCCCCGAGCCCACCCAGAAGCGGCGGCGGCGGTAGAAACGCGCGCGGCGCGGTGCGGGGGGTGGCGTAGGGGTCGGCGTACTCACAGGTTGGCCCCGATATCGATATAGAGCTGGAACTGCGAGTCGGGGTCGTTCAGGCCATGCGCGATGTCCACGCGCACCGGGCCCACCGGCGAGCGCCAGCGCAGGCCGAAGCCGATACCGGTGTGCCAGTCGGGCGTGTCGTCAAAGGCGCTGCCGCTATCGACGAACACCGCGCCGCCCCAGGGGCCGCCCTTGAGGTAATGCTCGTATTCGGCACTGGCGGTGACCACGTTCTTGGCACCGAGCGCGAATTCGTCCGGCTTGGGCGTGCGCGGGCCCACTTCGCGGAAGGCATAGCCGCGGATGCTGTTGGCGCCGCCGGCAAAGAAGCGCAGGCTCGGCGGCATCGCCACCAGATCACTGGTCCAGGTGGTGCCGCCTTCGCCGCGCAGGATCACCCGGCCGTTGTCGCCGGCTCCCAGGAACCAGCGCAGCTGGCCGTAGAGCTGGCCGAAGTTGGTATCCGAGCCGGCGCCTTCTGCACCGCCGCGGATGAATGCCTGCCCGGATACGCCGCTGCGCGGGAACAGGCGGTCGTCGACATTGACGTAATTGACCTGCAACTGCGGATAGATCAGCGTGGAGGTCTCGTAGACCGCATCGGTGAAATCGCTGCCGCTGCTGAACCGCCAGCGCTCGCGCAGGGCGTTGATCGAGGCGATCGCACTCCAGCGCTCGTTGATCTGGCCGCTGCGGCTGCCGGTGAGTTTGACGTTGCGCAGGTCGATGTATTCGGTCTGCTCGTCATAGAGCCGAGCCGACGCGGTGTACCAGCCATCCAGCCAGCGGAACGCCGGCACGCGGTAGCTGGTGGTCAGGCTCTTGCGGTTCTGCGCGTAATCCAGCTGCGTGTCCATCTTGTGGCCGCGCGAATTGACGTAGCGGCGCTCCACGCCGCCACGCACACCGGCACCGCTCTCGCTGCCGTAGCTCAAGCCGGAGGTGTAGACGGTGCGCTTGGCGCGGGTGAGCTTCACATCCACCGGCACCCGGCCCTGGTCGTCGGCTTCTTCGGGCTTGGGCTGGATGTCGATGGTGCTGAAGTAATCCAGCTTGGTCAGCGACTCGCGCAGGCGATCCAGCTTGCCTTCGTGGTAGTAGCTGCCCTCGTCCCAATACACCAGCGGCTCGAACAGGCCGGGACGGAAATAGTCGTAGTCGAAGCGCACCTTGCCCATGTCGTAGCGGCGGCCGCTGTCCCAGTTCAGATCGATATCGGCGGCGTGCTCGGCGCGCGTCACCGCGACGCGGCGCTGGGTGAAGTCGGCATCGAAGTAACCGCGCTCGGCCAGCCGGCGGGTGATGCGCACCTTGCTCGCTTCGTACTGCGGATGGCTGAAGACCTGGCCTTCGCGCGGTTCGAACTGCTTGAGATCCTGGCCCAGGTAACGGTCCTGCTCGGCCCAGCCGGTGATGGAGATATGCGACTGCCGCACGCGTACCGGTTCGCCGCGCTCCACGGTGATCACCACGGTCACCTTGTCGCCGGTGCGCGGCGCAGCCAGCTCGATGGTCGGCGAGTAATAGCCGAACGGTTCCAGTGCCTCGCGCGTCTGCCGTTCGGCCTGCGCCAGCAGGTACTCCAGCCGCGACTCGCCCTGCTCCTTGCCGACGGCCTCATACAGAGACAGGGAGACCTCGATGTTCTCGATCATCTCGGCGTCGGCGTCGTCGTCCAAGCCCTTGATTTCGATCTTGTCGATGGTCGCCCGGGCAACCGCTTGCAGCGGAACGAACAGGGTGCACAGCAGGGAGAGAGCAAACGCGGCTTTAAGCATCGGCAAAGGATACCCAGCCTGGGCGTGAAGGGACAAAAAAACTGAAGAAACACGCCTATACGGCATCGGATAGAACTCGGTACAGTCGGTACGTTGTTAACGTTTCGTTGACACCCATTGCGTGCGGCCCCCCCGATTGCCGCGCGCCCGTTCATACCTTTGGAGAGAGAGGTGCGTTTCATGAAACGTCATTTGCTGGTCACCGCCGTGTGCACCGCCCTGACCATGCCATCGCTTGCGATGGCACAGGATTCAGGTGAAGTGACTCAACTGGACAAGGTCACGGTGACAGGGTCGTTGATTCCCCGGTCCCAGGTCGAAACCGCGACCCCGGTGTTTTCGATCACCGCCCAGGACATCCAGCGCCGCGGCTTCAAGGACGTCTACGACGTGCTGCGCTCGCAACCGATGGCCACCGGCTCGGTCCAGGACGGTCAGTTCAGTGGCGGCTTCACTGCCGGCGCCAAATCGCTGAGCCTGCTCGGCCTGGACCCCGGCTTCACCCTGGTGCTGATCGACGGCCGGCCGATGGCCGATTACCCACTGCTCTACAACGGCCAGAGCAATTTCGTCGACCTGGCCAGCGTGCCGGTGGGCATGGTCGAACGCATCGACGTGGCGCCGGGCAACCAGTCCTCGATCTACGGCTCCAGCGCCATTGCCGGCGTGGTCAACATCATCCTGAAGAAGCGCATGGACGGCGTGCAGATGAATTACCGCATGGGCACCTACGACGGGGGTGGCGGCAACAACCAGCGCTTCCAGCTCACCGGCGGCAACGAGATCGGCGGCGCCAACATCGTGTGGGGCCTGCAGCTCAACAATCAGGATCCGATCTACGGCTACCAGCGCCGCGATTTCGATTCCACCAGCGACAATCCTGACCCGACCCTGCGTTACGGCTCACGCATTGCCTTGCATAACCTGCCCACCACCTATCTCGATCCGGGCGCCGAAAATTGCGCTGCATTGGGACCGCTGTTCAATGGCTCGGTGCAGTACGACAACCGCGCCAACCGCGGCAACTTCTGCAGCAGTCGCACCGAGCCGGGCTACGCCAGCATCCTCAACAAGGAACGCAGCGCCAGCGGCTATGCCAACCTGAGCTATGCCTTCAACGATAACGTCGAGCTGTACTCGACCCTGCTGCTCAATCGCACCAAGGTCGAGGTCAATAGTGGCCCCCGCTTCTGGCAGACCTCCTCCGATACCGGTGGTTTTTTCTACAATCAGGACAGCCAGCAGCTCGAAAGCTATCAACGCATCTTTGCGCCGGAGGAAACCGGCAATCAAAACTTCAACAACGACCGCCAGACTGCCGACTCCTACAACATCGCGCTTGGCCTGAAAGGCGGCCTGGGTGCCAGCAACTGGACCTACGATGCCTACTACGCACGCTCGGAATATCGCATCGAAAGCCGTCAGCAGTGGCCGCTGGCCGACCGCATCGAAGATTTCTTCCGCGAACAGTTCCTTGGCGCTCCGCAGGGCGAGTACTACGGCTACCCGATCTATTCACCCAACGATGCCAACTTCTATCGCGCCTTGACGCCGGCGCAGTACCGCAGCTTCAACGACGAAATCCGCACCAAGTCCCGGACCTGGACCCAGAACGTCAACCTGCAGCTGACCAACACCGAGTTGTTCAACCTGCCGGCCGGTGCGGTCGGCGTCGCCGGTGTGGTGCAGGCGGGTAATCAGTACTGGACCAACCCGACCGACCAACGCGTGATCGCTGGCGACTTCTACCAGCTGACCGGCACCCAGGGCAGCGGCAAGCGCGAGAACTGGGCGGCGGCCTTCGAAATGCGGGTGCCGATCCTGAGCACCTTGACCGCCAATCTGTCGGGCCGCTACGACGACTACAAGAACCAGGGCGGCGGCGGCGATTCCAAGTTCACCTACAAGGCCGCGCTGGAATTCCGTCCGATCGATTCGCTGCTGTTCCGCGGCAATTACGCCACCGCGTTCAAGGCACCGGACATGGCGTTTTCCTTCGCTGGCGACAGCGGCTTCTTCCAGGGCGTCAACGATTACTACCGTTGCGCACTCGAAGAACCCAACGTGCCGATCGCCGACTGCACCTATGGCGGCACCAGCATCCAGGGCCGTCGGTCCGGCAATGCGGATCTGAAGTCGATCACCGCAAAGTCCTGGGGTGCCGGCGTGGTGTGGTCGCCGAGCGCAAGCTTCAGCGTCAACGCCGATTACTACAACATCAAGATCGATGACAAGGTCAGCGACCTGAGCACCGATGCCCTGCTGCAGAACGAATCGGCCTGCCGGCTCGGCGCCCTGGATATCAACTCGCCGACCTGCGTCGACGCGCTGTCGCGCATCGATCGCACGGCCGCCGATGCGCCGGTACCCAATCGCCTGAGCAACATCCGCATCAACCCGGTCAATATTTCCAACGAGGAAATCTCCGGCGTGCTGACCAAGGCGACCTACAACCTGGCTACCGACTCCTGGGGCCTGTTCGTGTTCGACGCGCAATACAACCTCACGCTCAAGCATGAAAGTCAGCAGTTCCCGCAAGACCCGGTGCGCGACCTGCTGAGCGAGCCGTTCTTCTCTTCCGAGTTCCGCAGCATCACCAATGCCTCGATCACCTGGCAGAAGGATGCGTGGACCACCACCTTGTTCGGCCAGCGTTACGGACGTACGCCCAACTTCACTGCACAGCAAAGCACCGATGGCTATGCGGTGGAAGGCGCACGCAAGGTCGGTGCGTGGACCACGCTCAATGCCACGCTGGACTATGCGGTCAACGACGACATCTCGCTGACCGCCACGGTCAACAACCTGGCCGACACCCGGCCGCCGCGCGATCGCACCTACAGCAGCTATCCGTACTACAACATCTTCAACTACACCGGTTACGGACGTTCCTACATGCTGGAGCTCAACTGGCGTTTCGGCGCGCACTGAGTCAGCCAGGGTGGTATTTGCCAACGGCAGCCACGGGGCTGCCGTTGGCGTTTTGAGACAAGCGTTTTTGGGTCGAGCGCTTGGGGATCGCCGCTGCTGCGAGTGGGCGAACTTGGAGTGGCCAGACACGACGAGGCTGGCGACACGCAGGCGTTTTCGATTGCGGGCATAGCGCATACATCGCGGCGGCGTCTCCGCGTCGTTTCGCTGGCCGTTGTCAGCGTGCGTCGGTCTGGATCAGGCCGGCATGCAACATGGCCTGCCGCAGCGGCTCCAGCTGCGTGGCGTAGCGCCGCCATTCTTCGACGTTGCGCCCATGCACGCCTTCGCGCACCTGCACGCTGCTCAGCGTGGCCGACGCGGCCGCATTGCGGGTGATATCGATCTGCCCGGGCTCGATCTGCAACCCGCAGCGCGCCATCAACTGCTGCAATACCGCGGATGGATCGCGCACCATCTGCGCATAGTCCACATCGACCACCCGGCCCGGCAATGCCGCGCGCCATTGCGCCATCAGGGCGTGATACGCCTGATAGTGGCGCGCCAGCGTGTGCAGGTTGTAGCTGTAGGCGTAGGAGTCGCCGAACAGTGCGCGGTAATTGGAGAAGCACACCGCCATCGGCTCGCGTACCAGATGCACGATCAATGCCCCCGGCAAGGCACGGGCAATCGCGCCGATCGCCACTGCGTTGGCCGGTAGCTTGTCGATGTACCAGCGTGCCGATCCGGCTCGCCATTGCGTCTGTTCCAGGTAACGCGCGCCGATCTGCGCGTAGTCCAGCGTCGGCAAGGCCTGCAGCAGGCGCGCATCCAGCAGGCTGCGACCGGCCTGGTCGGCGCCCCAGCGCAGTTGATGGCCGAAGTCGTTCAACTCGCCAGCCGACACGATCTGGGAATGGTTGCCCAGCATCCGCTCCAGCACCGTGGTGCCCGAGCGCGGCAAACCAAGCACGAAGATCGGTTGCGGGCCGTGTGCGACGGGGGCTTGCTGCGCGGCGAACAAGCCCTGGCCGGCCAGCGCACCCAGCTGCGCGTACAACGCCGCCTCGGCATCGGCGTCGTGACGCAGGCGTGCATGCATCACCGCGTTGCCGTGCTGTAGCGCGTCCCAGGCGGCCTCGGTCTGGCCGAGGTCTTCCAGCTCCTTGTACAGCGCGAACGCCAGCCCGGCGCGATCTTCGCTGTCGGGCTTGGCGAGCTGCAACTGTTGACGCAGTTGTTCCACATGGTTGCTGCTGGCGCTCTGCCGGCGCAGGCGCGCACGCGTCAACGCCGCGCGACCATAGCCGGGCGTGTGCGCCAGCGCATGCTCCAGCGCCTGCGCCGCTTCATCGAGGCGACCATTGAACTGCAACTGCACCGCTAGAAAAAACCGGAAATCCGGTCCATCGAATCCGCAGGCCTGCGCCCGCTGCATCATCGCCAGTGCGTCGACATGTTCGCCCAGGGATTGATGCACGTGCGCGAGCAGGGCCAAGGTCGCGCCGTCCTGGCACCGCATCACCGACGGGTGACGCAGCAAGGCATGCAGTGCGCGATGCTCGCCGACGCGCAGCAAGGCCTGCGCCACGCGGCAACGCATCGTCACGTCGTCGCCCAGATCGCCTGCCGCCAGCCGCAGCTGCGCAACCGCCTCGCGCATCCTGCCGTTGGCCAGCACGGTGCCGGCCAGCAGCACGCGGGCCGCCACATGCGCTGGCTCCACCTCCAGCAGCGCCTGCAACGCAGACGCCGCCACAGCCAGGTCGCGGCGTGCCAACGCGGCCTGCGCGGTCTGCCAGTGCACCGCGCCGGCGGACGCGGCCATCAGCTGGACAGATGCTCGATGGCGGCGACGCTGCCGAGGCGGTCGCCGAGCTTCTTCAGCAGGGCCAGGCGATTGGCGCGCAGTTGCGCGTCTTCGGCATTGACCATCACGCCATCGAAGAACGCGTCCACCTGTGGGCGCAACCGCGCCAGGCGTGCGAGCACGGCGACGTAGTCGTGCCGGTGCAGCGCATCGCCGGTATCCCCGATGGCCGCTTCCACCGCTTCGGCCAGGGCTTCTTCGGCCGGTTCGCGCAGCAGGCTGGTGTCGATGTCGCCGGGGATCTCGCCCTCGACCTTGCGCAGGATGTTGCGGATGCGCTTGTTGGCTGCGGCCAGGGCTTCGGCTTCGGGCAGCGTGGCGAAGATGCCGATCGCATCGATGCGGCGGTCGAAGTCGTAGAGGGAGCCATGGGTCGCGCCCAGGTGCGCTCCTACGAGCGCTGCAGGAGCGCCCTCGGGCGCGACCGAGAACAATGCGGCGACCGCGTTGAAGTGCGTGGCAGGAACGCCCTTGTCTGCGTAGTAGCCGCGTAGGCGGTCGAGGATGAAGTCGAAGAGCTCAGCCAATTCTTCCAAATGCAGCGATCGCTGATTCGCATGTGACGTGGGGGCATCTACACCTGACGCACGTGCTTTGTCTGCAACATCTTTTTTCTGCCGCAGCACAACCTCAGACATCGACTGTTTTGCAGAGCTGTAGGCGTGATAGAGCAGATCCTTGAGGTCCAGATCAAACCCACTCTCAATCACCGTCCGCGCCAACCCCAGGGCATTGCGCCGCAGCGCGAACGGGTCCTTGTTGCCGGTCGGCTTCAAACCGGCCGCAAAGCCACCGGCCAAGGTATCCAGCCGTTCTGCAATCGCCAGCACCTTGCCCAGCGGCGACAGTGCGATGTCGTCGCCGGCAAAACGCGGCTGGTAGGCCTCGTCGATCGCCAGCGAAATCTCGCTCGGCTCACCGGCGGCCTTGGCGTAATGGCGCCCGGCAATACCCTGCAGTTCCGGGAATTCATTGACCATGCGCGACTGCAGGTCGTTCTTGGCCAACTGCGCAGCGCGACGCGCCTGCGCAGGATCGGCGCCCACCTGCGGCGCGATCGCCTCGGCCAGCGCCGCCACACGCGCGGTCTTGTCGGCCACCGTGCCCAGCTTGGCCTGGTAGGTCACGCTGGCCAGGCCCGCACCCATCGCCTCCAGGCCCTGCTTGAGGTCCTCGTCGAAGAAGAACTTGGCATCGGCAAAGCGCGGACGGATCACTCGCTCGTAGCCCTTGGCGACTTCAGCCACGTCCTTGGAGACGATATTGGCGATGCCGATGAACTGCTCGGTCAACTTGCCGCCGTCGTCCAGTACCGGGAAGAATTTCTGGTTGATCTCCATGGTTTCGATCAGCGCTTCCTGCGGCACCGCCAGGAAGTCGCGCTCGAAACTGCACAGCACCGCCGACGGCCATTCGACCAGGTTGACCACCTGCTCCAGGTTGTCGTCGCTGATGCGTGCGCTGCCGCCGGCCTGCCTGGCGGCGGCTTCGACCTCTTCGACGATGCGCGCACGGCGTGCGTCCGCATCCACCAGCACATGCGCCGCGCGCAAGGCCTCGATGTAATCGCCCGGTGCCGCCAGCGACACCTCGCCCTGATGCATGAAGCGGTGCCCGCGGCTGAGGCGATCGCCACGCACGCCCAGCAGCTCGGCCGGAACCACGCTGTCGCCGAACAGCAGCACCAGCCATTGCACCGGCCGCGCGAAGGCGTATTCGTGCGCGCCCCAGCGCATCGGCTTGGGGATCGGCATCGCGGCGATCGCTTCGCGCAGGATGTCGGGCAGCAGGTCGGCGGTGCGCGCGCCCGGCGTCACCGCGCGGTGCACGAAGCGCTCGCCCTTGGCGTCGCTGGTGCGCTCCAGCGCGGTCCAGTCGATCCCGGCCTTGGCGGCGAAACCGGCCAGCGCCTTGGTCGGCTTGCCCTCGGCATCCAGCGCGATGTTGAGATACGGACCCAGCACTTCGGAGCGCTGCTCGGGCTGCTCGGTGGCCACGCCCGGCAGCAGCACCGCCAGGCGGCGTGGTGTGGACAGCGGCTTGGCATCGCCCCGGGTGACCGCGACGCCGCGCTTTTCCAGACCGTGCAGCACGCCATCGAAGAAAGCCTGCGCCAGACCCGGCAGCGCCTTGACCGGCAGCTCTTCGGTGCCCAGTTCGATCAGCAGGGGAAGTTGTTCGCTCATAAGACGTGGACCTTTACGTGTTCCCTTCTCCGGTCGGGAGAAGGTGCCCCGAAGGGGCGGATGAGGGTACGGGCGAAGCTCTGTGGTGTTTGGGTGCAGGAGGGCTGCGCCCCGTCCCCTCACCCCAACCCCTCTCCCGTGGGGAGAGAAGCTTGCGTGTTCCTTCTCCCGTCGGGAGAAGGTGCCTCGAAGAGGCGGATGAGGGGACCGGCGAAGCTCTGTGGAGTCTGGGTGCAGGAGGACTGCGCCTCCGTCCCCTCACCCCAACCCCTCTCCCGGGGGAGAGAGGCTTTGGTTACTTCTTCACTCCGGGAAAGCCCAGCTTCTCGCGTTGTGCGTAATACGCCTGCGCCACGCCCTGCGCCAGCGCGCGCACGCGCAGGATGTAGCGCTGGCGTTCGGTCACGCTGATCGCGCGGCGCGCATCCAGCAGGTTGAACGCATGGCTGGCTTTGGTGACCTGCTCGTAGGCCGGCAGCGGCAGGCCGACCTCGACCAGGTGCCTGGCTTCGGCTTCGCAGGCGTCGAAGCGATGGAACAGCTCGGCCACGTTGGCATGCTCGAAGTTGTAGGCGCTCTGCTCCACCTCGTTCTGGTGGTAGACATCGCCGTAGCTCACCGGTGTGCCGTCCGGGCCGTAGGTCCACACCAGGTCGTAGACGTTGTCGCAGCTCTGCAGGTACATGCACAGCCGCTCCAGCCCGTAGGTGATCTCACCGAGCACCGGCTTGCACTCCAGTCCGCCGGCCTGCTGGAAGTAGGTGAACTGGGTGACTTCCATGCCGTTGAGCCAGACTTCCCAGCCCAGGCCCCAGGCACCGAGCGTCGGCGATTCCCAGTTGTCCTCGACAAAGCGCAGGTCGTGCACCAGCGGATCGATACCCAGGGCCTTGAGTGACCCCAGGTACAGGTCCTGAATGTTGTCCGGGTTGGGCTTCATCGCCACCTGGTACTGGTAGTAGCGCTGCAGGCGGTTGGGGTTTTCGCCGTAGCGGCCGTCGGTGGGGCGGCGCGAGGGCTGCACGTAGGCCGCATTCCACGGCTCCGGTCCCAGTGCGCGCAGGAAGGTGGCCGGATGGAACGTGCCTGCGCCCACTTCCAGGTCCAGCGGCTGGATCAGCACACAGCCTTGCTCGGCCCAGTACTGGTTGAGGGTCTGGATCAGGCCCTGGAAAGTGATTGGAACGCGCCGGGAATCGGACATGCAGCAAAGGCCGTGCGGAAGGGGTGCGCTAGTATACCGGCCGACCCGCAGCGCTTTGCCGCGGAGCACCGCTGCAGGGGAACATCGAACATGGAACAGCGGCGTACGGCCGATCCAGACAGCGCAGCGGCGATCCTGCCGCGCGGCCGGTTGATGTTCGACCCGGTGGCTGCCGCGTTGCTCGCCGATGGCATGGTGGTGCCACACGAACACGAGCGCGTGCAGTTCTCCACCGCCGGCGTGCGCAATGCCAGCGAGGTGCATCCGCTGGTGCTGCTGGCCAATCTCAAGCTGCATGCCGCGCAGCCGCCGGCCGGCGAACTCGGGCTGGAACGGCTGACCGAATGGCTGGCCACCCGCACCGGCCTGCGCTATCTGCGCATCGATCCCACCCGCATCGATGTGGCCGCGGTCACCGGTGTGGTCTCGCATGCGTATGCGCGCCGCCACCGCATCCTCCCGCTGGCGCTGGATGCCGAGCGCGTGCTGATCGCCACCAGCGAGCCGCTGGCACTGGAATGGCTGGCCGACGTGCAGCATCTGAGCCGGCGTCGCATCGAGCTGGCACTGATCAACCCACTGGACCTGCATCGCTACACGATGGAGTTCTTCGGCGTGACCCAGTCGGTGCGCGGCGCGCGCGGCGATGTGCGCAGCGCCGAACCGGGTGCCGGCCTGCCCAGTTTCGAGCAGCTGGTGGAACTGGGCCGCGCCGGCGACGTCAATGCCGACGACCACCACATCGTGCATATCGTCGACTGGCTGCTGCAGTACGCCTACGAACAGCGGGCCAGCGACATCCATCTGGAGCCGCGTCGCGAGGCCGGGCGCATGCGCTTCCGCATCGACGGGGTGCTGCACAAGGTGCTGGAAGTGCCGCCATCGGTGATGACCGCGGTGGTCAGCCGCATCAAGGTGCTCGGCCGCATGGACCTGGCCGAACGTCGCCGCCCGCAGGACGGCCGCATCAAGACCCGGTCGCCGGGTGGGCGCGAGGTGGAAATGCGCCTGTCCACGATGCCCACCGCGTTCGGCGAGAAGTGCGTGATGCGCATCTTCGACCCGGATTCGGCGTTCAAGAGCATCGAGCAGCTCGGCTTCAGCCCGGAAGAGGCCGCCGGCTGGAGCGCGCTGGTCGAGCGCCCGCACGGCATCGTGCTGGTCACCGGCCCGACCGGCTCGGGCAAGACCACCACGCTGTATTCCACGCTCAAGCGCCTGGCCACGCCGGACGTGAACGTATGCAGCGTGGAAGACCCGATCGAAATGATCGCGCCCGAGTTCAACCAGATGCAGGTGCAGCAGAACATCGACCTGGATTTTGCCAGCGGCGTGCGCACGCTGCTGCGCCAGGACCCGGACATCATCATGATCGGCGAGATCCGCGACCTGGAGACCGCGCAGATGGCAGTGCAGGCTTCGCTCACCGGGCATCTGGTGCTGTCGACGCTGCACACCAACGACGCCGCCTCGGCGATCACCCGCCTGCTGGATCTGGGCGTGCCGCATTACCTGGTGGCGTCCACGCTCAACGGGGTGCTGGCGCAGCGGCTGGTGCGCACCCTGTGCGTGCACTGCAAGCGCCCGCATACGCTCAGCGACGACGAGTGGGCGGCGATCCGCGAGCCGGGCGAAGCACTGCCGCAGGTGCTGAACGTACACGCGCCGGTCGGCTGCCTGGAATGCCGCCGCACCGGTTACCTGGGCCGTGTCGGCCTGTACGAGTTGCTGCCGGTGAGCCCGCGCCTGCGCAGCCTGATCCGCGCCGACACCGACCTGGCCAGCTTCAGCCACGCCGCACGTGGCGAGGGCCTGCGCACGCTGCGGCGCACCGGCCTGGAAAATGTCGCCGCCGGGCTGACCACGGTGGAAGAGGTGTTGTCGGTGTTGCCGCCGCGGGACTAGGCGGATCGCCTGGGACTTGCACGATTATCGGCACAGGCGCCCCTCACCCCCAACCCCCGCTCCGCTCCGCGCCCCGGCCCGGCCCGCGCTTGCGACGCGGGCGCCCCAAGGCACGCGCGCAAGTGGCACGCAAGCCATGCCCTCTCGCTCGGCGGGAGAGGGGCCCGCTCCGTTCTTCCACCGTTTGCTCCCTTCTCCCACCGGGAGAAGCTGCCCGAAGGGCGGATGAGGGTACGTCGGCACACACATGCCGCCATTGGCAGGGACTCGGCATCGCCATTGACCAGGTACACGGCACGGCCGAGTACAACCAGATCAGCGGCGCACGATCACCGCGGCAACCGAGTCGGCAACCGACGTGGCACAAACCATCTCCAGCCATCGCTGCTCTTACATCCACACAGCGCAAGTAACCAGCGCCCCGCCCCCAGCCATCAGCACATAGCCATCCGGAATAACCTTAGCTGCATGCGTTGGCACGCCACTTGAAAAAAACCGCCTGGAGCTGCCTACAATCGGGCACATCAGTCGCTGCTGGATTTCCGTCCGCATGTCCGCCTTGCCGTTCCTGATCATCGAAACCGGGCATCCCGTGCCGGAGATGAAGCGATACGGCCGTTTTCGGCACTGGATCCGCGTCGCGGCCGGGCTGGCCGAGCATGAGACCGTCGCCGTCGATGTCGCCAATGGCGGCCGCCTGCCCGACCGCGACGGCTTTGCCGGCACCATCGTCAGCGGCTCGGCCGCCTACGTCACCGACCGCGCCGACTGGAGCGAACGCAGTGCCGCCTGGCTGCGCGATGCCGCCCACCAGGGCATGCCACTGCTCGGCATCTGCTACGGGCACCAGCTGCTGGCGCACGCGCTGGGTGGCGAAGTCGACTACAACCCGGCCGGGCGCGAGTCCGGCACCATCGCGCTGGAATTGCACCCACCGGCCGAGCAGGACCCGTTGTTTGCCGGCCTGCCGGCGCATTTCCCGGCGCACGCCACGCACATGCAAACCGTGGTGCGCGCCCCGGACGGCGCCATCGTGCTGGCGCATTCGCGGCAGGACCGTTGCCATGCCTTCCGCTGGGGGCAGGCCACCTGGGGCGTGCAGTTCCACCCCGAGTTCGCCACCCACCACATGCGCGGCTATGTGCAGGCGCGCGCCGAGTGCATTGCCCGCCACGGGCACTGCGCCCGCACGGTCGCCCGCGAGGTCACCGCCGCGCCGATCGCCCGCAAGCTGCTGCGCCGGTTCGTGCATCACGCACGCGGCCTGCAAACAGTGACCACTCATCCCGCCGCACACACGCAAAAGCAGCGATAATCGCGCCACGCCGGATGGTCCGGTGCGTATCGATCCGGAATGGGAATGAGCGAAATCCGCAAGGTGCCGGCGTCTGCCGGCGCAGAATGGCTGTTGACCGGTTTCTCGCTGTTGAAGCGGGCGCCGCTGGCGCTTGGCTCGCTGGGGGTGATCTGGAGCGTGGCGGCCACCCTGGTGGTGTCGCTGTCGGTGCTGGTGCCGCTGCTGGGCCCGGCCCTGCAGTTCCTGCTGGTGCTGGCCGGCCCGCTGTTCATGGGCGGCCTGCTGTGGGCGATCCGCGAGGTCGACGAAGGCCGCATCGCCAAGCCGTCGCATCTGCTGCACGGCCTGCAGGACGGCCGCGCGCCGCATCTGCTGGTGTCGCTGCTGCCGCAGCTGATCGCCGGCCTGCTGCTGGGCGTGCTGCTGCTGGTGATGATCGGCGCCAGCGGGCTGCAGCAGTTGTCCGAGGTGATGATCAAGATCAACCAGATCAGCCAGTCCGGCGCGCAGCCGGACCCGGTGCAGATCGAGCAACTGGCCGCCAGCCTGCCGGCCGGGCGCATCCTGCTGTGGCTGCTGCTGACCATCGCCACCTTCGCGGCGATGACGCTGGCGCTGTTCGTGATGCCGCCGCAGGTGATGTTCGACCGCAGCACCGGCGGCCATGCGCTGCGCGAGAGCCTGCGCGCCAGCCTGCACAACCTGCCGGCGATGCTGGTTTTCTTCGTGCTGGCCTTCATCGCCATCTTCGCCATCTATTTCGCGGTGATGATCGTGGCGCTGATCGTCGGCCTGGTGGCCGGCCAGACCGTGGCGATGTGGCTGGCCCAGCTGCTGCTGATGGCGGTGCTGATGCCGGTATTCGCCGGTTCGGTGTACGCCGCATGGAAGCAGATGTTCACCCACGCAGGCGCAACCGCGCAGCCCACGGCACCGTCGCGCCCGGATGTGTTCGCCGCCTGATCGCCTTGACCGGCGATGTGCCGACAACGAAACCCTGATCCGTAGGAGCGCACCCGGGCGCGACGAAGCTTTCCCGGGGACGCCCTAGCTCGCGCCAACGTGTTCGCCGCCTGACCATCCCAACCCGTAGGAGCGCGCCTGAGCGCGACGAAGCCTTCCACGGGAGAGCTCCGGTCGCGCCCGGGTGCGCTCCCACGTGGGTGATCGCGTCCGGGTGATGCCGGGTTGCGCAGCTGCATGTCGGCACGCGCCTAAGCGCGGCGAGTGCGCTAGGCGGGCTTCGGCCCCACCGCGCGCGAGGCGATGATGCCCAGCTCGTAGAGCAGGCACATCGGAATGGCCAGCATCAGCTGCGAGACCACGTCCGGCGGGGTGAGCACCGCGGCCAGGATGAAGATGCCGACGATGGCATAGCCGCGGCCTTCGCTCAGCTGCTTGGGGCTGACCCAGCCCAGCAGTACCAGGATCACCAGTGCCACCGGCAGCTCAAAGCTCGCACCGAAGGCGAAGAAGATCGCCAGCACGAAATCCAGGTAGGAATTGGCGTCCGGAGTAATGGCGATCACGTCCGGCTTGAACGTGGTCAAAAAGTGGAACACCGCCGGCAACACCAGAAAATACGCGAACGCGCAGCCGATGTAGAACAGCGCCACCGCCGAAGCCAACAACGGAAATGCGAGTTTCTTTTCGCGCTGGTACAGGCCCGGCGCCACGAAGGCCCAGGCCTGGTACAGCAGCCACGGCACGCTGAAGAACACCGCCACGAAGAAGGTCAGCTTGAGCGGTGCGAAGAACGCGCCGGCCGGATTCATCGCGATCATCGTCTGCCCCAGCGGCAGCTGCGAAATCAGCGGCGCGGCCAGCCACGAATAGATCGCACGGGAGAACGGCAGCAACGCCAACAGCACCACGCCCAGGCCGATCAGGGCGCGCACCAGGCGCGCGCGCAATTCGACCAGATGCTCGATCAGACTGCTTTCGGCCTGTGCGTCGTCGAACAGGCTCACGGCTGTTTCTCCTGGATATTGCCCGGCGCAGCCGGCTCGGTCGGCGCTTTCAGCGTGCTCGGCTCCATCGGCGTGGTGGTGGCCGGCGTCTGCGCGCCGATGCTGCTGAGATGCGCGGCATGCGGCGCCGGCACCACGGTGTCGTGCGGGGCCGGTACCAAGGTTTGATGCGGCGCCGGCGCAATCGGCTGGGCCTGGGCAATGGCCGGTGCGGCCTCATGGTCGGCCGCATCCGCAGCGCCCGCTGCCGACGTGGCATTCGCCCCGGCCAACAGATCCGCATGCGCCAGCTCCAGCGGTGTCGCCACCGGTGTGGCCGGGCTGCGGATATCGATATCGCGCCCCACCTCGTCGTGCAGCGCGCGGGCGCCCTGCTCCAGGTGCTGCTGCTTGGTGCGCAGCTGGTCTTCGGCTTCGCGCAGAGAGGCCTGCACATCCTGCAGGCTGCGCTTGAGCTCTTCGGCTTCCAGCTCGCGCTCCAGTTCCTGCTTGACCGAATCCCACTGCATGCGCGCGCGGCGCACCCACAGTCCGGCAAACCGGGCCGCCTTGGGCAGGCGCTCGGGACCGAGCACCACCAGGGCGACGATCGCAATCAGCGTCAGTTCGCCAACACCTATGTCAAACACCGACGCCGCTCCGGATCAACGCGCGTCGCGATCGCGCTCGGCCTGCGCCTCACGTGCCTGCTCGGCCGTGCGGGTGTCGTCACCGAGCTTGCCGGCCGGCTTGTCGTCGTCGTGCATGCCTTTCTTGAATTCCTTGACCGCGCTGCCGAGATCCTTGGCACCGCTGGTGAGCCGCTTGGTACCGAACACCAGCAACACGATCACCAGCACGATCAGCCAGTGCCAAATGCTGAAACCGCCCATGATCTGCTCGCTTGCTGAAGAAGAAGGAAGACGCAGGATACCCCAGCGCACCGCGCAGGGGGATGACAGCCTGTCAGCGGTTGCCGTCCAGCGATTCGGTACGGATTTCGCCATCGGACACCGGCTGGAAGCCCTGCTGCGGCGGTGGCGTCGTGCTGGGCTGCATCGGCACGGTGCTGGCCTCGTTCACCGCTGGCGGCGGCGTAGTGGTCGCCGGTGCCGGCGGCGGCGTTGCCGGACGCGGCGCGCTGGCCCCATCGTCGGCGCTGCCATCGGTACCGCGATTGGCGCGTGCGGTGTAGGTCGCCTCTTCCAGGCGGTCGCGGAAGGCGATCACGTCGGTGGAGGCACGCTCGTTGGTGCGGCCTTCGAAGATCATGCGCGGGGTGGCGCCGCCACCGTAGGCGTTGAGGTCGGCGGCATCGTCGATCTGCAGCACCGCACCGTCCAGCGCCACGCCGGCGAACAGGCCACGGGCGCGCGACCACGACCAGATTTCGGCCTTGAGCTGGCCGTCGGTGGCGGCGGCGGCATTGCGGCCGACCGGGCCGGCGGCTACGCCGGCATCGGCACCGAGGGTGAACTTGCCGTTGACGATGTTGTCCAGGCTGCGGTCGTTGCGGAACACCAGCACCACGTCGGAGGACTGCACGCCGGCCTGGAAGCCGATGCTGCCGCCGGTGAGTTTGACGAACACCGGCTGCGACCAGCTGCCATCGGCATTCTTCATCGACATCAGGCCGTGCCCGCGCCGGCCGCCGATCACCAAGCCGGCCTTGAGCGTGTCGGGGATGACCACGATGGCGCGCGCCTCGTCGAGCAGCTTGTCCGGGATCGCCTGCTCGGGGATCTTCATGATCTCGTTGAGCACGCGCACCGCGTTACGCGCGCGCTGGTCCTCTTCCGGGCCGGCGACGGCATGGCCGGCGGCGAAGGTCAGCGACAACAACAGGGCCAGGCGCGACAGACGAGGCATGACAAGCTCCAGAGGACAATCCGTCAAAGATAGCAATGGCGCGACGTTAGTGGTGGCGCAATGAATCGGTGGTGAGCGCAGCCAGGCGGCAGAGGCGGTCAATGGCGGCGATCGATGCGCTGTCCTCGGCAGCGCTGCTGCGCTCTGCCAGAATGGTGCGCATGAACACCACCCCCGATACCGCCCTGCTGGTTGTCAATCTCGGCACCCCCGAGTCGCCCACCGCCCCGGCCGTGCGCCGCTACCTGGCCGAGTTCCTCAGCGACCGCCGCGTGGTCGCAATCCCGCCGCTGTTCTGGAAGCCGCTGCTGTACGGGGTGATCCTGCCGATCCGCGGGCCCAAGTCGGCCGAGAAATACGCCAAGGTCTGGCTGCCGGACGGCTCGCCGCTGGCGGTGTACACGCGCCGCCTGGCCGAGGGCCTGAAAGAGGTCATGCCGGACTGGCACGTGGAGTGGGCCATGCGCTATGGCGCCCCGGCGCTGCGCAAGACGCTGGATGGCCTGCGCGCGCGCGGCATCAGGCGCATCGTGGTGCTGCCGCTGTATCCGCAGTATTCCACCACCACCACCGCCTCGATCCAGGACGTGATCGATGCCTGGCGCCCGAGCGCGCCGGAGATCGCGGTCGAGGTGATCCAGGACTATTGCGAAGACGCCGGCTGGGTCGCGGCGATCGCCGATTCGATCCGCGCGCACTGGCAGGCGCATGGGCGCAGCGAGAAGCTGATGTTCTCCTTCCACGGCCTGCCGCAGCGCGTGGCCAATGCCGGCGACCCGTATCCGCAGCAATGCGAGCGCAGCGCGCAGGCCATCGTCACCGCGCTCGGCCTGGGCGCGGACGAATGGCAGATGGGCTACCAGTCGCGCTTCGGTTCGGAACGCTGGCTGCAGCCGTACGCCGAGCCAACCTTGTGGAAACTGGCCGAAGGCGGCGTGCGCAGCTTCGACCTGGTCTGCCCGGGCTTTGCCACCGACTGCCTGGAAACCCTGGAAGAAGTGGCGCTGGGCTTTGCCGAAACGCTGGCCGAACGCGGCGCCACGCTCAGCTACATCCCCTGCCTCAACGCCAGCCCGGCGCATGCGCAGGCACTAGCCGCAGTGGCCCGACGCGCGTGAGGTTGGAGCCGTTTGCGTGCGACCTGGCGATCGGCCGGGTCACCGGGCTGCGCAATCCCGAACGTGGCCCGCGCCGGGTGCTGGCCCTGCATGGCTGGCTCGACAATGCCGCCAGCTTCCTGCCGCTGAGCGCGCATCTGCACGCGCAGGACCTGGATCTGGTGCTGCTGGATCTGCCCGGCCACGGCCACAGCGCGTGGCTGCCGACCGGCGCCGAATACACGCTCAGCAGCGCGATCGCGATCCTGCTGCAGGTGGCCGATGATCTGGGCTGGGATCGCTTCAGCGTGCTCGGCCACTCGCTGGGCGGCGGCGTCGCCAGCCTGCTGGCCGCTGCGGCGCCGGAACGCGTCGAGGCCTTGATCGCGATCGAGGCCTTGGGCGCGCTGGCCGAGCCGGTCGAGAGCACCGCCACCCGCCTGCGCGATGCGGTGGCGTCGGCACGCACGCTGGCGCAGCGGCCGTTGCGGGTGTTTCCGTCGATGGAGATGCCGGTGCGCGCACGCATGATGGCCAACCAGCTCACCGAACCGGCCGCGCGGCTGCTGGTGGAGCGCGGGGTCTGCGCGGTCGAAGGCGGCTACAGCTGGTGCAGCGACCCGCGCCTGACCTTGCCCACCGCCATCCGCATGACCGAAGCGCAGATCGACGTGCTGCTGGCCTCCATCGCCTGCCCGACCCAGGCCATCTTCGCCACGCCGGCGCAGGTGTACTTCCCCGATGCCCTGCGCGATCACCGCGTGGCACTGATGCGCGATGCACGCCTGCATCTATTGCCGGGCACGCATCATGTGCACATGGAAGCGCCGGACGCGGTGGCGGCGGTGATCAATGGTTTTCTGGCGTCGTTGCCGCCGCCGCACGCGTGATGCGTGGAATGCGTGCATGCGTCCTGCGCGATGCCACGGCGCTGACGTTCGTGCTTGCTGCCTTGCATGCGACAGCAGACCTAAGTGCCAGCAGGCATCGTCAGCGGCGCACGGCATCCTGGCACCGTTGAGCTAGCGCAATGGGCCATCCAGACCCGCTTGTCGCCGCGATCGAATCCTTCGAGCAGTGGAGTTTGCCAGGGACGTTCCTGGAGACGGTGCACGCGTCGCCGCAACTGGATCCGGACGATCGCCGGCGCCTGGATGAGGTCTGGTCGGTGGCCTGTGACGCCGACCATTGGGGACCGGCACGCGAGCTGCAGGCCGGCATCGCGGCCATCGAGTGTGCCCTGACCAGGCGCTTTGCGTGGCTGTCGCCGCTGGCCTGCCGGCACCTTGCGCGCGCCGCGTCTTACCAATGGCGCTAGCGCAGCCGCGTGGCGCTATGTCACTTCGCTAGCCGCGCCATCGCGCAGCAGCTCTCCGAAAGCCCGAAGAGCATTGGCGCCCCGACTTCGCGCCTTGATCGTTGCAGGAGCGGCGCCACAGCGACGGCAACTGCATCGCGACGACCCGCGTCACTCCACCTGCAACAAGCGCCGCAGTTGCGCCTTGAGCTGGCGGCCGTGCTTGTGGAAATAGCTGCGTTCGTCGCGCCAGGCGGGAAAGCGCTGTTCCACCTCGGCCCAGAACGCCGGCGAGTGGTTGGCCTGCAGCAGGTGGCAGAGCTCGTGCACCAGCACGTATTCGAACGCCGACGGGCGGCCGAGCACCAGCGCCAGATCCAGCGCCATCGAGCCATCCGGTGCCAGCGAGCCCCACTGCGAGGACATCACCTTCAGCCGCACCCGCGCCGGGGCGCGCGGCAGGCCGGGCAGATAGCTCGGCAACCAGCGGCCGACATCGGCGCGCGCCTGCGCTTCGTAGAATTCTTTCAGCGTGCGGCGCAGGCCTGCATCGCCCAGGCGGGTCGGCACATGGAACTGCGCGCCGTCATCGGTGACCTCGATGCGTGCGTAGCGCCCGTCGTGCCAGCTCAGCGGCAACAAGGCGCCGCGTAACGGCAGCAGCCCCGGCACGCCACGCTCCAGCGCCGGAAACGCATCCACCTGCTGATAACGCGACAATTGCGTGCTCAGCCAGTCCAGATGCGCCTGCAGAAAGCGTTCGCCGGCCACCAGGCTTGCGCGCAGTGGCAAGGTCAGCCGCGCGCCGCGTTCGTCCACACTGAGCTTGATGCGCCGCGCACGCGGGTCGCGCACGCGCAGCACCGCGATCTCGCGCCCGTCCAGCTGCAGGCGCAGGCAATCGCGTTCGACAACCTGCGGGGCGGGCGCGATAAGGCGGCGGACGGGCTTGAACATGGGCACAGGATAGCGCTGCGATGTGTCAGGTGGTGAGACGAAGCGATTGATGCATTCGATGTTGGCACGACTTCTTTGAGCGACTGGCAAACGACGCTGCCCATCGCCAGGTGCGCGCAGCCGGCGTCGCTAGATCCGCGGACTGGCTGCAGGGCTATTGCCCTGCCCGCCCAGCACGGCCGAGTCTCTGTGCTTTGGGCGTCGTACTGGATAGCGCGAATGGAACAGTTGCAGAGTGGCTGATCGGCGACTTGGCTGCAGGGCCCTTGCCCGCCCACCATCGCGGGACACGCCGCAAGTACGTCCATGTAGGCTCTTACGCGGCATCCATGCCGCGTAAGGTCCCGCGACGGCGAGCGGGCAAGGGCCAGTCGAGATGGTCGGTGTGTGGTTGCAAGCAGGGCATGACCTGCGCCGGTCGGATCACTGTGCGTCGACCAGCTTTTCACTCCCCTCCTTCGCATGCCGAGCGGTGGACAAGTTTTCGACACGCAAGCTGCAAACATTTTCAATGTCTGGCGCAGCGCAGCCGGACGACACGCTTTCAAGAAAGCAGCCGACCAACTGACTGATGCGGTGTCCTTGCCGGTTGCGGAACCCTTGGCGGCATGGATGCCGCCAAGGAGCCTCCACGAACGGATGCACGGCGTGTCCCGCGAGCGGTGAGGGCACCGCGCACTCCACTCACCGGGCATTTGACTCGAGCATCGATCGCGATGACACCACGCCACCGCTCGACCGTTGCGCTTACTCGGCCTTGCTCAGTTTCAACGCGGTTTCCAGCAGCAGGAACAGGCGCCGGATTTCGGCGCTCATCAGCGCAAAGCGCGCATCGAGTTCGGCGCGTGCGCCGTCGTCTTCGCTGTGTTCGAGCTGGTCCAGTGCGCCATCGAGGAACTTGAGCTTGCGGATCACCAGATCGTCGCCGAGCACGAACGACAGATTGTCGTCCAGCACCAGCGCCAGCTTGGTGACCTGCTTGCCGGCTTCCAGATGCTTGTCGATCTCGTCGCCGCGCAGTTCCTGGTGCTGGCACTTGACCACCGCGCCGCCTTCGATCGGGTCCTTCATCTCGCACTCTTCGCCCAGGCTCAGGCCTTCGGGCAAGGGTTCGCCGGCGATCCAGCCGGTGAGGATGGCGCGCGGTGCGACTTCGGCATTCAACGGCAGTGCCGGGAAGCTGCCGAGTGCGCCGCGGATCTCGCTCATCACGTTCTCGCCGCTCTTGCGGCTTGAGCTGTTGACCGCGATGTAGCCGTGCTGCAGATCCAGGATGGCATCGGTGCGCGAGCTCTTGACGAAGGCACGCGGCAGCAGCTCATGGATCAGGTCGTCCTTCAGGCGCTTGCGCGCCTTGCCACCGGGACGACGGCCTTCCTTCTCTTCGATCTCGGCGACCTTGCGCTCGAGCAGGTCGTTGACCACCGCGCCGGGCAGGATCTTGTCCTCGCCACCGACGGTGAGCCAGAGGAAATCTTCCAGACGGTGCGAGAGCACTTCCTGCTCGTCGCGGCCGAACGGGGAGATGAAACCGCGCGAGCTCATTTCCAGCGGGCCGACCGGCTTGAGCTGCACTTGCGGTAGCAGCGTGTCGATCTCGGAGAAATCCAGCGTGGTCGGGAAACGAAACAGGGTGAGATTACGAAAGAACATGCGTCGGACCGAAGAGGAGGAAGAAACGGGGGAGGGTGGAAAGACTGCCGGTGCTGCGATGGCCGCGTCAGTCGCTGTCATGTGCGCTGTCGCCGGCGGCGAGCCAGGCGCTGGAATCGGGATCAGGATCGGGCGGTGCTGCATCGCCATTGCGGCCCAGCGCCAGGAAATCGAACAGGGTGCGGTCGGCCAGTTGCTCGGGCCGCACATCGCCCAGCGCGCGGGCGATCTGCTCGACCCGCCCGGGCTGCTCGCGGTCCCACTGCTGCAGCATCCGCCCGACCTGTTGGCGCTGCAGGTTTTCCTGGCTGCCGCACAGGTTGCACGGAATGATCGGGAACTGGCGCGCCTGCGCGTAGGCGGCGATATCGGCTTCGCGCACGTAGGCCAGCGGACGGATCACCACATGCGCGCCGTCGTCGCTGCGCAACTTGGGCGCCATCGCCGCGAGCCGGGCGTGGTGGAACAGATTCATGAAGAACGTGGCCACGATGTCGTCGCGATGGTGGCCAAGCGCGATCTTGGTCACGCCATGCGCCTGCGCGTAGGCATACAGCGCGCCCCGCCGCAGCCGCGAGCACAACGAACACATGGTCTTGCCGGCCGGAATCACCCGGCTGACCACGGAATAGGTGTCCTGCTCGACGATGTCGAACGGTACGTCCAGCCCGCGCAGGTAAGTGGGCAGCACCTGCGCGGGGAAGCCGGGCTGCTTCTGGTCCAGATTGACCGCCACCAGGGTGAACGGCACCGGTGCCTTGCGCTGCAACTGCAGCAGCATGTCCAGCAAGGTGTAGCTGTCCTTGCCGCCGGACAGGCAGACCATGATCTTGTCGCCGGGGGCGATCATGCCGAAGTCGGCAATCGCCTGGCCCACCTGGCGCTGCAGGCGTTTGCCCAGGCGCAGCTGCTCACGCTGCAACCGCTGGCGCGGGTCGCGCGGCGTGGGGTCGGCCAGGGGTTGCGGCAGCGGCAGGACAGCGGTCATAAGCCGGCCATTGTAGCTGCCCGGCGCGCGGCGGGCCGACGCCGCGCGTGCGCGGCTGAACGGGCGGTCAGCCGCTTGCGGGCGGGGTGTTCGGCGCTGGTTTGGCGGTGCCGGGGCGCTAGCGAGCCGATCACCGCTGGAGGTGTGCCGCAGGTGCTCGGGGCAGCGCACATCTCGCAGCGCAGCAAGCCTTTCGGCGCCGGGCTGGGTAAAGTCGGGCAGACCGCTTCACTCGGGATCGGCATGGCATCTTCAGCTTCGCTCCATCGCGCGGCTTTTTTCGGTCGCGATTGTGGTAGCGCTAACATTCTGCGCGGCACGGGTCAGGCCCCGTGCCGGCGTCCGTCCCCGGCGCTGATTGAGAGTGCGCGCCGGTGGCGGCGGTGACGGCCTGCATGCGCGATCGCTGCGCTGCGTGGCTGGTCACTCGCATGCGACACCTTTCCCTTCTCCCCTCGCCTCTCTGCAGGAGTTCCACCCCATGAGCAACACCGTCTACATCGGCGCCAAGGAATATTTCCCCGGTATCGGCAAGATCGGCTTCGAAGGCCGCGACTCGGACAACCCGCTGGCGTTCAAGGTCTACGACGCCAACAAGCAGGTCGGCGACAAGACCATGGCCGAGCATCTGCGCTTTGCCGTGGCCTACTGGCACAGCTTCTGCGGCAACGGCGCCGATCCGTTCGGCCCGGGCACGCGCGCGTACCCGTGGGATATCGGCAACACCGCGTTGAATCGCGCCGAAGCCAAGGCCGATGCCGCGTTCGAGTTCTTCACCAAGCTCGGCGTGCCGTACTACTGCTTCCACGACATCGACCTGTCGCCCGATGCTGACGACATCGGCGAGTACCAGAGCAACCTCAAGCACATGGTCGGCATCGCCAAGCAGCGCCAGGCCGACACCGGCATCAAGCTGTTGTGGGGCACCGCCAACCTGTTCTCGCACCCGCGTTACATGAATGGTGCGTCGACCAATCCTGACTTCAATGTCGTCGCGCGTGCGGCGGTGCAGGTCAAGGCCGCCATCGATGCCACTGTCGAGCTGGGCGGCGAGAACTACGTGTTCTGGGGCGGCCGCGAAGGCTATGCCTGCCTGCATAACACCCAGATGAAGCGCGAGCAGGACAACATGGCGCGCTTCCTCACCCTGGCGCGCGACTATGGTCGCGCCATCGGCTTCACCGGCAACTTCCTGATCGAGCCCAAGCCGATGGAGCCGATGAAGCACCAGTACGACTTCGACAGCGCCACGGTGATCGGCTTCCTGCGCCAGCACGGCCTGGACCAGGACTTCAAGCTGAACATCGAAGCCAACCACGCCACGCTGTCGGGCCACAGCTTCGAGCATGACCTGCAGGTGGCATCCGACGCCGGCCTGCTCGGCAGCATCGATGCCAACCGCGGCAACCCGCAGAACGGCTGGGATACCGACCAGTTCCCGACCGACCTGTACGACACCGTCGGCGCGATGCTGGTGGTGCTGCGTCAGGGCGGGCTGGCACCGGGCGGGCTGAACTTCGATGCCAAGGTGCGCCGCGAGTCGTCCGACCCGCAGGATCTGTTCCTGGCGCATATCGGCGGCATGGACGCGTTCGCACGCGGGCTGGAAGTGGCCAATGCGCTGCTGACCTCCTCGCCGCTGGAGCAGTGGCGCGCCGAGCGCTACGCCAGCTTCGACAGCGGTGCAGGCGCGGACTTTGCCAACGGCAGCAGCACGCTGGTGGATCTGGCCAAGTACGCCGCCGGCAACGAACCCAAGCAACTCAGCGGCCGTCAGGAAGCCTACGAGAACCTGATCAACCAGTATCTGACGCGTTGATGTTGTGCCGATGGTCGCCTGCACGCGCAGGCGACCATCGGCGGCCTGCACGCAGAACCGCGTGCAGCGTCATGGCTGTTCCGTTGCATCCGGCGCCGCCGGTGCGGCCACCGAATCCCGCTTGACCAGCAGGTGCGCGACCACATGATCGACCATCTTCGCCGTGCGCTCCTTGGCGCGAATCGTCTTCAACAGGATGTCCAGCGCAGCGTCGGCCATGGCGGCGATGGGCTGCTGCACGGTGGTGAGTTCGGGCCATACCGCAGTGGCAGCGGAGGTGTCGTCGAAGCCGACCACCGACAGATCGCGCGGCACATCCAGCCCGCGCCGATGCGCGACCGAGATTGCGGCGGCGGCCATATCGTCGTTGCTGGCGAAGATGGCGCTGGGGCGGCGTTTGCGCGCCAGCAGTTTTTCCGCAGCGACCAGGCCGGATTTGTAGGTGTAGTCGCCCGGTTGCACCAGATGCCGGTCCAGCCGCAGGCCCGCATCGGCCAGCGCGGCCTGGAACCCCTCGAAGCGACGCGTGCTGGCAGACAGGTTGGGATGCCCGGCGATGTAACCGATACGCGTGTGGCCCTGCGCGATCAGATGCTCGGTGATTTCCTTGGCGGCAGCGAATTCGTCGATGCGCACACAGGCCACATCCGGGCTGAAATGGTTGGAGGCGATCGCCACCACCGGCACCTTGGCGCGTACCAGCTCCAGTACTGCGGCCTTGGATTCGCACAGCGGCGGCGGCAGGATCACCCCGGCCACGCCCTTGGCGAGCTTGCGTGCGGCACGGCGTTCGGCGTCGGCATCCAGGTCGTCCCAGCAATCGATCACCAGCTGGATCGGCGTGCGCGAGGCAACCCGCAACACGCCCAGCAGCAACTCACGCAGGTAGGCGCCGCTAGGATCGCTGTAGATCAACGCAATGCGCGTGCTCTGCGCGGCGGCCAGGGCACTGGCCGCCAGGTTGGGCGTGTAGCCCAGCTTGTCGACCGCGCGCAGCACGCGAGCGCGGGTGGCATCGCGCACGCTGCCGTTGTTGTTGACCACGCGCGAGACCGTCATCGGCGAGACCTTCGCCAGCGCCGCCACCTCGTCGATGGTGGTCGCGCGGCTGGTGCGGCGGACCGATTTCCTGACCTTCTCCAAGCGTGGCCTCTTCAAGTGGGTGGCGAACCTGCACGATGCACACAACCCGCTGCAGTAACGCAAGCGCCGACTGCGTGCATGACGATGCGACGCATGGTACCGGGAAGCAGGCAGAGCGGCGATACACCGCGGCGTGCGGTGATGTCGCTGGAGCATGCCGCATGAGCGCGCGTGCAACGCGGCGCTGCGGCGCGTATTGCACTGCGTTGACGCAGCCGTGGTGGCTGGCGCTGACGTTGCTGTGCGGATTGATGCTGGCCAGTGCCGGCGCGCGGGCCGAGGATGGCTACGATTTATGGTTGCGCTACCACCCGCTGGCCAACGCGGCGCAGTTGCGTGGCAGCGCAAGTGAATTGATCGTCGCCGGCGACTCGCCGACGTTGCAGGCTGCACGTGAGGAATTGCAGCGTGGACTGTCGGGCCTGCTTGGTGCTGCGCCGCAGTCGTCCGCCAATGTCACGCGCGATGGGGCGATCTTGCTGGGCGCGGCCGCTGCGCCGCAGATCGCGGCATTGCAGCTGCAGACCACCGACCTGGGCCGCGAGGGCTATCTGATCCGCAGTGTCAGCGTGGACGGGCATCGCACGACCGCAATCGTCGGCGGCAGCGATGTCGGTGCGCTGTATGGGGCATTCCACTTCCTGCGCCTGCTGCAGACCGGCCAGTCGCTGGCCGCGCTGGACCTGCGTGAGTCGCCGCGGCTGCAACTGCGCATGCTCAACCACTGGGACAACCTGGACGGGGTGGTCGAGCGCGGCTATGCCGGCGCCTCGTTATGGAACTGGCAGACCCTGCCGGGTTACCTGGATCCGCGCTACACCGACTACGCGCGCGCCAATGCATCGCTGGGCATCAACGGCAGCGTGCTCAACAACGTCAACGCCAAGGCCTGGAGCCTCACCCCACAGTACCTGGACAAGGCGGCGGCACTGGCCAAGGCGTTTCGTCCCTACGGCATTCGCGTGTTTCTCAGCGCGCGCTTCAGCGCGCCGATCGAGATCGGCGGTTTGACGACCGCCGACCCGCTGGATCCGCAGGTGCGCCAGTGGTGGCGCGACACCGCCGAGCAGATCTACGCACGCATTCCGGACTTCGGCGGTTTCCTGGTCAAGGCCAATTCCGAAGGCCAGCCCGGCCCGCAGGACTACGGACGCAGCCATGCCGATGGCGCCAATCTGCTGGCCGACGCGCTGGCGCCGCACGGCGGGGTGGTGATGTGGCGCGCATTCGTCTATTCGCACGAGCAACCGGACGATCGCGCCAAGCAGGCGTACAGCGAGTTCCTGCCGCTGGATGGCCAGTTCCGCGACAACGTGATTGTGCAGGTCAAGAACGGCGCGATCGACTTCCAGCCGCGCGAGCCGTTCCATCCGCTGTTCGGTGCGATGCGCAAGACACCGTTGATGCCGGAGTTCCAGATCACCAAGGAGTATCTGGGCTTTTCCACCCATCTGGCCTATCTGGCCACGCTGTTTGCCGAAACCCTGCAGGCCGACACCTATGCACGCGGCAAGGGCTCGACGGTTGCCAGAACCGTGGATGGCACGCTCTTCAACGATGCCAAACGCACGCGGCTGACCGGTATTGCCGGGGTGGCCAACATCGGTGCGGACCGTAACTGGAGCGGCTCGATCTTCGATCAGGCCAACTGGTATGCGTACGGGCGGCTGGCGTGGAACCCGCAGTTGTCGCCGCAGGCGATCGCGCAGGAGTGGGCACGCATGACCTTCTCCAACGATGCTGACGTGGTGACGCCCGTGGTCGACATGATGCTGCGCTCGCGCGAGGCAGTGGTGGACTACATGACCCCGCTCGGCCTGCATCACCTGATGGGGCGCGGCCATCACTACGGCCCGGCACCCTGGGATGCGGGCAGCGAGCGCCCGGACTGGGACCCGGTCTACTACCACCGCGCCGACCGTAACGGGATTGGCTTTGACCGCAGTGCCAGCGGCAGCAATGCGGTGGCGCAATACGCCAGGCCGGTGGCACGCGTGTTCGGCGATGTGCAGCGCGTGCCGGAGCGCGACTTGCTCTGGTTCCACCATGTGCCCTGGGATCACCGCATGGCATCGGGGCGGCCGCTGTGGGACGAGCTGGTATGGCATTACGACCATGGCGTGGACGAGGTGCGTGCCATGCGCGCGACCTGGCAGGGCCTGGCCGGCAGGATCGATCCACCGCGTTACCGGCAGGTGGCCAGTTTCCTGGCGATCCAGCAGGACGAAGCGCAGTGGTGGCGCGATGCCAGCATCGCCTACTTCCAGCGCGTGTCCGGGCGGCCGTTGCCGGCCGGCACGGCGCCGCCGGCGCATCCGTTGGCGTATTACCAGGCACTGCAGTTTCCGTATGCACCGGGGAATCCGAAATGAGCGCGCGCCTCTCGACGGTCATCATGGCAACGCTCTGTGCAGCACTGCTGCCGCGCCTGGCGCAGGCGGCCGATGCGCCGCTGCTGCATGCGCTGTTTCAGGAGCATGTGGTGTTGCAGCGCGATGCGCCGATCCGGGTGTGGGGCGACGCACCCCCTGGCGCGCGCGTGAGCGTGCAACTGGATGCGCAGCAGGTGCAGGCACGCGCAGATCGGCAAGGCCACTGGGAGGCACGCCTGCCCGCGCACGCCGCGGGTGGCCCGTACACCTTGAGCGCACGCACCAGCACCGGCGTGACGCAACAGGTCAACGACGTGCTGATCGGCGATGTGTGGCTGTGCTCGGGCCAATCCAACATGGAATTGCAGGTGCATCGCACCCTGGATTCACGCAGCGAGATTGCCGATGCCGACAACCCGCGCATCCGCATGTTCAAGGTGCCGGCGCAGTCCAGCCCGACGCCGCAGCGCCGCTTCGGTGGCGCTGCGGCATGGCAGCGCACCACGCCGGAGACGGTGAAGGAGTTTTCTGCGGCCTGCTATTACTTCGCGCGTGAATTGCAGAAGACCGTCGATGTGCCGATGGGCCTGATCAACGCCTCCTGGGGCGGCTCGCAACTGCAGGCCTGGATCGGCGAGAAGGCACTGCGCGCTGCCGGCGACGATGGCCCGGCGCTGGATGTGCTGGCGCGTTACGCACGCGACCCGGTGGATGCCGCACCGCATTGGGGCGCGCTGTGGGAGGCCTGGTGGCATGCGCACGGCGAAGGCGAGCCCTGGCAGGCGGATGCGCCCGGCGCCTGGCAAACCGCACCGGCGGCATTGGGCGCGTGGGACGACTGGGGCGTGCCGCAGTTGGTCGGCTTCAACGGCATGGTCTGGTACCGCACCAGCGTGGAGCTGACGCCGGCGCAGGCCGCGCAGGACGCCAGCTTGCTGCTCGGGCCGGTGGACGAGCTGGACCAGACCTGGGTCAACGGGCACAGCGTGGGCAGCAGTTACGGCGCCGACCAGCCGCGTCGCTACAGCGTACCGCGCGGGCGCCTGCATGCCGGGCGCAACAGCATCGTGCTCAATGTGCTCAACACCTATCGGCGCGGTGGGCTGCTGGGCGATGCGCAATCGCGTGCGCTGCAGTTCGCCGATGGCAGCACGCTGCCGCTGGATGCGCCCTGGCAGTACCGCATCGTGCCGCCGCAACTGGGCTCGCCACCGCGCGCGCCGTGGTCGTCGGCGGCCGGGCTGACCACCTTGTACAACGGCATGATCGCCCCGCTCGGCCAGCTCGGCCTGCGTGGGGTGCTGTGGTACCAGGGCGAATCCAATGCCGGTGATGCGGTGCATTACCCGGCCTTGCTCGCTGCATGGCAACGCGATTGGCGGCAGCGCTTCGGTGCGCAGTTGCCACTGCTGATCGTGCAGCTGGCCAACTATGGCGCGCCGCCCACCCAGCCGGTCGACAGCGGCTGGGCGCAGCTGCGCGAGGCGCAACGCCGCTTCGTCGCCAACGATGCACATGCGGGCCTGGCGGTGACGATCGACATCGGCGACCGCTACGACATCCATCCGGCCAACAAGCAGGAACTGGGCCGGCGCCTGGCGCGTGTGGCGCGGCAGGTGGTGTACGGCGAGGCGCTTGCGCCCTCCGGCCCGGTGCCGCGCAGCGCGCAACGCGAGGGCGACAGCGTGCGCATCGCCTTCGACGAGGTGGACACCGCCTTGCTCAGCTATGGCGCCGATGCGCCGATCGGCTTCGAGCTGTGCGGCGCCGCGTCCAACAGCTGCCGCTATGCCGTTGCCAGCTTGCACGACCACGCTATCAGCCTGCGCGTTCCCACCGGCCTGGCCGTCACGCGCGTGCGCTACTGCTGGGCCGACAGCCCGGTATGCACCTTGTACGACCGCAGCGGCCTGCCGGCCGGCCCGTTCGAACTCCCCCTCACTGCCGCCACTTCTCCCTGAGCGAGACCACGATGTCACAGACTCCCGACTCCCCTGCTCCGCTGCAAGGCTCGGCCCGCGATCGCGAGATCGTCGAGGCGCGCGTCATCGTCACCTGCCCGGGCCGCAACTTCGTCACCCTGAAGATCCGCACCCGCTCGGGCATCACCGGGCTGGGCGATGCGACGCTCAACGGCCGCGAACTGGCGGTGGCGGCGTACCTGCAGGAACACCTGGTGCCGAACCTGATCGGCCGCGATGCCGGCCGTATCGAAGACATCTGGCAATTCTTCTACCGCGGTGCGTACTGGCGGCGCGGCCCGGTGACGATGAGCGCCATCGCTGCGGTGGACGTGGCCTTGTGGGACATCCTGGGCAAGATGGCCGGCCTGCCGTTGTATCAGCTGCTGGGCGGGCGCTCGCGCGAGGGCGCGCTGGTCTACGGCCATGCCAATGGCCGCGATATCGCCGAAACCAGCGATGAGGTGGGCCGCTTCCGCGAGCTGGGCTTCATCGCCATCCGCGCGCAGTGCGGCGTGCCCGGCATCAAGAAGACCTACGGCATTTCCAGCGGCGGCAAACCGTATGAGCCGGCCGAGAGCGAACTGCCGACCGAAACGCTGTGGTCCACGCCGCGCTATCTCGGCGTGGTGCCAAAATTGTTCGAGCAATTGCGCAGCGATCATGGCGACGAGATCGAACTGCTGCATGATGCCCACCACCGGCTCACCCCGATCGAGGCCGCGCGCCTGGGCCGCGACCTAGAACCGTACCGGCTGTTCTGGCTGGAAGACGCCACCCCTGCAGAAAACCAGCGCGCGTTCGAAGTGATCCGCCAGCACACGGTCACCCCCTTGGCGGTGGGCGAGGTGTTCAATTCGTTGTGGGATTGCAAGCACCTGATCGAGCAGCAACTGATCGACTACATCCGCACCACGATTGTCCACGCCGGCGGCATCACCCATGTGCGCCGGCTGGCCGATTTTGCCGCGCTGCATCAGGTGCGCACCGGCTTCCACGGCGCCACCGATCTGTCGCCGGTGTGCATGGGCGCGGCATTGCACTTCGACACCTGGGTGCCCAACTTCGGCATCCAGGAATACATGTTCCATTCCGACGAGGCCAACGCGGTATTTCCGCACGATTACGTGTTCCGCGAGGGTCGCCTGCATTGCGGCGAAACGCCCGGGCATGGCGTGGACATCGACGAGGCCCTGGCCGCGAAGTATCCCTACGTGCCCAAGCAGTTGCCGATCGCGCGACTGGAAGACGGTGCGATGTGGGACTGGTAATGCGCTGGCTGCCGGCCGCGCTTGCGGCACTGCTGCTTGCGGTGGCCGCGCCTGCGCGCGTGCAGGCGCAAGCACACGCCGATGTCGCCTTCGACTGGTTCGAGTATCGCGGCGACGATGCGGTGTTCGCCACGCCATTGCCACCCGGCTACTACCGCAACCCGGTGCTGGCCGGGTTCTACCCGGACCCCAGCGTGACACGCGTGAGCGAGCGCTATTACCTGGTCAATTCCACGTTCGCGTATTTCCCGGCGATCCCGGTGTTCGAAAGTACCGACCTGGTGCACTGGACGCAGGTCGGCAATGTGGTCGAACGCCGCGAACAGCTCGACTACGACGGGCTGGGCGTGTCGCGCGGCATGTTCGCTGCCAGCATCCGTCATCATGCCGGGCGTTTCTATGTCGTAGGCACCTCGGTCGACAGCGGTGGCAACTTCATCGCCAGCGCCAGCAATCCCGCCGGCCCATGGTCGGCATTGACGTGGTTGCCGGGCATCGACGGCATCGACCCGTCGTTGTTCTTCGATACCGACGGCAGCGCCTACCTGCTCAACAACGGCCCGCCGGAAGGCACGCCGTTGTACGAAGGCCATCGCGCGATCTGGATGCAGCGCTTCGACCTCGCCAACAATCAACCGGTCGGCCCGCGCAAGGTGTTGCTCAACGGTGGGGTGGATCTGGCCAGCAAGCCGATCTGGATCGAAGGCCCGCATCTGTATCAACGCGACGGTTGGTATTACCTCTCGTGTGCCGAAGGCGGCACCGGGCCGCAGCATTCGCAGGTGGTGCTGCGCAGCCGCACTGTGTGGGGGCCGTTTGAGCCCTCGCCGCACAATCCGATCCTGACCCAACGCGACCTGCCGGCCGGGCGCGCGCATCCGATCAGCAATGCCGGGCATGTGGATCTGGTGGACACACCGGACGGGCAATGGTGGGCGGTGTTCCTGGCCAGCCGCCCGTATGCGGGCGAACGCTACAACACCGGGCGCGAAACCTTCCTGCTGCCGGTGCACTGGCGCGATGGCTGGCCGTCGATCCTGCCGGCCGGCGAGCCGATTCCGTCTGTCGCACAGAGCCCGCGCGGCGCCAAGACCCCGGCAGATCAAGCCCCGTTGTCGGGCAACTTCACCTGGCGAGACGACTTCGCCGGCACATCGCTGCAGCGCGAATGGCTTTCCTTGCGTGTGCCCAAAGCTGAGGTGGCCGACCTGCGCACACGCGCCGGTTGGCTGACCCTCCATGCCAGTGCGCAAGGGTTGGATAGCACCGCCACACCCGCCTTCCTCGCGCGGCGCCAGCAACACACGCGCTTTGCCGCAAGTACCGCGTTGGCGGTGCCCACGCAGGCCGGCGTCAGCGCCGGGCTTGCGGTCTTGCAGAATTCCAATGCGTGGTATGCGTTGGGCGTGCGACGCAACGGCGATGCGCTGGACGTCTTTCTCGACAAGCGCGAGGGCGCAAGAACCACCACGCTCGCACGCACCCGCGTCCCCGCAACGGCGCAGCTGCGCCTGCAAATCAGCGGCGATGGCGGTACGTATAGCTTTGCCTTCGATGCCGATGGGCGCGGCTGGCAATCGCTACACCGCAACGATGCTGCGGGCATGCTTAGCACCGCACAGGCCGGCGGCTTCGTCGGCAGCATGATCGGGCCGTTTGCCCAGCTGGAACCGCACCGCACCCAGGAGGACTGACCATGCATTCGCACCCCGCCCACCGCGCCACCACCCCGCGTCGCCCATTTGCGCGCGTATTATTGCTGGCGATGGCGATGGCGCTGGCCGCCACCGGCACGCAGGCCGCAACGCCGCCGCCGTATCTGGACACCCAACGCCCGTTCGACGCACGTGCGGCCGACCTGGTGTCGCGCATGACGCTGGAAGAAAAGGCCGCGCAGATGCAGAACGCCGCCCCGGCCATCCCGCGCCTGCAGGTGCCCGAATACGATTGGTGGAACGAAGCGCTGCACGGCGTGGCGCGTGCCGGCGGCGCCACCGTGTTTCCGCAGGCGATCGGCCTGGCTGCCACGTTCGATACCCCGTTGATGGCCGAGGTGGCCACCGCCATCAGCGACGAAGCGCGCGCCAAGCACCACGCCTTCCTGGCGCGCGGCGAGCACAAGCGCTACCAGGGACTCACCTTCTGGTCGCCCAACATCAACATCTTCCGCGACCCACGCTGGGGCCGCGGGCAGGAAACCTATGGCGAAGACCCGTTCCTGACCGCGCGCATGGGCGTGACCTTCGTGCAGGGCCTGCAGGCGCAGCAAGGGCCGTACCGCAAGCTCGATGCCACCGCCAAGCACTTCGCCGTGCACAGTGGCCCGGAGGCCGACCGTCATCACTTCGACGTGCATCCCAGCGAGCGCGATCTCCATGAAACCTATCTGCCTGCGTTCCAGGCCCTGGTGCAGGAAGGCAAGGTCGCCGCAGTGATGGGCGCCTACAACCGCGTCAATGGCGAATCCGCCTCGGCCAGCACGCGGCTGGAAGGCCTCCTGCGCCGCGACTGGGGCTTCGATGGTTACATCGTCAGCGACTGCGCCGCCATCCGCGATATCTGGCAGAACCACAAGATCGTGCCCACGCCCGAGGCCGCCGCCGCGCTCGGCGTCAAGCACGGCACCGACCTGGATTGCGGCGACACCTATGCCGCGTTGCCGGCGGCGGTGCGTGCCGGCCTGATCGACGAGGCCAGCATCGACACCGCGCTCAAGCGGCTGATGACCTCGCGCATGCGGCTGGGCATGTTCGACCCGCCGGCCAAGGTGCCGTGGGCGCAGATTCCTGCATCAGCCAATCAATCGCCAGAGCACGATGCACTGGCCCGCCGCACCGCGCGCGAATCGCTGGTGCTGCTGAAGAACGACGGCCTGCTGCCGCTCAAACCCACGCTCAAGCGCATCGCCGTGATCGGCCCCACCGCCGACGACCCGATGTCGCTGCTGGGCAATTACTACGGCACGCCGGCCGCGCCGGTCACCATCCTGCAAGGCATCCGCGACGCCGCACCGCAGGCGCAGGTGGTCTACGCGCGCGGCAGCGATCTGGTGGAAGGGCGCGAAGACCCCAATGCCGCGGCACCGATCGACACCCGCTATCTGCGCCCGGCGCCGGATGCCAAGCAGAACGGCCTCACCGGTGAATACTTCCGTGGACGTGCGTTGGTCGGCCAGCCGGTGCTGACCCGCGTCGACCCGCGTATCGCCTTCCGCTGGGACCGCAATGCGCCCACCGACGATGCCATCGGCCGCGGTGAACTGCAGGCCGACCGTGCGCTGGCCAAGGACGACTTCAGCGTGCGCTGGCATGGCCAGCTGCTGCCGCCGGTGTCGGGCACCTACGAGCTGCAGATTGCCGCCGACGATGGCGTGCGCCTATTTCTGGACGGCAAGCTGCTCATCGATCAATGGAGCGAGGCCCCGCGCATGCGCGGCGGAAATGCCAGCGTCGCGCTGGAAGCGGGCAAGGCCTACGACCTGCGCGTGGAATACTTCGAGGCCACACGCGATGCCGGCGTGCGTCTGGCCTGGCGCATGCCCGGCGCCAAGCCGCCGCTGCAGGAAGCGGTGGACGCCGCACGCAACGCCGAGGTGGTGGTGTTCGTCGGTGGCCTCACCGGCGATGTCGAAGGCGAGGAGATGGACGTCAACTATCCCGGCTTTGCCGGCGGCGACCGCACCGACACCCGCCTGCCCAAACCGCAGCGCGAATTGCTGCAGGCACTGCAGGCCACCGGCACGCCGGTGGTTGCGGTGCTGACCACCGGCTCGGCGCTGGCGATCGACTGGGCGCAGCACCACGTGCCCGCCATCCTACTGGCCTGGTACCCCGGCCAACGCGGCGGCAGCGCGGTCGGCGATGTGCTGTTCGGCCAGGCCAGTCCCGGTGGCCGCCTGCCGATCACCTTCTACAAGGAAGACGAACGCCTGCCCGCCTTCGACGATTACGCCATGCGCGGCCGCACCTATCGCTACTTTGCCGGCAAGCCGCTGTACCCGTTCGGCCATGGTCTGTCGTACACGCAGTTTGCGTATTCGGATCTACGCCTTGATCGCACCACCGTTGCCGCCGATGGCACGCTCACGGCCACGGTCACGCTGAAGAACACCGGCCAACGCGCAGGCGATGAAGTGGTGCAGCTGTATCTGCATCCGCTCAAGCCGCAACGCGAACGTGCCATCAAGGAACTGCGCGGCTTCCAGCGCATCACCCTGCAACCCGGCGAGCAGCGGCAGCTGCGCTTCACCCTCAAGGCGCAAGACGCCCTGCGCATCTACGACGAGCAGCGCAAGGCCTACGCAGTGGATCCAGGCGACTACGAAGTACAGATCGGCGCTTCCAGCGCAGACATCCGCAGCACACAACGCTTTACCGTCACCGGCAAGTAGCAGCCGTTGACACCCTCGCCATGCGGATGTGGGCGAAGAACCCACTCAGCCGCGATTGCCCTAAGCCCCTCTCCCGCCGGGGCGAAGAGGCACCGCTTGCGCGCCACTGGCGCGCGTGCCTTGGAGCGCCCGCGTCGCAAGACGTGGGCCGGGGCGCGGAGCGGGGGTTGGGGTGAGGGTACGGCCACGGGCGAACTTGCAGCACCCCCACGATTCCAAACAAAAACCCATGCCAATTCCAACGCTCTCCATCGCAACACTCACGCACCTACCACCCACCGTCCTCACTCCCAGCTACGACCCCAAACAGACCACCATCGGCATCGTCCATCTAGGCGCAGGCGCCTTCCACCGCGCCCACCAGGCCGTCTACATCGACGACCTGCTCGCACATGACCCCACCTGGGCCATCTGCGCCGTCTCGCTACACAGCCCAAGGGTGCGCGACGCCCTGCGTCCACAAGACGGCCTCTACACCCTCGCCCTGCTCGACGAACACCCGCAGCTGCGCATCATCGGCGCCATCCGCGAGGTGCTGTGCGCAGCCGACGAGCAAACAGCGGTGCTCGCGCGTCTGTCAGACCCCGCCGTGCGCCTGGTCACTCTCACGATCACCGAAAAGGGATATTGCCTCGCAGGCGACACCCTCGACCTCGCCCATCCCGACATTGCGCACGACATCGCCAACCCCGGCACACCGCGCAGCGCCATCGGCTATCTCGTCGCCGGCCTGCAACAACGCAGGCAGCAGGGCAGCGCACCGTTCACCGTGCTCAGCTGCGACAACCTGCCCGACAACGGCAGCCTGCTGCGTAGCGCGGTGTTGCGGCTCGCCCAGCAACACGATCCAGCGCTTGCGGCATGGATCGACCGGCAGGTCAGCTTTCCGCGCTCGATGGTCGACAGCATCACCCCCGCCACCGACGACGCACTGCGCACCAACGTACAAGCGCAAACCGGTCTGCACGACGCCTGGCCGATCCAGCGCGAGCGCTACAGCCAGTGGGTGATCGAAGATCGCTTCTGCAATGGACGCCCCGCCTTCGAGCGCGCAGGCGTCACCCTCAGCGACGACATCGCCGGCTATGCACGCGCCAAACTGCGCCTGCTCAACGGCCCGCACTCCACACTCGCCTATCTCGGCAGCCTGCTCGATCTGGAAACCGTCGCCGACGCCATGCGCCACTCGCAACTGGCCACCTTTGTCGAAGCCCTGATGCGCGAGGACATCGCCCCCACCCTGCAACCGATGCAAGGCTTCGACCCGCAGCACTACTGCGGCGCCATCCTCGCCCGCTTTCGCAACCCCGCCATCCGCCACCTGCTCGCCCAGATCGCCTGGGACGGCTCGCAGAAGATTCCGGTGCGCCTGCTCAGCGCGATCAGTGATGCATTGGACGCCGGGCAACGGATCGACCGGCTCTGCATTCCGGTAGCGGCGTGGCTGCAGTTCGTGCGCAGGCAGGCGGCCAACGGCGTGGCCCTGGTCGATCCGCTGGGCGAAGTCCTCAGCGACATCGCCCATTCGACCACCGGCGATGCCAGCCATGACATCGCGGCATTCCTCACCGTGGATGCGGTGTTCGCTGCGCTCTCTGGCGATGCGCGTTTTGTGGAGGCCTTAGAGCGTTCATACGCAGCGCTGCATCCCGGAGGTCCGGCAAATGCGCAAAATGCCCTATCGACACAGGGCTGAATTTCCTCATATCAGCAGTCAATCGGGCTCAGGCAATAGCATTTTTTTATTCCCAAAATGGTTATACACACGGCATTGCTGCTTCAATTCGATAAAGCGAGCTGATCCATAAGCCAGACAAAATTCGGTGTAACTGCATCACCAGTCGCCTTTGCTGTGGTAGAAATTGCCAAATCGGGGAAAGGAGCAACGGGGATGGATTTCATTGATCAACTGCGCGTGCTTGCAACGCGCATCAGTACGACGCGCGCATTGATTCAAACAGAAGAAGCCACCAAGAATGCGATGGTGATGCCGTTGATCCAGATCCTTGGATACAACGTCTTCGACCCGCTCGAAGTCACACCAGAAATTGTGGCAGATGTAGGAACCAAGAAAGGCGAGAAGGTCGACTACGCAATACTTCGCGACGGCAAACCGATCATCCTTTTCGAGTGCAAGAAGGCAGGCGCTGAACTTAACATCAACCATGCCGGTCAACTCTTTCGCTACTTCCACGTTACTGCTGCGCGCTTTGGGGTTCTCACAAACGGCTTGGTCTACCGGTTCTTCACCGATCTTGAGCAGCCGAACAAGATGGATGAGAAGCCGTTCTTCGAGTTCAACATCCTCGACTTCAAGGACCGCGACGTCGAGGAATTAAAGAAATTCGCTAAGGCTGCGTTCGATCTGGATACGATCCTGACGACTGCCAACGAGCTGAAGTACACGCGCGCGATCCAAACCAAACTGACGGAGTGGATGCACCAACCGACCGAAGAGTTCGTCAAACTGGTTTCAGCCGACCTCGTCGGAACTCGGCGCTTTACGCCGGCGATCCGCGATCAGTTCACATCAATCACGCGGCGCGCATTCGATCAGCTGGTTAGCGAGCGGATCAATGAACGGCTTAAAGGCGCCATGGCACCTGAAGCAATCTCAATCAGCGATCACCCTGCGCCTGTCATGACGGAGCAACCTGCCGCGACGACGCAGCCATTGCTAGCCGACCCTCTGATTGTCACCACTGCGGAGGAGATTGAAGCGTTCCATATTGTTCGGGCCATCGTGCGCGAGGTGATTCCTGGCAAGCGCGTTTTCATGCGGGATGCCCAGAGCTACTGCGCCGTGCTGCTCGATGACAACAACAGAAAACCGATCTGCAGGCTTCGCTTCAACAATCTTCAAAGACTTCGACTTGGCATCTTCAATCAGGATAAAGAAGAAGAGCAACTCGACCTCGGCTCGATCGACGACATCTACAACTTTGCGGACAGGATCAAGGCCACCGTCGCATCCTACCTGCCTCAGGAAGCTTGATCATAGGTTAGTGGAGCCTGGTTGATGCATCCAATCAACCGGCTCCAGTCCTTCCTACCCGAGATAATCAGGTTCCCGTTGGACGGAAGGCTCAGCTTTCAATCACCTGCCCAGTCCTGATCAGATTGCCGTTCTCATCGACAAGCGCAAATTCCCGCATGCCCCAGGGCTTGTCGCTGACAGCATCGAGCCTGGGGATGCCGTGCGCCGGAAGCTGCGCGGCACGCATGGCGGCGTAGACCGCATCGACATCGCCAACCCGGATATAGCAGCCCGCATAGCAGGCCGCAGGATCCAGGTCCGGGTGTGCGAAGAAATGCAGCTCCACCTCGCCACGCGTCAGGATCGCGTAGCCCGCATCGTGCGGGTGCGCGTCGCCGACAAAGCCCAGCCGTCGATAGAAGGCGACCGTGTGTTCGATCGAGCGACCGGGGAGCAGTGGAATCGCACGGTCTGGTGTTTCGGCAGTGGAAGTCATCGCTTTCTCGTAGTGGGATAACGAAGCCGTCTTTGAGCACAACGATACGCCAGATACGAGGGATCGGTTGGGAGCCGTGCCGTGCTGTCTTGACTCGCTGCATTGGCGAGTAGCAAGATCGCTCTGCTGCGGCACATTCCGCAGCCGGGTTTAGCAGCCCGTAATCACAAGGCGCATCAGCGCCCATTGCACGATGTCGGCGCTTTTCTTTTGCCCGACTTATCGCATGGGCAGGCGTGCTCGCTTTACGGCGGGCGGTGCGCGGAGACCGCAAGGTCTGCCGGTTCCTTGTGACCGGTCTGCTAACCGCGCATCGTCCGCCACCCTCGTTTAGCAGCGAGATGGCGGACTTCCTATCGCACAAGGAGTTCGATATGACCCGTCCAAAAGCAACCGCCCGTGCACTCGCTGCATCGCCTTCCAGGCGATCTGTTGTGACACGCGCCAGAGCCAAGCACCGCCCGGCCGCCAGCATGACCGACGCTGAGCCAGCGGTGGATCCATCGCTGGCGCCTACCCCGCCCTTGCGCAAGCCCGGCTTCCGCATTCCCGAGCAGGTCACCATGAGCTACCAACACTACGACGTGCGGCGTGCCGAGGATGTCATCGGTTGCGCGGTGCCCAAGCTGCGGCTGTCCGGGCGCTGGCTGGAACACTGCGGTTTCGCAGTGGGTGATGCGTTGCGGGTAACAGTGGGACGCGGCGTGCTGTTGATCAGCCGCGTGGCGCCTGCGGTGCCTGCGGTGAGATCGCGCCGCAGGTGACACGCCTGGGGCAAGCGCCCTTGCCCGGCGCTTTGCGGTTCCTTCTCCCGTGCACGGGAGAAGGGACGCATCCTGCTCTTGTCTGGATTGCAGAAGGGAGGCCGGCTGTTCCTGTTTGCGCGTGAGAGAACAGGTGTCTGTTGCGGTGCGGAGCAGCAAAGCAAGGCTGCGTAGCGCAGGGGCTGTCAGCGGCAGAGAGCTTCGTGCCTGCAATGGCATCTGCACCGCATCGCTCGACATGCCATGCTTGGCCTCACCTACGCCCCGCCCACGTTCGGACAGGTTCAAGCGCCACATGGCCATGCGCAAGAAACACGAGTTGCCGGAAAAGCCCTGCATGCAATGCGGGCGACCGTTTCGTTGGCGCAAGAAGTGGGAGCGCGTGTGGGACGAAGTGAAGTACTGCTCCGACCGTTGCCGTGGCGAGAGCAAGCGGACGCGTCCGACTCCGTGACCTACGCGGTGTGTTGATCGCCGATCGACAACACGCGCAACCCCATCGCCAAACCAGCGCACACCGACGCATACGCGTAGTGTTGGTGCGCGACATGCTTAGACTCTATCCGTCAGGCTGACGTCCATGCCGCCGCTTGAGCTAGCCACATCCGCACTGATTGGCGAATGTCAGTGGCAGACACATGGCATCTGATGGGTCACTGTCCTTCCGTATCGATGGAGTTCTCTGCATGAAAATGGCTGTCTTCAGCACGCGCCCTTACGACAGGCGCTTTCTCGATGAAGCGAAACTACGCCCAGGCACGCAATGTGCAGCCGAGTTCGTTTATTTCGAGGCATCGCTCGATCTGCGGACGGCAGCATTGGCGCAGGGCTGCGAGGTGGTCTGCGTGTTCGTCAACGACCAGCTCGACGCGCCCGTGCTGCAGGCACTGCACGCGACCGGTGTGCGCGCGGTGCTGCTGCGCTGCGCCGGTTTCAACAATGTGGATCTTGCTGCGGCCACCGCACTTGGGCTGTTCGTGGCACGCGTGCCGGCCTACTCGCCCGAAGCGGTGGCCGAGCACACCCTGGCGCTGGTCATGACGCTCAACCGCCAGACGCACCGCGCCTACAACCGCGTGCGCGAGGGCAACTTCATGCTTAATGGCCTGCTCGGCCGCACCTTGCACGGCAAGACGGTGGGCCTGATCGGGCTGGGCAAGATCGGGCTGGCGACTGCGCGTATCTTTCGGGGGATGGGCTGCGACGTGCTGGGCTTTGACCCTTATCCCACGCCTGGGTTCGATACGCTCGGGCAGCGGGTCGAGCTGGAGACACTGTTCGCCCGCTCGGACATCGTCTCGCTGCACTGCCCGCTGACACCGGCAACGCAGCACCTGATCGATGACGCGGCGCTGGCGTCGATGAAGCCGGGTGCGATGCTGGTCAACACCTCGCGCGGTGGCTTGGTGGATACCGATGCGGTGATCCGCGCGCTCAAGTCTCGCCAGCTCGGCCATCTGGCCATCGATGTCTACGAACAGGAAAGCGCGTTGTTCTTCCAGGACCGCTCGGGCGAGATCATCGACGACGAAGCGTTTCAGCGCCTGATGACCTTCCCCAATGTGCTGGTGACCGGGCACCAGGGGTTCTTCACCGCAGAGGCATTGCAGGAGATCTCCGACATCACCCTGCGCAACCTTGCCGATTTCGCTGCCGGTTCCCCATGCGCGAATCGTGTTCCGGCACCTTAGCGTCGCTTTCCTCGCTCACCAGCCGCGCAGGTTCGACTCATCGACTCCTCTGTCGTGGTACTCGGGTTCAAGCCGGTACGGCAGTTGCCTGGCGACGCAGCGCACAGATCCGCGTGCAACCAACCGCGGCGGCCAGCCCCAGCTGACCGGTGTACCAGCTCACCTGCCGCAAGTATCCACCCAGGCGGCAGTTGACTGCATGGCCCAGTGGCCGCACCCGCCTGTGGCCCCGGCGCATGTATGCATCCCGGATCACCGGCGCCACGCCCTGCAGCAGAACCGGGCCCAGCCGGCTTGCCAACAAGTATGCAAACACGTCGATACCCACCATCTCCAGCAGTGGTATGGCCGCTGCAACCCCCGGATTGGATGCGATGCAGGCAATCGCCAGCGTGGTGATGGCAATGACCGCCCTGCGGTTCAAGTTGACCGGCCACATGTCGATGGTCCTGAGCGCTCTCTGGATGTCACGCAGATCTGTGCCATTCAGACACCTTGGCTTGCCTGTCGGTCACGATACCCGGACGCCCTGGCTGCCGCCGGATGTATTGAAGATGCGCGTCAGCACCAGCACGAGCAGGACCACAAAGCTCAACTCCCACACATAGAATGCGGCGCCCACGTGATCGATCATGACTTGCTGGCCAGCCTCGTTCTTGTCGAACCGGGTTGCGCGAAAGGTATCCAACCCGATCAGGCAAGCCGCTACCAACAGGGCCGCCGCCATCTTGTCCGCCTTGAGGAAATAACACAGCCATGCCAACAGGAACACCGGGTTACTCATCCAGGCCAGGCACTGGCCATCGAGCACCTGCATCCAGCCAAACAGCAGGATGACAAATCCACCCAGTTGATCATTACCGCCATGCAGTGCAGGAAGGCACAGCGAAATGCCGTACAGCAGGGCAGATAGCAGAAGTGGAAACAGCTTCATGGGCGTCCTTGTCTGATGATGAGGCGAGTGCATGTCCCCGCGTTAGGGAGGCTCGTTCCATCTCGGCACAAGCCAACCTGCATCACTATAGACACTGCGCGTGCCGCTTTCACGACCACGCTGCCAAGCCCGCCGACGCATCTCGTGGAGCGGCGGAGGCTTCGGCCCAATGCATCGCTATGGCATGCTTGAACCCCTGCCGCACAGCGTCCGACGTCCGCCTTGCCATGGCCGCCCACAAGAAGCAGAACTTGCCGGAAAAGCTCTGCGTTCAATGCAGGCGACCCTTCTGCTGGCGCAAGAAGTGGGAAAAGGTGTGGGACGAGGTGAAGTATTGTTCGGACCAATGCCGCCGAAACAGCAAGCGGCAGCGCCCGGAACAATAGTCTGCCCACGCGCAACCCGTCTCTCCCGTGGCGTCGCGCGTGAGCCGAGCGGGTTCGGCCATTCTGACAGCCGGTTGCGGCTAACGTTTACCAGCTTTTTTCGCAGCACCCGATCCACTCGCCCGCTTGGCAGCGCTGCCTTTACCTGCCACTGCCATGTTGTCCACCAGATTGGGATAGGGGCGGCCTGCTGCCTTGGCGCGTTGTCTGGCCTGTGCCTTCTGCGCCGGGGAAAGCGGACCTGAGCGCGAGCGACTCTTGGGGTTGGGCCTTTTCCATGGCGCAGACGTCTTGCTTGTGCCTTTCTTCGCTGCACCGCGCGTGGAAGCGCTCTTCCCGGCTGCAGTTCGGCGGGCGACCGTCTTGTTTACCGCTTTCTTCGTCGATGCTGCCTTCTTTGCAGGAGATTTCTTGGCCGCAGTCTTCTTGACTGCCTTCTTGACTGCCTTCTTGACTGCCTTCTTGCCGGTCGCCTTGCGGGCACCGGCCGAGGGCGCCGACTTGCGCGTCGCTGCGTTACCGGCGCTCGTTTTCTTGGTCGCGGCCCGTGTTGCCGACGGTTTCCTCGCTGGCGACGTTCCGGTTGCCTTCTTTGCGACCGCCTTCTTTCTCGCGGCCTTCTTCGGGGTGCGCTTGTCCGCGGCACTGGCATGGGCGGCGGCCGTCGTGGTCGCGCTTGCTCGTTTTCCTGCCGGGGTCTTCGCGCTCGCCGCCTCTTCCAGACGCTGGTACAGCCGCGCCGCCCAGCGCTGGCCGGCATCGCCGCCCCAGAGCAGCCAGGCAATGTAGCCGGCCGATGGCGCGCTACGGTCGGCCCAGCCCTTGCCAGTCTTGTCCACGCTGTGGCGCGCGAAGTACGCATGCATGCGCCGGATGGTCTGCGTGGAAAGCGATTTCCGTGCCGAAAGATCGCGCGCACGCGCAACGCCGATTGCGGTGCCACCACGCCCATGCTGCTCGCGCAGCCGCAGTCCGCGTGCCGCCGCGTCGGCAACTGTCTTGGGCGGTGTTGTCGAAGACGCCTGCTTTGCCGGTTTGCGTGCCACACCTTTCTCCTGTCGTATCGCGTTGCCGTAGTGTTCGCATGCGCGGTGCTGCTGCATGTGAAGAACCGGCAACCAGGACTGCCTAGGCAACCTGCCGGGGGACATCACGGCAATGCGCAAGCACGCGCGACCTGGCCCTGGATCAGCCTGCTTGTGCGAGTGGATCATCGCGCGCGTGTCGCTACACTTGCCTGCCCACGCCATCGGAGGAGTGCTGCATGCGCCTGTTGACGAGCTGGTTCCGCGCAAGCCTGTTTGCTGCCGCGGTCGGCACTTTCCCCGCGCTTGGTCAGGCCACCGACAAGGCGGTGCCGGTGGCCACCTCGGCACAATCGAAGCAGGTGGCCTCCTGGCAGACGCTGACCCCGCACAACAAACCGCACGCGCGCCATGAGAACAGCCTGGTGTCGGTCGGCGACAGGCTCTATCTGATCGGAGGGCGCGACGACCGCCCGCTGGACATCTTCGACACCACAACACGCCGTTGGTCCAAAGGCAGCACGCCGCCGCTGGCGGTCAGCCATGCGCAGGCAGTGGTGTCGTCGGGGAAGATCTACGTCGTCGGCGGCCTGACCGGCGACTACCCGGAAGAAGCCGCGCTGACCCACTTGTTGATCTACGACCCTGCCACCGATCGCTGGCAGGCAGGCGCGGAGATTCCCAAAGGCCGTCGCCGCGGCGCGGCAGGCGCGGTGGCGCACGACGGCGTGCTGTACCTGGTCGGCGGCAACACGCGCGGCCATATGAGCGGGTACGTGCCGTGGCTGGATGCGTTCGACACCAGGACGCAGCAATGGACGCAGCTGGCCGACGCACCGCGTGCGCGCGATCACTTCCATGCAGTGGTGCTCGACGGCAAGCTGTACGCGGCCGGTGGCCGCAGGTCATCGCACGAGAGCGGCAACACCTTGGCGCAGACCATTTCCGAAGTCGATGTCTATGACATCCAGCGCGGCACCTGGAGCGTTGCCCCGGCCGCACTGCCGACGCCGCGCGCCGGTGCCGCCGCCATTGCACGCAATGGCCAGCTGCTGGTCATGGGCGGCGAGAGCACGCGCCAGGTGAAGGCGCACGACGAGGTCGAAGCCTACGACCCGGCCACCTCCACCTGGACGCCGCTGGCCGCATTGCCGCGAGGGCGCCATGGCACCCAGGCCGCAGCGGTCGGCGACGCTCTGTACATCGTGGCGGGCAGCGGCAACCGCGGCGGCGGGCCGGAGCTGGATGATGTGCTGGTACTGGGTGAGGCGGAAGCCATTCGGTAAGCGACCTGGCTGCATTCGAGTCGCATCGCGCTGCTGGCTCGGAGAGAATGCGACTTGTCATGCACGGCGATCGGTACAGCTCCATCGCGGCCAGGGCCGCTCCTACAGAGCGGCGACTGCTGTGCTGCGGTTTGGCGGCAAATGGACGCTACGGCGCAAACTCCAAGCCAAGCGCCTTGACCCGCACCCGCGCCAGCATCGCGTGCGAGGTCATGTACAGCGTATGGCCGTCGTTGCCGAAGGTGCAGTTGGAGATGGGCTCGCCGGTTTCGATACGGCCCAGCCTGCGGCCATCGGGGGCGAACACGATGACGCCGCCGGGGCCGGTGGCAAACAGGTGGCCGTCGGCGGAGACCGCCATGCCGTCGGGCAGGCCGGGCGCGTCCTTGGCGACCAGATCGGAGGCGTCGGCGAACACGCGCTTTCCGGTCACTGCACCGGCTGCGTCGAGCGTGTAGGCCATCCAGATCGGGCGCTCCGGATCGGAGTTGGCCACGTACAGGGTGCGCGCATCGGGCGACAGTGCGATGCCGTTGGGAAGGCTGAGACTGTCGTCCAGCAGATGCACGCTGCCGTCGGTGTCCAGCCGGTAGACGCCGTTGTAGCGCAGCTGCTTGACCGGCGAATCGTTCATGCCCTTCAGGCCGTACGGCGGGTCGGTAAAGAACACCACGCCATCGCTACGGCGGACCAGATCGTTGGGGCTGTTGAAACGGTGGCCTTCGAACTGCGTCGCCAGCGGCGTCTTCTTGCGCGTGGCCGGGTCGAGCCTGGCGACGATGCGCGTGCCCGAATCGGCCAGCAACACGGTGCCGCCCGGTTCGGCATACAGCCCATTGGCGCCGGCTTCGCGCAGCGTGGCCTGCTCCGGGCCGCTGTAACCGGATGGCGACAGCAGCACCGACAGGCCTGCGTCCTCGGACCAGCGATAGAGCTTGTTTTCCGGCACATCGGTGAACAGCAGATAGCCACCGTTGCGGACCCAGGCCGGGCCCTCGGACCAGGTGAAGCCTTCGCTGAGCTTCTCGATGCGCGCATCGCCAGCGACCACGTCGCTGAAGCTGCGATCGAAGCTCTGCAGATGCCCGATCGCGGCAAAGCGCGGTGGCGGCACCTCCTTCCTGGTGCAGGCGGCGAGGATTGCCAGCAGCGGAACGGCCAACAGCAGATAGGGCGGCAAGCGCATCGGTCTGTCCAGTAACGAAGTCGGGCCATGATGCCACCATGCGCGTGCAGGCCTGCTGCGCACGCCGGCAGCCGTGCTAGCGCTCGCCAGCGTGCGCGGGTACCGCCAACACCGCATCCAGTGCCGGTTTGGGCTGGTAGTTTCGATCGAACAGCAGCGGATAGTTGGTACGGCCGGGCACGGGGTAATCGTTCTTCCAGGACATGCCATCGCTGACACCCCACACGCTGACGCGCGCGAGCTTGTCGCGCTTGCGCCAGAACAGCGCGAACAACTCGGCGTAGCGATCGCGCAGCTGCGCCTGTACCTGCGGTGGCAAGCCCTCGCGATACGGGTCGAGAAAGCGCTTGAATTCCGGCAGCTGGAACTGCTTGTGCGCAAGCCCGGTCCCGATGACCTGGCCTTCCCTGGTCAGTGGCAACACGTCGATGTCCAGCTCGGTGATCATGACCTTGATGCCGAGCGCGGCGTAGGCATCGATGGCGTCTTCGATATCGCGCAGGCTGGGATAGTTGAGCCCCCAGTGTCCCTGCATGCCGACGCCATCGATGCGGATGCCCGATTGCTGCAGCATCCTGACCATGCGCACGATGCCATCGCGCTTGCTCGGCCGCCATGCGTTGAAATCGTTGTAGTAGAGCTCCGCATCCGGCGCATACCGTTGGGCAAAGGTGAAGGCGTTGCGCACCACGGTGTCGCCATCGCCGACGCGCTGCACCCAGTTGGTATCGCGGTAACGTCCGTCTTCATCGATGATCTCATTGACCACGTCCCAGGCCTGCACCTTGCCGACGTAGCGCCCCGCCACGCGCTCGATGTGCGTGCGCATGCGCTCCAGCTGCGCGTCGGCGCTGTTGGGCTTGCCTTGTGCATCGACGAAGAACCACTCCGGCGTCTGGTTGTGCCAGACCAGGGTATGGCCGACCACGAACATGGCGTGATCGCGCCCATAGGCGACGAAGGCGTCGGCCGCGCCGAAGTCGAACACGCCCGGGCGTGGGGCGACCACTTCGGCCTTCATCACGTTCTCGGCAGTGATGGCATTGAAGTGGCAGGCGACCAGCGCGGCAGAGGCAGCGTCCTTGCCGGAGACGATGTCGGCATTGACGGCGGTGCCGATCAGAAAGCCGTCGGCGTAGGCGTGCTTGAGCGAGGTGCTGCGGGTGTCGCAGTCAGCCAAGGCCGGCACTGCCATCACAGCGCCGATCAGGGCCAGAACAAAACGCAAGCATGCTGCTGGGCGCTCGTGGGTCTGCTGCATCGCCGGATTCCTGTGCAGGTACCGCAGGTAGTGCGTCATCGGGAACTCCATCACTCCACCACCACCTGCGCACTGGCGGCCTGCAAACTGTCGGAGTCCACATGCAGCGTGATGGTGCCACGCGCGCCGGGCTTGGCACGCACGATCGCCAGGCACAACCCGTTGAACGCGTTGCGCTGCGGCGCGGCGAAGGATTCCAGGTTGGTGGGATCGCCGTTGTCGGTGGCGACCAGCTCGCCCGGGCCTTCGATGTGGAAACGCAGGCGGTCGCCGGCGGTCGGCGCAGGGCGTCCATCGCGATCGAGCAAACGCACGGTGACGAAACTCAGATCCTGCCCGTCGCCACGGATGCTGCCGCGGTCGGGCGTCACCTGCATGCGCGCGGCGCTGCCGGCGGTTTGTACGCGGTCGTCGGCCCAGGGTTTGCCTTCCTTGTACGCCTGCACGCGCAGCTCGCCGGGTTGGTAGACCACCGCGTCCCAGCGCAGCCGGTACTGCAGCGGCACCTTGCGCTTGCGCCCCTGCGAGACGCCATTGACGAACAGCTCGGCCTCGTCGCCGGAGGTGAACACATGCACCGACGTGACCTGGCCCTCGCGGCCGGGCCAGGTCCAGTGCGGTAGCAGATGCGCCATCGGCAGATCGGGGCGCCAACGCGATTGATACAGCCAGTAGCGATCCTTGGGAAAACCGGCCAGATCGAAGATGCCGGAGTACGAACTGCGCGAGCTGTAGTACGGCGTGGGCTCGCCCAGATAATCGAAGCCGGTCCAGACGAATTCGCCGGCGACATACCGATGCCGGTCCTGCGCCGCGAACACCTTGTCGGCGCTGGAGCCGAAGTCCACCGCATGCAGTTCGTAGGCGCTGACCTGGTGCGCGACCGAATCGCCGCCGCGCCCATCGCGCACCGGTGCGCTAATGTCTGGCGTCACCGGAAACAGATACACACCGCGGCTGCTCAACGCCGAGGCGGTCTCGCTGCTGAGAATGGGCTTGTGCGGGAACCTGCCATGGAACGCGGGATATTGCGGTTGTTTGCGGATGCGCTCGGTGCCTGCGAATTCCGGCGCGTCGCGGATGCCTTCGCCCTGGTAGTTGAGGCTGATGACATCCAGCGCAGCGGGCAGCGGCATCTCGGGCGAGGCGTAGTTCATCGCCACCGTGGCGGGGCGCGTGGGGTCTTCCTCATGCACGATGGCGTGCAGTGTGCGTGCGATCGCCGCACCCGGCTCGCCGGTGTATTGCTCACCGACTTCGTTACCGACGCTCCACAAAATCACCGAGGGATGATTGCGGTCGCGCCGCAGCATCGCGCGCAGGTCCGGCTCGTGCCACTGCGGGAACACCAGGTGGAAATCCAGCGGAGTCTTCTTCATCTCCCAGCTGTCGAACACCTCGTCCACCACCAGCAGGCCCATGCGATCGGTCAGCTCCAGCAGCTCCGGTGCGGGCGGATTGTGACTCATGCGGATGGCATTGGCGCCCATCTGCTGCAGCAACTGCAGTTGCCGCTCGGCGGCGCGCAGGTTGAACGCCGCACCCAGCGCGCCGAGGTCGTGATGATTGTTCACGCCGCGAATCGGCACATGTTCGCCGTTGACCAGCAAGCCCTTGTCGGCATCGAACACGATGCTGCGGACACCGAACGGTGTTTCGTAGCGATCCACCACGTGCCCGTCCTGACTGACCTCCGTCACTGCGACATAGCGGTGCGGGCACTGGGTCGGCGGCGGGCCCCACAGACGCGGGCGGTCGATCTGCGTGCTGCCCTGCACACGGGCGCTGCCACCGGCGGCAACCGCAACCTGCACGGCGGCAATGCGCGCGACCGGCTCGCCGCTGCGTGTGCCGCGTGCATCGTCGAGCACATAGATGGCGGTGCTGACCTGCGCCTGCACCGCGCTGCGCGCGGCATTGTCCAGCGTGATCGCCAGCTGCACCTGCGCGGTGTCGGCCGACACCTGCGGCGTGGTCAGCTGCGTGCCCCAATGCGCGACATGCAGCGGCGCAGCTTTGGTCAGCCACACATTGCGATACAGCCCGCCGCCCGGATACCAGCGCGCCGAGTCGGGCGGGTTGTCCAGGCGGATCGCCAGCTGGTTGCGCGCACCAAACACCACATAGGGGCTCAGGTCCACGCGCCAGGAGCTGTAGCCATACGGCCAGCCGCCGACCAGCTTGCCGTTGAGCCAGACCGTGGCATAGGCCATCGCACCATCGAGATCCAGAAACAGCGCGCGCCCGCGATCGCTGGCGGGGATGTCCAGGCGCTTGCGATACCAACCCACGCCCCAGCTCGGCAGGCGCCCCATGCCACCGTAGGGACCATCGGCCAGGAACGGCCCGGCGATGGCCCAGTCGTGCGGCAGATCCACGCGCTCCCAGCCGCTGTCGTCGAACTGCGGCTGCACGAAAGCGACGCTGCTGCCGGGGTGGCCGGGCGGGCGTCTGTGCCGCTTCGCGGGATCTGCAATCAAGGCATTGGCCGTGGGCAGGATCCATGGCTTGAGCACGCGGGTTGCGGTGGCATCGAGGCGCTGCGCCTGCTCGGGCTGCGCGTCGGCCACCTTGCCGTCTTCGCTGCGTAGCACGTGCGGGCGGATGTCGTAGTCCAGGATTTGCCGATTGTCTGGAGGATCGCCGCGATGGAAGCGCCACTGCGCGTTGAGCGAGACGCGCTCGCGCGGCAACTGGGTCGGCGCCGGTAGTGCTGCCAGCGCGGGCACTACCAGGCAGATGCAAAGCATCGCGACACGCGCGAGGCGTGCGCAATCCCTGAGCGCGCGCATCACCCTCGCCTGCATGCCCGTGTGCGTCATATCGCGCCTCGCATCGACCATGCATGCAGGCGTGTCCTATCCGCACCGCCTGCACGCGTGCAGGCATCACCACGTGCTGCCTCGCTCAGCCTCACAGCTTGTAGGCTTGCTTGGGCAGGCGATACGCCAGATCGATCGCAACCTCGACCGCCTCGTCCTCGTCCAGCCTGTGCTCGGCGACCAGTTTGGCGAGAAAGGCACTGTCCACGCGCCGCGCCACATCGTGCCGCGCCGGAATCGACAGGAAGGCGCGGGTATCGTCATTGAAACCCACGGTGTTGTAGAAGCCGGCGCTGGCCAGCGTCTGCTCGCGGAAGCGCCACATGCCTTCCGGCGCGTCATGGAACCACCATGCCGGCCCCAGCAGCAACGACGGGTAATGGCCGGCCAGTGGCGCCAGCTCGCGGCTGTAGCTGGTTTCGTCCAGTGTAAACACGATCAGGCGCAGGCGCGGGTCGTTGCCGAACCGGTCCAGCAAGGGTTTGAGCGCGTGCACGTAGTCGGTGCGCATCGGAATATCGGCGCCCTTGTCGCGCCCGAAGGTCTGGAACAACTGCCGGTTGTGATTGCGAAAGCAGCCCGGGTGCAACTGCATCACCAGGCCATCGTCCAGGCTCATCGCCGCCATCTCGGTCAGCACCTGCGCGCGGAACAGCTCGGCCTGCGCCAGTGTGGCGGCACCACGCACCACGGTGTCGAACAGGCGTTGCGCCTCGGCCGGCGACAGATCGGCCGTGGCCGCGCTGGGGTGGCCGTGGTCGGTCGAGGTGGCGCCATGCGCGGCAAAGAAGGCGCGGCGCTGCCGGTGCGCGCGCAGATAGCCTTGCCAGCTCAGCACATCTTCGCCGGTGAGCGCGCCGAACTGCTGCAGCGCAGCGGCAAACTGCTCGTGTTCGGGGTCGACCACCGGGTCCGGGCGGTACGCGGTGAGCACGCGTCCCTTCCAGCCACTGTCGCGAATGGCCGCGTGGTGCTGCAGCGTGTCCAGCGGCGACTCTGTGGTGGCAATCACCTCGATGTTGAAGCGCTCGAACAGGGCACGCGGGCGGAATGCCGGCGTCTGCAGCGCAGCGGTGATGTGGTCGTAGTAATGATCGGCAGTGCCGGCATCCAGGCGGATGCGCAGATCGAACACCTCATGGAAGACATGATTCAACCACAATGCAGAGGGGGTGCCGCGCAGCAACGTGTAGTGCTCGGCGAACACGCGCCACGCTGCGCGCGGGTCCACCGCCGCGCGCGACCCATCCGCACGCGGAATGCCCAAGGCATCCAGTGCGACGCCCTGGCTGTAGAGCATGCGGAACACGTAGTGATCCGGCACCAGCAACAACGCGGTGGCATTGGCGAACGGCGCGTCGGTAGCGAACCACGCCGGGTCGGTATGGCCGTGCGGGCTGATGATCGGCAGTGCGGCGATCTGCGCGTACAGGCGGCGCGCAATCGCACGCGTGCCGGGGTCGGCGGGCAACAGGCGGTCGGCGTGCAGGGTCAGCGGAATGGAGGTAGGCATCAGTCGGTCGCCGAACGGGCAGGAAAAAGGCAGGGCACCGGGATCACCGCGCCGCACCGTGGCTGGCAACGTAATCGCGCAGCCAGATCAGCGCCGGCCGCTCGGTGCCATCGGCGCGAATCAAATAGGCCGCTTCCTTGTCGCGCCACAGGCCGGGACGAAAGCCCCACAGCGTGATGCCGCGCACGCCGGGGTGCTCCCAGAACACCGGGAACACACGTTGGTAGGCGGCCAGCTGCTGCGCATCGGTGGGCCCGTCCAGATCGAACTCGGTGATGTAGATCGGCAAGCCGGTCGCGGCCAGTGCATCGAGATTGTCGCGGTGCACCGACATCGCCACATTTGGGGTGGTTTCGAAGGCATGCTCCTGCACGCCGATCGCATCGACCAGTTGCTCGCGCTGCAGCAACTGCACGATCTGCAGGTACTTCTGCGTGGCCTGGGGGCTGTTGGTGATGCTGTAGTCGTTGATCATCAGCCGCGCACGCGGAAAATGCTGGCGTGCCAGCCGGAACGACTGCAACACCCATTCCCAGCCGCTGGCGCCGTTGCCGCCGAGCGCCTGCAGATAATTGCCGCCGCCGGTGTCGTTTTTGCTGGGCGGGTCGTTGAGCGGCTCGTTGACCACTTCCAGCAGGTCGATATCTGGATAGCGCTGCGCCACCGCGGCAAACCACTGCTCGATCTCGCGGCGTTGCTCGGCCGGCCGCAACGACTTGATCCACTGCGGCTGCTGATTGCCCCATACCATCACGTGCATCTGGAACGGCATGCCGTTGGCCTTGGCCAGCCGGTAAGCAGTATCCAGCCCGCTCCAGTCCATCTGGTCGCGCACCGCCTCCACGCTGCCCCACTTGCCGCTGTTTTCCGGCGTGAGCTTGTTCCAGTACTGCGCAAATCCCGGCGCCTGTTGCGGACTGTAGGCGCTGCCCAGGAACTTGGGCGCGCCGGAAGCCAGCGGTGCGGCCTGCGCAAGCGTTGCGACGTTCACCGCCAACAACAACCCGATTGCCAGTGTGCGTAATTGCATGATGATCCCCTCAGGAAGATGCGTTGGCTGTCGGTGCGGCATCTGCCGGCAGCTGCGCCGGCGCCAAGCGTGGCACCAGCATGTGCACCACCGCCAGCGCCAGCAGATACGCCGAGCCTGCCATCAGAAACACCGGCACATAACTGCCGGTGGCCTGCAGCAGGAACCCGATGAAGGTGGCGATCAGCATGCCACCGACCGCGCCGGCAAAGCCGCCGATGCCGACCACGGTGGCGACCGCGTGGCGTGGAAACATGTCCGACGGCAGCGTGAACAGATTGGCCGACCACCCCTGGTGCGCAGCGGTGGCCAGGCCGATCAAACCAACCGCCAGCCACAGGTTATCGGCGCGTGCGGCGAACACGATCGGCACCACCGAGATTGCGCAGATCAGCATTGCGCTCTTGCGCGCACGGTTGACGCTCCAGCCGCGCGCGATGAAGCGCCCGGCGACCCAGCCGCCGGCAATGCTGCCGATGTCGGCCAGCACGAAGATCACGATCAATGGCGCGCCCAGTTGCAACAGACTCAAGCCGTATTCGGCATGCAGGAACTTGGGCAGCCAGAACAGGAAGAACCACCAGATCGGGTCGGTGATGAACTTGCCCAGCACGAACGCCCAGGCCTGCCGGTGCCGCAGCACCTGCAACCACGACAGCCGCCGTTGCACCGGCTCGTGCGCATCGCTGCGGATATGCGCCAGCTCTGCCGCCGACAGGCCGGGTTGCTGCTCGGGCGGGTGATAGCTGAGCCACCACACCAGCAGCCAGGTGGCGCTGAGCACGCCGGTGAACAGGAATGCCGCCTGCCAGCCCCAGGCGGTGGCGATCAGCGGCACCAGCAACGGCGCCACGATCGCACCGATGTTGGAGCCGGAATTGAAGATGCCGGTGGCCAGCGCACGCTCGCGTCGCGGGAACCATTCGGCCACGGTCTTGAGCGCGGCGGGAAAGTTGCCCGACTCGCCCAGCCCCAGGAAGAAGCGCGCAATCGCAAAGCCCACCACGCTGGTGGCCAGCGCATGGCCCATCGCCGCCAGACTCCAGATGCCGATCGCCAGCGCGTAACCGACGCGCGTGCCGAAGCGGTCGATCACCGCACCGCTGCACAACAGGCCCAGCGCGTAGGCGGCCTGGAACGCGGTGACGATATAGCCATACTGGATTTCGTTCCAGCCGATCTGCGTCTGCAGAAACGGCGCCAGCACGCCCAGCACCTGGCGGTCGACATAGTTGATGGTGGTGGCGGCAAGCAGCAGTGCGCAGACGCGCCAACGCATGCGGCCCAGGCGCGCCAGCGTGCCGGCAGGTGCAGCCGCTTGCGGCAACTCGCTCATGCGCGCGGGCGCCATAGCGCTGCTGGACGCAGCCTGCGATGGGCTGTCGCGCAACGGCCACTGCAATGCGCTGCCACATGTCGCGTGTGGCCCGGCCTCTGGCTGCCGCGTTCTTTGGTTCGATTCATCGAGCACTGCACCTGCACGAAGGTGGCCTTGCGCCACGGGTGATAGCGCTACCATTACCACGCTGCCGGGCAAAAACCATCGCGCAGTGCAACACGCCAGTGCGCCATATGCGGCCGGCACCAATCCGATCAGCGCCACTGCCGCAGCCGCCACGATGCCTTCCGTCGCCTATGCTGCCCTGCAGCGTGATGTTCTGAATTTGGTAGCGCTAACATCGGCCACCGCTGATCGCCCGTCTCCCCCATCGCACCATCGCCGCGCCGCTACCGGCAGCGGCACTCCCTGCGCAGGGGCGATGCGTGGGACATCTGCTCACCTGTTAGGGAAGGGATTACGGTGAAGAACAGCTACGCACAAACCGCGTTGTCCTGCGCGTTGGGGTCCATCCTGCTGGGCATGACCAGTACCACCGCCTGGGCGCAGTCCAGCGACGCCGACAGCGCTGCCGCCACCGCACAACCGCCCACGGCCGCCGCTGCCAGCGGCGATGCGGTGACCCAGCTCGACACCGTCACCGTCTCCGGCTACCGGCGCAGCATCCAGTTTTCCACCGATGCAAAGCGCGACTCGGTGGGCTTTGCCGACACCGTGTTTGCCGAAGACATCGGCAAGTTCCCGGACATGAACATCGCCGAGTCGCTCAACCGCATCCCCGGCGTGCAGCTCTCGCGCGACGTCAATGGCGAGGGCCTCAACATCGCCATCCGCGGTCTGGGCACCAGCTTCACCAAGACCACGCTCAACGGCGCCAGCATCGCCACCGCCTCGATCGGCCTGAACGCGCAGAACCAGAACCGCGAAGTCGATCTGAACCTGTTTCCCACCGAGTTCTTCACCCAGCTCACCGTCAGCAAGACGCCCACCGCCAGCATGCTCGAAGGCGGCGTCTCCGGCGTGGTGGACATGCGCAGCGCGCGTCCGTTCGATCGCCCCGGCGTGCACTTCACCTATCAGGCCCAGGCGGACTGGAACAGCACCAGCGAAAAGACCACCCCGCGCGGCGCCTTCATGGGCAGCTGGACCAACGAGCAAGGCACCTTCGGCGCATTGCTGGGCGTGGCATCGGTCCGCAGCAAGCTGGGCGTGCGCGGCTTCGAAAGCGTGGGCTGGACCAACCCCGGCCTCACCTACACCCAGTGCGGGCTCACCCCGCCTGCCGGCACCCCGGCCACCAATCAACCGGCCGCGTGCAACGTCAATGGCGGCGGCAACTGGCGCATTCCCGACCGCGTGCCGGCCACCGCCGGCAGCGGTCTGACCACCGGCGAGACCATCGATGCGGCCTGGCTGCTGGCGCGCAACCCGGGCCTGAGCATCGACCAGATCAGCGACGCGCTGATTCCGCGGCTGGGCCGCAGCGTCTACATGAATGGCGATCGCGACCGCGATGCCTCGGTGATGTCGCTGGAATGGCGCCCGTCCGACAGCATGCATTTCTACCTGGACACGCTGTATTCGGAAGCCAAGCGCACCACCGAGCGGATCAGCATGAATCTGATCGGCCGCAACGGCAACATGATCCCGCTGGGCATGCAGCTGGACCAGAACAACGTGGTCACCAGCGCCACGTTTGCCAATGCGCAGTACTTCCTGGAAGCGCGCCCGTACCGGGAACAGGTCAAGTTCTGGAGCGTCAATCCGGGTGCCGAGCTGTTGTTCGGCGAGAACCAGGACATCAAGCTCAACGTGCAGGCCAATGCCACGCGCAGCTGGCTGGAGCGCGAGTCGCCCAGCATCCTGGTCACCTCGCCGTTCACCACCGTCGATTACCGCAACGAAGGCGGCGACCGCCCCTCGATCAGCAGCCCGCTCGATCTCAACGACCCCAATCTGGGCTGGGGCTGGAACGGCGGCCGGGTCAATATCCAGAACGAAAAACGCGTGACCGAAACCCGGGGCGCACGCGCCGACCTGCAGTTCGGCGAAGACAAGCGCAACATCAAGATCGGCGCCGCCTACGACCAGGCCGAGCGCACCATCCGCGGCTTCGACAACAGCATCGCCTGGGAGCAGGTGGTCTGCCGCGGTGGCGGTGGCAATGTCTGCAACGGCGGCCCTGGCTCGGCAATCCCGAATGCGGCGCTGGCCGGCTATCTGCGCCCCGGCCCGGATGGCTTCATCACCGCCGATTTCAACCGCTTCCTGGGCGACACCAATTACTACGCGCTGCGCGATTCCGCACCGGAGACCAACTCCGCCAACACCGGTGCCTCGGCCGGCGGCATCCGCGAAAAAAACTGGGGTTTCTATATCGAAACCAACGCGGAAACCGAAGTGTGGAACCGCACGCTGCGCTTCAATGCCGGCGTGCGCTACGTGACCACCGACCAGACCATCACCGGCCCGGTCACCATCAACGGCATCCGCCGCGTCCAGGTGCTGGATTCGGACTACAAGGAGACCCTGCCCTCGTTCAACGCCGCCTGGGACGTGGCCGACAACGTGGTGCTGCGGCTATCCAGCTCGCGCACGCTCACCCGGCCTGACCCCAGCGCGATGTTGCCCAACACCAACTTCAGCGACCCCTCCGCGCAGACCGCAACCCAGGGCAATCCGAACCTGGCGCCGTACCTGTCCACCAACGTGGATTTCGGTGGCGAGTGGTACACCGGCGGCGAAGGCTATGTGGGCCTGACGTTGTTCAACAAGCGCATCAGCGGCTTCACCGTCAACGGCGTGCGGCGTATCCCCTTCAACGACCTGGGCGTGCCCTACGACAGCCTGCTGCCGATCCAGCAGGCCGGCCTGGACCAGCGCGGCGGCCCGAATGCGGCCACCGTGGATGTCCAGACCCAGGTCAACGCCGACGGCGTGCTCAACATCCGCGGCACCGAGGCGATCTGGGTGCAGCCGCTGGACCGGCTGGTCGACGGCCTGGGCTTCAGCGTGAACTACACCCATGTCACCCAATCCTCCGAAGGCGAAGGCATTCCGGCAGTGGCGGTCGGCGTCGCACCCAACCTGTGGAACGGCACCGTGTACTGGGAAAAGGACGCCGCCTCGGTGCGCCTGTCCTACACCTGGAACGACGACATGGTGATCTCCGGCGCCAACCAGAACGGCATTCCCTACGCGCGCCTCAACGCCGATGCGCGCGGGCAGCTGGATCTGTCTGCCAGCTACACGCTGGAGTCGCTGCCGTCCAAGCCGCAGATCACCCTCAACGTCACAAACCTCACCGACGAGCCGCTGCGCACCACCTACGCCTGGCCCAACGCCACCTACGATCTGTACGAGCCCGGGCGCACGGTCATGCTCGGCATCCGCGGTACCTTTTGAGTGCTGTGTTTGCCGGTCGCGATCACCTCCCATCGCGACCGGCAGCCTGGCGCGCGCCGCGGCGTTTTCCGCAGCACTCCCTGAGCCCCGCCCCACCTCATGAACGATCGCTCACAACAGCTCTCCTTGCGCGAAAAGATCGGCTACAGCCTGGGCGACCTGGCAGCCAACCTGATCTTCCAGACGCTGGTCACCTTCCTGGCGTTCTTCTATACCGATGTGTTCCGCATCCCGGCGAGTGTGGCCGCCACCCTGATCTTCGTGGTGGGCATGCTCGGCGCGTTCGTGTTCACGCCCATCATCGGCATCCTGGCCGACCGCACCCGCACGCGCTGGGGCAAGTTCCGCCCATGGATCCTGTGGACGGCAGTGCCGTTCGGTGCCTTGTCGCTGGCCGCGTTCAACACACCCGCACTCGGCGAGCAGGGCAAGATCGCCTACGCCTTCGCCACCTACACGCTGCTGATGCTGGTGTACGTGGCCAACAACCTGCCGTACTCGGCATTGAGCGGCGTGCTCACCGGCAGCATGGAGCAACGCAATAGTTTGTCGGCGTACCGCTTCCTGGCGGTGACGTTTGCACAGTTCATCATCCAGGTGTTGTTGCTGCCGCTGGTGCTGATCCTGGGCAATGGCGACAAGGCACAGGGCTTTCGCAACACCATGGCGCTGTTTGCCGCCGTCGGCACGCTGTGCTTTCTGATCACCTTCTTCACCACCCGCGAGCGCGTGCTGCCGATCAGCGAACAACGCAGCAGCGTGCGCCAGGACCTCACCGATCTGGTCCGCAACAAACCCTGGCTGGTGATGCTGTCGCTGACCATCCTGGTCTTCATCAATCTCGCCATGAAGGGCGGGATGTACATCTACTATTTCAAGTACACCCTCGACGCGAACGCGTTGACGCTGTTCCTGGACAACGCCGGGTTCAACCGCTTCATCGCTGCAATCAACAGCATGCTCACCGGCGCCGGCCTGAGCGCGCTGCAATGGCCGCAGGACGCACCCACCTCGGCCTTCAGCGTGTTCAGCGCCGGCGGCATCCTGGCGATGATCGTGGGCATCGGCTTCTCCAAGCGGCTGGCCGATCGCTACGGCAAGCGCAACGTGTTCGGCGGCGCGCTGCTGATCTCCACGCTGTTCCTGCTGGCGTTCTACGTGTATCCGCCGACTGCGATCGCCTGGGTGTTCGCCTCCTACGTGCTGCACGGCTTCTTCTACGGCATCACCATCCCGCTGCTGTGGGCGATGATCGCCGACGTGGCCGACTACTCGGAATGGAAGAACCACCGCCGCGCTACCGCGATCATTTTCTCGGCGATGTTGTGCGGCCTGAAGATCGGCCTGAGCGTCGGCGGCGCGCTGGTCGCCGGCATCCTGGCGTTCTATGACTACGATGCCGCCCTGCCGCTGCAAAGCGATGCGGTGACAAACGGCATTCGCCTGGCCATCAGCGTGTATGCGTCCATCCCGTTCCTGCTCGGTACCGCGTTGCTGGCGCTGTACGAGATCGACAAGCCGCTGGAAACCCGCATCGAACACGAGCTGGGCCTGCGCCGACGCAGCGCCGCGCTCGCCACCAGTTGACGCCCTCTTCCTCCCACCTCATGCACAGGTACGCGCATGTCCGATGAACTGCACACCGCTGCACTGCAGGCGCTGGCGCGCACCGCCATTTCCGCACCGCTGGTCACCCACCTCTATACCGCCGACCCTTCCGCACACGTGTTCGACGGCGCCTTGTACATCTACCCCTCGCACGACATCGATGCCGGCGTTGCCTTCAGCGACGACGGCTCGCACTTCGACATGGCCGACTACCACGTCTTCCGCATGGCGCATCCCGGCGCGCCGGTGGAAGACCTCGGGCAGGTCCTGCACGTGCGCGACGTGCCCTGGGCGCAGCGCCAGATGTGGGCACCAGATGCCGCGCAGCGCGACGGCAAGACCTATCTGTATTTTCCCGCCAAGCGCGCCGACGGCATCTTCCAGATCGGCGTGGCGGTCGGCGATGGCCCGCAAGGCCCGTTCGTCGCCGCAGCCGAGCCCATCGCCGGCACCTACTCGATCGACCCGGCGGTATTTGCCGACCACGACGGCGCGCATTACCTGTACTTCGGCGGGATCTGGGGCGGCCAGCTGCAGCAGTACCGCGACAACGTCTATGCGCCGGACCATCAGGAACCGGGCGACGACGCGCCCGCACTCGGCCCGCGCGTCGCCCGCCTGCGCGAGGACATGACGCAACTGGCCGAACCCACCCGCGAGATCATCATCCTCGACGAACACGGCACACCATTACGTGCCGGCGACCATGCCCGCCGCTTCTTCGAAGGCCCCTGGGTCCACCACCACGCCGGCCGCTATTACCTGTCGTATTCCACCGGCGACACCCACCGCATCTGCTACGCCACCAGCGATACCCCGTACGGGCCATTCGCCTACCAGGGCGTACTGCTCGCACCGGTGGTCGGCTGGACCACGCATCACTCCATCTGCCTGTTCGACGGCCAGTGGTATCTGTTCTATCACGACGCCGTGCTGTCGGGCGGGCAGACGCATCTGCGCAGCATCAAGATGGCATCGCTGGAGCACGACGCGGATGGAAAGATCGCGACGATTTATCCGTATGGGGAAGACGCGGTATCGCCCTGGTGAATGCCGTCGGGCTACCGCCTGCCGGAACTCCGACCAGCCCGTCATGGCTCGACCGTCGGCGCTGAACGACACGTCCTGTCACCGCTGCGCTTTCAAAGCGCGCCGTAATCCTCGTGCGGCTGACCGTCGACCCGGCGCTCACCGCTCCGTGATCGCGCGTTTCCTGGCATGCGCAAGGCGTCGGCCTGGCGCTTCAACACCGCCATGACATGTCGAGCGTTACGGTCGTGCCGCTGGCACACCACGCCAGCGTGCACTCAGTCCGGAACTGCATCGCATGGGGTTGCATCCGGACGCACAGTAACGCCGTAGGCCTATCTACGGGTTCTTTCTGGTGGAGGTTGCCATGCGAGGTGGTTCGATGCTGTTGTTGCTGACGCTAGCGGTCTACGGGAGTGCAAGTGGGAGCGAGTCGCGTGCCGCCCTGCCCCGCGCAGACAGCGTCGACGTGCCGCGCTTCATGGGCGACTGGTACGTCATCGCGCATATTCCCACCCGGCCGGAGCGCAAGGCCTACGATGCCGTGGAGCGCTATGCGCTGCGGCCGGATGGCCGCATCCAGACCACCTTCACCTACCGCAAGGGCAGCTTCCAGGCGCCGCTCAAGTCCATGCACCCGATCGGCCAGGTGGCGAAGGAAGGCAATGGTGCGCTGTGGAGCATGCAGTTCTTCTGGCCGTTCAAGGCCGAATACGTGATCGCCTGGCGGGATGCGGAGTATGCGCAGACCATCGTGGCGCGCAGCAAGCGCGATTACGTTTGGTACATGGCGCGTACTCCGCAGGTCTCCGATGCCGACTATCAGCAGGCCGTCCAACGCATCGCCGCCATGGGCTATGACGTGTCGCAGCTGCGCCGCGTACCGCAGTCGCAGCGCTGATGCGGTAACGCGGTAACGCGGTGAGGGTGTAACGGGCTCAGCGATGCAGTGACTGCATCGCTGGCTCTCGCACACGGGCTGCGTCAGGCGTCCTTGTCATCCACGGAAAACTCCCAGCCGTCATTCAGGCCACCCAGGGGCTTGGCCTCCACGGCCAGCTCCTCCTCGAATGCCGAAATCGCTTTGTGCGACGGCACCATGGTCGGATATACCGTCACGTCCATCGGAAAAGCGGTGTTTTCCGGATAGTGGCAGCAACGCACCTTTTGCTCGAAGCGCAGCAGCATCACCGAGAACTCCAAGGCCGATTCCTTCGTGGGGAAGACCACGGAGAACGCAATCTCGCGCGGCTTCGACAGGTCCACGCCTTGCTGGGCAATGTGCCAGAGGGTGTCGCCGTTATCGTCGTTGGGATACAGGTCCGGATGTCGTTGCATGTGAGCTTCGGTTTTTGGCGGCCGGTGGCCGGGGAATAGCGCTGGCGCTGATTGTGCGCTCTGATCGCGTGTCGCCAGGATCCAGACCTCGGCTGCTGGAGCCTACCGTCTCCCGGTGTTCGAGGTGCCTGCTCAGGCAATGAACCTGCTACGCAGATGGCCGCACGATGTGCGACCACCTCGGGCAATTCACGGCAGCCAAACCAGATTCATCAGCTGCGGATCCGCGGTGACCTTGACCAGCTTGCCGCTGGGGCCGAACTGCACCTGGTACTCGGAGAAGCTGTCGCGCCAGTAGCGCCACAGCGAGGCGTCCAGATTCGGGTTCTCGCTGCTGATCGGGTAGCCGACGGCCATCAGCACCTGTTCGCGGGTCATGCCGCCGGTGAGCTTGCCGTCATTGATGGCCTGGCGGATCTTGGGCGGGAAGGTGGCCAGCTTGAGCTTGGGGTCGGCGGTGACGACATAGCGGGCGGCGAAGGCGGTGTTGTCCAGGTCGCGGCTGTAATCGTTGCCGATGGACTGCTTTTCGCCGGCGATCTTGAGGTTGACGCGGTTGCGGCCGAAGCCGGTGACGCTGACCGGGGTGCCTACGGGAAGCATGCGCTTGCCGTCTTCGGCGTAGTTGCTGTCGCTGATCCAGCTGCCGTCGGTGCGCAGGTTGCAGCACAAAAAGCCGTCGTACTTGGCGACGTCAGCGGCGCTGGCCAGGTTGGCGGCGGTGAGCAGGCTCAGGGCCAGCAGGGAAGAACGCAAACGCATCGTAAAGACTCCTTTCTCGACGGCCATGGCCGCGCGGCAATGATGGGATCAGGCGCGCCGCCGTTTCCCCAACGGCGCGCAGGCATTGTCGCAGCCCCGGACAGCTTGGCAAGCACAGGTGACGCGGCCGGCCCGTGGTTGTGTATGCTCGGAGCCGTGGAAACTCTCTCACCCGCCGAGATCGCCGAGCAGATCGCCGAGTTGCGACGCGCCCACCGCGCGTTGGACGAGGAGATCCAGCGCGTGCCCGCCAACATGGACGACGAGCTGCAGATGAAGCGCCTGAAGAAGCGCAAGCTGCATCTCAAGGACTGCATCACACGGCTGGAAATGGAACTGGTGCCTGACGAGCCGGCGTGAGGTTGGTGCGTGCGGCCGCCTGGGTTTGCTTTGCGGTAGTGGATATCAACGTCGCGGTGACAGGCAGTTGAGTCAGTTGGTGACGCAGGCAGGGGTTTGTCCGCATGGCGCCGGCTTGAGCTGAGGCGTGTCGCGTTGGTCGCTTGGGCCACACCCTCACCCCAACCCCGCTGCGCGTCCCAGCCCACGTCTTGCGACGCGGGCGCTCCAAGGCACGCGCGCCAGTGGCGCGCAAGCGGTGCCGCTTCGCCCCGAGGGGAGAGGGGCTTGATATGCCGGCCTTGGAGAATTGTCGATCTCTTCGGCCGATCTCGGCAACGGATCCGGGCGCTTGTTCGCGTCAGCGGACGTGCAAGCGCCTCACCGCTTTTGCGCGTCAGGCGCCGACTGTCGTAAGACGACCCGAGCCGCCGTCCTCAGCCTGCGCGTAGCAGGATCTTGCCGCGGCGGCCCGGTTCGGCGCTTGCCGCGGCGGCCTTGGCTGCATCTTCCAGATCGAACACCGCTTCCACCGGCAGGGCCAGGCTGCCATCGACGGCGGCCTTGAGCAGTTCGCCGATCATGCGGCGCTTGTCCTCGGGCTTGGTGGCGGCCATGACCTTGCTGCCCCAGAAGCCGCGCACGCTGGCCTGCTTGAAGATCACATCGCCGCTGGAGATCTGCAGCGGCTCGCCGGTCATCGAGCCGAACGAGATCAGCTCGCCGCCCTCGGCAAGCAGCCCCATCAGGTCGCCGGCGGCGCTGCCGGCGACAGAGTCGATTGCGCGCACGATCGGCGCCTCGCCGACCAGCGCGCGCACACTGTCCTGCCAGCCCTCCCGGGCGGTGGAGACCGCGTTCCCGATACCTAGTTCCTTCAACTCCTCCACGCCGGCGTCGCGGCGCACCAGGTTGACCACGTTGATGCCGCGCGCGGCGGCGAGCATGGCGACAGTCTTGCCGACCGCGCCGTTGGCGGTGTTCTGCAAGATCCAGTCGCCTTTTTCGACCTGCAGGAACTCGATCAGCATCAGCGCGCTCAGTGGCATGGCGATCAACTGGCAACCGCGGTCGTCGTCCAGCGCGTCGGGCAGCGGCACCACGCCGGACGCGTCGGCCAGGAAAAACTCCGCCCAGCTCTCGTGCACGCCGGCGGCGACCACGCGCTGGCCGGTCTGCAGGCCCTGGACGCCTTCGCCCAGGGCGTCGATCACGCCGGCCGCCTCGCTGCCGCCGATTGCGGGAAGCTCCGGCTTGTAGCCGTAATTGCCGCGCACCGTCCACAGGTCGTGGTTGTGGATGGGCGAGCGACGCATGGCGATGCGCACCTGGCCCTTGCCGGGCTGCGGGGTGGGCCGTTGCCCGAGTTCGAGCACCTTGGCCGGGTCGCCGAATTGGGTGTGGATGGCTGCGCGCATGGAAGTCTCCTGCCGGGCACGCCAGTGATCCAACGCACCCGATCGTGATGAAAGGTGGCGCGATGCTATCGGCACGGCTGCAAGAGGCGGATGAAACGAACGGAACTGTTGTGTGAAGTTGCGCGCGTTGGTGGAGGACGCCTGGTGTGACTCTGGCCTACTACAGCGCCGGGGAGCGCGTGCTGACCGACCCTCATCCCCCTTCGGGCACCTTCTCCGGGTGGGAGAAGGGAAGCGTGGTGCGCATCTGCGCTTCCCTGCGGGTGCGCTGCCATTGCCCGCATCACCTACCGCAGGGAGAGGCTGGCGTTTGTACTGCCGCCTTACTCGGCCGGCGGCAGCACCACGTCCGGCTTGACCGCCTCGGGGCTGACCCGCTCGATGGTGTGGCGCAATTCGCGGCCAAGGATGAACTTGGCGTCCTTGGCCCAGGCATCCAGGCGCTCGTCGAACAGCAGCTTGCTGTTCTCGTCCGGCCACACCAGGCGCAGCTCGCGCAGTTTCTGGATGAAGCTGCGGAACAGGGTCTTGTCGAAGAACTCCGGGGCGGCCGGGGCGTACAACAGGCTCAGGCGTTGCGCGGCCTGCTGGCACAGGCTTTCCAGTTCGCCGGCACCGAGCACGCCGGGGCCGTTCTTCACCAGCACCGAGATGGCGATGTAATAGCGCTCGAAGGCCTGCTGCAGCGAATGGCCGATCGCACGCAGGCGGAACACCTCATCGGTCTGCCCGGTGTTGCGGGTGAGGATGCCGCCATCGTCGTCGGTGACGTTGAGCAGCAGGCCTTCGCGCACGAACATGTCGATGGTCTGCTCGATGCGTTCGGCAAAGCGGTCCTCGCTCCACGGCAGGAACAACTCCGCCTGCAGGAACGGGTACACGGTGCGCCCCAGGCGCAACAGACCGGCACGGCTCATGCGGCGGTTGTTCTGGAAACAGCACGCCACCCACGACGAGGCGGTGAACAGGTGCAGCACGTTGTTGCGGAAGTAGCTCAGCAACACCGCGGTGTCGCCGCTGACGCTCAGCACATCGCCCAGCGGGTGCGACACGCGTGTGAGCACGTTGATCTCTTCGGCGTGGGTGATGATGCGCGCCGGGGTGTGCGGGGTGACGGTGACGCGGTCCGAATACGGCATCTCCGCCAGCAGCTTCTTGCACAGCTCGATCTGCGCGATCAGGTCGGCCTCGCCCATCGCGTGCTTGGGCGTGGACAGCAGCGCCAGCGCCAGCAGGTTGATCGGATTGACGTCGGCGGCGCAGTTGATGCGGGTCTGGATCTGGGTGGACAGCGTGTCCACCGCCGGTGCCAGCCAGGTGGGCTTTTCGTCGTCGGGCAGCGGTTGGCCGTCCCAGTCGGGCGCATGTTTGGCCAGCACGTCGTTGAGCGCGATCGGCTCGCCGAAGTTCACCACCACCTGGCCGTAGTTTTGCTTGAGCACCTTGGGGATGGACCACAGCAGGCCCCAGATGGATTCCTTCTCCTTGGGCCGGCCGGTGAGCTCGTCCAGGTAGCTGTTGCCTTCCATCAGCTTCTCGTAGCCGATGTAGACCGGCTGGAACAGCACCGGCTTGCGCGGCTGGCGCAGGTAGGCGCGCAGCGTCATCGCGATCATGCCGCCCTTGGGCTGCAGCAGACGCCCGGTGCGCGAGCGCCCGCCTTCGACGAAGTATTCGATCGAATAACCGCCGGCCACTAGCTGGGCGACGTACTCGCTGAGCACCGCCGAATACAGCGCATTGCCCTTGATCGAGCGGCGGATGAAGAACGCGCCGCCCTTGCGCAGCAGCGTGCCGACCACCGGCAGGTTGAGGTTGATGCCGGCCACGATGTGCGGCGGCACGATGCCGCGTTCGTACAGCAGGTAGCTCAGCAGCAGGTAATCCATGTGGCTGCGGTGGCTGGGCACATAGACCACCTCGTGCCCGGGCGCGGCCTGCTTGAGCTTGTCCAGGTGATGCACCAGCACACCGGCGTAGATGCGGTTCCACACGTGGGTGAGCAGGAAGCTGGCCGAGCGCACCACCGGGCTGGAATAGTCGGCGGCGATTTCCCAGGCGTAGGCATGCGCCTTGCGCCAGGCATCGACCGGCTTGGAGTTGTCGCGCTTGGCCTGGGTAGCGATGGCCTCGCGCACCGAGTCGGCCGCCAGCACCTGGTCCACCAGCAGGCGGCGGGTGGACAGGTCCGGCCCGATCACCGCCTCGCGGATGCGCCGGAAGTGGGTGCGCAACACGCGCTGCAGCTTGCGCAGGGTGCGCTCGGGCGGCAGGCCCTCGGCCATGGTCTGGCGCAGCGAGATCGGCGGGGCAAAGCGCACGATGGTGGTGCGGCCGTTGAGCAGCACCGCCAGCAGGCGCCGGAAGCGGCCGACCAGTGCCCAGTTTTCCGAGAACAGCACCGCGAACCAGCCGCTCTGCTTGTCCGGCGCGCGGCCGACGAAGATCGACACCGGCACCAGGTGCACGTCCAGGTCGGCGCGCACGCGATGCGCCTGCAGCAGCTTGGCCAGCGAATCCGAATGGGTCTTGCCGCCGCGCTGCTCGGGGATCAGCGAATTGCTGCTGCTGCGCCGCGACAGCGCCAGGTAGGCGCGCTTGCGCTGCAGCGGGTCGCCCGGCAGCGGCACCAGTGGCGAAGGCAGCCCGGCCTCGCGGCAGGCCTTGTCCAGGATCAGCGCGCTGGACAGGCCGTAGTCCTCCAGCACGTAGACCACCGGCGTGCCGTCGTCGTAGCGGCTCGGCTGGTCCGGTTCGATGGTCAGGCTCAGCCAGGGGTCGGCCAGGCGGCCGAGCAGGCGCGCCCACCACGGGCGTTTGGCGCTGCGGGCAGCGGCGACGGCGGGCGCGATCAACGGCGCAGCGTCCGGCGGAACCGGAACGGCGGTCGGCAAGGCGGCGGTCGTGGCACCGAGATCGGTGGCGGCAGCGCTGGGCGGGGCGGGCTGGCCGTCCGGGAACGGCAGGGGATTCTGTTCTGGCATCACGGTCATTATCGCCCAGCCGGGCGTTGCCCGGTGGCGGCGGGCGTGGCGGGCGCGGCCGCCGGGGTGTCAGGCGTCGCAGCGGCGTCGGGTGCGGGCGCCGCCGGCGCAGCGCCGAGCAGCGCCTGCACCTCGTCCTGGGTCTGCTGCTGGTACCAGTGGCCGTCGCGCTTGATCAGGCCGATGCTCAGGTCGATGTCGTGCGCGGCCAGCGGATAGCGCAGCCGCACCTGGGCGCGGTCGCCATCTTGCCTGATCAAGCCGGTGCGCAGCGCATCCAGGCTGCTGTCCAGCGACAGGCCGTAACGCTCCAGCACCTGCTTGGCCGCGGCCCAGAACGGCCCGAGCCGGCGCAGGCTCTCTTCCATCCCCAAGCGCTGCAGATCGGCGTCCGAGCCGATGCCGGTGGCGCGGGCGGCAGTCACCAGGTCGGCGATGCTGGCCTTGGCGCGCGCGCGGTCGGCCAGCGGCGCGGTGGCCGCCCAGGCGCTCAGGGCATCGACCAGCTGCACGTAATGGGCGCGCTGCTCGGGCTGGTAGTCGCTGCGGCTGCGCAGGTATTGCACGCCGAACTGGCCCAGCGACTGCGCGGCCTGGCGGATGCCCTGCGACTGGCCGGCCAGCTGTGCATCGAAGGCCTGCTGCAGCTGGCGCTCGGCGCCGGGCGCCGACAAAGTGCCGAGCAGGCTGCCGACCTCGTTGGGCAGCGGTAGCTCGGTCAGCGGCCAACGGCTGGCGCCGCTGCGCCAGGCCGCCTCCAGCTGGGTGTATTGCGCAGGTGTGACCCGGATCCGCGCATAGGCGACCAGGTCGTTGCGCCGCAAGGGCAGGGTCATCGACTGCATCGCTGCGGCTGGCTCGGCGCTGGCGCCCGGCAAGGCGGCGGTCTTGTCGGCGCGCTGGCAGCTGCCCAGGCACAGCGCTGCCAGCAGCACCCACGCGATGGACTGGAACCGGCCGGCGCGGACGGTGGATGGCGACATGCGCACGCTGTTCCCCTGATCGATCGGCGCATCTTGCTGTCTGAACGCACTGGCGGCAAGGCGCGCGACAACCGTGCGCCCGGGTACGGTGCGGAAACGTTAGATTTTCGTAGTTCCATGCATGTTGTCGCCCAGTGTCCGACATTGACTGCCGTTGTCCTTCCCGGACAAACTTGTCCAGGGGATGCCGCCAAGCCCTTGTGCCACCTGCGTTTGGCCCAATGGTGCGGCGCATCATGTAAGCGCTTGCAGTTCCTGCTAGCGTGCGCGCCATCTCGCTCTGAGGTCGCCATCGGTTGGGGCCGATGTCATTCATGTGCATGTGTGACACGAACGTTCTGCGCCAGCGGACCGTGCGACCCTTCCCGGCGTGCGGCGGCAGCCGCGTTGTCCTGGAGGTTTTGCCATGAGTCGGCCACGCTCCGAAGGCGGTAGCGTCACCATCAAGGACGTCGCGCGCGAAGCGCAGGTGTCGGTGGCAACGGTCTCGCGCACCATGAATGGGCACCAGCATGTGGCCGAGTCGGTGCGCGAGCGCGTGCTGCAGGTGGCCCGTGCGCTGCATTACATCCCGCACCACGCCGCGCGCAGCCTCAGCAGCCGGCGCACCCATACCATCGGGGTGGTGTTGCCGGACCTGCATGGCGAGTTCTTTTCCGAACTGATCCGCGGCATCGACCAGGTGGCGCGCGAGCAGGGCTACCACCTGCTGGTGTCCAGCTCGCACGGCGACCCGCAGGCGCAGCGCAAGGCGCTGGAACGCCTGCCCGGGCGCGTGGACGGGGTGGTGGTGATGTCGCCCTCGCTGGGCGACTCCGGCGTGCACGAGGACGCCCTGCCCGGCGGCCTGCCGGCAGTGCTGCTCAACTGCGCCGGCACGGCCAGCCAACGCCCGGTGCTCAACGTGGACAACTACGGCGGCGCGCGGACGATGACGCGGCACCTGCGCGACAGCGGCCACCGCCGCATCGCCTTCATCGCCGGGCCGGCCGACAACTTCGATGCGCACGAGCGTCTGCGCGGCTACCGCGACGAGCTGGCGCTGGATGCCGACGTGCAGCCGTGGGTGCTGCCGGGCAACTTCGACGAAGAGTCCGGCTACCGCGCCGGCCAGACGCTGGCACAGGGCGCGCGCCCGGATGCGGTGTTCGCGGCCAACGACATGATGGCGCTGGGCTGCCTGTTCGCGCTCGGCCATGCCGGGCTGAAGGTGCCGCAGGACATCGCGCTGGCCGGCTTCGACGACGTGCCGATGGCGCGCTACGTGCTGCCGGCGCTGACCACCATGCGGGTGGATATCGCCGGGCTGGGCGCGCGGGCATTGCAGTTGCTGCTGGGCCAGCAACTGGTCGATGCGCCCGCCCCGCCCGCCGATGCCGCCCCCCCGGCGTTTTCCGAGATGGTTCCCGAACTGATCGTGCGCGCGTCCAGCGCGCCGCGGGCGGCGCCTCCCACCTGAAACGCGCCACCACGCTTTGCCGAACGTGTGTTGCTTGCAGTCCGTTGCCGTTGTTGCCAGCTGTCCCGCTTGACGCAGTACCGACGCGCCAGCCACTCCGCTGGTTCGCGCTTTACCCCTGGGAGGGGGAAAGTCATGAAGAATTACCGCACCGTCTCCACCCTGCCCGCGCGCAGCCTGTTGTGCTGCGCCCTTGCCGCCTCGTTGCTGGCCAGCACCCCGGCCATGGCCCAGTCCAGCAATGCGACCTTGCGCGGCCAGGTTGCGGCAGCACAGGCCGGCACCACCGTGACCGCGACCAATGTCGCCAGCGGTGCCGTCCGACGCGTGCCCACCGGCGCCGACGGCAGCTACGCGCTGGTCGGCCTGCCCCCGGGCACCTACAAGGTGGATGCCGGCCCCGGCAGCGAGCAGACCGTGACCCTGTCGGTGGCCTCGTCAGTCACCTTGAACCTGGGCGGCAGCGCAGCCGCGGCGCCTGCCGGCGATGCCACCACGCTGGATGCGGTGCAGGTCACCGCCACCACGCTGCAGGAGGTCAAGACCTCCGAAGTGGGCACCAACGTGTCGCTGAAGCAGATCAGCACCGTGCCGCAGCTGACGCGCAACTTCCTGGAGTTCGCCGACACCGTGCCGGGCATGCAGTTCGAGACCAACTCCAACGGCAACAGCCAGATCCGCGGCGGCGCGCAGGGCAGCTCGGCGGTGAACGTCTACATCGACGGCGTCGGCCAGAAGAGCTACCTGTTCGGTGGCGTGTCCGGGCAGGAGCAGAGCGCGGGCAACCCGTTCCCGCAGCTGGCCATTGGCGAGTACAAGGTCATCACCTCCAACTACAAGGCCGAGTTCGACCAGGTCGGTTCGGCAGCGATCGTGGCCTCGACCAAGTCTGGCGGCAATGAGTTCCACGGCGAGATCTTCGGACGCACTAGCAATACCGATTTCCGCGCGCGCCAGCCCGACGAACGCGCCGGCGCGCCCAACTCCGATGGCAGCAAGCGCAAGACCCACCAGGACGAATACGGCTTTGCGCTGAGCGGGCCGATCGTGCAGGACAAGGCGCATTTCTTCTTCAGCTACGAAGGCAAGGGCTTCGAGGTCTCGGCCGATCCGGTGGCCGTGCCCGATCGCTTCAGCGCGCTCAGCGACGACCTGCCGGCCGGCGTGCAGAGCCGGCTCGGCTCGGTCACCCGCCCGTTCAACGAAGACCTGTACTTCGGCAAGGTCGACTGGGACATCGGCGAGAACGACCGCCTCGAGCTCACCGGCAAGTACCGCGACGAGGAAAGCCGCGACAGCGTCGGCGGCCAGACCACCGCGATCGCCTCCAAGATCAACCTCAACACCGAAAAGCGCTTCGACCTGCGCTGGCAGCATTACGGCGAGCGCTACGTCAACGAAGCGCGCGTGTCCTATGAGGACGTGCTGTTCAATCCCACCGCCTATACCGTGGGCAGCCAGAGCGTGTACACGCGCGGCATCGCCGAAGACGACGTGCTGCTCAACGACGGCGCCACCAGCGGCCTGGCGATCCAGCGCAAGGGCCAGAAGGGCCCCAGCTTCCAGAACGACCTGACCTTCAACAACCTGGAGTGGCACGGCAACCACGTCATCAAGATGGGCGTGAAGTACAAGGAAGTGGAGCTGACCCAGAGCGAGAACTCTGCGGCCAACCCGTCGTTCTACTACGCGGTGGGCGATGGCGCGGGCACCTCGGCCATTCCCTACCAGGTGCGCTTCAACCTGCCGTTCGCCGGTGCCGCACCGTCGGTGACCACCACCAGCAAGCAGCTGGGCCTGTACATCCAGGACGATTGGGACGTCAACGACAAGCTGCAGTTGAATATCGGCGTGCGCTGGGATGGCGAAAAGATTCCCTCGTACCTGGACAACGTGACCCCGCCGGAAGTGGTGGCGGCCTTGAACGACCCCGGCACCGATCCGGCCGTGAGCGCCACCTACGCCGAGCAGCTGGCCAAGGGCGGGGTGGACATCAACGACTACATCAGCAACGGCCGCAATCGCAAACAGGACAACAACAACTTCGCACCGCGCCTGGGCTTTTCCTACGACTTCCGTGGCGACGAGTCGCTGGTGCTGTTCGGCGGTGCCGGCCGCAGCTACGACCGCAACCTGTTCGACGTGATGGGCCTGGAGCAGATCAAATCCGCGCTGGCGCAGTACACGATCCGCTTTGCCGGGCCCACCAACTGCGTCCCGGCGCCGGGTACCTGCACCGCCTTCGATCCGACCTATGTGAGCAATCCCGACAGCCTGGCCAACCTGGTCGATGCGCGCGTGCGCAATGGCGAAATCGACCTGCTCAACAACGATCTGAAGACGCCGTATGCCGACCAGTATTCGCTGGGTCTGCGCACCCAGTTGGGCGACTGGAACACCTCGGCCACGCTGTCGTACATCCACAGCAAGGATGGTTTCATCTTCACCCTGGGCAACCGCTATGCCAACGGCGATTTCTTCCAGAACGGCAACCAGGCGTTCGGCCAGACACCCCGCGGCTTCGGCAACCTGATCATCGGTAACAACGGGGTGGAGACCAAGACCGGCCAGTTGCTGCTGTCGGCAGACAAGCCCTATACGCAGGAGAGCGGCTGGGGCCTGACCGCGGCCTACACCTTCTCGCGTGCGCGCGGCAATCGCGGCAACGACGATCGCTACGGATTCGATGCGGCCACCATTGCCGACTACCCGTTCCTGGATCTCAATGCGGTGCCGCGCCACCGTCTGGTGCTTACCGGCATCTACGACCTGTTCTGGGGCATCAGCGGCTCGGCCAAGCTGACCCTGGCCACGGTGCCGCCGCGCAACGAGGCGATCTCCTACGACCAGTACGGCGGCCCGAGTTCGGACAATATCCGCGTGGTCTCGGTGGATGCCCCCGGCGGCAAGTTCATCGCCGGCGGCGACATCTTCGGCACCCGCCAGCTGGACCTGTCGTTGTCCAAGGACATGCACATCACCGATGCGGTGACGGTGCAGGTGCGCGGCGATCTGATCAATGCGCTGAACTTCCGCAACTACGATCAGTACAGCATCGACTGGGGCAGTGCCGGCGTGTACGACCCGCGCGTGAGCATCAACCAGTACGGCGCGATGTCCACTCCGCCACGGACCTTGTTCATGAGCGCACGCATCATCTGGTAACGGCTGCGTTGGCGGCATCCGGCGTCTCGGCGCCGGTACCGCACCCGCTGCCTAAGCTGCATCGGCCCCACGGCAATGGGGAGGGGCCGGCCGCAGGCTTGTTGCATCGTCCCGATTGAGGTGTGTTGCTGCGGCGCGACGCGCGATGCGCGCGATGCCGCAGACGCCATGCTCCGGTTGGCGACCGTTTTTGCTGTGTTTGCCGTCCCTGCTGTTTGTTTGTTGCCCGCTGTACCCGTTCCATCCACACCAAGCACCAACCTCGACGCGCCAGTCACTTCACTGGTTCGCGCTTTACCCCTGGGAGGGGGAAAGTCATGAAGACTCACCGCACCGTCTCCACCCTGCCGGCACGTAGCCTGTTGTGCTGCGCCCTGGCTGCCTCGTTGTTCGCCACCACCCCGGCCATGGCCCAGTCCAGCAACGCCACGTTGCGCGGACAGGTCGCTTCCGCACAGAGCGGCAGCGAGGTCGTCGTCACCAACCTCGCCACCGGCTCGGTGCGACGCGCACCGGTCAATGCCAACGGCAACTACACCATCGTCGGTCTGCAGCCGGGCACCTACAAGGTCGAATCCAACGGCGCCAGCCGCACGGTGACCCTGTCGGTGGCCTCCAGCGCCACCGTCGATCTCGGCACGGAGGCGGCGGCAGCGCCCGCCGGCGACGCGACCACACTGGACACGGTGACGGTCAGCGCGCCGATGATTCGCGACGTCAAGACCTCCGAGGTGGGTAACACCATTTCGGCGCGACAGATCCAGCAATTGCCGCAGGCCACGCGCAACTTCCTCGAGTTCGCCGACACCGTGCCGGGCATGGTGTTTCAGGTGGATGGCAACGGCAACACCAAGCTGCGTGGTGGCGCCTCCAATGCCAGCGCCGGCAATCTGTATATCGACGGCGTCGGCCAGAAGAGCTACGTGCGCAGCGGCGGCGTTGCCGGCCAGAGCGACACCCAGGGCAACCCGTTCCCGCAGCTGGCGATCGGCGAATACAAGGTCATCACCTCCAACTACAAGGCCGAATACGGCCAGATCAGTGGCGCGGCGATTACCGCGGCCACCAAGTCCGGCACCAACGAATTCCACGGTGAAGCCTTCTATCGCTACACCGACCAGGATCTGCGCGACAAGCGGCCCGACGAGGAAGCCAACGGCAAGATCGATTCGCAGACCAAGGAATACGGGTTTGCGTTGGGTGGGCCGATCATCCAGGACCGCATGCATTTCTTCGTTGCCTACGAAGGCAAGGAAAACGTCGCACCCAAGAGCGTGCAACCGAGCGCAGAGGCAGCCGCGTTCCTCAACCAGCTGCCTTCCGATCTGGCCAGCCAGTACGGCCCGGCCAACATGCCGTTCGAAGAAGACCTGTTCTTCGGCAAGATCGATTTCGAACCCACCGATCGCGATCGTATCGAGCTGAGCACGATCTATCGCGACGAGACCCAGACCGCCAATGTGGGCGGCACCAACACGCTCGCGCAGGCCACCGACAAGATCAACAAGGACAAGCGCACCAACCTGCGTTGGCAGCACAGTGCCGACAACTGGTTCAACGAGGTCATCGTCGGCACCGAAAACTCGGAGAACAACCCGACCCCGCGCACGCTGGGCAACGGCATCGTCTACACGTATTTCCAGCCGCGTGCCGGCTCCACCGATATCGATGAGCGCACCTTCCTGACCACCGGTTCGGCCGGCGGCAGGAATGCGCAGCGCAAGAGCCAGAAGGGCTGGTTCCTGCAGAACGATCTGACCTTCACCAGCTTCCAGTGGCACGGCGAACACACCATCAAGATGGGTGTGAACTACAAGGACATCGAGCTGACCTCGCAGGACGCGGCCGCGCTGAATCCGCAGTTCAGCTACCGCGTCAACGGCGGCAGCGTGGAATCCACGCCGTATCGCGTCGACTTCATTGCGCCCTACACCACACCCGGCCAGCGGGCGACGGTGGTATCGCCGTCCAAGCAGTACGGCATCTATCTGCAGGACGATTGGGCAGCCACCGACAAGCTGATGATCAACATCGGCGTGCGCTGGGATTACGAGGACACACCGGCCTACACCGACTTCGTGACCTCGCAGGCCTTCGTCGACGCGCTGTACGCCAACGATGCGGAAAACCCCGGTCAGCCATGGGCCAACCGTCTGCTGCCCAGCGGCATCAACGTGGCCGATTACATCAGCACCGGCAACAACCGCAAGAACTTCAAGGATGCCTGGGCTCCGCGCTTCGGTTTCTCCTACGACTTCTTCGGTGACGAGGCCGCCATCCTGCACGGCGGTGCCGCGCGTTCGTACGACCGCAACCTGTTCGAGCAGCTGGCCCTGGAAACCAGCAAGGCGGCGTTGTCGCCGGTCGCGGTGTATTTCGAAAACCCGGCAACCCAGCAGTGCTATCGCGCAGACCGCACGTGCGTTGCGTTCGACCCGCGTTACCTCAACGGCATCGATCAGCTCAATACCATTCCCGGTGTCGCTGGCAGCGCCGAGTTGTTCATGTTCAACAACAAGCTCAAGACGCCGTACAGCGACCAGTACAGCATCGGCATCACCAACCAGGTGGGCGACTGGCTGACCGATGTGACGTTCCAGCGCATCCTGAGCTACGACGGCTTTGCGATGGGCCTGATCAACCGCTATCCGGATGGCTCCTACTTCCAGAACGGCAACGTGCCGTGGGGCGAGCCGGTGCCGGGCTACCAGAACACCATTCTGGGCAGCAACGGCCTGGAGCAGCGCAACAGCCAGGTCCTGCTGTCGGCCGACAAGCCGTACACCAAGGAATCCGGTTGGGGCCTGACCCTGTCCTACACCCACACCAGCGCGCGCCAGAACCGCAACATCGATGAGCCGTACGGTTTCGACAAGGCGACCATCCGCGGCTATCCGTTCGTGAAGTCCGATGCCGTGGCCGCACATCGCTTTGTCGCTTCCGGTTCGATCGATGGTCCGTGGGGCGTCACCTTCGGTGCCAAGCTGGTGCTGGCAACGCCCGAGCCGATCAACACGATCGCCTGCTTCGGCTTCACCGATCCCGATGGCGCGACCTGCCAGCAGGTTGGTGTCACCCCGCCGGGCAGCGGCAAGTTCCTGGTCGGTGGCGATATCTGGGGCTACCGCACGGTGGACTTCCAGGCCACCAAGGAGTTCACCGTGGTCGGGGACTTCAAGCTCAACGCGCGCGTGAATCTGCTCAACGCCTTCAACTTCAAGAACTACAGCGCGTACGCCTACAACGGCTTCGGCAGCAACGGGCAGTTCGATCCGGACATCGCCATCAACACCAGTGGCGAAATCAACTACGTGCCGCGCAGTGTCGTGCTGGAAATCGGCGCCAAGTTCTGATTGGCCCCATCGCCACACGCGCCGACATGGGCGTGTGGTAGTTCGAACGGGGCCGGCTGGCCCCGTTCGTTTGTCCGTCCGCCATCTTTGCCCAGGAACACACAGGCATGATCCCCGCTCCCCTCCGCAATATCGTCATCGTCGGCGGTGGCACCGCTGGCTGGATGGCCGCCGCGGCGTTCGCGCGCGTGCTTGGCCCCGGCTTCAAGGTGCAGCTGATCGAGTCCGAACAGCTCGGCACCGTCGGCGTCGGCGAGGCCACCGTGCCGCACATCAAGGCCTTCAACAATTTGCTCGGCATCGACGAAGCCGAGTTCGTCCGCCAGACCCAGGGCAGCTTCAAGCTTGGCATCGAGTTCGTCGACTGGCAGCGGCCCGGCACGTCGTATATCCATGGCTTCGGCACCCAGATTGGGCACCCGCTTGGGCTGCTGCCGTTCCACCAGTACTGGATCAAGCAGCACGCGCGCGGCAAGGCGCAGCCGTTGGGCGCCTATACGCTCAACACCGTGGCCGCGGTGCGCGGCAAGTTCATGACCTCGGCCGGCGATGTGCCGGCCAATTCGCCGCTGGCCAATATCGCCTACGCGTATCACTTCGATGCCACGCAGTACGCGCGCTTCTTGCGCACTTACGCCGAACAGCGCGGCGTCACCCGTATCGAAGGCCTGGTCGAGCAGGTGCAGCTGCATGCGGACAGCGGCCACGTGCAATCGCTGCAGCTGGCCTCCGGGCAGGTCGTCAGCGGCGACCTGTTCATCGACTGCTCCGGCTTCCGTGGGCTGTTGATCGAAGAAACGCTGCACACCGGCTACCACGACTTCACCCATTGGCTGCCCTGCGACCGCGCCCTGGCGGTGCCGAGCGAAAACGTCGGCCCGCCCACGCCGTATACGCGCTCCACCGCGCGCGCGGCCGGCTGGCAATGGCGCATCCCGCTGCAGCACCGCACCGGCAACGGCTATGTGTACTCCAGCGCGCACATCAGCGACGACGAAGCCGCCGCGACGCTACTCGCCAACCTGGAGGGCAAGCCGCTGGCCGACCCGCGCCCGCTGCGCTTCACCACCGGGCGCCGCAAGCAGTTCTGGAACCGCAATGTGGTGGCGCTGGGCCTGGCCAGCGGCTTCCTGGAACCACTGGAATCGACCAGCATCCACCTGATCCAGGCCGGCATTTCCCGGCTGCTGGAGCTGTTTCCGCGCGAGGGCATCAGCCCGGTGCTGGTGCAGCGCTACAACGACCGGCTGGCATTCGAGTTCGACCGCATCCGCGATTTCCTGGTGCTGCACTACCACGCCACCGAGCGCGACGACAGCGCGTTCTGGCGCCACTGCCGCACCATGCCGATCACCCCGGAGCTGCAGACCACGCTGGACCTGTTCCGCGACAGCGGGCGCTTCTACCGCAATGCCGAGGAGATGTTCGCCGAGATCAGCTGGGTGCAGGTGATGGTCGGCCAGGGCATCCTGCCGCGGGGCTACCACCCGCTGGTGGACCAGGTGCCTGATCACGACGCCGAACGCTTCCTGGCCAGCGTGGCGCAGACCATCGGCCACTGCGTGGACGTCATGCCGACCCACCAGCAGTTCATTGATCGCTACTGCAAGGCAGCGGCGCCGCGTTGAGCGACGGCACCGCCGACGCAGTCGCTGCAAGCACCGATCGGCAGGCAAAAAAAAGGACCGGGCACAAGGCCCGATCCCTTCGAAAACCGGGACAAGCCCGGTGGACAATGAGTGGCACAGCTTCCGACTGACATCGGACGAGGGGCATCGTACGCAGGCTTTAACGTTAAAGCAACACTTTAATTCTATCGCTTTAACTTATTGATTTTGCTCGCTTGCACCATGCGCAGCGTGCACTATCCCCATGCTCCGTCAGTGCTGCTCCGCTCGCAGCACTGCCTGGATCTCTGCCTGGATCGCATTCGCCGCAGCGGCCGGATCGGCAGCCAGGCGGATCGGGCGGCCAACCACGATGGCATCGGCGCCGTCGTGGAAGGCCTGCGCCACACCCACGGTACGTTGCTGATCGTCGCCGACCGGGCCGCCGGGGCGGATGCCGGGGCAGACGATCGAAAACCCTGCGCCGGTGGCGCTGCGGATCGGGCCGGCCTCCTGGCCGGAGGCGATCACCCCGTCGATGCCGGCGGCCTGCGCGGCCAGCGCGCGCTCCACCACCACCTCCACCGGTTCGCGGTCGATGCCCATCGCCGCCAGGTCCGGCCGGCCCATCGAGGTCAGCACGGTCACCGCCAGCAGGCGCATGTCGCCGTGGTTGGCCTCGGCGGCGGCCTGCAGCATGCCGGCGTGCCAGCCGTGCACGGTGCAATAGCTCACCGGCCACTGCGCCAGGCGGCGGATGGTGCCGGCCACGGTGGCCGGGATGTCGAAGAACTTCAGGTCCACGAACACGCGCTTGTCGCGCCTGGCCAGGGCGTCGAGCACCTGGAAGTACTCGCCAGAGGCCAGCAGCTCCATGCCGATCTTGTAGAAGGACACCGACTCGCCCAGGCGGTCGACCCAGGCGATCGCCTCGTCGTGGCCGGGCACATCCAGCGCAAAGATCAACCGCTCATGCGCGGCCAGCGGCAACGGGGCGCGGCTCATCGGGCCACCTCCAGCGCGGCGCGCTTGGCATCGTGGCGCTGCTGCCAGGGCTGGGCGTAATCGTTGTTGAACTGCGCCGGCTCCCAGCCGCCGTAGCTGGGGTTGGGCAGCATCCACCAGCGCTCGCCGAACCAGTCGTGGTATTGCTGCAGCAGCGCGCCACGCGCCTGGCCGGTGTTGGCGGTGACCTGCACGAAGTCGCCCAACTGGTCGCCGAACTGCATCAGCACGCGGTACTTCTGGCCGGCCAACTGGCGCCGGCAGTTCTTCTCGCTGCCGTTCTGCTCGCAGCCCTGGACCACGGTGCCAAGGCCCAGAAACACGCTGTCATCGGCCACCGGCAGCCCGACGCTGCGCAGGTTGGCCAGCGTGGCGTCCTTCAGGTGCACGGCGCGGTTGGAGATGTAGACCAGGGTGATGCCGCGGGCGTTGGCGGCCTTGGCGAAATCCACCACGCCCGGAATCGGCTTGGCCTTCTTCTCGGCCACCCATTGGTCCCAGCTCAACTCGTCGTATTCCTTGCCATCGCGCAACAGACGCGCCTGGTACGGCGAGTTGTCCAGCACCGTCTCGTCCACGTCCAGCACCACCGCCGGCTTCAGCCCGGTGGCGGCATTGCCGCGTTCCTCGGGCACCAACGCGTCCCAGTTGGGCTGCTTCAGCGCAGCGTCCAGCTTGTCGGCAGCGGCGCGGTAGGTCTGCTCGGCCACGGCGCGGTATTCCTCCGAGCGCTGCATCCACAGCACCGCGTTGAGGTTGTCGTCGCCGGCCGGCACGGTGGCGGCTGCGGGCGGCGTGGCGGTCTTGGCTGCGGCGGCGCCGGCGGTCGCATTGGCGGACACGGCCGCGTCCTGCGCGCGCTGCGCGAGCTCCTTATCGCCGGGTTTGCAGGCGCTCAGGGCCAGCGCAGTGCAGGCGAGCAGGGACAACGGGGCGTAAAGCGAGGGGCGCATGGCATCCACCAGGACAGGAGCGGCAATTAAGACCGCGATTTTAGCGGGTTCGCGCCGCCCCGCCCGCTCCGGCCGACGGCAGTGCTGCGGGCAGCGGCACGTGCGCACGCATGGCGACGTGGCCACTGCGGCATTTGCTGGCGATGCGCGCGTGCTTCATGCGCCCTCAACGACTGACGGCCGCTTCGATCCCGTTGCCGCTCTGGCTGCCCTGCATGGGATCGCGGCCTGAAGAACGCCAATGCAGGATCGGCATATGCTTGTGCGCTGATTGCCCCGGAGTCGCCCCCATGACAGATGCACCTTCCCCGCCCGTCCTCGATACCGCCCAGGCCCGCGTGCTTGGCTGCCTGATCGAAAAAGAGGCGACCACGCCGGATGCGTATCCGCTCACGGTCAATGCCGCGCAGGTGGCCGCCAACCAGAAGACCGCACGCGAGCCGGTGCTGAACCTGCAGACCGGCGTGGTGCATCACGCGCTACGCCAGCTGGAAACGTTGGGCCTGGTCCGCCAGCAGTTCTCCTCGCGCGCCGAGCGTTACGAACACCGGCTGGGCAGCGTGCTGGATCTGACCCGCCAGCAGGTGGCCCTGATCGGCCTGCTGCTGTTGCGCGGCCCGCAAACCCTGGGCGAACTGTTCGCGCGCAGCGAGCGGTTGGCGCGCTTCAACGATGCCGACGACGTGCGCCACCATCTGGACCGGCTCATCCAGCGCGGCCTGGCGGTGCAACTGCCGCGTGCCAGCGGCCAGCGCGAGGACCGCTACATGCATCTGCTCAGCGGCGAGCTGGATCTGGACGCACTGCAGGCCGCAGCTGCCACGCGCGAGAGCACGCCGCGCGGCGCCGACAGCGCTGCCCTGGAAGCGCGCGTGCAGAGCCTGGAAGAGCAGCTGCAGGAACTGCGCGAGCAGGTGACCGCGCTGCTTACCCGCCTGGGCGCGTAAGCGCAGGAAGCGAAGCGCTCGCCCCGCCGCCAGTCGCACGCGGCCAATGCCTGGTGCGGCACGGCCCGCGCGTGCACTGCGGTAACTGCGCGCCGTCCCTGACAACTGCCCGCCACGGTGCGAGCCGCTCCGGGCAAGTCACCGCTCGGTACTGACGGATCACACCGTCGCCGGCACCCGTTCCAGCACGCCGCCCGCATAGTCGGCCTGGAACGGCAGGTCCGGCCGATGCACATAGCCGATGAAGCAATCGCACCGCGTATTGGGGCAGCTGCGGGCACGCAGCTGCGCGGCGAAACTGCCGTCGTAGAGATTGCCCAGCGGCGTAGCGACGAAGTGGCAGCGCCGCACGGTGCCATCGCCATCCACCGACAGCACCGACTCGCCGGTCAGGCAGGGCGCGCCGAAGCTGGGCGGCGGGGCGAGGTTGTAGCCGAAATGCGGATCGATCCGGCTCAAACGCTGCACTTGCTCGGGCGTGTAGTAGTTCGGCGGGCGCGGATCGAAGGCGTTGAGCCACATCGGCGTGGCGGCAGGCAGTGCAGCACGTAGCGCCTCGATCTCGTCCATGTGCGCGTGCGAGGCGACCATGCCCACGCTGTGGCGCACGCCGCGTTCGCGCAATGCCTGGCAGCGTCGCAGGAAGGCCGCGCGCGTCACCTGGCTGGGATGGTAGGTGCACCACAGCGCCAGGCGGTCGAGATTGGCCGCGTCCAGCCAGCGCATGCCCGTGCACAGGTTGGTCTGGATCGCCACGCGGCGCAGCTGCGGCAACTGGCTCAGCTGCACCATCGCGTCGCGGTAATGCCGCCGCACCAGACCCTCGCCCCAGGGCGTGAACAGGATCGACAACGGCCGCGTCTGTGCCTGCGCCCAGCCGACGAACCGCGCCAGATCCTGCGCATCGCGGCGCAGCGCGGCGGGGCTGTCGTAGGTCTTGGCGAACGGGCAGTAATCGCAGGCGTAATTGCAGCTGCTCAGCCGTCCCCGATAGAGCAATGACAGATGCATCGGCCGCTTACCCGACCTGGTACTGCTGCATGCGCTCGACAATCGGCGCAGAGGTCAGCCACGGGCCGATGGTGTCGGCCCGCTCCATGCCTGCGGCGGTGAGCGACAACAGTGCTCCGTGCTGCTGCGCCAGCCCCAGCGCCAGCAACTCCTGCAGCTGCGGCAAGGCCTGCAGGCAATCCAGGCCGAAGCGCTGACGGAAGTCGTCGCGGTCCAGCCCCGGGAACACCAGCAACGACTGGATCGCATGCCGCCGCATGGCATCGTCGGCATCCAGCGCGATGCCGTAGTCGGCGCAGGCGAAGCTGGCCGGATCGCGCGCCAGGTAGTGATCGAGAATCTCCGCCACCGAGCGCCGGCTGACACCGTATTCGCTGGAGTAATGCAGGCCGGCGGTATACGAGCGCGCGCCGCAGCCGATGCCCACCATGCCATCGCTCTGGCAGCAGTACACCGGCGCGTCGCCATCGCGCGCATGCGGGGCGCGGAACATGCGCATCGAGACCTGCGTGTAGCCGGCCGCCAGCAGATGATCGCGTCCGGCCCGGTACAGCACCAGGCGCTCGTCCAGCGGCTCTGGGTGCAGCATGAAGCTGCGTCGCCCGCCGCTCTTGGCCTCGATCCGGCCCAGGCCGGTCATCGGCCGCACGTACAGCGGATACAGATACAGCTCTTCGGGCGCATGCCGCAGTGCGCTGTCGATGGAGGCCAGGAAGCTGTCCACGGTCTGCCCGGCGATGCCGTAGATCAGATCCAGATTCAGCGTCGGGATGTCCTGGGCGCGAATGGTGGCGATCGCCCGCTCCACCGTGTCGCGCTGCTGCGGCCGCACCAGTGCGCTCACTTCGGCGGCGCTGAAACTCTGGATGCCCATGCTGACCCGATCGATGCCGGCCTGCCGGCAGACCCGCAGCCGCTCGGCATCCACGGTTTCCGGCGAGACCTCGATGCCGGCCGGAATGGTGTCCAGCGCAATCGTCGCGTGCTGCGCCACCATGTCGAACACGCGCTGCAATTGCGGAGGAGTCAGATAACTCGGCGTGCCGCCGCCCATCGCAAAGCGCACGAAGCGGTGCGTGCCCAAGGCCTGCACGGTGGCGCGCAATTGCTGCTCCATCTGCAGCAGATAGGCCTCCACCTGCGCCGCTGCCGGGCGTGCCAGCGCGAACAGGTTGCAGAACCCGCAGCGGTACGAGCAGAACGGGATATGCAGGTACAGAAACAGCGCCTGCCGGGGTTCGTCGGCCCAGACCTGCGACAACGGCACGGCCGGCTGCAGCGGCCGGTAACTGGTCTTGTGCGGATACGAGTACGAATAGGCCTGATAGGGCGGCTGGCGCAGCAACTCGGCCAACGAAGGCAGGCTCATGGGGTCACCAGGAAATGGGCATAAGGCACGGTCATCACCACCTCGTGGGCCAGGCGATGGCCATGGTAGCCATCCTCGCCGTAGGCCGTGCCGTGATCGGAACAGACGATGGCAAACGCGCCACCACGCGCACGCAGTGCGGCAAACAACGGCGCCAGCGCCGCATCCACATAGCGCAGCGCGGCGCAGTGGCTGTCGAAGTCGTCGCGTACCGCACCGGGGAGGTAATGGCAATTGGGCTGATGCAGGGCCGAGACGTTGATGAAGAGAAAACAGCGGGTATCGCGCAGGGCGGGATCGCCCAGGCGTGCGCAGGCCAGGGCGACCTGGCGCTCGGTCGAATCGGCGGCAGCGACGCCAAACGCCGGCGACCAGTGGCTCTCGCCGAACAGGCCGGGCAACTGCGCACCGAGCGCGTTGGCCTTGTTGAAGAAGCCGGTGCCACCGATGCACAGCGTGTGATACCCGCAGCGCGACAGCCCATCGACGATATCGCCGCTGTCGGCAAACACCTGGGTCTGCGCGACGATGGTCTCGCTGCCGTCGAAGGCCAGCGCGAACAGGCGCGGGTGCGGGCCCTGGCGCGCAGGGGTCGGTAAAAACCCAGCGAAAAAGGCCATGTGGGCCGCGTAGGTAAAGCTGCCCGGCGTGTGCCGCCGCTCCCAGCCATCGGCCGGCAGGTACGGCGCCAGCACCGGCAGCTCGCCCCGTGCAAAACAGCGCTGCGCAGCGTCGTAGCGCAGCGTATCCAAGGTGATCAGCACGATGTCGTACGCACCGACGATGGCGTGCATGTCCGGCAGCGTCTCAACCATGCAGGCGGTTCTCGCAATCGGTGTCGGCGACGCTGCCGACGGCGGCGCCAAGTGCTGCCTGATCCTCGTAAGTCGTGCGCCCCTGCCAGCGCAGCTGCGGCAGCAGGTCGCCAAAGCCGTTGGCTTCCAGCACATGGCAGCGCCCGGCGCGCTGTATCAGGTCGAAACCGATCATGCGACAGTCGGCAAACGCGCTGGCCGCCTGCGCCACGGTGCTGGCTACCGCCGCATCCACGTCGGCACGCTGCCAGGCCTGCGCCGGCAGGCGCCGGTTGCCCAGGTGCAGATTGGTCAGCGGGCCGCGGCTGGCACGCGCCACACGCTGCCGCGCCGCACCGTCGAACGCGATCACGCGCAGGTCGTAGTGATAGCCGGGCAGGCCGGGCGCGCGCGGCTTGGGAATCCACCGCTCCAGGTAAGCGCCCTGCGCGGCGATCGCATCCACCAGCGGCGCGATCTCCTCGCTGCGGGTATAGCGGCGCTGGCGCAATGCGTTGAACACCCGCACCTGGCCGCCCTGCACCACCAGCTCGGCCGAGCCGCTGGCGATCTGGCGCCCATCGCGGTGCCAGCGATACGCCAGCACCCCCGCGCCGGACGATCCGTAGCGCGGCTTGAGAAATGCCTGGTTGCAGCCGCTCGCCTGCAGGCGTTCGCGCAGGCCGGCGTAGCTGTCGACCGTGCCCAGCAGGGCAGGCACGGTGACACCTGCCGCAGCCAGGCGCTGCTGGCAGCCAAGCTTGTCGGTCATTGCCAGCAGATCCGCCGGTGGATTCAGATAGCGCGCCGCCGGCAAGGTCGCAAACAGGTCCGCAAACCCCGCATGCCACAGATGCTGATGCGCGAGTTCGCCATGCGCCAATGGCGCAGGTGCCGGCCCAGGCCGGCCCAGACACTGCCAACCGCGCACGATCAGCGCCTGATGCAACCCCGGCGCCTCGCCCGGCGATTCCAGCTTGACCAGCGCGGCCGGATGCCGCACCAGCCAGTCCTGCAACGGCGCTGTGGTGTCCAGCAGCTGCAGATAATCGAACACCTTGGCCGCAGGCTGGCCCTGCGCCTGCAATGCCTGCTGCAGGGCGGCAACCCTGCGGCTGTCCCGTGGCCCCACCACGACCCAATGCGCGCTCACGTCATTCGGAGACAGCGACGTAGCGCTCGTCTTCTTCTTCCTCTTCGGGGTCTTCCAGGATCACCGTGACCGGCAACGTCGTCAGACGGGCCTGCCAGTCGGCAGAAATGTAGTGATGGCTCAGATCGATCCGCTGCAGCTGGCCCAGCTGCGTGCTTTCGACCAGGGCCCGCGCGCCGACATCGCCGATGGTGCCCAGCGACAAGTCCAGCGTGTCCAGGCTGCCCAGCCACGGCTGGGTCGCCAGCCAGCTCGCCAGTTCGTCGGTGTTGGCTGCATTGCGCAGGCCCAGATAGCGCAGACGCTCCGGGCCGATGGCTGCCAGCAGCCGCTGATAGGTGCCCAGATCGCCGTCGTAGCCGTAATCCTCCACGCCCAGCCAGAGCTCCAGGTGCTGCAGCGCCGGCAGCGTGGAGTCGGCGATCGCCTGCACGATGGCTGACGGCAGCCCGCCGCATTCGATCGCCAGTTCCTGCAGCTGCGTATGCGTGAACGGGGTCAGCACCAATTTGGACGAACCGCGCACGCGCAGCGATTGCAGCGCCGGAAATGCGGCCAGCAGCGGGGTGTAGTCGGTCTGGATGATCCACGACACCTCGCAGTCCTCGCAGACCATGTCGCCGACGAACAGCGCGCGCAACGCGGTCAGTTCGTCGCGGCGTTCGATCAGCCGCTGCAGATAGCCGCTGGGGCCTTCCTCGTAGGATTCACGCCAGGGGCCGATGATCAATGCCTGGATGCTGGCCGGGTCGACCTGCGCCAGCAGGCTGTCGAGCAACTCCGCCTGGCTGCCTTCGCCTTCGTAGTCCTGGCGCAGCCGGTACACAACGTCGCCGCCGCTGGCGGGCTGGTCCACACTGAAGTCCACCACGCGCTTGCCGCGATAGAATTCCGAATACTCGCCGATCGTCATTGCATTGCCTCCCTGGCTCGGTGAGCGCACAGGATACCCGCACGCTCGTGGCAGCCTCGTTAATGCCATGCGCCACCGCTTCATCACCCGTTCCACAGGCGGTCGCCGGTGCCTGCACCGCGCCGCACGTCTTGCTCGAAGGACCGATCGCATGCACGCCCATCCCGCCGCCGCGCGCATTCGCGCCACCGTCCAGGCCGCCACGACCGGATTGATCGAGCGCGATCAGCTGGCCGAATTGATCGTGCTCGCAGCGGTGGCGCAGGAACATCTGCTGATCATCGGCCCGCCGGGCACCGCCAAGAGCGCGGTCGTGCGGCGCGTCGCCGCCGCACTGGGCGGTCGCTATTTCGAATATCTGCTGGGCCGCTTCACCGAACCGGCAGAGTTGTTCGGCCCGGTGGACCTGCGCAAATTGCGCGAGGGCAGCGTGCAGATCGACGTGACCGGGATGTTGCCCGAGGCGGACATCGCCTTCCTCGACGAAGTCTTCCTGGGTTCCACCGCCATCCTCAACACCTTGCTCGGGCTGCTCAACGAACGCCGCTTCCGGCGTGGCCAGACCGATCTGCACTGCCCGTTGCGCCTGTGCGTGGGCGCGGCCAACGCGCTGCCGGACGACGATGCGCTGGCGGCCTTCAGCGACCGCTTCCTGCTGCATCTGTTCGTCGACCCGGTGGCGGACCATCAGCTCGAAGCGCTGCTGTCCGGCGGATGGCAGGCCGAGCGTGCGCCGCTGCACCCGGTCGCCGGGCTGGCCGACCTGGACCTGTTGTGCGAACAGGCACGTGCGGTGGACATGGATGGCGCACGCACGGCGCTCGCCGCAGCGATCCGGACATTGCGCGGCGCAGGCGTGCAGCTGTCGGACCGTCGCCTGGTCAAGACCCAGCGGCTGATCGCCGCCGCCTGCGTGCTGGCCGGACGCACCCAGGCCAGCGAGGCCGATCTGTGGCCGCTGTTCTATGTGCTGCCGACCCGCGAGCAGCAAGCCAGCGCACGCGACCTGCTGCGCGGCACCCTGGCCGCCGCCACCAATCCCACCTTGCGCGCGGCCGTCGAACAGGCCGCCCTGCAACCGCTCTCGCGCACTGCCCGGCTGGTGGAGGCCGCCCAGTGCTGCCTGCAGGATCAGCACAATCCCGCCGTGCGCACCATGGCCGAAGCCTTGCTGCGCGAGATCGATGCCAACTTCACGGCCGCCTCGCTGCCGGCCGAGCTGGCCCACGAACGCACGCGCCTGATCGAGCAGATCGGCAGCGGCGCGTGAACTGGTCGTGGCAGGACGAGCCGGTGCCGGTCGCCCCGCAGGGGGTGATCGGCGTGGGCGATGCCGCACGCGGGTTGCTGGCGGCATGGGCGCGCCTGTCCGACGGCGCGGGCTTGCTGGTCACCGCCACCGCGCAGGCCTTGCTGCTGACCGGCCCTGCGCCGCAGCTCCCCTGGGCCGACGGCGTGCAGTACGTGGCGCCGCGCGCGGACGCCCCCGGCCTGTGGTTGCCCACCGCCGAACGTCCCGACCTGCCGCTGGAACTGCTGGAGCGTGCGCTGCGCCGCCAGCACGGGGCGCAGCCGCTGTTGCTGCTGCGCTCACCGGCACTGGTACTGCCGCTGCATCGGTTGCTGCCGGCGCGTGCCGAGGTCGTGGCGCAGATCCGTCAGCGCTGGGAGGCCGCGTGAGCGCCGTGCTGCAGATGCCTGCACCGCTACAGCCCTGGCGGCTGTGGCTGGACTGGTTCGACCCGCAGATCGCCGCCCAGCTCGGTCCCTGGTTGGTGCGCCTGGACCCCTTGCTCGGCCGCGCCAGTCGCCTGCGCCGCCAAGACGGCGACAGCGAGCCGGACGGCATCGACGATCTGCGTCGGCGCGGCAGCTACGAGCACCTGCTGCTGAGCGAGTGGGCCCTGGCAGACGCACTGCCGGAGGAATTCCTGCGCCGCGCCGCACACGCCGAGCACCTGTTCCTGGTGCCCCGGATGCAGACCCGCACGCGCGATGCGCGCCTGGTGGCGATCTTCGATGCCGGCCCGGCGCAATGGGGCGCACCGCGCCTGGCACAGATCGCGTTGTGGATCCTGCTGGCACGCCGTGCGCAGGCGGCCAATGCGCGCCTGGTCTGGGGCCTGGCGCATCTGCCCGGCGAGCTGCACGACGCCGACAGCCCCGCCCGGCTGCAACAGCTGCTGCAGGGCCGCACCTTCGAGGCGACCGGCACGCAGCACGCGCACGCCTGGGCCACGCAGTTGGCAACCGCCACGCCGACCACCAGCGAGTGCTGGTGGATCGGTGCGCAACCGGTGCGCGCAGCACCGTTCCACCACCAGGCCAGCATCGCGCCTGCAGCCGATGCGCATCTGCAGGTGGGGCTGCAGACGCGCCACGGCACCCGCAGCAGCCTGTTGCCGGTGCCTGCCAGCATGGCCGCCACGCAGCTGCTGCGCGGGCACTTCATCGACACCCAACGCCCCGCCGAGGCCGACGCCGCAAAACACGTGGTCAAGGGCAAGTTCTCGCTGCGCCACGCACCGCTGTTCAGCCCGGACGGCAGCCATGTCGCGTTGCTGCTGGCAGACGGCTACCGCAGCGCGATGGTGAAGGTGCAGCCCGCCGACAGCGTCAAACGGGCGGCGCCGCGCTATCACCAATGGACGCAGGGCGGACAGCTGCTGTGCCTTGCGGCGCAGAACAAGCACGTGGGCGGCATCGTCGCGATCGGTCAGCAGGCCGAGTGCTGGAATCTCGATGGCATGCCCCGCTCCATCGAGGCTGGCGGTCAGAGCATCTGTCCCGTACCCGGCCAGGTGCGGCTGCGTCCGTGCGTGTGGCTCAACAGCGGCGGCCAGCCGCAGCGGTTCCTGCTGTGGGACCAGCACGGCCGGCTGATGTCGTGGACGCGCGATAGCGCCCAGCGGCAGCGGGTTGCGCACGGCAGCGAGATCGCCGGGCAGGTGGTGGCGCTGGCGCAAGGCGATGCCGAGCACGCGGTCTACGCCACCCATGTCGCGGGCGAACTGCGGCTGCTGCGCCTGCATCGCACCGGCAAGCAGGACCTCGTCCTGCAGCTGGCGCTGGGGTCGCGTCCGCCGGTCGTGTTGCTGCGCAACCTGGTCCAGGAGGGCCAATGGCGTGGCGCCATCGCCCTGGAACTGGCAAGCCGCCAGGCCGGCGGCGACCGCTCGCTGGCCTACCGGGTACTGCACGGGGGGCCGGCCGATGGCTTCCAGGAATTCGAGGCGATCGTGGCGTCCGGCGACAGGGCGATCGGCCTGATCGGCGACCCCGACGCGCCGCAACACAGCCTGCTGCTGGTGCTGCGCGCCGATCGTCGCGCACTGCTCGCCATCGGGGCCACCGGACGCCGGACACTGCATCACGCCGCCAGCGAGATCAGCGCTGCGGCGGTGTCCAGCGATGGCGCGCGGGTCGCCCTGGTCACCCTGCAGGGGCAGGCCTGGATCCTGGGCGATGGCGGGCTGACCCCGTTGATGGTGGTGCAAGGCCAGGCAGAGCAACCCGGCCATGACTAGCCCCGCGCGCACGGACAACGCTGGCGGCAGCGTGCGGTACCCGCTATGGCACGGCAGCCAGATGGTGTCGGCGTTGTGGTTCTCGGCGGCGTGGCTCGGCCCGGAGCAACGCCTGGCCAGGCTCGTACGCGCCTGGCAACCGGGCAGCCGGGCGCTGCGCTTCGCCGACGGCGATGTGCTGTGCTTCGCCGCGCCGCGTGCGCTGGTCTGCGAGCAGGCGCCCGGCCTGGCGCTGTGCCAGGCGCATGGCGGCCTGTTTTCCGGCGCGTTGACCGCCGCCGAGGCGGCGCAGTTGCCCCCCGCCGATATCGGTCTGGTACATGGCGCCCAGGTGATCGCGCTGCAGTGGCACCAGGCGCTACCGCTGGATCCTGCCGAGGCGATCGACATGACCGGCTACCCGCTGCACACGCCCTACGACTGCAGCCCGAGCGCGCCACCGTTGGAGGTGGACCGGCTGCGCGGCAAACCGCTGCGGCAACTGCTGGGCGATGCCGTCCCGCCAGCCAGCGCAGAGCGCGATGCGTTCCTCCGCGCGCTGAAGACGCAGCGCCCCGAGGTGCAGAACAGCACGCTGTGGCAACGCCTGCTGGCGCGCGCTCAGCGCACGCTGGGCAGCGCGCATGCGCCGGCATCGAACCGATCCGCAGCCACCGGGCAGCGCACGCACGTGCCGGCACGCCGGGACGCAGCAGCGGTCTCGGCCTGGCGCACGCGGCTTGCCCGCGCACTGGTTGCCTCGCGGCTGGCCGGCCTGGTCGGACATCGCCAGGGTGCCTACATGCGCCGGATGCTGCGCCAGTTCGAGAACGGCGATCTGGACGAAGCCTTGCGCAATGCGCTGCCGCTCGATGGCGTGGGCGAGTCCTTGGGGCAGGCGTTCGGGGTGCCACAGCGGCGCAGCGACCTGAGCTTGTCGCGCACGCGCGGCGCCGGCACCCGCATCGGTCTGGGCGAAGACCTGCAGGCGCATCTGCGCGCGACCTATCGCAGCGCCTTCGCGCGCCTGGACCGCGAGGGGCAGATCGATCGTGCGGTGTTCGTCCTGGCCGAATTGCTCAATGCGCGCCACGAGGCGCTCGACTATCTGGTCAAGCACGCCCGTTACACACAGGCCGCAGAGCTGGCGCTGGGCTGGGACATGCCGGCGGCGATGATCATCCGGCTGCTGATGCTGGCCGGCGATCATGCACGTGCCGTGCAGGTCGCGCGCCGCGATGGCGCCTTCGCCGCGGCAATCCAACTGCTGCACGGCACCGACCGCGCACTGGCCGACGCGCTGCGGCTGGAATGGGGCCAGGCACTGGTGCAGGCCGGCGACTGGCTGGCCGCCGTGGACGCGGTGTGGCCATTGCACGCGGCGCGCAACCAGGCCGCGCAGTGGCTGCTGGCCGCCGAACAGGCCGGCAGCACGCTGCGCGCACGCGCCCTGGTCAAGCGCGCGCAGCTGTTGCCGGACACGCTGGAACACTATGCCGAGCGCATCGCCGCGCTTGCAGACCCCACCGCCGACGCCGCACCGCGCAGTGAAATGGCAGCGGCGCTGCTGGTGGATGCTTCCCCCAACCGCTCGCTGCAACAGCTGGCGCGGCAGCTGCTGCCGGCGATCGCCGCCGATCATGCGTTCGCACGCAACAGCCTGTCCGTCGGCGATCTGACCACGCTGCTGAAGCTGGCCAAGGACCCCCTGCTCAGCGCCGATATCCCAGCCTTCAAACCACGCGCCGCGACCAGCCAATCCAGGCTATGGGAGGGCGCCACCACCGTGCACCTGCAGGCACCGCAGGCCGGCCTGGCGGCCATCCACGACGTGGCCGCACTCCCGGATCGCCGCTATCTGCTGGCCCTGGGCGAAGCCGGTGCGGCGGTGGTGGACGCGCACGGGCGCCTGCTGCGGCGCTACCCGGCGCCTGCATTCGGAGTCGTCATCGCCGATAGCGGACAGGTCGCCCTGGCAATCGCCCCCCGCGAGCGCGTGTCCACCGTCCATCGGCTGGATCTGATCACCCACGCGATGCGCGACCTTGGCCAGATCGCGCTGCAATACGCCGCGCCCAGCTACAGCGGAATCGGCTGGAGCATCGTGGTCGACAACCGGCTGCTGGTCGTCGATACCGACAAGGATCTGCACAGCGTGCTGTGGCATGTCGGCGACCTGCCTGGCCCGGTGATTGCGGCGGGATTCTTCAGCGATTGCGAGGTGTATCTGGTGCAGGCCCGCGAGCAGCTGGAGGACTGGACCTACAGCCTGCCCGAGAGACGCCTCAAGGCGCGCGATCCCCTGCGCGTGGACCCGCAAACACCGGTGCTCGCGCATCGGCTCGGCAGCGTGCAGCAAGCGGATGTGCGCACCGATCCCGATGGCGACATCTGCCTGCACTACCAGCACCTCGGCAACGCCCGTCAGTGCCGGTTGCATCACCGCAGCGACGCATCCGGCGCGCCGGATGGATCGAGCGTGGTGGCGCTTGAACTGGGATTCCTGGTTGGCCTGCATTGGCCGCACGGCGCGCGCTATTTCCTGGTGCGCCACCATGACGGCGGCATCGTGGCGTCGCTGGACTGGCCTGCGGGCATCGCGGTCAAGGTGCGAGAGCAGCCCGGCCACCTGCTGTTGCATGACGCACACGGCCGCCTGCTGGATCTGCAGACCGACCGCTCGCTGACCCACGCCATGTCCTTCCTCGGCTAGCGCGCAAGATCCCACCGCGCCACGACGCCATGCGGATGCACGCCGCTGAGGGGCTTGGCAGCACCAACGTCGCAGCGGTGCCCGCTCCGCTCAGGTCGGCGTATCCACCTCGTCCCAGTCGGCGTCTTCGAAGTGCAGCAGCCAGTTGAGGGTGTAGTGACGCTCGTAGACCACGCCCGGCACGATGCCGGCCGGTGGCGGTTGCTCGCTCTGGCCGGCCTGGCGCACCGCCCAATGCAGGCGTAAGTGCCGGTCCAGCGCATCCAGCAGTTCCGGCACCGGCCGTAGCGTCAGCGACGGCCGCATCGCGGCTTCGGCATGCTCCAGCGCGCGCTGGGCGGCCAGGGGCACATCGCACAGGCTGGTCGGCTCCGGCAACGCCTCGGCCAGCCCCAGGGCCCACTGCAGCACGGCCAGGCTCTCGTAGCGCCAGCCGAAGTTGGCGAGCTGCTGCGGCTCCGGTGCAGGCTGGGCAAAAAAGGCGCGCTCCTGCGGCGACAGTGCCGCCGCCACACCGGGCAGGCGGGTGTCCATCGCTTCCAACGCCGGTGGCGTATCGCCGGCGGCCAGCATCTCCGCGCGCAAGGCCGCCGCAAACAACGCCAGCATGCGCTGCGTCACCGCCGCCGCATCGCGCACCCGTGCTTCGGCCTCGCCAGGCACCGGCGGCAGGCTGGGTGGCACGCGGATGCCTTGCGCGGTCAGCTGCGCGAGTTGCTGCGCACGCCGCTGCAAGGCATCCGGCGGATACGGCACCTGCGCCTGCTCATCGATCGCCGGCTCGCCCTGGCTGATCAGCACACGCCCCTGCGGGTCGCGCACGCTGCCATCGGCCAGAAAACACACCGCATTGGCCTGCTCGGCCCATTGCGCCAATTCCCCGAAAGCCGCATCGTCGACCTCGAAGGTGAAGTGCTGGCGCACCCGCTGCACATGCCGCATCAGGTGATAGCGCGGCTGGGTCATCTGGCCGTCGCCGGCCTGACTCACGTAGCCGACGAAACCATGCAGATGCGTGGCCAATTCCGGATCGGCGTGGTCGCGGTGCTGCACGGCGGCGCGCGGCAGGAAATCCGGCCACAACGGCTCGCGCAGCGTGGAGTAGGCGTTGACCAGCAATGGCATGCAAGTGTCCTTGTTGGGGCGACGGACACAACGACGGCGCTCATCGCCAGGCAGGTGCGGTGCGGAGGCGCTGCGCCGCTCGTCCACCGAAGTGCCTGCGCGCCGTCCCCGCCACGCTGACGACTGTTTGCTGCGTTGTGTCGGCCGCGTTCAGCGGTGAGAGTCGCCGCCAGGGTGCCGCAGGCCTGCCCGGCTGTCCATGTCGGCCGGAGCGAGCGCGATCGTGTAATACAGCACCGGATGGTCCTCCTGGCTCAACACGCGCAGGCCTTGCCGCTGCAACCCAAGTTTTTCCAGCGCACGAATCGAACCGGCATTGTCCGGCGACACGATCGCGCACAGCTGCGGCAACCCCAGCACATCGCGTGCATGGTCCAGCACTGCGCGCCCGGCCTCGCTGACATAGCCCTTGCCGCGGTGCTCGGGCAGCAGTGCAAAGCCGATATGCGGCATCGGCAAGGTATCGCGGCACAACAACCCCAATGTGCCGGCAAACGCACCTTCGGCGCGCGTCTCCACCGCCCAGTGCGCAAAGCCGTATTTTTCCTGGTGGGCCTGCGCCCACTCACGCAGATGATCACGCGCCTGCTCGCGGGTGCGCACACCGCGGTCGTTGATGCCGGCGATGAAACCGGGGTCGTTGACCAGCGTCAGCACTGCGTCGGCATCGCGCTCGGGATCCAATGTCCGCAGGCGCAAACGCGGGGTTTCGATCACGACAGTCACGGCGCACTCCGGCATCAGGGCAAACCAGACTGCCGTGCAGGCGTGTCGCTGGCAAGCCTGCGCCTGCGCAATAACCGCTAGTCGAACAACGCCTGGATCGCCGCCAAGCCCGCGCTGGCGCGCTCTTTCTTGCGCTCGGCATCGGCCACCGGGTCGGCGCCGTCGCGCTGCAATTCTTCGGCCGGGATCTCGTCGAAGAAGCGGCTGGGCTTGAGCCGCACATGCTCGCCGAACTTGCGCGTCAATTTGCTGTGGCTCATCCACAGCTGCTCCTTGGCACGGGTGATGCCCACATACAGCAGGCGGCGCTCTTCCTGCAGGTTGCCTTCTTCCAGGCTCACTTCATGCGGCAGCACGCCGTCTTCGCAGCCGACGATGAACACATAACGGAATTCCAGGCCCTTGGACGCGTGCATGGTCATCATGCGTACCTGGTTGCCGCCATCGTCCTTGTCGTTGCGCGACAACAGCGCCAGCTGCGCGGCCAGATCGCTGGCACTTGCACCACGCGGGCCGCCTTCGAACCACTCGGCCAGCTCGTCCAGATTGCGCTTGCGCCGCTGGAAGCCGGTTTCGTCCTTGGACTGATTGCGCAGGTCGTTGAGCAGGCCGGATTTGTCGGCCAGCATGCGTACCAGCTCCCCCGCCGGCAGCCTGGCCGAATGTTCACGCATATCGCGCAGGATATCGGTGAACGCACTCAGGCCATTGGCCGCACGCGGCGGCAGGTGCTGCAGCGCGCCCATCGACTCGGCTGCGCGCGACATCGGCACCGACTTCGCACTGGCAAGCTCGGCCAGCCGCGCCAGCGAGGTCGCACCGACCTCGCGCTTGGGCGACTGCACTGCGCGCAAAAACGCCGCGTCATCTTCGGGGTTGACGATCAGCCGCAACCACGACAGCACGTCCTTGACTTCCTGCCGCTCCAGAAACGCAGTGCCACCGGTCAGGTGATACGGCACGCGCAGCAGCTGCAGCGCCTTTTCCAGTGGCCGCGATTGGAAATTGCCGCGAAACAGGATGCAGAAATCGCTCCACGGCACCTGCTTGGCGGTACCCAGGAACGAGATCTCGGCAGCGACCTTTTCCGCTTCGTGCTCGCTGTCGCGGCATTCCCACACGCGGATGCGCTCACCGTCGGCCTGGTCGCTCCACAGGGTCTTCAAGTGCTCGTGCGGGTTGTGCGCGATCAAGGCATTGGCCGCACGCAGCACGCGGTTGGAGCAGCGGTAATTCTGTTCCAGCTTGATGATTTCCAGCGCCGGATAATCGCGCCCCATCTGCTGCAGGTTTTCCGGATTGGCACCGCGCCAGGCGTAGATGCTCTGATCGTCGTCGCCCACGCAGGTGAAGTTGCCGCGCGGCCCGGCCAGCATTTTCAGCAGCCGGTACTGCGCATCGTTGGTGTCCTGGCACTCGTCCACCAGCAGGTAGCCGATGCGCTCGCGCCAGCCCATCACGATCTCTTCGTTGGCCTCCAGGATCTGCACCGGCAGGCGGATCAAGTCGTCGAAGTCCACCGCGTTGAAGGTGGTCAGCCGCGCCTGGTAGCGCTCGTACAGGCTGGCGGCTTCCTTTTCGCGATTACTGCGTGCCGCCGCCATCGCCTGTTCGGGCGACAGGCCGGCGTTCTTGGCGCGCGAGATCAGGTTCTTGGCATCTTCGATCGCATCGGGCTTGGCGCCGTGCATCAGGTCCTTGATCTGGGCGGCGGCATCGTCGGAATCGAAGATCGAAAAGCCGCGCTTCAAGCCGGCAGCGGCATGCTCGATCTGCAGGAACTTCAGCCCCAGCGCGTGGAAGGTACAGATGGTCAGGCCATCGGCGCCATCGCCACGGATACGCTTGGCCACACGCTCGCGCATTTCCTTGGCCGACTTGTTGGTGAAGGTGATCGCGGCGATGCGCTTGGCCGGATAGCGGCCGGTGGCGATCAGGTGCGCGATCTTCTCCACGATTACGCGCGTCTTGCCGCTGCCGGCACCGGCCAGCACCAACAAGGGACCTTCGCAGTGCAGCACTGCGGCGCTTTGCGGGGGATTGAGACCGTGCATAGAGGCTTCCAACAGAGCAGGCCATTGTACCGGCGCCGCGCCGGGCAGGCCTGCGCCGCCGGTTCATGCAGATGGCCGTCACCGCCGGCCGCCCGGCCCGGTAAAATCCACCAATGGCCAAGCTCTACTTCTACTACTCGGCAATGAATGCCGGCAAGACCACCACCTTGCTGCAGTCGGCGCACAACTACCGCGAACGCGGCATGCGCACCTTGATCCTCACGCCCAAGCTCGATCATCGCGCCGGGAGCGGCGTGGTGGCCTCGCGGATCGGCCTGCGCGCGGACGGGCGCACCTTCGATCGCGGCACCGAGTTGCAGCAACTGATCGAACGCGACATCCAGGCCGAAGGCGCGCTGCATTGCGTGCTGGTGGACGAGGCGCAGTTCCTCAACCGTGGCCAGGTCTGGCAGTTGAGCGAGGTGGTCGACCGCCTGCGCATTCCAGTGCTGTGCTACGGCCTGCGGACCGACTTCCGCGGCGAGCTGTTCGAGGGCAGCCAGTTCCTGCTGGCCTGGGCCGACGAGCTGGAGGAGATCAAGACCATCTGCCACAGCGGCAGCAAGGCCACCATGACCGTGCGCGTGGATGCGCAAGGCCACGCGGTGCAGGACGGCCCGCAGGTGGAGATCGGCGGCAACGAGCGCTATGTGTCGGTCAGCCGCGCCGAGTTTAAGAAGATCATGCGTGGCGAAGGCCGCATCGACCCGCTGCAGATCGCACTGCCGCTACCGCCGGCGGGCTCGTCGGACAGGGAAACCGGCACGGGGACGGGCTGAAGAATTCAGCCGAAATGCCGTTGAAGCGCTGCTCCGGTATGCACGTGTGATGCGCCGCTAAACCCCTGCAGGCATTCGATCGCCGCTGTATTTCCGCTACACATCAACAGGCGTATCGTTGCGGTGCCGTTGCAGCGATCCACGCGCAACCAGGCGCAACCGCAGTCCTGTAAACTGGCGACCATCCACTTGTCGGGAGGCAATTCATGGGTCCGCTTCCTCCCGAGTTACGCGCAGATATCGCGCGTGTTGGCCGGCTATCGTCGGTCCCGGATGTCCTGACCATTCTCACCCGTCTGACCGGCATGGGGTTCGCGGCTGTTGCACGCGTGACCGATACGCGCTGGATCACCTGCCAGGTCCGCGACGAGCTGTCGTTCGGCCTGGCGCCCGGCGACGAGCTGCCCCTGGTCACCACCTTCTGCGACAGCGTGCGCACCCAGGGCAACGCAGTGTGGTTCGGCCATGCCTCCGAGCACCCGGTCTTCCGCGACCACCCCACGCCGCGGCTGTATGGCTTCGAGAGCTATGTGTCGGTGCCGATCAAGTTCGACGACGGCAGCGTGTTCGGCACCTTGTGCGCGCTGGACCCGTTGCCGCGCGTCATGGACGCGCCGATGGTGGAAAAGGTCGAGCTGCTGGCGCAACTGCTGGCAGCGCAGATCCAGGCCGAACAACGCGCCGAAGAGAGCGCGCAGGAATCGCGGCGCGCACGCAGCGAACTGGGGCGTATCGGCGCCTCCGCGCGCCTGCGCGAAGAATTCATCGGCATCCTTGGCCACGATCTGCGCAACCCGCTGCAGTCCATGCATGCGGTGGTGGACATGCTGGCGATCGACCCGCTCAACCAGCGCCAGGGCGGCGCGATCCGGTCGATGCAGCGCAGCCTGCGGCGCATGGAAGAACTGATCGACTTCGCCAACGATTTCGCGCGCGGTATCGAACGCGACTGGCTGCAGCTGGACTACGGCAACGGCAGCGATCTGCTCGATGCCTTGTCGCAGGTCGTCGACGAAACCCGCGCCGCGTATCCGAACCAGGTGCTGTCCACGCATGTGGCCATCGACGAGCCGGTGCATGGCGATGCGGTGCGCCTGGCGCAGATGTTCGGCAGCCTGATGATCAACGCCGTGGTGCAGGGGCAACAGAGTTCGCTGATCAAGGCGGTCGCGGTCACCGAGCAGGGCCGCCTGCGCATCGAGGTCTGCAATCTGGACGGGATCGATCCGCGCCGGCTCGACGTGCTGCAGGCCTCCACCCACGTACACACCGGCGGACGCGCCTTGCCCGAAGTGGATCTGGGCCTGCACATGGCCGCCCAGATCGCCCGGGCTCATCAGGGCGAACTGCGTATCCTCAGCGGCAAGGACGGCACCTGCTTCCGGGTGGACCTGGCCTGCGTGCGCCCGCGTGCGCGCATGCAGTTGGTCAACAGCTCGACGTCGGCCTGAGTCCGCGACGCCTGGGCGCCGCATCAGCGACTGTGCGGCTGTAACGCAGCCGCGGTCGCCATTCGAGATCGGCGGCCTGTCGTCACTGCGCCATCCGCACCTGCCTGACAATCGCCCACCTCATCGGTCGCGCGACGTCCCTGTGCGCTAGTAGACCTTGCGCTCGCTCGCCGGTGGCGGCGTCCACTGGTACAGCCAGGTCTCGGTCAGCGGCTTGCCGTTGGCGCGCAGGAACAGGCGGATATCGATCTGCCGGGTGCTGTCATCCGGAGGCACCAGGTCGAACATCGCCCGATAGCCCTTGAGCTCATGCAGCGGACGCGCCGACACGATCTCGGTGCTGCCACGCGACACCTGGAGGATGGCCTCGACCTTGGCTTTGGGGTCCTTGGCCAACGCAGCCAGTTCGCCCCCGGCAAAATCCACCGCAAACCGCCACGAGAAATGGCTGCGCTTCTGCCCGACGATGCCGCCCAGGCCGGTGCGCGTGGCCACACAGTGCGCCAGCGGCGAGCTTGCCGGCGGATGCGCGCCCCAATACAACCGGTACCCCATCAGCAACTCTTGCCCCGGCTGCGGCTTGTCCTGCGGATTCCAGAACGCCACGATGTTGTCGAAGGTCTCGTCCACGGTCGGAATCTCGACCAGCTGCACCGAGCCCTTGCCCCAGCCGTTCTTGGGTTCCACCCACAGGCAGGGGCGCTTCTCGTAGAACACGCCGTCGTCCTGGTAATGGTCGAAGTTGCGATCACGCTGCAACAGGCCGAATCCGCGCGGATTCTCATCGACGAACATGTTGAAGCGCAGCTGCGGCGGATTGCACAACGGCCGCCAGATCCACTCGCCGCCACCGGTCCACATCGCCAGGCCATCGGTGTCGTGGATTTCCGGCCGCCAGTCCCAGTCCATGCGGCGATCGTTTTCGCCGACCTGGTACATGCTGGTGCACGGGCCGATGCCCAGCCGTTCGATGGTCTTGCGCGGGTAGAGCGCGCTGTCGATCTCCATCACCAGCACCTCGCCATTGGTGATGGCAAAGCGATACGCACCGGCAACGCTGGGCGAGTCCAGCAGCCCGTAGACCACCACGGTGTTCGAATCGTCGGCCGGCTGTTCCAGGTAATAGGCGATGAAGTCCGGGAACTCCTCCGGCCCACCGGTACCGGTGTCGATCGCCAGCCCGCGCGCCGACTGCCCATACTGGCCTTCCTTGCCGACCGCGCGGAAATAGCTCGCGCCCAGGAAGGCCGAGAAATCGCGATCGGTGTCCTTGCGCGTGTTGAGACGGAACCCGGCAAAGCCCAGGTCCTTAGGCAACTGCTTGCCGCCCAGCCCGCTGCTGCCGTAATCGAACGCCGCCGGGTCGTAGGCCAGTTGCTGTGCCTGGCCGTCGACGATGTCGTAGATATGCACGGGGGTATGGAAGTACAGCCCCAGATGAAAGAACTTCGCCTGGAACTTGCCGTTGCCGTCTGCCCATAGCGCATGGTCCTGGCGGTAGCGGATCGACTGGTATTGATCCCAGTTCAATGCTTCCAGCGACCCGGGAAGCAGCTGCTTGTGGCTCTTGTAAGGCGCCGTGGCCAACGCACGCGCCTGCCCCTTGAGCCAGCCATAATCGAATGGTTGCGGCTGTCCCAAGCGACGCAGACCAACGGCCTTGGCCGCCAACGCCCACTGCGGCAGCGCCGGCAAACCGAGCGCGGCCAATGCGGCGGCGGCATTCTTCAGGAAGTGGCGTCGTTGCATGCGCATCGGTCTGCTCAGGGAATGGCCGCCATCATAGCCACAGCTCGGCACGGAGGTGAATGCGGAGGTCAGGGCGCGGCAGACGAAGGCGCGCACGCATTGGTCAGCTGCAGCTCCTGCGCCTTGCTGCACAGGAACTGGTGTTGCGCCTGCTGCGCGTCGGGTCCGGTGTAGCGCAGCAAGGTCCACTGCTCGTTCGCCTGCATGCGCTCGCCCGGCGCCAGCTGCCGGTACGGTGCGTGTACTTCCATTTCCAGCAGTCCGCGCTCGGGATGCTGCGGCGGCGCGTCCAGATACAGCTCCACCTGCCCTTGCTCCGGATGGATCGCGGACAGCGGCTGATGCGCAAAGCGGATCACCAACACCTGGTCGCCCGCAAAGCCCACCATCCAGCCTGCCGAAGGCTGCAACAACACCTTGCCGCGCTGAATCAGACCGTCCTGTCGTGCATCGGCACGCAACGCAAACACGCCGCCTTGATGCCGGTAGGTCGGCGCAACCGTGCCGACCTCGGTCGGCGGCTGAACACGGATATCAGCTGCATTGGCCACCGGTACGAATACACGCGTGCCCGCCGCGACCCGCGTGTTGAACCACAGATCCCAGGCGATGGACTCGCTGCGGATATTGCGGGCGGTGGCCTCAACCTCCACGGTATCGGCACGCGTGGATGAAAGAGCCACGCGCTTGCGTAGCTGCACGCCGGTGACCGGACTAGGCACGCCTTCCAGGATCAGGTGATCGCCACTACGTGTGACTGCACGTGTGGTTGCCAACGACAGATACGGATCCGGTGGCCAGACCGCGGTGGCCGCCTTGCGTGTCGGGTTGACCTGTTGATGCACCCACCACTGACTCTGCGGCCCTACCCAGACATCGTGGCCGAGGTACGGGATATCGCCTGCGGTCGCGGACACTTCTGGCACGGGCTGCTGATCAACTGCCTCACCCGTCTTCAACACGTTGGGGTGTCCACGCAAATTAAAGGACAACACGCGCCCACCGAACGCGGGCGTAGCACTGAGTTCAACAACTCCGTTGTGCAACTGGATGCGCTCAACTGCAGGTTTGGTGCTGGACGCAAGCTCATCCGCGCATGCGCCTGTTGCCAGCGGCAACGCTGATGCACCCACAAGCATGATCGGCATCAAGTAGCGCAGTGAGGCAGGCATGGACGACTCCAATCACAGGACGTCACGATTGTGGCGCGATGCACGGCAACGCACCATCAAGCAATCGGCCACTGTGGCTCCAAGGGTGCCGTTTGCTGTTATCCAAGGGCTACTCGCCAGCTGTCGTAGCTGATGCAGAACTGGAGGTTGGTGTTTCGATCAGCGTGGGTCACGTGGCCGGCGTTCAACGTTGGCAACTGCTGCACCACACCGTCGCACGTTGCCCGATCGTGGCGTGTTTCAACGCACGTCCACACTGCTTGCAGGCTTCACCCTCGCGCCCATACACCGTGAGTTCCTGCTCGAAGTAACCGGGCGCCCCGTCCGGGCTGATGAAATCGCGCAGCGTGGTACCGCCGCGCTGGATGGCGTAGCCGAGGATGTCTTTCACTGCCGTGGCCAGACGCCGGTAACGGTCCAACGACACTTTGCCCGCTTCGCGTAATGGGCTGATTCCGGCGCGATGCAGGCTTTCTGCCGCATAGATATTCCCCACGCCGACGACGACCGCCTGATCCATCAGAAAGGTTTTCACTGCCGCGCGCCGGCCATGCGCCAATGCATGCAGATAATAGCCAGTAAATGCATCCGATAAGGGTTCCGGGCCGAGTGCCGCCAGCAGATCGTGCACGTGTGCATCGCTCTGCCACAACAGGCAACCAAACCGGCGCGGATCGTTGAAGCGCAGGACACGGCCATTTTCCAGGCTGATATCCACGTGATCGTGCGCCCGCGGCGGGGTATCGCCGGGTAAGACGCGCAGGCTTCCGGACATTCCAAGATGCATCAGCGCGCTGCCGCCGGCATCTGTATCGATCAACAGGTATTTGGCCCGGCGACGCACATCGGTGATGGTCGCACCGGGCAACAAGCGCTCGATCTGCTCGGGAATGGGCCAGCGCAGGTCGGGGCGTCGCAGGATGACGCCATGGATGCGTTGGCCAACCAGATGCGGAGCCAGGCCACGCAAAGTGGTTTCGACTTCGGGCAGCTCGGGCATGCAGGTCTCCAATCGTCCAGGCCGGCGGTACGCCGGCACGGATCAATATGGTGGCCAACGGCAGTAAATCCAGCTCGTCGCCCCAGTCTCGTTACGGTGCTCGATTGCGCCTGAAACGTCCGGGTGCCGTGGTGAGATTCGGACCTTTGCCTCTGGCTTTGGCTTTGGCTTTGGCTTTAGCTTTAGCTTTAGCTTTAGCTTCAGCTTTGGCTTTGGCTTTGGCCAGCTCGCTTAAATTTAGCCCCGGCTCTGGCTCTGGCTCTGGCTTTTCGCGACCGAATTTCGCACAAAAAGAAACCCTCAGTCCTGTTGGACTGAGGGTTTCGGGTAAAGCCCCTGGCGATGACCTACTCTCGCATGGCTTGAGCCACAC
>NZ_JACHOM010000005.1:0-411919 GCF_014199865.1 Xanthomonas sp. F14 | reverse complement strand
GGGATTCGGGATTCGGGATTCGGGATTCGGGATTCGGGATTCGGGATTCGGGATTCGGGATTCGGGATTCGGGATTCGGGATTCGGGATTCGGGAGGCGGGAGGCGGGAGGCGGGATTCGGGAGGCGGGAGGCGGGAGGCGGGAGGCGGGAGCGTAGGCGCCGCAACGGCTGGCACGTGCTGAAGTGCAAGCCGGCGGATGCCATCGCATGGCCGCTCCCGACCCGCAGACGTTGGCTGCAATGCAGCACGCCCGCGCAACGCTTCCTGCGCGCTCAGCTCAGCCCACGAAGTGCTGATATCCGCGTTGCGGCGGCTGCCACGGGTTGCCGTCGGCGTCGTGGACCATCACGCCCGGCGTGGCGACGATCTGGCCGATGCGCGTCACCGCGACTCCGGCGAAGTCCATTGCCTGCACCACCGCGTCGCGGTGCTGCACGGCCGCGGTGAAGCACAGCTCGTAGTCGTCGCCGCCGCCGAGTTGCCAGCCGATGCATTGCAGCGCACTGATCCCGGTACTGCGCGGCATCGCCGGCAGTGCCGCCAGCGCCAGCTGCGCGCCCACGCCGCTGCGTTCGCACAGATGGCCCAGATCGGCCAGCAAGCCGTCGGAGATGTCCACACAGGCGTGCGCAAGCCCACGCAAGCGCAGCCCGGCCTGCACGCGCGGCTGCGGGCGCAGCAGCCGGCCGCGCCATAGTTCGTGCAACGGATCAGCCGCCGCGCAGGTCACGTCCAGCTGGCCGGCTTGCCACAGCGACAAGGCCGCCGCCGCCTCGCCCGGCGCGCCGGTGACCCAGACGTCGTCGCCCACACGCGCACCATCGCGACGCAGCGCCGCACCCGGCGGCAGGCTGCCGATCGCGGTCACCGCACACGCCAACGGCCCGCGCGTGGTGTCGCCACCGACCAGCGCAATGGCATGCGCATCGGCCAGTGCAAAGAATCCATCGGCGAATGCGTCGACCCAGGCAGCATCGTCGTGCGGCAACGACAGCGACAGGGTGCACCAGCGCGGCTGCGCGCCCATCGCGGCCAGGTCGGACAGATTGACCGCCAGCGTCTTCCAGCCCAGATCCTCGGCACGCGTCTCGTGCGGAAAATGCACGCCCGCATTGAGCGTATCGGCGGTGATCGCCAGTTGCTCGCCCGGCGGCGGCTGCAGCAGTGCCGCATCGTCGCCAATCCCCAACGGCACATCCGCACGCGCCGCAATGCGCGCGCGCAAGCGGGCAATTAGATCGAATTCGGGCATTTGAAGGGCCGGGATTGGGGATTTGGCAGTGGGGATTGGTCACGGCGCACATTGGCAGGGACCAGCGCCGCGGCCAATCCCCAATCCCAACTGCCCAATCCCGAGGCGCTTCAGGCGCCGCTAGCGCCGCTAGCGCCCGACTCCACCTTGCGCCACTCCACCGAGGCGCGATCCAGCACGCCGTTGACGTAGGTGTGGCCGTGCTCGGAGCCGAAGCGCTTGGCGGTTTCGATCGCTTCGTTGATCACCACGCGGTACGGCACGTCCTGGCGATACAGCAGCTCGTAGGCAGCCAGGCGCAGCACTGCGCGCTCGATCGCGTCGACTTCTTCCACGCCGCGATCCAGATACGGGGTCAGCGCGGTGTCCAGCTCGGCGCGGTTGCTCAGCACGCCTTCGACCAGGTTTTCGAAATAGGCCAGATCGGCCACTTCGTGCGCCTGCTCATGCGCAAACTGCGAGATCACCTGCTTGGCGAACCCGCCGGAAATCTGCCAGGCATACACCGCCTGCAAGGCACGCCGACGCGCGCGCGAACGCAGCACCGGGTCGATGCCGTCGCGACGGACGTGGCGGGCGTGTCCACCGGACTTGCTCATGGCAACAACTCCATCAAATTGACCAGTTCCAATGCCGCAAGCGCGCATTCTTCGCCCTTGTTGCCATGGCTGCCACCGGCACGCGCCTCGGCATCTTCCACGCGCTCGACCGCGAGCACGCCGTTGAGCACCGGCACGCCGGTCTGCAACTGCACGCTCATCAGGCCTTCGGCGCACAGGTCGGCGACGTGTTCGTAGTGGCGGGTGTCGCCGCGGATCACGCAGCCCAGCGCGATGATCGCCGCATGCTGTCCGGATTGCCCCAGGCGGTTGGCGGCGATCGGAATTTCCCAGGCGCCCGGCACGCGGATCACGTCGATGGCGTCTTCGCCGATGCCGTTGCCGGCCAGGCTCTGACGCGCACCGGTGACCAGCGCGTCGGTGATGCGGGCATTCCAGCGGCTGGCGATGATCGCAAAGCGCGCGGTGGTGGGGCGGAGATCGCCTTCGTAGTGGGTCATGCGGGTCGGCAACTCGAGGGGGCGGCAAGTTTAACAGCTGCCGGGGCCTGGCCCGGCCGGTACGTGCCGGCCGGGGTGCCGAAGCAGGCCCGGCCATGTCTCCAGGAAACGATTGTGGAGCGCGCAGCAGGGGCTGTGCAGCTCGCAGCTGGCAGCTGGCAGGGTCGATACGCAGCAACCGCGCGAACCACTCGGACAGCGCGGTTCCTGTTGCGCGCCCTGCAACCACCGGACAGCGGCGGCTCCATGCCGCCCGCGCTATATCACGGCAGCGCGGCCGCCGGCACCGAGCGCACACCTTCGCCCGCGTGGCATTCCAGGTACTCCACCACCTCCAGGCCGAACCCGGCCAGGCCCACCTGACGCCGCGGCGTGCCCAGCACGCGCAGCTTGCCCAGGCCCAGTTCGGCCAGGATCTGCGCCCCGGCCCCGTTGCGCCGCCACTGGCTGACGTCCTTGGCGTTGGTGGCCGCTTCCGGTTGCTGGCGCAACCGCGCCAGCAAGGATTCGCTGTCGCGCGGCGCCGACAGCACCACCATCACGCCCTGCCCTTCGGCGGCGATCGCACGCAAGGCATCGGTGGCGGCCACGCCAAAGTCGTCGCGCTGCCAGTGCAGCAGATCGGCCAGCGGGTTCTCCACCTGCACGCGCACCAGCGTCGGCGTGGCCGGATCGGCAGTGCCGCGCACCAGCGCAAAGTGCAGGTCGTGGGCGATGCGGTCGCGGTAGGTCACCAGCGTGAACGGGCCGAACTCGGTGCTGATCTCGCGCTCGTCCACGCGCTCGACGGTGTGCTCGTTGGCCAGGCGGTAGGCGATCAGATCGGCGATCGAGCCCATCTTCAGCCCGTGCTCGCGCGCGAACACTTCCAGCTGCGGGCGGCGCGCCATGCTGCCGTCCGGGTTGAGCACTTCCACCAGCACGCCGGCCGGTTCCAGCCCGGCCAGCATCGGCAGGTCGCTGGCCGCTTCGGTATGGCCGGCGCGGGTCAGCACGCCGCCGGGCTGGGAGATCAGCGGGAAGATATGCCCCGGCTGGCTCAGATCCTGCGGCTTGGCATCCGGCCGCACCGCGGTGCGCACGGTGTGTGCGCGGTCGTAGGCGGAAATGCCGGTGGTCACGCCTTCGGCCGCCTCGATGCTGACGGTGAAGTTGGTCTGGAACTGCGCGGTGTTGTTGCGCACCATCGGCGCCAGGCCGAGCTGCGCGCAGCGCTCGCGGGTCAGCGAAAGACACACCAGCCCGCGCGCGTGGGTCACCATAAAGTTGATGTCCGACGGCTTGACCAGCTCGGCCGCCATGATCAGATCGCCTTCGTTCTCGCGATCCTCGTCATCGACGATCACCACCATGCGGCCGGCGCGCAGTTCCTCGATCAATTCCGGAACGGGTGCGAAATTCATGCCGCACCCCGCGTGCCCAGCAGGCGTTCGACATAACGCGCCACCAGGTCGATTTCCAGATTCACCTGCGCGCCAACTGCGGTCTGCGCAAACGCGGTATTGGCCACCGTGTGCGGAATCAACGCGACCTCGAAGCCATCCGCGTCCACTTCATTGACGGTGAGGCTGACCCCGTCCACGCAGATCGAGCCCTTCTTGGCGACATAGCGCAACACCGCCGGCGGGGCGGCAAACCGCCAGCGCTGCGCCCGTGCATCGCCGTGCACCGACTGCACCTGGCCCAGGCCGTCGACATGCCCGCTGACCAGATGCCCGCCGAGGCGGTCGGTCGGGCGCATCGCGCGCTCCAGATTGAGCAACGCACCTTCCGGCAAGGCGCCCAACGTGGTCAGCGACAGGGTTTCGGTGGAGGCATCGGCCTGGAAGCTGCCCGCGTCGAAAGCGATCACGGTCAGGCACACGCCGTTGACGGCAATGCTCTCGCCGAGCTGCACCGCCTCGAACGGCAGGTTGCCGGTGGCGAAGGTGAAACGCACATCGCCGCCCTGCGGCTGGCGCGCCGCCAGATGGCCGACGCCTTCGATGATTCCGGTAAACATCAGCGCCCCCCCGTCGTTGATGACGACAGCGCGGACGGAGTGCGGTGGAAGATCGCGACGCAGCGCGACGGGTGACGCATGGACATAGTCGTTTCTCGCAGGAGTTGAGCGAAAAACGCCACAAGGCAAACAGGCGCGCGCACAGCCGCAAGGCTGCGCGTTGGCCGTCTTCTTTCATCCGGACTATACCGTCGGCCCCGGCATCGCACCGGATCTGCTGACCTTGCGCAGCAGGGGTTTCGCGTGGATCCGCTCAACCCTGAAGTGCAAGCGCTCGCGGGCTCGCATGCTTGCGCATGCCTACCGCCGGTGGGGAATCGCACCCCGCCCTGAAGACGTTCGTGAGTACCGGCGAACCGGTGCGCAAAGTCTAACAGGGCACATCGGCGCGATGGCTGAGCGTGGGCCAAGGCTGGCAGGACACTGCGTCATGTGGGGAAATCCCCCATAGCCAGGATTGTGAAGAATCTGTTAATTTACGCGCCGCGACGGGAGACGTCGCTTTTTTCCCTCCCGCAACGGGACGGAGACACGGACATCAATTCGGAGAGAGACATCCAATGCGTAACACCCTGATTCTGGCTGCCCTGCTGGCCGCCGCACCGTTTGCCGCATCGGCCGAAGGCCTGAGCTATTCCTACGTCGAAGGCGGCTGGAACCGGACCGAAATCAACGTCAACGACGCGTCCGACGACATCGATGGCGGCTACATCCGCGGCTCCTGGCAGATTGCCCAGCCGGTCTACCTGCTGGCCAGCTACGAGCGTGCCACCAAGGACTACAACCTCGGCAGCGGCTTCGTGATCGACGGCACCCTGCAGCAGGCCACGGCGGGTATCGGTTACCGCCAGGAAATGACCGAGCGCGTCGAGTTCACCGCCGACATCAGCGTGCTGCGCACCAAAGTCGAATCCGATCTGCGCCTGCGCGGCCGTTCGATCGACAAGGCATCCGATTCGACCAACCTGGGCTTCGCCAACCTGGGCCTGCGCGGCAAGCCCTCGCCGCGGACCGAAGCCTGGATCAAGGCCGGCTACATCGACGGTAGCGACGTGGACGAAGGCGAGTTCGTCGGCACCCTGGGTGGTCAGGTCAACTTCACCCGCACCTGGGGCCTGGTCGCCGAAGCGCAGTTCATCGACGACGCCAACCAGTACAAGGTCGGCGTGCGCGCGAGCTTCTGATCGGCGCGTCGCAGATACACCAAGGCCCCGCATGCGGGGCCTTTTTCATGCGCGCAACAGCACAGCTGCGCTGCATCGCGCGCGCCATGCAGCGCTCACCCGGCAACAACCGGCGCATAGCGCAGACGCAGATCCTGACCGAGCTGGCGCACATCCAGCAGCTGCAACGCAGCGCGCTGCGCCATCGTCTCGATGCCCAGCCCGGCCAGCAGCGGCCTGGCGGTATCGCCCAGCAGTACCGGCGCCATGTAGACCAGCAGTTCGTCGACCAGGCCGGCCTGCAGCAGCGCACCACCCAGCGTTGCGCCGGCTTCCACATGCACCTCGTTGATGCCGCGCTCGCCAAGCAGGGCCACCACCGCCGCCAGATCGAAGCGGCCGGCATGCAACGGCATCGCAAGGAACTGCGCATCGTCCAGCGACGGCGCGGCCACATTCTCGCCATGCAGATACAGCGTGGGCGCATCACCCTGACGCAGGTTCCTGCATGCCAACGTCCGCAGCCCGGCATCGAGCACCACGCGCAGCGGCGGCACGACCGGCGTGTCATCGCCCAGCCGCACCGTCATGGAGGGGTCGTCGGCCAGCACCGTGCCTGCACCAGTGAGAATCGCGCCCGCACACGCGCGCCAGCGCTGCACGTCTGCGCGCGCGTCACTTCCGGTGATCCACTTGGATTCACCGCTGGCCAGCGCCGTACGCCCATCCAGGCTGGCGCCGAGCTTGACCCGCAACCACGGCCGCCCACGCTCCACCCGTGACAGAAACCCACGATTCAGCGCGCGCGCCTGTGCCTGCAGGACGCCGCTCAGCACCTCGATCCCGGCCTCGCGCAGCAACGCAAATCCGCCGCCGTTGACCTGCGGAAACGGGTCGGCCATCGCCGCAACCACACGCGCAACGCCGGCATCGATCAAGGCCAGCGCACAGGGCGGCGTGCGTCCGTAGTGCGCACACGGCTCCAGCGTGACGTAGGCGGTGGCGCCACGCGCCAGCGCGCCGGCCGCGCGCAGCGCGAACACTTCCGCATGCGGGCCGCCAGCACGTTGATGAAAGCCCTCGCCCACGCATACGCCATCGCGCACGAGCACGCAGCCAACCATCGGATTGGGGCGGGTGGTGTAGGCGCCACGCTCGGCCAGGCGCAATGCCTGCGCCATCCAGCGATGATCGTCGGCCGTTGCGCTCATTGCGTTGCCGCTTGCGGTTCGATACACATCACCACGATCTGCATCGGCCCCAGCAGTAATTCTGCATGCGTCTGCCAGCCCAGCCGCTGATAAAACGGCACCAGCACTGGTTGGCAATACAGGTACAACGCCGGCACGCCCATGCGCGCGGCGGCCTGCACGCAGTGCATCACCAGCGCCTCGCCGATACCCTGCCCGCGCGCCTGCGGCTGCACGTACAGCGACGCCAGCCATGGCGACCATTGCCGAATGCGCGAATCGTCGTTTTCCAGCAGGCTGACCGACCCGAGCCACTGCGCCTGATCGAGCGCCACCCACGTGGTCGGGATCACCCCGTCGCGCGTGTGGCTACGCAACTCGCTCAAGGCCTGATCGAAATTCCAGTCCGGCAACAGACTGCCGAAGGCCTGCAGATGCGCCTGCGCGATGGCGGGCAGCAGCTGCGGCGTGTCGGCCACGCACGCGATGCGCATCGCGCTCACCGCTTGCCGGGCTTGCCGGCGCGCTCCAGGGCCGCTTCCAGCAACGGCAACTGCTCGATGCCGACCGGGAGCTCGCGCTCGAGCTTTTCGATTTCCTCGCGGAAATCGGCCACGTCCTGAAAGCTGCGGTACACCGAGGCGAAGCGCACATAGCCCACATGATCCAGCTTGCGCAGCTCGACCATGACGTATTCGCCCACCCGCAGCGAGCCCACCTCGCGCTCGCCGGACATACGCAACTGATGCACCACCGCGCGCACTGCCGCTTCGATCTGTTCTTCGGACACCGGGCGCTTTTGCAGCGCGCGGTCGAAACTGGTGCGCAGCTTGCGCGCGTCGAACGCCTCGCGCCCGCCATCGCTCTTGACCACGGTCGGCAGCTTGAGCTCGATCGTTTCCAAGGTGCTGAAACGCTCGCCACACGCCTCGCACTCGCGACGCCGACGAATCGTCGTCCCGTCTTCGGACACCCGCGAATCGATCACGCGGGTGTCGTTGTGCTGGCAGAAGGGGCAGTGCATCAGGTCGCCGAGATTAGGAAGTGGGGATTAGGGATTGGCAACAGCAGGAGCAAGGACGCGCTTACCGCGCATCCCCAATCCCGAATCACCAATCCCGGCACCTCAGCCATACACCGGATACTTCTTGCACTGCGCGGTCACCGCGTCGCGGACCTTGGCCAGCACCGCTTCGTCGCTGGGGGCGTCGAGCACATCGGCGATCCAGTTGGCCAGGTCGATGCTGTCCTGCTCCAGGTAACCGCGGGTGGTGATTGCCGGGGTGCCCAGGCGCAGGCCGGAGGTGACGAACGGCGAGCGCGGGTCGTTGGGCACCGAGTTCTTGTTGACGGTGATGTGCGCCTTGCCGAGCGCGGCCTCTGCATCCTTGCCGGAGACGTCGCGGCCGATCATGTCCACCAGCATCAGGTGATTTTCGGTGCCGCCGGACACGATCTTGTAGCCACGCGCGATCAGCGTGTTGGCCATCGCCTGCGCGTTCTTGACCACCTGCTGCTGGTAGGTCTTGAATTCCGGCTCCAGCGCCTCCTTGAACGCCACCGCCTTGGCCGCGATCACGTGCATCAGCGGGCCGCCCTGAATGCCGGGGAACACGATCGACTGCAGCTTCTTCTGCAGCTCTTCGCTCGCGCCCTTGGCCACGATGATGCCGCCGCGCGGGCCGCGCAGGGTCTTGTGCGTGGTCGAGGTGACCACGTGCGCATGCTCCAGCGGGCTCGGATACACACCGGCGGCGACCAGGCCGGCCACATGCGCCATGTCCACGAACAGATACGCACCGACGCTGTCGGCGATGGCGCGGAAACGCGCCCAGTCGATCTTCTGCGAATAGGCAGAGAACCCGGCCACGACCATCTTCGGCTTGTGCTCGGTGGCCAGTCGCTGGACTTCGTCATAGTCGATCAGGCCCTGCTCGTTGACACCGTACTGCACGGCGTTGAACAGCTTGCCGGAGACGTTGACCTTGGCGCCGTGGGTCAGGTGGCCGCCATGGGCCAGGCTCATGCCCAAGATGGTGTCGCCGGGCTGCAGCAGCGCCAGATACACCGCCTGGTTGGCCTGCGAGCCGCTATGCGGCTGCACGTTCGCATAATCGGCGCCGAACACCTGCTTGATGCGCTCGATCGCCAGCTGCTCCGCAATGTCGACGAACTCGCAACCACCGTAGTAGCGCTTGCCCGGGTAGCCTTCGGCGTACTTATTGGTCAGCTGGCTGCCCTGGGCCTCCATCACCAGCGGGCTGCAGTAGTTTTCGCTGGCGATCAGCTCGACGTGATCCTCCTGGCGGCCGGCTTCAGCAGCGATGGCCTGGGCCAGTTCGGGGTCGTAGGTTTCCAGTCGGACGTCGCGCGAGAACATGCAGAGCTCCGGGGCAGCTGTTGCCAGTAGGGGCGCAGATTGTAAGCCCCCGCATGGACAGGTGACCAATTGAGACGCGGGCGCAGGCCGGGCGCGCCATTGCGGGTTCCGTGCTGAACGACAAAGGCGCACCGGAGTGCGCCTTTGCGGATGCCCTACTCGCCGGCCCGGCCGGGTCGAGCCACTGCCGAGGCCTAATTGTTGAGCACCAGGTCGGCGATCACCCCGGTGGCGATGGCCACCAGCAGCAGATTGCCGGTGTTGTCGCGCTGCCAACGGTAGCCATACGGCGGGCGGCGCAGGTTGTAGCGGTCGTAGTCGTTGATCACGTAGACCGGGCCGTGATAACGCTGACCGCGGGCCCAGTACGGGCGCGGCGGCGGGCCGGGGCGGTAGTAGCTGGGGCGATCGTAGACATAGACCCGGTTGCGGTCGTAGCGACGGTCCTGATAACGGGCATCGCGATACCCCTCGCGGTAGCCGTTGCTGTAGTAACGGCGGTCATCGCGGCGGTCGGCCCGGCGCTCGTCATGCCAGTCGCGGCGGTCGTTGCGCCAATTGCCACGGTGATCGCGGTCGTGGCGATCGTCGCGATCATGACCACGACGGTCGTGGCCGCGGCCCCAGTCGTCGGCAAACGCTGCCGGGGCCACGGAGCCCAGCGCCAGGATGGAGGAAAGCACAACAGTCACGATGCGTTTGCGGTTCATGGGATTGCTCCTGTCTGCGATGTCGCAATTTCATTAAGGCGCTGGCCGCCTTAACGCATTCTTGCTGGAATCGATTACGAAAACGCCCATTCAGGTGGAAGGTAAGCTGCCGTTTAGCTGCCGACGCGCCGCCGCGAGCCAGGCCGGTTGCCCGTATAATCGGCGCAATCCCTTTTCCGCTGCCTCCGGCCCCGGCCGGTGGGCTGCCTGCGTCCACGGAGCACCCATGTCGCAATACATCTACACCATGAACCGCGTCAGCAAGGTGGTCCCGCCCAAGCGGCAGATCATCAAGGACATCTCGCTGAGCTTTTTCCCGGGCGCCAAGATCGGCCTGCTGGGCCTGAACGGCGCCGGCAAGTCCACGGTGCTGAAGATCATGGCCGGCGTGGACACCGATTTCGAGGGCGAAGCCCGTCCCCAGGCCGGCATCAAGGTCGGCTACCTGGCGCAGGAACCGCAGCTCAACCCCGAGCACACCGTGCGCGAAGCGGTCGAGGAAGGCGTGGGCGACGTGCTGCAGGCCCAGGCCGCGCTGGATGCGGTGTACCTGGCCTATGCCGAGGAAGGCGCCGATTTCGACGCCCTGGCCAAGGAACAGGAACGCCTGGAAGCGATCCTGGCCGCCGGTGATGCGCACACCCTGGAAAACCAGCTGGACGTGGCCGCCGATGCGCTGCGCCTGCCGCCGTGGGACGCGGTGGTCGGCAAGCTGTCCGGTGGCGAAAAGCGCCGCGTGGCGTTGTGCCGGCTGCTGCTGCAGAAGCCGGACATGCTGCTGCTCGACGAACCGACCAACCACCTGGACGCCGAATCGGTGGAATGGCTGGAGCAGTTCCTGGCGCGCTACACCGGCACCGTGGTGGCGGTGACGCATGATCGCTACTTCCTCGACAACGCCGCCGAGTGGATCCTGGAACTGGACCGCGGCCGCGGCATTCCGTGGAAGGGCAACTACACCGACTGGCTGACCCAGAAGGACGAGCGCCTCAAGCAGGAAGACAACCAGGAAAAGTCGCGCCAGAAGGCGATCCAGAAGGAACTGGAATGGTCGCGCCAGAACGCCAAGGGCGGCCGCACCAAGGGCAAGGCGCGTCTGGCCCGCCTGGAAGAACTGCAGTCGGTGGACTACCAGAAGCGCAACGAGACCAACGAGATCTTCATCCCGCCGGGCGAGCGCCTGGGCAATGCGGTGATGGAGTTCAAGAACGTCTCCAAGAAGTTCGGCGACCGCCTGCTGATCGACAATCTGTCGATGATCGTGCCGCCCGGCGCCATCGTCGGCATCATCGGCCCCAACGGTGCCGGTAAGTCGACCCTGTTCAAGATGATCACCGGCGCGGAGAAGCCCGATTCCGGCGAGATCGTGGTCGGCCCGACCGTGCAGCTGTCCTACGTGGACCAGAGCCGCGACAAGCTGGAAGGCAACCACAACGTGTTCCAGGAGATTGCCGGCGGCCTGGACATCCTCAACATCAACGGCGTGGAGATCCAGTCGCGCGCCTACATCGGCCGCTTCAACTTCAAGGGCCAGGACCAGCAGAAGATGGTCGGCTCGCTGTCCGGTGGTGAGCGCGGTCGTCTGCACATGGCCAAGACCCTGCTGCAGGGCGGCAACGTGCTGCTGCTAGACGAACCGTCCAACGACCTGGACATCGAGACCCTGCGCGCGCTGGAAGATGCGTTGCTGGAGTTCCCGGGCAACACCTTCGTGATCTCGCATGACCGCTGGTTCCTGGACCGCATCGCCACGCACATCCTGGCGTTCGAAGGCGACTCGCACGTGGAGTTCTTCCAAGGCAACTACCGCGAGTACGAAGAAGACAAGCGCCGCCGCATGGGCGATGACGCAGGTCCCAAGCGTCTGCGCTTCAAGGCGCTCAAGTAAGCACGACAAGGGCGCCGCAAGGCGCCCTTGTTACATGCGGGTGCAGCTGCGACCGATGGCCTACAGGTCGTAGGACAGCACGTCTTCGAAGCCGAAGGTGGCGAAGTTCTCGATCCGCGAGGGATACAGGCGGCCGACCAGATGGTCGTACTCGTGCTGCACCACGCGTGCGTGGAAGCCTTCGGCCTCGCGCTCGATCGGGCTGCCGTCCGGCGCAAAGCCGCGGTAGCGAATGTGGCGATAGCGCGGGATAACAGCGCGCAGGCCGGGAATCGACAGACACCCTTCCCAGCCGTTTTCCATCTCCTCCGACAGCGGTTCGATCTGCGCATTCGCCAACGCGGTGCGCGGCACCGCCGGTGCATCGGGATAGCGTTCGCTGGCTTCGAAGCCGAACACCATCAGCTGCAGATCCACCGCGATCTGCGGTGCGGCCAGGCCGACGCCACGCGCATCGTCCATGGTCTCGAACATATCGGCCACCAGCGCGCGCAGCTCGGCACTGCCCAGGTTGGTCACCGGCGGCGCCACGCGCAGCAGGCGCTTGTCGCCCATGCGGATAATCTCGCGAATCATCTGGCTGCTCCCGGGAAACGTTGCGGCGATTCTAAGACCTGTGCGGTAGGTGGGGGTGAGGTTGGGGAGTCGGGATTGGGGAGTCGGGAATCAGGATTAGGGATTGGTCGCTGGGGCGTCAGTGGCGCTGCTTGGCGTTTCGCATCTGAGCTGAGGTGGCTGCGCTTGATGTGGAGCGACTGCGTGTTTCGGGTATCTGTCTATCAGACTGTTACGCGTTGCCCGGCATCGTCCAGCGCGGGATCGTCGAGTCCCAGTTCCAGATACGGGGTGCCTTTCTGACGCATGGCCGCGCGAACCGGGATGCCGGCGGCGGCGATCAGGAACTGCAGTGTTTCGCGGGTGGGCGGGTGCTGCAGGTCATCGACGATCTGCGGTTCGATGCCGGTGTGGCGGATCAGGGCGAGCGTATTGCGGGAGGTCCCGCAGTTGGGGTTGTGATAGATGACGGCGTGCATGGGAACCTGGTGCGCGGAGTCACCAAGACTGTAACGCGCTGCGGTCGAATGGCGCGCGGCGTGCAGAGCCAGCGCAGCGTACGCGCAGCCCGCGCCGATGCCGGGCATAAGCATCTCCCAGCAGGCCGCCAACGCATGGCTTGCGCGCATTGGTACGACCGCGCTACTTGCGTAGGCCGGGCCACTGGCCGGGTCGGACTACAGCCCCTCTCCCCTCGGGAGAGGGGTTGGGGTGAGGGTACGGGGCGAAGCTCAGGCGTACTCGCACCCTGCCCTCAACCTCCACCTGGCTTCGCTCGTATCCTCATCCGCCCCTTCGGGGCACCTTCTCTCGGGGGGAGAAGGGAATAAGTCGTCCAGATCTTGGCTGCCGTGAATTGTCAGTCGAGACCATGGGCCGGGGAGGCTTCCGGCCCGGTTGGTTCGTGTCAAAAATCTGGCCGATCTGGGGCCAGCTGCCGCTGCAATCCCGGGAAATTTCCCCAACGCAACTGCCGCGATGACCGTTTCAGGCTCTCGCTTCGCATTCAGCGGCCAATATGTCAAAAGATTGACACACATCACGGATTCATGATTCAGTCATGAACAGACTGAAACGGAAGGATTCCCCCGATGCCGGTGTCTGCACGGCGTCCCTTTTCCCTGTTGGACTCAAGGAAACCCCAACGATGATGAGCTTTCGTAAGCCCGGATGGATGCTGTCCGGTGTGTTGTGTGTCGTCTGCCTACCGGCCCTGGCCGTGGCGCAAGAGGCTGCAACCAGCAGTTCCAAGGTGGGTATCGATCCCGTCACCGGCAAGCTGCGCCCGCTGACCGACGCCGAGAGCGCGGCGCTGGATCAGCAGGCCGCGTCGGCTGCCCGCAGCAGCGCTGCCCGCACCGCGGTTCCGCAGACCGAATCGGCCGCACGCGCGACCGAGCGACGCCTGCCCAACGGCACCGTGGCGCGCAAGTTGCCGGCCACGCAGATGAGCTCGCTGATGGCGACCCGTCAGGCCGATGGCCGCATCGTCATCGAGCACAGCGAAGACGCCGACACCCAACCCGCCCACGCCGAGCACGGAGCGCTGCCGCATGAATAAGCCCTTGTTGCTGTTGTCCCTGGCGGTGGCTGCGGCCATCGCGCCGCTGCATGCAAGCGCCGCCAATGTCACGCTGATCAATGGCGATGCCGGCACCAGCGTCGGCTTGAACGATCCCACCAGCGCAGCGCCCTTGGGCGGCAATCCGGGGCGCTCGGTCGGCGAGCAGCGTCGCATCGCCTACCAGTACGCGATGGACCTGTGGGGCGCGGTGCTGCAGAGCAACGTCGAGATCAAGGTGTATGCCTCGTTCGCGCGGCTGACCTGTACCGCCACCGGCGGCACGCTGGGCCAGGCCGGCCCGAACTGGATCGTCAACGACTTCCCCGGTTCCAAGCCCAATACGCTGTATCCGTCCGCGCTGGGCGACGCGATCGCCGGGCAGGATCTGGTCCCCGATCCCAGCGATCCGGCCGACGTGTTCTCGCAATTCAACGGCGATCTGGGCAAGCCCGACTGCCTGGCCGGCTCGGGCTGGTACCTGGGCCTGGACGGCAAGACGCCCGAAGGCCAGATCAACTTCCTCAACGTGGTGATGCACGAGATCGGCCACGGTCTGGGTGCGGCGGGCTTCCTCAACAAGACCACCGGCGTGCTCGGCTCGGGCAGCGGCCTGACCGACGTCTACACCGCGCAGGCCTTCGACAACGTGCAGAACAAGCGCTTCGACGATCCGGCCATGACCAACGCGCTGCGTGCCGAAGCGATGCGCACGCCGGGGCGTACGGTGTGGGCCGGCACGCGCGTCAACCGCGAGGCGGCGCTGATCCTGGATCCGCGCACCCTGTTGCAGGTGAGCGCACCGGCCAGCGCGGCGGGCAAGTTCGAGGTGGGTTTTGCCAGCTTCGGGCCGCTGGCCACGGCGGCCAATTTCCCGGCGCGCGCAGTGGTGACGGTCAACGACGGGGTGGCTGCCGCATCGGCCAGCGATGGTTGCGAAACGCCGTTCGTCAACGCGGCCGAGGTGGCCGGCAAGGTGGCGCTGATCGACCGTGGCACCTGCGCGTTCGCGATCAAGGTCAAGAACGCACAGCTCAACGGTGCGGTGGGCGTGATCGTGGCCAATAACGCGGCCGGCGTACAGACGATGGGCAATGCCGCCCCGCCGATCACCGACATCACCATCCCGGCGATCATGGTCTCGCAGACCGATGGCGCGCGGCTGAAGGGCAGCGCCGGAGTGGTGGCGGCGTTGTACGAAGACCCCGAGCTGTTGCAGGGCACCGATACCGCGGGCCGCACGCGGCTGTATTCGCCCAGCGTGGTGGCCGGCGGGTCGACGTTCTCGCACTTCGATACCGACCTGCAGCCGAATGCGTTGATGGAACCGTTCGATACGCCGGAAGTGCAGGCGCATCTGAACATCGACCTGACCCCGGCGCTGTTTGCCGATATCGGTTGGACGCTCAATCGCGGGCTGGCCAAGCTGGGCAACTGCAATACGCTGGTGCCGACGCTGGAGACCGGCGGGCTGATTCCCGGCGCCAACATCTCGGCCGAAAATAGCCTGTGCAAGTCGCAGAATGCCGGCAACCGTCTGGGGTATCTGACCTGCATGGACGAGCACGCACGCGAGTTGCAGAACCAGGGTGCGATCAGCCGCATTCAACAGGCAGCGGTGTTTGTCTGTGCCACCAAGGTGCGCCCGTAACAACAGGCGCAGTCTGCGTTAATCGATGCAATGCGAACGGCGCCGGGAGGCGCCGTTCGTTTATCCGTGCTCACACTGTTCGCGCTGCGCCACACGCGGCGATGCCCATGCCCCACCGAGGGGCGCGCGCGCGTCAGCAAGCGTGTACAGCGCGCAGCAAAACGCCGGCCAGAGACACCCACCACAGCGCAGACCAACCGCCACGGCCCGATGGCCGCGCGGTCGGTCTGCCTTGTCCTCAACGATCGGCAGCGTATGGCGAGGTCAGCACCTGTGGTGCGCGACCCAGTGCCGCGCCCAGCCGATCCATCACGAACCGCAGATAGAGATTGCTGCTGAACTGGTTGTAGTCGCGCGCATTGTTGAAGGTCATGCGCCCGCCCAGGAACAGCTGCGGCGCCACCTGCCATTCGGCCGCGCCACTGAGGTTGTAGGACACGCCGGTGCGGCTTTCGCCCGCATACACCGGGTCGGTGTAGCGGTTGACCAGCCCGAGCAAGGCCGCCAGCGAGGCGGCATCGTAGGCGGCCTGCTGCAAAGTCGGATCGGTCGGGAAATACGGCGAGGCGTCGGTGCTGAAGTGCTGTACGCCGATGCTGGCATCGACCTTCCAGTTGACCGTTTGACCGGCGCTACGGCCGCTCCAGTGCACCGGGAAACCCAGGTCCACATAGTCCTGCGGGCTGAAGTAACCGCCATGGCCATAGGTGAAGCCGCTGAGGTTCCTGTCGTACTGCATGGCGGTCAGATTGATGCCGGCCGTCAGCGACTGGTGCCGGGTTTCCAGTGCATGCACGTAGAAGCCCAGGTCGAGCTGGCGCTGGTCGTTGTCGGCGACGTTGTTGCCGAGCAGACGGTGCGCGGCAAGATTGGCATAACCGCCCAGCAGTCCATTGTCGGCAGTGGCCGACAACGACACGCCATTGCTGGTCACCCCGCCCCATTCGCGGCCGCTGCGGGCATCCTGCGCGCCGGCGAACGACAGCACGCTGTCGGTGACCGCGCGCCGCGAGGCTTCGGCCGACCAGCTCACCGCATCGCCAAGCTCGCCGCGATAGCCGACGCCGCCGATGAGGTTCTGTTCCTGGAAGCCGATCGGGGTGCTGCCGATGTCGGCACTGAACCCGCCATTGCGATAGCGCACACTAACGCCCACTCCGGTGTCGTCCTGGCTGAGCCGGCGCGCGCCGTTGCCGGTGGCGGCCATGGTGTTGAGCGTGGCGGCCAACCCGGTCGGGGTCTGTTGTGCGGCGGCGGTGCTGCCGGCCAGCGCGCGCAACGCGGCCGCATCGCCGGCGGCCAGCTGTTCGCTGAGCGCAGCGTTGCCGAGGATGTCGCGCGCCAGTTGGGCGATCGGCGTGTTGGAGGCGTTGATGCCGAGCAGGTAGGCCGGCAACGGTTCGTTGGCCAGCGCCGCCACGGCGGCGGCATTGCTGTTGTTGTTCTCGACCAGCAGTTCGTTGAACAGACCGGTGTTCAAGGCGTAGCGACGCAGGCGCTCACGCGTGGCGGCGGTGTCGCCTTCGGTGGCGAGCAACTGGTACATCGACGAGCTGACCAGCGTATCGATCGGGCCGCGATCGGCCGCCAGCGCATCGTTGATGGCGGTCTGCGGGCCGCTGCCGAAGCGGCTAGCGGTGACGTAATCGGTGGTCAGCGTGCCGGCATCGACGATGGTCGGCGTCAGGGTGACGCCAAGCTTGCCGTCGCCGACAGCGAATTCGGCCTGGACCGGCATTTGGATATCGTCCAGGCGGCCCAGACCATCTTCGCCATCGCGCGAGCGGTACAACGCGCCGCCGGCGAGGTTGTCGCTGTTTTCCGACTGCACCGCACGCAACTCGTCGAGCACGCCGTTGCCGCTGCCGAGCGGCGGCAACGCCTGTGCGGCGGGCTTGGTCAGACGTGGACCGGCGTCCGCGGCGATCGGCGCAACCGCGCGCGCGGCAAGCAGCCCGTCGCCGCGCGACGAACCGCGCATGCGGCCGCTGGAGACCGGCAGCATGGCGGGCGCAGCGCCGGCGCTGACCGGCGGCGGCAACGTATCGCCACCATTGTCGGCAGACGCACCAATCGGTGCGACAGTGGCGAATCGTGCAGAGCCCGGCGACGCTGCCACCGGTGCAACCGCCACGTCGCCATAGGCGCTACCGGCATCCATGCGCTCGGACAACACCGCCGGCGAGCGCGGCATGCCGCCGGTCATGCCGGAAAACGGATTGAGCGGGCGGCTGGAGGACGCGACTGCGGACGGACCACGCGCAGACGGCAGGCCATTGTCCAGTTGCCCGGCCTGACGCTGCTGCGCGGCCAGCGAGGCACGGAAATACTGCTCGGCCTTGCGGTTCTTGCCGGCGCTGCGATACACGCGGCCGGCCGCGGCCAGCACCTCCGGCGACTCCGGTGCCTGCGCCAGCGCGCGTTGCAGGTAATGCTCGGCATTGCGCAGGTCCGACTGCGCGGCCGCACTGTTGGCGGCGGCAGTGAGCGTGTCCAGGTCGTCGGGATGACGCTGCAGGATCTGCTGGTAGATCGCCAGCGCCTGATGCTGGTCGCCGGAGGCGGCATACAGCCGCGCGAGCGCGGCCTGCGCATCGCCGCTGTCCGGCTGCTGGGCCAGGATCGGCGACAGCGCGTCGTAGGCGCTTTCCAGGTTGCCGAGTTCGCGCAGCGCATCCACCTGGCGCAGTGTGTAGGCGCTGCGCAGGCGTTGATAACGGCGCAGTTGTTCCGGGGTCAGGGTGGTGGCCTGCAACTGGCGAAGCACCGCCGACAGTTCGGCGTCCTGATGCGCGCGCAGCAGCACGCCGGCATATTGCAGGCGATCTTCGCTGCGCACCGTGGCGCCGGTGACCAGGCGCTGGGCCAGGGTCAGCGCGCGCGGGGCGTTGCCGGCATCGGCATGCGCGCCGGCCAGTGCGGCCAGCAACTGCGGGTCGTCGAGCTGATTGCCCAGCGCGGTTTCGGTGCGCACCAGCAACTGCTGCGCGTCGCCCGGCCTGCCCTGCTCCACCAGCAACCGTGCCTGACGCGCCTGCAGTTCGATCCAGGCGGTGGTGCGCAGCTGGGTCATCTCCGGCGTGCGCGAGGCGACCGGAATGCGCTCCAGGCTGTCGTAGGCGCCCTGCCAGTCGCCGCTTTCCTGCGCCAGCAAGGCGTTGGCCTGCAGCGCTTCGGGTTGGTCGCCATGCACGGCGAGCAGGCCATCCATCACGCTGCGGGCCTGGTCGGGGCGGCCGGCCTGTTGGTACAGGCGGGCCAGATCCAGACGGATCCAGGCATCGCCCGGGCGCTCGACCATCGCCGCTTCCAGCTCGGTCTGCGCGCTGACCGCATCGCCGGCTTCCAGCGCCTGGCGGGCACGGGCGCGCTGCACGTTGGAACGCAGCAGGGCTTGCCCACCGGCTTTGGCACGTTCTGCGGCAGGCAGGCGATTGAACAAGTCGCTGGCTTCCTGCATGCGGCCCTGGCGGCTGTACAAACCGACCAGGCCCTGCAGCGCGCCGGCATTGTCGGCATCGTGCGACAGCGCCTTGCGGTAGCTGGCCTCGGCGGCGGCCGGGTCGCTGGCGGCCTGCAGGCCGCCCAGCGCCACCTGCGCGGCCGGCTCGTTGGGCAGCAGTTGCACCGCCTGCTCCACTAGCTGGCGCGCCTGTGCCAGATCGCCACGTGTGCGTGCGGCCTCGGCCTGCTGCAGCTGCAGCCAGTAGCGCGCGCTATCCAGCGCACCTTTCCATTTGCCGTTATTCGCCGCGGCCGGGCGCAGCAGCTCCTGCGCTTCGGCAAAGCGCTGCTGACGCAGGCGCACCGAGCCCAGGCCGCCGAGCGCTTCCGGATCACGCGCACGTGCGCGCAACACCTGCGTGAAGCGTTGTTCGGCAGCGCCCAGATTGTTGGCGCCCAGCGCACGGAAGCCTTCGCCCAGCAGCACGCCATTGGGGTCGGCCGGCGCGGCGGTGGCCGCGCTGCGTTGTCCGCGCAGCTGGCCGAGTTTGGCGGTGACTTCCGCATCGGCCGGGGTGCCGGCCAGGAATGCCTGGTACAGCGGCGCATCGGCCATGCCGGCGTTGAGCCACAGCAGCGCCTGGCGCCAGCTGGTGCGCGCCGGCCCGCCGACATCGGCGCGTTGCGCCAGCGTGCGCAGCTGCGCGATGCCGTCGCGGCGGGTGGGTTCGCGGTAACTCAGCACCTGCGCCAGCGCCAGTTGCACGGACGGGTTGCCCGGTTCGCTGGATTGCAGGCGTTGCAGGCCGTCACGCGCACGCTCCCAGCCGGTGGGAGTACCGGCCAGCGACTGGTAGTACTCCAGCGCCAACGCCGGCGGCGGCGGCTTGCCGGCGAACAGCGCTTCGTAATTGCGCGCGGCTTCGACATAGCGCCCGGCCGCGGCGGCGCGGCGTGCGTTGCGCAGGTTCGGATCTTCGCCGGCAGCGCTGCTGCCACGGGCGCCGATCGCCACGCGCAGGCGCTGTGCCTGCGGCGATTGCGGGTGTGCGGCGTCGAGTTGCTGCAGGCGCTTGCGTGCTTCGGATTGACGGCCCTGCGCCAGATCGATCTGCGCCAGGCCGAGCAAGGCGTCGGGCTGATCCGGATCGACGCCGAGCAGCTTGCGCCAGGTGTCGGCGGCCAGATCGTCGCGGCCCTGGTCGTGCCAGTAATTGCCCTGCCCGACCAGTTGCTGGGTGGCGCTGGTCTGCGCCTGCACCGGCAAGGCGAGCAGGCACAGGTCGATCATGCCGACGAGGTACAGCGGGGTCAGTTTTTTGCGGAGCATGCAGGCGTTCTCCAGGCGGGCAGCAGGCGCCCGTCTGCGGCAAAGCGGTAGCGGTTCTCAAGCCAGCCCTGTCCGAACAGGGCCAGCGTGCGTTCGAAGTACGGCAGCGCAGCGGCTGCCGCTTGTGCGGCGGCGGGAATGCGCTGCGCCTGCGCCTTGAGCAGCGCGGGCTGGCCCATCGCACTCAGGTAGGGCAGCAGCGCGGCAGAAAACCCGACCGGCAATGCGCCGCTGCCCACGCCGCGCGCGGTGTCGATCTTTTCCGCAAACGGGGTCTGTGCGGCGAGCAGGTCGGCCGGGCCGGACAGGTCGCGCAGCAAGCCGCTGCGCAGCGGCTCGCCGGCATCGAGCATGCCGGCCCACAGATACACGCGGATCGCGTCATAGCTGCCGACGTTGCCGCGCTTCGGATCGGGGCTGAAGCGCTCGCCATCCCACACCGTCCAGTCCGGCGCAAAGCCCACCGGCGCGCTCTCGCGCAACACGCGTGCGGCATTGCTGGCGATCGCCGCCCACGGTCCCTTGGGGTCGGCGTTGGCGCAGCGCCGCAGCACCTGGATCGGCAGGTAGCTGGGATTGAGCGTCCAGCGCTGCTTCTCGGCAAAGCCGGTGCGGCCGGGCAGCAACATCGCGCCCAGGCCCGGCAACGTGACTACTTCCTGTTGACGCATCAGTTGCAGGATCTGCTGGCCGGCCTTGCCGTAACCGGGCCGGCTCCACAGCCGCCCGGCTTCCAGCAGCGCGTAGGCAATCCACAGCTCGCCATCGCTGGCGGTATTGGCATCGAGCACGCGCCAGTTGCCGCTGCCATCGCGGCCCCACAACCACGCCGGCAGATTCAGGTCCGGGCGGCCGCCGCACAGATTGTGCCGGGTCCAGCCCAGCACCTTCTCGAACAACACCTGGTCGTTGTTGACCAGGGCGAAGAACAGCGCATACGACTGACCTTCGGAGGTCGAGCGCTGGTCCGGATTGAGGAAATCCACCACCCGCCCGTCGGGCTGGATGTGCTTGTCAACGAAGGCATTCCACAGCGGCCACGGCCCGCATTGGCCAGCCGCCGCCGCTGCGCGCGTGGGCAGCAGCGCAGCCAGGCCGGCCAGCGCACCGGCGCGTAGCAGGCTGCGGCGTGTCATCGCTGCGGCGCTGTCGTGCGCGCTCATGCGCTGCCGCCTTCGTTGAGCCGCTCGGCGGCATGCCGGCGCAGCAGCACGCGCGCGGCCAGCGCCAGCAACAGCGCCAGCAGCACCACGGTCAACGCCAGCCACACCGGGTGGTGCGAGAAGTACCAGCGCAACCAGGTCGGGAGCGGCAGATGGCCGACGTAGTAGGTCTGGTTGCCGACCAGGCTGATGACCTTTTTCTGCTGCAGCAACACCACGCTGCCCTGGAAGTCCTTGAGCAGGGTCGGGTCGAACCAGGCATCGAACAGCCGGCTCATGTTGGCCGGGTCTTCGCTCTGGAACGCGACCACGCTGCGGCCGGACTTCAACGGCGATTCGAAGCCCATCAACAGCACGTCGTCCGGCTGCGGTTGCAGGGCGATTTCCGCGGTGGTCGGCAGGTCGGTGCGGCGCGCGTCGAAGGACAGGAAGCCCGGCAGCTTTTCCAGCACCCAATCGGTCAGCGCAAAGCGGGTCGCCTGCCCGTCCTGGCCCACCGGCAGCTGTGCGCGCCATTGCTTGAACAGCGGCTGCGACTGCGCACTGCCGAGCAGCAACAGATCGCGGTCGGCATGCTGCTGCACCGCGCCGGCACCAATGATCTGCGCATGCAGCGCCGGATACCCGGTGGAGGCGCCGAAGCGTCCAAGCAGGGTCAGCACATTGCCCAGGTCCTGGTCGCCCGGATTGTCGGGCAGCACGATGGTGGATTCGGACAGATCAGCCAGGCGGGTGAAGGGGTAACCGGCATTGGCGAACGCGGCCAGGTTCGGCATCGCCATGTAGTGGTGGAAACCGCTCAGGTCGATGCTGGAATCGGCGTCGATGGCGCCGGACACATCCGGGAAGGTGTTCTTGCACTGCTCGCCCTGCGGGCGATCGAAGAAGAAGTGGAAGCGCAACTGGCTGTTGGCCGAGAACGCACCCACCGGCAATGTCAGATCCTGATGCACCGGCATGCTGCCGCGCGCGCCCAGGCTGTTCCACCAGCGCCTCGGGGTGGACTCGGCGAACGGGCGGCCGGTCAGCGGCAGCGTGGTCACGAACGACTCGTTGATGCTGACGTTGAGCGCGGACTTGTTCTCCACGTCCGGCACCGTGTAGCGGTATTTCAGCGCGACCGGAATGCCGTCGCGCTCCCACACGAACAGGTCCGGCGGCAACTGCAGGCCGACCCGGATCAGGTCCGGGTGATAGCCGCTGACATTGAGCTGGCCGGGCTGGGTCACCAGATCGCCGAAGCGCACCGGATGCTGGCTGGACACCCACTTGGGCGCGTCGTACGGCTGACGCGGCGCCGGCGCGCTGATCTCGCCGATGCGGGCGACCGCCCCGGTCAACGGCGCGCGCAAGGCCAGCGCGGTGGCCGCGCGTTGCAGGTCTTCGCTGTTGCGGCCGAGCACCAGCAGCAGCTTGCCGTTGGGATCGGTCGGGTTGACCACCACTGCCACGGTCGGGCCACGGATATCGGCCACGCCACTGTCGGCGGTGGCGAACTGCTCCGGCAGCGTGCTGGGCGTGGCGAACACCACTGCGTTGCCGGTGGCCGGCAGCGCTTCGGTCGAGGCCGGGAACACCGCGCCGCGGTAGCCGGCCAGGGTGCCGAACCACGAGGCCACCACGCCGGCCGCCTGCAGCGTGGCGTTGTCCGGGCGCTGCGGAAAGTAGAACGGCAATTCCAGCCGGCGCGTGTCGCGCACATCGAAGAACGGCACCGGCAACAACGCCAGGTTATTGGCCAGCGCCAGCGGCGTGGTGGTCAGCGACAGGCTGGTGGCCGCGTCCACATTCGCCCACAGGCTGCTGTGGTCGGGGTCTTCGCACTCGCGCGTGTAATGGCCGATCAACTGCAGGTTGAGCTGGTTGTAATCGGTGACCAGCCGCGGGTCGATCGGCAGATCGGCCGAGAGCAGCTTGCCGGCATTGGCCTTGTCGGCGGACAAGGTGCCCACGGTGACGCCATTGATGGTGACCTTCAGATGCGACAGGTCCGGCAACAGCGCGGGCGAATAGCTGTATTTGAGGTTGAGCGTGGCGGCGGTGACGATCTCGTCGCTGCGCACGCTGAAGGGCACGCCGGCACTGCCCTGCACGCCGCGCAAGGTGATCTCGTAGTCGATGCCGAGCTCGCGCAAGCTGGAGGTGCGGGTGCTGCCGGCCGGCATCGGTGCCGGTGCGGGCGGCGCGCTCGCGGCGGTGCCGGCCTGCCCGGTCGGCGTGGTCGTCGCCGTTGCCGGCACGGCCTGCTGCGCCTGCGCCAGGCCGGTCAGCAGGGTGAGCACACAGGTCAACACGGCCGGGGACATTCGCATCGGTTGCTTCTTGGCAGGGAAAAGGGAAACGGCAGGCGTCACGCTCACGACTCCAGATCCAGCGCGCGCGCCGGGCGGAAGCCCTGTCGCGCACTGAGTGCGATATGTCCGCCCAGGCGTCCAAAGCCGCGCGCGCTGGCGGCCAGCACCTGACCCAGCGAGCGCCAGAACGCATCGCGGTCGTGCTGGCCCCATTGCGACAGCCAGATGTCGGCGCGCGCAAAGGTCGAGGCCACCAGCCAACGCTCCTGTTCCATCGACATCGCGGTGAACTGCACGCTGACCTGGCCGTCGCGGTCCTGCCGCACCACCGCCGGCAAGGTCTGCTCCACGCCGCGGTGACTCAGGCCGATTTGCACCGGCAACCCCGGCTCGATCGGCTGCGGCTGGGCGAGCCTGATCGCCATGCCGCCGGTGGAAAAATTCAGCGAGCGACTGGGCAGCACGCTGCCATCGGGCAGATACAGATTGACCGGGACATCCAGCGGCACGCGATGGGCGCTACGCACCTGGCGGGTTTCGCTGGCCGTGGCGATAGTGGCGCCCAGCAGCACCATGTTGTAGAGCGTCCAGGCCAGGTTGAACCAGATCGTCTGCTGCTCGCCGCTGCCGCCGACATAGATCAGGCGCAGCACGCCGGCAGCCACACCGGCCAGGTTGAGCAACAGCAGGAACAGGTATGGCTTGGCGATTTGCGCATCGAAATAACTGCGCGCCACCAGCCCGCCCTTGGGCGTGACATTGAACTTGCCCAGCTTGGGGTTGAGCAGCGCGACCAGGGTGGGACGGAAGATGTACCAGGCCAGCGTGGTCTCGTAGACCTCGTTCCACAGCAGATGGCGGAAGCGGCTCTGCACCCGCAGGTTGGTCAGATTGGCCTGCAGGATGTGCGGCAACGCATAGGCCAGGATCATCAACGCCGAGGCCTGGATCACGTGCGCGCCGAAGAACAGATAGGCCAGCGGCGCAGTGAGGTAGATGATGCGCGGCAAGCCGTAGAAGAAGTGCAGCATCGCGTTGAGGTAGCACAGCCGCTGCGAGAGCCTGAGCCCGCGCCCCAGCAGCGGATTGTCGATGCGCGCGATCTGCGCCATGCCGCGCGCCCAGCGGATGCGCTGCGCCACATGGCCGGACAGGCTTTCGGTGGCCAGGCCTGCAGCCTGCGGCACCGCCAGATAGGCGGTGCGATAACCGCGACGCTGCAATTTGAGCGCAGTGTGGGCGTCCTCGGTGACGGTTTCCACAGCCACCCCGCCGACCTCTTCCAGCGCGCTGCGCTTGATCACCGCGCAGGAACCGCAGAAGAAGGTCGCATTCCACTGGTCGTTGCCATCCTGTAGCAGGCCGTAAAACAGCTCGCCTTCGTTGGGCACCTTGCCATGCGTGCCCAGGTTGCGTTCGAACGGGTCGGGCGAGAAGAAATAGTGCGGCATCTGCACCAGGGCCAGCCTGGTGTCGCGCAGGAACCAGCCCATCGCCACCTGCAGGAAACTGCGGGTGGGAATGTGGTCGCAATCGAAGATCGCCACGTACTCGCCGCTGCACTTCTTCAGCGCGGCATTGATGTTGCCGGCCTTGGCGTGCACGTTGTTGGTGCGGGTGACGTAGTTGATGCCGACCTCGGCACAGAAGTCGCGGAACGCGTCGCGGCGGCCGTCATCGAGCAGATGGATGGTGATCTTGCCGGCCGGCCAATCGATCACGCTGGCCGCCAGCACGGTGGTGCGCACCACCGACAATGGCTCGTTGTAGGTGGGAATGAACACGTCCACGCTCGGCCACAAGGCTTGGTCGGCCGGCAACGGCACCGGCTTGCGATCGAGCGGCCACAACACCTGGAAATAGCCCAGCACCAGGATCACGAACGCATACAGCTCCGCGCCCAGCAGGCCCAGGCCCAGGATGAAATCCACCGCGCTGCCCACGCCCATGGTCTGGGTCGTGCGCCACCAGATGTAGCGGCACGACACCGCCAGCGACATGCCCATCATCGTCAGGATCACCACCCGCCCGCCGCGCTTGCGCACCGCCAGCGCAACGGCGAACAGCACCCCGGAGAACACCAGTTGCTGGGTGACATCCATCGGCACGGCAACCACGAACACCAGCAGCAAGCCGCCCAACAACCACAGCGCCCAGGTCGCCAGCATGGGCAGCGGTGATCCGGAACGGCGGCTGGCAGCAGTCATCAGATAATCCTTCAAGTGTGGCGGCGTGCGGCAAAACGAGGCGAAACGGGCGAGCGCAGCGGCGCTTGCCGAAGGTCACGCGGTGGTGCTGATCAACGCGAGCGCAGTCGCTGCAGCGGGCTTTGCGTCGCGCTGGGCGCATCGGCCTGCAACAGCCGCTGAAACAAGCGCTCCAACGGCGTCTGCGCCTGGCGCTCGCCGGGCTGCGCTGCAGGCGCTGCGGGCTCGTCGAGCTGGCGCAATTTGCGCAGCGGCGCGAGCGCATCGAGCGGCGGGCCTGCCGTCTCTTCGGCAGGCACGGACCGGTGCGCCGCCGGCACTGCCTGCATGGCGATCGAAACGCTCGGCACCGATGCGGCAGGCGCCAGCAGCGGCGCTGGTGTCTGCACGGCGTCCGCCGCAGCGGGGGCCTGTTCGACCGCTGCCGGGACCGGCGTTTGCGTCACTTCCGGCCTGCGCGGCGGCAGCTGGGTGTGGGCGAAATCCTGATAGCCCGCGCTCGCCGGCGTCCCCAAGCGCGCGAACAGGCCGGACACATCGTCATGCCCGGATGCTGCCTTGTTGTTCTTCGGTGCCATCACACTCCCCTTGCCCGACTTCAGCCGTTCATGCCGTCCGCAGCAACACGAGGTTGCGCAGATCGACGCTGTCGCCTGGCGCGGTCTGCACCGCCAGGCCTGCCAGCATCCCCAGTTGCTGGAACCACCCTTCGTACACGCCCTGCAGGAACCCATCGCTCCATGCCGCACCATCCAGTGCCACGCTCAACGGCGCGCTGGCGTGCTGGATCCGCACGTGGTCGGCGTGGTCGTGCATCGCGCACTGGCCCCAATCACAGCGCTCCCACACGGCGTTGGCGGCCTGCTGCATCTCGTCCAGGGTCGTGCAGTGCGCCAGCCGGTGCTCGCGCGCGAAGCGCCGGCCGATGCGCGCCATCAACGGGGCCAGATCGTCCTCGGGCAACTCGGCGCCGAACTCGGCGGCCATCGCACGCACAAAGCCCAGCCACTGCCGGGAGCAGCTGCGCGCGCGGTACAGCGACAATGGGTCGGGTGCAGTCATACGGGCATCGCGTGGGGAGGAAGCCGTCCGTCAACGTCGCGTGCATCAAACGTGAAGTACGCGTGATGCCAATGTTAACGAACCCATGCGGCCAATTGAGCGCTGCATCGCATTTTTTTTGGCCATTCCCTGACAGGGCCGCCAAGCCCCGGCACACGCTGCCGCTACACGTCAGTCACTGCCGCGCGTGGTCACCCGCTTCCGGTATCGGCGGCAGGCCGAATACATCGCGCAGATAGCGCAGGTAGCCGGCGTCCTCGCACATGCTCTTGCCCGGCGAGTCACTGAGCTTTGCCACCGGCTGCCCATTGCAGCGGACCATCTTGATCACGATCTGCAGCGGCGTCGGCCCCAGGTCGTTGGTGAGGCTGGTGCCGACCCCGAACGCCAGCCGGCAGCGCGTATGGAAGTGCGCGTACAGCCGCATCACCTTGTCGATGTTGAGGCCATCGCTGAACACCAGCACTTTGGTCGCGGGGTCGATGCGGTGTGCCTGCAGGTGGGCGATGACGCGCTCGCCCCATTCGAACGGGTCGCCCGAATCATGCCGCATGCCGTCGAACAGCTTGCAGAAATACAGATCAAAATCGCGCAGGAACGCGTCCAGCCCCACCACATCGGACAGGGCGATGCCGAGATCGCCGCGGTACTCGCGCGCCCACGATTCCAGCGCGGCCACCTGCGAGTCGCGCAGCCGCGGCCCCAACGCCTGGAATGCCTGCAGATACTCGTGCGCCATCGTGCCCAGCGGAGTCAGGCCGTAATGCTTGGCGAAATACACATTGCTGGTGCCGACGAACTGCTCGCCCAGGCCATCGCGCAGCAACGGCAGCAACTCGCCGTGCCAGTGCCGCGAATAGCGCCGCCGGGTGCCGTAATCGGCGATCTTGCAGCCGGCCGGCATGCTGCGCAGGCTGCTCACCTTCTCGCGCAGGCGGCGACGGCCTTCTTCGTAATCCGGCTCGGAGGTGTTGCGGAACCACACCTCGTTGATGATCGCCAGCAACGGCACTTCGAACAGGATGGTGTGCAGCCACGGGCCGCGGATGGTCAGCTCGATCTCGCCCGGATGGGTGGTCGATGCCGACAGCTGCAGATACTTGCGGTCCAGATGGAACAGCGCCAGGAAGTCGGCGAAGTCCGGCTTGATGAAGCGCAGGCCACGCAGATAGGCCACCTCGTCCTCGCGCAGCCGCAGCCGGCACAGCGCATCGATCTCGCGCGAGATTTCGTCGATGAACTGGGCCAGATCCACGCCGGGCGTGCGGCACTTGAAGCGGTAGTCGACCTGCGCGGCCGGATGCTGATGCAGCACCGCCTGCATCATGGTGAATTTATACAGGTCGGTGTCGAGCAGCGAATGGATGATCATGCCGCCGGATTATGCCCGCAGCGGCGATCGCGCTGCGTGCAAGCCGCCGATGCGTCCGAGAGGCGATGCGCTGCGCGGCGGCAGTGCGCTTCGCCCCGGCAAGTCACCTCGGCAATTGCGCCTGGCGTTCTCTTGGAGAGTGCCAGGCGCCATCGCTCAGCGCGCCAGCACCTGCTGCGCTGGTTTGCCCTGCACGGTGAAGTCGCTGTCGCCCGGGCCGCCGGCCTTGGGGTCGGTGTACCAGCACCACAGCGCGATACCTTCCACGCCGTGCGCCTGCAGCACCTTGCGCCACTGCTGCAACACCTGCAGCTGCAGGCGGGTGTCCACTGCAGCGGCGCGTTGCTCCGGGCTCTCCCAGGGCGCGGCCAGGCTACCGCGTGCAGAACGCAGCCCCAGCTCCGCCACCCACACCGGCTTGCCCACGCGCTGGCCCAGTTGCTGCAGGCGCTGCGCGGCGGCATCCATCTCGGCCGTGCGCGCGGCAGCCGCTTCGGACAGCCGCGGATACAGGCTGGTGCCCACCGCATCGAACAAGGACCAGTAACGGAAGCTTTCGGCGTGCTCCATGCCGTCGGCCACATACAGCAGCTTGCCGTGGTAGACCTTGCGCACTTCCGCCACCAGACCGGGCCACTGCGGCGCGTCCTGCAGCTTGCGCAGTTCGGTGCCGATCACCAACGCTTCGGCATGCTCGTCTTCGGCCAGCTTGGCCAACGGCAGCAACGCGTTCTGATACGCGGCAAACCAGGCTGCCTGGTCGGTGGGCGCGGTGTCGCCGGCCCAATGCCCGGGAATCCACACATGCACCTTGAGCGTGGCCTGCAGGCCGGCGTGGTGGCTCTGCCGCAACGCCGCGCGCATGGCCTCCACGCTGCTGTCGCTGCCCAGCACCGGATCGTTCGCCTGCGGGTTGGCTTGCCACACAAACGCGACCAGCAAGGCCTTGCTGGCGCCGGTCTTGGCCAGCGCATCCAGCGACTGTCCCGCCGCCTCGCTCTCCCACGGCGCATTGGCCGAGACCTTGACGTTGGCGCCCATCCACGTCGATGCATCGGCGTTGCAGCCATTGACCAGCATGCACGCCCCGACCAGAAACGCGGTACTCAGAACGCGTTTGAACATGCGGCGGATGCCTTGGTGGTGGACGCGGTCGTGGTGTGCGCGCAGTCCATTGCACCGATGACCGCAGTGTTCTTGTCCGGCTGCACGATTGCAGCAGTGGCGGGCGCGCTGACGCCGGACGCGGGCTGCGTGGGCGCGGCCACGTCCGCGACAGTCGCCACGGTGGGCTGCGCCTGCACGGCGTCCATCGCCGGCGTCGCCGCGCCGGTCGGCAACGACACCGGCGCGCTCACGACCACCGCCTCGCCCTGCAGCAAGGACTGCGCATCGGCAGGCGCCGCACGCATCCAGCTGCCCCAGCCCTGCGGCTGTACCCAGGCCGCACCGATCAGGCCCAGCAACAGCAGGCCGGCGGCCTGACTGCGCTGATCGGCATGCAGCGCGCGCAGCAGCAACGCTGCCGGCACCCACAGCAGCAGCAAGGCGTCGAACCCGGCCCAGCCGAAGGCGAATGACAGTGCCGCCGCACAGATCACGGTGCCGGCACTGGCCAGCACGCCGCGCGTGAGCGCACTGCTGCGGCTACGGGCCAGCAACGCCAGCACCGGGAAGCAGACCACCGCCGCCACGCCCCAACGCACGGCCGGCGACCAGCCTTGCGCATGCTCGGCCAGCGGCAACGGCAGCGGATGCGCGCCCTGCCCGATGCTGGACAGCGTCGGCCACGGGGCGTTGAACACGGTCAGATTGACGTAGGCCCACATGCCGACCAGAAACGCGAACGGCAGATAGCACACCAGATAGAACGAACCCGGCGCCTTGCGCAGCATCTGCGGCGGCATCACCAGGAGCAGCCACGGTGCCACCATCGTCGACAGCGCCAGTGTCTGCAGATCCAGGCACAGCAGGATGCACAACCAGCCGGCGATGCGCAGATAGGTGAAGGCCTCCACCGGCGTCTGCAGGCGGCGCAAGGTGCGGCACAAGCCGTAGAACGCCAGCAGACCCACCGCCTGGCTTCCGCCTGCGGCGATCGGCAGCAGGAACAGCGGATTGCAGCCCACCAGCACGGTCAAACCACTGGCCCAGCCGCGCCCGAACACGCCGGCCAGATCGCGCCACAGCAGCGACAGGAACAACGCGTTGGCGGCAACCGCCAGGAACGGCCAGACCTGGAACGGCAGGTTCCAGCTGTCCAGCCCCAGATTGATCGCCCACGACAACAGACCGGTTGCCGGCAAGCCGGCTGCTGGTGCGATTGCCGGTGTGGCGGAGCCGACCGACTGCAGCAGCAGCGGCTGGCTCAGCAGCGACAGGGCCACCACGGCAACCAGAAACGCCGGCAGCCCGCTGTGACGGCGCGGGACCGCCGACTCACTCTTCGAGTGCGGCGCGGCGCTCGTTTTCCGAATGCTTGCTGATGCCATGAGTGGTCTTCTCCCAATAGAACGGATTGTGGATCAGCTGCCAGAGACCCTTGTACGCGGCGATCGACTGCAGCACCCAGTAAAAGGGCACGGTCAGCGCGTAGGGCGCCAGCTTGAAGTAGTCGCGCTTGAACGCAGCCACCAGCGTGATGTAGATGAAGAACGCATTGGCCAACAGCAGATTGACCAACGACACGGTCGCCAGCCACGGCGGGAAGAAGCGCTCGAACGCGGTTGTCCCGGTGACTGCCCAGACCACATACAGCGCCCACAGCACCGGCACGCCCAACGCGGTGAAGAAGCCGCCGCCAATGAAGAACTGGAAACCCCAGAAGCCCTTGAACCCGGTGCTGCGATACAGGTGCACCGGGTCGCGCATGTGCACCAGCCAGGTCTGCATGTAGCCCTTGAGCCAGCGCGAGCGCTGCCGGATCCAGTTGGGAATGCTGACGTTGGCTTCTTCGAACGTGGTGGAGTTGACCACGTTGACGCGGTAGCCGTTCTGGATCAGCCGCACGCCCAAGTCGGCGTCTTCGGTGACGTTATACGGGTCCCAGGCGCGCACCTGGCGCAACACATCCAGACGGAAGTGGTTGGAGGTACCGCCCAACGGAATCGGGATGCGCAGGTATTCCAGCGCCGGCAGGTAGAAGTCGAACCAGAGCGTGTACTCCAGCGTGAACATCCGCGTCAGCCAGTTCTCGTCGGCGTTGTAGTAGTTCAGCCGCGCCTGGATGCACGCCACATCCTTGTCGGCCTTGCGGAACGCAGCCACCACGCGCTTGAGCTGATCCGGCTCGGGCTTGTCTTCGGCGTCGTAGATGGTGAGCAGCTCGCCGCGCGCAAAATGCAGCGCGTAGTTGCAGGCCTTGGGCTTGGTCTTGGGCTGCGACGGCGGCACCCGGATGATTTCGAAGAACGCCTCCAGGCCGAGTTTCTTGGCGGCCTCGATGGTGTCGAAATCGTCCGCCTCCAGCACCAGCTTCACGTCGAGCTTGCTGATCGGGTAATCCAGCTTGCGCAGCGCGTTGGCCAGGATCGGCAGGACTTCCGGCTCCTTGTACATCGGCACCAGCACGGTATAGACCGGCAGGTCGTCGTCGCGCAGCGCGGCCACTTCGTCCTCGGTGACCTTGATGTCGATACGGTGGCGCGAGCCGAACCACACCAGCAACAGCTTCAGTCCGAAGGTCGCCAGAAAGCCCAGCGCCACCAGCACGTTGACGGTGATCAGGGCCGGCACCGGGAACAGCACCATCGCGATCACCATCACCGCGGCGATCGCCCACAGCGTGAACTTCTGTCCGCGCGTCACCACCTGGCGCGCCGAGTACGTCGGCGCATGCGATGCGAGCAGGTTCAGCGCGTTGTCGGTGAGCTGCTCGTCGGCGTAACGCTGCAGGCTCCAGATGATGTCGAACTTGGCGGTGCCGACAAAACGCACGTCCTCGCCGTAGTGCGCGCGCGCCCAGGCAAACACCGCCGGGTCGGGATCGGCCACGGCCAGCACCAGCACACCGTCTTCGCGACGCCACGGCAGCAGCAGGCGCTGCGCGTAACTTTCCAGATCGCCCGGGGTGAGCAGTTCCGGATCCGGCGGCTGCTGCACCAGATCGATGAACTCGAGGCCGAAGTGCGCGGCAACGATGGCGTAGAACCGCTGCGCCGGCACGCCGCGCTGGGCCAGGATCACATCGCCCAGGCGCGAGTTCCAGCGTTGCTGCAACGCCAGCGCCGAGCGCAGCTGTTCGTCGGTGATGACGCCTGCCGTGACCAGCGCGCGACCCAACAGACCGCGTTCGCGGCCGATGTCCGGTGCTCGTCCCAGCGCGTCCATTTCGCAGGTGACCGTCATTGTCGTGGCGTCCTTAGAACCGCCACCAGGCGGCCACGAATGGCCCACCTGCGGCGCCGGTGTTGCGGCCCATCACTGGCTGCTGATATCCCACCTGCCACTGGCTGCCGCCCGGCGCGGTGTACAGCGTGGACAGCTGCAGCTTGGTGAGGTCGTAGTTGGTGCCGGTGGCGACAAAGCCGGAATCGCCAGGTGTCGAGCCAACGACAAACGCGTCGTTACGCCCGTTACCCAGGCCCTGGATCACGTTGACTTCGCCAAGCAGCAACCAGCTCGGGGTCAGGCTCAGGCCGGTGGACGCGTCCACCCGCACTTCGTCGGAAGCGGCACTGCCGCGCAGACGCACCGCGCCACCCAGATCGACGTAGCCGTTGCGCCCGCCCAGCGTGTAACCACGGCCGCGGCTGTAACGCAGCTCCAGACCGTAGTCGCCAAGGCCGAGCGCGGGGTCGCGCCCAGGATTGTTCGGGTGATAGGTCTTGCTACGGCCATAGGCCGGGATGCTGACCAGGGCCTGCACCGAGCTACGCCAGACATCGTCGGCCGCACCTGGCAGTGCGTAGCGCAGGCCGATCTCCTGATCGGCAAAGCCGGTGGTGCTGCGGCGTGCCCGTCCGGGCGCACCGTTCACCGGTTCGTCGTTGTTGAAACCGACTTCGGTGAAATAGAAATTGCCGATAAAGCTCAGCTTGTCGCTCAGGCCATGCTCGACGTAGACATTGAGCTGGTCCTGGCGGCTACGTCCGTTGTTGCCGAAATCGCCACGGTGGTGGGCATCGTCGAACCAGCCGGTGCCATCGCTATGCAGCGCCTTGACGATCACCAGGGTGTCGCCCTGCGGCTGGGTCCAGGCGCCTGCCACGGCCGTGTCCGGCAAGGCCGCCATCAGGCAGCTCAGCGCAAGCGCCGACAGCGCAGCTACCGGCGCGCGGCGCGCGATGGAATCAAGAGAAGAGGGCGAGACAACCGGACTGGACTGCAGCGCGGCGGCGCACGGCTGACGTCCCCGCAATTGCGGGTCGTTCTGTAAAGACATTGCACGATTCCTGATGGGGGACCCGGAAGGGACAGGAAGCTAGTGATTGATCACACTTCGAGGCGAAACGTATCACACATAAGTCCCGCCACCCATCACTGATTTATCACAAATTTAACGCGAGCGAACTCATCTCTTTCGCAACAATTTCGGTACCTGGGCGACGGCATGGGTCCAGATCGCCAGCCATACGCCCAGCCGGGTGAGCAGCCCCCGATGACCCGCCTCGAACTTGCGGAAATAGCGCCACAGGCCGCGGTGCTTATGCCATTCGACAAAGAACGGCCGCGAACGACTGGACACGCCACGCACATGCACGACCCGCAGATCGTTGGCCACCGCCACCAGCGCACCGGCCTGGCGTGCCCGCCGGCACAGGTCCAGGTCTTCGGCATGCAGGCGGTAGGCGCCGTCCCAGCCGTCCAGCCGGTCGAACAGGCTGCGTTGCATCAGCATCAAGGCACCGGAGATGGCGTCCACCACCTGCAGGGGCGCAGCGGGATCGGCCGGCACCGCCAGCTGGGCGGCAGCGCGCGGTGCGCGCAGCATGGCGGCAAAATCCGGATCGCGACGGCGCACGGCGGCATCCGGCTGCCCGTCCTCGTCCACCTGCTCCACGCCCAACAGCACCGCCGCATGGCCGGCCGCGCGTGCGCACAGCTGCGCCAAGGTGTCGCGCTCGACCATCAGGTCCGGGTTGATGAACACCAGCCAGGGCGCCTGCGAGTCGCGCGCGCCCTGGTTGCAGGCGCTCGCAAAACCCGGGTTGTCCGGATTGGCGATGAAGTGCAGCCGCGCATCGGCCAGCGCATGCCGCTGCACGACCTCCAGGGTGTCGTCGCTGGAGGCGTTGTCGACCACCCGGATCTCGCTGATGCCCTCGGCCGCGCGCAGCCGCGACAGGCACGCATCGATGGTGCTGCTGCTCTGATAGGTGACGACGACGGCGGCAATCTGGACGGGAGTCATCCGGCCATTATCCGGTGCCGGGGTGGCGCAACGCCATCGTGCGTCTGCCAGCGCCGACATGGCGGCTGGCAGCGGCAACAGGCATACTGCGCGCCCGGAACCGCCCAGCGGTTTTGCGCAGGCGCCGCCCACGGCGCGCCCCACATTTTTAGTGTCGAGATGACGGCCAGCGACCTTTCGGTGTTGCGCTGCCTTTTCATTCCCTGCAGTGCAACCGCCTGATGGCGGGCGCGCCGCAACGACGGCCTGGCAGCGCCGTCCGTGTTGTCGCCGGCGCGCGCGCCGGGTCCGCCGCTTCGGCACCGATCGACTGGTCTATACCACTAACCCGCACCGCATTGCCGGAGCCGGGCGCATGAGCACCTCGCATCAGGTGCATGGCATGAGCCTGGAGCTGGCGCTGCCGGACTGGCCGGTGTTGACCGCCGACGAAATCCGTCGCGTGCTGCAGCACTTTTCCGCTCCCGTCGGTAGCGAACTGATTCGCTGGCATAGCGCCCGCCCGTTTTCCGCCGCCGCCTGCGTGGACACCGCCAGCGGCACGCTCATCGTCAAGCGACATCACCGCAGCGTGCGCAATGTCGCCGCGTTGCGCGAAGAGCACGTCTTCATGGCGCATCTGCGCTGGGCCGGCGCAGCGGTGGTCGAGGTGCTGCACGATGCCGCTGGCCGCACCGCCCTGGCCGATGCGGACTGGGTCTACGAAGTGCAGCGCGCCGGGCTCGGCCAGGACCTGTATCGGGATGCCCTGTCGTGGACGCCCTTTATCAGCGTCCCGCATGCGGCGGCGGCAGGTGCCGCGCTGGCACGCCTGCATCTGGCAGCGCAGGGATTCGATGCGCCGCCACGCCGCAGCAGCGTACTGGTGGCCAACCTGGCCCTGTTCGCGCAGGCCGACCCGCTCCGGGCGGTGGAACAGGCCTTGCTGTCGCGCCCCGGCCTGGCCGCCGATTTTCAGGACCGGCCCTGGCGCCGCGACCTGACCGACCACCTGTTGCCCTGGCACGCCCGGGCCTGGTCGGTGCTGTCGGCGCCTGGCGCGCTGCCGCCGCTGTGGACGCATGGCGACTGGCATGCCTCCAACCTGCTGTGGCGCACACACGACGATGGCGACGTCGAGGTCAGCGCGGTGTTCGACTTCGGCCTGTGCGACCGCAGCTTTGCAATGTTCGACCTGGCCACGGCGATCGAACGCAACCTGATTCCATGGTTGAACCTGGATGCGGGACAGCGCGCGCAGCCGCAGCTGGAGCAGCTCGACGCCTTGCTGGACGGCTACGCCCGGTACTGCGCACTGGGCGCCGCGCAGCTGCGGCAGCTGGCCGCCTTGCTGCCGATCGTGCATGCGGATTTCGCCCTGAGCGAGATCGAATACTTCGCCGGCATCACCCGCTCGGCCGACAACGCCGACATCGCCTATCACCGTTACCTGCTCGGCCATGCGGACTGGTTTGCCAGCGCCGATGGCCAGCATCTGCTCAATCACCTGCACGCGCGCGCGCGTCGGTTGCCATGAGCGTTTTTCCTTCTCCTTTTCGAGCCCTGCGCATGCACCTGCCCGCCCCTCTTCACCACCGCCGCCCGCTCGCGCTTGCACTTGCGCTGTGCATCGCCACGCCTGCCCTCGCGCAGCAACAACCCGGTGCCGAGGCGGTCGAACTGGATGCGGTCAACGTGCGTGGCGAGCGCGCCGACGCCAGCACGGCCTTGACCGGCTTCGGTGCCACGCGGCTGCTGGATGCGCCGGCCTCGATCGCGGTGATCGATCGCCAGCAATTGCTCGACCGTCAGGCACGCGTGCTCAGCGAGGTATTGCGCGCGGATGCCTCCGCCGGCGACGCCTACGCCCCGATCGGCTACTACGAGAATTTCGTCGTGCGTGGCTATTCGCTCAACGCCGCCAACAGTTACCGCATCAACGGCCTGAGCGCGGTGGGCGAGCAATCCATTGCACTGGAAAACAAGCAGCAGGTACAGATCCTCAAGGGCCTGGCCGGGCTGCAATCGGGTGTCAACGAACCGGCCGGACTGATCGACTACCGCACCAAGCGGCCCGAGCACGTGCGCAGCGTGACCCTGGGCACCGACGAGCAGGGCTCGCGCTATGTCGCCGCCGACCTGGGCGACTGGTTCGGCGCCGAGCGCAGCCTGGGCCTGCGCGTCAACGCCGCGCGCGAAGACATCAACAGCTATGTCGACCACGCCGACGGTTATCGCAATTTCCTGTCGCTGGCCGGCGACTGGAAGATCAGCCCGCAGTCGCTGCTGCAGCTGGATGTGGAGTATCAGCATCGGCAGCAACGCTCGGTGCCCGGCTACCAATTGCTCGGTGGCACGCAGGTACCGCGCGACATCAATGTGCATCGCCTGCTCGGCTACCAGCCGTGGTCGCGGCCGGTGGAGATGGATTCGCTCAATGCGCAGCTGCGCTACGCCTACCAGTTCAACGACAACTGGCGCGCCACCGCTGAAGCATCACGCAGCCGCTCGGTGATCAACGATTTCTCCGCGTTCGCCTGGGGCTGTTATGGCGCGGCCAGTTGCGCCGACAGCGTCACCCCGAATTTCTTCAGCGCGCAAGGCGAGTACGACGTCTACGACTATCGCAGCCCCGACGACACCCGCGTGCACGATCAACTGCGCGCCACGCTGGAAGGCCGTGTGCTCACCGGCGCGCTGGATCACCGCCTGAGCATCGGCGGCGACTGGCTACGCCGCACCATCGATCGCTTCGGTTCGGTCAACGAATTCGTCGGCAGCGGCAGCATCGACCGCGACCCGGAGGTGTTTGCACAGACCGACGTCGCGCTGGACCCGAAGCAACGCCGCCTGGACAGCCGTCAACGCGCGTTGGTATTGGCCGACCGGATCGGTCTTGGGTCGCAATGGGAGCTGTCGCTGGGCGCGCGTTACGTGCGCCTGGACGAGCGCAGCTTCGACCGCGATGGCGTGCTGGAGCGACGCACGCGCAAGGACACGCTGCTGCCGCAGGCCGCGCTGCTGTTCAAACCGCAGCAGCAGGTATCGCTGTACGCCAGCTACGCCAAGAGCCTGGCCGCCGGCGGCACCGCCCCGTGGTTTGCCGACAACGCCGATGAGATCCTGCCGCCGACCAATGCGTACCAGCTGGAGACCGGCGCAAAATTCGATTTCGACGGCCTGCGCCTGGGCGCGGCGCTGTTCGACATCCGCCAGGCCTACCAGTTCACCCAGCCGCAGGCCGATGGTGGCCTGCGCTATGTGCAACAGGGCCGCCTGCACAACCGTGGCCTGGAGTTGTCGGCCGATGGCGCGGCCACCGAGCAATTGCGCGTGTTCGCCAGCGTTGCCGCCATCCGCGCCCGTGCCGAAGACACCGACATTGCCGAGTACGAAGGCCATCAGGCCATCAACGTGCCCAAGCTGCGCGCCAGCCTGCAGGCCGATTACAGCGTGCCCGGCATCGATGGCCTGGCGCTGCTGGCAGGCGTGCAATACAGCGGGCGCAAGTTCGCCGACCGGCTCGGCAACGCCAGCGTGCCGGCCTACACCGTGGCCAACCTGGGCGCGCGTTACGCCACCGCGCTGGGCGGGCTGGCCACCACCTGGCGCCTGAACGTGGACAACGTGTTCGACAAGCGGTACTGGCGCGATAGCGGCGAATACCAGGGTGACGCCTATCTGTTCCCGGGCGCGCCGCGCACGGCACGTCTGACCGTGCAGGTGGACTTCTAAACGCAGCCGATGCGGCCATGCGATCCGCTGACGTGTGAGCTGCACAAGTTACGCGACAGCGGTGCCGCGCGGGCCGAGTGCGCTGCCGGTATCGGCTGCAGGCGGTGAACGCGCTCGGCCTGCTCGCACGCTCACGTTGAACTGTTCTGCGTCCCAGCCACCGATCCATCGTTCATCAGACATCCTTCCCAGACCTTCCATGTCATTGCTCGAATCTGCCGCCGTCGTGATCAACCTGCTGGGCGTCTGGCTGACCGCGCGGCGCATTCGCTGGTGCTGGCCGGTCGGCATCGTGGCGGTGGTGCTGTATGCCTGGCTGTTCTATGAGTGGAAGCTGTACTCGGACATGCTGCTGCAAGGCGTCTACGTGCTGACCCAGCTGTACGGCTGGTGGCAATGGCAGCGCGGGATGGCGGCACAGACACGCATTCGCCCGTTGCCGATGCCGCAGGCGGAGCTGTGGATCTCGCTGTGCATCGGTGCCGTGTTCGCCGCCGCGCTCGGTGCCTACATGCATCACCGCACCGATGCCGCACTGCCTTGGCTGGACGCGGCGCTGGCCAGCTTCAGCCTGGTCGCCAGCGTCTGGGCCGCACGCAAGCGCATCGCCAACTGGATACTGTGGGTCGTGCTCGATTGCGTCTACGTGGGCGTGTTCGTCAGCAAGGGGCTGTACCCCACCGCACTGCTGTATGCAGGCTTCGTGCTGCTGGCCATGTATGGATGGCGCAGCTGGAAAACCCAACAGCAGCAGAACCCGGCAGGCCTTGCCTGAGCCACCTGCAGTTTGCGGGCGCGTTCTTCTTTACCATCGCTGCATGCACCTCTCTTATCCGCCTGCCTTGCATCTGCGCCGCAGCCACCATCGGCAGGTCGCCGCATGAGCGCGTCGCGCCAACACGCCATCACCGAAATCGTCTCCGCGCAGATCGCCGCGGGCGAATGGGGCCCGGATCAGCGCCTGCCGGTGGAGCGCGAGCTTGCCGAACGCTTCGGTTGCACCCGCATCACCTTGCGTGAGGCCTTGCAGCAACTGGAAGCGCAGGGCCGCATCTACCGCGAGAACCGGCGGGGCTGGTTCGTCAGCGCACCGCGCGTGCGCTACGACCCCACCAGCATCGCCGGTTTCATGCAGTACGTGGCGGCGCAAGGGCGCAAACCGCGCACCGAGCTATTGAGTGCCACCCGGCAGGCAGCGGGGGCTGTCTACGCGGCCGCGCTACGGCTGGAGACGCCGTACGACGAAGTCTTCGTGCTGCAACGCCGGCGCTGGATCGACCGCCGCGCGGTGCTGCTGGAAACCAACGTGGTGCTGGCCGCCTGGGCGCCGGGCCTGCTGGAGCACGACCTGGCCGGCTCGCTATCGAGCGTGTTCAACCAGAAACTCGGGCTGTTCCTGAGCCGCGCGCAATTGTCGATGCATCCGGCCGGGCTGGACGCCGCGCAAGCCCTGTTGCTGCAGTCCACCACCGGCACACCGTGCTTCCGGCTGCAGCGGATCAGCTTCGCCGAAGACGGCCGCGCGGTGGAACTGGATATCGAATCCTGGCGTCACGATGCACTGGATGTGGTGGTGCGGACCGAGGCACCGATGCGGTCGGCGCTTTAGCGCCGGGAATCGGGAATCGGGAATCGGGAATCGGGAATCGGGAATCGGGAATCGGGAATCGATGGTGAGCATCACGCGCTGCTTTCTTCGTTGCATCTGTAGTGCATCGTTGCGATGCTCTCTGCGGTTGACCACATGTCGCAGAACCGACTGAGGTGGCTATGGGTACATGCTCAAAAAGATGATGCAGGCCGCAGCATCTGTGCCCGCCTAACAACTGCATTGTTGTTCGCGTCAGTGGCTCTTGGTCATTCCATCGCCGCTCCCGCCCAACGCAGCGGGCAGGCTCGGCCGCGATACCACTATGCGTCGAACAGCCTGCGCTGTGGGTCAGGTGGCGGCAGGTCGGCGAGCAGTTGCGCGAGTTGATCGCGTTGCGCACGTAGCGGGTCGTGCATCAGGAAGTTGGCCAGGCGTGCGTGCCAGGCCGGCCAGCGTGTGGCCAGTGCATCCATGTCGCCATCGGCAGGGCGGCCTTCGTGCGGCGAGGCGACGAAGGCGGTGTCGCACAGCACGTTGCGCCATCCCAGGCCAGCCATGCGCAGGCTCAGGTCCACCAGTGCCGCATACCAGGAGCCATAGCTGCTGGCGTCCAGGCCGCCGGCCTTGCGCCGCGCGCTGCCGCGCAGCAGCACCGCGTGGCCGATTGCCGACGGCAGTTCCGGATGCAATGGCGGCATCGCCGCGCACGCAGCGGCGAGCCGCTCCGGCGCGGCAGGCATCGGATTGAGTTCGCCCAGGCGTGGCCAGCTGCAGGCTTCGCCCACATTGCTCCACGGGGTGGCGGTGGCGATCGCCGCATCACGCGCAAAGCAGGCGTCGAGCTGATTCAACCACCCCGGCAGCGGGCAGGCATCCACACCCAGCACCACCACATCGGCATCGCCGCAGCCGCTGAGCATTTCGTCCAGATGGGCCACCTCGCCGAGCATGCGCTGACGACGGGTGTGATGCGCCTGCAGCCGCGTGCGCGCCAACCAGTGCGCGATCACCGCGCGGCCGCGCGGGCCGGCCTGCGCGTCGTCGGCCAACCACACCCGCGTGCCGGCGGGCGTGGCGGCATCCATTGCGCCCAGACAGGCATCCAGGGCCTCGTCGTCGGTGCCGACCGGCACCAGCACGACGGGCAATGCCGCACTCATTGCGGCTTCTGGCTGGGTTTCAGCGGCTCCATGGCTTTGAACTTCTGGCCGTATTCGTCGGTGAGATTGCGCGCTTCCTGCGGGTTGCGCACGATCGACGGAGTGATCAGCACGATGACTTCGCGGCGAGTGTTGTTTTTGCCCTTGCTCCCGAACAACCCACCGACGACCGGAAGTCTGCTCAGGAACGGCACGCCGTCGCTTGTGTCGGTCGTGCTGTCATCAATCAAACCGGCAAGCATCATGGTGTCGCCACTTTGCACTGCAGCTTCCGTTTTGACTCGACGCGTATTTATGTCGACATTGCAGGCTGCGCTATTGACGGTCGTAGTGGTGGCAGCGGTACACGCTGCCGGACGCGAGCCGGGAGTGCTAATTTCCTGCACGATGTCCAGGAACACCATACCGTCCTTGGTGACACGCGGACGCACCTTCAGGATCACACCGGTATCGATGTATTGCACCGAAGAGAAGCTGCTATCGCTGCCCAGCCCGGTGTTGATCGATGTGGAATTGATGGGGATACGGGAGCCGACGTTGAGCGTGGCTTCGGCATTGTTGCGGACGAAAACCGACGGCGTCTGTAGCAGGCGCACGTTGGTGACACGATCAAGCGCACTGATGACCGCAGCGGCATTCTTTCCAAGAAATGTCCAGCCAAGACCATTGTTGGTAACCGTCCCTGCTATGTCACCCCAGATGTTACGGCCTACTGCCGGTGGCAGACCTGCGCCTCCAGTCGCTGTCGCCGCATTCACCGCATTCTCGAAATACCAATTGACGCCGTAGCTGAGGTCACCGGTCAAATTCACCTCGGCCACCTGCGCTTCGATATGCACCTGCATCGGCATCACATCGAGCTTTTCGATGACGTCGCGGATCGAATTCCACGACTGCGGCGTGGAGCGCACCAGCAAGGTGTTGGTTTCGGCCACCGCCGACACGCCGACCTTGTCGCCTTCCACTTCCAGCGTCACCGCGCCATTGCCGTTGCTGCGCGGCGACAGTTGCAGGCTGCCGTTGCCCAGTCCACCGCTGCTGCTTCCACTGCCGCTGCTGCCGCCGAAGCTGCTGCCGGAGGAGCTGCCATCGCTGTTTTCGCCGATGCTGCCGCCGGTGGTGCCCGAGCTGCCTCCCATGCTGCTGTCGCGGTTACCCAGGGCGCCGCCGAGCACGCTGGTTTCCGAGCCCGGGGCCAGCGATGCGTTGGAGTCGCTGTTGTTGCCGCGCCCACCGAACACTTCCGACAGGCGGTCGGCCAAGTCCTTGGCCTTGATGTACTTCAACTCGTACGAGAACAGCCGCACGCCGCCACCGGCACTGTCGATGCGGTCCAGCCACTGCTGGATCTGGTCCAGGTAGCGCGGCTGCGGGGTGATCACCAGCACCGCGTTGGCGTTTTCCAGCGGCATGAAGCGGAACATGCCGGCACTGGGCGTCTTACTCTGTTCGCCGAACACCTTCTCCAGATCGGCCGAGACCTTTTCGGCCTTGCCGGACTGGATCGGGAACACACCCACCGACATGCCCGACAGCCAGTCCACGTCGAAGATCTGCACGGTGCGCAGGTAGTTTTCCAGCTCGGCGCGGGTGCCGCCCAGGGTGATCACGTTGCGCGAGGGATCGGTGCCGACGATGGCGTTCGGGCGCGCATAGGGCTCGAGCACCTTCTTCATTTCGCTGGCGGAGATGAACTTCAACGGCACCACGCGCACTTCGAAACCGCGCGCGGCCGACGGCGATGCTGTGCTGGGCGCGACGGTGCCGGCCAGCGCCTGGTCGGCCGGCACGATGTTGTAGCGGCCGCCGCTGAACACCATGCGTGCGTTGTTCCAGCCCAGCACCATTTCCAGCAGGTTCAAGGCCTGCGCCGGCGAGACCGGATTGGGCGTGGCCAGGGTCACGGTGCCCTGCACGCCGGGGGCGATGACGTAGTTCTGCCCGAGCATGTCGCCCAGGATCGCCTTGACCACCGCCTGCACCGACTCGCCTTCGAAGTTGAAGGTGGCGCTGCCGCTGCTGGCCATGCCCAGCGTCGGTGCCGGCGCGCTCGCCGCGCTCTGGTTGATCATGGTGCCGCTGCCACGCCGGATCACCGGGGTGGGCTTGGCGCTGGCATTGCCCTCGGCGCGTTGCTCGGCACCGGTCTGGGTGGCGCCGGCGGCGCCGACTTGCGGGTCCAGGCGCGCGTCGCGGCGCACGTCCGGCGGCGGAGTGGTGGCGCAACCGGCCAGCAGGCCGATCAGCAGGGACACGGGAAACAGGCGCTGCGTCATGCGTTCACTCATTGGGTCTGACCGGGGGTAGAGCCGCTCTGGCGCTGCTGTTGCAGCTGGCGGCGTCGGGCTTCGATACGTTCGCGGATGGCGCGCATCTGATCATCGGAGGGGCGTGGGGCTTCCTGGGCGCCATCGCTGCGCTGCGGCGGCACCGTCGGCGGTGTCTGCCCACCGGGCTGCTGTGGCGGCGTGGCGGGCTGGGTCTGCGGCGGCTGCGTCGGTGCGACCGCGGCGGCATCGGGCGACGGTAATGGCGGGACGGCGCCGGCAGCGCCACGCGCGCCCGCATTGGCGGTGGGCGGTTGCCCGCCCAGGCCGTTGAACACGTGCAGCTCCAGTGTCTGGGTGCCGCCGGGGCCTTCGATGGTTGCGCTGCGCGGCTGCAGGGCGAGCAGGCGCCAGCCCTTGACCGCTTCGCCGCCCAGCTGCACCCGCACCGAATCCTGTGGGTCCAGCGTCAGCGTGGCCATCTTGAAGTTGTCCGTCAGCAGCACGCCGGTCAGGCGCACCGTCGAGGCGGCGCTGCTGCCGTCGTTGCCGGACAGGAAGAACGGATGCGGCAGGCGGTCTTCGGCGAAGGCCGGATGCGCGGCGATCTCCGAATATTTTTCGAACGCGCCCAGCCGTTCGGGTGCCGGTGCCGGCAGGGTGGGCAGGCGCTGCACCAGGGCCGGGTCGTCCGGCAGCAGCTCCACGCGCTTGCCCAGCCCGGCCACGGACAGCACGCACACCAGCAGCGCCCAGCCGACCACGGTGGCCAGCAGCCAGGTGCGCAGGCCGATCATGTCAAGGCGCATTGCTGGCCTCCGCGGCGTCGGGGGCGGCGGGGGCGGCGTCGGTGTTCAACGGCGCGGCACTGGCGCCGGGGCGCAGGTAGCCGGCCAGTTCGAAGGCGATGTCCAGGCCGTTGCCGCTTTCGTTGGGCGAGAGTTGGTAGCGCTGCGCCGACACGTTGAGGTTGTCCACGAACAGGCGCGGGGCGCCGTTTTCCAGGCTGTACAGCACCGAGGCCAGCTCCGGGGTGCCGCAGCGCAGGCGCACCTGCACCGCGACGCGGGTGAAGCGGTCCTTGCTTTCCGGCTGCAGCGGCGAGCGGTTGCTGATCGCGCAGCTACGGTTGCCGGGGCTGGCTTCCACCACGGCGCGTTCCAGCCGCTGCACCAGGCCGGCCGATGCCAGTTCGGCCGAGGTTTCCGGCAGGAAGCCCGGGCGGCTTTCCAGGGTCTGGCGCGCCTGGCGTAGCCGTTTGCTGATTTCCGGCGCCTGCTGCAGTTGCACGCGCACGCGCAGCTCGCGCTCGCGCAGCGCTTGCAGGTCGTCCTGCACGGCGATCATCGGCTGGGTGAACCAGGGGTGCACCAGCACCAGATAGGCCACGCCGATCACCAGCAACAGCAGGCCCAAAGCGATCCAGCGATCGCGCTTAACGCTGCGTGGCATCGGCCGCCTCCTTGGCATCGGGGCCGGCCAGTTCGGCGGTGATGGTGAAGCGGTCGACGTTGCGACCGGCATCGCTCTGCAGTACGCCGGTCAGCGAGGGCGTGCGCCACAGTGGCGAGCCTTCCAGGCGCCGCACCAGCGAGGAGGCTTCGTTGCTCAAGCCGATCAACTGCAATTGCCCGCCTTCGACCGAGAATTTTTCCAGATAGGTGCCGCCCGGCAGACGCCGGCTCAGCTCGTCCCAGATTTCCACCGAGGTGGGGCGGGTGGCGCGTTGCTGCTGAAAGAAGTTGGCCCCTTCGACCAGATCCAGCAATTGCTGGCGTTCGGCGGCGACCTGGCGCGCACGCGCGGCGTTGGCCTGCACCTTGGCACGCAAGTCGTCGGCGGCCTGGCGGCGGTTGTCCAGCAGCAGCCAGCCGGCCACGGCCAGCAGCACCAGTGCGGCGGCGGCCAGCAACAGATTCCAGCGCTGCATTGGGTCGCTGCGCCGCAGCCGCCGTGCCGGCGGCAGCAGGTTCACGCCCAATGGCAGGCCCTGTGCATTGGCGACATCGATGCCGGACAGGGCGCTGGCCCATGCGTCGGGCACGCCGTCCGGGCCATCGATCATGCGCCGCGGCACCACCACCAGTTCGGCATCGAGCTGGCCGTCTTCGCGCACGTCCAGCACGCGCGCATCGAAGTACACCTGGTCGGCAGTGAACGGGGTTTGCCGATCGATCTCGAAGCGCGCCACATCCTGCAGGCGCGCCGCTGCCGCAGCAGGCAGGCGCAACGGACGACGCAAGGCATGCGCGGCCGGCAGCAGCCAATGCCGCGGCAGGCCTTCCAGCGCGGTCGGCAACAAGGCATGCACTTCCTGCGGCTGCACCGGCCACGGCAGGCTGGCGATGGTCTCGCTGCTGTGATCGCGCTGACGCAGCAACTGCAACGCCTGCCCATCGGGCTGCAACAACAGCCGCGACGGCGACAGGCCCAACTGCCATTGCCAGCGCTGCGGCAGCCAGGCCAGCAGCGATTGTTGCCACCAACGCCAGAAGCCTCCGGCTCCCGGCATGGCGCGTACGCCGATACGACCCAAGGTGTCCCGCCATGCGGTCATTGCACTGCTGCTCCCTCTTCCCAACGCAACACGGTATATGCCGACCCAGGTAATGCGGACGCACTGGTGGAGACCACCGCCCGCAACACAGCCTCGCGTCCCTGACTCAGTCGCGCCCGGCTCTCGATACTATAAGTGTCCGACCCACCGACCGTCGCCTCGCTGCCCGGCAAACCCGGCGGCGCGTCACGCTGGGCCAGCAGTTGCCGCGCATCCAGGCCCATCGCGGTCAGCACCGGGCCCGGCGCAAAGCGCGCTTCGGGGCGCGAGCGTCCGCTGTACAGGGTGAGGTTGGGCAATAGCTTGCGATACAGCTCGCCATCCATTCCCAGCACCAGGCGCAACTCGCCCAGCGTTTCGAACGGGCCATCCTTTGCGCCGTACGGCAATCCGGCATCGGCATAATCGCGATCTTCCGCGCCGCCGCCGGGCTGGCTGAGCGAATCGCCATCGCGCCAGTCGACGATCGCGCCGGCAATGCGCGTATCGCGGCCCTGTTCGCCACCGACCGCGCGTACCAGGCCGGCCAGCAGCGCGGGCTCGGCCATGTTCAAGTCCACCTTGCCGCTTTCGTCGGTAATGCGGATCTCCACCGTGGCATCGTCCATCTGCCAACGATAGCGCCGGCCGTCTGCGAGCCAGCGCGCCTGGGTGTCGGTGCTCTGCAGGCGGGAAAGTGCGTATTCCAGCCCGGAGCGCGCGTATTCCTGCGCCTGCGCGCCATTGCGCAGCATGCTGCCCTGCAGCGCTTCCACCCGCGCGGTCAGCGCGAATGCGCCGATCATCGCGGTGAGCAGCGCAATCAGCCACAACACCAACACCAGCGCGGCACCGCGCATTGCGCTCATTGCCCCGCTCCCGGGTTGCTGGATTGCGGCAAGGCCACCACCAGCGGCGGCCAGGCGGCACCGCCGCTACGGATCTCGATGCGCACCAGCAATGGCAGACGGTCGTGCCATTCCCACTGCGGCAACCATGCGCTCAGGCGGCCGCTCTGCGGATCCATCCCGCGATACCGAAAGCTCACCTGCTGCACGTCTTCGGCGAGTGTTTCCGGCGGCAGCGTGGTGCCCTCTTCGATCGACTTGCCCGATTGCAACATGGTCAGCGCGATCCGCAGCGTGCGCTGCTCGCCATCGCCGGCCACCGACAGATCGTGCAGGTACGGCCCGCCGCGGCCCAGGTAATCCGGCACATCGGCGGCAAAACGCAGACGCTGCGGCTCGCCGATGAACAGCATCGGCTGCTGACTCTGCGGGTCGATGCCCATCGCGATCGGCAGTGCCGCCGCCAGCCGCCGGCGCAGGAATTCTTCCACCGCACGCACGCGTTCGCTGCGCTGGGCGATCGCCTCGCCGCGCTGGCTGACCGCGCTGGCCGAGCGCAAGGTGGCAAACGCCAATGCCAGCCCGCCGACCAGCAACATGGTCGCCAGCAATACTTCGATCAAGGTGAAGCCGGCACTGCGCGAGCGACTCATGGCGCGCTGCCCGGCTGCGCCGCAGCCACCAGCCGCAAGGTGCGCCACTGCAGGACCTGGTTGGGCTGCTCGCCCCAGCGCACCACCAGGGTCAGCTGCAGCAGCGTGTGCGCGCCGGGGGAGACCGGCGCCTGCGGATTGCGTCGCGGCTCGTCGTACGGGCGCACATCCATCGACCAACGGAAATGCCCGTCTTCGAAGGTGCCTTGCTGCTGCTCGGGCACCAGCGGTTTGTCCATGCCCTGCGCTGCCAGCAACGATTGCGCATGCAGGGTGGCGCGCGTGCTCTCGTCGGCCGCGCGCACCTGACGTGCGGCACCAGATAGCGATCCCAGCAACAGGCTCAACGCCAACGCCAGCAACGCAAAGGCGACGATCACCTCGATCAGCGTGTAACCGCGCTGGCGCTTCATGGCGCAGGCGTCCGCAACTGCCCGGAACGCACTTCGCCGGTGATCCAGCCCACGTCCACGCGCCAGGTCGCGTCCTTGACGCGCAGATCAATGCGCCCGCCGGTGGAGGCGCCATCGGGGAAGAACTGGATGGCGCCCTGATCCTGCCGCGACTGCACCTGCCGCGCGCCGGTGAAGCGCACCTCCAGCGACGACGGCAGATCGCCGTGATGGCCGCCGGGGGCTTCCCAGCGGCGCTGCTGCGGATCGATCAGAAACCGCTGCGGCGTGCCGGTGGCAATCGCCTGGGTGCGCGTGTAGCGCAGCTGCGAGGCGATCGCCTTGCCGGCGGTGCGCAGGCGCATGCCGTCGATTCCGCCATTGAGCGCAGCGGCAGCCAATACGCCGGCCATCGCGATCAGGGCGATGACCAGCAACATCTCCAGCAACGAACTGCCACGCGTGCGGGGACGACCAGGGCCGACCACTCCACGCGGATGACGCAACGGCTGACACGCAACGCGCATGGCAAACGGCTTATTGGTACTTGATGTCCGCGTCGTAACTGCTGCCACCGGGGCGGCCGTCCTTGCCCAGGCTGATCAGATCGAACGGCTGGCCATCGCCGGGCGCGCGGTATTCGATGGTGTGGCCCCACGGGTCGTTGAGTTCGGCCGGCTTGGCGTACGGGCCCAGCCAGCCGCTGCTGCCACCGGGCTGGGTCACCAGGTCGTCGAGCTTGCTCGGCAACTTGCCGGTGTCGAGCTGGAAATTCTCGATCTTGCCGGCCAGGGTCTGGATCTGCGACTTGGCCAGGTTGGCCTTGCCGCGATCGGCACCACCGAGCACACGGCTGCCGACCAGGGTCAGCACCGCGCCGATCAGGACGATGACGATGATGATTTCCAGCAGGCTCATGCCGGCCTGGCCTGCACGCGACGGACTACGGGTGATGGAGCGCTTGATCATGAACGATTTCCTTGCACGTCGATGAAAGATGCTGCCGCCAGAAGATGACACGGCGGGCATTGCAATGGTTCCCGCATGGGTGTCGCGCGGTCACCGGAAAGTTGTTGTGAATCCGCCGCCACGTTATCCGATGGCATTGGTCAGGTCATACAGCGGCACCAGCACCGAAATGATGACAAGCCCCACTACCGAGGCCAGCACCAGCGTGATCAACGGCACCAGCGCGGCCAGCGCGCGGTCGATGGCTTGCGCGGTTTCCAGCTCGAAGGTGTCGGCGGTCTTGAGCAGCATCGTGTCCAGGGCGCCCGATTCTTCGCCGACCTGGATCATCTGCAGGGCCAGCCGCGGGAAGCGCTTGCCGCGTGCCAGCGACATCGCCAGGCCATGGCCGTTCTTGACGTCGTCGGCCGCGGCGTCGACATCCTCGACCAGCGCCAGATTGGACATCACGTTGCGCGCAATGCCGATTGCCGCCAGCAGCGGCACGCCGTTGCGCAGCAAGGTGCCCAGCGTGCGCGTCAGCCGTGCGGTTTCCAGGCGCGCGATCAGGCTGCCGACCACTTTCTGCCGCAGCAACCACTCATCCAGCGCGGCACGGAACGCGGCATTGCGGCGCTTGCGATCCAGCCACAGCCCCAGCACGCCCGGCACCACGATCAGCACCACCCACCAGTCGCGCACCAGCAGGCCCACGCTCAACACCGCCTGGGTGAACCACGGCAAGGCCACATCCAGGCTTTCGTACATCTGCGCGAACTGCGGCACCACATAGCCGAGCAGGAACAGCAGCGCGCAGCCGACCACCGCCAGCAGGATCGCCGGATAGATCAATGCGTTGATCACCTTGCCGCGCAGCGCACGGCTGCGCTCCAGGTAATCGGCCAGGCGCTGCAGCGTGTCCTGCATGCTGCCGCCGGCTTCGCCCGCACGCACCATGTTGATGTAGAGCTTGGAAAACAGCCCGTGCTGGCGTTCCAGCGCCGAGGACAGCGGCGCGCCGCCACGCACGGTGTCGCGCACATCGCCGATCACGCGCCGGCTTTTGTCGTCTTCGGGCAGATCCATCAGGATCGACAACGCGCGATCCAGCGGCTGACCGGCACCGATCAGCGTGGACAACTGCTGGGTGAACTGCACCAGCGCGGCGTTGTCGAACGGCTTCTTGCGCAGCAGCATGCGCAGCGACGGCGAGTCGTTTTCGCCGGTGGCCAGGCGCGTTTCCACCGGCAGGTGGCCCTGCTCCTGCAGGCGCAGCGCAACGTCCGCGTCGCTGGCCGCTTCCATCTGGCCATCGAGCATTTCGCCATGGGCGTCGAGCGCTTTGTAGCGGTACAGGGGCATCAGGCTGGACGGCCGGGAGTGGAGAATCGGGAATCGGGAATCGGGAAAAGCAGGAGCCTGCGCCGCGTTGGCGCCACCGGGCGCACACGCACGCGTGCAAAACGCATTGCCAGGACGCTGCTCTGCTTATCTTCCGATCCTGAGCATCCGATGCTCGTTGTGGCTCCGTTGACTCTCACGCATCCTCCGTCACGCGCAGCACTTCTTCGATGGTGGTTTCGCCGCGCAAGGCCTTGGACAGGCCGTCCTCGTACATGGTGCGCATGCCGGCCTTGCGCGCCAGTTGTTCGATCTCGCCCATGCCAGCGCGGCGCATCACCGCGCGCCGCAATTCGTCGTTCATCACCAGGAATTCGACGATGGTGGTGCGGCCCAGGTAACCGGTCGGCGCGGCAGCCGAGGCACGCGGACGATACAGGTAGATCTCGCCGTCCGGTTGCAGCCGGCGCAGATTGAAGCGTTCGATTTCTTCCGGCGATGCCAGATAACGCTCGGCGTTGGCCAGGTCGAGTTTGCGCACCAGGCGCTGTGCCAGGATGCCGTTGATGGTGGAGGTGAGCAGATAGTCTTCCACGCCCATGTCGAGCAGACGGGTGATACCGCCGGCGGCGTTGTTGGTGTGCAGCGTGGACAGCACCAGATGGCCGGTGAGCGCAGACTGGATCGCGATGCGCGCGGTTTCCAGATCGCGCATTTCGCCGATCATGATGATGTCCGGATCCTGACGCACGATGCTGCGCAGCGCGTTGGCAAAATCCAGCCCGATCTGCGGTTTGGCCTGGATCTGGTTGATGCCTTCGATCTGGTATTCCACCGGGTCTTCGACGGTGATGATTTTCACATCCGAGGTGTTGAGCTGGCTCAACGCGGTGTACAGCGTGGTGGTCTTGCCCGAACCAGTCGGGCCGGTCACCAGCATGATGCCGTGCGGTTGCTCCAGCACCTTGCGGAACTGCGGCAGAAACTCTTCGGTGAAGCCGAGCTTGTAGAAGTCGAATACCACCGTTTCGCGATCGAGCAGGCGCATCACCACGCTCTCGCCGTGCGCGGTGGGCACGGTGCTGACACGCAGATCCAGCTCCTTGCCCTGCACGCGCAGCATGATGCGGCCGTCCTGCGGCAGCCGGCGTTCGGCGATGTTGAGCTTGGCCATGATCTTGATGCGGCTGATCACCGCGGCGGTGAGCTTGGCCGGCGGGCTTTCGCCTTCCACCAGCACGCCGTCCACGCGGTAACGCACCTTGAGCCGGCTTTCGAACGGTTCGATATGGATGTCCGATGCGCGCAGTTCCACCGCGTGCTGGATCACCAGATTCACCAGCCGGATCACCGGCGCTTCGGACGCCAGGTCGCGCAGCGCTTCGATATCGTCGCTGCTGTTGGCATCGCCATCGGCGGTTTCCACGATGGTGCCCATCGCGCTGCGGCCCTGGCCGTACCAGCGCTCGATCAGGTCATCGATTTCCGAGCGCAGGCCGACCTGCAGCAACAATGGGCAACCGGTCGCAAGCCGCACTGCGTCGATCGCGTAATCGTCATAGGGATCGGCGATCCACAACTCCAGCCGGCCATCGCGTTCGCCGACCGGGCATAGATGAAATTGTTTGAGGAAGCGTAGCGACAGCCCCTGCACGTCCGGCAGCATTTCCGGTGGGGTATCGCCGAGCTGGCGTGCATCCACCAGCGGCAGACCCAGCACATCGGCGCAGGTCTCCGCATGATCGCGTTCGGACACCAGGCCCAGACGGCCCAGCAAGGCCAGCAGGCCCATACCGGATTCGGTCTGCAACTGGCGCGCGCGCAGCAGATCGGTGTCTTTCAGACGACGGCGTTCAAGCAGCGCTTCGACGATGCGTGTCTCCGCACTGCGATGCTCAATTGGATCGACGGCAACCGCGTTCACACTCGTCTCCACTGGTCCGGCGCCGACTGTAGCAGTTTGCCGCGACGATCAACCGTACGCATCTGAATCGTCCTGAAAAACGATGCCCCCGGTGATTGGCCGGGGGCATCGGTCACACTATGAGACGGCTTACTGTCGTGCGACGAGCGTCAGCTTCGCGTAGTCGGCAGCGCCCACCAACTTGATGTAGTAGGTGCCGGCCTTGGGGGCAGTGAAACGCACGGTTTCGCTGTTGCCCGGGCGGGTCGACTTGGCGTCGTAACTGGTGGCGCTGGGCTCGGCTTCATGGCTGACGTACACCGACACATCGCCGGTGCCGCCATAGGTCATGAAGCTGAGCACGGCACCGGCCTTGGCTTCGAAGCTGTACAGCGTGGAACTGGCGTAAGCACCGCTCAGGCCGGTCAGCGGGGCCTTGTTGGTCAGCGCGATGGCGGTCGGCGCGCAGCTCTCGGTGGCCGGATCGCAGGGCTCCACCAACACCGCTTCCAGCGCGGCCTTGGCATCGACGATGCCGCTGCCGATCGGGGTGCTGGCCGGCGGGGTCACCGGGAAGCGACGGCTGGTCTGCTTGAGCAGGGCTTCCACCGCAGCCGGGGTCAGCGGGCCATCGCCCAGACCGATCGCCGCGCTCTGCACCAGGGCGACGACACCGGCCACGTGCGGCGATGCCATCGAGGTGCCACCCAAGCCCATATAGGTATAGGTGCCCGAGGTCGGCGTGGTCGCACCGGTGTAGCCGGCCTGCCAGATGTAACCGCCCGGATTGCCGTCCACGCTGCCACCGCCGCCCGGGCCGGACAGGTCGACCTTGCTGCCGTAGTTGGAGTAGTAGGTGATGCCGCCGGTGATGCGCGTGGCACCCACGGTGATGGTGTTGTTGCAGCTGGCCGGCGAATGGTTGGCCGCATCCTCGCCGCTGTTGCCGGCCGCCACCACCACGGTGGTGCCGCGCGCGACCGCGCCGTTGATCGCCAGCTGGGTGGCCGAATCGCAGGGCTCGCCGCCACCCAGGCTCATGTTGATCACCTCGGCCGGGTTGGTGTTGGCCGGCACGCCAGCGACCGTGCCGCCGGACGCCCAGACGATCGCATCGGCGATGTCGGAGGTGTAGCCGCCGCAACGGCCGAGCACGCGCACCGGCAGGATGGTCGCCTTCGGCGCCACGCCAGCCATGCCCACACCGTTATTTGTCGCCTCGGCCACGGTGCCCGATACGTGGGTGCCGTGCCAGGAGCTTTCCTGTGCCACCGAGCCGTCATAGCAGACGTTGTCGGCCTCTTCCCAGTCGCCGTAATCCAGCGCGCCCGGCACGCGGGCATCGGTGGGACGACGCGAGACTTCGGCATCGGTGATGAAGTCGTAACCCTGCAGCAGGTTGCCGGCAAAGTCGGGATGGCCCGGCAGGATGCCGGTATCCAGCACTGCCACCACCACGCCCGCGCCCTGCGACAGATCCCAAGCGGCCGGCGCATTGATGCCGCCGTTGGGGTTGCTCAGATGCCACTGGTACTGCGCGTACAGCGGATCGTTAGGCACCAGTTGCGGGGTCACGTCGGTGGCGGCGACGCTCTTCTTGATGTCGACCGGGCGCAGCATGCGATCGATCTGCACGTCGGCCACGGACGGGTCGTTCTTGAGCTCGACCACCACCTTGTCCACCTGGGCGGTGGTCAGCGTGCTGGACAGCTTGATCAGGTCCGAGCCGATGCCGAGCTTGCGCACATACGTCGCCTTGGCGGCGGCTGCGCTGCTGCGTGCGCCGGTGCTCGCACCGACACGGCCGACCGCAGCCTGCACCGCGCTCAGCTTACTGGCGCGATCGGTCGCGGCAGCAGTGTTGTCCTTGTAGCGCACGATCAGGCGGCTACTGAACGCAGCGCCGGCCGATGCTGCCTGGGTCGGTTCCTTGACCAGCAGTTTCGGGGCAGCAGCGAGCGTGCCCGATGCACCGAGCGCCATCATCAGGATGGCGCCGGTCAGCGGGGAGAGACGGAAATTCTTGTCGATCACGGTGAAGTCCTCTTCGTGTTTTTCGTCGATCAGCTGGGAGCGGCTTCCGAACTGCGGCGCAACTGCGGTGCAGCGCGCTGCGTTCGATCAGCCACTCCTGGTAAGGCCATCACTCCATCGAATCCGTTGGCCGGCCCAGCCACGGTCCTTGCCCGCCCCCTCAGGCCTTGCTCTGGCGCGGCGGCGCACATCGGCGCCGCCGCGTGTCATGCAGCGGTGCGTTACCAGCCGAAGCCGGCACCCACACCGATCGAACTGTCGTCACCACTGAGTGCGCCGCCCACCGTCAAGGTGGCGCGCGGGCTGATCGCACGCTGGTAGCCCACCGACAACGCCGACTCGCCGTTCTGGAAACCGACACCGGCACCGACGCGGTTCTGCGTGGCGATGCCACCGACGCTGGCGGCCATGTTCAACATCGCCGAGCTCATCGCGCCCTGACGATCCAGGCGGCGGTTCTGCCTGCGCAGACGGTCTTCGATATCGCCCTGGTAGGTCTCGAAGCTGTCGGCCATCGCGTTGTAGCGGCTGTCGGTATAGCTGTTGGCCGCGGCAACGCCGTTGTCCAGCTGGCCCTTGTTGACCGCATCGGTGGCTCGCGTGCCGGCGGCCACATTGGCCACCTGACGCTCGCCGCCGACGCTGCCCACCGACACCGTGTTGGCACGATCGGCAACCGACCCCTGACCCAGCGCGACCGCACCTTGCGCACTCGCACGTGCGCCCTGTCCGATCGCCGTGCCGGAGGCCGCACTGACCTGCGCGCCTTCGCCCATCGCCACCGCATTGGTCGCCACCGCGGCAATCTGCGTATTGGCGCCGACCGCGGTGCTGCCATCGGCATTGACGCGTGCGTTGCTGCCGATCGCGGTGTCGTTGGGGCCATGCGCATACGCGCTGCCGCCGATCGCCGTGCCGGTCACGTGATTGGCCACTGCGGCCGTGCCCACGGCGGTGGACGTTGCAGCCGGGGTGATACTGCCGACCACTGCGGCGGTCGGCGTGCCCTGCACGCCTGCGCCGGTATCGGCAACGGCGTTGCCCGACGGGCTCACTGCGCTCGCAGCCACTGCAGGCACCCCTGCAGTGCGCAGCGACAGCGTGCGTGCCGCAGTGCTGGCCGTTGCGGTACCACCGCGTGCATCCAGCTCGGTGACCTTGCTGTCCAACGCGGTCAATGCCGCACCGACATTGTTGTAGCTGGCACCCTGGATCACGTAGGTCGGCGCGACGAACACGCCCTGCGCACCGATCGCCGCGCCACCGCCGAGGAAACTGGCGGCGTTGCTGAGCGACTGGAACAGCTGGCCGCCGTTGATCGCATCGGTACTGGCACCGGCAATCGCACCATTGCCGACGTTGACGATGCGGCGCGTGGCCGGGCCGCCGCGGCCATCGCCGCTACCCACCGAGACCACGTTGGCATCGTAGGTACGCGAGCCTGAGCCCAACGCCACCGAGTCGGCACCACTGGCACCGGCATTGGCACCCAGCGCCACCGCATTGGCACCGCTCTGGCGCACGAAGGAGTTGTAGCCCAACGCCACACCGTTTTCGCCGATGGAATTGGTCTGCCGGCCCATCGCGGTGCTGTTCACGCCGCTGGCGCTGCTGTCCACGCCCATGGCGCTGGCGCCGGTGGCCGAGGCGCGGCTGCCGGAGGCGATCGCCACGCTGCGTGCGCCGCTGGCGGTTGCACCGGCGCCCGCGGCAGTGGCGCGATCACCGGTTGCGCTGGCCACCCCTTCACCGGTGGTTTGCACCATGCCGTTGGTGGTCTGCACATCGGCCGCCAGGGCATCCAGCTGGCCCTTGTTGACCGCATCGGTCGCCGCCTGGCCGTCGCTGACATTGACGATGCGACGCGTAGCCGGACCGCCGCGGCCATTGCCGCTGCCGATCGACACCGTGTCGGCTTCGTAGGTGCGCGAGCCCGAGCCCAGCGCCACCGAATCGGCACCGGTCGCACCGGCGTTGGCACCGAGGGCCACACCATTGACCGCGCTCTGGCGCACGAACGAGTTGTAGCCCACCGACACCGCGTTCTCGCCGATCACGTTGACCTGACGACCGACACCGGTGCTGTTGATGCCGGTTGCCGATGCATCCACACCGACCACGCTGGCGCCGACCGCATCGGCGCGGCTGCCGCCACCCAGGGCAAGCGTATTGTCGGCAAGGGCCGCCGCGCTCTGACCGAGCGCGGTGGCATTGACGCCGTCGGCATACGAATTCCAGCCGATGGCGGTGGTGTAGTCGGCCGTGGCCCACGCGCCCGCACCGAATGCAGCAGCGCCGGTGCCGGAGGCACGCGCCGGGATGAAGCCGAAGAACGTGCTGCCGCCGACGGCCACGCTTTCTTCGCCGGTGGCCTCGCTGAATTCGCCGACGGCCACTGCACTTGCGCCGGAGGCCAGTGCGGCGGCACCCACGGCGGTGCTGTAGTCGCTGGACGCCACCGCACCATAGCCCAGCGCCGACGACAGCCTGCCGCTGGATTCGCTGTAACCACCGAAGGCGGCGCTGCCGACATTGGAGGCGGTGCTGCGGAAACCGGCCGCGGTGGCCTGGTTGTCCGATGCCACCGCTTCGCTGCCGAGCGCGGTCGCATAGGTCGAAATTGCCTGCGCGCCGGCACCGTTTGCGCTGGCACCGACATCGCTGGCCAGGGCATTGCTGCCGACGGCGCTGCTGTTTTCGCCGGTGGCCTGGGCGTTGTTGCCCACTGCAGCTGCGCCGGTTCCGCTGGCCAGCGCACTCACGCCAACCGCCGTTGCGTTATCGACCACCGCCTGCGCACCGGCACCCAACGCCGTGGCGCCGGTACCGGTGGCATTGGCGCCCTCGCCTGCGGCCAGGGCGTTGTCGCCCTCGACGTAGGCACCGGCATCGCTGTCATCGCTGCCGCTGGCCTGGAAGTACTTGCTGGTGGATTGTGCGGTTTCGGCAACGGCGTTGAGCTGATCCAGATTCACCGCGTCGGTGCCCTGCGTACCGGCGGCCACGTTGGTGATCTGACGCTCGTTGCCGGCGCTGCCCACCGACACCGCAAAATCGCGATCGGCCACCGAATCGGCACCCAGCGCCACGCTGCCTTCGCCGGTGGATTCGGCAAAATTGCCGAGCGCGGTGCTGTTGAGGCCCGGTGCCCATGCCGCGCCGCCGAGCGCGGTGGAGTAGTCCCCGGAGGCTTCAGTCGGCAACAGGCCGAGCAGGGCGCCACCGACCGACACGCTGTTGTAGCCGCTGGCCACGCTGCCCTGGCCGGCTGCAACGCTGTAGTCGCCGGTTGCGGTGGCATCGCCACCCACGGCCACGGTATTGGAGCCGCTGGCGGTGCTGAAATTGCCCAGCGCGGTGCTGTTGAAACCGGTCGCACTGGAATAGCCGCCCAAGGCGGTGGAGTAGTTGGAGGTGGCCTCGGCACCGAAGCCGAACGCCGCCGCGCTGGTGCCATCGGCCACGCTCTCTGCGCCGACCGCAGTGGCCGACTCGCCACTGGCGCTGGCGAAATAGCCCACCGCGGTGGTTTCGCTGCCATCGGCCACGCTCAACGTGCCGGCGGCCAGGGAACCATCGCCATACGCACCTGCCGCCGCACCCAGCGCGGTGCTCTGCGCGCCGGCGGCTTCGCTCTCGCCACCCACGGCCACGGCGTAATCGCCGCTGGCCTGACTGAAGGCGCCGTTGGCGATGCTGCCGTAGCCACTGGCAGCGGCGTTGTAGCCGGCTGCATTGGCGTACTGCGCGGTGGCGCTGGCACCGCTGCCGATGGCGACGGCGCCGATCGCAGTGGCCTGGCTGCTGGAACCGAACGCGCTGCTGTAATCGCCGTCTGCGGTAGCGTTGGAGCCGGCTGCGGTGGCGTCCTCGCCCTGCGCATCGGCCGTGCCGGTGCCGGTGCCGGCAAACAGACGCGCAGTGGTTTCGGCGGTTTCGCCGACTGCGTTGAGCTGGTCCAGGTTCACCGCATCGGTACCCTCGGTACCGGCGGCGACATTGGTGATCTGGCGCTCGCCACCGACGCTGCCGACCGCCACCGTATTGTCGCGATCGGCAACCGCGCCGGCACCCAGCGCCACGCTGTTGTCGGCGTAGGCCACGCTGTCGGTACCCAGTGCCGTGCTGCCCTGGCCCCACGCCACGCTGGCCACACCCACCGCAGTGGATGCAGCACCGTTGGCAAGGCTTTCATAACCGAGTGCGGTTGCGCCGCGCCCGCTGGCGATACTGCTGGCACCCAGCGCCGTGCTGTTATCGGCGAGCGCCGACGCATCGGAACCTGCCGCAACGCTGTCGGCGCCTTCGGCAATTGCGGTGCCGTCACCGGTGGCGACGAACGTGCGCGCGGTGTTGGCGGCGCCATCGGACACTGCCGTGAGCTGATCCAGATTGACCGCATCGGTGCCTTCGGTACCGGCAGCGACATTGGTGATCTGACGCTCGCCGCCAACCGTGCCCACCGACACCGTGCTGGCGCGATCGGCCACTGCGCCGACGCCGAGCGCAACGCTGTTGTCGACCGCAATCCGCGCGCCGTCGCCGATCGCAATGCTGTCTGCGCCTTCGACGACTGCCTCGGTGCCCAGCGCAATGCTGCGATCGCCATAGCCGACTGACTGCGAACCGATGGCGATTGCACGCCCACCGCCGGCATAGGCGTTGTCGCCGATGGCGACCGAAACGCTGCCGCTGGCGGCCGAGGTGATGCCCACCGCGACGCTGCCCGCGCCGTAGGCGGTGCTTTCCGCACCCACGGCGGTGCTGGTGTCGCCCCAGGCCACGCTGGCAAAGCCGAGTGCGGTGGATTCGAGGCCATTGGCGATGCTTTCGAAACCGATCGCGGTACCGCCACGACCATTGGCCACGCTGGTGCCGCCGACTGCAGTGCCATAGAAGCCCGATGCCGTGCTGTCGGCACCCACGGCGGTGGCATAGCGGTCGCTGGCGATACTGTTGAAGCCGAGCGCGGTGGCATTGTTGACATTGGCCACCGCACCACTGCCGACCGCAGTGGTGTTGACCGCTGACGCCAGGCTGCTCGAACCCAGCGCAGTGCTGTAATCCTCGTAAGCCGATGCATTGGAACCGGCCGCAACGCTGTCCACGCCTTCGGCAATCGCGGTGCCATCGCCGGTGGCCACGAAGGTGCGCGCGGTGGTGGCGGCGACGTCGGACACGGCGGTGAGCTGATCGAGATTGACCGCATCGCTGCCTTCGGTACCGGCGGCGACGTTGGTGATCTGACGCTCGTCGCCAGCCGCACCCACCGACACGGTGTTGGCGCGCGTGGCCACTGAATTGGCGCCCAAGGCCACCGAGTTGGCGCCGCGTGCGGTGCTGTAGTAACCCAGCGCGGTGCTCAGCTCGCCGCTGGCCCAGGATTCCGGGCCAACTGCCGTGGCACCTTCGCCAGGTGCATAGGCGAAGTAACCCACCGCGGTGGCTTCGGTGCCGGAGGCTTCGCTGAGCGTGCCCACTGCCGTGGTGTAGCTGCCCGATGCGATCGCACCGGCGCCGAGCGCGGTGGAGGCTTCGCCGCTGGCCTGGGTCTGTACGAAGAAGCCCAGACCCGGGATGTAATCGACCGGACCACCGACAGCGGTGCTGCTGGTGCCGCTGGCGCTGGTCTGCGTGCCCACCGCAGTGGCGTAATCGCCCGCCGCATTGGCTACCGCACCGAACGCGGAAGACTGCGTCCCGGCCGCATACGCACCGACGCCGAACGACGAGGCGGCGAAGCCATCGGCATTGGCGCTGGCGCCGACTGCGGTTCCGCCGACGCCGGCACTGGTGGCGCCGGTGGTGACCGGCACGCCGCCGTTGGTGACCAACGGCTCGCCGTCTTCGTCCACGGCAGCGCCGCCCACGGCCACGCTGCCAGGGCCGTTGGCCTGCGCGTTATGGCCGAATGCCGCGCTGTTCTGCCCGGATGCGAGCGCATTGGCGCCGACCGCAGTGGCATTGTCGGCCACCGCATTGGCACCGGTTCCCAGCGCAGTGGTCGCCGTGCCTACTGCATTGGCGGCATCGCCGGCAGCCAACGCGCTATCGCCTTCGACATAGGCGCCGACGCTGTCTTCGCCGGGGGTCGCCTTGAAGAACGTGGCCGTGTCTTCGGCCACGTCGGCCACGTCGCGCAACTGCGCCACGTTGACCGCGTCGGTGGCGTTGACGCCGGCGCCGACATTGGTGATGCGGCGCGTGGCCGGGCCGCCGCGGCCATTGCCGCTGCCGACCGACACCACATCGTCTTCGTGGGTGCGCGAGCCTGCGCCCAGCGCCACCGAGTTGGCACCGGTCACGCCGGCGTTTGCACCCAGCGCGACGCCGTTTTCGCCGCTCTGGCGTACGAAGCTGTTGTAACCGATGGCCACCGCGTTCTCGCCGATCGCATTGGTCTGGCGGCCGATCGCGCTGCTGTTCACGCCGCTGGCGCTGCTGTCGGCACCGCTGGCGAGCGCGCCGGTGGCGCTGGCGCGGCTGCCGGCGCCGATGGCAGTGGCGTTGGCGGCAGGTGCCGATGCGCCGCGGCCGACCTCGACCGATTGCGCCATTGCAGAAAGGGGGAGTGCGATGCCGGCGCTACCCAGCGCCAGGGCGATCGCGGCAACCAGGCAACGGCTCTGGCGACGGTCGATGAATGCGGCGGTGCTCACTGCGCCCGGGCTGTCGCCGCTGGCCAATTCCGATGCCACGGCCCACACGCCTAACGATTTGTTCCAGACCTTGCGATAAATCCGATTCATCGACGCACTGCTCCTGAATGTTGGGACTGGTTTTTTGACGAACACCCACCATCGCGAGGCGTTCCAGCCGCTGCGGTTCCCCGTGGTGATTGGCGCCATGGGCCAAATGGCAGTGCGCGGAAGCTGCACCCTGGGTAGTCAAAAAGTGAACGCTACCCAACCATAGAACTGAGCGAAGTGTTAACAGCGGTCAAATCAGGCGTCAAGTTTTTGACAGAAAGCGAAGCTGAGCGTGCGTTCCATCACACTTCTGCTTGCTTTTATTCGTTTTTTGATAATTCTTTGGAAAACAGCGATCTAGGTCATGTCTTGAGAGACATTTCCAAGCTGAATGCGCATGTCCGCAGCAGACAAAAAAGCCCGCTGGCAGGACGCCAGCAGGCTTGGTTGCGCAAAACCGCGCGCCGAACAGGTCACGAATCGGACCAGCGCTCCCCGCGCCGACCACTCAGCCCATCATGGTGCAGGACGAGAGCGGTTTTGCCCGCACCGTTGCGTCAGGAAACCGACGTCAGCGCCCCCCCCCCTCGCGCCGCCATGTGTCGGATCACTGACGCGCCAACAGGCTCACTCCATCGAAGCCGCTGCCGTCGAGACGGATGAAATAGGTCCCGGCACGCGGTGCGGTGAAGCGCACCGTCTGGCTGGTTCCGCTGCGGCTGGACATGCCGTCGTTGTCGGTCGCGCTCGGCGCGCGGCCCAAGGCGACATACAGCGCCGCCTGCCCGCTGCCGCCGAAGCTGATGAAGCTCAGCACCGCACCCGCGTTCGCCTCGAAGGCGAATACACCGGCATCGCCGGCCACATTGGACAAGCCGCGCTCGGGCACGCTGTTGCGCAGCGTCTGGGCATCCAGCTGGCAGCCCAGATCGCCGCTGTCGCAGCGACGCAGTGCACGATCGATCGCCGCGCCGGCATCCACGATGCCGCTGCCGGCCGGCGTGCTCAACGGCAACTGCACCGGAAACGCGCGTGCACTGCGCTTGAGCAGGCGTTCCAGCGCCGCAGGTGTCAGCGGCGGCCTGCCATCGGCGATCAGCGCGCTCTGCACCAGTGCGGCAGTCCCCGCCACGTGTGGCGAGGCCATCGAGGTTCCGGCAAAGCCGGGCCCGATATAGTCGAATTGGCCGGACGTGGGCGTGGTCGTGCCGGTGTAGCCGGTCTGCCAGATCCAGCTGCCGATCGGGCCGTCGTACAAGGTGTCGGTTGCCAGATCGCGTGCGCCACCACCGGGTGCGGCCAGATCGATCAAGCTGCCGAAATTGCTGTAGTACGCCAGGCCGCCGGTCAGGCGGGTGGCCGCCACCGACACCACATTGGCGCAGTTGGCCGGCACCGCACTGGACACATCCGAGCCATCGTTGCCGGCCGCCACCACCACGGTGGTACCACGCGACACCGCACCGTCGATCGCCGCCTGCGTGACCGAATCGCAGGGGCCAAAGCCGCCCAGGCTCATGTTGATGATTTCCGCCGGGTCGCGATTGTCCGGCACACCCTCCACATGCCCGCCGGACGCCCACACGATGGCATCGCTGATATCCGAGAACGAACCGCCGCAATGACCGAGCACGCGGACCGGCAGCACCTTGGCCTTGTAGGCCACGCCGGCACCGCCAATGCCGTTGCCGGTGGTTTCGGCGATCGTGCCGGCCACGTGGGTGCCATGCCAGGAGCTGTCATGCGCCGCGGAAAAAATGCCGCACTCGCCGTCTTCGGCTTCCCAGTCGCCGCGGTCCAGCGCACCCGCCACGCGTGCATCGGTCGGACGTCGCGACCGGCCGGCATCGGTGATGAAGTCGTAGCCCTGCAACAGATTGCCGGCCAGATCCGGGTGCGCCGGCAGGATGCCGGTGTCGATCACCGCCACCACCACGCCCTCGCCCTGCGCGGTCTTCCACGCCGCCGGCGCATCGATGCCGCCGACCGGATCGGTGAGATGCCATTGATTGCTCGCCAGCAGTGGATCGTTGGGCAAGCTGCCGCCGCTGCTCTGCAACGGATAGGCGCGTGCATCGATCTGTGCATGTTCCACCGCCGGATCGGCTTGCAGCTCGCGCACCAGGCGGTCGGCGTCGCTGCGGCTGAGTTGCGTGGGCAACCGGATCAACTCTCCACCCACCGCCAGGGTACGCACATGCGTCGGCGCCGCCTGCGCGCCGCTGCGCGTGGCCGGCGCCAGGCGCACTGCCGCGCGTGATGCCGCCGCAGTGATGGTGGCGGTGGACGCGGCGCCGACGGTGCGCGCGCTCACTGTGCCGCTGCGATAGGTGACGATGATGGCGTCGACCGGCGCATCGCGCATGGCCTGCAGCTGTTGCGCGCTGCGTATGCCGGCGTCCGGCGTGGCCGCGTTGGCGATGCCGCCGGCAAGCGACAGCACCGCGCTGCAGGCAATGGCGAGGGTTCGGGAACGATGGGTCTGAATCACGATGACGTCCTCTTCAAGATGAAATGCAAATGAGTGAGCACGCAGCCGCCGCGAGCGCAGCCGCTGCGATGGCAAGACCTGCGCTACCAGCCGAAGCCGGCGCCCAGGCCGATCGACCGGTCGTCACCGCTGAGTGCGCCGCCCACCGTCAAGGTGGCGCGCGGGCTGATCGCACGCTGGTAGCCCACCGACAACGCCGATTCGCCGTTCTGGAAACCGACGCCGGCACCGACGCGGTTCTGTGTGGCGATACCACCGACGCTGGCGGCCATGTTCAACATCGCCGAGCTCATCGCGCCCTGACGATCCAGGCGACGGTTCTGCCGACGCAGACGGTCTTCGATAGCGCCCTGGTAGGTCTCGAAGCTGTCGGCCATCGCGTTGTAGCGGCTGTCGGTATAGCTGTTGGCCGCGGCAACGCCGTTGTCCAGCTGGCCCTTGTTGACCGCATCGGTGGCTCGCGTGCCGGCGGCCACATTGGCCACCTGACGCTCGCCGCCGACGCTGCCCACCGACACCGTGTTGGCACGATCGGCAACCGACCCCTGACCCAGCGCGACCGCACCTTGCGCACTCGCACGTGCGCCCTGTCCGATCGCCGTGCCGGAGGCCGCACTGACCTGCGCGCCTTCGCCCATCGCCACCGCATTGGTCGCCACCGCGGCAATCTGCGTATTGGCGCCGACCGCGGTACTGCCATCGGCATTGACGCGTGCGTTGCTGCCGATCGCGGTGTCGTTGGGGCCATGCGCATACGCGCTGCCGCCGATCGCCGTGCCGGTCACGTGATTGGCCACTGCTGCCGTGCCCACGGCGGTGGAGCTTGCGGCCGGGGTGATGCTGCCGACCACCGCGGCGGTCGGCGTGCCTTGGAGCGCGTCGCTTGCGGCAAGCCCGCCCGCCGTTGCGGTGACGGAGGACACCGCGCTGTCGGCCATGCCGTCAGCGGCCAGCGATATCGACTGCAGGCCATCGGCTGTCGCATCTGCGGTAGTGGCGCCAGCCGAGGCGTCCGCAGCCGGGGCTGGCGCCGTTGCCACACGCGCTGCAGCCGAACGCGCCGCAGCGCCAGGCGTCGTCGTACCACCACGCGCATCCAGCTCGCTGACCTTGCTGTCCAGCGCAGTCAGCGCCTCGCCCACATTGCGGTAACTGCTGCCCTGGACCACGTAGGTCGGCGCGACGAACACGCCCTGCGCACCGATCGCCGCGCCACCGCCGAGGAAGCTGGCGGCGTTGCTGAGCGACTGGAACAGCTGGCCGCCGTTGATCGCATCGGTACTGGCACCGGCAATCGCACCATTGCCGACATTGACGATGCGGCGCGTGGCCGGGCCGCCGCGGCCATCGCCGTTGCCCACCGACACCACGTTGGCCTCGTAGCTGCGCGAACCCGCGCCCAGCGCCACCGAATCGGCACCGCTGGCACCGGCATTGGCACCGAGTGCGACGGCATCACGACCACCCTGGCGGGTAAACGCGTTGTAACCCACTGCCAGACTGTTGTTACCCAGCGCATTGGCTTGCACGCCCAATGCCACCGCCGCGCTGCCCGTTTCGCCGACGAACACGCCCACGTTGGCATTGCGCCCGATCGCGATCGCATCGGGCGCATCCGCCTTGGCGTTGCTTCCCAGCGCGATATTGTCGCCGTAGAGGATCGATGTATTGGCGCCGCTCCCGATCGCGATGCTCCTGCTGGAGGTGGCACGCGCGTCATAGCCGATGCCGATGCCCTCCGCGCCCTCGGCCGATGCCAACGCTCCCAGCGACACCGTGCGTGGAGCGAACGACGCCGCGCTATGGCCGATCGCCACCGCGTCGGTATTGTTGTCGTTGGAGAACACGTTGGCGTTGTAGCCGAGCGCAACGGCGTAATCGCCGTCGCTGCGCGCACCTGCGCCGATGGCAACGCCACCGACCCGGAACGCACCCGCCGGCCTGAGCGTGGAGCTGATCAGCGACATGCCGCCGAGCGTCACGCTGCGCTCGCCGGCGGCAACCGCCAGACTGCCCATGGCAACACTGCTCTCGCCAAGACTGGAGGCATTGAAGCCCACCGCCGTGGTCATGCTCGCGTCGGCCCGCGCACCGAAGCCGAAAGCCGACGCCGCCGTACTGCGCGCGGTCGAGAAGGCGCCCACCGCGGTGGCGACATCATCCTGCGCACGTGCGCTGAATCCCGCCGCCATCGATTGCTCACCGCTGGCTGCTGCCCCCGTGCCGACCGCGGTGGCGAAGCTGCGCGTGGCAATCGCCCCGCTGCCCAGCGCCGCTGCGCCGCGCGCCTGGGCCAGGGTGGCCTGTTCCTGCGCACCGACGATGGAACCCGCCGCATCGAATACCGGCACGGACGCGACGCCACCCACTGCAACGGCCGAGGCATCGGCCGCGCTGGCGTTGCGGCCGACGGCCACGGCATCGCGCCCGAGTGCCAGACTGCCCGAGCCCAGCGCGTTGGCACCATCGCCGATCGCGTTGCTGGCGCTCCCCAACGCCAGCGCATTGAGTCCGTCGACATGGGCGGCGGCTTCGTCCGTATCGGTCTTGCCAATGGCCAGCGTGCTGTCGAGACGGTCGGCCACCGCACGCACGCTGTCGAGTTGGGCGAGATTGACTGCATCATTGGCCTCGGTGCCTGCCGCCACGCTGGTGATCTGCCGCGTCAGCCCCGCCTGCACATCGCCAACCGACACCGTGTTGCTGCGGTTCGCGTAGGAACGCGCGCCCAGTGCAACGGCGCTGGAGGCAGAGCGGTTCCAGGCATCGTCGACAAAATCGCCCACACGCGCGCCATAGCCGATCGCCACCGCGTCGATGCCATTGGTTTGGGAATCTGCACCGATCGCGGTGTTGTTGCCGTTGAACCACGAGGTGCCGGCACGTGCGCCCAATGCGATGCTGTTTTCAGTGTAGGCGGTGCTGTCGTGACCGATCGAGATGCCACCATCGCCCATCGCCAAGGCGAAACCACCCAGCGACACCGTGCGTGGCGCGAACGAACCGGCGCTGTGGCCGATCGCCACTGCATCGGTATTGCCTGGCGCATTGGGAAAGATGTTGGAATCGTAGCCAATGGCAATCGCATAATCGGACTGGCTCTGCGCACCTGCACCGAGCGCGATGCCACCTGTTCCGGTGGCAGCGGTGATCGAGCCGAAGTTGCTGATGCCACCGACCACCACGCTCTGCACGCCACTGGCCAATGCGGTATCGCCCACCGCGATACTGCTGCTGCCTTGGCTGCGCGCCCGGTAACCGAAGGCGGTGGACGTGTCTCCACTGGCACGCGAACTGTAGCCGCCGGCGGTGGAGAGAAAACCGCTTGCCGTGGATAACCCGCCGATCGCGGTGGCGCCGTCGTTGAAGGTCTGTGCGCGATAACCCAGCGCCGCGCTCTGCACGCCAGTGGCGCTGGCGCCGCTGCCAACGGCACTGGAAAACGGGTCCCCAGCCACCGCACCACCGCCGACGGCAGTGGCCCCCACACCGGACGCCTGCGTGGCCTGTTCGCGCTGCCCGATGACAAATCCGGATGCGTCGTAGTCGTAGACCGTTGCCACGCTGCCGACGGCGGTTGCCGATTCCCCTGCGGCCGACACGTTGTGTCCGATCGCGGTGGCGTCGCGCTCCAAGGCCAGGCTTCCGCCGCCGAACGCGCTGGTTCCATCGCCCAGTGCATTGCTCGCATTGCCCAGCGCCAGCGCATCCTGCCCATCTGCAAACGCCGGTGCATCGGCATCGGCCGCAGGTGTTGCCGCTGCTTGCGCGCTCGCTGTTGCAGGCGCGGCGCTGTCGCTTGTCGCCGCATCGGTGTCGCAACGCTGTTGGCCTTGGACCACCGTGCAATGTGCAAGCGCGTCGGCTTGCGTGGTCGTGGCCTGGGCAACTCCAGCCATGCCTGCAAGCGCCAGCAGCAGTGCCGCCGCCAGCCTGCCGCGCGCATGCCCCGCAGATTGATATAGCGCTTGATTTCCCGTGTCGCGGGCAAGCCTTACCGTTCGGCGATGAGCACGCTGCTCACCACCGGCATCCAATTGAATTCGCTTCATTAACGACTGACTCCCCATTGGTCTGGCATGTAAAAACCGACCACCGTGCGATTGCATCGCACGGTCCCCCTGAGGTTTATCGAAAACGCACTCGTCCTGCTTCTGCAGCGGCAACTACCCGCGCAAAAGCATCCACGATCAATTCATAAAGTGCTGCAGAAACGCCATGAATCGAAGATTCATAACGTGGTCTGAATCTATTGAAAAACCAAAATTTCAATTGAGATTGACGTCACACAAGCAGCACCACCAGATACTTCGACTAAATACCTAGTAGTTTTGATAGTTACTTAAAGTAAACCATGTTTCGACCTTCACTAAATGCAGTTCATCGCAACAGTGCCAGTGCGACCGCAGGCGTTCGCCCCCACCAGCAACGCATGCAACGTGATGGCGACAAGCCTTGTGCTGGCCGCAAGCCAGGCTGGAAAGCCGCGTTTTTCTAGAGTGTCCTGCCGCTGCGCGCGCTGTATGCAAGGACGTAGCTGCCATTGGCAGACGTCGCAGGCGAGCCTGGCTCCTTGGGAGCCTGCAGTCGACCCAAACGCGGCCATGCATTTTCTTGCTCATAAAGCACCAGGCATCGCCACGCCGCTCGCGGCAACGGTCGAAGGACTCGATACCACTGCAGGCCGTCGCACAGATCCGACACCGGAAACGACAACGGCCGTGTGCATCGCTGCACACGACCGTCCAATGACACGGTTGGTACGGCGCTTCAGCTCACGCCGCACACCTCCCTACCGTCAACCGCACCAGACCCGCACGTTGCGGAACATCCGCAGCCACGGCGAATCCTCGCCCCAGTCGGCCGGGTGCCAGCTCAGGTTTGCCGTGCGCGGAGTGCGCTCCGGATGCGGCATCAGGATGGTGGCGCGACCGTCGCTGCTGGTCAGGCCGGTGATGCCGTCCGGCGAGCCGTTCGGATTGAGCGGGTACTGCGATGCGACCGCGCCATCGCCATCGATGAAGCGCAGGGCCACCCGGGCAGCCGCCTGATCCACCACGGTGTCGAACTCGGCGCGGCCTTCGCCATGCGCCACCGCCACCGGGATCCGCGAGCCGGCCATGCCGCGCAGGAAGATCGACGGCGACTCCACCACTTCCAGCAAGGCGGTGCGCGCTTCGAACTGCTCGCTGCGATTGCGCAAAAAGCGCGGCCAGTGCTCGGCACCGGGAATGATGTCCTTGAGCTGGCTGAGCATCTGGCAGCCGTTGCACACACCCAGCGCGAAGGTATCGCTGCGCGCAAAGAACGCGGCGAACGCATCGCGCAAGGCCGAGCGCTCCAGGATCGAGGTGGCCCAGCCACGGCCGGCACCCAGCACGTCGCCGTAGCTGAAGCCGCCACAGGCGGCAAACCCGGAGAACTGCGCCAGATCCACGCGGCCTTCGATCAGGTCGCTCATGTGCACGTCGAACGCACGGAATCCGGCGCGTTCGAAGTTGTAGGCCATCTCGATCTGCCCGTTGACGCCCTGCTCGCGCAGGATCGCCACCTTGGGCCGTGCACCGGTCGCCACGAACGGCGCGGCCACGTCTTCGGACGGGTCGAACACCAGCTTCGGACGTAATCCCGGCGCCTGGAAGTCGCGCGCCTGCGCGCGCTCCTCGTCGGCGGTTTCCGGGTTGTCGCGCAATTTCTGCATGGCGTGCGTCACCGACCACCAGGCGTCGAACAAGGCTTCCCAACGCCACTCGGCCAGCACCCGGCCCTGCCCGCTCACGCGGATGCGTGGCGCGCCGGTGGGGCGTGCGATGCGCTGCGCGCACTCGGTCAGCGCATGCCGCTCGACCAGATCGGCGAACGCGGCGCGGTCCTCGCTGGCGATCTGCACCACCGCACCCAGTTCTTCGTTGAACAGGCTGCGGAACGCATCGTCGCCCCAGGCATCGAGGGTGATGTCCAGGCCCTGCCGCGAGGCGAACGCCATCTCGCACAGCGCCGCAAACGCACCGCCATCGCTGCGGTCGTGGTACGCCAGCAACAGGCCGCTCTCGCGCGCCGCGCGGATCAGTTCAAAGAAGCTGCGCAGCCGCTGCGCATCGTCCAGATCCGGCACCTCGCCGCCGAACGCCGGCAATGCCGCAGCGTCGGCATACACCTGCGCCAGCACCGAACCGCCCAGGCGCTGCTTGCCGCCGCCCAACCCGATCAACCACAGCTCGCTCTCTTCGTCGCTGCGCAACAACGGCGTCAACTGCGTGCGCACATCGCCGACCGGCGCGAATGCACTGATGATCAGCGAGACCGGTGAAACGCTCTTGTGGGCGATGGGATTGGAGATTGGGGATTGGGGATTCGCAACGGCGGAAGGCTGCGGCGTTTCGCCATTCCCGATTCCCGATTCTCCATTCCCGACAACCCACTGCGCCTGCATCGACAGCGAGTCCTTGCCCACCGGCACGCTCAGTTCGAGTGCCGGGCACAGCTCCATGCCGATCGCGCGCACCGCGTCGTACAGCAGCGCGTCTTCGCCGGCGTGACCGGCGGCGGCCATCCAGTTGGCCGACAGCTTGATGCTGTCCAGCGTCTGCACCGGCGCGGCGCACAGGTTGGTGATCGCCTCGCCCACCGCCATGCGCGCCGACGCGGCGGCGTTCAACAACGCCAGCGGGGTGCGCTCGCCGATCGACATCGCCTCGCCGGCGAAGGTGTCGAAGCCGGCCAGGGTGATCGCGCAATCGGCCAGCGGCAGCTGCCACGGCCCGATCATCTGCTCGCGCGCGGTCAGGCCGCCCACGCTGCGGTCGCCGATGGTCACCAGAAAGCTCTTGGACGCCACCGTGGGATGCGCCAGCACGCGCAGGCCGGCCTGCTGCAGGTCCAGCGCGGCGGTCTGCAGCACCGGCCACTGCGGCGCCGGCGGATGCACCGCATCGCGATGCATCTTCGGTGCCTTGCCGAAGAGCACATCCATCGGCAGGTCGATCGGGAGCGGGGATTGGGGATTGGGGATTGGGGATTGGTTGGAAGCAACGGCGGACCCGGCAACTGATGAATCGCTTTTGCGAATCTCCAATCCCGGCTCCCCAATCCCGTCCCCAAACACGCCATAGCCAACCACCAGCCGCTCCTCGGCCGCGGCCACGCCGACGGCGGCAAACGGGCAGCGTTCGCGCGCGCAGATGGCGGCGAATTCGTCCAGGCGTGCCTGCGGTACGCCCAGCACGTAGCGCTCCTGCGATTCGTTGCACCACAGTTCCAGCGGCGACAGCGAGGGGTCGTCGGTGAGCACGCGGCCCAGGTCGATGATGCCGCCCACGCCGGAGTCGTGCAGCAACTCGGGGATGGCGTTGGACAGGCCGCCCGCGCCCACATCGTGGAACCAGCGGATCGGGTTGTCGCTGCCCAGCGCCACGCAGCGGTCGATGACCTCCTGGCAGCGGCGCTCCATCTCCGGGTTTTCGCGCTGCACGCTGGCGAAATCCAGCGCCTCGGCGCTGTCGCCGGCCGCCACCGAGCTGGCCGCACCGCCGCCCAGGCCGATCAGCATCGCCGGGCCGCCCAGCACGATCACCGCATCGCCGGGCTGCAGGCGCAGCTTCTCGACCTGATTGCGATCGATCGCGCCCAGGCCGCCGGCCAGCATGATCGGCTTGTCGTAGGCGCGGGTCAGGCCCGCACCTTCGGCAAGCTCGAAACTGCGGAAATAGCCGAGCAGGTTCGGCCGGCCGAATTCGTTGTTGAACGCGGCGCCGCCGAGCGGGCCGTCGAGCATGATGTCCAGCGCCGGAGCCATGCGCGGGTTCAGCGCGCGCGGCGCCTCCCACGGCTGCGGCAGGGTCGGGATGCGCAGGTGCGACACCGTGAACCCGGTCAGCCCGGCCTTGGGCTTGCCGCCGCGGCCGGTGGCGCCTTCGTCGCGGATCTCGCCACCGGCACCGGTGGCGGCGCCGGGAAACGGCGCGATCGCGGTCGGGTGGTTATGCGTTTCGACCTTGATCGCAAACGCCGACGGCAGCACCGCCTCGGCACGGTACTCGCCACTGGCCGGATCCGCGCGATAGCGCGCGGCCGGCACGCCTTCCACCACCGCCGCGTTGTCGCTGTAGGCCGACAAGGTGTGCTGCGGGGTCTGCTGGTGGGTGTGCTTGATCATGCGGAACAGCGAGCGCTCCTGCGGCTTGCCGTCGATGGTCCAGCTGGCATTGAAGATCTTGTGCCGGCAGTGCTCGGAATTGGCCTGGGCGAACATCATCAGCTCGACATCGGCCGGGTCGCGGCCCAGCTCGGCGAAGCGTTCGCGCAGGTAGTCGATCTCGTCCTGCGCCAGCGCCAGACCGAGGTCGCGGTTGGCCTGTTCCAGCGCCGCCAGCGGCACGCGCTGCAACTGTCCGCGATCGGGCACGTTGAACAGCGCCTCGGCGGCCGCGGCCGAGCCGAGCAGCGACTGCGTCATCGGGTCGTGCAGCAGCTTGGCCACAGCGGCCTGCATCGCTTCGTCGGCCGGCCAGCCGGCCAGATCGATGCGGGTGCCGCGCTCCACGCGCTGGATCGGCTGCCCAGCCCCACGCACCAGCTCGGTGGCCTTGCTCGACCACGGCGACAAGGTGCCCAGACGCGGCACCACATAGCGCGAGGAGGCATCCTCGGCCCGCGGCGTGGGGGCGGCTTCGGCCTGCAGGATCCGCTGCAAGGTGGCCTGGTCGGGCGCTTGCCCGGCCTCGGCGCGGATGAAGTACACGTGCCAGGCGCCGGTGATGCGCAGCGCGGGAACGAGGGTTTGCAGGCGGGTTTCGAGCCGAGCGCGGCGGAACGGCGAAAGGGCGGAAGCGCCCTCGAGGACCATCATGTCCGGGGAACCGTGTCAGAAACGGGGCTGCAGATTGTAACGGAGCTGATGCGTCGGCGCCGGACCCGGCGTGGGTGGGCCGCCGGTCCATGCGGTGATCATTCGCACATCCCGGGCCGGATTCGGCGCATTCCGGCCGATGCGGCAACGGCGAAGGCGGATGGCGATGCCGGCAGGGAGTCACGCGCACGCCCGCGCTTAGGCCGGGTCGCAGCGCGGTAGCAACGTCCGCAGCGCTAGCCACCACCGGTCCACCGCCGCTCTCACCGCATCAACCGTGCAGCCAGCACGACCCTGAAACGCAGGAGGCCGGAATGCATGCATTCCGGCCTCCTGATCGATCACACCGACCGCCGCAGCGGCCGGCATCCCGGCGCCGCTGCCGGATACCTCAGCGGCTGCCGCCGGCAGTGCTGACCGCGCGCTTTTCCAGCGCCTCACGCAGCTGCGCCGGCGGCAGGTAGCCACCGAGCTGGGTGCCGTCCGGCGCAAAGATCGCCGGGGTGCCATTGACGCCCAGACGCTGGCCCAGCGTGTATTCCATGGACACCGGGTTCTTGCAGTCCTTGGCATTCACCGGCTGCCCGGACTTGGCCGCGGTCAGGGCCTGCTTGCGGTCGGCCGCGCACCACACTGCGATCATTTCCTTGTGGTCCTGGCTGCCCAGGCCCATGCGCGGAAACGCCAGATATTCCACCGCGATCCCCTGCTTGTTGAGTTCGCCGATCTCGCTGTGCAGCTTGCGGCAGTAGCCGCATTCCACGTCGGTGAACACCGTCACGGTGTACTTGGGGTTTGCCGGCGCGAACACGATGCGGTCGGCCTTGGGCACTGTCTCCAGCTGCTTGCGGCGGTAGGCCAGCAGGCCCGGGCTGGCAGCGAACTGCTTGTTCTGGATGTCGAACGGCTGCGCCTGGATCAGGTAACGGCCGTCGTCGCTGACGTACAGCACCTGCCCGCCGACCACCACTTCGCGGAAACCGGGAAACGGCGCGGCGCCGATGTAGTCCGGCTTGAAATCCGGATCCAGCGCCTTGAGCGCGACGCTCACACGCTGGTCCACATTGCCCGCAGCGGCGGGGGCAGCGGCGGCGGCTGGCTTGGCGCCGGCATTGCTTGCCGCAGGCTGCGAGGATTGCGCGCAGGCGGTAAGGCTGATTGCGCCCAGCAGCGCGGCGATGGCAAGACGATACATTCACGCATCCAGTGGAATGGGGTGCCTGGATTCTCGCACAGCGCAGATGAAGCCAGGCAGCGAGCGGGACGCTTTGTTTGCCGGCCGAGCCGCTGAATGGGCCGCGGGGGGATGCCGCTGCGCCTGCGACCGCAGTCAGCCGCGCGGATGATGGGCGGCGTGCAGCTTCTGCAGGTGCTGACGCGCCACCAGGGTGTAGATCTGCGTGGTGGACAGCGAGCTGTGACCCAGCAGCATCTGCAGCGCGCGCAGGTCCGCACCGTGGTTGAGCAGATGGGTGGCAAAGCTGTGCCGCAGCCCGTGCGGGCTCACCGTGGCGGGGTCGATCCCGGCCACCGCCGCATAGCGTTTGACCAGCGCCCAGAACTGCTGGCGGCTGGGCGGCTGCCGTGCTGCATCGATGAACAACGGCACCTGCCCGTCCACTGCCGCCACCGCCTTGTGGCTGGCCAGCAGCGGGCGCGCCTGGCTCAGATACCGCTCCAGCCAGTGCTGGGATTCCTCGCCCAGCGGGACCAGCCGCTCCTTGCTGCCCTTGCCGGTGACCCGCAGCACGCCCTGGCGCAGGTTGACCCCCACCGCCGGCAGGTTGACCAGTTCGCTGACGCGCAGGCCGGCCGCATACATCAGCTCGAGCATTGCGCGGTCGCGCAGGCCCAGCGGCGTGTCGATCTCGGGCGCGGCCAACAGCGCCTCGATCTGCGTTTCGGTCAGCGCCTTGGGCAAGCTACGGGGCAACTTTGGTGGGTCGATCAGCGCCGTCGGGTCGTCGCTGCGTACCCCATCGCGCAGGCACAGCGCGTAGAACGCCCGCAGCGTCGACAATAGCCGCGCTGTGCTGCGTGGGGAGTAATTGGCCTGAGCGCGCCAGCGCAGATAGTCGAACAACGCCGCCCGATCGACACCCAGCAGGCCGCCGCCGGCACCGTCGCGCCAGCGCGCCAGGCCTTCCAGGTCGCGCCGGTAACTGTCCAGGGTCTGCCGTGCCACGCCCTGCTCGGCCCATAACCGGTCCAGGAAGCGTTCGATGGCGGCGGCATCGGCGGCCTGCACCGGTGGCAGGTGTTGCGCCAGTTGGCGACGTTCGGCGGGACTGCTGGCTGACATCGCAACAGCATAGAGCGTGACATGCGATTTGCGGCGCGCCGTGTTGGCCAGGCGCGGGATTGGTGGTGCGGCTTGCCTCGACAAGCCAGCCACCACATCGCTCCCGCCTCGACGCACAGGCCCGGCCCGGCGCGGGATTGCCGCAGCGCGACGTTGCCCGATCGGCTGTGCCGGCTATGCTCGCGGCATGACCTCGCCCCCTTCACCGCGCAGCGCGCGACCGCCCGCCCTGGTGGTCTGGCGCCTGCTGGCCCTGTGCTACGACGCCTGGCCGGTCCTGGCGCTATGGATGCTGATCTCCGCCGCGTTCACGCTGGGCTTCACGCTTGCCGGGCACCCGGCCCGCGAAAACATCGCCCCCTTCAGCGGCTGGCAATGGCTGTTGTGGCTGTGCTGCTGGATCGCCGCCGGGGTGTACGCCACCGTCAGCTGGCGACGGGGTGGCCAGACCCTGGGCATGCGCCCGTGGCGGCTGTCGCTGGTCGGGCCGCAAGCCAACTGGCGCGCGCTCTGGGTCCGCTATGCCGTCGGCACGCTGTCGCTGGCCTTGGCTGGCGCAGGATTCTGGTGGGCCTGGCTGGACCGCGACCGCCTGGCCTGGCACGACCGCGCCAGTGGCACCCGGCTGCAGCGCACGCCCAAGCGCTGAAACGACCAGACCGCCCTCTTGCCGATCTCGACGGCAGGCGACAACGGAGTGCGGCCGTCATGCGAAGCACCCACCAGGCAACTGCTCGCGTGCAGGCAGTTAACTGCGGCGAACCGAGACGGGTGTGGACTCAATGCCCGCGTGCCGAGGGGCGCTCAATCAGCCACTGCACGGCATAGCCAACCAGATACAGCGCCACCAGAAATGGCGGAACCAATAGCACATAGCTGTGCACCCAGGGCATATCGGTCAACCAGGCGTCAGCACCCATGGCATCAAGCACAGTCAGCTGTGGTGTCAGCGGCAACTGCAGCAATACAAAATGGCCCTTGGGGTCGCCACCAGCGTCGCTGGCCGCCCACACGCATAGAGCAGTTCCAGCGACGTATAGCAGGCAAAGCACGGTTCCGAATACGCTGAACCGACGCATCGGCGTCAGCTACTGCGCCGTCGGAACAGCCATGCCGACACGCCCAGCATCACCATCGGCGGCAGCGCGTAGGCGATGCGGTAATCCAGCTTGAGTGCGCCGGCCATGCGGCCGAAGAACAGCTGCAGCAGCCAGAACCCCAGCGCGAACAGGATGCCCAGGAACAGCCGCTTGCCCAGGCCGCCGCTACGCAGCGAACCGAACGAGAACGGAATCGCCGCCAGGCACAGCGCCAACACGTTGAGTGGATAGAACCAGCGGCTCCAGTACTGGTCTTCGTAGTCGCGCGCGTCCAGGCCGTTGCGGCGGCGATACTCGATGCTCTGTTCCAGATCGCGCGCGGACAGGTTGCGCGGCTTGGCCAGCCCGGCCGCCAGCGCCGCCGGGCTGAGCTGGGATTGCCACGGCAGCTCGGGGAAGGTTTCGCGCTGCACCGAGCGCTCCTGGAAGGTGTCGCGGCGCACCTGGCGCAGCGTCCAGGTCCCATTGCGGTTCTCGGCCAGTGCCGCATAGGTCAGCTGCTGCATGCGGCCGCTGGCATCGAGGTGGTACAGCCGCACATCGTGCAGGTCCAGCGCGGTGCCGCCGCCATCGAGCAGCTTTTCTTCGCCGCTGAGCGCATTGAGGAAGGTGTCGCCCTCGCGCGCCCACAGGCCGGAATAGCGCGAGCCGGCCATGTTGCTGTTGTAGCGGGCGCTGGTCTTGAGGGTATCGGCCTGGTTCTGTGCCCACGGCCCCACCGTCTCGCCACTGATCACCATGGTGGCGGTCAGCAGCGCCATGGCCGCCACCACCGAGGCCGACATACGCTTGCGCGACACGCCCAGCGCGCGCAGCGCGGTGAGCTCGGACGTTGCCGCCAGCTGGCCCAGGCCCATCAAGGCGCCGATCACCGCCGCAGTGGGAAACAAGGTGTAGGCCCGGCGCGGCACGGTATAGGCCACGTAGGCCACCGCATGGCCAAAGCTGTAGCTGCCCTGGCCGATGCTTTTGGCCTCGCTGGCAAAGGCGTTGACCAGGTCCAGGCCCAGCAGCACCGCCCATGTCAGCAGCACGGTGAACAACACCGCACGCCCGATGTACCAGTCATGCACGCGTGGCATCAGCCTCATGCGCGCACCCTCGGCCGACGCACGCGGCCATCGCGCGCATACGCCCAGATCGCCACCGCCAGCAGCGGCAGGGTCAGCCACCACAGACCGAGCGCGGCCGGCGTCTTGCCATTGGCGATCCACTGGGTGCCGACGATCATCAGATTGGTGCCCACCATGTACGCCAGGAAGGCCAGCATGATCCGGCCATACCGCTGCTGCCGTGGCGCGCTGCGCGACAGCGGCAGGGTCAACAGCGCGAAGGCCAGCGCCAGCAGTGGCGGCGCCAGGCGCTCATGCAGCTGCGCGCGCGCGGCCGGGCGCTGGTCCGACAGCAGCTGCGTGGTCCACATCACTTCCGGATCGTTGGCATCGTGCACCTGGGTCCGGTCGGGCAAGGCCACATCGTTGCTGGCGAACTTCATCAGGCGGTAGTCCAGGGTGTTGCCGGCGGCCGGGCCTTCGATGCGATAACCGTCCTCCAGGCGCAGATATCGGTCGGCCTTGCCTTCGAAGAACATCGCGCCGCGGTCGGCGGTGACCACATCGATGCGGTCGTCCTTCTGGCGCTGCATGAAGACCTTGCCCAGGCCCTTGCCGTCGGCCGAGATCGTGGTCAGGTACACCACGCCGCCACCGGACAACGGGGTGAACTTGCCCGACTCCAGGCCGGCCATCACGATGCTGCGGTTGGCGTCTTCCAGCATGGTCTCGGCGGTGCGGCTGGCCCAGGGGCCCAGCCACAGCGAGCACAGCCCGATCACCACCACCACCGGCACCACCAGCATCAGCATCGGCCGCAGCAGGCGCCGCGGGCCCACACCGATGGCGGTGATGACGGCCATTTCTGAATCGCGGTACAGCCGCGCCAGTGCCAATAACAGCCCCAGCATCAGCGCCAGCGGCAGGATGATCGGCAGATACGCAACGAATTGCAGGCCCACCTGAGACAGCAGCAAGCGAGCAGGGATGCGGCCGTCGGCGATATTGCCGAGGATATCCACCAGCACACCGCCGACGCTGACGACCAGCAGCACGATCAAGGTGGCCAGGAAGCTCTGGGTGAAATCGCTAAGCAGGTATCGATCGAGCTTCGGCATGGGGTGGGCTTGTTTTAAACTCTCGGATTCGTTCGCGGCGGCGCCAGCCTAGTCAGGTTGGCGTAAACAGCCCGCGATTGTACGGATTTGCCTACGGAATCTGATCAATGGCCCTGCAATTCACCCTGAACCAAGACGCGCCGGCAAGCGCCGCCGTCGACTGCATCGTGGTTGGCGTGTTCGCCGACAAGACCCTGTCGCCCGCCGCCCAGGCACTCGATAGCGCCAGCCAGGGCCGTCTGACGGCCCTGGTGGCACGCGGCGATGTGGCTGCCAAGACCGGCAGCACCAGCCTGCTGCACGACCTGCCCGGCGTCGTCGCCCCGCGCGTGCTGGTGGTCGGCCTGGGCGAAGCCGGCAAGTTCGGCGTGGCGCCGTACCTCAAGGCGGTGGGCGACGCGACCCGCGCGCTGAAGACCGGCCCGGTCGGCACCGCCCTGCTCACCCTGACCGAATTGCCGGTCAAGGCGCGCGACAGCGCCTGGAACATCCGCCAGGCCATCATCGTCAGCGACCACGCCGCTTACCGTTACACCGCCACGCTGGGCAAGAAGAAGGTCGACGAGACCGGCCTGACCACGCTGGCGATCGCCGGCGACGACGCCCGCGCACTGGCCGTGGGCGTGGCCACCGCCGAGGGCGTGGAGTTCGCCCGCGAGCTGGGCAACCTGCCGCCGAATTACTGCACCCCGGCCTATCTGGCCGAGACCGCCGCCGCGTTCGCCGGCAAGTTCCCCGGCGCCGAGGCCGAGATCCTGGACGAGACGCAGATGGAGTCGCTCGGCATGGGCTCGCTGCTGTCGGTAGCGCGTGGCTCGGCCAACCGCCCGCGGCTGATCGTGCTGAAGTGGAACGGCGGCGGCGACGCGCGTCCGTACGTGCTGGTCGGCAAGGGCATCACCTTCGACACCGGCGGCGTCAACCTCAAGACGCAGGGCGGCATCGAGGAAATGAAGTACGACATGTGCGGCGGCGCCAACGTCATCGGCACCTTCGTGGCCACCGTCAAGGCCGAGCTGCCGATCAACCTGGTGGTGGTGGTGCCGGCGGTGGAAAACGCCATTGACGGCAATGCGTACCGCCCCTCCGATGTGATCACCAGCATGTCCGGCAAGACCATCGAGGTCGGCAACACCGACGCCGAAGGCCGCCTGATCCTGTGCGATGCGCTGACCTACGCCGAGCGCTTCAACCCCGAAGCATTGGTGGACGTGGCCACGCTGACCGGCGCCTGCATGGTGGCGCTGGGCCACCAGACCGCCGGCCTGATGAGCAAGCACGACGACCTGGCCAACGAACTGCTGGCCGCCGGCGAGCACGTGTTCGACCGCGCCTGGCGCCTGCCGCTGTGGGACGAGTACCAGGGCCTGCTGGATTCCAGCTTCGCCGACGTCTACAACATCGGCGGCCGCTGGGGCGGCGCGATCACCGCCGGCTGCTTCCTGTCGCGCTTCACCGAGAACCAGCGCTGGGCGCATCTGGACATCGCCGGCGTCGCCAGCGACGAAGGCAAGCGCGGCATGGCCACCGGCCGCCCGGTGGGGCTGCTGACCCAGTGGTTGCTGGACCGCGCGGCCTGATGTCGCCACGCGCTGCACTGGCGCTGATTGCCGGCTTCTCCGTTGTGAACGGAGCAGCCAGCGCGGTGCCGGGCTGGACCAACCCCGGCATCGACCTGCTCTGGATCGTCATGCAGATTGTGCTGTTGTTTGTCTGGCTGGCGGCCGACAGCCGCCGGCTCGGCTACCGCCGGCCGGCCTGGATGAATATCGGCATCGTGGCGTTCGCCGTGCTGTTCCTGCCGGTGTATCTGTACCGTTCGCGCCCGCCGGGGCGCCGCCTGCGTGCATTCGGCGGCCTGCTGTTGGCCGTGCTCGGCTTTGCTGCCCTGTTCGTGGCCGCCGGCATGGCCACCGAATTCTTGCTCTCCTCCCGCTTTGTGACCGCCTGATGCCCCGTGCCGATTTCTACCTGATCGCCAAACCGCGCTTCCTCAACGAACCGCTGCGGCTGGTCTGCGAGCTGGCGCGCAAGGCCAACGACGCCAACCTGTCCACGCTGATCCTGGCGCGCGACGCCGCGCAGGCCGAGGCACTGGACGACCTGCTGTGGGCATTCGACGACGAGGCCTACATCCCGCACCAGATTGCCGGCACCGACGAGGAAGACGAACTGGCGCCGGTGCTGATCGCCGCGCCGGAGTTCGATGCTCCCTCGCGCCCGCTGGTGATCAACCTGCGCGACGACCCCTACCTGGGCGCCTGCGACCGCGTACTGGAAGTCGTCCCGGCCGACCCCGCCGCCCGCGAACCGCTGCGCGAGCGCTGGAAGCAGTACAAGGCCCTGGGCCTGGAACTGACCAAATACGACATGTGAGTGGGCGGGGATTGGGGAGTCGGGATTGGGGATTGGCAAAAGCAGGTTTTTTGCGCATCCCAGGGCTGCATCCAACGACAAATCCGCAATAGCCGATCTTCGCACCACCGCACCACCGCTGATGTTGATGAGTGGATTGCCAGTGCTTCTCGCCGGCCCCATGACGCAACCAATCCCGAATCCCGAACAACGAATCGCCGCCCCTCTATGACCACCCTCGCCTCCAGCTACGAACCCTCTTCCTTCGAATCGCGCCTGTACGCGCAGTGGGAGGCGGCCGGTTATTTCGTGCCGTCCGGCAAGGGTGAGCCGTATACCGTGCTGCTGCCGCCGCCGAATGTGACCGGGACGCTGCACATGGGCCATGCGTTCCAGCAGACACTGATGGACGCGTTGGTGCGTTATCACCGCATGCGCGGCTTCGATACGCTGTGGCAGGTGGGCACCGACCACGCCGGCATCGCCACCGAGATGGTGGTGTCGCGCAACCTGGCCCTGGAAGGCAACGGCGAAACACGCGACTCGCTGGGGCGCGAGGGCTTCATCGCCAAGGTGTGGGAATGGAAGGCCGAGTCCGGCGACACCATCGAGCGCCAGATGCGCCGGCTGGGCACCTCCAGCGACTGGTCGCGCAGCACCTTCACCATGGACCCGCAGCCGTCGGCCGCGGTCAACGAAGCCTTCGTGCGCTGGTACGAGCAGGGCCTGATCTATCGCGGCCAGCGCCTGGTCAACTGGGACCCGGTGCTGAAGACCGCGATCTCCGACCTGGAAGTGGAAAACGTCGAAGAAGACGGCTTCCTGTGGTCGATCCGCTACCCGCTGGCCGACGGCGTGACCTACGAGCACGTCGAGCACGATGCCGACGGCGTCGAGACGCTGCGCGAAACCCGCGATTACCTGGTGGTCGCCACCACGCGCCCGGAAACAATGCTGGGCGATACCGCAGTGATGGTGCATCCGGAAGATCCGCGCTACGCCACGCTGCACAGCGCCCGCATCGTGCTGCCGCTGACCGGCCGGCAGGTGCCAGTGATCACCGACGATTATGTCGACCGCGCCTTCGGCACCGGCGTGGTCAAGGTCACGCCTGCGCATGACTTCAACGATTACCAGGTGGGCGTGCGACATGACCTGCCGCTGATCAATCTGTTCACCGTCACCGCCACCATCAACGAGAATGCGCCGGAGCGTTATCGCGGCCTGGATCGTTATGACGCACGCAAGCTGGTGCTGTCGGAACTGGAAGACCTGGGCGTATTGGTCGAAACCAAGCCACACAAGCTGCAGGTGCCGCGCGGCGATCGCACCGGCCAGGTGATCGAGCCCTATCTGACCGACCAGTGGTTCGTAAAGATGGACGCGCTGGCCAGGCGCGGCCTGGAGCTGGTCGAAAGCGGCCAGGTCAAATTCGTGCCGCCGAACTGGATCAACACCTATCGTCACTGGATGGAGAACATCCAGGACTGGTGCATCAGCCGTCAGCTGTGGTGGGGCCATCGCATCCCGGCGTGGTTCGACGAGGCAGGCAAGTGCTATGTCGGCCACGACGAAGCCGAGGTGCGCGCGAAACACGGCCTGGGTGCCGACGTCGCGCTGCACCAGGACAGTGACGTGCTGGAAACCTGGTTCTCCTCGCAACTGTGGCCGTTCTCCACGCTGGGCTGGCCGGATGCGAACGCGATGGCCGAGCGCGGCTTCGAGCGCTACCTGCCGTCGTCGGTGCTGGTCACCGGCTTCGACATCATCTTCTTCTGGGTGGCGCGCATGATCATGGCCACCGACAGCTTCACCGGCCAGGTGCCGTTCCGCGATGTCTACATCACCGGCCTGATCCGCGATGCGCAGGGCCAGAAGATGTCCAAGTCCAAGGGCAACGTGCTCGATCCGCTGGACATCATCGACGGCATCAGCATCGAAGACCTGGTGGCCAAGCGCACCAACGGGCTGATGCAGCCGCGCATGGCCGAGAAGATCGAAAAGGCCACGCGCAAGGAATTCCCGGACGGCATCATCGCCCACGGTGCCGACGCGCTGCGCTTCACCATCGCCGCACTCGCCACGCATGGCCGCGACATCAAGTTCGATCTCGGCCGCGCCGAAGGCTACAAGAATTTCTGCAACAAGCTGTGGAATGCCACGCGCTTTGTGTTGATGAATACCGAGGGCGCGCGCTTTGCCGGCGTGCCGCAGCCGCGCACCGAAGCCGAGCAATGGATTCTGGCGCGCCTGGACAAGGTCACTGCCGAAACCCACGCGCACTACGCCAACTACCGCTTCGATCTGCTCGCGCAATCGCTGTACGAGTTCGCCTGGAATGCGTTCTGCGACTGGTTCGTCGAACTGGCCAAGCCCGCGCTCAACGGCCAGGACAGCGAAGCTGCCGCCAGCACGCGGCACACCCTGCTCTACGTACTCGAAGCGTTATTGCGCCTGCTGCACCCGCTTACCCCATTCGTCACCGAAGAACTGTGGCAGCAGGTCGCACCGCGCCTGGGCATCACCGCCGCCACGATCTCGTTGCAGGCATTCCCGCAGGCAGGCGATATCGACACCGCCAGCTACACCGGCGCAGAGGCCGATGTCGAATGGCTGAAGTCGATGGTGTCGGCCCTGCGTCGTGTGCGCAGCGAGTTGAACGTACCGCCGTCCAAACAGGTACGCCTGCTGCTGCAGGCCGGCACTGCCGACGATCGCACCCGTATTGGCCGCTTTGCCTCGCAGCTGTCGTTCCTGCTCAAACTCGAAGCGATCGACTGGCTGGAGGCCGGCCAGGACACCCCGCCGTCGGCCACGGCCATCGTCGGTGAGCTGACCCTGCTGGTGCCGCTGGAAGGCCTGGTCGACATGGATGCCGAACGCACGCGCCTGGACAAGGAAATCAAGCGCGTGGAAGGCGAGATCGGCAAGTGCAATGGCAAGCTGGGCAACGCCACCTTCGTGCAGAACGCACCGGCCGTGGTGGTCGAACAGGAGCGTGCGCGCCTGAACGACTGGACCACGCAGCTGACCGGCCTACGCGAGCAACGCGCCAAGATCTAACGCCGCCAAAACGCACAACGCCCGCAGTGTTGCGGGCGTTGCGGAAACAGATGCAACGCTGCATGCGTTGCATGTGGCAGACGCCTTACAGCTTGCCTGCGCCGGCTTTTGCCTTGACGTCCGCAGCGACCTTGTCGGCCGACAGCAGGCTATAGGTGTACGGCGGGGTCCAACCGATGTTGCTATTCCACGAGCAGGTCAGTGCCTTGCCGTTGAGCAGTGAGCCCTGGTCGCGGTACACGCTGCCGCCGTAATCGGCCGCAATCTTGTCGCAGCTGCTCACCCCACTGATGTCGAACACGTTGCGCTCGGAGAAGATCTTGGACTCCTTGCCCACGCCGTGCGCGTGCGAGAACGGGTAGACCTTATTGCTGGTGCTGCCGACGTGGTAGTTGTTGTACAGGTGCACCTGGCCGAAGCGCACCCGCGGCGCGCGTGCGGAAATGTTCTCGAACAAGGTGTTGTGGATGGTCACCTTGAGCTTGCCGCTGTCGGTGCTGGAGGCGCTGTCGCTGGAGCCGATCAGGTCGTTCTTCTCGTGCGACTTGAACGCCGAGTAGGAAATGGTGACGAAGTTGGCGCCCTTCTTGACGTCCATCGCACCGTCGTGATGCTGCTTGGGGCGCCCGTTGGCGGTGCCGTTCTGATCGTCGGTGCGGCGACCGTCGGTGAAGGTGACATGGTCCACCCACACATTGGTCGCACCCTCGACCGTGAGGCCGTCGTACTCGGAATTCCAGTTGCCGGCACTGCCGTCATCCGGGTCCCAGACCGGCTCCGGATCCCATGGATTTTCGATGGTGATGTTGCGGATGATGACGTCGTTGGCCTTGACGTAGAAATAGCCTTCGCGAATTTCCGCGTTGCTGGTGATGCCGATCAGCGTGGTCTTGGTCGGGATGTCCAGCCGCGCGCGGCTCTTCATATCCGAGGTCGTGGTGTACGGCTTGCCCTCGCTGACATCGATGATGCCGCTGATCTTGATGATGCGCCCGTTGCTGCCCACGCTGGCTTTCAGCGCGCTCTTCAGCTCGGCGGCAGTCTTGACCGTGTAGATGTTGGCAGCGGCCGCCTTGGAGCCGCCCTTGGTTCCCCCGTTCTGGGTTGCCCAACCAGTGGTTGCAACTTCCAGTGCAGGATCGGCGCAGGCAACGCCAACGACCAGCAACGACCCGACAAACAGCGACGCGGCGGCCGCCGTTGAAAATTTCGGCTTCATCTTGATGTCTCCCTCGAATGGGTTCGATGCGCCGCGCGGCGGCACACCCCTCGTCTAGCAGGCGCGGAACATACTTTTCATCTCTGTAATGTTCAGTTCCGCGACGCCGATACTAGGAGCATCGCAATGGCTTGTATCTAGCCGATGCATCGATGTGCACGCGCAGTCACGCAAACGGTTGCGGGACACGCAAGAGAAGACAAAACGCTGTAATCAAGACACGTGGAGACAGTCGCGAGGACACTGCAGTGCAGCATGATCTGCAGCGCAGTACAGACGGGCGCGGGTCCAGCACGGTGTGCCACCACGCTCACAGACCTGCATGTTTTTTTGACGCGCACAGCGGCCGCAATGCGCTCTAGCGCCTTCGAGCGGCATCTCGCATGCGAGGACGCAACCGGTCACGTCACCGAAAAGAGAAATGCAAGATGGCGAAAGAATCACCATGATGTGTGCGAGCGTGTCATGCCAGATGGCGGCGCGCGAGCAGCCGACGCACGCGGTGCGTCAGGAACGATGTGCGCCTTGCTGCGATCGATTGCAGTGACGCGCAAGGGCGTTGCTCACGGCATCGGCGATTGCCTGTTTACCCGATCGTCTGCTGTAACGACGAAGCCGCAGCTGCCGTGAGGCAGCGCAGTACCGGCGCAATTGTTCGCCCGCGACGCAAGCGCCGGGCGGAATATCTGCGGGTCGTCAGGTCCCTGACCAAGGCAAACGCGCGGCGCCTGTCAGGTGAGTGGCTGACAGTGCCAGCCGGACGTGCGCGAACGCTCCCATCAGCAACCGCCGATGCCGCTCAGGAAAACCCTTCGAAGGACAACTCGATCGCCATCACCAACGCATCTTCGCGGCCGGTGTTGGAGGGGTAGTAGCGTGGGCGCCGCCCGATTTCATTGAAGCCTTCGGAGTGATACAGCGCAATCGCCGACGGGTTGGACGGGCGCACTTCCAGAAACGCCCGCCGCGCGCCGCGATCGCAGGCGCCCTTGATCAGCGCGCGCAACAGCACCCGGCCATGCCCCTGGGATTGCGCCTCCGGTGCGATGCAGACATTGAGCACGTGCGCTTCGTCGGCGGCGATGCTGATCACCCCGTAGCCAATGACCTGCCCGCCCTGCTCCATCACCCAGCCCGGATAGCCGGCCTGCAGGCAGTCGCGAAAGATGCTGCGCGTCCACGGAAACGGATAGGCGCGGTGTTCGATCTCCATCACCACATCCAGATCGCTCTCGCGCATGGCGCGTAGCGAGGTGGGCAGCGGCACGTTCAAGGCGCTCATGCCGGATCCCGACGCCGCCGCAGCGCACGCAGTTGCGGCCACAGCGCGCGCTTGGCCACCGGGTTGCCGCGCAACTCGGCCAGCGGCCAGGATGCCATCAAGGCCTGGGTATTCGGATCGCCTGGATTGCAGCCGGAGGCGCGCAGCAATGCCATCTGCAGGCGATCGGGCATGCCGACCCGGCTGCGCCGCTGCGGCGCTGCCGATGGCGCAGTCGTGACCGCAGACGGCGCGTCGGCCGGCGCAGCGGGTGCGCTGCGCCGGACAACAGGCGGTGCCGCGGGTGGCGGCATCGACGGCGCGCGCTCCACGCGTGACGGTGCAGCCGCCGCCGGCGCATGCTCGCTCGTCTCGTCAGGTGCCGCCGCGTCCACGGCGTCGCGGTCCAGATACACGGTGTGCCCCAACGCCTGCAGATACGACACCTGCAGATCGGACCACATCGGCTCGGAGGCCAATTGACTCATGGCAACTCGGGCGTGCGCCGCCAGCGCCGCCACAGCCACATCACCGGACCGGACAGCGCATACAGCACGCCGATCACCAGCAGCGAACGGGCCAGATCGATCACCAGCAACGCGATCACCACCGTGGCAATCGCCAGCGCCAGGAACGGCACACGGTCGGCGCGCGGACCACGCGCGCCGCCCTTGAAACTCCAGAACCGGATCCGGCTGACCATCAGCAAGGCCGCCACCACGGTGACCGCCAGCGCCAGGTAACGCAGCTGCTCGCCGTCGAAGCCCAGGCTATCGTCGGCAAAGGCCCAGACGAAGGACATCATCAGGCCGGCGGCCGCCGGGCTGGCCAGGCCGATGAACCAGCGCTTGTCGACCACGCCGACCTGCGTATTGAAGCGCGCCAGCCGCAGCGCCGCGCAGGCCGCATACAGAAAGGCGGCCGACCAGCCGACCCGACCCATCACGTTGCTGTCGTACTTCAATGCCGACAGTGACCAGTGGTACATCACCAACGCCGGGGCCATGCCGAAGCTGACCAGGTCGGCCAGCGAGTCGTACTGCACGCCGAATTCGCTGCTGGTATTGGTCAGGCGCGCGACCCGGCCGTCCAGCCCGTCCATCACCGCGGCCACGAACACCGCCATGGCGGCCTGGACGAATTGCCCATTGGCAGCGGCGATGATGGCGTAGAAACCGGAAAACAGCCCGGCGGTGGTGAACAGGTTCGGCAGCAGGTAAATCGTGCGCGAGCGCGGGGGCGGTCTCATCTCATCCATCCGGCAAGTGTAGGGCCTGAGGTCCGTCCGGCGGTAGCGCGCCTGTGCGCCTGCAGCGTCACTTGCCAGCGCGGGCCGCGGATGCTGCAATCGCCGCGGGAATCATCCAGGGGAAGCCACATGCACCTGTCGTCCGGGCTTTGCGCCCTGCTGATGCTGGCCAGCGCCGCCGCCGGCGCGACCGATCTGTATAAATGGAAGGACGCCAGGGGCGTCACCCACTACACCGAAACCCCGCCACCGGCCGGCCAGCGCTACGAAGCGCGCCGGATCGATGCGCGCAGCGGCACCGCCGCCATCGCCGCGCCGGAAACCACCACGCCCGAATCGGCCGACTGCCTGACCGCACGCCGCAACCTGGAACTGCTCAGCGGCAAGGGCGAGGTCACCATGGGCGCCGGCGCCGACGGCAAGCCCGGCACCCCGCTGGACCCGGACGCGCGCGCGGCGCAGCGCAATCTCGCCGAGGCGGCCGCCAAGGCCTATTGCAAGCCGGCAGCGAGCGGCAATCCGGCCACCTGAGCCGGCCCGGGACCGACCACAGGCCGGTCCCGGCATCCGGCCGATCGGCCGGTGCCCCTGACCGGCAGGGCGCGAGACTGGCAAACTATGGGCTTTCCGCCCAAGCGAAGCCCGATGCGTCTTTCCCAGTTCCACCTGCACACCACCAAGGAAACCCCGGCCGACGCCGAGCTGGTCAGCCACCGTCTGATGCTGCGCGCGGGCATGATCCGCAAGCTGGCCTCCGGGCTGTACACCTGGTCGCCACTGGGTCTGCGCGTGCTGCGCAAGGTCGAGGCCATCGTGCGCGAGGAGATGAACCGCGCCGGGGCGTTGGAAGTGCTGTTCCCCACCATCCAGCCGCGCGAGCTGTGGGACGCCACCGGCCGCTGGGAGAAGTTCGGCGGGCAGTTGCTCAAGATCAAGGATCGCAAGGAGCAGGAGTTCTGCTACAGCCCGACCGCCGAAGAGGCTGCAGCCGAATTCGCGCGCCAGGAGATCAACAGCTACAAGCAGCTGCCGCTGAACTTCTACCAGATCCAGACCAAGTTCCGCGATGAGATCCGCCCGCGCTTCGGGGTGATGCGCGCGCGCGAATTCCTGATGAAGGATGCCTATTCCTTCCATCTCACCGATGCCGACATGGCGCGCGAATACGACAACATGCGCGCGGCCTATACCCGCATCTTCACCCGGTTGGGGCTGGAATTCCGCGCCGTGCAGGCCGACTCCGGCGCCATCGGCGGCGACGCCTCGCAGGAATTCCACGTCATCGCCGCCTCCGGCGAGGACTCGCTGGCGTTCTCCACCGGCTCCGATTACGCCGCCAACGTGGAAACCGCCAGCGCCGCCCTGCCCGCCCCGCGCGCTGCGGCTGGCGAGGCAATGCGCCAGGTCGCAACGCCCACCCAGAAGACCTGCGAAGACGTCGCCCAGTTGCTGGGCATCGCGCTGCAGCGCACGGTCAAGTCGGTGGCGGTGATGACCGAAGCCGGCTTCGTGCTGGTGCTGGTGCGCGGCGATCATGCCGTCAACGAGATCAAGCTTGGCAAGGTCGCCGGCCTGGCTGGTTACCGCCTGGCCAACGAAACCGAAATCCGCGACCACCTCGGCTGCGAGCCGGGCTTTCTGGGTCCGGTCAATACCGCCCGCCCGGTGCGCGTGGTGGCAGATCGCGATGTCGCGGCGCTGGCCGATTTCGTGGTCGGCGCCAATGTGCCCGGCGCGCACCTGGTGGGCGTCAACTGGGGCCGCGATCTGCCGGAACCGGAAACCGTTGCCGATGTGCGCAACGTCATCGACGGCGAACGCGCGGCCGACGGCGGCGAGCTGCGGCTGGCCCGCGGCATCGAGGTGGGGCATGTGTTCCAGCTCGGCAGCCAGTATGCGCAGGCATTGCAGGCCACCGTGATCGACGAGAACGGCAAGCCCGCAGTGATGAAGATGGGCTGCTACGGCATCGGCATATCGCGCATCGTGGCTGCGGCGATCGAGCAGAATCACGACGATGCCGGCATCGTCTGGCCCGCGCCGATGGCACCGTGGCAGGTGGTGGTCTGCATCATCAACCCCAAGCAGGATGCGCAGGTGGTTGCCGCCGCTCAGGCATTGCTGGACGAATTGCTTGCCGCAGGCATTGAAGCGGCGCTGGACGATCGCGGCCTGCGCCCGGGTGCGATGTTTGCCGATATGGAACTGCTGGGCATTCCGCATCGGGTGGTGGTCTCCGAACGCGGATTGGCCGCCGGTACCTTTGAATATCGTGCCCGTACTGCGGAAGCAGCAGAAAACCTGGATAAGGCCGGATTATTCTCCCGCCTGGGTCGTTGATCAAATCACCCGAAACTACTTCGATTAGATGAACACAATGCGCCGGAGTATTTCGGCGCATTTGTCACCCGGGTTTTCTGACATTATGATGGCCAGCGCTGCCACGGACCGGCATTCTTTTCTCTCTCATCTTCCGGAGTAGTGATGTCGATCGATCTTAGCGGCCTGTCGGCCAAGCAATTGGGTGCCCTGATCAAAAACGCGAAAAAGCAGCAGACCGTGGTTGCCAAGCGCGCCCCGATTGCCAAGGTCCGCACGCAGCTGACCCGCGCGGCAAAAGCCCAGGGTTATTCCATCGAAGAATTGTTTGGCGCCAGCGCCGGTGCGGGCCGTTCGGCTGCCGCTGCCAAGCCGGGTCCGCGCGCCGGCCGCAAGCTGGGCAAGGTTGCGCCGAAATATCGCAACCCCGCCAATCCCCAGGAAGCCTGGACCGGCCGCGGCAAGCAGCCGCGCTGGCTGGCCGAACTGACCGCCGCCGGCAAGAAGGTCGAAGACTTTCTGATCAGCAAGGTCAGCGCCAAGAAGACCCCGGCCAAGAAGGCCGCGCCGCGCAAAGCCGCCACCAAGCGCGCGACCAAGAAGCCCAAGGCGGCTTGATTGTTACCAATAAAAAACGCCGGCAGTGCCGGCGTTTTTTATTGCGCGTTTTTCTGCCGGTCATAAATTCTTGCGGGCCGGAATCAACAGATTGCCGAACAGCAATCCGGCCATCAAGGCCATCACGATATTGGTCACCGCCAATAGCGCGGCCTGCCCCACACTGACATCCTGTTGCTGTATCAGGGTCAGAAAGCCGCGCAGGCTGACACTGCCCGGAACCAGCATGATGATGCCGGGCAAACGGATCAATGCCCCGGGTTTTTGTATCACCCGCCCGAACAGATTACCGGCGGCGGTCAATGCCATGGCCGATGCAAAGACACCGGCCGGACCGCCCCAGGCGTGCCCGGCATAACGCGCGATGACATACCCGGACATGGCCGCCGCCATGATCCATAAATAATCGCGTCGATTGGCCTTGAACAACACCGCAAACGCATAAGCGGCCACCAGCAGCGAGGCCCATTCCACCCAGCCGGCCTGCGGGCGCAATGCGGCCACCTGCGGATGCAGGCCGAGCACCTGGGTCAGCGTCACCGCGATCACTGCACCGACGGTGAGCTTGAGCACCGTGGTCACCGCACCGGCCAGCCGCGCCGTGCCCGAGACCCAGTGCTGGCTGGCCAGTTCGTTGAAGGCATTGGTCAACGACATGCCGGGCAGCAGCACCACCAGCGAGGCGATGATCACCGTGTTGAGGTTCAGTGGCCCGACCAGCGACGCCACCACGGCGGCCACCACCCCGGCCAGCAGGCCGGCCAGCGCCTCGCCGGCTTCCTTGGTCGCCGGCCGCCTGTCGGTGTATTGGGTCAGCAGGCCGATCGACATGCCGATCGCGCCGGCGGTGGCGATGTCCAGCCAGGGCAGTTTCCACAGCCCTGCCACGCCGGCGGCGGCCAGCCCGAATGCCAGCACCTGCATGGTCTTGCCGCGCCGATCGACCTCGCGGTCCAGCCGCCGCAGCGCGGTGTGGCCCTGCGCGATGCTCATGCGCCCGTTGGCCACGCCGTCGGCCACGTAATCGGCCACGCTGAGCTTGTAAAGGTCGTTCTCGCCCGGAGCCAGCCGGATCACCCGGGTGATGTCGCTGGAGCCGATGGCCTTGGTCGGGTCGCTGAAGCTCAAAATGATCCCGGTGGGATTGGACCAGGGCTCGCAGTCCAGGCCCAGCTTGTGCGACAGCCCGACCACGGCGGCCTCCAGGCGCTGCGCCGTGGTGCCGTAGGAATGCAGGCGTCCGGCGATTTCCGAAACAAAGGCGACGCGCTGGGCATAGGTGGCGCTGGCGGACGGTTGGACGACGGTGGCAGCGGACATGCGTGGCGGGTCGGATCGGAGAAACGCCGTCTGGCGAGACCGTCAGTGTATGCCGCAGCGCACCTGGCCGGCGCGCCGATTGTCTGTGCCGGGACCGCAGCGGCGAAGCGTCCCCATCATTCGCTCACGCCGGGCGCGGTATGCTGGCGCCACGGACAGGCCACCCATGATCAAAGCGCAACCTCCACGCATCGAACAAGACTCGCAGGATCACGCACAGGTCCGCCTTGCTGGCAGTTGGGTCCTGGCGACCGCGTTGCCCCAGGCCGAGCTGCTGCAGGCCGTGCCCGAAGGGATCCGGCGCATCGACGCGCGCGGCATCGGGCAACTGGACTCGGCCGGGGTGCTGCAGCTGCTGCGCTTCGCCAGCCGCATGGGCCTGAAGGAAGACGCGATCGACTTCCGCGATGAGCACCAGGCGCTGGTGTGCACCATCGAGGAACTCAACGACGAACGCCCCAAGCCCAAACGCGACTACGGCTTCGTCGCCGCGCTGGACCGTCTGGGCCGCACCACCCACGGCGTCGGCCAGGGCATTCTGGAGCTGAACAGCTTTCTGGGCGAGAACCTGGTCAAGATCGCGCGGCTGATCCACGAGCCGCGGCGCTTCCGCCTGACCTCCACCGTGCACCACATGGAGCAGGTCGGCCTGGATGCGGTGCCGCTGGTGGTGCTGCTGTCGTATCTGGTCGGCGCGGTGATCGCATTCCTGGGCTCGACCATCCTGCGCGACTTCGGCGCGGAGATTTACGTGGTGGAGCTGGTGTCGATCGCCTTCCTGCGCGAATTCGCGGTGCTGCTGACCGCCATCGTGCTGGCCGGGCGCACCGCCAGTGCGTTTACCGCGCAGATCGGTGCGATGAAATCGCGCGAGGAAGTGGACGCGATCCGCACCCTGGGCCTGGACCCGATCGACCTGCTGGTGATTCCGCGCCTGCTTGCGCTGATCTTCACCCTGCCGCTGCTGACCTTCATCGCGATGATCGCCGGCCTGGCCGGTGGCGTCACCGTGGGCGCATTCGATCTGGATATCCCGCCGCAGATGTACCTGGCGCGCATGCACGACACCATCCAGCTGCGGCATTTCCTGGTCGGCCTATCCAAGGCGCCGCTGTTTGCGCTGGTGATCGGCCTGATCGGCTGCCTGGAAGGCCTGAAGGTCAGCGGCACCGCGCAGTCGGTTGGCGAACGCACCACCTCCTCGGTGGTGCAGACGATTTCCTTGGTCATCATCCTCGACGCGGTCGCCGCGCTGTGGTTCATGAAGATGGGGTGGTGATGAGACCGGGATTCGACATTCGGGATTCGGGATTCGTGCAAGGCACAAGCGCAGCTGGCGCCCTGACATGTGGGAGAGCCGTGCTGTGACCAATCCCGAATCCCAAATCCCCAATCCCGGCACAGAGACCGACGCCGACGACGACCAGCTGGCGATTTCGGTGCGCGGGCTGACCAATCGCTTCGGCAGCCAGGTTGTGCATGAGGATCTGGACTTGGACGTGCGTCGCGGCGAGATCCTGGGCGTGGTCGGCGGCTCGGGCACCGGCAAGTCGGTGCTGATGCGCAGCATCCTGGGCCTGCGCGAGCCCGACGCCGGCAGCATCCAGGTGTTGGGTGCGGACGCACGCTCGGGCCGTTTCGCCGACCGCCAGCACATCACCCGCAATACCGGGGTGCTGTTTCAGGACGGCGCGCTGTTCTCGTCGATGACCGTCGGCGAAAACGTGCAGGTCCCGCTGAAGGAACATCACGGCGAGTTTCCCGAGCGCTGGTATTTCGAGCTGGCGCTGCTGAAGATCAAGCTGGCCGGCCTGCCGGCCGATGCGCTGGACAAGCTGCCCTCGCAATTGTCCGGCGGCATGCGCAAGCGCGCCGGCCTGGCGCGGGCGCTGGCGCTGGATCCGCCGCTGCTGTTTCTGGACGAGCCCACCGCCGGGCTGGACCCGATCGGCGCGGCCGCCTTCGACCGGTTGATCCGCACCCTGCAACAGGCGCTGGGCCTGACCGTGTTCCTGATCACGCATGACCTGGATACGCTGTACGCCATCTGCGACCGCATCGCGGTGCTGGCCGATCGCAAGGTGATCGCCAACGCGCCGCTGGCCGAAGTCGAGCAGATCGACCACCCCTGGATCCAGGAATATTTCCACGGTCCGCGCGCCCGCGCCGCGCGCGCGGCCAAGACCGACTCCACCGAGACCGCCTGAGCATGGAAACCAAAGCCAATTACGTCCTGATCGGCGCCTTCACCATCGTGGCGGGCCTGGCCCTGCTGCTGTTCGGGCTATGGGCCGCGAAATACTCCTCCGACCGTACCTGGCAGCAATACCGGGTGGTGTTCCGCGAGGCGGTGACCGGCCTGTCGGTCGGCAGCCCGGTGCAATACAACGGCATCGCGGTCGGCTCGATCACCGAGCTGACGCTGGCGCCGAACGACCCGCGCCAGGTGGTCGCGCACGTGCGGGTGAACTCCACCACGCCGATCAAGAGCGATACCCGCGCCAAGCTGGCCATCACCAGCCTGACCGGCCCGTCGATCATCCAGCTCTCCGGCGGCACGCCCGAGGCCCCGTCGCTGACCACCATCGACAAGAGCGATGCGCCGATCATCCAGACCACGCCGTCGGCGCTGCAGAACATCACCGACACCGCCAACCGCATCGTCGAGCGCATGGACCAGATGCTCTCGGACAAGAACGTGGCCAGCATCACCGCCACCTTGCAGAATCTGGAAAAGATCAGTGGTGGCATCGCCGACCGCGACGAAGGCATGCAGGCGCTGATCGTCAGCGCGCGCGATGCCGCACGCAATCTGGACACCACCCTGACCACCACCAACGGCACCATCAAGCGGCTGGACCAGAACCTGGTGCAGCAGCTGCCGGGCATCCTGGAAAAGCTCGACGCCACCCTGGTCAAGCTGGATTCGGCAGCCGGCAACGCCGACAACATCCTTGGCGAGAACCGCGCGGCCATCAATAGTTTTGCCAACGACGGACTGGGCCAGCTCGGGCCCACGCTGACCGAATTGCGCGGCCTGATCCGCGACCTGCGCCGGGTCAGCGACAAACTGGACAACAACCCTGCGCGCTACCTGCTCGGCCGCGACGCACCCAAGGAGTTCGAACCGAAATGACTGCCATGCGCCTGTTGCGTCCCATGTTGTGCGTCTCGTTGCTGGCGCTGGGCGGCTGCTCGGTGTTGACCGGCGGCGACAAGAAACCGGCCACCATTTACGCACCTAACGTGCGGATTGCGCCGAACCCGTCCTGGCCGCAGGTGAGCTGGCAGCTGTCGGTGTCCAAGCCCAGCGCCGCGCGGGTGATCGACAGCCCGCGCATCAACGTACGCCCGACCCCGGGCGAGTTGCAGGTCTATCACGGCGCAGGCTGGGCGCAGCCGGCCACCGATATGCTGGAAGACAGCGTGGTCCGCGCGTTCGAGGACTCCGGCAAGATCGCCGCCGTCGCCCGTATCGGCACCGGCATCCGCTCCGACTACAAGCTGGCGATCGACCTGCGCCGCTTCGAGTCCGATTACGCCGGCCAGTCGCTGCCCTCGGCCACCATCGAACTCAATGCCAAACTGCTGCACGCCGCCGATCAGCGCGTGGTGGCCTCGCGCACTTTCCTGATCGCACGCCCGTCCAGCGGCACCGACACGGCTGCGGTGGCAGCGGCATTCGAACAGGCGATGACGCAGGCCACCACCGAACTGGTCGGCTGGACCTTGGTCACCGGCCAGCAGGACAGCCAGAGCCTACCGCGTTCGTTGTAAGCGCAGGCGACAGATCTTAGAGCGGTTAACAAAGCACTTCACGCCGGTCTACCGCGGGGCGGCTGATCTGCGGCCTGGCTGCAGGGCCCTTGCCCGCCCACCGTCGCGGGACACGCCGCAAGTACGTCCATGTAGGCTCTTCTGCGGCATCCATGCCGCAGAAGGTCCCGCGACGGTGGGCGGGCAAGGACCAGTCAAGATGGTCGGTGTGCATGGCTTTCAACAAAGCAGCCAACAAACTGTCTGGTGCGGTGTCCTCACCGATTGCGGGACCGTGTGGCGGCATGGATGCCGCCACCGAGCCCCCAGGGACGGGTTCACGGCGTGTCCCGCGAGCGGTGAGGGCACCGCGCCCTCGACCCACTCAGCGTTTGACTCGCACTGCTGACTACATCCCCCCAGATGTGGACAACAAAACCACTGCACTCACTGCCAGCCAAGCGCTCGCTACGCTTCGTTAGCCGCTCTTATGGCGGGGACACGCGCGGCGCAATCTGGCGAAAGGTCAGATTGATGCGCTCGCCGATGGGCTTTGCGGTGCGCGGCAATGCATGCTTGTAGTGGCGCTGGGTCTCGCCTGCCATCAGCAGCAGATCGCCGTGCCCCAATTCCAGCGTCTGCTTCAACGCAGCATCGTCACGATGCTTGAATGCAAAGCGCCGCGTCGCGCCCAGGCTTACCGAGGCGATCAATGGTCGCGCCCCCAACTCCGGCTCGTCGTCGCTATGCCAGCCCATCGCATCGTTGCCGCTGCGGTAACGGTTGGCCAGCACGCTGTTGAACGGCGCCCCGGTCTCGGCCAGCAGGCGCGTGCGTAGAGGCTGCAATACCTCCAGCCACGGCTGCGACGCGAACTGCGTGCCCGAGTAGCGATAGCTGGTGTCCGGGTCGCCCATCCAGCTGCTCAGACGCGGCGAATCGACCGTGCGCCCGAACATGCGGATGCGATGTACCTCCCACTGCACCTGCGTCAGCAGCGCCTGCAGCAGCGCATCGGCCTGCGCGCGCGGCAACCAGCCGCGACACCAGGCGATCTCCGCTTGCGGCAATGCCACCCGAATCTTCATGCATCAAACGCTAGCACGCGCCCGCTGAGTGGAGGCTGCGCGGCGCGGATGAATCGATCCGATTTGCCGCCGTCACATCGAATCCCGGAAAATGCGCGGCAGCCATCGAGCCAACGGGAGCGGAGCAATGTCGGAAGCAGGAGTCGGCGCAAATGCGCCAGAGACGGTCGAGCGCGACGTGATGGAGTACGACGTCGTCACCGTCGGCGCCGGTCCGGCCGGGCTGGCCTTTGCGATCCGGCTCAAGCAGCTCGATCCGGCCATCAGCGTCTGCGTGATCGAAAAATCCAGCACCATCGGTGCGCATATCCTGTCCGGCGCGGTGATCGAGCCGGGCCCGCTGGATGCCTTGCTGCCGGGCTGGCGCGACAACCCGCCGCCGATCTGCGTGGCTGCCACCGAGGACGAATTCTGGTTTCTCGGCAAGGACAGCGCGCGCAAGTTCCCGGTGGTGCCGCCAGGCATGCGCAACCACGGCAATTTCATCGTCAGCCTGGGCGCAATGTGCGCCTGGCTGGCGCCGCAGGCCGAAGCGCTGGGTGTGGAGATCTACCCCGGCTTTGCCGCCGCCGAAACCCTGCACGACGACAACGGCCAGGTCATCGGCGTGCGTATAGGCGACATGGGCGTGGCCAAGGACGGTTCGCACAAGCCCGGTTACACCGCCGGCATCGATATCCGTGCCAAGGTCACCGTACTGGCCGAAGGCGCGCGCGGGCATCTGACCAAGCGCCTGCTCAAACGCTTCGACCTCACCGCCGATGCCGACCCGCAGGGCTATTCGATCGGCATCAAGGAGCTGTGGCAGGTACCGGAGGGGCGCGTCAGTCCCGGCAAGATCGTGCACACGCTAGGCTGGCCGGCCGACAACCGCACCTACGGCGGCAGCTTCCTGTATCACCTGGACAACAACCAGATCGCGCTCGGTTATGTGAGCGGACTGGACTACAGCGACCCGAAGTACCAGCCGTGGGAAGCCTTCCAGCAATGGAAGAACCACGCGCTGATCAAGCCATTGCTGGAAGGCGGCAGCATCCTCTCGGCCGGCGCGCGTGCCATCGTCACCGGCGGCTGGCAATCGCTGCCGAAGGTGGAAATGCCCGGTGCCCTGCTGATCGGCGACACCGCCGGCCTGCTCAACGTGCCCAAGATCAAGGGCACCCATCAGGCGATCCGCAGCGGCATGCTGGCCGCCGAACATCTGGTGCAATCGCAGCTGGCGCCGCAGGGCTTCGACGCGAAACTGCGCGCGTCCGATGCGATGGCCGAGTTGAAGCAGGTGCGCAACATCAAGCCCGGTTTCAAGAAGGGCCTGTGGTTCGGCCTGCTCAATGCCGCCTGGGAAACCGCGCTCAAGGGCGCCTCGCCATGGACGCTGAAGAACAAACCCGACTGGTCGGCATTGCACAAGATCGGCGACTACGAGCAACCCAACCGCGACTACGGCACGCGCGAGCTCGCCCCGCGCGACCGCCTGCAGGCGGTCTACTTCGCTGCCACCGAGCACGACGAAGACCAGCCCGTGCATCTGAAGGTGCTCGACACCGACGTCTGCGCCACCCGCTGCGTACAGGAGTACGACAACCCCTGCACCCGCTTCTGCCCGGCCAACGTCTACGAAATGGTCGCAGACACCGGTAGCCCCTCCGGCAAGCGCCTGCAGATCAACGCCGCCAACTGCGTGCACTGCAAGACCTGCGACATCAAGGACCCGTACGAGATCATCACCTGGGTCACCCCGGAGGGTGGTTCGGGCCCGAACTACCAGAATCTGTGAGTAGCCAGTGGCGTACCGCGTGACCGGCAGTCTTTCCAAACTCATGGCTGCGGCGCGTCGCTCGGTAGAACTCCATGGCGGCGGTTTCTCTGGCACAACCGCAGTCGCAATACGGGCACTCAAGCTGATACGCGCCTTGGGAATTCGTGGCTTGGTGGGGCGGTTACAGCTAGCCGGGCGCGCACGCCCGGCGGTTCATCGCCTGCCTGACCAACACCCATTCCCCGCGCCTGCTCCCCTGTCGCAGCTGCAGCTCAAGATTGGCGTGATGCTGCACGTCTTCTATCCCGACCTGATCGACGAATTCGCGCAGTCGCTCCAGCACATGCCGGTGGGTTATGACCTGCTGGTATCGGTGATGGATGACACAGCCGCAGCTCAGGCGCGCGAGCGCTTTTCAAAGCTGCCGCAGGTCGAGAAGCTCGAGATACGCGTCGTGCCCAATCGCGGCCGTGACATCGCACCGCTCTTGGTGACGTTTCGCGAGCAGATCCTGGCATTGGATGTTGTCGGCCATCTGCATACGAAAAAATCGCTGTATACCGGCAGCGAACAAGGCGAGTGGCGTCGCTACCTGGTGTCATCCCTGATGGGGAGCCCGGAGCGTATCGCCTGGCAACTGGGGATGTTTCAGGCCGAGCCGCGGCTCGGCATGCTTTATCCCGAAAGTTACGAGCGGGTGCTGCTGTGGGCGCATACCTGGCTCAGCAATTTCAGCGTCTGTCGCACACTTGCCCAGCGACTTGGATTCGACATCAGCCCCTCGGAGTACATCGATTTTCCTGCCGGATCGATGTTCTGGGCGAAGGTGGATGCACTGCGGCCGTTGTACGCACTGAATCTGGAACTCAAGGACTTCCCCGAAGAGCACGGGCAGATCGACGGCACCCTGCACCACGCAGTGGAACGCTTGTTCGTCGCTGTGGTGCGCCATCAGCGGTATCGCATCGGCATCCTGCCGCAAGACGGGACGCTGTCACTCAGCGACGAGGGTGGACGCAACTGGCAGGCGTCGCTCGAGACGCCGATCGCCACACGATTGACACTGTCGTCCCTGCAGGCTCGACTGGTGTCGCTGGATATCTTCGACACCTTGGTAGTGAGGCCGTTCCTGTTTCCGGCCGGCGCCCGCGCCTTTCTTGCCCACCTGATAGCACGCCAATTCGGGATCGGAAATTTTCTCGAACTACGCGAACTTGCCGAGTCAAAAGCGCGCCATCAACGTGGCGCCGATGTCGATCTATCGAGCATCTACGCCACACTGGCTGGCCTGCCCGATGCGAAGGGACTTCCGACCAGCGCCCTCCAGGCACTGGAAGTGGCCCTGGAAGCCCGGCTGCTGCGACCACGCCAGGGCGTGATCGCAGCAGCGACGCAACTAAAGCAACGTGGCATCCGCCTGGTTGCGCTTTCGGACATGTATCTGGATAGCGCATTGCTGCAGCAGGTCCTGCCACCAGAAGTCAGCGCACTGCCGGCTGCCTGGTATGTGTCCTGCGAGACGGGCTGGCGCAAGGATGCCGACAATGTCTGGAGGGAGCTGCCGGCCCTCGAGAAAATCGATGCCTCCCAGTGGCTGCATGTCGGCGACAACGAACATGCAGATGTCCAGCGTCCACAGATGCACAAGCTGTTGACACCGGTGCATGTGCTTCGGCCATCCGCACTGCTGGAGGTGATTCCTGCATTGCGCCCGCTGAGAGCCGCTTCGGGGGCGGCAACCCGGTGGCAGGACCAGTTGTGGCTTGGCCTGCTGGCCAATCGGCTCGCCGATCTTGCCGACCGGCACCCGGACACGTTGATGCCAGTGCCGGTTCTTTCACCGGCCTGTCTTGGCTATGTGGTGATCGGCCCGCTGATCTTCGATTATCTCGCCTGGCTGATCCGCACGGCGAAGCAACGCAATATCGAAACGATCTTGTTCCTGAGCCGGGAAGGCCACCTGCTGGAGCAGGGGTTCCAGCTGGTGAGGCAGACATCCCCTGCACTGCAGCAGCTGCATGGCAAGTATCTGCTGGCGTCGCGGCGGGGAACCGGAACCCCTTCACTGCATGCGCCGGATGATCTTGCACTGCTGCTGGATAGCACCTACACCGGAACACTGGGCAACCTGGTACAGGCGCGCCTGGGAGAGGCTGCAGCACATATTCTGGAACGTCGCCTGGGCCGCCCGGTCATGCAACGCGATGTCTACCTGCCGGAGATGCATGCCGAGCTGCTGGAACTGATTGCGCCGGCGATCAACGAACTGCTGGCGCTCGCCGAAACTGAAAGGACGGCTTACCTGCATTACTGGAGAGCGATTGCAGGCGACGGCACCGCCATGGTGGCCGACATAGGTTATTCCGGCACCATCCAGGCCAACCTCATAAGATTGACCGGACAGCCGCTGGGTGGCGCTTATTTTGCATTGAACGGGCGCGCCACAAAGATTACTGCGCAGAGCTGGGCAGCCGCCCGCTATTTCGATGGCCGTACCGAGAGCGACCCGGAGCAGTCAGCGATCCTGCGCCACGATCTGCTCTTGGAAACACTGCTCACCGCTCCTTCGCCGCAATTTTCCTGCTTCACAGCCAGCAACGACGTTCCGACTGCGGTCTACGCCCATCCGGAACTGTCGACAGCGCAATGGGCGACGATCGCGCAGGTGCACGAAGGCGCGTTGGCATTCATTGCAGACGTCTGCCAGGTTGCGCAGGACCAAAGCTACCTGCTGGACTTCGACCGACCCTCGGTCCAGATCCCGCTGCAATGCATCGGTTCCGGACGCTGGCAGGCGCCGTGGCTGGCGGATCTGCAACTGGACGACCGTTTCACCGGACGCGGCGTGGTGCGGGCCGGATGACCTGACGGCCGTCCGGCCTTGCCTCACGATTGAGGCGTCAGAATTGTCACACCGGTCTTCTGGCGCAATTCCTCCAGCGCCACTCCCTCGGCCGCCTCCACCAGCACCAGCCCGCGATCGGTGACGTCGAATACCGCCAGGTCGGTGATGATGCGATCGACCACGCCGACGCCGGTCAATGGCAGGTCGCATTCGCGTAGGATCTTGTGGCTGCCGTCCTTGGCGACGTGTTCCATCAGCACGACAACGCGCTTGACGCCGGCCACCAGGTCCATCGCGCCGCCCATGCCCTTGACCATCTTGCCGGGCACCATCCAGTTGGCCAGGTCGCCGCGCTCGGTCACCTGCATCGCACCGAGAATCGCCAGATCGATGTGCCCGCCGCGGATCATCGCAAACGAGTCGTGGCTACCGAAATAACTGGCGCCGGCACGCGCGGTGACTGTCTGCTTGCCGGCATTGATCAGGTCCGCATCCACCTCGTCCTCGCTGGGAAACGGGCCGATGCCGAGCAGGCCGTTTTCCGATTGCAGCCATACGTCCACGCCATCGGGAATGTGGTTGGCCACCAGCGTCGGCAGGCCGATGCCCAGGTTGACGTAGGCACCATCGGTCAACTCGCGCGCCGCACGTGCGGCCATCTGGTCTCTGGTCCAGGCCATCAGTGCTGTCCTTCGCGCACGGTGCGCTGTTCGATGCGTTTTTCCGGGGTGGCGTTGAGCACCAGCCGGTCGACATAGATACCGGGCAGATGCACCTGGTCCGGATCGACCGCACCCACCTCCACGATCTCCTCGACCTCGGCGACGCAGACGCGACCGGCCATGGCGCAGGCCGGGTTGAAGTTGCGCGCGGTCTTGCGGAACACCAGATTGCCGGCCGTATCCGCACGCCAGGCCTTGACCAGCGCGACGTCGGCCTGCAGCGCGGTTTCCATTACGTACTGCTTGCCGTCGAATTGCCGGGTTTCCTTGCCCTGGGCGACGATGGTGCCGTAACCGGTTGCCGTGTAGAACGCGGGAATTCCCGCACCGCCCGCGCGCAGGCGCTCGGCCAGCGTGCCTTGCGGGTTGAACTCCAGCTCCAGTTCGCCGGCCAGGTACTGCCGCTCGAATTCCTTGTTCTCGCCCACGTAGGACGAAATCATCTTGCGGATCTGCCGGGTGACCAATAATTGACCCAGCCCGAATCCGTCGACACCCGCATTGTTGGAGATCACGGTCAATCCGCTGACCCCGCTCGCGCGCACTGCCGCGATCAGCGCTTCCGGGATTCCGCACAATCCGAAGCCGCCGACCGCCAGGGTCTGGCCATCGGCCAGCACCCCATCCAGCGCCGCCCCGGCGTCGGCATAGCGTTTGCCGCTTGCTGCACCACGTCCACCATTGCTCATCACCGCCCTCGCCTCGCTGATGTGAAGCGGCCATTCTAGCCGCTGACTGTTCCCTGTCCCCGATCGCAATTCCGCCACACCCAAGACACGGCACAGCCGCTAAACTCGTAATTCCCCCATCCCACATCCCAGGAATTGCCCATGACGCTACCCGCCTTCAAGGCCTACGATATTCGCGGCCGCGTGCCGGATGAACTCAACGAGGACTTGGCGCGCCGCATCGGCGTGGCACTGGCGGCGCAGCTGGAGCAAGGGCCCGTGGTCTTGGGCCACGACGTGCGCCTGGCCAGTCCCGGCCTGCAGGAAGCGCTCTCCGCCGGCCTACGCGCCAGCGGCCGCGAAGTGATCGACATCGGCCTGTGCGGCACCGAGGAGGTCTATTTCCAGACCGATTACCTCAAGGCAGCCGGCGGCGTGATGGTCACTGCCAGCCATAACCCGATGGACTACAACGGCATGAAGCTGGTCCGCGAGCAGGCGCGACCGATCAGCTCCGACACCGGCCTGTTCGCGATCCGCGACACCGTCGCTGCCGATACCGCCGCACCGGGCGAGCCAACCGCAAGCGAGCAGAGCCGCACCGACAAGACCGCCTACCTTGAGCATCTGCTCAGCTACGTGGACCGCAGCACGCTCAAGCCGCTCAAGCTGGTGGTCAACGCCGGCAACGGCGGCGCCGGCCTGATCGTCGACCTGCTTGCTCCGCAGCTGCCGTTCGAGTTCATCCGCGTCTTCCACGAACCCGATGGCAACTTCCCCAACGGCATCCCCAACCCGCTGCTGCCGGAAAACCGCGACGCCACCGCCAGGGCGGTCAAGGAGCATGGCGCCGACTTCGGTATCGCCTGGGACGGCGACTTCGATCGCTGCTTCTTCTTTGATCACACCGGCCGCTTCATCGAAGGTTATTACCTGGTCGGCCTGCTGGCCCAGGCGATCCTGGCCAAGCAGCCCGGTGGCAAGGTCGTGCACGACCCGCGCCTGACCTGGAACACCGTCGAGATGGTCGAGGACGCCGGCGGCATCCCGGTGCTGTGCAAGAGCGGCCATGCCTTCATCAAGGAAAAGATGCGCAGCGAAAACGCCGTGTATGGCGGCGAGATGAGCGCGCACCACTATTTCCGCGAGTTCGCCTACGCCGACTCCGGCATGATCCCGTGGTTGTTGATCGCCGAGCTGGTGTCGCAGTCCGGTCGTTCGCTGGCGGATCTGGTCGAGGCGCGCATGCAGAAATTCCCCTGCAGCGGCGAGATCAACTTCAAGGTGGACGACGCCAAGGCGGCGGTTGCCCGCGTAATGGATCACTACGGCGATCAGTCGCCGGAGCTGGACTATACCGACGGCATCAGTGCCGACTTCGGCCAATGGCGCTTCAACCTGCGCAGCTCCAACACCGAGCCGCTGCTGCGTCTGAACGTGGAAACGCGCGGCGACGCCGCCCTGCTGGAAACGCGTACGCAGGAAATTTCCAACCTGCTGCGCGGCTGATTTAACATCTTCCCCCACTTTGACGCATTGGAGTTTCCCCCGCTCATGAGCGACGTCCTTCCGATCATCCTGTCCGGCGGTTCCGGCACGCGCCTTTGGCCGTTGTCGCGCGAATCCTATCCCAAGCAGTTCCTGCCGCTGGTCGGCGAGCACAGCATGCTGCAGGCCACCTGGCTGCGTTCCGCTCCGGTGGCGGCGCATGCCCCCATCGTGGTGGCCAACGAGGAACACCGCTTCATGGCCGCCGAGCAGTTGCAGCAGTTGGGTGTCAAGCCGTCTGCCATCCTGCTCGAGCCCAAGGGACGTAACACCGCCCCGGCGATTGCTGTAGCCGCCCTGGAAGCCACCCGCAATGGCGACGATCCGCTGTTGCTGGTGCTGCCGTCCGACCACGTGATTCGTGACGAAGCCGCCTTCCAGGCTGCCGTGACAGTTGCGGCAGCTGCCGCAGCGCAAGGCAAGCTGGTCACCTTCGGCATCAAGCCCACCGCGCCCGAAACCGGCTACGGCTACATCAAGGCCGGTGCCGGCACCGGCGCCACCGCGGTCGAGCGCTTCGTCGAAAAGCCCGACCTGGCCACCGCGCAAGGCTATCTGGCCAGCGGCGAGTACTACTGGAACAGCGGCATGTTCCTGTTCCGTGCCTCGCGCTATCTGGAAGAATTGCGCAAGTTCCAGCCTGCCATCGCTGATGCGTGCCAGAAGGCGTGGGAAGGCGGCAAGCGCGACGCCGACTTCACCCGTCTGGACAAGGACGCGTTCGCCTCCAGCCCGTCGGATTCGATCGACTATGCGGTGATGGAAAAGACTGCCGATGCAGTGGTGGTGCCGTTGGATGCCGGCTGGAACGATGTCGGTTCGTGGTCGTCGCTGCTGGACGTCTCCGAACAGGACGGCCAGGGTAATGCGCACCACGGCGATGTCATCCAGCTGGACTGCAAGAACACCTATGCGTACGGCTCGCGCCTGATCGCCATGGTCGGCCTGGAAGACGTCGTCGTCGTCGAGACGCCGGACGCCGTGCTGGTCGGTCATCGCGATCGCATCCAGGAGGTCAAGGACGTGGTCGGCCAGATCAAGACGGCTGGCCGTTCAGAGGCCACCTGGCATCGCAAGGTCTATCGGCCGTGGGGCGCCTACGATTCGATCGACATGGGCCAGCGCCACCAGGTCAAGCGCATCACCGTCAAACCCGGTGCGGTGCTGAGCCTGCAGATGCATCACCATCGCGCCGAACACTGGATCGTGGTGAGCGGAACCGCCGAAGTCACCCGTGGCGACGAGGTGCTGCTGCTGACCGAAAACCAGAGTACCTACATCCCACTGGGCGTGACCCATCGCCTGCGCAATCCGGGTAAGTTGCCATTGGAGCTGATCGAAGTGCAGTCCGGCAGCTACCTGGGCGAAGACGACATCGTGCGTTTCGAAGACACCTACGGGCGCGCCTGATCGGTCGCTTGCAGGTCCTTCCGACGTATCAGCAAACAGCCGGGGATTCCCGGCTGTTTGTTTTTGCGGCTCGCATTGATCGGTGGAGCTATTGCCAACGACCAGAGTTGCAGATTTACTCTTTGGCAGCGGCGATTTCGGCAATTACACGCTGCAGGCCGACCTGCCAGTCCGGCAATACGATATCGAAATCGCGCTGCAGTTTGTCGATCGATAGCCGCGAGTACGCCGGCCGCTTTGCGGGCGTCGGATAGTCGGCGGTCGTGATCGGCACCACGCGCGGTGCGCGCGACAACAGGCCTGCGCTGACAGCTTGCTGGAAGATCGCCTCGGCAAAACCATGCCAGCTGGTCTGCCCTGCCGCCGTGAGGTGCCAGGTACCCGACGTGTCGGGTGTGCGTTGGCGCAGCAACTGCGCAGTGACATCGGCAATCAGGGCGGCGGGTGTCGGTGTTCCAACCTGATCGGCCACCACCCGCAGCTCATCGCGCTCGGCACCGACACGCAACATGGTGCGCAGGAAATTCGCGCCGTGCGCGGCGTACACCCATGCCGTGCGCAGGATCAGATGCTGCGCGCCCGAAGCACGGATCGCCTCCTCGCCAGCAAGTTTGGTCTCGCCATACACGCCCAGCGGCGAGGTGTGCGCATCCTCCGGATACGGCGCGGTGCCCTGACCGTCGAAGACGTAGTCGGTCGAGTAGTGCACCAGCGGTACGTTGTTGGATGCACACCATGCCGCGATGACGCCGGGCGACATGGCATTTGCGCGCATGGCGCTATCTCGCTCATGTTCGGCGCGATCCACTGCGGTGTAGGCGGCCGCATTAACCACGCGCGACGGGCCGACCCGGTCCAACAAGGCGGCCAGCATTTCCGGCGCGTCGAAATCCGCCGTCTCGCACGCACTTCCATCGGCCAACCGGCCGCTGCGCGTCGTTGGCCATACTGCGTCATCAGCTGCCAGTGCGCGCAGCAGTTCCGTCCCGACCTGCCCATTGGCACCAAACAACACCGTGGTCACGGCATGTACACCGGCAGTCGATCGACTGGCACCTCATCAAGGAACGGCGCTTTGGCATCCTTGGCGGACAACACTGGATCGCTGATCGGCCAATCGATCCCGATCGCCGCATCGTTCCAACGCACGCCTGCATCTGCTTCCTTGACGTAAACGTCGGTGCACAGATAGCTGAATAATGCTTTCTCTGAAAGCACGGCAAACCCATGTGCAAAGCCTTCAGGTATCCAGACCTGGCGTCGGTTTTCTGCGCTCAGTAAAACGGCGGTCCAACGCCCGAAGTGGGGAGACCCGGCGCGGATATCCACCGCGACGTCATACACCTCGCCTTCGAGCACGCTCACCAGCTTGCCCTGTGGCCGGGGCCACTGGTAATGCAGACCGCGCAGCACGCCCCTGGCGGACGTGGAGACGTTGCTTTGTACAAAGCTTGTCGGCAGGCCATGCTGTCCGAAGCGCTCTGCATTCCATGTTTCGAAGAAATAACCGCGCGCATCGCCGAAGACCGCAGGCTCGATGACGACGCAGCCGGGCAATGTCGTTTCGATCACGTTCAATGGACGACCCCACGCTTGGCCAATGCAGTCAAATACTTGCCGTAGTCGTTCTTCAACAACGGCGCCGCCAGGCGCTCCAGCTGCTCGGCATCGATCCAGCCTTGACCAAATGCGATTTCTTCCGGGCAGCACACCTGCAGGCCCTGACGCATCTGGATGGTCTCGATGAAATTGGCCGCTTCGTGCAATGACTGATGCGTGCCGGTATCCAGCCATGCATATCCGCGGCCCAGCGGCTCCAGGTGCAGGTCGCCGGCATCGAGATAGCAGCGATTGAGATCGGTGATCTCCAGCTCGCCGCGCGGCGAGGGCTTCAATGCAGCCGCGTAGTCGCTGGCCTTGCCGTCATAGAAATACAAGCCGGTGACCGCGTAGTTGGAACGGGGCTTTTCCGGCTTTTCGGCAATGTCGATGACCTTGCCTTGTTGATCGAATTCGGCAACGCCATAGCGCTCCGGGTCGTTGACCCAGTAACCGAAGACGGTTGCACCCTGCTCACGCGCATCGGCGCGGCGCAAGGTATCGGTCAGACCATGCCCATGGAAGATATTGTCGCCCAACACCAGGCAACTCGGCTTGCCGTCGACGAACTCGCGACCGATCAGATAGGCCTGCGCCAGGCCGTCAGGGCTGGGCTGCACGGCATACTGGATATTGACGCCCCACTGGGAACCGTCGCCCAGCAGCGACTGGAACAGCGCCTGCTCGTGCGGCGTGTTGATGATCAGGATGTCGCGGATACCCGCGAGCATCAGCACGCTCAGCGGGTAGTAGATCATCGGCTTGTCGTACACCGGCAACAGCTGCTTGCTGACGCCCTTGGTGATCGGGTACAGGCGCGTGCCGGAGCCGCCCGCCAGAATGATGCCTTTACGTTGTGTCATCAGGGATGTCCTGTTGAGGCCCGCACACGCTTGCATGCGCGGGCTCTTGCTAAGGGCTCGCGTTAGGCCGCGGCGCCGATCCGTTCCAGCCGATAGCTGCCATCCAGCACGCCCTGCACCCAGGTCTGGTTGGTCAGGTACCACTCCACCGTCTGCGCGATGCCTTGCTCGAAGGTATACGCCGGCTCCCAACCCAGCTCGCTCTTCAACTTGGAGGCATCGATCGCGTAGCGACGATCGTGTCCGGGGCGATCGGTGACATAGGTGATCTGGCTCGCGCGCGGCTTGCCATCCTCACGCGGGCGGTGCTGATCCAGCAGCGCACAGATCGCCTGCACGACCTCGATGTTCTGGCGCTCGGAGTTACCGCCCACGTTGTAGGTCTCGCCGACCTTGCCCTTGGCCAGCACGGTGCGGATTGCCTCGCAGTGGTCGCTGACGAACAACCAGTCGCGCACCTGCTTGCCATCGCCGTACACCGGCAACGCCTCGCCGGCCAGCGCCTTGGCGATCACCAGCGGAATGAGCTTTTCCGGGAAATGGTATGGGCCGTAATTGTTCGAGCAGTTGGTGGTCAACACCGGCAGCCCGTAGGTGTGGTGGAACGCGCGTACCAGGTGATCCGAGGCCGCCTTGGAAGCCGAATACGGAGAATTGGGCGCATACGGCGTAGTCTCGGTGAACTTGCCGGTCTCGCCCAGCGTGCCATAGACCTCGTCGGTGGACACATGCAGGAACCGGAAGGCCTCGCGACGCGCATCCGGCAGCGCCTTCCAGTAGTCGCGCACGGCCTCGAGCAAGGCCAGGGTGCCGACCACGTTGGTCTGGATGAACGCGCCAGGGCCTTCGATCGAGCGATCCACATGGCTTTCGGCGGCGAAGTTCAACACTGCGTCCGGCTGATGTTCCTGCAGCAGACGGGTCACGAGCGCGCCGTCGCCGATGTCGCCCTTGACGAAGACGTGGTCGGCATTGCCTTCCAGCGACGCCAGCGTGTTCAGGTTTCCCGCATAGGTGAGCGCGTCGAGATTGATCACGCGGATGCCGCGCGCGACTGCCTCAAGAACAAAATTTCCGCCGATAAAACCGGCCCCGCCGGTCACTAGCCAAGTCGCCACTGTCTACCCCTCCTGGTCGCGCGCGCGCGGCGCCGCATTTTCAAACCACACAGGATATACGGTCCGGGCAATACCGGGCCTAAGCATTGCCCAAACACTACGCGGAACTGTTGCGCCGCAGCATCCATACGCCATCGCATGGTGCTGCTTGCCCGGTTAGAATGGCCCCACTCCCGAGCCTGCCGCCGCGGCCGGGCCTTCCCGCAACAGCTGAAGGATCTCGTACACGATGAAAATCCTCGTCGCCTACAAGCGCGTGGTGGACTACAACGTCCGCATTCAGGTCAAGCCCGATGGCTCCGGTGTGGTCACCGACGGCGTCAAGCTTTCACCGAACCCGTTCGACGAAATCGCCCTGGAAGAGGCGTTGCGCCTGCGCGACGCCGGCATCGCCACCGAGGTGGTGGTCGCCACCCTGGCCCCGGCCGATGCGGCCGCGCACCTGCGCAACGGGCTTGCGATGGGCGCCAACCGCGCCATCCACGTGGTCACCGACGCGGCGATCCAGCCGCTGACCGCCGCGCGCACCCTGCTCAAGCTGGTCGAGAAGGAACAGCCGGACCTGGTCATCCTGGGCAAGCAGGCGATCGACGACGACGCCAATCAGACTGGCCAGATGCTGGCGACCCTGTGGGGCCGCCCGCAGGCGACCTTCGCCGGAAAGCTGGTGGTCGCCGATGGCAAGGCCACGGTGACCCGCGAAGTCGATGCCGGCCTGGAGACGCTGGAAGTGGACCTGCCGGCAGTGGTCACCACCGATCTGCGCCTGAACGAGCCACGCTTCATCAAGCTGCCGGACATCATGAAGGCCAAGAGCAAGCCGCTGGAAACGCTGGCCTTTGCCGATCTCGGCGTCGATGCGCACGACAGCCTGGCCACTACCCACTACGCGCCGCCGTCCAAGCGCAGCCGCGGCGTGATGGTCAAGGACGCCGCCGAGCTGGTGGCCGCACTCAAGCAGAAGGGGTTGCTGTAATGGCCAAGGTTCTCATTGTTGCCGAACATCTCAACGGCCAGCTCAACGCGGCCACCGCCAAGACCCTCAGCGCCGCGCTGGCCGTGTCGGCCGAGTCCATCGACATCGTCGTGCTGGCGGCCGATCCGGCCGCGGTTGCGGCGCAGGCCGCGCAGCTGGCGGGTGTTGCTCGCGTGCTGACAGTGGCAAACGCCGCTAACGAACATGCCATCGCGCAGGTACTGGGGCCGCAGATCGCCCAGCTCGCCGGCCAGGGCTATACCCATGTGTTCGGCCCCTCGACCACGTTCGGCAAGGACCTGATGCCGGTGGTTGCCGCGTTGCTGGGTGTCAACCAGGTCTCCGACCTGATGGCGGTCGAAGATGCCTACACCTTCAAGCGCCCGATCTACGCAGGCAATGCGATCATCACGGTGAAAGCGCCGGCCGACCAGGTCGTGGTCGCCACCGTGCGCAGCGCCTCCTGGCCGGAAGCGGCAGCCGGCGGCAGTGCGACGGTCGAAGCAGTCACCGTCGATGCCGCGCTGCCCACCCATACCCGCTTCGTCGGCTTGGCCGCAGGCAGCTCCGACCGCCCGGACCTGCAGAGCGCCAAGCGCGTGGTCTCCGGCGGCCGCGGCGTCGGCTCGGCCGAGAACTTCCAGCACATCTACAGCCTGGCCGACAAACTCGGCGCCGCCGTGGGCGCCTCACGCGCCGCCGTGGATGCCGGCTACGTACCGAACGAGCTGCAGGTCGGCCAGACCGGCAAGATCATCGCGCCCGAGCTGTACGTGGCGATCGGCATCAGCGGGGCGATCCAGCATCTGACCGGCATCAAGGACGCCGGCACGATCGTGGCGATTAACAAGGACCCGGAGTCGCCGATCTTCGAGATTGCCGATATCGGGTTGGTGGGGGATTTGTTTGCGCTGTTGCCGGAGCTGGAACAGGCGTTGGGCTAAACGCTACTCTCAAGATTACGATGGGCGCCACGGCTGACGGTATACTGCCCCGTCAGCGTGGCGGCGCCACTACTCGCCACTTTCATGCCTGATGGGGACACGCCGCGGCCGAAGCAAGTGTTGGCCCGGGACGATCGTATGGCGTCGGCGGCCTTGTAGTTGTCCAGCGCTGCATAAGGGCAACGTCGATAAATGGGAATTGGTAATTAAGTGATCATCGGTAATGGCCTGCTGGCCAGATCCTTCACAGCAGATAGGCTCGCTGAGCTCAACGCCACGGTATTTGCCTCCGGGGTGTCCAATTCGTCCGAGACCGATCCTGCGGCATTCGAAAGGGAAGCACGTCTGCTGGTCAAGGCTCTGGACGAGGCGCGGGGCCGGTTCGTGTACTTCAGCACGTGCAGCGTGACAGACCCCGATCGCGCAGAAACCCATTACGTCCGCCACAAGCTGAGAATGGAACGACTGATTGCGGAACGGGACGAGTATCTGATTCTGCGCCTGCCTCAAGTCGTGGGACGCACCGACAACCCTCACACTCTGTCCAACTATCTCGCCAGTGGCATCCGCAATGCGGAGCCCTTGCGCATCTGGGTCAAGGCAGTGCGCTGCCTGATCGACGTAGAAGATGTCGCCCGAGTGACCCTTCATCTCGTGGAGCGCCGCCTCGAAACCAATGCTGTGCTGGATCTGGCTCCGCCAGAAAACGTCACCCTGCTCGAGCTGGTCTCGATGCTGGAGGCCACTCTGGGCAAAAAAGCAACCATCGATTTTGTGGACCGAGGCGGTGGTGCCATGCCTGATCCGGCGCCATTTGTTCGTTATGCAACCGCCATCGGCATTGATTCCTCTCCCGGATACATCGCCAGGCTGATTCGCAAATACTACGGAACGAGCGATGCAACCTGATATTTCCGTCGTCATCCCGGTCTATGGCAGCGCCACCATCCTGCCTACGCTTGCCGAGAAACTCGAGGAGTCGCTGACTGCGCTCACCGACCGATTCGAAGTTGTACTGGTGTACGACTGCAGCCCGGATAGTTCCTGGCAGGTCATAACAGGGCTGTGCGCCTCCCGGCCCTGGTTGAAGGGAGTCCGGCTGCGCAAGAACGCGGGGCAGCACAATGCATTAATGGCGGGATTCGGTGTGGCACGCGGCCGTTACATCGTCACCATGGACGACGACCTACAGCACTCCCCGTCCGACATCGGGCGCGTCGTGGCAGAGCTGCGCAGTGGAGCAGATGTTTGCTACGTGCAGTTCAAGAGCCGGCGACACGCTCTCTGGAAACGCCTCGGCAGCCAGTTCAATGACCGCATGGCTTCATGGCTGCTCGCCAAACCCCGCGGGCTCTATCTTTCGCCATTTCGCGGCTTGATCAGCGAAGTTCGTGACGAAATATTGCGCTACGGCGGCCCCTTCGTCTATGTCGATGGCCTTATCGTCCAGAGCACCAGCAATATCACCACCATAGAGGCTGAGCACCACGCCCGAAGCGACGGCAAGTCTGGATACAGCCTGCGCAAATCAATCTCGCTGTGGATGCAGATGGCCACAAGCTTCTCGATCACGCCGTTACGGGTAGCCTCGCTGACAGGCATCGTCTCTTCGGGCCTCGGCTTCCTGTGCGCCATCGTGCTGATCGTGCAGAAGCTGCTTTGGCCACACACCGTCATCGGCTGGACTTCATTGATCGTCGCGGTATTGATCATGGGCGGCATCCAGCTACTCGCGCTGGGCGTGGTGGGCGAGTACGTGGGGCGCGTGCTGCTCAACGTCAGCAATCGTCCCCAATACATAAAGGGCCAACAGCTCAACGTAGGCCAAGAGCAAGAGAACGTGCAGTGATATCGCAGCGCCATCGCGCCCTGGCTGCACGCTTTTTGCGCTTTTGCATCGTTGGCGGCGCCAGTACCGTCGCCTTCAGTGCACTCACTTGGTTGGCTGTATCAAAGCTCGGCATGCAGCCGACCATGGCGACGGCGCTCTGCTACCTGGTGTTGGTGCCAATCAATTTCGTCGCGCATCGCAACTTTACGTTCGTGTCCTCGGGTCATCTGAGTTCGGAAGGCTTGCGCTTCATTTTGCTGCACAGCTTCAACCTCGCCTTGTCCATCATCGGGATGGGCGTGGCTGTGAACAGTCTGCACTTGCATTACGCGTGGGGCATTGCGTTCTCGGCCGTCGTCGTGCCTGTCGTGGTGTTTCTCGTGATGAATTTCTGGGTCTTCAACCGGGACCGACGTCGCGATCACGTCTAAATCCAACCTACGCCGCAACTGCAACCAAACAAGCCATCGAATGTCTAATCCCGTTATCCGCAACGACGCTTCCCAGCGCACCATGTTGTTCATCGCTTGCTCCACAGCGATCGTCATGCTGCTTTGGCTTCCCTTCGGCTTCAACATGATGGGACATATCGAGGAATGGGATCTTCTGAACCTGTTCACTCGCCACGGCGTGTTCTACGTGGTTGGTGAGGGCGGGCCGCTTCCCAGCCACCGCATGCGGCCTCTCATGTTGTTGCCGAATGCGATCGCGTACCAACTATCGCCAAACTCCTTTTTCGCCATGCATCTGTTGCAAATGCTGGCCTTGGTGTTGAAGGGTGTTTGCGGCGGAATCCTGGGGTGGTGGCTGCTGCGCTCGCGGCTCCATGCCGTGTTGTTGGCGCTGCTGGTGGTCATTTATCCCGCAGATACAATGCAGCTGTCGTTCCGCTCCTTCCATATCAACTGGTCTGTCTTGCTGGCGTTTGCCGGCGTGACAGGGATAGTGCATGCATATGAAAGCCAACTGATGGGCAAGAGCAGGGCGATCCTGGTATCGCTTGTGTCTACCGCAATGTTGGTTGTTGCTACGCTGATCTATGAAGTGGCATTGGCATACGCCATCTTGCCTCTGCTGTTGCTCTGGTGCCGATTGGGATTGGTGGAGACGGTCAGACTTCCCCTCCGTCGCTGGTATGTTTCGCTGGTCTGGTGCATAGGCATATTGGCTTGTTTAGCCTACATCTACTACGTTGCCAAGACTGGCTCGACCTACCAAGGGCATCTGTTAGAGAGCCAGGCGGGTGGCATTGCCCTGCTTAAAGAGCGCGCCCTCGTGATGTTTTACACAGGCATCGGCCGAAGCGTAGTGGGCGGTTGGATCGACGCCGGAAGGATTCTCTTCGTCGAGTACAGAAGCTTCTGGTATCTGTCGGCCATTGCTTTGATGGCGTTGGCTCTGCTCCTCTACATACGCGAACCCTTTTCCGCACCAACCCCGGAAAAGCAAATCGGCGTGCGTTGGTCGCTACGGGTGCTCTTTACCGGCGTGGCATTTGCCGCCGTCGGCTATCTTCCCTTTCTTGCATCACCGGCGCATACCAGCATCAGTCAACGCACCTTCCTCTTCGCAACTCCAGGCGGAGCATTGGCCACGGTGGCTCTGGTCATGCTGTTTTCTGGAGCCCGTCGAACCCTGGCAATGTTGTTCGGCACCGTATTGATCGTACTGGGCATGGCGGCACAAATGTTCCAGTTCCATCACTACTCACAGATTTCTGATACAGAACGCCAAGTCCTCCAGGACGTAGCTGTAAGCCTGCCGGATATCGCCAACGACCGCGATCTTCTCATTCTTGATGGCTCCCACCTTATCAACAGCGTGTGGATGCTCCGGGAAAACATGATGAACGCGCTAACCTATTTGTACGGCAAGCCGATCGACGTGGTACAGATCTGCAATCAACCTGAGAACGACTGGCAACACACAGATGAAAGGGGCCGCACCGGCCGATGCGCAGAATACCCTGACCATTGGGAGTTCAGTTCAGGCCCATCCATTGATGGGCCAGACTATACGTCGCCGCCGCAAAGCGTTCTGTATCGCGCAGACAAAAGCAGGACGCAGATTGTGCGCATTCCCGAAGAGGGCGTTGTACCGCTGAGTAGTGCGCGTAAAGACGAGCTTTCGTTGCGCAACGACGCCCTTTCGCGGCGCTATCGCGCCATGCTTGCTCCCTCCCCCTGGCTTCTGGCTTTCGATCAATTTCGCCACAGGGACCAAGAGACCAGCTTCAGGTGGGATTTCGGCCGCTGGTGGAATTTGGACGTGCCTGCGCCGGGACGCGGATGGCAGGATGCCCAGTGGCAACATGAAGGACCTATAGAACATGGTTCATTCTCGTGGACCGTCGTTGAGAATCCATGGCTTCAATTCCAGCTGAAACCAACTGGCCGGGTTTATCGAGTTCGGGGAAAGGTCATGTCCATCGCCCCCGGCATACACCCTGAGAAGCTCGCGATTTCAGTGAACGGCCATGTGGTCCCGGTTCGCTGGCTCACTTCTAATGAGTTTTATGGAGAATTGCCCTCGTCCTTCCTGAAGGATGGCAATAACAGGGCTACCTTCCTGCTTCCAGTCGATAATCACTCTTCTGGATTCGGCATGGCGTTCGACTGGATCAAATTCGCTCCGATCGAGTCGACTGACTAACCTAACGAAATATGCATCGCTTCAGCACAACTGGCATACGGAATTCAAAATGATTTCCATCAATCGCGACATTAAGGCTGCACTACTAGCTTCCGTCTTATGCCTGTTACTTCCTGGCTGTACGGCAAGAGAGACCGAGTCCCCCCTGGATGCTGCTTCAACCAGGCCTGCGGTTATTTCCGCAGGTGATAGGATAGGTCCTGCTGACCTGAGGCCATTTCTGACAAATGGCTGGTCAACAGATGAACCCTTCGGAGTATGGTCCGTCGGCGAGGATGCAGGCCTTTTAATGCGGATGGAAACGTCGGCAAACGCAGGCGGTCGACTGGTCATGCAGGCTGGTGGCCTTTGGGCTCCACGACGCCAATCCATGGATGTTGGTATTCGTGTGAATGGTGGCAACTGGCAGCACCAAGCCCTCACAGCATCGGCTCCAGAGCCGCAACTAATCAGTATTGCCCTGCCAAAATTGGCGGCTGGCGATGAAGTCAGGGTCGAACTGCACTTCGATCGTCCAGCCTCACCAGTCGAGCTTGGAATATCTCCGGACGCGCGCGCTCTGGGCATTTCACTCAGGTCTATGCAGCTGTTGGGCCCCACGCCCTAGCAGTCACTGGCCGTGGACGGGCAAGCCAGCAAATGCAATCAGGCCTGGCGTTACCTGACCCGTATCCGGTGCGCGCCTCTGCACCTGGTGACAGCGCACGCCGCGGAATCATGTATCTCAGATCGACCATTGATCGCACGTCTACCAAGCAACCTACGTCACGTCATATCCAACGTGACGTAGGCTGTCTGGCCACATCAGTCACCGCACCTCAGGCTTCTGTGCGTCGCATACGCGTAGATAGATCACGGAAGCCAGCCAGCTGCCAGCATTTCGCGAGGCCGAGCTTCACTCAGCCTTCTTCGAGCATCCATTCCAGGGTTTTCCGCAACGGCGGAGACGTCCAGCTCCCGGTAAGTTCCTGTAACAATCGGTTATCGCCACATAGCATCTTGACTTCATTGCTACGCACAAACTTCGGGTTCACAGAGACCTCTAACGAATGGCCAGTGATCTGTGTGCACAGGTCGATCACTTCCCGAAGGGAATAAGCCGTTCCGGAGCACACATTGACTGTACGACCGATGGCATCGGCTGATTGCAACAGCTTGCCATAGGCCGATGCCACTGCCCTGACGTCACCGAAGTCACGCGACACATCCAGATTTCCCAACTCGATCCGTGGCTCTCGCCTGACAAAGTGCGAGACAATCTTGGGAATGAGGAAGTTCTCCGACTGCCCCTTACCCGTGTAGTTGAATGGTCTGACTACGGTGACAGGCAACCGACCCTGCCAAAGCCGAACCACGTACTCCATGCTCAGCTTGCTGATGGCGTAATCGTTTGTTGGTGCCGGAGCAACCGACTCATCCAAACGCCCTTCCGAGGAGTTGCCATAAACATTGGCACTGCTGGCGATGAGGAGCCGCTCGAGAGAAATTTCAGCCTCTTCCACTGCCTGCAGCAGATGACGCGTGCCGATCAAATTTACGTTGTAGAAATCATCTGCACTCCCGTGACCTACAAACGCAAGCGCAGCCAGGTGAATGATGATATCCGGACGGGTAGTCTTCAGCACCTCACGCAGGGCATCCTGATCGAGCAGGTTGACTTGGTAATGACGGTCGACAGAGGCCAGGCCGCTAGCCCAGTCCGGTGCGGAGTGATCGGAGCCGCCAAGCCCCAGCACTTCGCAGCCTAGATTTTTTAGTTCATCAGCCACATAGCGGCCGGTGAAACCGGACGCGCCAGTGACTAGAACCCGCTTGCCGTTCAGATCAGAACGAGAAGCCATGCGCGTTCCTCTTGAGATCGGCCTCGACCATCATCTGGCAGAGCTGCTCCAGCGTGGTTTCAGGCTTCCAGCCGAGGACGCGCGTTGCCTTCTCGGGATCACCGATCAGCAGATCCACTTCTGCAGGACGGTGGAATTTCGCATTGATGCGCATCACCACCTTGCCGGTAGCGACATCCACTGCAGTTTCATCTGCATCTTTGCCGCGGAATTCGACGTCAATTCCGGCCCCCTTGAAGGCCATGCTGACAAAATCACGGACGGTTTCAGTGCGATTTGTCGCCAGAACAAAGGTATCCGGCTCATCGGCCTGAAGCATGCGCCACATCCCTTCCACGTACTCGCGCGCAAAACCCCAATCGCGCTTGGCATCCAGATTGCCAAGCTCCAGGCATTCCAAGCGTCCAAGTTTGATCTTGGCCACCGAGTCGGTGATCTTTCGTGTCACAAATTCGCGGCCGCGCAGCGGGCTTTCATGATTGAACAGAATCCCGCTGGAGCCGAAGATGCCATAGCTCTCACGGTAATTGACCGTCATCCAATGCGCGTACAGCTTGGCAACGCCATAAGGGCTGCGAGGATAGAACGGCGTGCTTTCGATCTGCGGGACCGCCTGCACCTTGCCGAACATTTCCGATGTCGAGGCCTGGTAAAACCGGATGTCCTTGTTCACCTGCCGAATGGCTTCCAGCAGGTGGACCGGGCCGATGCCGGTGATGTGCGCGGTCGTCGTCGGCTGGTCGAACGATACGCCCACGAAACTTTGAGCCGCCAGATTGTAAACCTCGGTGGCGCCCGTGCTTTCAAGCATACGGATACTCGAACCAAGGTCGGTCAGGTCGTACTCGATCAGGTGCAAATTAGGGTGATTTGAAATTCCCACCTCTTCGATACGCCAGAAATTGACCGAACTGGTACGGCGGTATGTGCCGAACACACGGTAGCCTTTATCCAACAACAGCTGGGCCAGGTAGGCACCGTCTTGGCCGGAAATGCCGGTAATCAACGCAGTTTTCATCATCCCTCTCTTGGTTACTTATAAATTCCGGAATCAAGCCGAGATTGAACGCGGCTCGTTCCGATGATCATTGAGTCTCAGCGCGTGGCCAAAGGCTTTCCGCCCGCACCACAAACCGTTTCCTTGCCCTGGTCCTGGCACGAAGTCAGGGGGCCATAATCGAGCGAATCCACCTTGAAGTCGCTGTACCACGCCACCGATTCCTGGACGAGGCCGAATCGCAGCGTTTTCCCAATCACTGCCTGGCTGGGCACATCTGCGATCACTTCAGCGGAGCCACCCGCCGGAATGCCCTCGGCAGGAAGCGGAGCGCGCAGGAAGTCCCGGTTCGAGACATTGCCGGAATCATCCACCAGGGAGATGGCAAGATTGACCGGCAGTGTGCCCTTCGAGTTGATGGCGACCTTGCCCGAATTGGTGACAGACACTGCAACCCGTACCAGTTCGCCGTTATTGGCCAGTACCGGCTCCGAGGCAATGGCGTAGCGTGCGCCAACCTGCTCTTGCGTCAACGGAGTCGACATGCCGCCTGCTTCGGTGGTCTGGGCAGCCTGCTGGGGTTCGGCCTTCACTGGCTGTTCTGCCTCGGGAGCCTTTGAGCAGCCGGTGAACGCAATCACCGTCGCCAGGACGGCAACGGAACCGAAGGAAACAGGAGATTTCATACTATTTTTCATGGATAAGGACCTGTGGTGGATGAGCACGCCGCTCATTATTGAGCGGCTTCTACTCGAATGAGAAGTCGGGCCGGTGAAAACCCACGGCTTTTGAACCAGCAGACCGACTCCTGGACTAGATCAATCTCCAGGTAGTAGTCACCTGCGACTGCCGGAGCGCGCACTGTGAGATCGTGAACTGCAGAAGACATCGGCGCGACCGCATCGTGAATAAAATGGCGAGGTTGTTCGGCTACCGCCGTCGGTGTTTCGGCATGAATCCAGAAGTGTCCGAGATAAATGCCGAACGGCCGCAATGCGTGACCGAGCGGACTGAACCAGGAGTATTCGCTGTTGTTGGTCAATTCGACACGCAAGGAGATTATGCTGGACGGCTCGGCAACCAGCACCTCCTGCTCAGCAACGGCAGCCTGCCCCTGAAAGGCCTCTTCCGGCAACGGCTCACTGTAGGGATAGGGTCCCACTGTTGCCCCCACCACACGCGCATGCGAATCCAGCTCCTGATCCTTCAATGCTGCCAGGGCTGGGTTAACCCAACGATCCCCGCGCAGGCTGCTCAGCACGTCGATTCGATGCAGCTCCTCGGCAAGCGGAGAATCGATGTCGACCTTCAGGCTTGCGACCGCATCAGCCGCACAGTCCTTGAAATCGGAAACAACCCGATGGCGTCTCAACAGCCGCGCATATCCTTCCGCGGCTGCATAAGGATCAAGCGCCAGCCGTCTTGATGCATCGGAACACTCTTCAGCCCAGGCGGCATAGGTTGCAGGGGCGAGCGTCAACTGACGCAGCAACGCTGCCAGAGCGTCCGGGCATTCTGCATCCGGCGCGACTTTTTTTACCGAAGCGGGCAGCTCTGCATACCAACCGTGATCCGATACGATGACGGGGAGACCCGCCTGCATCGCTTTGCATACGACAGCCGAAGCCTCGCCCATCGTTGGCTGGCGCAAGGCAATCATCAGATCCGCACGCTCGAATACCTTACTGAACTGATCGTCGTCGAGATGGCCATGATTGATCAGCTGCACGTTACGCAGGTCTGCAATACTCTCCAGCTGGTCGAGTACGACTGCTTCTACCTGACCAGCGATTTCCAACGTAATCAGCCCATTCAGTTCGGAGTCGATCGCCGACAGCGCCTGCACAATCCAATCGAAGCGACGATTCGTATGCCCACCGCCCAGCAGCGCGATGGTGCGCAGATTGTCACGAATGCGATGCTGAGCGACCGCCGGGTACAACTGCGGCACCACCGTCACGGGGAGCCAGGGAAAATCCTTGACGATTTGATCGGCTGCATATCGTGAGTGCACTACTACCTCAGTGGCCAGTTTGGTGGCCACTTGATGCAGCGGAAAACGCACCACATCTTCCCGATTCCAGACAGGCGATCCGCTACGAAGCGCCAGTTTGGCGGTTCTGACGTCGGTGCTGGATAACCACTTTTCCAGCAGATTGAAATAGTCGCCGTTGAGAAGGCGGCCTTCATCATTCAGAACCCCTGCAGCCATATGATGCAACACAAGATCATGCAGATGCACGATTCCCGGCGCTGCTGCCATCAATGGAAGCATCCATCCATGGAACACTGGATGGTTACCCATCTGGTAAACGATCGCGTCCGCTCCAAGCAGTCTATGGACGGTGTTGTTCATCCCGAGGTGAACAAGATCGGCATGGGCAATCGCATCGACCTGCAGCCCTTGATCTCGCAGCAGGTTTGACAGACCTGCCGTGTATTCTGCAATGCCTGAGCGCTCCGGAGGATGCGGCCCGACCATCGCGATGCGAAACGGCGTACTCAAAGCCGACTCTCCACCAGATTGCTTATCACGCGATCCCAGGTAATGGAGGTACTCATGTGCTGACCAGCCTCAGCCAGTGCACGAAGTTGTGCCGGTCCTTTCGCATAACAATCGAGCAGGCTCTCAGCGATCGCCTCTGGCGTAGGACTTGTAACCCAACCGCTGCCGGTGGATTCGACGATCCTGCCCACTTCACCGCTATCGTCAACTGTAATGACCGGCTTGTAGGCAGCGAAGCTTTCCAACGTCGCAAATCCGTAATCCTCATCCACCGGCGAGTAGAAGACCGCACGACAGTTGGCAATCAGCTCAAGCAGCTTCTCGTCTTCCACGAAGCCCGCAAGCTCGACGCGATCCGTCAGGCCCAGCTCGCGGATCAGCGGTGCCAGAGAGTGGGCATACTCGCTGGCGCCGGTTCCGGCGATGACCACCTTGGCATGGGGGACATGCTTCGCGGCCCGGATCAGCAGATCGGGACGCTTCATCAATTCAAGACGACCGATACACAGCACGTAGTCGCCATAGTCTCCCGAGGTGATGAATGGCGCCAGCTTCGACGGCGGATAGAGAACCTCAGAGCCCAGACCGCTGTACTGCTGCAGACGGTCGGTAACCGTCTGAGAAATGGTATATCGAGGCTCGATCTCCGCCAGCAACTCCCGGTCGGACGCCCGCAGGGCATCACGCACCGCCGAATCTTTCGCGGTCAGGTGGGGCTGATCGAAGCGCGTACGTTCCAGGTCGTAAAGCACTCGATGCTGATGCACGAGCCAAAGCGCCTTATTGGCATGCGAGGCGGCATAGGTCGGATACTTGGTGCAGATGCACAGGTCGATTTTCTGACCATTGCTTTCGTTCAAATTCAACAACCTCCATGCGAGCATGGAAGACAGAATTTCTGTTTCTGGATACCACTTGTAGGGCAACTGCACCAGCTCTGCGACGACCTGGCGCTGCTTGCCCCACAGATTGATTTGCTTGACAAGCTCTTCGTTAAGCAGCTCCGCGCCGCCTCTGACAAACGGCACTTGCGCGCCAAGCACAATAACTCTCTTCACCTACATTCCCCTTCATGATGTCCTTGCCGGTACATGGCAATCCCTGTCCTTATTTCTTCGATTTCCTGATCCGGCTACCCAACTGATCCAGCGCTGCCAGCTGCTTGTCGATTGCCACATCGGCGGGCGTTGCCACCTCATCCTCCGCAAGCACAGGCTCTGTGCGCTCCAGCCGCTGCGGTGCGTGAACCACAAAAGGTCCGCCACGCTTGGTTACCTTCATGGTGACCCATCTCAAAGGTGCTGTCACACGCCATGAGCGGCTCGTATGAAGCTCTCCGATCTGGCCCTCCAGCATATCCACTGCCAACTCAAGTTCACGAATGCGGCTACGCGCGTCCTCGAGCGCCTGCAAGCGATGGGACAGATCCAGCTGCAGCTCTTTCACCCTGCGTGCGTCCGCTGCGCTGATGGTCTCCGACCTATTGACGCGCTGAACCAGGGAAACAATTTTCGCCTGAAGTTCGTCGATGGTTGACTGCTGCTGCGTGTTGACGCGCTCCATCTCCGACATGCTGGCCTGCATGCCATCGCGCTCCTCGACCAGTCGACTGAGGTCAGCGGCAAGCAGTTCCGACAGTTCACGAACCCGTTGACGCTCTTCCAGTTCGGACTCAAGCATCGAAATCTGCGAGACGAGCCTTGCGTTCTCCGCCTCCCGATCCGCCATGCCATTGTTGAGCTGTTTCTCCCTGTCCTCGGCTTCGGCAGTGCGCTTTTCCAGATCTTTTGCCCACTCCTGAAGTTCGCTACTCACCTTTTCCAAATCGCGGTAGCGGTTATCGGCCGTCTCTGCTTCCAGCTGAAGGGTTGCAAGCTTGTCCTGGGCCTGCTGAGCCCCTACCTGCAGGCGCTCAATCAAGGATGCGCGTGCCGCAAGCTCAACACGGTCATGCTCGTTCTGGGTATAGAGGGCGCCAAGGCGTGTGTTGTAGCTCAGCAACGCCTGTTGCATGTGGCTGTAAAGCGATGTCCACTCAGGCGCATGCAATGCAACCGGTTCAGAACGCGCCAAGCACTCTTGCAGCTCTGCAAACGTCCAGCGTGCCTGGTCTCCCCCAAATGCCTGAATGAAAGCATTGCGATAACGAGGAGGAAGCGTCATGAAGTCCAAAGCCGGTTCCCGACCGGGACTGGCCGGAACAATGCGACGTTGCAGGATTTCCTTGACCGTAATCAGGAAGGACAACAATAAGTCGCCCAGCCAGGAGCAATCGGTGGCTTCGGCAGAAATGGCGCCGTAGTCGATCAGAATGGCCTTGCCTTCCTGCGAAATCAGAACATTCCAGCAACGCACGTCATTGTGATAAAGACCCACGCGCTCGAGCATTACCAATTGCTCAAGCAATTCGGAGACTACTTTGTCCGGATCATAGGGCGAGCCGTCGTCGATCAACTCCGAAAGCAGGCGTCCGCCGGCCATTTCCCTGACGAGGAACAAATCCGATGCATCGTCCAAGGCCGCAATCAGCCGTGGTACGGGATACGATGCAGGAGGATTTCTGAGAAACTCGACCTCGTTATTGAATTCCTGCCAATTGATTTCGGCGCGCCCACCGATGCCCATTGTCATCTTCTTGACGAACACCTTGTCGCCGAAATAATAGCGTCTGCTGTACTGATGCGTTCCACGTCCATAGGCATGCGCCTCGCCCGACCAGGAACTGAACCTGCCGACAGCCTCACCCACGTACCAGAACTTGCTGCTGGCGAAGTACAGCGGCCTGGAAATCGAAGACAGATGGGTTGCCTGCCTCGACAACAACCTGGTGAAGGCATAATCGGCCAACAACTCCGCCGGGTCGTGCGGCAGGGAGGGCCCCCAGTACAGCGGCTCCTCACGCAATGCCAGCTCGAAGATCCCGGCGTCCGTGACCTCGGAGAGCTTGCGGCATAATCCAGCCACTCGCGCAATTCCCTGGGAATGCACCAGATGATGGAAGACACTCAGCCCCAGGACCAGATCGTACTGGTCTGGATCAAGCCGCGCGATGACGTCTTCCACGGTGCCGTGCTCGAAAGACGCAGCGAACATCCGGTGCTCCTGGGCCAACGCCTGGCACACATCGACATTGAGATCCAGAAAATCCACACCGTGGACCTGATGCCCCTCGGCCGCAAGGCTCAATGAAAAGAATCCCTGGGCGCAGCCGAGATCCAACACCCGCAGTGGGCGGCCAAGTTCTCCCTGGAGCCTTTGCGCACATTCGCGAATCAGCACAAACCTGTCTTCGCAGCCGCGCGAACTTCCCTCCGAAAGCTCGGGATGTCCGAAAATTGGCTGATATTTCTCAGGCAGAGCGGCCACCCGCGCGCCAATATGCATTGTCTCAGTCATGACTAATGTTCTCTGATGTGATGGTAGATCCTGACGCCGTCATGACAACGCTTCTACGATTTCGAAATCGGCCTTGAGGTCCATCATCCCCCAGAATTGCATCCCCCTTGCGACGTTCAGCACGATGGCGTCGTAACGACGATCCAGCGGCGTCAATTCCACAAGCGGGTCACCACTGGAAATGCCGAGCGAGACCAGATAGTTCGCTTCATTGAGGTCGAGAGGCATGCTGAACTTGCAGACGATTACCTGTCCCGCTTTTACCGAAATCCCGGCCCGCCCTTCGCTGGAAAGGAAGGAGTTGGTGCCGTAGAGGAATAGACCCTCGAGGGTTTTAATCAAAAACCCGGGCACCACACTGTCAAAATCCTGATCGAAAGCGATCTTGACGTAAAATACCGTCCTGGTACCGCTCTCTACGCGAGCAGGAAATTCCTCCCCGCCGCTGACAACGACATAATCGAGAATTCGCGCACCGCCCTGCCCCCAACGGTGTTCGCCGGCATTGTAGTAAGGGCGCGTATGAAAGATATCCTCATCGCCAGCGTGCATCTGGCCTGGCGCATCATCGGCCTGTGCTTGAAGCGATGCAGGCTTCTTGCCGAACAACTCGTCCAGATAAAGGTTGGAGACCTCACGCGAGGGCCCATCGGCATGAACACTACCGTCCTTGATCAAAATGGCACGATCGCAGTGTTTGACAACATCTCCGACCGCGTGACTGACGAGGATGAGCGTCATGCCCTCGTCCTTGTAAGACTGGATGCGCTTGAAGCACTTCGCCTGAAAATACGCATCGCCCACCGACAATGCTTCGTCGACGATGAGTACATCGGGCCGGAATGCCGTGGCCACCGCAAACGCGACGCGCACCTGCATACCGCTTGAGTAGGTGCGTACCGGCTCATCGAAGTACTCTCCGATCTCGGCAAACTCCTGTATCTCGGGCAACACCTTGTCGATTTGCTCCAATGTGTAACCCATGAGCCCGGCAGAATGTCTGGCATTCTCCCGGCCACTCAGGTCCGGATTGAAACCCATGCCGAGCTCAAGAATCGCGGCGATACGGCCGTGCCGGATGATGCGTCCCTCGGTAGGTTGCGACGTACCGGTGATCAGCTTGAGCAATGTGCTCTTTCCGGCGCCGTTGCGCCCCATGATCCCGATCGACTCACCCGGAGCGACTGAGAACCCGACATTCCGCAGAACCCAGTGCTCCTCTCGCGGCTTGACCTTCAACCCGAACCAGCTGGCAGCGCGTAGCCACTCGCTGCCCCAGACACGGTAGGACTTCCCAAGCCCCTCAACCATCAACACAGGGCTCATAGGGCATCCACCATTTCGGCACTCGCGCGGCGAAAAACAACCAACGACAGGACACACAGGACGAGGGTGGCCAGCATGAGCGGGACAAGCTCGATCCACGCCGGGGAACGTCCGTAAAGAAGTACTCCCTGATATGCACTGACAAGCGGGAACAGCGGATTGAGCTTGAAGAGTTCCTGGGTCTGCGCGGGAAGGATATCGATGGTGTAAACGATAGGCGTCACCCAGAACATTGCCTGCAGAACGACCGGTACAACCTGCCCGATGTCACGCACGAAGACATTGAAGACGCCGAGCAGCAATCCAATCGACATCGCGAAAGCCAACGTCAGCAGCATCAGTAGCGGCAGCCAAGCTGCCTGCGGGCCCAAGGTGTGCCCCAGGATAGCGAACACAATGATGATTGCCAGGAACAGCAACAGATTGTTCACCATGACGGTGCCGCCGGCAATGAGTGGGAGACATATCCGCGGGAAGGCCTGCTTCTTCATCAGATTGCCGTTATCCACGAACAATGAAACACATTTGCCAATGCATTCGGCAAACAGGGTCCAGCAAAGCGTTCCGGCCATCAGATACAGTGCGTAAGCAAACTTGTTATTGACGCCTGGCAGCTTCGCGGCCAGCACCTCGGAAAGAATCGTCGCAAAGATCAGCACCTGCATGAGCGGGTGGATGATCATCCACAATGCGCCGAGTTTGCTGCGCAGGAAGCGCAGACGCAGGTCATTCCTGATCGACGACAGGATGAAGTATCGGAAGGCCCATACGGACCGGATCATGTCCAACGTTACTACCTCTGAAAGTGTTCACTACTTTGGTGAAGCGGGCAACCAAATCGCTACATCACAGGATCGACAAAAACAGTCACCGTCAGTGCGTTGACGCGACCACCTTCGCAGCCCTTGCCAGCAGGTGTCCCGCTACGCTTCGGGGAGCAAGCCTTATGCAGATATCGGCCCTGGCTGCTTCGCCCAGCCGCCGCGCCTGTAACGGGTCGTCCGCAAGCCGACGCATCGCAGCTGCGGCAGATGCGATGCTGGGCTCTGCCCAGCGCGCGCCATCCGACTCCGGATATCGCCCCGCAACCGGCACCAGGTCGTAGTCTACGAGGCAGGAGTTGCTGTCCGTCATGAACTCCATGTTGCCCGACCAGCCCGTCGCAATGACCGGCTTGCCAAGTGACATGCACTCGGCAAGCCCCAACCCGAAGCCTTCGGCCCGATGCAGCGACACATACACGTCACAGCATCGCTGCAGCGCCCGCACGTGCATCCTGTCGATCACCTCGTCCCGCAGCAGGATCCGCTTGTCTGCCGCGACCAGGCCCAGGAGTTCTGCCATTTGTTCGGGATACATATGCCCATTGCTTGACTTCACGACCAAACGCACGTCGTCACGGCCGTCCGGAAACGCATGCCTGAATGCATTGACCACGGCCTGGGGATTTTTCCTGGCCACGAAGGAGTGGAAATCAAAAGTGAAAAGAAAGACGAAGGTTTCCGGATCCAGCCCGAAGTCCTGTCTCTGCAAGCCGCTATCAGGCTGGTCAGAAAGCGGCAGCGGAAGTCGCATGATCGGTTTGTCGGTCACGTTGCGGAACGCATCCTCGATGAATCGTGAGGCCACCATGATCTCGTCCACCAGCGCAATGGCACTCAGCCAACTTGGCGGAATCACTTCAAGTTCCCAGAACCAGCACGCAATGACGTAATGCCCGTCCATACGGGCCCGGCCGATCTTCTCTAAGGCGGCTTCGAGGTAGTCGGGGTTGACGAAGACGACGGTGACCTGGTGCGGCATGCGCTGGTCGATGAGACCATCCAGACTCCGGTCGTCCCAGGAGTGTGGAAGCCCCATGTCCAGGTCATACAACGACACGGGAACGCGAGCGCTGATCAGCGCACGCGCATACATCCTTGCGCTCTCAGCCAGCCCGAATTCGCCACGGAGATAGCCGGCAATGTTGATCCCCACCGATGGAATCCGGGTGACGGAGAAATCAGCGTCCATCGGCAAGGAAGTGTCAGCGCCTTTCGCGCGCAGCTCCCAGGCGGCGGTGCGCTGAAACCGCGTTTGAACCAAAGAGCGGGCGGACAGCGTGGAAGAAACGCGGTCGCGCCAACTCTGCGGGAAAACGCGATAGATACGCTGCAACCAGGACTGTTGGCGTACCCACGACTGCAGTCGAAGGCCGGCCAGCCCGCTCCGCCAATACGCGAAGATGCCCTGACGTTGCGGCGACGCGGTCATGGAGAACTGGATGCCTCGAGCGCCTGCGCCAGATCCCCCCGCAAATCCCCCACATCCTCAACCCCCACGCTCAACCGCACCAGCGCATCGCTGATGCCAAGCTGGTCGCGGCGGGCCACCGGGATGGAGGCATGCGTCATGACGGCGGGATGGTTGACCAGGCTTTCGACGCCGCCGAGCGATTCGGCCAGGGTGAACAGTTCGGTCTTCTCGCAAAAACGTTTGGCCGCCTCGAAGCCGCCCTTGAGCACGATCGAGACGATGCCGCCGAAGCCGGACATCTGGCGCTGGGCCAGTGCGTGCTGCGGGTGCGAGGCCAGGCCGGGGTAGATCACCTTTTCGATCGCGGGGTGGGTTTCCAGCCATTGCGCCAGCGCCAGGGCGTTCTCGCAATGTGCGCGCATGCGCAGCGGCAGGGTCTTGAGGCCGCGCAAGGCGAGGAAACTGTCGAACGGGCCTTGCACGCCGCCGATGGAGTTCTGCAGGAAGGCCAGTTGCTCGGCCAGTTCGGCGTTGTCGCCGACCACCGCGATGCCGCCGACCATGTCCGAGTGGCCGTTGAGGTACTTGGTGGCCGAGTGCACCACGATGTCGGCGCCCAGGCCGAGCGGGCGTTGCAGCATCGGCGAGGCGAAGGTGTTGTCGACCACGATCAGCAGGCCATGCTTGCGCGCGATCGCAGCGATGGCGGCGATATCGACCAGCTTGAGCATCGGGTTGGTCGGGGTTTCGATCCACACCATCTTGGTGTCGGGACGGATCGCGGCTTCGAAGGCGGCCGCATCGGTCAGGTCGACGAAGCTGAAATCCAGGCCGGCGGTGCGGCGACGCACCCGCTCAAACAGGCGAAAGGTGCCGCCATACAGGTCGTCCATCGCTACCACGTGGCTGCCGGCGTCCAGCAGCTCCATCACCGTGGAGGTGGCGGCCATGCCGGAGGCGAACGCGAACGCACGCGTGCCGCCTTCCAGCGACGCGACGCAGCGCTCATAGGCAAAGCGCGTGGGGTTGTGGGTACGCGAATACTCGAAGCCCTGATGCTCGCCCGGGCTGGACTGCGCATAGGTGGACGTCGCGTAGATCGGCGGCATCACCGCCCCGGTGCTGGGGTCCGGCGACTGCCCTCCATGGATCGCCAGCGTGGCGAGCGAGAGTTCGCGCTCGCCATCGTGGCTGGGTGTGGTGCGATTGGACATGGAGGTTCCCGGAAAAAGTGGCGGATTGTAGCAAGCAGGTCTGAATGGCCGGTGCCGCGCGTCCCATCCGGGCGCGCGGCCAGCTGCGATCACTGCACGCGGCGGCGCAGGTAGTTGAGCAGGTCGATGCGGGTGATCAGGCCGAGGAACTGGTTGCCGTCCATGACGATGGCGACCTGGCCGCGGTCGAACACCGGCAGCAGCGCTTCGATCGGCGAAGCGACATCCAGGCGATCGAGCTTGCTGACCATGGCGGTGGAGATCGGGTCGCGGAAGCGTGCCTCGTCGCCGTACACATGCAGCAGCACGTCGCTCTCGTCGACGATGCCGACCAGCTCGCCGTCATCGATGACCGGCAGCTGCGAGACGTCGTACAGCTTCATGCGCTGATAGGCGGTGGTCAGCAGGTCCTTCGGTCCGACCACCACGGTGTCGCGCTTGTTGTACGGGCGCAGGATCAGGTCGCGCAGGTCGCCGTGCTGCGGGCGCTCCAGGAAGCCGTTGTCCAGCATCCAGTAATCGTTGTACATCTTGGACAGGTACTTGTTGCCGGTATCGCAGACGAATACCAGCACGCGCTTGGGCGTGGTCTGCTCGCGGCAATACTTCAGCGCGGCGGCCAGCAAGGTACCGGTGGACGAGCCGCCGAGGATGCCCTCCTTGGCCAGCAGCTCGCGCGCGGTGTGGAAGCTTTCCGCGTCGGTGATCGAATAGGCCTTTTTGACCCGCGAAAAATCGGAGATGTCCGGCAGGAAGTCCTCGCCGATGCCTTCGACCAGCCAGCTGCCGGATTTCTCGCTGACCGTGCCCTCTTCGATGTACTGGGTCAGGATCGAGCCGACCGGGTCGGCCAGCACCAGCTCGGTGTGCGGCGAGGCGGTGGCGAAGGCGCGCGACAGGCCGGTCATGGTGCCGGAGCTGCCGCAGCCGAACACGATCGCATCCAGATCGTTGTCCATCTGCGCCAGGATCTCCGGGCCGGTGCCGAATTCGTGCGCGGCCGGGTTGTCCGGGTTGCCGAACTGGTTGATGAAGTAGGCGCCCGGGGTCTCGGTGGCGATCTTGGCGGCCAGGTCCTGGTAGTACTCCGGGTGGCCCTTGGCCACGTCCGACCGGGTCAGCACCACCTGGGCGCCCATGGCCTTGAGGTTGAAGATCTTCTCGCGGCTCATCTTGTCCGGCACCACCAGGATCAACCGGTAGCCCTTCTGCTGGGCGACCAGTGCCAGACCCAGGCCGGTGTTGCCGGCGGTGCCTTCGACCAGGGTCGCGCCCGGGGTGAGGTCGCCACGCTGTTCGGCCGCCTCGATCATCGACAGGCCGATGCGGTCCTTGATCGATCCGCCGGGGTTGGCCGCCTCCAGCTTGAGGAACAGCTCGCAGACGCCGGTGTCCAGGTGCTGTGCCTTGACGATCGGCGTGTTGCCGATCAGTTCGAGTACGGAGGAATGGATCGCCATCGGAATATCGTCACTGCGTCGCGCGGGGCTTGGCCGCCCATTATCCGACGAACGGCTGGGGAATGCTCATTCAGACTGGAACCGATCGCGCCGGCCAATGAACGGGCGGGCTCAGCCAGCGCTGCGCCACTACCACCGGCATGAGTGCGCGGCCGCCAGGCGCGTGACACGGGTTGCGCAAATAAAGACGCGGACGGTGGCAAGCCGACGAGGAGGCCGCCACCGCCCGCGGCGGTGAACTTGTTCTAGCGGTGGGGAAGGATCAGTGGGTGAGCTGGTCGTACATCCGGGTGAGCTTTTCTTTCGCCTGCAACTTCTCGCGCTTCATCTGGCCCAAGGTCACGTCGTCGATGGGGAGTACCCCGAGTTCGGCATCCATGCATTTCTTGTTCAAGAGCTTGTGGCGTTGGTACAGCTGCTTGAACTCGGGATCGGACTTGACCAATGCGTCGATTTCGGTCTGCGGTTGCCCTTCGAACATGGCGTTACCTCCTTCACTTGAAACACTTAAAACAAGAACGCCCCGGCCGCGGGCGGCACGGGGCGCTGCTTGGGGATGGAAGACTCGCGGATCACAATGGCAAGCGCACTGGCGGAACCAAAAAGCTGTCCACCGAATTGCGTTGATGCGTGCCCTTGCGTCACTGGCCCGGCCCTCCGTACTTCCAGGCAGCGGAGTGCTGCCCGGGAGTACGACCCTACGCCGGTCGCGGAGGGGGTTCAAGGCCAGAACGGCTGCTTTTGCCGTTCCCTGCCTCAATCAGTGACCGCGGTTCAACCGGGCGTCATGCCCGGGTTAAAAGACCTTAACTTCCAACCACTTGCATTACGGCGCGACAACCACCTCGGCAGCGCGCGTCTTGCTGGCGGCGGCCTTGGTGCCATTGACCTGCAGCCGTGCGCTGGCGACACCGGCAGCCACCAAGGCGTCGCGTAACGCTTCGGCCCGCTTCTTGGCGGTGGCCACATCGCTGTCGTAGCCGACGATGCTGACCCGGCCTTTCTTGCCGATGTTCAGATACTCGGCCAGTGCCTTGGCCTGCCCCGCGGCATCGCCGGACAGCGCGGCCTTGCCACCGAAGGCGCCACTACCCAGCGAAAACACTTCGCCGCGGCTGTCGAACTTGGCGGACGGCAACTTGGCCCCGGCCACCAGCTCGGCTTCTTCATGGGCCAGTTGCACCGCTTTCTGCTGGGCCGCATTGAGCTTGGCGGTCTGCTTGCCGGCCACGCTGGTCAGCGCCAGCTCGGCGTCCTGACGGGCCAGGGTCTCCTGTTCGGCCGCCTGCCGCATGCGCTCGGCCTCTTCGGCCTGGATCTGCGCCTGCACGCGCAGACGCTCGGCTTCCTGGCGCGCGCGCGAGGCGTCGCGGCGGCTGGCTTCGATCAGCAGGTCGTTGCGGGTGCCTTCCAGCCGATCCAGCTCGCGCCGCGCCAGTGCGGTGCGCGCGGTGAGTTCGGCGATTTCGACCCGACGATCGGCCAGGAACACCAGCTCGTCGCGGTCGCGCCGCTTGGCCTCGGCCAGCGCCGCCACGCTCTGCTGCGCCTGCAGCCGCTCGAAGCGGGCCAGTTCATTGGTCTGCGGGTCGTTCTGCAGCGCGGCCAGGCGCCGGTTGAGCGCGTCGGCCTGCGGGTCGTCCTTGGCCGCCATTGCCAGCGACGGCAGGGTGCCCAGGCTCAGTACGCCCAGATAGAGAAGCGGACGCAGTTTCATCGGCCGGCCTCCCCGGTGTTGAGGCTGTTCTGCAGTTGCGCCACTTCCTTGCGCCGCTGTTCCAGCTGGGCGGTGACCACCGCCTCTTCGCTGCGCGCCTTGGCCAGATCGGCGTCGGCCGCTGCGCGCAAGGCGATCTGTGGCACCTGCTTGCGCTGGCGCTTGTCCAGTTGAGCCTGCTGGGCCTGCATCAGTTCCTGGCGGGCCAGATTGACCAGATCGGGTGCGTACTGGTCGGCATCGGCCTGGGTGGCGCGTTGCACCGCCTGTTCGGCGGCGGTGAGCTCCGGTGCCACCTGGGCGGCAGCAGGAGAGGAAAGAACCATGAAACAGGCGATGCCATACAGGGATCGCCGCAAGTATGCGAAGCTAGCCGTCATTAGGGGAGCCGTAGCGAGAAGTCTCGAGCACGGCCATTGTCGGAAGCCTGCGGCGGACTTGCAACGAGACGCTGCCGTTTGTTGGGGAACCATTGCGCATGGATATCGGCTACTTCCTGAAGCTGATGACCGAAAAGAATGCCTCGGACATGTTCTTGACCACCGGCGCACCGGTGTACATCAAGATCGAAGGCAAGCTCTACCCGCTCGGCAATACGGGGTTGCCGCCGGGAATGGTCAAGAAAATCGCTTATTCATTGATGGACGAAGGCCAGGTACCGCAGTTCGAGCGCGAGCTGGAGCTCAACATGGCCATCGCCCTGTCCGACGCCGGGCGCTTCCGCGTGAACGTGTTCAAGCAGCGCGGCGAGGTGGGCATGGTGATCCGCGCCATCCGCAGCCGGATCCCCAGCATCGAAGAGCTCAACCTGCCGCAGGTGCTCAAGGACGTCATCATGACCCCGCGCGGGCTGGTGCTGGTGGTCGGCTCGACCGGCTCGGGCAAGTCGACCTCGCTGGCCTCGATGATCGACCACCGCAACAGCACCACCACCGGGCACATCCTCACCATCGAGGACCCGATCGAATATCTGCACAAGCACAAGATGTCGATCGTGAACCAGCGCGAGGTGGGCCTGGACACGCACGCCTTCCAGAGCGCGCTGAAGAACGCGATGCGCGAGGCGCCGGACGTGATCCTGATCGGCGAGATCCTGGATGCCGAGACGATGGAGGCGGCGATCGCCTTCGCCGAGACCGGCCACCTGTGCCTGGCGACGCTGCACTCCAACAATGCCGACCAGACCATCGAGCGCATCCTCAATTTCTTCCCCGAGAGCGCGCACAAGAACGTGCTGATGAACCTGGCACTGAACCTGCGCGCCGTGGTGTCGCTGCGCCTGGTCAAGGGCGTGGACGGACGCCGCCGGCCGGCGACCGAAGTGCTGCTCAACACGCCGATGATCCGCGACCTGCTGCGCCGTGGCCAGGTGCACGAGGTCAAGCAGGCGATGGAGGAATCGCTGGAAGAAGGCATGCAGACCTTCGACCAATGCCTGTTCCGCATGGTCAAGTCCGGCGAAATCGAGCAGGAGGAAGCGCTGCGCGCGGCCGACTCGCGCGATGGCCTGGCGCTGAAGTTCCGCCTGTCCGAGGGCGGTTCCGGCGAGCACGACCCGTACGCGGATTACGAAACGGCAGCAGCGCCGAAGATCAGCCACGGCTTTATCTGATCATCGGCAGGTGCGCGGCGGATTGCGCAGGGCCGTTGCCGGCGTACGAGCGGTGCGCACGGTTGGGGCAGCGCAGCGGCTAGCTCCGATCAACCCATGAGTGCCGCCGAGCGCGGCCGGTGCCCAGTGCGCGGAGACAGCGCGCCGCCTGCGCGCCACCCGGCCAACCGACAACCGCTCGCTACCGGTACCTGCCCTGCCAGAGCTGCGAGTTCGACGCGGATGTGCCCCCGCACCAGGCAAACGCCTGCCGCCGATCAGGCCGGCACCGCGTCGGCCTGCATTTCCGGCCGCGCCGCCGCGAATGCCGGCAATGCCAGGCAGGCCTGTTCGATACGCTGCAGGATCGGATATGCCGTCAGATCGACTTCGAAACGGCGCGCATTGTAGAGCTGCGGGATCAGCAGGCAATCGGCCAGGCCCGGCGTGTCGCCGTGGCAGAACGTGCCGGTATGCGGATCACCGGCCAACTGCGCTTCTAGCGCCGCAAAACCGCACTGCATCCAGTGCCGCGTCCATTGCTGGCGCTGCGCAGCATCCAGCTGCCATTCGCGCTCGAAAAACTGGGTGACGCGCAGGTTGTTGAGCGGATGCACGTCGCAGGCGATCACCTGCGCCAGGGCGCGCACGCGGGCGCGCGCGGCCGGCGCTGCGGGCAGCAGCCGTGCGCTGTCCGGGAACGCCTCTTCCAGATACTCCAGGATCGCCAGCGACTGCGGAATCACCACCGCGCCGTGCCGCAACGTGGGCACCAGTTCCTGCGGGTTGAGCTGCGCGTAGGCGGGTGCATGCTGCTCGCCGCCGTCGCGCACCAGATGCACCGGATGCGCGAGGTAGGCCAGTGCCTTCAGGTGCAGGCCGATGCGCACGCGATACGCGGCGCTGGAGCGCCAGTACGAGAACAATTCCAGTGGCGCGCTCATGCCCGGCCTCGCAGGCAGTGTTGTGCAGACGCCCTTGCCGATGTCATGGCAGCGGCTGACGTTCGACCCGCTGTTCGATCGCACCGAAGATGCTGGCGCCATCGGCAGCGAACATCTCGATCCGCACCACGTCGCCGAAGGACAGGAACGGCGTGCTCGGGGTGCCGTCGCGCAGGGTTTCCACCACGCGCTGCTCGGCAAAGCACGAGGCGCCCAGCGTGGTGTCCTGGTTGGCGATGGTGCCGGAGCCGACGATGGTGCCGGCCGAGAGCGGCCGCGTCCTGGCGGCGTGGGCGATCAGCTGGGCGAAGTCGAACTGCATGTCGTTGCCGGCTTCCGGCGCGCCGAACCAGGCGCCATTGACGTGGGTGACCAGCGGCAGGTGCACCTTGTTGTCGCGCCATGCCTCGTCCAGTTCATCCACGGTGACGAACACCGGCGACAGCGCCGAGCGCGGTTTGGATTGCACGAAGCCGAAGCCTTTGGCGAGCTCGGCCGGGATCAGGTTGCGCAGCGATACGTCGTTGACCAGGCCGACCAGCTGGATATGCGCGGCGGCCTGCTCGGGCGAGGCGCCCATCGGCACATCGTCGGTGACCACCACCAGCTCGGCTTCCAGATCGATACCGTGGTCTTCGCTGATCACCTTGATCGCATCGCGCGGGCCGTAGAACCCGGCGCTGGTGGCCTGGTACATCAGCGGGTCGGTGTAGAAGCTTTCCGGCACCTCGGCATTGCGCGCACGGCGCACGCGCTCCACGTGCGGCAGGTAGGCGCTGCCGTCGACGAACTCGTAGGCGCGCGGCAACGGTGCGGCCAGCGCCTGCAGATCCAAATCGAACACGCCATCGGCGCTGCCCTCGTTGAGCGAGGCCGACAAGGCATTCAGGCGCGGCGCGACATTGCTCCAGTCTTCCAGCGCGCGCTGCAGCGTGGGCGCGATGCCGGTGGCGCGGACCGCGGTGCGCAGGTCGCGCGCGACCACGATCAGGCAGCCATCGCGGCCGCCCTCCTTCAGGGAACCTAGCTTCATGACCGTCCTGTGCTGTGGCTGATCGGTCGATTGTACGGCCTGTTGCAACAGTGGTTGCAACTGAAACAACTGACCCGTAGCCCAACCGATGAACTCGCCTTTTGTGCAGCGCGCCAAACGCGCGTACACTGGCGCGGTCTGCATGCGGCCGTCCGTTTCCCTTAGGGACAACCGGCGAGGCCAGGATCGATCGATCCGCTCGCCCGCCCCACCCGACGCCTTTCGTGGTGCCGGCAAACCCATCGCGTCTTGATTGGGTTGTTCCACCATCTCGCAGCGCGGTTCACGGGAACGCTCCGAGCCTCACTTTTTTGCATCTGCAATGCGTTTGCGCTCCGGGCCTGGCCTGGCGGCGACGCTTTACTTGGAGCTTCCTGATGTCTTTTGAATCCCTGGGCCTGGCGCCCTTCCTGCTGCGCGCGTTGGCCGAGCAGGGCTACGAAACCCCCACTGCGATCCAGCAGCAGGCCATCCCGCTGGTGTTGGCAGGGCATGACCTGCTGGCCGGCGCACAGACCGGTACCGGCAAGACCGCCGCGTTCGGCCTGCCGTTGCTGCAGCACCTGGGCACCTCGCCGCAGCCGGTCAACGGCCCGCGCAAGCCGCGCGCGCTGATCCTGACCCCCACCCGCGAGCTGGCCACCCAGGTGCACGACAGCCTGCGCGGTTACAGCAAGTACCTGCGCATCCCGAGCGCGGTGATCTACGGCGGCGTGGGCATGGGCAACCAGCTCGACACCCTGCGTCGCGGCGTGGACCTGCTGATCGCCTGCCCGGGCCGGCTGATCGACCATATCGAGCGCCGCAGCGTGGATCTGTCCGGTATCGAAGTGCTGATCCTGGACGAAGCCGATCGCATGCTCGACATGGGCTTCCTGCCGTCGATCAAGCGCATCCTGACCAAGCTGCCGCGCCAGGACCGTCAGACCCTGCTGTTCTCGGCAACGTTCGAAGAGAACATCAAGCAGCTGGCGCTGGAGTTCATGCGCAACCCGATGCAGATCCAGGTCACCCCGAGCAACACCGTGGCCGAGAGCATCACCCACCGCGTGCACCCGGTCGATGGCGCGCGCAAGCGCGACCTGCTGCTGCACCTGCTGGCGCAGGACAGCCGCGAGCAGACCCTGGTGTTCGCCCGCACCAAGCACGGCAGCGACAAGCTGGCGCTGTTCCTGGAAAAGTCCGGCATCAAGACCGCGGCGATCCATGGCAACAAGAGCCAGGGCCAGCGCATGCGCGCGCTGAGCGACTTCAAGGCCGGCCGCGTGACCGTGCTGGTGGCCACCGATATCGCCGCGCGCGGCATCGACATCGACCAGTTGCCCAAGGTCATCAACTACGACCTGCCGATGGTGGCCGAGGATTACGTGCACCGCATCGGCCGCACCGGCCGTAACGGTTCCACCGGCGAGGCGATCTCGCTGGTGGCGCAGGACGAAGCCAAGCTGCTGCGCCAGATCGTGCGCATGCTGGGCCGCGACGTGGAAATCCGCGACGTGCCGGGCTACGAGCCGCAGACCCCGATCCGTTGGGGCAATAGCGCGCCGGGCCGTGCCGAGCAGCCGGGCGGCGATCGCGCCCCGCGCAAGAGCCACGCCCGTCGTCCGCATGGCGATGCACCGCGTCAGGCGCATGCGCATGCCGGCCCGAAGAAGCCGGGTGGCCAGCGCAGCAGCGGTCCGCGTCAGGCCGGTGTTGCCGCCGGTGCCGGTGCAGGCCGTCGCGATGGTGGCCGTGGCGGTCAGCGTCCGGGCGGCTCGCGCTGACGCCGGAGCGCCGGTACGACCGGCGCCCAGGTCTGCGTTGAACTGAAAGAAAAAGCCGCCCTTCGGGGCGGCTTTTTTGTGGGCGCAGTTCAGGCGATACGCGTGATGCAGCGCGAAGGAGATGGCGCCCGAGCCTCGTGCGTGCCATCCCAAGAGGCCGCAGTTATACAGCGATCCCTAGGAATGACGGGTGGCTGCGCAAGCAACCACCGTTCGTCGCTCGCCTAGCCTTCGATCAACGCGGTATTGCGATCGATCGCCTCGCGATACCGATCCAGCACCGCGGCGGTCTGCACGATGTAGGCGCTCAGATCCTCCCAGCGCCGGTCTTCCAGCGCTTCGCGGATGCCGGGCAAGGTCTTGACCTCGTATCCGGTGGCCAGGCCGGGCGCGTAGATCAGGTTCCGGTACCACGGCCGCCCCGGCAGACCGCCTTCGGCCAGCAGGGTCTGGTCGATGCGCTGCAGCGAGGCATTGAGCGTGCCGCGCACACGTGCATCCAACCCGCCGCCGCGCGATGCCAGTGCATCGTCATAGTGTCTGGCGCTGGTTTGTAGGCGGGTAATGGCCTGATCCAGTGCGGCAAAGTCGATCTGCGGCACTGCAGCTTTCGGCTCGGGCGCGCGTTGCGGCCGGTTCGGGTTATCGATGGCGGCATAGGCACCGGCCTGCAACAACTCGGCCTGGGTGCGGGCGGCAGTGCGGTCGCTGTCGGCCTGCTGCTTGAGCTCCTGCGCGTAGCCGGCCACCGCGTCGGCGAAGTCGCCGAAGCGTTGCGGCAACACCGGCGCGTTGGCGACGCGCAGCACCGTGCGGCCGACCGTCTGCGACAACAGCGGCAGATAGCTGAAGTCCGGGTCGATATAGCGCGCGAAATAATCGTAGGAGTCGTACAGCGAGTGATAGACACCGCTGCCGCCGCCCTGCCCGCCATAGCCCAGATCCAGCGTGGTCAGCCCCAGATGCTGCAGGAACGGGCTGTAGTCGCTGCCCGAGCCCAGCGCCTTCAGCGGCACGTCGCCGCCGGCCGCGAGTTGCTTGGCAATGTCTTTTTGCGCCGGCTTGGCGGTGGGGGCCAGCGCGTCGATGCGGGCACGGGCGCGTTGCCGTTCGAGCACGCTCACGCCGCTGTCGGGGTCGCGCAGATCCGCCGCCACGCCGTTGACCAGGCGTTGCAGCGCATGGCTGCCGCCGGCAGTGAGAAAGCCGCGCCCGTTGCCGTCGGTGTTGACGTACAGCACCGCCTTGCGGCGCAGTTCGTCGGCGTGCTGTTCGGCCCACTCGGTGGAGCCGAGCAGGCCGGCCTCCTCGCCGTCCCAACTGGCGTAGACGAGCGTGCGCTTGGGACGCTGCCCCTGCCTGGCCAGCTCGCCGATCGCCTTGGCTTCGGCCAGCAAGGCGGTGGTACCCGAGAGCGGATCAGCCGCACCGAACACCCAGCCGTCGCGGTGATTGCCGCGCACCACCCATTGGTCCGGATACTCGCTGCCACGCAGGGTGGCGATGACGTTGTAGATGGTCTTGCTGCCCCACTCCGCATCCACCTTGAGATGCACGCGCGCGGTGTCGTCGCCGCCGATGCGGTAGGTGATCGGCAGCGCGCCGCGCCAGTCCTCCGGTGCCACCGGCCCGCCCAGCGCGGCCAGCAAGGGCTGCGCGTCGCCCCAACTGATCGGCAGGGTCGGGATCTTCAACACGCTGCCGGCCTGGTCGATCTTCAGGCGTTTGGCGCCCTTGCTGGCGCCGACGCCCGGGGTCAGCGGATCGCCGGGATAGATCGCGAAATTGGCGACCGAGCCGCGTTGCACGCTCCACTGGTTGCGCGCCGGGCCATCCGGATACGCCCGATCCTGGAAATAACCGTCGTCGCGCGGATCGGAATAGATGATCGCGCCGATTGCGCCATGCTCCTGCGCCAGCCGCGGCTTGAGCCCGCGCCAACCCTTGCCGTAGCGGGCGATGACGATCTTGCCGCGCACATCCACGCCGTTGCGCGCCAGCGCTTCGTAGTCTTCGGCGATGCCGTAATTGACGTAGACCAGATCGCCGGTGACATCGCCGTTGCCGCCGTAGATCACATACGGCGGCAGCACGTTCTCGGTCTGGGTGGAGGTGCTGTCGCCCGGCAGCGGCGGCTCCTTCAGACGCGCGACATACGGCTTGGCCCCGAGCAATTCCAGCTGCGAGCTCCTGGGCGAGGGCCACAGCACCTGGAAGGTTTCGATGCGCGCATCCCACCCGTAGCCGCGCAGGCGGTTTTGCAGATCGCGGGCGTTCTCCAGGTTATGCGGCGCGCCAACGTGATTGGGCGCCGACGACCATTGCTTCAACCAGCCGCGATAATCGGCGTCCTTCAGGCCACTATCGAAACGCGCTTCCAGCGCGCGCTGCGCCTGTGCGGCAGCGGCGTCATAACCCGGCAGCGCGACGGGTTGGGCCGCAGGTTGGGCAGCGAGGGAAGGTGCGACAAAGGCCAGGGCGAGCAGCCAGGCATGCGGCGAAGACGTCATCGGAGTTCCTTGGAAAGTGTCCGGGGGCGAACGGCGATTGGGTTGAGACAGCACGCTGGAGCACGCACGCACCATCGCACGGGCGTGCATGGGCGGTGCGTATTCCGATCAAAATCGATAGTCCAGGCCCACGGTGAAGTAACGCCCGCGCAGGTCGTACTGGGTGAAGTCGTAAGGCGCACGAATGCCCGGGAACGAGGCGTCGTCCGGCGGCTGCTTGTCGGCCAGGTTCTCGATCTTGGCGTACAGGGTCAGCTTGTCGATGCCGGTGTAACCCAGATACAGGTCGAACTGGTTGTAGTCGCCCACGCGCGACTGCACGGCACTGGCCGCGGCGCTGGCCTTCTGGTCGTAGCCGCCGGTGTAGTACCAGGTCAGTGCGGCGCTGACGGTGCCCAGGTTCCAGTCCAGCGTGGTGGTGGCCTTGTTGCGTGGCAGCGACGGGCCGAGATTGCTGCCGGCGTAATCCTGCAACGGGCCACCGACCACGGTGGGGCGGCGGTAATCGCGCACATGGGTATAGGCGGTATTGAGGCCGAAGTTGCCGGCTGCCTCGGTGCGCCAGCGCTGACGCAGTTCGACATCGACTCCCGAGGTCGTCAGCTCGCTGAGGTTCTGGTAGCGGTTGTACACCGCCACCAGGGTGCCGCGCTCGTTGCGGATCACGTCGGCCGGGTCGTTGTTCTGCACGATGGTGGCGTTGTTGCCGGTGCCAACCAGATTCTCCAGTTCGATCTTGTACCAGTCCACGCTCAGGCTGGTGTCGGCCCACGGCGACAGCACCACGCCCAAGTTGTAGCTGCGCGTGCGCTCGGGTTCGAGCGCGGTGTTGCCGACGGTGAAGAAGGTCGGGTTCTGGCGCGAGCCCGGCACGTCCGGATCGAACGGGTCGACCACCGAGCCGTAAGAGATGTTGGTGCTGGCCGCATTCTCCGACAACGACGGTGCGCGAAAGCCGCGCGAGGCGGCCGCGCGCACCAGCACGGCGTCCAGCGGCTGCCAGCGCAGGCTAGCCTTGGGCGAAAACGCCTCGCCGAAATCGCTGTAGTGATCGCCGCGCCCGGCCAGTTGCAGTTCCAGCGATCGCAGCAGCGGCAGGTTGACCTCGGCATACAGCGCCGACACCCTGCGCTCGCCATCCACCGCGGCAATCGCGGGGCGGATCTGCAGGCCCTGGTCGATCTGCCAGGGATTGCGCGAGACCAGTTCCTCCTGCCGCCACTCGGCACCGGCAGCGAACCCGACGCTGCCGGCCGGCAGCTCGAACAGGTTGCCGGACACCTTGGCATCGACGCCGCGCAGCGTCGATCGCGCCGGGCGCAGCGTGCTGAGGTTGATGCCGTCGATCACCGACTGCGGCGTGGCGGACGGGTCGAGCAGGTTGTAGCTGCCGTCGGCCAGCGCCTGCGCCAGCGTGAAGCGGTTGGCGAAGCCACCGGATACGGTTTCGTGCTCGCTGCTGCGTGCGGCGAACGCAGCCGCCTCCCAATCCCAGCGTTCGGTCTTGCCGCGCACACCACCGAGAAAGCGGTAGGACTGCGAGCGATTGGTTTTGACCGTCTGGCCCAGGTCGAAGAAGGTGTATTCGATCGGCACCGCGGTGCCGTACGGGTTGTACGGGCTGGAGGCCGGCAGCAGGTTGGACACCGGCTCGGCCAGCCCGCTGCTGGCGTTCAAGGCGAAGCGGCCGCCCTCCAGGGTGAAGTACGGGCTGGAGCCGAAGATCGACACGCCCTTGACCTCGCTGTAGAGCGCCTCGCCGAACGCCTCGACATTGTCGCTGAGCCGGAAGGTGGCATTGGTGTAGGCCTGATAGCGCTTGGTCGAGGGAATCAGCGTGGTGAACGGGGCCTGGTTGAAGCCGCAGGTGTCGCCGGCCAGGCCGTCGATCGGCGCGCTGGCGGTCAGCACGGTGCCGGCGGGGCAGTTGCCTTGTGCGTCCAGCATCGGCACCGAGCGGCCGCCGACCAGGTAGCGCGCGCCCTTGGCCGACCAGCCGTTCCAGCGCCCGCCAGGCAGGTCGGTGTAGATGCCCGAGCGGGTCAGCGCGCGCTGATCCTGATCCAGCCGGTCGCGGTTGTAGGCGTCGAAACTGAAAAGGATGTTGTAGCCGTCGCGGTCCAGGTCGCCGATGCCGCCGATGAACTTGGCACGCTGGGTATCCATGCCGCCCTGATCGGAGGTGCCGCCGCTCAAGCCCAGCTCGGCGCCCTGGAAATCCTGGCGGGTGATGATGTTGACCACCCCGGCCACCGCATCGGAGCCGTACACGGCAGAGGCGCCGTCCTTGAGCACTTCGATGCGCTCCACTGCCACCAGCGGCAATGCGTTGAGGTTGACGAAGGTGTCGCCCAGGCCATTGGCGGGAAAGCCGTAGTTGGCCAGGCGGCGTCCGTTGAGCAGCACCAGGGTGTTCTTCTGCGACAGCCCGCGCAGGCCGATGCCCGCCGAGCCGGACGCCCAGCCGTTGTTGGTGGTTTCGTTGGTGGCGTTGCCGGTGTTGGCCGAGATCGAGCGCAGCGCGTCGGCCACGGTGACCTTGCCGGACTGTTCCAGCTGCTGGCGGTCGATCACCTGCACCGGGTTCGGGCCTTCGCTGTCGGTGCGCTTGATATTGGAGCCGGTGACGCTGACGGTGGCCAGGGTCTTGCCCGTGTCGGGTGTCGCGTCGTCGGCATGGGCAAGGGGAATCAGCGCCGACAGAACGGCAGCAGACAGCAGATAAGGCATCGGGCGCTTCACGCACGGCATCCATGAATGGGGGTTTTGCAGTGGGCCATGCGCAATCGATTAACAAAAATTACAGATCTGCATAGAGATATGACGCGCGGTGACACATGTCGCTGGCCGGACGCAGTAAGACGCGCGTCGGACTTTGTGTGGGCGAACGGGTGCGGCGCTCCGGCGCAACGCGACCACCCCGTGTTGCGGGTGCCACGCGAGGGCGCAGAGACGCTGTGTCGCCGCGATCGGGTCAGCCCGGCAGGCACCGGCGCACTTACAATGGCGCGCATGGATATCTTCAAAGTCTTTACGCTCGAAGCCGCGCACCGGCTTCCCAATGTGCCCCCCGGCCACAAGTGCGCCCGCCTGCACGGGCATTCGTTCCGGGTCGAGCTGCATGTCAGCGGCGAACCCGGTGCCGAGACCGGCTGGATCATGGATTTCGGCGACATCAAGGCCGCCTTCCAGCCGATCTACGACCGCCTGGACCACCACTACCTCAACGACATCCAGGGGCTGGAAAACCCGACCAGCGAGCGGCTGGCGATCTGGATCTGGGACCAGCTCAAGCCGGCGCTGCCGCAGCTGAGCGAGATCGTGGTGCATGAAACGTGCACCTCCGGCTGCCGCTATCGCGGCTGATCGCGCAGCGCAGTCGTGTGACGCAAGGCCGCCTCCAGGGCGGCCTTGCCGTTTCTACGGGGCGAGTAATGAATTGATTTCAAAAGGCTTTTGAGACGGTTTCGGAAATTTTCAGCAAACGTGTTGCATCGCAGCAATATCTGCGTATGCTGCAACGCAACAACGGTCACAGCCTTCCCCAAGGGGTTCGCAATGTCGGCGCAGTTCGAAAACGGCTTCAACAGCTTTGCCTCTGCAGCGGCACGCGCCAACCAGTTGGCGATGGAACACGCGGAAAACGCGTTTGGCCTGCAGCTGAAGACGCTCGAACGCAACGTCAGTGCGACCACCAGCTTCTTCGGTGAGTTTGCCCAGGCCCGCGACCTTGGCGCCTACCAGACGCTCTGGCCGAAGGGGCTGCAACTGGCCCGCGACAACCTGGAACGGCTGGCTTCGGTGAATCAGGAAGTGGTTGGACTGGGATTGAAGGCATCCGATGCGCTCGGCCAATTGGCCAAGCAGCAGTTCGAGGCCAACAGCGAGCAGGCCGCCAAAGGCAAGACCCGGCGCACGTAAGCGCCGACAAAAAATTCAGCGTCTTTGCATGGGTCCCTCCCCCCATGCAATCCGGCCCGACAGATCCCTCCCTCTGTCGGGCTTTTTTATTGTCTGCGCATTGCGCGTGCTGCCGATCCGACCAAGCGGTATCGCGGCACGGCGCAGGGTGCACTGGAAACGCCGGGACGCAGGGCGAGTCCCCGGCGGCGCGCAAGGCTGGGACGGCATCTGGCGATCCGCGTCGCAGTGACGCGGTCGCCAGATAGCCAACGTCACTCAGGCCGGCACGTGCAGCCCCAGCGACTGCGCCGCGGCATCGGCGCCCGGCCGCCAGCCGATCCGGCCCCAGCACGGCATCGCTAGGCGCTGGCGCAGCATGCCGATGTTCTCCTCGATGCGCTCCATCTGCGGGTCGACCTCGTTGGCGATCCAGCCGATGCAGTCCAGCCCGTCGGCAGCGATCGCCGCAGCGCTCAGGCGCGCGTGATTGATGCAGCCCAGCCGGATGCCGACCACCAGCACCACGGGCAGCTTGAGCGCACGTACCAGATCGGCCTGGTCCAGATCGGCGCTCAAGGGCGCAGCCCAGCCGCCGACACCTTCCACCACCACCACCTCGGCCTGCGCGCGCAATTGCGCGAAGGCCAGGGCGATCGGCTCCAGCGACAGAGTCACGCCGACATCGGCGGCGGCCAGTTCCGGCGCCAGCGGTGCCGGCAAGGCATAGGGATTGAGGGTGGCGTAATCGGGTTGCGGGGCGCTGGCGGCCTGCAGCGCCAGCGCGTCCTCGTTGCGCCAGCCCTGCGGCGTGTGCTCGCAACCGCTGGCCACCGGCTTCATGCCGACCGCCGTGTGGCCCTGTCTGCGCAGTGCGTGCAGCAGCGCGGTGCTGGCCATGGTCTTGCCGATGCCGGTGTCGGTGCCGGTGACATACAACGCCGGAAGCTGCATGCGTGTGTTCCTGCGGCCGCGCCGCGGTTGCCGTGGGGGGCGCGCAGCATAGCGTGCGGATCCGAACGCGCGGCTGAGTCGCAATGCCGCTGCGGATGGCCGCTGCTAAACTTCGCCCATGTTCGCAACCTCTTCGCTGACCGGCAGCAAGCCGGAACAATACGCCCAGCTCACCGCCCAGGCCCAGGCCCTGGTGCATGGCGAGCCGGACCGGATCGCCAATGCCGCCAACCTGGCCGCGCTGATCTTCAATGCGTTGCCGTCGCTCAACTGGGCCGGCTTCTATTTCTACGACGGCCGCGAGCTGGTGGTGGGGCCGTTCCAGGGCTTGCCGGCCTGCGTGCGCATTCCGCTGGACAAGGGCGTGTGCGGCGCGGCTGCCAGCACCCGGCAGAGTCAGCGCATTGCCGACGTGGATGCCTTCCCCGGGCACATCGCCTGCGATTCGGCCTCGCGCTCGGAGCTGGTGATTCCGCTGGTCAGGGGCGATGCGCTGATCGGCGTGCTGGATCTGGACAGCCCGGAGCTGGATCGCTTCGACGCCGACGATCAGCGCGGCCTGGAAGCCATTGCCCAGATCTTTGTCGGCGCGCTGACGTGACCACCGAACGGCTGCGCAACATCGGCCCGAAAAGTGCGGCGTGGCTGCGCCAGGTCGGCCTGCGCACGCAGCAGGATCTGCAGGCGGTGGGCGCGGTGGGCGCATTCGTCAAAGTGCGCCGCGCCGGCTTCAAGCCCAGCCTCAACCTGCTGTATTCGCTGGAAGGCGCGTTGACCGACTGCCATTGGCAGGACGTGCCGGAAGCGCGCCGGCATGCCTTGCTGGCCGAATACGAGGCAGCCAGTGCGCTGCTGCCGGTGCGCGGGCGCGCGGTCGGTGGACCGGTGGAAACCGTGCACTACGCACGCGCCGACAACGACGATACGCACGGTGAGATAGGCGAAGCAGACGACGAGACTGCGGACCAGAGCGACACGCGCGACGATTGAGTGCCTGCGCCGAGGTGTCACCGCTGCATGCGTGCGGCATCAACACTGCGATCCGCAGCAGCGTGCTTGTCGAGCGGGTTCTCCTCAAACGCCTGCTTGATGGGACGTCATCGACGCGTCGCTGCATCCCGCAACGTTGGCGCAAGCGATGCGCCCAACGTCTGGCCATGGCTGAGGCCTGGCAGCGGTTGATAGTCGGCGGTGAGGCCGGGTAACAACGACAGCAGCACGACGAGGCGTCGGGCGGCCTGTGGATCCGCGCGCGGCCGCCCCGGGCGATCCGGTTTTGCCTTGTTCGCTGGTGGTGCGCCCTCGCCTGCCATCAGCGTCAGCCGACGCCTGGATGGCTGCGTGCCTGCCAAACCCTCCCGTGCATGGTCGACCACACGCTGCGCCTGCTGGACAATAAATCCATCGCCCCACCACAGCGACGGGTCGACCGCGACGTAGTGCTGGAACAGCTGCGGCTGCGTCAGCAACACCTGCAGCACGAACAATCCGCCATACGAATGGCCCCACAGCGTCTGCCGCTGACGGTCCACCGCCACGCGCGCTTCCACCTGCGGGCGGATGCTTGTTGCGATCAGCTGCGCGAACGCCGCCGCACCGCCGGTTCTGCGCTGCGGATCGAGTGGATCGGTTTCCACCCGCCCGTCGCTATAGCGCGCAGGCGTGTAGTCCAGGCTGCGCCCCACCGCATCGATGCGCAATGCGCTGTCGTCGGCAATGAACACCAGCACCGGCGCATCGCCGTGGGTGGTCAGGCTGTCTAGCAAGCGCTCATCCAGCTCCATCAGCGCGGCATTGCCATCCAGCAGATACACCACCGGATACCCCGCAGCCGGCGGCGCAGCTTTGGGGGTGGCGATGCGCACGCGGTAATGGCGCTGGCCATCGGCCGAATCCAGGCGCAACGCGCTGAACACATACGAGGCACTGGGACGATCGGCGACGGTGCTGCCGATCGTGCGGCTCAGGTCCGGCTGTGCGAACGCCGGCACAGCGCCGGCGATCCACATCAGCGCAGCGGCACACGCAAGCCGCCAACGATGCTGTCGGGTCATTGCACTCTCCTGTTGCGGCGCGCACGTTCGCGCGCGGCGCCGCATCGCTGTCAGAAACCGAAACTCAGGCTCGCCCAAAACGCGCGACCGGGTTCGTTGTAGGTGGCTGCACCCGCCGCGCCGCCGGTGTTATTGGTGCCTTCGCGGAATAGACGGGTGTCGAACAGATTGTCCACACCGACGCCCACGCTGACCTTGCGGGTGATCCGGTAACGCGCACTGACGCTCCACAGGTCATAGGGGTCGCGCGTGTCGGGGGCGATGGCGCCGCCGCTGGTGCTCGATTGCGTGGCCGACTCCTGCTTGCCGTAGAAGGTCCCGGTGAGCAGCAGCGACAGGGCCTGGGTCGGCTGCCAATCCAGCGTGGTGTTGACGGTGTATTCCGGGATCACCGACAGCGGTTGATCGGTCGCGGTGTTCTTGTTCTCGATCATGTAGGTGACATTGGTGTTCCACTTCAGCTCGCGGCCCTGCTCGCCCAGCAGCGGCAACGTGAGATTGCCTTCCACGCCCTGCACGATCGCTTCCGATGCGTTGGTCCACTGGAACACCTGCCCGCGCCGGTCGACGGTGATACCGACCGGCGTCATGCCGGCGACGATCTTGTTGTCGTAGGCGTTGTGGAAGTACGTCAGCGAGGCGTGGTGACCGGTTTGCGGTGCCCACTCGATGCCGATCTCCTTGTTGATGCTGGTCTCCGGATCGAGGTTGTCGTTGCCCTGGATATAGCAGCCCGAACCAAGATTGGGGAACAGCACCGGGCAGCCATTGCCGCGTGTGTAATACAGATAATTGGCGTTGGACTGGTACAGGTTGGGCGCCTTGAAGGCGCGCGCGATGCCGCCCTTGAGCAACCAGTCGTCGCTGAGTTTGTACTGCACGTTGAGGCTGGGGCTGAGGTTGTTGCCAAACTGGCTGTGGTGATCCAGCCGCAGACCGGGCGTCAGCGTCAGCCGCTCGCTGGCGTAGATGTTGTCTTCCAGATACACCGCGCTGAGCGTGGCCTCGCTGCGTGGGCTGCGCGTGCCATTGGCAAGACCGGGAAAGCCGCCGCCGGCGCTCACCGTCTGCGACATCGAATACGCATCGCTGAGGCGACTCTGGCGGCGCTCGAAACCCAGCGTCAGTACCTGCTCGGCCCAGGCCTGCAACGGCATGTTGAACTCGCCGTCGATGTTGAGATTGTCGAGCGTGGCGGTGGAATTGAGCAGGCTGGCGGCAATGGAGCCTTCGGGGCCGCCGGCCAAGCCTTCGTTGAGGCGGGTATTGTCGGTGCCTTCATAGGCGGCGGTGAGGCGCGAGGTACCGAGCGCCCAGGTGCCGCGATGGGTCAGCGAGGCGGTGCGGCGGATCATGGTGTTGGTTTCGCTGCCGAACAGTGCGCCCAGATCGGCACCGGCCAGGCCATCGGCGCTGACCGCACGATCACCGGCGTACAGATTGCCCTGGCGGCTGAAGCCGGCATCGAGTTCGATCACCTGGCCTTCCATCGGATCCCAGCGCAGCAGGCCGTTGATGTCCTTGTTGCGCACGCCCTCGCGCCCGGCCGGCGGCACCGCGGCGGCACTGCTGGCAAAGCGGCGATTGAGCTCCAGTGAATCCGGATCGGTCTTGTTGAGGTTTCCATACAGGCGGAACGAGAACGTGTCGCTCAGCGGCCCGCTGAGCTGGAAGCCGGCACGCTGGCCACCGCCTTCGGCACTGTGCTGTGGCACCAGGCCGAACACCGTCATCGAACCGGTCAGGTCGCCGGTCGGCTTCTTGGTGATGATGTTGACCACACCGCCGGAGGCACCGGATCCGTAACGTGCCGCGGCCGGGCCGCGCAGCACTTCGATACGCTCCACCGCTTCGGCCGGTACCCAGTTGGTGTCGCCGCGCGTATTGCGCTCGCCGCTGCGGCCCATGCGCACCGCATCGCGCGATCCCACCGGCTTGCCGTCGACCAGGATCAGCGTGTTTTCCGGGCCCATGCCGCGCAGATCGATCTGGCGGTTGTTGCCGTACTGGCCGGAGGCGCTGTTGCCGGTGAGGTTGACGCCCGGCATGGTGCGCAGCAACTGCGACAGATCGTTGACCGGTGGGCGCCGTTCGATGTCTTCGGCGGTGATCACCGATGACCCCAAGGCCTGGCGTGCGATCTGCGCGGCGGTGACGTGCACGGTGTCCAGCGACTGCGGCTCGGCCGCGTCTTCGGCCGACGCGCTGCAGATGCAGCTGCCGCAACCGAGAGAAATGGCCAGCACCAGCTGACGGTGGGACAAGACGGGACAACGTGCAGGCGCAGACATCCATGACCGGCGTGATGCGGACATTCTCAAACCTCTCGACAGGAGATGGACCTCTGGCGACGGCTTGAGGTGACACGATGGGGGTGATGCATGCAGCGCCGCGCACGACGTGCATGCGCGGCGCTGACGCAGTCAAACTTGTCCGCGCATTCTACACAGATGCGATTCATTCTCAAATCGGAACGCTGCGCTGGCATGGTCGCACGCAGGCATTGCCGCTTCCGGCAGCGCAGACGTCACCAATGACGCACACCGGTGGAGAACTGTGCGCACTAGCTGGCCGACGATGCGGCCAGCGTGCGAAAGACCGTCATTCAAGGCGACAAACGCAGCCAGCCGATGGTGGTATTGGTTACCGCGCCGCGGTGTGGACGATGCCTGCATCCGCGCTGGCAACACTGCGCGTCTTACTTCAACGTCAGCAATTGCCGCATGTCATCGATGATGGCCACGGCACCGGCGCTCTGCACATCGAAGCCGCGCAGATAGCCGTAACGCACCATCGCCAGCGGCATTGCCGCGGCGTTTGCAGCCGCCGCGTCGGTGGCCGAATCGCCGACCATCAGGCATTGCTGCGGTGGGTGCCCGAACTGCCTGGCAAGGTGCAGCAGCGGCGCTGCATCGGGTTTGCGCTGCGGCAACGAATCGCCGCCGAGCACGCTACTGAAATGCGCAGCGATGCCCAGGTGTTCGAGCAGCGGTGCGATGAAACGCGCGGGCTTGTTGGTGCATAGCGCCAGCGTGGCACCGGCCTCGCGCAGGCCGGCCAATGCCTCGGCAACACCGGGATACAGCTGCGGGTTGTGCAGCAGGCTGGCCTGGTAGTGGCGCATCATCAGCGGCATCTCGGTATCGGCATCGTGGGTGCCGCCGGCTTCGCGCAAGGCGGTGGCGAGCAGCACCTGCACGCCTTCGCCGATCCAGCTGCGGATCGTCGCCTCGCTGAACTGCTGCAGCCCGAGTTCCCGCAAGGTGGCATTGAGCGCTTCGGCGATATTGGGTGCGCTGTCCACCAGCGTGCCATCCAGGTCGAAGATCACCAGCGGATACGGAAACATGCGCACAGTCTCGTTGGGGGAGCGGCCTGCAGTGTACGAGCTGCGGGATTCAGGGCGCGTCACCGTGGCGCGATGCGAACGGCCGATGCCAGCGTCGATGCCTGCGTGGCTGCAGTCATCGCTGCATGCACCGCACGCTGCGGCCGCGGTGCAGCAGCCATGCCGCCACGCGCTCACTGCGCCGGCGGCATGTCGCCAAATAACTCGCCCTGCACCGCGCCCTCTTCCGCGTCGCTAAAACCGCTCAATCCCACCCCGACCAGGCGATAGCGCGTGTCGTCGGGCAACTCCACGCGCCGGGTCAGCGCCAGCGCGATCTCCGCCAATGCCTCCAGCGAAGCCGGTGGCTGATCTGGCGTGTACGAGCGGGTCAGGATGCGGAAGTTGGAGGTCTTCAACTTGAGGACCACGGTGCGCCCGATGCGCTCGGTACGCCGCGTGGCCAGCCAGGTCTTTTCGGCCAGGCGCAGGATGTGCGGATCCAGTGCCTCCAGCGCGATGTCCTCGCTGAAGGTATCTTCAGAGGATACCGATTGCACCTCCTGATCCGGCTCGACCGGGCGCTCGTCGATGCCGCGTGCGCGGCGGTACAGGCTCTGCCCGAAGCTGCCGAAATGCGCTTGCAGCTCTTCCAGGGGACGCAGTCGCAGATCGCTGACGGTGACGATCCCCAACGCGGCCAACTTGCCATCCATCACCTTGCCCACGCCGGGAATGCGGTTGACCGGCAGCGGCAGCAGGAACGCATCGACACGACTGGGCGCGATGACGAACTGCCCGTCGGGCTTGCGCCAGTCCGAGGCGATCTTGGCCAGGAACTTGTTCGGTGCGATGCCGGCCGATGCGGTGAGCTGGGTTTCCTCGCGGATCTGGCTGCGGATCAGTTGCGCGATTTCGGTGGCCAGCTGCATGCCGGTCTTGGCTTGCGTGACATCCAGATAGGCCTCGTCCAGGGACAGCGGCTCGACCAGATCGGTGTGGCGATGGAAGATCTCGCGCACCTGCCGCGACACCGCCTTGTAGCGCGCAAAATCCGGCGGCACGAATACCGCATCCGGACACAGGCGCTCGGCACGCAGCGCCGGCATGGCCGAACGGATGCCATAGGTGCGCGCTTCGTACGAGGCCGCGCACACCACCGAGCGCGCACCGCGCCAGGCCACCACCACCGGCTTGCCGCGCAGCGATGGATCGTCACGTTGCTCCACGGACGCGTAGAACGCATCCATGTCCACGTGCACGATCTTGCGCATCAAGCTGGCATCTCTCCGAAAACGTCGGACCATGATAAATCAGCCGCGTCTCACGCTTTGCGCCGCGCCATCGCGCAAGCCTGGGCGCGAACGGACGCAAGCGCTGGCGGGACGCTCTGCTGCGTCTGTCCGGGTGCCGATCCACGCCGAGCAGGCATGCCTGACGCGTTCCGCTGAATGCCGTGATCCGCGTTGGATCCTGTCTGCCACACATGCTTGCCGCACTGCGCAACCGGCTGAAAACAGCACGCATGCGTACGGATAAAACGTTTGATTGAACCGCGCGCCCTCATGCACCCTTGCCGGCCTCGCCTTTCGCTTCTTGCAGGAAACGTTCGTCATGACTCGTCAAAGTGCGTACTCGCGCGACCAATTGCTGGCCAGCGCGCGCGGGGAATTGTTCGGACCCGACAGTGCCCGCCTGCCCAACGACCCGATGCTGATGTTCGACCGCATCACCGAGATCAACGACAGCGGCGGCGCGCATGGCAAGGGCCTGATCCGCGCAGAACTCGACGTGCGCCCGGACCTGTGGTTCTTCGGCTGCCACTTCATCGACGACCCGGTGATGCCCGGCTGCCTGGGCCTGGACGCGATGTGGCAGCTGACCGGCTTCTTCCTCACCTGGATCGGCGCAGCGGGCCGCGGCCGCGCGCTGGGCTGCGGCGAGGTCAAGTTCACCGGCCAGGTGTTGCCGAGCGCGAAATTGGTCAGTTACGAAATCGATATCAGCCGCGTGATCAACCGCAAGCTGGTGATGGCCCAGTCCGATGCACGCATGCTGGTGGACGGGCGCGAAATCTATACGGCCAACGATCTGCGCGTGGGCATGTTCACTTCAACGGAGAATTTCTGATGCGTCGCGTCGTCGTCACCGGAATGGGCATCACTTCCTGCCTGGGCAATGATCTGGACACCGTCTCCAGCGCCTTGCGCGAGAGCCGCTCGGGCATCACCGCATTGCCCGATCATGCCGACGCCGGCCTGCGCAGCCAGGTCGGCGGTGCGGTGGCGCTGGATCTGGACAGCCTGATCGACCGCAAGCTCAAACGCTTCATGGGCGATGCCTCGGCCTATGCCTACCTGGCCATGCGCGATGCGATCGCCGATGCCGGACTGGATGCCGAGCAGGTCAGCGACCTGCGCACCGGCCTGATTGCCGGCTCCGGTGGCGGATCCAGCCAGTGGCAGGTGGAAACCGCCGATCTGCTGCGCAACCGTGGCGTGCGCAAGGTCGGCCCGTACATGGTGCCGCGCACGATGTGTTCGTCGGTCTCCGCTTCGTTGGCGACCGCGTTCAAGATCCGTGGCCTGAGCTATTCGCTGTCGGCCGCGTGTGCGACCTCGGCGCATTGCATCGGCGCGGCCGCGGACCTGATCCGGCACGGCGCGCAGGATGTGATGTTCGCCGGCGGCGGCGAAGAACTGCACTGGACCATGAGCGTGATGTTCGATGCAATGGGCGCGCTGTCCACCGGCTTCAACGATCGCCCCGCCGTGGCCTCGCGGCCCTACGATGCGCAGCGCGACGGCTTTGTCATCGGCAGCGGCGGCGGCATGCTGGTGCTGGAAGACTATGACCACGCCATCGCGCGCGGCGCACGCATCCATGCCGAACTGCTCGGCTATGGCGTGACCTCCGATGGCGCCGACATGGTGGCGCCCAGCGGCGAAGGTGCGGTGCGCTGCATGCACATGGCCATGCAGGGCCTGACGCAGCCGATCGACTACCTCAACACGCACGGCACCTCCACGCCGCTGGGCGATGTGACCGAGCTGGGCGCGGTACGCGAGGTGTTCGGCGACAACATCCCGCCGCTGTCCTCGACCAAGGCGCTGTCCGGCCATTCCTTGGGCGCGGCCAGCGTACACGAGGCGATCTACAGCCTGCTGATGCTGCGCGACGGCTTCATGGCCGGCTCGGCGCATATCGACGAACTCGACCCGCGCGCCGAAGGCTTCCCGATCCTGCGACAGACCCAGGACGCCACGTTGAACACGGTGATGTCCAACAGCTTCGGCTTCGGCGGCACCAACGCAGCACTGGTATTCGGCCGGGTGTGACGGCGCGCCGCCGGGCGCCGCGCGGAATTGGGAATTGGGGATTTGTGTCGAGAGATCGCTCTTGCCACTCCCCAATCCCGATTCCCCACTCCCGGTTCAGCCGGCCATGCCGTTGTGCCGCAGCAATGCGTCGATGCTCGGCGCGCGCCCCCGGAAGGCGCGGAAGTTGTCGGCCGCGCTGCGGCTGCCGCCACGCGACAACACTTCATGACGAAAACGTGCGCCGGTGTCAGCGACCTGTTCGGGCGCTTCTTCAAAGGCGGCGTAGGCATCGGCACTGAGTACTTCGGCCCACTTGTAGCTGTAGTAACCGGCTGCATAACCGCCGGCGAAGATATGGCTGAACTGGTGCGGGAAGCGATTCCATGCCGGCGGGCGGTTGACCGCCACCTCGTCGCGCACGCGCTCGATCAGCTGCAGCACGTTGTCCTGGGTCGGGTCGAAGCTGCTGTGCAGCTGCATGTCGAACAACGCAAATTCCAGCTGGCGCACGGTGAACATGCCGCTCTGGAAATTGCGTGCGGCCAGCATCCGGTCGAACAGGTTGCGCGGCAGCGGCTCGCCGGTCTGCACGTGCGCGGTCATCGCCTGCACGCGCTCCCATTCCCAGCAGAAGTTCTCCATGAACTGGCTCGGCAGTTCCACCGCGTCCCATTCCACGCCGTTGATGCCGGCCACGCCCAACTCGCCGATGCGGGTCAGCAACTGATGCAGGCCGTGGCCCATTTCATGGAACAGCGTGGTGACTTCGCCATGCCGGAACGTGGCCGGCATATCGCCACTGCCACGGCCGAAGTTGCACACCAGATACACCAGCGGCGTCTGCACGCCGTTGGCGGTGTCGCGGCGGTTGCGGCAATCGTCCATCCACGCACCGCCACGCTTGCCTTCGCGCGCGTACAGGTCCAGATAGAACTGGCCGACCAGCTCGCCCTGCGCGTCTTCCAGACGATAGAAGCGCACATCCGCATGCCAGACCGGCGCGCGATCGGGCTTGACGGTCAGGCCATACAGGCTGTGGATCACATCGAACAGACCGGCCAGCACCTTGGGCTCGGTGAAGTACTGCTTCACCTCCTGCTCGGAGAAGCTGTAGCGCGCCTGCTTGAGTTTCTCGGAGGCGTAGGCCAGATCCCAGGCCTGCAGTTCGTCCAGGCCAAGTTCGTCGCGGGCGAAGGCTTCGAGCTCGGCACGGTCGCGTCGCGCATACGGCCTGGCGCGCACTGCCAGATCGCGCAGGAAGCCCATCACTTCATCCGGGCTTTGCGCCATCTTGGTGGCGACCGAATACTCCGCGTAACTGGCAAAGCCGAGCAGCTGCGCCAGTTCGGCGCGCAGGGCCAGGATACGATCGATATTGGCGCTGTTGTCCAGCGCGGCATCGCCGAACTCGGAGGCGCGCTCGGCGTTGGCGCGATACAGCCGCGCGCGCAGCTCGCGATTGTCCGCGTCGGTCTGCACCGGCAGATAGCACGGCATCTGCAAGGTCAGCTTCCAGCCCGGCACGCCGTCCTTTTCCGCGGCCGCACGTGCAGCGGCGACCACCTCGGCCGGCAGGCCAGACAGCTCGGTTGCGTCTTCGCTCACGTACGACCATGCATCGGTGGCATCGAGCACGTTCTGCGAAAACTTGGCGGCCAGTGCGGACAGTTCTTCCTGGACCTGCGCAAACCGCGCCTTGGACGCGTCATCCAGCTCGGCACCGCCGAGGCGGAAATCGCGCAGCGCGTTTTCCAGCACCTTGCGCCGCGCGGCGTCGTAGTGCGCCGCTTCCGGCGCTTCGGCCAGCGCCTTGTATTGCGCATACAGCGCCAGGTTCTGCGCCAGCGCGCTGCCGAAGCGGCTGAGTTTGGGCAGATTGCTGTTGTAGGCCTCGCGCAGTTCCGGCGTGTTGACCACCGCCTGCAGATGGCCGACCTGGCCCCAGGCACGCCACAGCCGTTCGGTGGCATCGTCCAGCGGCACCACGAAGCTGTCCCAGCTGACCGGGCTGACCTGCTCGGCCGCTTTCACCGCGGCCTCGGCGTCGGCCAGCAATTGGTCGATTGCCGGGCCCACGTGTTCGGGGCGGATCGCATCGAAGGACGGCAGTCCGGACAGGTCGAGCAGCGGGTTGGTCATGGGGCGCTCCGGCGGTGGACTGGATCAGGAATCAGGGCGAGGGGCTGGCAGACGTTGCCAGACGCGGCGGTTTTGCCAGCAGCTGATCGGATATGGCGGTCATTCCAGCGCCGCACAAGGCAGCGCAGGCAGGTCGCCGCCGTTGACGGCGATGGCAATGGCCGCATCGCTGTCGATGACGTCGATGTCGCGCGCCACGTACCAGGCCGGGTCGTAATAGCTGTGCGCATAGCGCTCGCCGGCATCGCACAGGATGGTGACGATGGAGCCGCTGCGGCCGGCCTGGCGCATGCGCTGGGCGGCCTGCAGCACGCCGACGAAGTTGGTGCCGGTGGAGCCACCGACGCGGCGGCCGAGCGTGGCACTGACATGGCGCATGGCGGCCAGGCTCAGGGCGTCGGGCACCTTGATCATCACGTCCACGCAGCTGGCGATGAAGCTGGACTCCACCCGCGGGCGGCCGATGCCTTCGATGCGCGAGCCGCCGGTGATGGCCAGCTCCTTGGGGCACTGCCCGTCCACCGCGCGGCAATAGCCGTCGAAAAACACCGACACTTCCGGGTCGGCGCAGAGGATGCGGGTGGCGTGGCGCCGGTAGCGCACATAGCGGCCGAGCGTGGCGCTGGTGCCGCCGGTGCCGGGGCTGCAGACGATCCAGTCGGGAATCGGATGCGGCTCCTCGGCCAGCTGCTTGAAGATCGATTCGGCGATGTTGTTGTTGGCGCGCCAGTCGGTGGCGCGCTCGGCGTAGGTGAACTGGTCCATGAAGTGGCCGCCGGTCTCGCGCGCCAGCTGGTGCGAGGCACTGTCCAGATCGCAGGCACGCTCGACCAGGTGGCAGCGGCCGCCCTGGAATTGAATCGCGGCGATCTTTTCCGGCGAGGTCGAGGCCGGCATCACCGCGATGAAGGGCACCCCCAGCAGCCGCGCGAAGTAGGCCTCGGAGATGGCGGTCGAGCCACTGGAGGCCTCGATCACCGGCCGCCCGGCCCGCAGCCAGCCGTTGGTCAGCGCGTACAGGAACAGCGAGCGCGCCAGCCGGTGCTTGAGGCTGCCGGTCGGGTGGCTGGACTCGTCCTTGAAATACAGGTCGATGCCCGGAAAACCCGGCAGGTCCATCGGAATCAGATGGGTGTCGGCCGAACGGTTGAAATCGGCCTCGATCTTCTGGATGGCGGCGGCCACCCACTGGCGCTGCGACATGGCAGGACTGTGCGGCGAAGGAAGCGCCAATTCTACCGCTACCGGGCGCGCGGCCACGGCGGGCGGGTCATCGGGCGGACAGCTGGAAGCCGGTGCTATGCTCGTCGCACCTGACTGCCCGCCCTGACTGCCCGTGCTGCGTTGCCTGCTCCGCCTGCTGCTGTGCCTGTGCCTGGTTGCCAATACGGCCACCGGCGCGTGGGCGTCGGTGGGCATGGCGATGCCGGAGATGGCGTCGGCCGGGACGGTTGCGACCGCGTCGATGGCGCACGCGCCCATGTCGGCCGCGATGCCGTGCCATGCCGACATGCCGCCGCCCGCTGCGGCGCATCCCCCCGATAAAACCCGGCACGCGCACGCGGCCGACTGCTGCAAGCTGGGCAGCTGCGACTGCCTGCAGCACTGCAGCCTCGCCTTGCTGACCCTGCCTGCGGTACCCGCCGGCCTGCCTGGCCGCGCCACCCTGCCTGCCACCCTGGCCGAAGGGCGCGGCAGTCCAGTGCCCGAGCAACCGGTTCGACCTCCCATCGCCTGAGCGCTGACGGCCTTGGCCGTCATCGGGCCCGCGCGCTTGCTGCGCGGGGTTTCTAAGCGATGCGATGCGTCCGCCTTCATCGGTGGGCCGCAGCGGAGATGTCATGTCTTTCGATTCCAATTGTTTCGATCCACCCTCCAACGGCGGCCTGAGCCGACGCCGCTTCGTTCAGGGCATGGCCCTGGGCGGTGTCGCCGCCACCACCGGCCTGTGGCGCAGCGATGCGCGTGCGTCCAACCCGGTGAGCACGCCGGTCCTGCGCGGCAGCAGCCAGTCGCTGCAGATCGACCGCATGCCGGTCAATCTCACCGGGCGCCGCCGCCCCGCCATCACCGTCAACCAGAGCCTGCCGGCCCCCACGCTGCGCTGGCGCGAAGGCGACACGGTCAGCGTGCGCGTGCGCAACGCGCTGGCCGACCAACCCACCTCGGTGCACTGGCACGGCCTGTTGCTGCCGGCCAACATGGACGGCGTGCCGGGGATGAGTTTCGACGGCATCGCGCCGGGCCAGGAGTACCACTACCGCTTCGCGCTGCGCCAGTCCGGCACCTACTGGTATCACAGCCATTCGATGTTTCAGGAACAGGCCGGCCTGTACGGCGCGATCGTCATCGACCCGCTGACACCGCCGCCGTATCGGCACGATCGCGAGCATGTGGTGCTGCTCTCGGACTGGACCGACCTGGACCCGGCCGCGCTGTTCCGGCGGCTCAAGCAGATGCCCAGCCACGACAATTACGCGCAGCGCACGGTGGGCGATTTCCTGCGCGATGCGCGCGACGACGGCCTGCGCGCAACGCTGGCCGACCGCGGCATGTGGGGGCGCATGCGCATGACCCCGACCGACCTGTCCGACGTCAACGCCAACACCTACACCTACCTGCTCAACGGCGTCGCCCCGGCCGGCAACTGGACCGGCCTGTTCAAGCCTGGCGAGAAGGTACTGCTGCGTTTCATCAACGGCTCGTCGATGACCTACTTCGACATCCGTATCCCCGGCCTGCGCATGACCGTGGTGGCCGCCGACGGCCAGTACGTGCATCCGGTCAGCGTGGACGAGCTGCGCATTGCGGCGGCCGAGACCTTCGACGTGCTTGTCGAGCCCATCGGCCAGGACGCGTTTACCGTGTTCGCGCAGGACATGGGCCGCACCGGATTCGCCTGCGGCACGCTGGCGGTGCGGCATGGGCTGCAGGCACCGATTCCCGCGCTGGATCCACGCGCGATCCTCACCATGCAGGACATGGGGCACGGCGATGGCATGGCGCATGCAGGTCACGCCATGCACGGCGCCGACACGCCGCACAGCGACCCGCATGCGGCACACGCGATGGCCATGCCGATGCCAGCCGCACAGACGCACGGGCATGCAAGCGGCGATGCGCAGCGCAAGACACCGCACCACCCTGCCAGCGAAGACGGCAACCCGCTGATCGACATGCGCGGCAATGCCACTTCACCGCGCCTGGACGATCCCGGGGTTGGCCTGCGCGACAACGGCCGCCGGGTGCTGCGCTACGCCGACCTGCACAGCCTGTTCGAGGATCCGGATGGACGCGAGCCCGGGCGCGAGATCGAACTGCATCTGACCGGGCATATGGAAAAATTTGCCTGGTCGTTCGACGGCATCGCCTTCGCCTCGGCAGAGCCCTTGCGACTGCAGTACGGCGAGCGGCTGCGCATCGTGCTGGTCAACGACACCATGATGCAGCACCCCATCCACCTGCACGGCATGTGGAGCGATCTGGAAGACGCCGATGGTAACTTCCAGTTGCGCAAGCACACCATCGACATGCCGCCCGGCACACGCCGCAGCTATCGCGTCCGCGCCGATGCGCTGGGCCGCTGGGCCTACCACTGCCATCTGCTGTACCACATGGAAGCGGGCATGATGCGCGAAGTGCGGGTGGAGGCATGAGTACGCCACGGACGCAATACAGGACGCTACTCGCACTGCTACTGAGCGCATCGGCCACTGCACAGGAGCATCAGCATGCAGCGATGGAATCATCCGCGCATGCCGACGGCGCACATGCAATGCAGATAGCCGACCAGGCAACGGCGGCCCAGCCGCAGACATCCATCGCAACGGAGGCATCGCCGCCATCCGCGCAGCAGAGCGCAGAGGCGATGCAAATGGAGCATGCGCAGATGCAGCACGCGCAGCACTCCAGCACTGCATCGGCATCGGCAAACGCTGCTGACAGCACGCCTGCGCAACGCCCGGTGCAGGCCGACGTTTCGGCAGCGCCGACATCGATGCACCACGCAGGCATGCAGCACGCCGATGTCCAGCACGCCGCACACCAGACCTCTGCAAATCCACAACTGGACCACGCCCGGCAATCACAGGCAGACAGCGACCACGATGCAATGGAGCACGCATCGATGGATCATGCGTCGATGCAGCACGGGCAACAGCATGGGGCGATGGATCACTCCGACATGGAGCACGCGCCGCATGCCGAAGCGGTGACGCAAACACCGGCATCGCCCGGCACCGACGCACTGCCACGTACGCCGATCCCCGAGCCCACTGCCGAGGAGATCGCGGCGGCATTCGCCCCCTTGCAACACCATGCGATGCACGCGCCAGGCATCAATCACTACGTGTTGCTGGATCGACTGGAAGCCTTCGACACCACGCGCGGCAGTGGCCAGGACTGGGAAGCGCGCGCCTGGATCGGCGGCGATATCGACCGGCTCTGGTTGCGCAGCGAAGGCGAGCGGCAGGACGGGCGCACGCAGGCCGCATCGGTGGAGGCGTTCTATGGCCACGCCATCTCGCCGTGGTGGGACCTGCTGGTCGGCGCACGTCAGGACATCGGAGCGGGTGAGCAGCGCAGTTGGGCCGCCTTCGGCGTGCAGGGCCTGGCGCCCTACAAGTTCGAGACCGAAGCCACGCTCTATGTCGGCAGCGGCAGCCGTGCCGCGCTGCGACTGGAGGGCGAATACGAGGTGCTGCTCACCAATCGGCTGATCCTGCAGCCGCGCGTGGAAGCCACTATTGCCCTCACCGACGATGACCGGCGCGACGTCGGCAGCGGGTTGGAGCAGGTCGAGGTGGGCCTGCGGCTGCGCTACGAAATCACCCGCCGCTTCGCGCCCTATATCGGCTGGGTGCACAGCCGCAGTTTCGGCGACACCGCCCACCGCACCGTGATCGACGATGAGCCTGCACGCGACAGCCGGTTTGTTGCCGGCCTGCGCATCTGGTTCTGAGACAACCGCTGTGCGCATGGGCCTGACCGTTCGTATTCGGATGCAGGCCCATGCCACGGCCTTGAACAGCACAGTTCGTGCCGCCGCGCGCGATCAATCAGATAGCGGCGCGGCCAGACCGCCGACGCACACGGTGCAGACATGCCGACAACCATTGCCCCGCTAACATCCACCTCCAGTGCAGCCTGACCTGCCCCCGCATTCCATCGAGGAGACCGCAATGCCTTTGACCGACCTGCAACACGTCCCCGGCGCCAGCGCCGCACCTGCCGACACTGCCGGTTTCGTGTTCAACCACACCATGCTGCGCGTCAAGGATGCGCAGCGTTCGCTGGATTTCTACACGCGCGTGCTGGGCTTCCGCCTGCTGGACGCACGTGATTTTCCGGATGCGCAGTTCAGCCTGTACTTCCTGGCCCTGCTGCCCGACGGCACCGCCATCCCCGACGACGATGCAGCGCGTCGGCTGTGGATGGCCGGCATCCCCGGCGTGCTCGAACTCACCCACAACCACGGCACCGAAACCCAGGACGGCCCGGTCTACCACGACGGCAACAGCGACCCGCGCGGCTTCGGCCACATCTGCATCTCGGTGCCCGACATCCACGCCGCTTGCGCACGTTTCGACAGCCTCAACGTGCCGTACCAGAAACGCCTGGAAGACGGCCGCATGAAGCACCTGGCCTTCATCAAGGACCCGGACGGCTACTGGGTGGAGATCATTTCCAATACGCCGCTGGCGTAACCCATAACAAAATGCCCGGGGTTCCCGGGCATTCTTGTTTCAGGCACATGCACTGTCGGTATTTCGCTTTCGAGCAGGGTATGTCGGCAGAGAACGCCCACCCGGTTGGATGCGCGCAGCGCACTTCCAGCGGCTAACGCAACCTAGCGCGCGGTCATCAGGTGGGCGCGGACGGCGCGCTCAGAACCGGAACGTACGAGTGGCACATACCGATTCCGAGCACCGGCCGCGCCCGCCTGACCGCGGCGCAGTAGTTTTGGTAGCCACTCCTAGATGCAGGCGCCATCCTGCAGCATCACGCGTTGCCTCAATTGGAGGTGGCAACTGCCTCTCTATCCGGGAACCACTGCGGTAACTGCTCGGCAAATTTTGCGGCGCATTCCTCGCTGTAGGCCTGCGCGGTCTGCTTGACCAGCGCGTAGTCGTTTGCCTCCCACTCCTCAAGCGATGCGGTGCGCGGTGTAGGCGCGCAGTCCAGATTGACCGGACTCGCCTTGCGCTTCAACAGTCCGGAGCGTTCGCCGCCGATCGTCACCGCGTAGCGCAACTCGTAGGGCGACTTGGTATCGGCCAGGCTCTGGTAGACGAGCAGCCAATCGGACATCAGGACCTGCAGCGGGAAAGGCTCCGCCGGCAGTGCTGCCGGATGCCCAGTGAAGTAGCTCTTCAGGCGCGCATTGACCGCATCGCGCTGCAGTTGATAGCCGGGATTGCCCACGCCCTCCATCTTTTCGCCTTTCAGCTGCCCCTTGCCGAAGGCCGACACTGCGACGCCACGTGTGAACAGGCTGGTGGCGATCTGCAGGCCCACCACTGCCCCGGTGTGCCCGCGCCGCACCACGCGCAACATTTCGTCGCCGTTGGGCAGGCCGTTGGACCCCACGCGCATGCTGGCATGCAACGGCAGCTGCAACGCCCAATCCGCCGATGGTGCAATGGCTGCGTCGGCATCGCCCTGCGTCTGTGCGGAGGGCTGTTGCTGTGTCTCGGCGACCGACAGCGTGCCGGCAACTGCAGCCGCGGCATAGGTCGTTGCCGTCGAAAAATCGCCGTTGGCAAATGCGGGCACCACTGCCACCGCCTCGGCACCACGGGTGGCGGTACAGAACGCGCTGGAGGCACGCATCTGCACTTCATGAAATGCGATGCCGTTGACTTGATGCACGGCCGCATCCTGGCCGTACTGCGCAACCAGCCTGGCAACGATGGCGTCCTGCTCGACAGGCTGCTGGCCGCAGACCTTGGCCGCAGCGATGCGCGACCAGGCGAACTGCAGCGCCGGATCCCACCCCATCGCGTCTTCGCCAACGAAGCCATGGTCGTAGTGATAGGCATAGATGGCCGGGTCGATGTCCTGCAAGGTCATGCCGCCCACGCCCGCATAACCGGGCGGAACATCGCTGGCCATTGCGGCGCCGCTTAGCACCGAGATCGCCACTGCAATTAATGCTTTCATGGATTCCTTCCCCTGGAGAGCGTCGCATTGCGTGTCCCCCACGCAATGCGACATGACACTGTCAGATCGCGCGGACAGCGATCAACGGCACAGTGCTTTGGTCCATCAGACAACGGTCCGCAGTCGGCTAGAACGCTCAGTTGCGAACTTAGTGTGAGCGCATCATGCGCAATTGGCAGTCGGGGCGGTCCCCACAGCTGTAGGGACGGCCCCGGAAGTGATGCTTATCTACGCATGCAGCAGCCCGCCGTGACTGCGCTGCCACTCGCGCGGCGGGCGCAGCGCCGCAAGCGTGCGGACCAACTCGCGATAGGTGGCGGCCAACTGCGCGAACAGACCCGCATCGCTGTAACGCGTGTCGGCTACTTCGAAATACGCGCCGCGGCCCAACGCGATGAAGTAATCGACGCTGAGCCGCCGGCGCTGCGCAATCCCGGGAAACAGGCCTGCAATCAGCAGGCATTGATCTCCGATGTCGCGCAATGCATCGGCCCGCAGACTGCCGATCTGGTCGTGCGCGTGCAACCAGGCCAGGGCCTGCGTGCGCGAAAACAGCTGCGCATCGCGCTGCAGGCGCAGCAACACGAAAACCAGATAATGCTCGCGCGATTCGTCCAGCGGCTGTGCAATCCGCTGCCCCGCCTCACGTACCAACGCCTGCCACAATTCCGCCGGCGCGCCCTGTTTGAAAGACTCGTGCATACGTCCTCCTGCGTGATGGGACCCTCGCAGGAAGCGTATGCATAACCTGGGCCATCGCGTTGGCAGCCGGAGCAGCAGTCTGCCAAGCTTGGGTTGCTGCGGCACCGGCAGCGACCCGGGCACGTTGCGAAACACGCCTCCACGCGGACACTGGGCGATACCGACGCGGGGCCCCAGCAACGCCACCGATGTCCGCAGGCTGCAGGCAATCGCGACAAAGAAACAGGGCGGGCAGTCGTTGGGCATGCGCACCGAGCCACAGCGCATGCAGGGAGATGCCGCACCCGGCGGCCGCGACGCTGATCGCGGCGAGCGCAGCCCCCTCGATCGGCCGCGCTACTCCACCGTCACCGATTTGGCCAGGTTACGCGGCTTGTCCACGTCCGTGCCGCGCGCCAGTGCGGTGTGGTAGGCCAGCAACTGCACCGGGATGGTGTGGATCACCGGCGACAGCACGCCGGCGTGGCGCGGGGTGCGGATCACGTGCACGCCTTCGGACTCGCTGAAGTGGCTGTCCTGATCGGCGAACACGAACAGCTCGCCGCCACGGGCGCGCACTTCCTGCATGTTGGATTTGACCTTTTCCAGTAGGCGATCGTTCGGCGCGATCACCACCACCGGCATCGCCGCGTCCACCAGGGCCAGCGGGCCGTGCTTCAACTCGCCGGCCGGATACGCCTCGGCGTGGATATAGGAGATTTCCTTGAGCTTGAGCGCGCCTTCCAGCGCGATCGGGTAATGCAGGCCGCGGCCGAGAAACAATGCGTTTTCCTTGGCCGAAAAACGCTCGGCCCAGGCCATGATCTGCGGCTCCAGATTCAGCGCGTGCTGCACGCTGCCCGGCAGGAAGCGCAGCTGCTCCAGATACTCCGCTTCCTCGGCCTCGCTGATGCGCCCCTGCAACTTGCCCAGCACCATGGTGAGCTGGAACAACACCGCCAGCTGGGTGGTGAACGCCTTGGTCGAGGCCACGCCGATCTCGGCGCCGGCACGTGTGTAGCAGACCAGTTCGCTGGCGCGCGGAATCGCGCTTTCGGGCACGTTGCAGATCGACAAGGTGTGCAGGTGCCCCAGCGATTTGGCGTATTTCAACGCCTCCATCGTGTCCAGCGTTTCGCCGGACTGGGAGATGGTGACGATCAGGTGCCTGGGATTGGCATAGGCGGCACGGTAGCGGTATTCGCTAGCGATCTCCACGCTGCACGGCAGCCCGGCGATGGCTTCGATCCAGTAGCGCGCAGTCATGCCGGCGTAGTAGCTGGTGCCGCAGGCCAGGATCTGCACGCCGTCGATGTCGCGCAACACCGCTTCGGCATTGGCGCCGAACAATGACGCAGGGAAGCCCTTGGCATCGATCGCCGCCTCGATGGTATCGGCCAACGCACGCGGCTGCTCGTGGATTTCCTTCTGCATGAAATGGCGGAACGGGCCCAGTTCCAGCGATGCCAGCGACACGTCCGACAGATGCAGCGGGCGTTCGACCGGGGCGTCGTTGCCATCGAAGATGCGCACACCATCGCGGCGCAGGTCGGCGGTGTCGCCCTCTTCCAGGAAGATCACCTGGCGGGTGGCCTGCACGATGGCCGAGACATCGGAGGCGACGAAGTTCTCGCCCTCGCCCACGCCGATCAGCAGCGGGCAGCCCATGCGCGCGCAGACGAAGCGCTCCGGTTCGGCCTGGCTCATCACCGCCAGCGCGTAGGCACCGGTGAGCTCCTTGACGGTGCGCTGCAGCGCGGTCAACAGGTCGCCCGCGCTGCCCAGATGGTGATGGATCAGGTGCGCGATCACTTCGGTATCGGTCTGCGACTCGAAGGTGTAGCCCAGCGCGCGCAGCTTCTCGCGTTGCTGTTCGTGGTTCTCGATGATGCCGTTGTGCACCAGTGCCACGCCGTCACTGATGTGCGGGTGCGCATTGGCCTCGGTGACGCCGCCATGGGTGGCCCAGCGGGTGTGGCCGATGCCCAGCGTCGCGCCGAACTGCTCGGCCTGCGCGGCCTGCGCCATCTCCGCCACGCGCCCGGTGCGGCGCACGCGGCGTACCTGCGCGCCATCGAGCACGGCGATGCCGGAGGAATCGTAGCCGCGGTACTCAAGGCGCTTGAGTCCTTCGATCAGGACCGGGACCACATCGCGCCCGGCGATCGCTCCGACAATGCCGCACATAGGACAACCCTTGAGGACGAAGCCGGGCATTTTAGCGTGTCCGCTCTTGTCCGCTGCATGACCATGCCCGGACAGCGTGTCCGCACCAGTGTCCGCGGACACTGCGGACACTGGCCGCAAACATCTAAAAGCGATTGCATTCAACGACTTGGAGGTTGGCACAGACCCTGCTTTATCACCGTCACGCCACCGAGCCAGCCGACCATGATTCGCGATACCTCCGCCCAGGACCAGGTTCTCCGTACACCCGCCCAGAGCGCGCCCTGGCGCCGCTGGCTATGGCCCGGCATCGCGGTGGTCGCGGTATTGGCCGGCATCGGCTGGGCAGTCACCGCGTGGAGCGCCGGCAGCCGCTCGTTCGATGCCAGCCGGGTGCGGATCGCCACGGTCAGCCAGGGCGACCTGGTGCGCGACATCGCCGCCGACGGGCGCGTCATCGCCGCCAACAGCCCGGTGCTGTACGCCATCTCGGCCGGCACGGTGACGCTGAGCGTGGTGGCCGGCGACGTGGTCAAGCAGGGCCAGGAGCTGGCCCGTATCGACAGCCCGGAGCTGCGCAGCAAGCTGGCGCAGGAGCAGGCCACCCTGGCCGGGCTGGAAGCCGAGTCCAGCCGCGCCGCCCTGGATGCCACCCTGGCCCGCGCCACGGCCAGCAAGCTCACTGACCAGGCCAAGATCGACAAGCAGGCCGCCACGCGCGACCTGGAGCGCTACCAGCGCGGCTACGATGGCGGCGCGGTGCCGCAGGTGGAGCTGGCCAAGGCGCAGGACACCTTGAAGAAGACCGACATCGACCTGCAGCACGCCCAGCGGGATGCGTCGCTGAAGAGCCAGGGCGCGGACCTGGATTCGCGCAACAAGCGCCTGCTCGCCGACCGCCAGCGCGCGGTGGTGGCCGAGGTGAAGCGCCAGGTCGATGCGCTCACGCTGCTGTCGCCGTTCGATGGCCAGGTCGGCCAGGTGCAGGCGGTGCAGCACACCCAGGTCGCGGCGAACGCGCCGATCCTGGGCGTGGTGGACCTGTCCAAGTTCGAAGTGGAGATCAAGGTGCCGGAAAGTTTTGCGCGCGATCTGGCAATCGGCATGCCGGCGCAGCTCACCAGCGGCAATGGCGAGCCGTTCCCGGGCGCGATCTCGGCGGTGTCGCCGGAAGTGGTCAATGGCGAAGTCACCGCGCGCATCCGCTTTGCCGACAAGCAGCCGCCGGGCCTGCGCCAGAGCCAGCGCATGAGCGCACGCGTGGTGATGGACACGCGCCGCAACGTGCTCAAGGTCGAGCGCGGCCCGTTCGTCGAACAATCCGGCGGCAGCTACGCCTATGTGATGGATGGCAACACCGCGGTGCGCCGTCCGGTGCGCATGGGTGTCAGCAGCCTGGGCGAGGTGCAGGTGCTGTCCGGGCTGCAGGTCGGCGACCGCGTGGTGGTCTCCGGTGCAGACAACTTCGGGGATGCACCGCGCGTCACCGTTCACTAAAGGCGGCCAGCACCTGCCGCGCAGCCGTCAGGCTGCTCGCCACGGTGTGTCAGCCACTCTCAATCTCTTTCGCACACACCTCATTCGTAAAGGAATCGGCAATGCTCAAGATGCAATCGGTCTCCAAGGTCTTCCGCACCGAACAGGTGGAAACGCACGCGCTGCGCTCGCTGGACCTGCATGTGCGCGAAGGCGAATTCGTTGCGGTCACCGGCCCCTCCGGCTCGGGCAAGACCACCTTCCTCAACCTGGCCGGGCTGCTGGAGACCTTCACCAGCGGGCAGTACCTGCTCGACGGCGAAGACGTCAGCCACCTGTCCGACGACGCGCGTTCGCGCTTGCGCAACCGCAAGATCGGTTTCATCTTCCAGGGCTTCAATCTGATTCCCGATCTCAACCTGTTCGACAACGTCGATGTGCCGCTGCGCTATCGCGGCATGGCCGCGGCCGAGCGCAAGCAGCGCATCGAAGAAGCCTTGACCAAGGTCGGCCTGGGCTCGCGCTTGAAGCACTACCCCACCGAGCTGTCCGGTGGCCAGCAGCAGCGTGCCGCCATCGCGCGTGCGCTGGCCGGCAGCCCGCGCCTGTTGCTGGCCGACGAACCCACCGGCAACCTGGACTCGCAGATGGCACGCGGGGTGATGGAACTGCTGGAAGAGATCAACAGCCAGGGCACCACCATCGTCATGGTCACCCACGACCCGGAACTGGCCGCACGCGCGCAGCGCAACGTGCATATCGTCGACGGCCAGGCCACCGACCTGGAACGCAACCCCACCCTGATGCGCGCGCGCGACAGCGCCGCCGCCCCGGCCGAGTAAGAGGCACATCCATGTTCGGCTACTACTTCAATCTTGCCTTACGCAGCTTCCGCCGCAACAAGGTGCTCACCGCGCTGATGGTGCTGGCCATCGCGCTCGGCATCGGCGCCAGCATGACCACCCTGACGGTGTTCTACATCCTGTCTGGCGATCCGTTGCCGGGGAAAAGCGGCACGCTGTTTCATCCGCAGCTCGATGCGCGTTCGTTGGGCTACCAAGAAGACGATGCACTGGATCAGTTGACCCGCTTCGATGCCGAGGCGCTGCTACGGGAAAAGCGTGGAGACCGTCAGGTCATGATGACCGCAGGCACCGTTCCGCTGGAGCCGGACAACACCACGTTGCGGCCAATGATGCTGGACGCGCGTTACACGTCCGTTGATTTCTTCCCCATGTTCAATGTGCCCTTCCTTTATGGCGGCCCTTGGACGGTGAATGATGATGGCAGCCGTGCACGGGTGGTGGTGATCTCCGAAGCACTGAACAAGAAGCTCTTCCATGGTGAGGACAGCGTCGGCCGCACGGTGAACGTCAATCGCAACATCATGCGGGTTGTGGGTGTTGTTCGCGAATGGCGGTTGACCCCAGCGTTCTACAACCTGGGTGGCCAGGCCTACGACAAGTCCGAGCAGGTCTTCCTGCCGTTCAGTACCGCAATGGAACTGAAACTCTCAAACAGTGGACAGCGTTCGTGCTGGGGCGAAAGCAGTTCGCCGGAAGATATCAACGCAGCCTGTTCCTGGGTCCAGTACTGGGTGCAACTGGATACGCCACAGAAGGTCACTGCGTACCGTCAGTACCTGGAGAACTATTCGGATCAACAGCGACGGGCCGGGCGCTTCGAGCAACCCACGAACGTCCAGCTGCGCAGCGTGATGGAGTGGCTGGACTTCAAGAAGGTCGTTCCCAGCGATGTGCGCCTGCAGACCTGGCTGGCGTTCGGGTTCCTGCTGGTGTGCCTGGTCAATACCGTCGGCCTGTTGCTGGCCAAGTTCATGCGACGCAGTGGAGAGATCGGCGTGCGCCGGGCACTGGGCGCAACCAAGCGCAGCATCTTCGCGCAGTCCCTGGTCGAGGCAGGAACCATCGGTCTGGTCGGCGGCATCCTGGGGCTCGGTCTTGCCGCGTTGGGGCTGTGGGGGGTGCGTCAACAACCCGCTCAATATGCCGACCTGGCAAGGCTGGATCCGGCAATGTTGCTGGCCACGTTTGCCCTCGCGCTGGTGGCCAGCATCGTGGCCGGGCTGCTGCCCGCATGGCGCGCATGCACCGTGCCACCGGCCATCCAACTCAAAGCGCAGTGAGCTGACCTCCGAACCGCGCGCCCTCTCGCAGCGTTTCGCCAGCCCCTCTCAAGGAATCGCCCATGGAAATCCGTCCCATTCTGTCCACCCTGCGGCGCCACAAAACGGCGGCTGCCCTGATCGTGCTCGAGGTGGCACTCAGTTGCGCCATCATCTCCAATGCCTTGTTCCTGATCGGCGATCGCCTGGAGCGCACACAACGCCCCAGCGGTCTGGCAGAGAACGAACTGGTGACGCTCAGCATCAGCGGTATCGGGCGCGATGAAGACGCACGCGCACTCACTGAGACAGACCTGGCTGCACTTCGTAGCATTCCCGGCGTCAAATATGCCTCCAGCGTCAGCCAGATTCCTTATGGCGACAATATGTGGGTCAGCGGCCTGAAACTGACGGCTGACCAGAAGAACTCCACGATCAACGTCAACGACTACACCGGGGACAGTCAGACCCTGGATACGATGGGCCTGACGCTGGTACAGGGGCGCCGTTTCACGGAAGGCGAATTCACCTGGTCCGATGACAAGACGGCCAACGTCCCAAGTGCCATCCTGACCAGAAGTGCAGCCGACAAGCTGTTCCCCGGCCAGTCAGCCCTGGGGAAGTCGATCTATCGCGGCGACACGCCCATGAAGATCGTCGGCATCGTGGAGCATCTGGCGCGCGTCAACGACTATGGCGGCGCAGCTGTTTACGACGATTCGATGCTGACCCCGATCAAGATGACCTACAAGGACGGCGGCCGCTATCTGCTACGCACCGATCCGGCGCGTCGTGACGAGGTGCTGCGTCAGGCAGTGGCAGCGCTGGAAAAGAACAGCGCAAGCCGCATCATCGAAAAGCCGAAGGTGTTCGAGCAGATGCGGCGCAATTTCTATCGACAGGATCGCTCCATGGCCTGGCTGCTGATCACCATGAGCATCGCGCTGCTGATCGTCACCGCGCTGGGCATCGTCGGCCTGGCCAGCTTCTGGGTGCAGCAGCGCACCAAGCAGATCGGCATCCGCCGTGCACTGGGTGCCACACGCGGCCAGATCCTGCGTTACTTCCAGATCGAGAATTTTCTGCTGGCCTCAGTCGGCATCGTGCTCGGCATGTTGCTGGCGTACTCGATCAATGTCTGGCTGATGGCCCGCTACGAATTGCCGCGCCTGCCGGTGCTGTATCTGCCCATCGGCGCACTATTGCTCTGGGCGCTGGGTCAGATCGCCGTGTACGGGCCCGCACGGCGCGCCGCGATGGTGCCGCCGGCGGTGGCCACGCGCAGCGCGTAATGCGCACGCTGCGCGTCAGCGGTCGCTGTCGACCCGCTGACACGCGGTACGCGGCACACGGCACACGGCACACGGCACACGGCCATGTTGCGCAGATCCTGCGCGATGGCAGCATCGCTACAAGCGACTTTGCCGTCGGCGGCCTGGGCAATGCCGATTCCGTCACCACCGCCTGTCTACCAAGGCGCCTGTGTCGCAGGCGCCTGCCCCGTGCTGATATCCAGCGTTACGCCGGGACCTTCGCTTGAGCTCGGCATCGACGCACGCCCGCTGCCAACCTCGTCGCACCGATCAGACCATCACTGCATTGCCGGAATCAGCTCCGTCTGGCAAAGGCCTGTCAGCCGCACGCCCTCCCTATTGCTCGCACAGTTCCGCCACGCGCCGAATCCTGTTCTGATAGCCCTTCCCTCCCGCGCCTTTCACCGAGCACCGCGATGCCGCAGATCCTGATCATCGACGACAACACCGCTGTGGCCACTGCGCTGGAGGTGCTGTTCTCGCTGCACGATATCGAGGCGCGGCATGCGCACTCGCCGCAGGCCGGCTTGGCGCTGCTGGACGAGCAGGGATTCGATCTGGTGATCCAGGACATGAACTTCACCGCCGACACCACCTCCGGCGAGGAAGGCGAAGCCTTGTTCACCCAGATCCGTCAGCGCCACCCGGACTTGCCGGTGATCCTGCTCACCGCCTGGACCCACCTGGGCAGCGCGGTGGGCCTGGTCAAGGCCGGTGCGGCCGACTACATCGCCAAGCCCTGGGACGACACCAAGCTGCTGACCACGGTCAACAACCTGCTGGAGCTGTCCGAAGCGCGCCGCGAGCTGGAACGTCGGCGCGAGCGCGAGCGGCGCGGTCGCGAGCAGCTGACCCAACGTTACGACCTGCGTGGCGCGGTGTTCGCCGACCCCGCCAGCGAACGCGCGATCGCGCTCGCCTGCCAGGTCGCACGCTCGGATCTGCCGGTGCTGATCACCGGCCCCAACGGCAGCGGCAAGGAGAAGATCGCCGAGATCATCCAGGCCAACTCTCCCGCCAAACACGGCCCCTTCATTGCGCTCAATTGCGGCGCATTGCCGGGCGAACTGATCGAAGCCGAACTGTTCGGCGCCGAAGCCGGCGCGTATACCGGCGCCAACAAGGCGCGCGAAGGCAAGTTCGAAGCCGCCGATGGCGGCACGCTGTTTCTGGACGAAATCGGCAACCTGCCGCTGGCCGGGCAGATGAAGTTGCTGCGCGTGCTGGAAACCGGCCGCTACGAGCGCCTGGGCTCCAACCGCGAACGCCACGCCAAGGTGCGCGTGATCAGCGCCACCAATGCCGACCTGCAGGCCATGATTCGCGATGGCAGCTTCCGCGAAGACCTGTACTACCGCCTCAACACGGTGGAAATCGCGCTGCCCGCCCTGGCCGAACGCCCCGGCGATATCGGGCCGTTGGCCGAGCACTTCCTGGCCGGCGAAAAACCCTTGTCCACGCAGGCGCGTGATGCCTTGCAGCGGCACGCCTGGCCAGGCAACGTGCGCGAGCTGCGCAATGTGCTGCAACGCGCGTCGCTGCTTGCGCAAGGCGTGCGCATCGAGGCCGGCGATCTGAACCTGCCGCGCGCAGCCGCGTCGCGCCCGGCCGCGCCGGCAACCGGCGAGCCGGATCGCGCCCGTATCGAGCAGGCACTGGCGCGCGCGCAGGGCGTCATCGCCCAGGCCGCTGCCGAGCTGGGGCTGAGCCGGCAGGCGCTGTACCGGCGCATGGACCGCTACGGCATCACTTCGGAGTGATTCCCGACATGTGGCAACGTTCCTTCACGTTCTCTCTGTTCCTGCGGCTGTTGCCGGTGCTGGCGCTGGCCGCCGCGCTGCCCTGGTTCATGGCGTACTGGATGGACCGTGGCTGGCAAGTGGCCGCGGTGTCGGTGGTCGTGCTGCTGTCGGCGATGTGGTTCAGCCTCAGCCGCGCCACTGCGCCAATGCGCTCGCTGTTCCGTGCCCTGGCCGGCACCACCAGCAGCTACCGCGATGGCGAATACAACTTCGGCGTGTACTGGCGCGGCAACGACGAGCTTGCGCAGCTGGTGCAGGCGCACGCGGAACTGGGCGAGGTGCTGCGCGCGCAACGGCGCAACCTGGTGCAGCGCGAACTGATGCTCGACACCATGCTGCAGAACACCCCGGTGGCGATGCTGCTGGTGGTGGCCGGTGGCGATGGCGTGCGCCGCATCGGCTTTTCCAACAACGCCGCACGCAAGCTGCTGCACGATGGCCGCAAGCTCGAAGGCCAGCACCTGGACGACGTACTGGCGCGCATGCCCGGCGAACTGCGCGATGCGCTGGCCCGCGGCGGCGATTGCCTGTTTGCGGTCCGCGAGGACGGCGATGACGAAGACGACGAGCAGATCTATCACCTGTCACACCGCAGTTTCCATCTCAACGGACGCGGTCACGAGCTGCTGCTGATCCGCACCCTGACCACCGAACTGCGGCGCCAGGAAGTGCAGACCTGGAAGAAGGTCATCCGCGTGATCAGCCATGAATTGAACAATTCGCTCGCACCGATCGCCTCGCTGGCGCATTCCGGTGCCGAGTTGCTGCGCCGCGAACGCACCGACCGGCTCGGCACGGTGTTCGAGACCATCGAAGAACGCGCACGTCATCTGGAAGGCTTCATCCGCGGCTACGCCCGCTTTGCCAAGTTGCCGCAGCCACAGTTGCAGACCATCGAATGGGCACCGTTCCTGGAGCGTTTGCGGCAGCAGATTCCGTTTCAGCTGCAGGGCGCACTGAGCGACGTCTCCAGCCGCATCGATGCCGCGCAGATCGAGCAGGCGCTGCTCAACCTGCTCAAGAACGCGCACGAAGCCTGCAGCGAAGCACAGCCGCCCAACAGCGATGTCGCCGTGCGCGTCACGCGTGTGCCGCAATGGCTGCGGATCGAAGTGCTGGATCGCGGCAACGGCATGAACGAGGCCGTGCTGCATAACGCGCTGATGCCGTTCTACTCGACCAAGCGCAATGGCACCGGGCTCGGGCTTGCGCTCACCCGCGAGATCGCCGAAGCACACGGCGGGCGCATCTCGCTGCATAACCGCGAACACGGCGGGTTGTGCGTCACTTTGCTGCTGCCGGCTGCGGCAGCCGGCTAGTTGCCGCGCATCGTTCCGCGCTCTTGGATCCGCGGTTGTTTCAACGCACCACAGGCATCGTCGGCACCGCTGGTGCGGGTGGCGGCGATCGCGCCGTAATAGCCGGCTCCCACGGTGTTGTCGACAAACTGCCCGCCTTGCGACGGACATTCGCCATCGGGCTTGATCCAGTCCGAAAACGCCGCGTACTTGCCGGCCCGGACGAAACGGTTGGACGCCACGTAGGTGTTGTCGGAGGCATCGCGGGTACGCACGGCATCGCCGTTGACGTCGGTGAAGGTATTGCCTTCGATGCGGTTGCCGGACGAGTGGCGCGCCAGGTAGACCGCGTGCACGAAACCCGAGGTCCGGGTGTCGTTTTCGATCGACACGAAGCGATTGCGTTCGATGCGGTTGTCGCGCGAGTTCTGCAGGCGGATCGCCGCGAACGAATAGGCGGCCTCACTGCTGCTGCCATGGACACCACCGATCCGCTCGAAGGTCATGTTGCGGATGATGTTGCCGCTGTTGCCGTCCGCGCTGCGCTTGCTGCTGCCCAGGTCCATCGCCATCCAGTAATTGCTGACCTTCAACCCGGTGAAGGTCAGCCGGGTGGCTGCATCGCCGCCGCCCTTCAGCGTGAACCAGGTCGCGCCACCGCGCCCGTCGAACCACGGTGGCGCGGCAGCGTCGGACGCGGCGATAAAGCGAATGGGCGCCCCGTTGGTGAACGTCCATTGCACCGACTGCCGCAGATACGTGCCTGCAGCGATCACCACGTCCACCGCACCGCTGGGCCGCTGCTCCAACAGCCGCTGCTGGGCGGCCGCCAGACTCCGCAACGCGGTCGTTGCGCTGGTGCCTGCCGCCGCATCGTTGCCGTCCGGCGCCAGATACAGCCGGTAGGTCTGCGCATGGGCCGCAACTGGCAGCATTGCCGCCAATAGCAGCAGCCATGTCACCAGCAACACGCAACGCGGCGTTCGCACCATGCACCTCCTGAGCCATCGTGACGGGCATAGCCTATGCATGGCATCGCTTTACAGCAGCTGTGCGCGCTGCAGCGACATGCAGCCAGGCCGCAGGCCTGCAGGCAGGCTACTTCTTGGTCGGGCGTTGCCAGCCTTCGACCACGGTCTGACGCGCACGCGTGACGCTGAGCTGCCCGGCAGGCGCATCGCGGGTGATCACCGAGCCTGCGCCAATGGTGGCCATGGCGCCGATCTCGATCGGTGCCACCAGTGCGCTGTTGGAACCGACAAAGGCGCCATCGCCGATGCTGGTCTGCGACTTGTTCACTCCATCGTAGTTGCAGGTGATGGTGCCGGCACCGATGTTGACCTTGCTGCCGATCACCGCATCGCCCAGGTAGGTCAGATGGTTGGCCTTGCTGCCCACGCCCATCGTGACCTTCTTGGTCTCGACAAAGTTGCCGATATGCACGCCATCGGCCAGCACGGTGCCAGGACGCAGCCGCGCGAACGGACCGATCTGCACCGCCCCTTCCGTCACCACGCCTTCCAGATCGCAATGTGCGCGTACCTGCGTACCGGCGCCGAGCGTCACATCGCGCAGGCGCACGAACGGACCGACCACCACGCCATCGCCCAGCGTCACATCGCCTTCCAGGATCACGTCGATATCCAGCTGCACGTCGCTGCCCACAGTCACCGTGCCGCGCTGCTCCACGCGCGCCGGGTCGGCCATGCGCACGCCCTGCAGGCAGAGCGCACGGGCGGCACGCAGCTGCCAGGCGCGTTCCAGCTGCGCCAGTTGCCAGGGGTCGTTGGCGCCTTCCACATCCTGCACGTCGGCCACATGCACCATGTCGGCCGGGGTGAAATCGGCGGCGGCGCTGGCAAACACGTCGGTGAGGTAGAACTCGCCCTGCGCATTCTCGTTGGACAGGCCGGCCAGCCAGCGGCGCAGCGCCGTGGACTCGGCGGTGAGGATGCCGGTGTTGATGGTGCGGATGCGGCGCTGCTCGTCGTTGGCATCCTTCTGCTCGACGATCGCGGCGACCTTGCCCTCGGCATCGCGCAGGATGCGGCCATAACCGGTGGGATTGGGCACATCGGCCACCAGCACCGCCATGCGCCCGGGTGCGTGCAGCAGCTGCAGCAGGTCCTGGGACTGGATCAGCGGCACATCGCCGTACAGCACCAGCACCGTGGCCGCATCCGGAATCGCATCCATCGCCTGCTGCACTGCATGCCCGGTGCCCAGTTGCTGCCGTTGCTCGGCCCAGTGCAGATCGCTCTGCGCGGCAAACGCCGCCTGCACCTGCTCGCCGCCGTGCCCGTGCACCACATGGATCGCTGCCGGCTGCAGCTGCCGCGCCGTGGCGATCACATGTGCCAGCATCGGCTGGCCCGCCAGCGGCTGCAGCACCTTGGGCAGGGACGAGCGCATGCGCTTGCCCTCGCCCGCGGCCAGGATCACGACGTGCAGGGGCAGAGTCATCGAAGCGTTCCAGAACATGGGAGAACCAAATTCTAGTCGCTGTCCCGGCAGTGCGTCGTGTCCTGCCTGCAGCATGCGCGACGCTGACACTTTTCAAGCGCCGCTGCCGTTAGCATGAGCGCCCTTCCACGATGACACGGCCTGCATGAGTCTGTTCCGCCAAGGCAGCCAATTCATGATCATTGGTGCCCTGCAGCTGGCGGTGGATTGCGGCATCTTCATCGCCGCCACCGCAGCCGGCATGCCCGCCGTGCCTGCCAATCTGCTCGGGCGGATCAGCGGCGCGGTGCTGGGCTTCTGGCTCAACGGCCGCTACACCTTTGCCCAGGAAGGTGGCGCACGTCTGGGCTGGCCGCGTTTTCGCCGCTTTGCGCTGATGTGGCTGGCGCTGACACTCATCAGCACCTGGCTGTTGTCGGCAACGGTGGATCTGGTTGGCCTGCGCCAGGCCTGGCTGGCCAAACCGCTGGTGGAAGGCGGCCTGGCGATCGTGTCGTTTTTCCTGGGCCGGCACGTGGTGTATCGCTGAGCGCGCGTCCCTGAGCCCGGGCAGCGTCGGACCCGGCGCGTATCAGTGGCAGAAATCGCCAAGGCTGCGTACCAGCGCCGCACGATGCAGCGCGTCCAGCTGCCATTGCGCGGCGTAATGGGCGGCGGCACGCGCGGTGTTGGTCGCGCATTGCGGCGCTGCACGTGCCGGCGCGACCTCGGCCAGTGCGTCGAGCAATTGACCTTGCAGTTGATCCAGACGCGTGCGCAGGCTCGCCAGGTCCGGACGCACCGTGTCCGGCGCGCGTCCGCGTTCGCGCCAGTGGTGCAACAACGCGTATTGCACCGCCTTGTTGGCCTCGATCTGCGCAGCGAAGAAGCGCGCCGCATCGTCGGCCTCCAGCCCATGCGCAGGCGCCTGCTCGCGTACGCTCTGCAGCACCGCCGCCTCGCGGGTCTGGTCCAGCACCGGCTTGCCGCTGTCCCACTTGCTCAGCGCCACCGCATCGCCGATGGCATTGCGTTGCACGATGCGATCCAGCAGCGGATCCAGCGGCGGCTGGCTGCGGGCCGGCAGCGCGCACCCCAGCATCGCCACGGCCAACAGGCCGCTCAGCGCATAACTACGAAAGCCATCGATCGTGCGGGTCATCGGGTGTTCCTCGACGTGCGTGAGTGAGAGGCCGCGCCGCCTGCAACCGGCGGCACAGCACAAGGCAGGCAGTGTGCCTGCTGTGCCCAGGCATGGAGGCGGCGCCACGCACGCGCAGCTCCAGAAACGAAAACGCCGACCCTGAGGTCGGCGTTTCCAGTCCACACCGGCGTGCGGCGCTGCATCGGGTATCACGTTTGCGTGCGCTAGCAAATGCGCGCACGCCCGCGTGCTTAGTGCTTGAGGTTGCGACGCAGGCGTTCCAGTGCCTGCAGCTGCACGGTCGCCTCGGCCAGCCGACGCTGCGCATCGGCCACATCCACCGTGTCGCCACGGTTGGCCAGCAAACGCTCGGCCTCTTCCTTGACCTTGCGCACGGCAGCTTCGTCGATGTCCTGCGCGCGCACCGCGGTATCGACCAGCACGGTCACCACCTGCGGCTGCACTTCCAGGATGCCACCGGAAATGGCGAAGTCCAGCTGTTCGCCGCTGGCGGTGGTGACTACCACCTTGCCCGGCTTCAGGCGCGTGATCAGCGGTGCGTGCTTGGGCGCGATGCCCAGCTCACCCAACTCGCCGGTGGCCACGACCAGCGTCGCCTCACCGTGGAAGATTTCCTTCTCGGCGCTGACGATGTCGCAACGGATAGTGCTCATGGTGCCTCGCGTTGTGAGGCGGGGATTGGGGATTGGGGATTGGGGATTGGCAACAGCGGCGTTCACCGTCGTTCCCATCCTCATCCACCGTCCCAATTACCGCCGTACCAAATCCCGAATCCCGAATGCCAAATCCCGGCTCTTACGCCTTGGCGCTCATCTTGTTGGCTTTCTCGACGGCTTCTTCGATGCTGCCGACCATGTAGAACGCCTGCTCCGGCAGGTGGTCGTACTCGCCGTCGCAGATCGCCTTGAAGCCGCGGATGGTGTCCTTCAGCGAGACGTACTTGCCCGGCGAGCCGGTGAACACTTCGGCCACGTGGAAGGGCTGGCTGAAGAAGCGCTCGATCTTGCGTGCGCGCGACACCGACTGCTTGTCTTCTTCGCTCAGCTCGTCCATGCCCAGGATCGCGATGATGTCCTTCAGTTCCTTGTACTTCTGCAAGGTCTGCTGGACGCGCTGGGCGGTGTCGTAATGCTCGGTGCCGATCACCAGCGGGTCCATCTGGCGGCTGGTGGAATCCAGCGGATCCACCGCCGGGTAGATACCCAGCGAAGCGATGTTACGGCTCAGCGTGACGGTGGAGTCCAGGTGGGCGAAGGTGGTCGCCGGCGACGGATCGGTCAGGTCGTCCGCAGGCACGTACACGGCCTGGATCGAGGTGATCGAACCACTCTTGGTCGAGGTGATGCGCTCCTGCAACACGCCCATTTCCTCGGCCAGGGTCGGCTGGTAGCCCACTGCCGACGGCATGCGGCCGAGCAGCGCGGACACTTCGGTACCGGCCAGCGTGTAGCGGTAGATGTTGTCCACGAACAGCAGCACGTCCTTGCCCTTGCCGTTCTCGTCCTTTTCGTCGCGGAAGTACTCGGCCATGGTCAGGCCGGTCAGCGCAACGCGCAGACGGTTGCCCGGCGGCTCGTTCATCTGGCCGTACACCATCGCGACCTTGTCCAGCACGTTGGAGTCTTTCATCTCGTGGTAGAAGTCGTTGCCCTCACGGGTACGCTCGCCCACGCCGGCAAACACGGACAGACCCGAGTGCGCCTTGGCGATGTTGTTGATCAGTTCCATCATGTTGACGGTCTTGCCGACGCCGGCGCCGCCGAACAGGCCAACCTTGCCGCCCTTGGCGAACGGGCACATCAGGTCGATGACCTTGATGCCGGTTTCCAGCAGCTCGGTGCTGGAGGACTGGTCTTCATACGACGGCGCAGCGCGATGGATTTCCCAATGGTCCGAAGCCTGCACGTCGCCGGCCTCGTCGATCGGACGACCCAACACGTCCATGATGCGGCCCAGCGTCCCGGCACCGACCGGCACCGAAATCGCGCGCTCGGTGTTGGTGGCCAGCAGGTTGCGCTTCAGGCCGTCGGTGGAGCCGAGCGCAATCGTGCGCACCACGCCATCGCCGAGCTGCTGCTGCACTTCCAGGGTGATTTCGGTGCCTTCGACCTTCAACGCGTGATAGACCTTCGGCACTTCATTGCGCTGGAATTCGACGTCGACGACCGCGCCGATGATCTGAACGATCTTGCCCTGACTCATTTTGCTGCTCCGGTTAGCTTTGTTCTGTCCGAGTGGCAAATGCCATCTCGTGGAATTTTGTGATTTGGGATTCGTGATTGGGGATTCGCAAAGGCACAGTTCGCTGCGCTCCTACCAATCCCGAATCCCCAATCCCGGCCGTGCTTATACCGCGGCCGCGCCGCTGACGATTTCCGAAATTTCCTGGGTGATCGCCGCCTGACGCGCCTTGTTGTAGACCAGTTGCAAGGTGCCGATCATCTTGTTGGCGTTGTCGCTGGCGGCCTTCATCGCCACCATGCGCGCAGCATGTTCGGAGGCCACGTTTTCCAGCACGGCCTGGTACACCAGCGACTCGATGTAACGCGTCATCACGTGCTCCAGCACGGTCGCAGCATCGGGTTCGTACAGGTAATCCCAATCGTGGTGCGCCACCTTGTGCTCTGCGGCCGGCAGCGGCAGCAGCTGATCGAAGCTGGCCTTCTGCGTCATCGTGTTCACGAAGCGGTTGTAGACCAGATACACGCGGTCCACCCTGCCCTCGACGAAGGCATCCAGCATCACCTTGATCACACCGATCAACTGCTCGATCTGCGGACTGTCGCCCAGATGGGTGACGCTGCCGACCATGTTGACCTTGATGCGACGGAAGAACGCCGAAGCCTTCTGGCCGATGGTCACCACGTCGATCTCGGCACCCTTGTCCTGCCACGGGCGCACTTCGCCCAGCATCCTGCGGAACAGGTTGTTGTTCAGGCCGCCGGCCAGGCCGCGGTCGGAAGAGATCACGATGTAACCGACCCGCTTGACCTGCTCGCGCTCGACCAGGAACGGATGCTGGTAATCGGTGCTGGCCTGTGCCAGATGCCCGATCACCTGCTTCATCGCCTGCGCGTACGGACGCGAGGTCTTCATACGGTCCTGCGCCTTGCGGATCTTGGAGGCCGAGACCATTTCGAGCGCGCGCGTCACCTTGCGGGTGTTCTGCACGCTCTTGATCTTGGTTTTGATTTCGCGTCCGCCTGCCATACTCGCTCGCTTCGATGGTGGGATTCGAGATGGGTGATTCGGGATTGGCCAAAGCCGCCGACGTCACCTCACCCACAAACCCCGAGTACCTGAATCTGGAGATCCGAACTGGTGATCCTGGGCGTTCAAGCCCTCAGATCACCGCTCCTACGAATCCCGAATGCCCAATCCCGACTCCCGGCGCTGTTACCAGCTGCCCGTGGTCTTGAACTCTTCGATGCCTTTCTTGAAGGCAGCTTCGATGTCGTTGTCCCAGCCGCCGGTGCTGTTGATCTTGGAGACCAGCTCACCCTGGGTGTTGGCGAAGTGCGCGTGCAGGCCTTCTTCGAACGCCAGCAGCTTGTTGACCGGCACTTCGTCGAGGTAGCCCTCGTTGACGGCATAGATCGACAGCGCCTGGTTGGCGATGGACATCGGCGCGTACTGCTTCTGCTTCATCAGCTCGGTGACGCGCTGACCGCGCTCGAGCTGCTTGCGGGTGGCTTCGTCCAGGTCCGAGGCGAACTGCGCGAACGCGGCCAGCTCACGGTACTGCGCCAGCGAGATACGGATGCCGCCGGACAGCTTCTTGATGATCTTGGTCTGGGCCGCACCACCGACGCGCGACACCGAGATACCGGCGTTCACGGCCGGGCGGATGCCGGCGTTGAACAGGTCGGTTTCCAGGAAGATCTGGCCGTCGGTGATCGAGATCACGTTGGTCGGCACGAACGCGGACACGTCGCCGGCCTGCGTTTCGATGATCGGCAGCGCGGTCAGCGAACCGGTCTTGCCGGTCACCGCACCGTTGGTGAACTTCTCCACGTATTCCTCGGACACGCGCGCAGCGCGCTCGAGCAGGCGGGAGTGCAGATAGAACACGTCGCCCGGATAGGCTTCGCGGCCCGGCGGGCGCTTGAGCAGCAGCGAGATCTGGCGGTAGGCCACGGCCTGCTTGGACAGATCGTCGTACACGATCAGCGCGTCTTCGCCGCGGTCCATGAAGTACTCGCCCATGGTGCAGCCGGCATACGGGCTGATGTACTGCATCGCGGCCGATTCGGACGCGGTCGCAGCCACCACCACGGTGTGCGCCAGCGCGCCGTTCTCTTCGAGCTTGCGCACGATGTTGGCAACGGTCGAGGCCTTCTGGCCGATCGCCACGTACACGCACTTGATGCCGGTGCCCTTCTGGTTGATCACCGCATCGATCGCCAGCGCGGTCTTGCCGGTCTGGCGGTCACCGATGACCAGCTCGCGCTGGCCGCGGCCGATCGGGATCATCGCATCGACCGACTTGTAGCCGGTCTGCACCGGCTGGTCGACCGACTTGCGCCAGATCACGCCGGGCGCAACGCGCTCCACCGGTGCGGTCTGGGTGGCGCCCAGCGGGCCCTTGCCGTCGATCGGCTCGCCCAGCGCGTTGACCACGCGACCGAGCAGTTCCGGACCGACCGGCACTTCCAGGATGCGGCCGGTGGTCTTGGCCACGTCGCCTTCGCGCAGGTTCTCGTAATCGCCCAGCACCACGGCGCCGACCGAATCGCGCTCCAGGTTCAGTGCGAGCGCGAAGGTGTTGTTCGGCAGTTCGATCATTTCGCCCTGCATCACGTCGGCCAGGCCGAAGATGCGCACGATGCCGTCGGACACGCTGGTCACGGAGCCTTCGTTGCGCGACTCTGCGGACAGCTTGACCGCCTCGATGCGGGTCTTGATCAGGTCGCTGATTTCGGAGGGGTTGAGCGTGGTTGCCATCGTTCAGTCCTAGGTGCCGGCCGCGAGGGCCATGCGTTTATGTGAATTCAGTGGGCGAGCGAGCTTTGCAGACGCGCAAGCTTGCCCTTCAGCGAGCCGTCGATGACCACGTCGCCGGTGTCGATCACCGCGCCGCCGATCAACGAAGCATCCACCGCGGTGGTGATGTCCACCTCGCGGCCGAAACGCTTCTTCAGCGCAGCAGCGATCGTGTCCAGTTCCGCCTGGCTCATTGCAGCCGCCGAGGTCACCGTCGCCTTGACGACGTGTTCGGCTTCGGCCCGCAGTTGTTCGTACAGTCCTGCCACTTCCGGCAACAGCGACAGCCGCTGCGCGTCGGCCAGCAGGCCGAGGAAACGCAGATAGTCTTCGCTCGCCTGCGGCGGCGCCAGCAACGTCACTGCCTGATCCTGGCCCAGGGCCGGGTTGAGCAGCAGCGCGGCCACGCGCGGGTCGCCGGCCACCTGCGCCGAAAACGCCAGCGCATCGGACCAGGGCGCGAAGTTGCCGCCCTCACGCGCGATCGCAAACGCGGCGCGGCCGTACGGACGGGCAAGTGTGAGGGCCTGACTCATCGATTAAATCTCCGCCGCCAGCTCGTCGAGCAGCGCCTTGTGGGCGTTGGCATCGATTTCGCGCTTGAGCAGCTTTTCGGCACCGCTGACGGCCAGCACGGACACCTGCTTGCGCAGTTCCTCGCGGGCACGCGTGGCGGACGCGTCGATCTCGGTCTGCGCCAGATCCTTCTGACGGTTGGCTTCGGCAATTGCCTCGTGCTTGGCCGCTTCGATGATCTGGTTGGCGCGCGCATGGGCCTGATCGATGATCTCGTTGGCCTTGGTGCGTGCGTCCTTCAGTGCTTCGTTGACCTTTTCCTGCGCCTGCGCCAGATCCTTCTGACTGCGATCGGCCGCAGCCAGACCTTCAGCGATCTTTTGCTGACGCTCTTCGATCGCCTGCAGCAGCGGCGGCCAGATCTTGGTCGCGACGATCCAGATCAGACCGGCGAAGGCAAGCGCCTGGGCAAAGATGGTAAGGGTGATATCCATGGGTCGCTCAATCGCTGTTTAGGGGTGAAAGCGCCACCGCATGGCGACGCTTTCCGACCTTCATCCGCGGACGCAACCGCGAGCGGTTGCCTCCACATCCTGCTACCGCTGGATCAGCCGGCAGCCTGCGACAGACGCTCGATGAACACCTGGGCCAGCGGGTTGGCGAAGGCGAACAGCAGGCCGACGGCGACGCTGATGATGAACGCGGCGTCGATCAGGCCGGCGGTGATGAACATGCGGACCTGCAGCACCGGGATCAGCTCCGGCTGGCGCGCAGCCGATTCCAGGAACTTGCCAGCCATGATGGCCAGACCGAGGCCGGCACCCAGCGCGGCCAGGCCGATCATGATGCCGACGGCGAGGACGGTGGAGCTCTGGACTTGAGCGAGGTTGGTCAGGACGGCGAGGTACATGGTGATCTCCGAACGAAAGTTTCTAAGGGTGATGGATGAATCGGGATGAAGCGTATGAAGGGTGCAGCGAAACTCAGTGACTGTCTTCGGCAAGGCTCAGATACACGATCGACAGCATCATGAAAATGAAGGCCTGCAGCGGAATCACCAACAGGTGGAACAGCATCCAGCCGAGGCCGAATACGCCGCCAGCGACCATGCCGGCGATGCCCGCACCGCCCAGCACCCAGATCAGCAGGAAGACGATCTCGCCGCCGAACATGTTGCCGAACAGTCGCATCGCCAGCGAAATCGGCTTGCTCAGCCACTCGACGATGTTCAAAAGCAGGTTGAACGGCATCATCCACTTGCCGAACGGCGCCGTCAGGAATTCCTTGGTCATGCCGCCCACGCCCTTGGAGCGCAGCGAGAACACGATCATCAGGAAGAACACGCTGATCGACATGCCCAGGGTGGCATTGACGTCAGCGGTGGGCACCGGCTTCCAGGCGTGGATGCCGGCCCAGCCAAGCGGGATGGCGATGAAATCGGCCGGGATCATCTTGATGAGGTTCATCAACAGGATCCAGAAGAAGATGGTGATCGCGATCGGCGTCACCAGCTTGCTGCTGCCGTGATAGGTGTCCTTGGCCTGGCGGTCGACAAACTCCAGGCAGATTTCGACAAACGCCTGCCACTTGCCTGGCACGCCGGCAGTGGCATTGCGGGTCGCCGTCCAGAACGCGAAGACCATCACCAGGCCCATCAGCACCGCCATGACCAGGGTGTCGACGTGGATGGTCCAAAACGTGCCGCCACCCTCGCGAACCGGATAGATCAGGTTCTGCAAGTGATGCTGGATATAGGAGGTAGGTGTTGCTGCCTCGCCCGCCATGTGTCCGGAGCCCTTTAAGTTCGAATCAACGCCTGGCCAGAGCCAGAACCTGAAAAATCAGCCCGATGGCGATACCCGCCAGCAAGGCCAGAGGAGGCAGCCGCCACAGGCCGAAGCCAAGCGCCAGCGCCACGAAAACCAACACCCACTTCAACACCATCGCCAGGATCAGCCGGACCATGGCAATGCCGGCTGCCTGGATACCGCCACCTAGCGCGGTACGTGCTGCCACCCAACCGCCCAGCACCGTCGCAAACCCGGTCAATGCCAGACCGGCAGAGTAACGGGGACCGACCAACAGCAACCCCAGACTGGTTATAGCTACAGCGGCAAGCGGATATACCGCAGCGCGCAGCATCAACCGCCGACCCGCGTCAACGGAGTTCAGCACTACGGTTACCTTACGTGTGAATGAGTGGGAAGCGCAGATGCGCCTCGTCGAGCCGCGAAAGTATAGCAATGGGACAAATTGCGAGACAACCGGCAGAGGTCATCCGTTGCTGCGTCGCACCATACAGGGTTGCCGCGGCGGGTGGGAACTTTGCCACAAACCGGCGGTCATAACCCGCGAGGCCTGCACATCCTCGTCGAAAGGTCCCGCCGCAGGTCGCGTATGGGAGCCCCGGAGCATCGGGGCTCCTGCTTTTTACGCATTTTGTCGCACCCTGCGACCTTCCCGTTGACGGTCCAATCGGTGCCATGGCGGCTTGACCCATGCCGCGGCGCTTCGCGCCTGGCGCCCGGATTGCGCAACGTACGACTAAAGTCTGACCCCTGCAGCAGCGGACCGTTTTGTCCGATTGCTATCTCGGCCTTCACGGCAATGCGACAGCTCCTTCACTTATGAAAGACGCCGTCTTATCGAAGATGCGCCGCACAGGCCGAAACGCCTGACCATTCCAAGAATTCGGAGCTCCCCATGAAACACCTTCTCGCACTGGCCATCCCGTGCGTATTGGCTGCCGCCTACGCCGCGCCGGCGCACGCCGAAGATACCGATGACCGCTTCCAGCTCCGTCTGGGTGCGATGAACGTCGACAACGACAACACCATCCGTGGCAACACGCTGGTGGCAGGCAACAATGTGTCGGTCAACGAAGACTTCAAGCTCGGCGGCAAGGAATGGGAGCCGCGCGTCGACGGCGTGTTCCGCATCAGCACCCGCCAGCGCCTGATCTTCGATTACTTCAAGTACGACAAGGATCGCCGCGAGACCCTGACCCAGGACATCAGCGGCGGTGGCGTCACCGTGCCGACCGGCAGCTTCATCAAGGGCGAGCTGAAGTATCAGGTTGCCACCCTGGTGTATGACTACTCGGTGATCGACTCGCCGGAATTCAGCCTGGGCCTGCAGATCGGCGCCGAATACGCCAAGGTCGAAGCCAACGCGTACGCCGACCTGGGCAGCGTCTTCAGCGGCGATGTGCTGGACGAGAGCGAAGACGGCGTTGCGCCGGTGGTCGGCATCCGCTTCACCGCGCGCCCGAGCGAGCATTGGCTGTTCAACGTGCAGGGCCAGTACCTCAACACCAGCTGGGGCGACTTTGGCGATTACGACGGCGACCTGAGCCGCGCCAACGCGATTGCCGAATACCGCTTCACCAAGAACTTCGGCATCTTCGCCGGCTATGACTGGTTCAAGCTCGACGTCGACCAGCGCGGCAGCGATGGCCTGATCGGCCTGAAGCAGGAGTTCAAGGGCCCGGTTGCGGGCGTGACGTTCGCGTTCTGATCTGCTTCGCAGCCTTGTGATTGATGACGCCCCGCCTCGTGCGGGGCGTTGTCGTTTTGGCCGTAAAAATACGGCTTGAGCGTACGCGCGCTATCTGCGGCAGCACGCGCATGACTGCAGGCGCGCACGGTGGATCGGCTGCATAAGCTGCTGCGCAGGCCGGTTACGCGAGGTCGCGATGCGTCGTTCAACGCAGCTGCGCGCCGCCTCAATCGAGCACGCGCTCGCCGCCCTTGATCACACTGTCCACCTGCATCAACACGTTGACGTCCTGCAGCGGGTCGCCGTTCACCGCGATCAGATCCGCATAGCGGCCTGGGGCGATCGCACCGACATCGGCAGTGCGCCCCAGGGCCTCGGCCGCTTCGGTCGTCGCGGCACGGATCGCTTCCAGCGGAGTCATGCCCCACTCCACCATCTTGGCGAACTGGCGTGCGTTGTCGCCGTTGGGATAGACACCGCCATCGCTGCCGAACACCAACTTGACCCCGGCCGCGTGCGCGGCGCGAAAGGTTTCGCGCTGCTTGCGCCCGATCTGGCGTTCCTTTTCCAGCGACTCGGCGAACAGGCCGTTCTTTTCGCCTTCGGCCAGGATGTAGTCGTCGTTGTAGATGTCCATCGAAAACCAGGTGCCGTGTGCCTTGGCCAGCTTGAAGGATTCGGCGTCGGCCAGGCTGGCGTGCTCGATGGTGTCGGCACCGGCACGGATCGCATCGTTGATGCCGGAGGTGCCGTGCGCATGCACGGCGACCTTCAATCCCAGCCGATGCGCTTCGTCGACCAGCGCGCGCATTTCTTCCAGGCTGTACTGCTGCCCGCCGACGCTGTCGGTCTTGGACAGCACGCCGCCGGTGCCGCAGAACTTGATCACCTCTGCGCCGTACTTGCGCAGCGTGCGCACCGCGGCGCGGATCGCGTCCGGACCATCGGCAACGCCGGGGCCGCTGACGCGTACCGACGGCGGAAATTCGGTGGCATCGCAATGACCGCCGGTCGCGCCGATGCCGTAAGTGGCCGGTACGATGCGCGGGCCGGGCACGGTGCCGTGCTCGATCGCCTGCTTGAGCGCGACGTCGTCGTAATTGAGCGAGCCGACATTGCGCACCGTGGTAAAGCCTGCGCGCAGCGTCCTGGCCGCATTGGCCACCCCGACCACGGTCCAGAAGTTATCGGTGTACTCCAGGCCCTTGTAGCCCCCCCCAGCGTGGGATCCACGGTGAGATGCACATGCATGTCGATCAAGCCCGGCAGCAAGGTGCGCTCGCCCAACTCGATGCGCTGCGCCTGTGCCGGCAGCGGGTCGCCTTGCCGGCCGACGCGGGTGACACGGCCAGCGACCACCTCGATCTGCGGCCGCTCCAGATAGCGACCGGCCTGCACATCCAGCAAGCGCGCAGCAGTGATGACGGTGGTCTGTGCGTGCGCGCCCAGCGACGCGCACAGGCAGCCAGCAGCGGCAAGCAGCACCGGCAAACGCATCTTCAACATCGTGGTCATCCCTGAGTCGCGAACGGCATGTCCGCTCACCGATGGTGCAAGCGTGGTGGGGGCTGCGCAAGCGGCGGCGGCGCAGCGCTGCCGTTCAAACCAGCGTGCTGCCACGCATGGCCTCACCAGCCCCTTTACCGCACGCTGCATGCAGCAGCGCGTTTCGCCCAGTGCGTTGCCGGTTACGTGCAGCGTCTTGAAGCGGCTATGCGACCGAAGCAAGTCATCACCAGACAGATGCGAACGACGCGCGGCAGTCGCTCGTATGCCTGCCATAGCCCGCTCACAGCAGCGCTCGCGCACAGTGGTGCCCGAAACGACAACGCCCCGCGCGGGGCGGGGCGTTGTCGCTAGCAAGTGCTGACGTGCGCTTACTTCTTCTTCGGGATGTACAGGTCGGTGATGGTGCCGTCGTAGACCTCGGCGGCCATACCGACCGATTCGCTCAGGGTCGGATGCGCGTGGATGGTGTGGCCGATGTCTTCGGCCTCGGCGCCCATCTCGATCGCCAGGCCGATCTCGGCCAGCAGATCACCGGCATGCACGCCGACGATGGCACCACCGATCACGCGATGGGTTTCTTCGTCGAAGATCAGCTTGGTGAAGCCTTCGGTGCGGCCGATGCCGATCGCGCGGCCACTGGCGGCCCACGGGAACTTGGCCACGCCGACCTTCAGGCCCTTGGCCTTGGCCTCGGTCTCGGTCACGCCGACCCAGGCGATTTCCGGGTTGGTGTAGGCGACCGACGGAATCACCCGCGCCACCCATTCCTTCTTCTCGCCGGCAGCCACTTCGGCGGCCAGCTTGCCCTCGTGGGTGGCCTTGTGCGCCAGCATCGGGTTACCGACGATGTCGCCGATGGCGAAGATGTGCGGCACGTTGGTGCGCATCTGCCGATCGACCGGAATGAAGCCGCGCTCGGTGATGGTGACGCCGGCCTTGTCGGCACCGATCTTCTTGCCGTTGGGCGTGCGGCCAACCGCCACCAGCACGCGGTCGTAGGCGGTGGCCTGCAGACCCGGCTTCTCGCCCTCGGTGGCCGCTTCGAACGACACCGTGATGCCGCTGGCGTCGGCCTTGACGTCGGTGGCCTTGGTCTTGAGATGGACTTCCACGCCCTGCTTCTTCAGGCGATCGGCCAGCGGCTTGACCAGGTCCTTGTCGGCGCCCGGCATCAGCTGGTCCATGAACTCGACCACGGTGACCTTGCTGCCGAGCGCGCTGTACACCGTGGCCATTTCCAGGCCGATGATGCCGCCGCCAACCACCAGCAGGGTCTTGGGAATGTCGTGCAGTTCCAGCGCGTCGGTGGAGTCCATCACGCGCTTGTCGTCCCACGGGAAGTTCGGCAGCTTCACCGCCTGCGAACCGGCGGCGATGATGCAGTGCTCGAAGCGCAGCAGCTGGGTCTTGCCGTCGTCGCCGACGATCTCCAGCTCGTTGGGCGACACGAACGATGCCACGCCGGTGACGGTGCGCACCTTGCGCTGCTTGGCCATGCTGGCCAGGCCGCCGGTGAGCTTGCCGACCACCTTTTCCTTGTACTCGCGCAGCTTGTCCAGGGTGATCCTGGGCTGGCCGAAGTCCACGCCGAAATCGCCGGCGTGCGCCACTTCGTCGATCACCGCGGCGGCATGCAGCAGCGCCTTGGACGGGATGCAGCCGACATTGAGGCAGACCCCGCCCAGGCTGGCGTAGCGCTCGATCAGCACCGTATCCAGGCCCAGGTCGGCGGCGCGGAATGCGGCGGTGTAGCCGCCAGGGCCGGCGCCGAGCACCACCATCTTGCATTCGATATCGGCCGGCTTGCCGCTGGCCAGCGCCGGCTTGGACGGCGCCGGTTCGGCCGGCGCGCGATGCGACGGCGTTACCGGCGGCTTGCTGCCGGGCGCGGCGGCAGGCGCCGCAGCCGCCGGTGCGGGCTTGCTGTCAGCCTTGGCGGGCGCAGCCGGTGCGGCGGCCTCGCCTTCGGCTTCCAGCAGCAGCACCAGCGCACCTTCGGACAGGCTGTCACCCACCTTGACCTTGAGCTCCTTGACCACACCGGCGGCCGAGGACGGCACTTCCAGCGTGGCCTTATCCGACTCCAGCGTCACCAGGCCCTGATCCTTGACCACGCTGTCGCCGACGGCGACCAGCACTTCGATGACGGGGACATCGCTGTAATCGCCGATGTCGGGAACCTTGATTTCAATGACCGCCATTTGCTTCTCCTGTGGCTCAACCGGCCGTGCCGGCAAGCGTCTGCTGGAGTTCATCCAGCGACGATTCGATTTGGGTCCAGCGCTTGTCGCGCTTCTTTTCCTTGCCTTCGCTGGCTTCGATCAGCAACGCGGCCTGCTGCAGCAGCAACTCGCCGGCGCCGCAGCTCGGGCGGGTGCCGCTGTAACGCACGCCATCGACCTGGAACGACAGCACCTCGCCCTCGCTCACCGGGGCGCTGCGACCGCTCGGCGCCAGTTGCGTCAGTGCGCCGGTCCAGTTGCTGACCAGGCGCCTTGCCAACGCCGCCGGAATCGGGATCTCGACCGTTTCCGGGGTCTGCGCGGTGCGGAACTGCACGCTGCCGCGATCGCTCTGGCTGACCCAGCTGTAGACGCGCTCGTCGGCGCGGCTGTGCCGCAGGGTCCAGTCGGCACCGTCCTTGCCCGGCACCAGCGATACGCCGCTTTCCACGCCACGGGTAGGCAGCGTCAGCAACGACAGGCTCGGCCGGGTGCCGGCGTCGAGCAACGTGGTCACCGCGGTGCCGTAGTTGCCCACCGCCGGCGGCCAGCCGCGCCCGAGCGTGCTCTCGCACTCGCGTGCCGCCGCGGATGTCCACGGCAGCACGCCCAGCAGGGCGAAGGTCAGCAACGCTGCTCTCACAGCAGGACGCGGCGCATGTCGGCCAGCACCTGGCTGAGGTAGGTGGTGAAGCGTGCGGCCAGCGCGCCGTCGATGACGCGGTGGTCGTAGCTCAACGACAGCGGCAGCATCAGCTTGGGGGCGAACTCCTTGCCGTTCCACACCGGCTGCATCGCCGACTTGGACACGCCCAGGATCGCCACCTCCGGCGCATTGATGATCGGCGTGAATGCCGTACCACCGATGCCGCCCAGCGAGCTGATCGAGAAGCAGCCGCCGCTCATGTCGGCCGGGCCGAGCTTGCCGTCGCGCGCCTTCTTGGCCAGCTCGCCGCTTTCCTGTGCGATCTGCAGCACGCCCTTCTTGTCGACGTCGCGGATCACCGGCACGACCAGGCCGTTCGGCGTGTCGGCGGCGAAGCCGATGTTGATGTACTTCTTCAGCGTGAGGTTCTCGCCGGCCGCATCCAGCGAGGCGTTGAATTCGGGGAACTTCTTCAACGCCGCGGCGCTGGCCTTGACCAGGAAGGCGAGCATGGTCAGCTTGATGCCAGCCTTCTCGTTTTCCTTGTTCAACGCCACGCGCAGGGCTTCCAGGTCGGTGATGTCGGCCGATTCGAACTGGGTGACGTGCGGAATCATCGCCCAGTTGCGTGCCAGGTTGGCACCGGAAATCTTCTTGATGCGCGACAGCGGCTGGGTCTCGGTCTCGCCGAACTTGCTGAAGTCCACCTTCGGCCAGGCCAGCAGGTTCAGACCGTTGCCACCACCGGCCGGTGCGGCCCCGGCTGCGGCAGGCGCGCCGCCGCTGAGTGCGGCCTTGACGAAGCGCTGCACGTCCTCACGGGTGATGCGGCCGCCCTTTTCGCTGCCCTTGAGCTGGTTCAGATCCACGCCGAGCTCGCGTGCGAACACGCGCACCACTGGGCTGGCGTAGGCCACCTTGGACGGCAGCACGCTGTCGGCGTCGAAGGTCACCGGCGGGCTGGACGGCTGCCCGGCCGACGGCTGACCGCCCTGCGCAGGCTGCGCGGCCTCGCTGGACCGGGCGCCCTGCACCTGCGCGATCTCGCGCTGGGCCAGCTTGTCCGGCACCGCAGACACGGCGACCGGCTCGACCTTGCCGGCGGTTTCGGCGGTGTCGGTGCTGGGCTTGGCCGGGGACTGCGCCGCTCCGGCGCCGCCATCGCTGGCAGCGATGATCGCCACCACATTGCCCTGCGAGAGCGTGTCGCCGACCTTGACCTTGAGTTCCTTGACCACACCGGCGGCCGAGGACGGCACTTCCATCGTGGCCTTGTCCGATTCCAGCGTGACCAGGCTCTGGTCCTTGGCGACGGTATCGCCAACGGCGACCAGCACCTCGATCACCGGGATGTCGGTGTAATCGCCGATATCGGGCACGCGGGCCTCGACCAGGCCGCCGTCCGAGGACGCGGCAGGCGCAGCCGGCTCGGCCTTGGCGGCAGGCGCCGGCGCGGCAGCGGGCGCAGCCTTGGCGGGGCCGGCAGGAGCGGCGGCCGGGGCGGCGGCGGTTTCGGCGCCAGCGTCGGCCACTTCGATCAGCGCGACCAGCGCGCCCTGCGACAGCGAATCGCCGACCTTGACCTTGATCTCCTTGACCACGCCGGCCACCGACGAGGGCACTTCCATCGTGGCCTTGTCCGATTCCAGCGTGACCAGGCTCTGGTCCTTGCTGACCGTATCGCCGACCGACACCAGCACCTCGATTACCGGGACATCGCTGTAGTCACCGATATCGGGGACAAGTGCTTCCTTGATTTCGGCCATACGGGGAACTCCGGCAACAGAATGGGGAAACCCCTATTGTGGCCGGCTGCGGGCCGCAGCGCCAACCATTGCCGTGGAAAAAGTCGCGCACCGGACGGGATGCAGCGTTCGCCGGCGCATGCGCCGGATCATTTCGATGCGCGCCGATCGACCCGCAACAGTTGCAGTGGCTCGCCCGAGGGCAAACGATACGCCAGCGCATTGTCCAAGCCGTCGAGCGCCTCGACCCGCGTACACAGTTGCTGCGCGCGTGGCCGCAACGCACGCGCCTGCGGTTCGATCAGGCGCTCGATGCGCGTTTCCACCCCTTCCAGCGACCGCAGCTGCAGATCGTTTCCGGTCAGTGCCGACTGCACCGCACCGGCGACGACATCGCCGATCAGCTGCGGCAGCAGCTCGGCCACCATCGCGCCGATGTCGTCATCGATATCGATCGAGGTGAGCTGGCTCTTGCCGAAACTCTGCTTCAGGCGGGTGTCGATCTTTTCGCGCACGGCCGCCAGCTGCACGCGTGTGGCCTCGGGGCTGCGGCTGAAGCCGGCCGCCACCTCGCCCAGCGCAGTGACGGCGATGTCGGCCGCTTCACGCCCGACCTCCTGCGCCAGCGGCACCACGTCGCGGGTCTGCCGCTCGAAGTTGATCAAACGCGTGCGATCGTCCGCGCTCACCGCGACCCAGCGGTCGTCGACGAATAACGCGCCCTGGCGCATCACCAGCCGCTGCGGCGTGCCCGACGCGCGGATCAGGATCAGGCTGCGCGGGTTGAGCGTGAGGTCGTAGTCGCTGCTGACGTTGCAGTGCAGATCGTCGGCGCTGGCAGCCGGTACGGCGACCAGCAGGCCCAGCAGCAGGCCCGCTGCCATCTGTAGTGCGTGCTTGATCGCCATCTGGTCGCTTCCGTTGATGTGTTGGCTGCAGCATGCGTGCACGGGAGCGGCACTTGCCCGTGCCGGACGCTGGCATGACTTCCGGCCGGTGGCTACGCGCTGACCAACATGGCCGGCGTTGCGGTGGTGACAGGTGTCGGCCAACCCGCCACGACGCAGGCACATGGCTCGCACGGCGCCATCCGCTCGCTGATGTCTTCGCTCATGGATTGGTTGCGCGGCGATCCGACGTCGCTAATCCAGTGCGTCGCGCAGCGGCTGCCAGGCCGCGCACAGCCGTGGCAGCGACCATGCCGCATTGGCCGGGCTGGTGGACGGCAAGGCCCATACCGGCACCGTATGCAGGGCAACCGGCAGCAGCGGCTGCACATGGCGGCGCCATGCCTGCGCGGCGGCCGCCCCGTTGCAGGCGACCGCGCGCAGCTGCGGCAGCGTCGCCAGCCGCGCCGCCAGCGGGTTGACCACGATGCTGCTGGCGACGATGGCAGTGTCCAGGCTGCCGCGCCGCTCGCATTGGCCGATCACATCCCACAGGCCGACCTTGCAATCGGCCAGTGCCTGCAGGCGCGCCGGATACGCCAACCCGGCATCGATGCCCAGCAGTTCCTGCATCAGCGGCCAGAAACGGTTGCGCGGATGGGCGTAGTACATCGCCGCGTGCAACGAGGCGTTGCCCGGCATCGAGCCGAGCACCAGGACACGGCAATCGTTAGGAATGTGCGCTGGAAGGCCCTGCAACAGGTCGGTTTTCGTCACGGCGATCGCATCTGCGTGAATGTCTTTTTCAGCTTGCCTGTTGCAGCCACGGCCTTCTCCGGAAACTTGCTGAACAAACGAAATTTTAGCGAGCCACGGGTGGGCGTGGATTCAGATTTTCAGGAATAGCTTTGGCGCGGCCCACTCCACGGGCCTAACAAGAACACTGAGGAGACCCCCAATGCGTGCCATTTCCATCCTGAGCCTGGCTGCCGTATCCGCACTTGCGTTTGCGCCGTCGGCATTTGCACAAGACACCACCTACACCGGCGACACCTCCTCGGCTTCCACCAGCGCCGATAGCGCTTCCGGAAAGCATTGGGCAGTGGTCGGCGGTGTTGCTCTGATCAAGCCGAAGAACGATCCGGCTCCCGGCCTGGACGTCGATGGCGGCCCGGCACCGACGCTGAGCGCCAGCTACTACATCAACGACAACTGGGCCGTTGAGCTGTGGGGCGCCGCTGACAAGTTCAACCACCGTGTCAACGCCGATGGCGTGGGCAAGATCGGTACCGTAGAGCAGCAGCCGATCGCCATCAGCGGCCAGTACCACTTCGGCCAGGCCGATAACGTGTTCCGTCCGTTCGTGGGCGTGGGCTACTACGAGTCGAACTTCAGCAACGAGAAGATCGACGCGGCGTCGGCCACCGGCCAGCACGTGGGCCTGGACACCGCCAAGGGTGTCATCGGCACCGTCGGCGTGGACATGAACATCAACTCCACCTGGTTCGCACGTGCCGACGCCCGCTACATGCGTTCGCGTCCGGAACTGCGCGTGGGCGGCCAGGGCACCGGCAGCGAGCTGGAACTGGATCCGTGGACCGTCGGCTTCGGCGTCGGCGCGCGCTTCTAAGCACGCGGGCAAGCAACGTTTCAGTTGAACAAGAACGGGCCGCAAGGCCCGTTTTTTATGCTTTGAAATCGTGGCGCCGCCCGCTCAGCGCCAGTAGACGCTGCCGCGCAGGCGCGCGCTGCGCCAGCGCCACCACAACAAGGTGGCATAGGCGAGCGCATAGCCGAGCAGTACGCCGGCCGCGCCCAACAGGCTGGCGTGACTGAGCCACCCTTCCGTGGGCCAGGCAGCACCCTGCCAGGTGCTGCGCCACCCCTGCACCATGCCGGCGATCACACGTACCACCACCAGCGCGGTCAGGGCCAGCACCAGCCACAGGTTGGGCCGGTAGAACAGCCCCTGCTGGGTGCGCTCGAAGCGGGTCAGACGCAATGCCAGCAGCCCCAGCGCCAGCCCGCAGGCCCAGCCGAAGGCGGCATGGCTGATCGCGCCGGGCCAGAACGCGGCGGCGATCAACACGAAGATCACGAACAACACCGTGGAGAGGCCGGCCGAGACCAGATTGATCATCAACAGCCAGCCGCGTGCCTGCCGCCGCGCGGTGCCGACACGAAAGCGCTGCACCAGCGACAACGGCAACAGCACCGCGAACACCGCCAGGGCGATGATCACGGCCAGCGGTATGGCGAGAAGAAGTGGCATCACATGCTCGGTGGCGGTGAAGAGTGGTTGGCAACCCGTAACGCGCGGACGCCACGTGAACATGGACGGCGCGCAGCAACCGGCGTGTTCGCGGGGTGCATGCCGATGCGGAGCACCGGCCGCACCCGCCTGGCGGTGAGCGCGGTCGGTTGGACCGCCGCTCTTAGAACGCCGGCAATACCGCGCCTTTGTACTTCTGCTCGATAAACGCCTTCACTTCCGGGCTGGTCAAGGCCTTGGCCAGCTTCTGCACGCGCGGGTCGTCCTTGTTGTCCGGGCGCGAGACCAGGAAGTTCACGTACGGCGAGTCCTTGCTCTCGATCGCCAGCGCGTCGCGGGTCGGATTGAGGCCGGCGTCGAGCGCGTAGTTGGTGTTGATCAGCGCCAGGTCGACCTGGTCGAGCACGCGCGGCAGCATCGCCGAGTCGAGCTCGCGGAACTTCAGCTGCTTGGGGTTCTCGACGATGTCGCGCTGGCTGGACAGGGCATTGCTCGGGTCCTTGAGTTTGATCACGCCCGCCTTGTCGAGCAGGATCAGCGCGCGGCTGTTGTTGCTCGGGTCGTTGGGAATCACCACATCTGCGCCGGTAGGCAGCTCGGCCAGCGTCTTGAACCGGCGCGAATACGCGCCGAACGGCTCGATATGCACGCCGACCACCGTCACCAGCTGGCTCTTGCGGTCGCGGTTGTAGGCATCCAGGTACGGCTCGGTCTGGAAGTAGTTAACGTCGATCTGCTTCTGCACGACCTGGTCGTTGGGCTGCACGTAGTCGTTGAACACGCGCACGTCCAGCTTGACGCCCTGCTTGGCCAGCAGCGGTTCGACCACCTCCAGGATCTCGGCATGCGGCACCGCGGTGGCGGCCACCGTCAGTGTGTCGCCGCCGCTGCTGCCACCGCTACCGCCACAGGAAGCCAGGGCCAGCGTGGCCGCAGCCAGGAGGGAACGAAACGCGAATGTGTTCATGTGGGGGTCCGTGGGAGGAGGAATGCGGCACTGCCGCAAGCGCTAAACCTAGCAGACCGCAGGTGGAGCCGCGATCGGCGGGCCCGTGTGCTTGCTGGGCCCTGCGCGCGCCGACAACACGCGATCGCGGTCAAGCTCAGCGCCGGCTGTAGCGCGCCACCAGCCAGTCGCCCAGCATCTGCAGCAGCTGCACCAGCACCAGCAGGGCGATCACGGTGATCAGCGCGACATCCGAATGCGAGCGCAGATAGCCCTCGCGGTACGCGACATCGCCCAGCCCGCCGGAGCCGATCGCACCGCCCATCGCGGTGAAACCGATCAGCGCGATGGTGGTCACGGTGGCGCCGGCGATCAGGCCCGGGCGCGCTTCGGGCAGCAGCACGCGCAGCACCAGCTGGCGGGTGGTGGCGCCCATCGCCTGGCTGGCTTCGATGATCCCGCGGTCCACTTCGCGCAAGGCGGTTTCCACCAGCCGTGCATAGAACGGTGCGGCGCCGACCACCAGCGGCAGGATCGCGCCGCGCACGCCCAGCGAGGTCCCCATCAGCATCAGCGTGAGCGGAATCATCGCGATCATCAGGATGATGAAGGGCACCGAGCGCAGCAGGTTGATCAGTGCCGCGAGCACCCCGTACAGCACCGGGCGGCGGCGCAGCTGCGGGGCACCGCACAGGAACAGCGCAACGCCCAGCGGCAGGCCGATCAGCAGCGTCAGCGGCAGCGCGCCGGCCAGCATCAGCAAGGTATCGAGCGTGGCCTGGCCGATATCGCCCCACTTGGCGGCATCGAGATTGCGGAAAAACCCGCTTGTCGTGGCGATCAGAGTCATACGCGCAGATCCTCCACGTGCACGCCGGCGGCGACGAAGCCGGCGCGTGCCGCGTTATGGTCGCCGCCAGTCAGCGCGACGATGAGCTGGCCGTACGGGGTGTCCTTGATGCGGTCCACGCGCCCGGACAGGATGTTGTAGTCCACCCCGGTCTCGCGGGCGATGCGGCCCAGCACCGGTTCGTAGGTGCCGTTGCCCAGGAAGGTCAGCCGCACGATGCGCCCGCCCACCGCGGCGAAGTCGCGATGCAGCTCGGCTTCGTCCACATGCTCGGCCTCGGACACGAAGCGCCGGGTGGTGGCGTGCTGCGGATGCAGGAACACCTCGGTCACCGGGCCGGTTTCCACCAGCTTGCCGGCATCCAGCACCGCGACGCGGTCGCAGACCCGGCGGATCACGTCCATCTCGTGGGTGATCAGCACGATGGTCAGGCCCAGCTCGCGGTTGATCTGCGCCAGCAGCTGCAGCACCGAGGCGGTGGTCTGCGGGTCCAGCGCACTGGTGGCCTCGTCGCACAGCAGGATCTGCGGCCGGGTGGCCAGCGCGCGCGCAATGCCCACGCGCTGCTTCTGCCCGCCGGACAGCTGCGCCGGATACTTGCTGGCATGCTGCTCCAGCCCGACCCGTGCCAGCAGCTCGGCCACGCGCGCATCGACCTCGGCGCGCGGGGTGCCGGCCAGTTCCAGCGGAAACGCCACATTGCCGGCCACGGTGCGCGAGGACAGCAGGTTGAAGTGCTGGAAGATCATCCCGACACGCCGACGCAGCGCGCGCAGGCCCTGGCGGTCCAGCGCGGTGACGTCCTCGTCGCCGATCAGCAGCCGCCCGCCGCTGGGTTCTTCCAGCCGGTTGATCAGCCGGATCAGGGTCGACTTGCCGGCACCGGAATGGCCGATGATGCCGAACACCTCGCCGGGGCCGATCCGCAGATCGAGTGGATGCAGCGCCACGATCTGGCGACCGTCAACGGAATAAGACTTGTGCAGGCGCTGAAACTGGATCACCGCGCGTGGCCGATTGGGGGGCCGTGAAGCCTACCAGTCAATGTTTGCGGACGATATTCCAATGAGTTCTAAGTTGGGGATTGGGGAATCGGGATTGGGGATTCGTAACAGCCAAAGCGCCTTGCCGTTGCTCTTGCGAATCCCAAATCCCGAATCCCCAATCACGGCTTATCCAACGACATCGGCCGATCCGCCTTCCGAATCCGCTCCCGGCGCAGCAGATACAGCCCGCTGGCGACGATGATACCGGCGCCGGTCCAGGTCCAGCTGTCGGGCAGGGTCTGCCACAGTAGCCAGTCCCAGCCGATCACCCAGACCAGGCCGGTGTATTCCAGCGGCGCGATCATCGAGGCCTCGCCGCGCAGGAAGGCCTGGGTCAGCGCAATCTGCCCCAGTGCGCCGGCCAAGCCCATGCCGGCGATCAGCCAGGCGTGCTCGCCCCGCAACGGCACCCAGTCGGGAATGGCCAGCAGGCCGGCGCCGACCGCCATGAACAGCAGGAACCACACCACCATCGCCTGCGGGGTGTCGGTGCGGGTCAGCAGACTGACGGTGATGGCGGCGATGGCATAGGCGGTGGCCGCCAGCAGCACCATCAGCCCGGGCAGCGAGATCAGCCCGTCCACGCCTGGGCGCAATACCACGATCACCCCGACCAGGCCGATGCCGATCGCCGTCCAGCGGCGTGGCCCGACCCGCTCGCCCAGCAATGGCACCGACAGCGCCGCCACCAGTAGCGGGGCGACGAAATACAGCGTGTAGGCGGTCGACAGCGGCATGCGCTTCAGGCCGTAGACGAAGCAGCCGATCATCACCATGCCCAGTACCCCGCGCAGCAGGTGCAGGCCCCAGCGCACCGGCACGATCGAGCGCGGTCCGGCGGTGGCGAATACCCACACCAGCACGAACGGCAGCGAGGCGGCGCCGCGCAGCAGGGTGACCTGCAGCGGCGGGTAATGCGCCGACAGCAGCTTCATTCCCGCATCCATCAGCGAGAAACAGGCCACGGCGGCCACCATCCAGGCGATGGCGGGAAGCGGAGAGCGGGTGGTGGGCATGGACCATTATCGCTGCGCGTGCGCGCAGCCTGGCAACCCTGTGTCGACAGGGGCGATGACGCGATGCCCTAGAATGGCGGCTGTTTACAGACAGCAGGAGCTTTGCATGCCTTCCTTCGACGTGGTGTCCGAAGTCGACAAGCACGAACTGACCAATGCGGTGGACCAGGCCAACCGCGAGCTGGATACGCGCTTCGATTTCAAGGGGGTCGAGGCCAGGTTCGAGCTGGAAGACGGCAAGGCGATCAACCAGTCCGCGCCCAGCGATTTCCAGGTCAAGCAGATGACCGACATCCTGCGCGCGCGCCTGCTGGCGCGTGGCATCGACGTGCGTTGCCTGGAGTTCGGCGACATGGAAACCAACCTGGCCGGTGCGCGCCAGAAGGTCACCGTCAAGCAGGGCATCGAACAGAAGCAGGCCAAGCAGCTGGTGGCCAAGCTGAAGGAAGCCAAGCTCAAGGTCGAGGCGCAGATCAATGGCGACAAGCTGCGCGTGAGCGGCAAGAAGCGCGACGATCTGCAGGATGCGATGGCACTGCTGAAGAAGGCCGACTTCGAGCTGCCGCTGCAGTTCGACAACTTCCGCGACTGAGCACGCGTGATGGCTGACACGGCGCCTTGTCGTGCCGCGCTGTGCAGGCGGGCCGCACAGCGCGGCGTACCGGCCGTCCGCTGCCCGGGCATCGGACGCGCGCGCACCGGCGCGTTACGGATCTGATGCAAGCATGCGCGGCCTGCTCTCCAGCCTGTTGCAACGCGCGCACCCGGCCACGGTGCCGCAGGCGCCGCCCGCTGCCGGGACGGCGTGCGCCGTGACGCACGCACAGCCACGCATCGAAGCCGGCTCGACGCTGCACACGTTGGCCGGGCTGGACCCGCTGGCGGCCGCAGCGTTTGCCGATGCGTTTGCGGTGGAAGTGCAGCGCGCCATCGCCAGCTGCACGCTCGGCCAGGCCAGCACCACCCAGGCGCAGGCACTGGAGCAGATCCATGCGCTCAAGAACACGCTCTCGCTGACCGGCTCTTGCGAACTGCTGAACGCCTGCGACCGGTTGCGCGGCGATGTCGACGGCGGCGAACCGGGGGCCGCGCTCGCGCAGCGCTACACCGCGATTGCGACCGCGGCCGGCCTGCTGGTCGAGAATTACCGGCGCACCCTTCCCAACGACGACACCGCCCCCCATGCGTAGTGGATCCAACCGTGCAGCGCCCGGCCTGATTCTGGCCGCCCGGCAGCTGCGCAACGACAGGCTGGTGCGGCTGTTCGAATCGTTCCTGGAATATCGCGCCTGCGTCGGCCGGGTGATCGTGCAGACCATCGTGGCGCTGTGGTGCTTCGGCTGGCTGTACGGGCCGCAGCCGGTGCTGGTCAGGGATGCACAGGCGGTCTTCCCCACCGCAGCGACGCTGTGGATGGTGGCGGTGATCTGGATGGTGCTGGTGCGACGCAGGATCATCCCGCCGGGCGAGTGGCTGGACGCGGTCGGGTTTGCGATGAACCTGCTATTCATCGGCATCCAGACCTATCTGGCCTTCATCCTGCTGATGTCGCTGAACGCCTTCCTGCCCTTCATCACCATCGCCGCGGTGGCGCGCTATGGGCAGAAGGCGACGCTGCCGGTGCTGCTCAGCACCTTCGTGCTGATGCTGCTGACCGCGCCGGCCGGCTACTGGCTGTCGCGGCCGGCCTACTTTGTGTATGCAGTGGCGCTGAGCGTGGTGCTGCCGCTGCTGGTGGCGCGCATCGTCAGCGCAATGCAGGAGATCGCCCTGCAGGCGCTGGCCGCGCGCGATGCGCAGAGCCGCTTCATCAGCACCATGAACCACGAACTGCGCACGCCGTTGAACGCGGTCATCAACTGCGCGCAGCTGATCGACAGCGACACCTTGTCGGCGCAACAGCGCGAACTGATGCAGGCGGTGACGGTCAATGCGATCGCGCTGCGGCATCGGGTGAACGAAGTGATCGACGTGGCCAGCATCGACGGTGGCCGGCTGCAGCTGCACAGCAAGCCGCTGAGCCTGCTCGACGTGCTGGCCACGGTCAAAGCGGTGTGCGCGAGTGCAGCGTCGACCAAGGGCGTGGCGCTGGCGCTGCGCAGCGATGTGGCGCAGACGCCTGACCTCATCGGCGACGAAGGGCGTATCGAACAGGTCAGCACCAACCTGGTCATCAATGCGATCAAGTTCACCCCGGCCGGTGGCGCGGTCGACGTGCTGATCGCCGCCACGCAGGTGCAGCAGCGCTGGGCGATCGCGGTGACCGTGACCGATACCGGCATCGGCATCCCCGACGCCCAGAAGGCCTATATCTTCACGCCCTTCAGCCAGCTCAGCACCGGTTTCAGCCGTGCCGAGGGCGGGGTCGGGCTGGGCCTGTTCATTGCGCTGTCGGTGTCCGAGGCGATGGGCGGCAGCCTGAGCGTGCGCGACAACCCCGGCGGCGGCAGCGTATTTCGCTGGACCTTCGAATTGGCCGCCGCCGCGGCGCAAGGCTGCCGCCCGCCGGCGCTGCGCGAGGCCCTGCAACAGCATGCCGCGACGGTGCCGCCGCTGCATTGCCTGGTGTTCGAGGACATGGACACCAATCGGCTGGTGATCGGCAATCTGCTCACCCGCGCCGGGCACCGGGTGAGCTTTCACAGCGATGGCAGCAACGCGGTACAGCGCATCCGCGAGGCGGCGCCGGACCTGGTGTTCCTCGACCTGCACATGCCCGGCACCTCGGGCTGGGACGCGCTGGGGGAGGCGCGCACGGCGATCGCCGCGCTGCCGCCGATCATCGTGCTGACCGCCGACACCCGCACCGATTCGATGCGCGAGGCCACCGCGGCCGGCGTGGCCGGCTATCTGTCCAAACCGATCAACGCGCACCAATTGCTGGCCATCCTCGCCGCGCATGCCCGCCATGCAACCGGCTGACCTGAAACCGGGCAACGCGGCACGCCGGCACTGGCACACCGCCGCGCGCAGACGCACGCCGCTGGCGCTGCTGTACCTGCATGGGTTCGCCGCCAGCCCGGGAGAAGCCGGCGAACTGCCCGAGCAGATCGCCGATGCGCTGGCTGCCAACCTGTACGTGCACCGTTGGCCCGGGCATGGCCGCAGCGCCGCCGACGCGATGCAGGGGCTGACGCCGGCAGCGTTACAGGCCTCGGCCCTGGATGCACTGGCGCAGGCACAGCGCATGGGCACACGCGTGGCGATCGTCGGCTCGTCCATGGGTGCCACGCTGGGCTTGTGGCTTGCGGCGCAGCGCCCCGACGCGGTGGCTGCGGTGGTCGCCTGGTCACCGGGCATCCGGCCGGCCGACCCGGCGCTGCTGGATCAGGTCTGCGCCGCGCAGACGCCCTTGACCGACCCACGCCCGCGCACCGCCGCGTCGCTGGCGTTCTGGTCCGGCACCATCCACCCGGATGGATTCCGCGCGCTGCGCAGCCTGTTCGACGCGGTTGCCGCCGATCCACCGTGGCCACGCGTGCAATGCCCGGTGTTTCTGGGCTATTACCGCGCTGCCAACGGCGAGGAGGATCCCACCGCCTCGGTGCCGGCGATGCTGGCGATGTTCGCTGCGCTCGGCAGCGCGCCGGAGCACACCTGCGCGATGGCCTTCGACACCGGCGCGCACGCGATCGGCTCGCCGCACAAGACCCCGCACGCCGATAAAGTTGCGCAGGCATCGAGTGCGTTCCTGCGTGCGCATGTCGGCGCAAACACGCATGCGGATGCCACCTAGGCTGCGTCAGCGCAGCAACTGCTGCAGTTCTCCCCGCATTCCGCCAAGCGCCGGCTCCGCGCTGCGCTGCACCGGCACAGGCGGCCGCGCCGGCAGCGATCGCATACACTGGCCCACCATCACGCCGCCGCCACGATGACGACCACGCCTGCCACGCTCGACCCGTTGACCGCCACCCGCCAGTGGATCGAGCGCGCGGTGATCGGCCTGAATCTGTGCCCGTTCGCCAAGGCGGTCTACGTCAAGGAGCAGGTGAGGCTGGTGCTCAGCGATGCCAGCACGCCCGAAGCGTTGCTCGAACAACTGGCCGAGGAGCTGGTGTTGCTGCGCGACACGCCGGCCGAGCAGATCGACACCACCTTGATCGTGCATCCGGACGTGCTCACCGATTTCCTGGACTACAACGACTTCCTCGACAACGCCGATGCGGCGGTGGAAGCGCTGGATCTGGGTGGCGTGTTGCAGGTGGCCAGCTTCCATCCGGACTATCAGTTCGCAGGCGCGGCGGTGGATGACGTGGCCAACTTCACCAACCGCTCGCCCTACCCCACCCTGCACCTGCTGCGCGAAGACAGCGTGGAGCGTGCGGTGGCCGCGTTTCCGGATCCGTACGTGATCGTCGAACGCAATATCCAGACGCTGGAACGCCTGGGCCAGGACGGCTGGGAGCGGTTGTTGAGCGCATCGCAGCACTGACCGCCGCATCGCGTGCGGCGGCGCGTGCCTGAAACGCGCAGCGATGCCGGCGCGCAGCGGCACGGCATGACGCGATAACGGCGGGCAAGCCACCAATCTGCATGCCTCGCGCGCGGCGATCGCGTTGCTACGGCCACCACGGCGCCCGCGTTACAGTGCGCGCGACCTCACTCCCCTGGTGCGCCCGATGCCCCTGACCCCCGCCGTCTCCGCATGGAATCCCTCCCCGTTGCAGGACCGCGTGGTGGTGATCACCGGCGGCGCCCAAGGCATCGGCCGTGGCATCGCGCAGGCGGTGCTGGGCGCCGGTGGCAGCGTGGTGATCGGCGACCTGGATGCCGATGCCGGCAAGGCCTGCCTGCAGGAGTGGGCATTGCCGCGACGCAGTGCCTTCGTGCGGTGCGATGCCGCGCGCCCGGCCCAGGCAACGCGCCTGATCGCCACCGCGCTCACCCGCTTCGGGCGACTCGATGGCCTGGTCAACAACGCCGGCGTGGCCGATCCGCATGTGCCGCCATTGCCGCAATTGGACTGGGACGAGTGGAATCGCAGGCTGGCCAGCCTGCATGGCGCCTTCCTGTGCAGCAAGCAGGCCTTGCCCGCATTGGCGCAGGCCCAGGGCGGCGGTGCGATCGTCAACATCGCCTCCACCCGCGCCTGGCAATCCGAGCCGCATAGCGAAGCCTATGCCGCCGCCAAGGGCGGGCTGGTGGCCTTCACCCACGCCTTGGCGCTGAGCGAAGGCCCGCAGGTGCGCGTCAACAGCATCAGCCCGGGCTGGATCAGCACCGACGCCTGGCGCGCACCGGCGCGCCGGCGCACACCCAAGTTGTCGCGGCGCGACCATGCCCAGCATCCGGCCGGACGGGTCGGCACACCGGAAGACATCGCGCAACTGGCGGTCTATCTGCTGTCGCCGCAGCTGTCCGGCTTTGTGACCGGGCAGGACTTCATCGTCGATGGCGGCATGTCGCGCAAGATGCAGTACGTCTGAGGCATTGCCGCGCACGCGGCCTGCAGTAGACCGCGCAGGCCCGGAGCGCCGCAGGCGCAATCACTAGCGGCGCGGCTCAGGCCTGCTCGTTGCGGCCGAACAACACCGCAAGATCTCCGGCCTCCAGCGCGCGCCATTGCCCGGACGGCAGACCGTCCAGCGCCAAGCCACCGATGCGGCTGCGGTGCAAGGCCACCACGTGATTGCCGGCGGCGGCGAACATGCGCCGCACCTGGTGGTAGCGGCCTTCGTGCAGGGTCAGGCGTGCCTCGCGTGGGCCGAGCACGTCCAGTTCGGCCGGCAGCAGCGGCTTGGTTTCGCCTTCCAGCAACAGCGTGCCGCTGGCAAACAGCGCCGCCTCGTCGCCACGCAGGTCCTCGGCCAGGGTGACGTCGTAAACCTTGTCCAGCGCCGACTTGGGCGAAATGATCCGGTGCAGCAGCGCGCCGTCGTCGGTCATCAGCAACATGCCGCTGGTCTCGCGATCCAGCCGCCCCACCGGCGCCAGCACCGGTGCGCGCGAACGGAAGCGCGGCGGCAGCAGTTCGTAGATCAGCCGGCCGGTGTCCTTGGTCGAGCAGGTGTAGCCGCCGGGCTTGTGCAACAGCAGGCTGAAGCCCGCTGGCGGATCCAGCGGTTCGCCATCGATGCGGATCACATCGTGCTCCACCTGGTCGTCGGCATACAGCACCTCGCCGGCGGCGTCGGTGACCGCGCCCTGGCGAAACAACTGGGTCACCTGCTTGCGGCTGCCGTAGCCGAGGTTGGCGATGTGCTTGACCAGCTTCATGCGCGCGCTCCGCGGCCACGGATGGCGGAAATCAGCTTGAAACCGTCGCGTTCGGCGGCCACGCGCACCTGCCCGAAGCTTTCGTTGAGCACGTACTCGTAGGGCAGATGCCGGTTGGCGACCAGCAGCAGCTGCCCACCCGGGCGCAACGCCTGCGCGGCCACGGCGATGAAGCGCTGGCCGATATCCGGGCGATCGGCACGCGAAGGCGTGTGGAACGGCGGGTTGCTGACGATGAAATCGTACTGCGCCCCCAGGCCGGCGGTGACGTCGCGCCAGTGGTACTGCAGCTGCGCCGGATGCGCGATGGCCTGCAGATTGCGCCGCGCCAGGGTCAGCGCGCGCGCCTCGGCCTCGTACAGATCCAGCCCGGTGACCTTGGGGCAGCGCGCCAGCACCTCGGCCGACAGATAGCCAAAGCCCGCGCCCAGATCGGCGCCGTGTCCGGCCAGGGTGCTCGGCAGATGCTCGACCAGCAGCGCCGAGGCAGGGTCGATGCGGTCCCAGGCGAACACACCGGGGCGACTGACGAAGCGCCCGTCCAGAATGGGGCGCGGCGCATCCAGCGCGGCCCAGCGCGCCTGCAGCACCGCATCGGTGTCGGCAGGCAGCGGCGCGCTCCAGTAGGTGCGGCAATGGTGCTTGGTCAGGCTGCCGGCCAGGCCAGTGAGCTGACGCAGATCCGCCTCGCCCGAGCGCGCGCCCTCGTTGTTGGACTGGCAGGCCACCACGCGGCCGCCCGGGGCGGCCAGCGCCACCGCGCGCGCGAACAGGGCACGCGCTTCCTCGCGTTGCCGCGGCGGCAACACCAGCACCAGGGCATAACGGGTGCTGTCGGCCTCGATCTCGCTCTCTTCGCGCACGTTCCAGCCGTTGCGCTCCAGCGCTTCGGCGAAGGGACGAAAGCTCTGCTCGCAGGTCAGCGCATCGGCAGCCGCATGCTCGCGCAGCGGGAACCCGTCGCGCGCGCGCAGGAACAGCACCGGGCCGCTGGGCCATGGCAGCACGCCCTGGGCGAAGGGCAGAAACAGAGCTTGAAGCGGGGCATCGTGCGGGCCAGCCATCGGATCATCGGGTCGGGAACAGGCCGCCATTGTAAGGGAGCGCTGCGTGCTGCCCGCCCTGGCGCCCGCTTGGGCGGGCATTCGATTGCGTGATCTGCAGACGGCGGCCCTTCCAATGTCTATACGGTCTATTGATGCGCACGCAACATCCGCCCGCCTAGGCTGGAATCACACCAATACCGGAGAGACGCGATGCGAGCCCTGTTCGTAGGTGGAGTGGTCGACAACAGCGAAATGGATCTGGATGACACCCCGCCACCGATGCACTACCCCGAAAACACCGGTGCGGGCCGGCCGCGTTATCGCCTGCACCAGGTCGGCGAGCGCGACGATGGCAGCGTGGCATATGCGGTGTATGGCGCCCCGGAAATGGCCGATGACGACATCAGCCGGATCACCGAAGAACGTGGCTATGCGCGCCGCTTCAGTGCTTCGCCCGAACCGCCGCGCTGAGCGTGGGCGCATTGGCTTGGCACCGCGCACGATCGCGGCACACGCATGGAAAAACCGGGCCTGGGCCCGGTTTTTTCGTTTGAACGCCTGAGCCAGCGGGTTGTCTGGATCAGCGCGCCTTGGGTGTCACCCGCCAGATCACATTGCCGACATCGTCGGCCACCAGCAGCGCTCCGGTATTGTCCGGGCTCACGCCCACCGGTCGCCCCTGCGCATTGCCTTCGGCATCCAGAAAACCATCCAGCACCGTGATCGGCGTGCCGCTGGGCTTGCCGTCGACGAACGGCACGAACAGCACCTTGTAGCCACTGGGCGGGTCGCGATTCCACGAGCCGTGCTGGCCGATGAAGGCGCCCTGGCGGAAGCGCTCCGGCAGCAGGCTTCCGCTGGCAAAGCTCAGACCCAGCGAGGCGGTATGCGGGCCCAGCGCGTAGTCGGGCTTGATCGCCTTGGCCACCAGCTCGGGGTTCTGCGGTTTGACCCGCTCGTCCACATGCTGGCCGTAATAGCTGTAGGGCCAGCCATAGAAGCCGCCGTCGCGCACCGAGGTCAGGTAATCCGGCACCAGATCGCTGCCGATCTCATCGCGCTCGTTGACCACCACCCATAGCGACTTGCTCTGCGGCTCCCAGGCGGTGCCGACCGGATTGCGCAGGCCGCTGGCGAACACGCGGCTGCTGCCGGTGGCCGGGTCGATCTCCAGGATCGCGGCGCGGTTGAGTTCGGCCTCCATGCCGTTTTCGGCCACGTTGCTGTTGGAGCCAACGCCGACATACAGCTTGCTGCCGTCGGCGCTGGCCAGCAGCGACTTGGTCCAATGGTGATTCAGGCCGCCGGGCAGGTTGGCCACGAAGGTCGGCTTGGCGGTGATATGCGTCTCGCCGGGCTTGTACGGAAAGCTCACCAGCGCATCGGCATTGGCCACGTAGAAACGATCGCCGATCAGGGCCATGCCGAACGGGGAAAACAGCCCGCTGATGAACTGGGTGCGCACTTCGGCCACGCCGTCGCCATCGGCATCGCGCAGCAAGGTGATGCGGTTGGCACTGGGCACCACGGCGCCGGCCTTGCTCATCATCGCGCCCTGCACCTTCTTGCGGATGCCGCCGCCTTCGGCGTCTTCCGGCTTGGGCGGCTCGGCGGTCTCGGCCACCAGCACGTCGCCGTTCGGCAGCACATAGACCCAGCGCGGGTGATCCAGGTCGCGCGCAAACGCGGCAACCTGCAGGTCGTCGGCGGCGATCGGCTTGGCGTTCTCGGTCCAGCGCTTGACCGGCGCCACCTTGACAGTGGGGATCAGGCGTTTGACCGGCTCGGGCAATTGCGGGTTCGGCCCGGTCCCTTGTTCGATGGCAAGCGTGGCGGTATCGCCGCAGGCGGCGAGGAGGGCGACGGTCATTAACGACAGCGGCCAGCGGGCGAGCTTCAACGCGGGAGCATTCATTGCGCGATCGATCCTGAACAGTTACGACAATCGGCCATCATGCCGTCAACGCCACGACGAGAAGTAAACACATCGTCAATGCGTGACTCAGGGAGCCGCTTGCGGATCGCTGCCCAGCGGCAAGGGGTGCACTGCCACGATGCGGTCCATCCAGATCCAGTGCGGCTCCTGCGCGGCATCCAGTTGGTCGATACGCAACTGGCCGTTGAGGCCTTCGCGCTGCTGGTCGTCCAGATAGGTCTGGATGCTCGGGCGCACGGCGACGGTGCCGCTGATCATGCTGCCGTCGTCGAGCTCGACGCGCACGCGCTCCTGGCCACCGAGCAGCGACACCCAGTGTTCGAGCGTGGCGATCTGTACTTGTTCCGAATAGACATGCGGGGCGTATCTGGACATGGCGTCATCTCCATCGAAGGAATGCACCACGCTAGGCCATCGGCCGTGAAAGAGGCAGTAAACAGCCTCTTTCACCTGTGCTTGTCAGCCGGAGCGGCGGCGCCACGTCGGCGGCGCCTGCCGTCTCACTCCACCGATTCGCGCGCGGCGCGCACCGCGGTGACCAGTTGGGCGACGCTGTAGGGCTTGGCCAGATGCTCCTGGAAACCGGAGTCCAGCGCGCGCTTGCGATCGTCGTCGCGTGCCAGGGCGGTCACTGCCACGGCCGGCAGTGCCGCCGCGTCCAGCCCCATGTTCTCGCGCACGGTGCGGATCAGCCCGTAGCCGTCCATGCCCGGCATGCCGATGTCGGTCAGCATCAGGTCGAAGCGTGCATGGCCGCGGTGATCGATCAATGCCAGCGCATCGGTGGCGCTGCCGGCGGTGACCACTTCGGCGCCCTGCTCTTCCAGCAGGCGGCGCAGGTAATCGAGCATGTCCGGCTGGTCTTCCACCGCCAGCAGGCGCAAGCCATTGAGCGCGCGCGCTTCGATGATCTGTTCGGACATCAAGCGCCGGCGCAGTTCGCGCCGCGGACGCCTGGCCTGATCGGGAATATGCTCCGGCAGGCGCACCGTGAAGGTGGCGCCCTTGCCGCGACCGCCGCTGGTGGCGCTGACCTGGCCGCCATGCATTTCCACCAGCTGCTGCACGATCGCCAGGCCCAGGCCCAGCCCACCATGCTGGCGCGTGGTGGTGCCATCGGCCTGACGGAAGCGGCCGAACAGATGCGGCAGGAACTCCGCTGCGATGCCGTCGCCCGAATCGCGTATCGCGACCAGCAGGTGGCCGTCGTCGCGTTCGATGGTGACATCGATACGGCCATGTGCCGGGGTGAACTTGATCGCATTGGACAGCAGATTCCACAGCACCTGCTGCAGCCGCGTGGCATCGCCCAGCACCAGGCACGGCGTGGACGGAGCATGCACCTCCAGCACCTGGTCCTTGCCTTCGGCAGCCAGCTCTTGGGTGTTCAGGGCCTCGCGCACCTGTTCGACCAGATCCAGCGACTCGACCTCCAACTGCACCTTGCCCAGCAGCATGCTGCTGAGGTCGAGCATGTCCGAGATCAGGCGTTTCTGCGCACGGGCACTGCTGGCGATCACCGACAGGCCCTTGTAATTGGGATGACCTTCCTCGACCCGCTGCAGCAGCAGCTCGCTCCAGCCCAGGATGGTGGTCAGCGGCGTGCGCAACTCGTGCGACAAGGTGGCCAGGAACTCGTCCTTCAGCCGCGCCATGCTCTCGGCTTCGTTGCGTGCGCTGCGCTCGGATTCGAGCAGCTGCTCGCGTGCCAGTTCGATCTCGCGTTGTTCGGTCACGTCCGGGCTGCTGCCGGCCAGGCCGATGAAGCGCCCGTCGGCCGAATAGCGCGGCGTGGCGGTCATTTCGATCCAGCGCCACTGCCCGTCGTGGCGGCGCGCGCGCACCAGTGCATGCAGGCCGCGCTGTTCTTCCAATGCGGTGGCCAGTTCGAACTGGAAGATCGACAGGTCGTCCGGATGCAGCAACTCGCTCCAGGCCGACACCGTGCCGCTGGAAATGTCGATGCCGAAAAATTCGCCATAGGCACTGTTGACGAAGCGCACCACGCCTTGCGCGTCCAGTACCCAGACCGGCATCGGCAGGCCGTCGGCCAGGGCGCTGAAACGTGCCTCGCTCTCGGCCAGCTCGCGCTCCACCCGCTTGCGCTCGGTGATGTCCATGAACAACACCGCCACCCGCGCCTGCTCCGGCTGCCCGACCCGGAACGCATCCACCGAGTACCAGCGGCGCAATGCCTTGGCCTGCATTTCGAAGTGGATGCGGTTACCCGTGCGGGCGACATGGCCGTAGCGGTCGAACCATTCCTGTTCGTGATCGACCAGCATGCCGCGAATGGACACGTTCAATACATTGGACAGGCCGGTGTAGCGCTCGAACGCGCCATTGGTCATGCGGATCACGTAATCGACGGCCTTGTCGCCATCGAACACCATATCGATGACGCAAAACCCCGCATCCAGATTATGGAAGATCTCGTGGTACATCCCCGGGTCGAGGAAGGGCTCGGCGAGGGCTGCCGGGTGGCTGGTGGCCAGATCGGGGCTGGTGGTCGAGGTGCTCAAATCGGGATCCAGGGGTGGTGCCAGGGCGGATGACGGGCAGATGAAACCACGCCCGGTGTCGTCAGCGGGTGCACAGCCGGCCGACCCGGTTCACGCGCGTGCCGCCGGCTCCCCAGGGATCACCACAGCAGCGCCGCGCACAGCGCGATGCATGCCGCCAGCACCACGATCCCGGCGATCACGCCGCGAAACACCCACTCGCCTTCGCGGCGCAACTGCTCGTCCATCCAGCGCTGCGCTTCTTCGCGCCAGGCGGTGGAACGCGCGTACTCGGCGTCCAGCAACAGCAACCGCACCCGCGACAGGCCAAGTTTGGCGCATTCGCTGCGGCAGCGCTCGCTGAAACCATCCTCGCCGGTGGCGACCTGTGCGCCCAGCGGCAACTGCAGTTCGAGTTCATGCCTGGACATAACGGGGGCGCTCCTGATCAAGCTCGTGTTCCAGCGCCATCCGCGCCAGTTGGGTGTAGTTGGCGCGTGGACCCTGGCCGCGGCCGGTGAGCATTCCCTGGTAATCCAGGTCCTGCCAGACCCGCCCGGTCCACTCGACGCAATCCTCGGCGATCACCAGCATCAGCGAGTAGCGGTATTCCAGCCCGTTGGCGGCGGTGTAGGCGTAGACCGGCGGGAACTGCACCGCCACATCGCCCTGGCGCGCCAGCGCGGCCAGGTGTTCGCGCAAGGCATCGCGCGGCGAGGCTCCCGGTTCCATCCGCAGCGCGCGGGTCGCCAGGTCCAGATCCACATCGCTTTGCAGGGCGACGAAGGCGGCGGCCCCGGTGGCGGGGTTATGGCCGTGTTGTTTCGCCCAGTCGATGAACTGCAGGCGCACGTCCGACGGCAGGTGTGCCGGCGCCGAAGAGGCTGACTTTGTGCGGAAAGAGTGGGTGTCCATGCTGGCGATCTTCCGGGCTGCGCCGTGAAGCGCAGGCGCAGGCGCGGTGAACCCGCCGTCATGGCGCCAGCGCTGCGGATTAACCGCGTGGCAATGGCCGGCCAGCCCTTGCGTGGCAAGCGTTGCCGGCACGCAGACGCGCCCCCACACTGCAAGGACGCCCGGTACGTCCACGTACCTTCCGCTTGGAGACTTTCCATGAAACGTTCCAGCCTTTGCGGCGCCAGCCTGTTGCTGGCAGGACTGCTCGCGGCAACCGGCGCGCAGGCACGTGTACGCAACGTCACCGACCCGCAGGCGCCACGCGCGCTGACCGGCGATGGCAAGGTCGATGTGCGCTGGACCGACCCGGCGCAGTTTTCCGAAGTGCGCTTCAGCGGCAACCGCTGGGAAGCGCAGCGTGGCGACTGGGTGACCCAGCTGGCGACTTATTTCCAGCAGAGCGCCGCGCGCAAGCTGCCCGACGGCCAGCGCCTGAGCGTGACCATCACCGACATCCGCCGCGCCGGCCAGTACGAGCCCTGGCACGGGCCGCGCATGCAGGACGTGCGCATCGTCAAGGACATCTACCCGCCGCGCCTGAGCTTCAACTACACGCTGACCGGCGCCGATGGCCAGGTGATCGACCAGGGCGAACGCAAGCTGGTGGATTCGGCGTTTCTGATGAGCGGCCCGCGCCTGACCGACAGCGACCCGCTGCGCTTCGAAAAGGCGATGATCGACGACTGGGTGCGCAAGCAGTTCCGCGGCGACCGGAGTACTGCCGGGCTGTGAGCTGCCGCTTCAAGCCCCTCTCCGGTCGGCAGAGGGGTTGGGGTGAGGCACGGAGCGAAGCCCACGCGTTGTTCCAAGTGCATGTGGCTTCGCACGTCCCCTCATCCGCCCCTTCGGGGCACCTTCTCCCGATGGGAGAAGGGACATCTCACCGCGTGACTCCCTCGCCCACTGCCGCCTCACCCACATACGTCCGCGGCACGCGCTTGAGTCCACACAGCAGTTGATACGCGCTGACATTGCACTGTGTCGCCAACGGGGAGACCCGCGGCGCATCGCCCCACAGCTGCACTGACGCACCGATGTCGGCCTGCGGGTGCTCGGTGAGATCCACGGTCAGCATGTCCATCGACACGCGCCCGATCAGCGGGCAGACCTGTCCATCCACCAGCACCGGGGTGCCGTTGGGGGCGAACTGCGGATAGCCGTCGGCATAGCCGATCGCCACCACGCCGACGCGAGTCGGACGCTCGGCGACGAAGCGGGCGCCGTACCCCACCGGCTCGCCGGCCGGCAGCTCGCGCACGGAGATGATGCGCGAGCGCAGCGTCATCACCGGGCGTAGTTGCGCGGTGGTGTCGGTGTCCTGCGGGAACGGGTTTGCGCCGTACAGCATCAGCCCCGGACGCGACCAATCGTTACGCAGCGCCGGCCAGCCGAGCAGGCCGGGCGAATTGCGCAGGCTGGTTTCGGCCTGCATGCCGCCTGCGGTGAGCGCGAACGCCACCGCCTGCTCGTCGGTGCGGCTGCACTCCAGCTCGTCGGCGCGCGCCAAGTGGGTCATCAGCACCAGCGAGGCGATCTGCGGCAGCCCGCGCAGCCGCAACCACGCCGCACGAAAGTCTTCCGGTGACAGGCCCAGGCGATGCATGCCGCTGTCCAGCTTCAGCCAAACCCGCAACGGACGCGGGCTCTGGAACTCGGCCAGCGCGCGCACCTGCTGCGGCGTGGCCACCACCGTCCACAGATCATGCTCGGCAATCAGGCGCAGTTCGTCGTGTTCGAAGAACCCTTCCAGCAGCAGGATCGGCGCACGGATGCCGGCCTGACGCAGCTCCAGCGCTTCTTCGATGCAGGCCACCGCAAAGCCGTCGGCCTCGCCGTCCAACGCCTGCGCGCAGCGCACCGCGCCGTGGCCGTAGGCATCGGCCTTGACCACCGCCAGGGCCTTGCTGCCGCCCAGGCGCTTGGCCAGGCGGTAGTTGTGACGCAATGCGTCCAGGTCGATCAACGCTTGCGCAGGACGCACTACGCGGCCTCCTGCTGCGCGCGGGCGCTGCGTGGCGACAGGTAACGGAAGATGTCCAGGCCTTCGCTATCGATATCGGGCGTACGGCCCTGCATCAGGTCGGCCAGATAGCGGCCCGAGCCGCAGGCCATGGTCCAGCCCAGGGTGCCGTGGCCGGTATTGAGGAACAGGTTGGCATACGGCGTGGCGCCGACCACCGGCGTACCGTCCGGCGTGGCCGGGCGCAGGCCGGTCCAGAACTCGGCCCGGGCCAGATCGCCGGCACCGGGGAACAGGTCGTTGACCACCATCTCCAGCGTGGCGCGGCGGCGCGGATTCAACGACAGGTCGAAGCCGGCCACCTCGGCCATGCCGCCGACGCGGATACGGTCGTCGAAGCGGGTCAGCGCGATCTTGTAGCTCTCGTCCAGCACCGTGGAGGTCGGCGCGCGCGCGGCATCCACGATCGGGATGGTCAGCGAATAGCCCTTAAGCGGATACACCGGCAGGTGCAGGCCGAGCGAGAGCAGCAGGTCGGCCGAATAACTGCCCAGCGCCAGCACGTAGCGGTCGGCGGTCTCGATGCGGCCATCGATCTGCACGCCGGTGACGCGCCCGCCTGCGTGCTGCAGATGCTCGACCTGCTGCCCGTAGCGGAACTCCACCCCCGCCTGCGCGGCCAGTTCGGCCAGGCGCTGGGTGAACAGCCGGCAGTCGCCGGTCTGGTCCTCGGGCAGGCGCAGGGCGCCGGCCATCTGCGCGCCACCGCCGGCCAGGCCCGGTTCGAACTGGGCGATCTGCGCCGGGGTCAGCAGCTCGTAGGGCACGCCGTACTGGGCCAGCACCTCAATGTCCTGCGCGGCGGCATCCAGTTGCTGCTGGGTGCGAAACAGCTGGGTGGTACCGAGCTGGCGGCCTTCGAACTCGATGCCGGTGCTGGCACGCAATGCGTTCAGGCAATCGCGGCTGTAGTCGGACATGCGCACCATGCGCGCCTTGTTCACCGCATAGCGCTCGGCAGTGCAGTTGCGCAGCATCTGGCTGAGCCAGGCCAGCTGACGCAGGTCGCGGGTGGGCCGGATCGACAGCGGTGCATGCTGCTCGAACAGCCACTTCACCGCCTTGCCGGGCACACCGGGCGCGGCCCACGGCGAGGTGTAGCCGAACGACAGCTGGCCGGCATTGGCGTAGCTGGTTTCCAGCGCCGCCGCCGGCTGGCGGTCGACCACGGTGACCTCGCAACCGGCCTGTGCCAGATACCAGGCCATGGTGGTGCCGATAACGCCACTACCGAGAATGAGCACCCGCATGTCGTTCTCCTGGAAAGGGTATTCCCCCACAACCAGGCGCCGAGGGGGACAGTTAGACGCAGTATATTGCGAGCCAGGCAGTGCCATTTCTGGAATCAGCCTGCCTTGGCAGTGAATCCTCCTGTCAAACCCTGTGGAAGCAGACCCGATGACGACCCGCACCCGCGAGCTGGACAAGATCGACCGCAAGATCCTGCGCATCCTGCAGCAGGAGGGGCGGATTTCCTTTACCGAACTGGGCGAGCGGGTGGGCCTGTCGACCACGCCCTGCACCGAGCGCGTGCGCCGGCTGGAGCGCGATGGCGCCATCACCGGCTACTACGCGCGGCTGGACCCGCACTATCTCAAGGCCAGCCTGCTGGTGTTTGTGGAGATCAGCCTGGCCTACAAGTCCGGCGACATTTTCGAGGAGTTCCGGCGCGCCGCGCTCAAGCTGCCCAACGTGCTGGAATGCCATCTGGTCTCGGGCGATTTCGACTACCTGCTCAAGGCGCGCATCAGCGAGATGGCCTCCTATCGCAAGCTGCTCGGCAGCACCTTGCTGACCATGCCGCATGTGCGCGAGTCCAAGAGCTACATCGTGATGGAAGAGGTCAAGGAGACCCTGGCGTTGCCGATCGAGGGCTGAGATTTGGGAGTCGGAATTGGGGATTGGTAACAGCGCGGGTCAGCGCACCACGCGCATGCCGTCGCCGGCCGGGACCGCGTCGTAATAGCGCCCGGTCTTGGTATCCAGCACCCGGTTGGCGCCGGCCGGCTGCATGCCCTGCAGCAAGCGGCCATTGCGGTCGTAGACCATCGGCGCGCTGGCCGGCGCAACCTGGCTGCCGGCCGGCGCCACCGGCGTTTGGGCCGGGCCACGGGTCGGGATGGTGGGCGCGGACGGGCGCTGGCCGAGCTGCGATGGCACCGGAGCCGTGGCCGGCGCGGGCTGCACTGCGCGCGGCGCGGTCAGCGTGGGCTGGGCGGGCGTCGGGCTGGTGATCGGCTGCAGGGTATTGGACGAGCGTGTGCTGGTGGCCGATTGCGCTGCCGCAGCGCCAGCGGCAGCCAGCAGGCCGCACAGCAGCAGGCCGCGCGTTGAAGAAAGGATCGCCATGACGGACACCGTGCTTGATCGAGGAGTACTCACTGGATGGGGGCGCCGGCGTGTTGCGGCAATACGCGGGATCGGCTGCGGGATGAACGCGTTCGCCAGATGATCACGGCGCGAAAAACACCTCCTTTTTTCATCGGGACGATGTGGCGCGCAGCGCCGGATGAGGGTGCGTGAAGCCTGGCAATCAGTACTGCGTCATGGCTTCGCCACCTTACCCTCGCCCCAACCCCCGCTCCGCGCCCCGCCCCGCCCTGCGCCAGCGGCGCAGGCGCACCAAGGCACGCGCGCCAGTGGCGCGCAAGCTGTGCCGTGGCGCCCCGGCGGGAGAGGGGCTTTGTCCCGGCACGCTTGAACCACGCCGACAGCGCCCACATCACGGGTGCAGGCGCGGCACCCTGCCAGCGCGCGCATGCGAGAACCCCATGAGCCAGTTCGATCTGACCCCTCCCTCCCCCGCCCAACGCGACGCCCTGATCGCCGGGCTCAGCGACGAGGAACAGCGCGTGCTGCTGCACCATGGCACCGAAGCGCCGTTCTGCGGGGTGTTCCTGGACAACAAGCTCGACGGCGTCTACACCTGCCGCCTGTGCGGGTTGCCGCTGTTCCGCTCCAGCGCCAAGTTCGAATCCGGCACCGGCTGGCCGAGCTTCTTCGCCCCGTACGACACCGCCCATGTGCGCGAAATCCGCGACACCAGCTACGGCATGATCCGCACCGAGATCGTCTGCGCGCGCTGCGACAGCCACCTGGGCCACGTGTTCCCCGACGGCCCGCCGCCGACCGGCGAACGCCACTGCCTGAACTCGGTCTCGCTGGGCTTTACCGAAAATGGCCAGGCCCTGCCCAACCCCTTGCAGCGCGCAGGCGCCGAAGCGCAACCGGCCTGAGCCGACGCATGCATCCGGCCCGGAGGGATTCCGTGCCGGATGCATGCCTGCAACACCTGCGCCCACTGGCAGGCGCTGCCGCGTCGCCGACGCAATGTAGCGACCCCGACAAGGCGTCGAACCACCGCTGTAGCCAGGCGCGATTCACCTGAGCAAGGCTAGGTCACGATGAGCGTTGCAGGGATTGCTTGCAGTAGGCAGCCGCGCCGCAAAGCCATTCAATCAAGGGCTGGAACGGCCTGAGCGCACCTGGCGCTAGCAACGACAGCGCCGCAACCTGCCGCGTGAAGATGCGATGCACCGAGCGATCGTTCAGTTACACCGCACACCTTCACGCCGTGCGCTTCAAGAATCCGCCGCGCAAGCCGAAACAACAGCAACCCTGTTTGCTTTTGGCTGCGCCATGCTCATCATCATCGGCTTCATCGTCGTCATCGTCAGTGTCCTCGGCGGCTATGTGCTGTCGCATGGCAAGCTGGGCGCGCTCTGGCAGCCGTACGAGCTGATGATCATCGGTGGCGCGGCGTTCGGTGCGTTTCTGGTCAGCACGCCCGGCAAGATCGTCAAGGAGACCTTCAGCAGCATCCTGGGCGTGTTCAAGGGCCCGCAGTACAAGTCCGACGATTACAAGGACACGCTGAGCCTGATCTACGAGCTGCTCAACAAGGCGCGCCGCGATGGCTTCATGGCGCTGGAAGATCACGTCGAAAAACCGCAGGACAGCACCATCTTCGGCAACTACCCCAAGGTGGTCGCCGACCATCACCTGCTGGACTTCATCACCGACTGCCTGCGTCTGATGATCGGCAGCAACATCGAGCCACACGAGCTGGAGCCGTTGCTCGAGCTGGAGCTGGAAAAACATCACCACGAAGCGCTGGCGCCCTCGCATGCGCTGAGCAAGGTGTCCGACGGCCTGCCCGGCTTCGGCATCGTGGCGGCCGTGCTCGGCATCGTGATCACCATGGGCTCGATCGGCGGGCCGATCGAGGAGATCGGCCACCACGTCGGCGCCGCCCTGGTCGGCACCTTCCTGGGCATTTTGCTGGCCTATGGCTTCGTCGCACCGCTGGCCGCGGCGATGGAAGCGCGCGCCGAGCAGGACGGGCGCATGTACGAGGCGGTCAAGACCGCGCTGCTGGCCTGCCTGCGTGGCTACAACCCGAAGATTGCGCTGGAATTCGCGCGCAAGACGCTGCCCTCCAACGTGCGTCCGAGCTTTGCGGATTTCGAAACGCACCTGAAGACGATCAAGTAGGACCGCGGTCATGGCCGAGGGCAAATCCACCGTCGTCATCCGACGGGTCAAGAAGGTGCAGGGCGGCGGCCATCATGGCGGCGCCTGGAAGGTGGCGTTTGCCGACTTCGTGACCGCGATGATGGCGTTCTTCCTGGTGCTGTGGCTGATGGCCGCCACCACCAAGGAGCAGCGCGCGGCGATCTCGGAATACTTCCGCAATCCCAGCCCGTTGTCGGGCAAGTCGCCGGCCCCCTCCCCGGGCATGAACGGCCCTGGTGGCGCCAGCACCTCGATGATCAAGCTCGGCGGCACCGCCGACATGGCCAAGGGGCAGAAGGACGAGATGGGCCGCAAGCGCGACAACGCTGCCGACACCAACGAAGACAGCCGCGCCAGGGACAAGAAGCGCCTGGAAGCGCTGATGCAGGACCTGAAAGAGGCCATCGACAAGAGCCAGGCGCTGGAGCCGTTCAAGGACCAGTTGCTGCTCGACCTCACCCCGGACGGCCTGCGCATCCAGATCGTGGACAAGCAGAACCGGCCGATGTTCGACATGGGCCGCGACCAGCTCAAGCCGTACACCGTGGCGATCCTGCGCGAGCTGTCCAGCTTCATCAACCAGGTGCCCAACCACATCAGCATCACCGGCCACACCGACACCACCGCCTACAGCAGCGATACCGGTTACACCAACTGGGAACTCAGCGCCGACCGCGCCAACGCCGCGCGCCGTGCGCTGGTGGGCGGCGGCATGGACGATGCCAAGGTCACCCGCGTGGTGGGGCTGTCCTCGTCGGTGCTGTTCGACAAGACCGACCCGCAGAACCCGATCAACCGCCGCATCAGCATCGTGGTGATGACCCAGGATGCCGAACAGGCCGCGCTGGCCGGCGCCGGCCAGGGCATTGCGCTGGGCAAGCCGACCCACGATGCCGACACCCATGTGCCGGATCTGAGTGCCGCAGCAACCGCCACCACCGCGGTGGGGACCCCGGCCGCGCTGCCTGCGGCAGGACCCAGCGCTGCTGCGCCGACGGGCGGACCTGCGGCTGCGGCCAGCGCCACATCGCCCGCTGCAGCGCCCCCGGCCACCAGCGCCGCGCCGGCGGCACCGCGCGTCTCCACGCGCAGCCAGGTGGCTTCGGCCACCGCACTGGCCAAGGCTGCCGAAGCCGCCGTGGCCGCACCGCGCACTGCGGTCAGCGAAGTACCCGCGCGGCGCTGACGGCGTCTGCGGGAACTTGGCCTGAGGTTGCCTGGCGGTTTTTGGCGTTCTTGGCGTTCTTGGCGTTCTTGGCGTTCTTGGCGGTTGCGGGCAGCGGGCAGCGGGCGGCGGCAGACGGCAGACGGCAGACGGCAGACGGCAGACGGCAGACGTTATCGTGCATGTCGAATCCGATGTGCATCCCGAACTTGATTTGCATCCCGGATCTGGTCGCCCTGCGGGCTGCTTGTCGGGCTTGTAGGGCTTGTCGTCCTGAATGCCGATCCTGACCGGCAATCGCGCGTTGGCGCTCCGACAGACCCGCGGTGCCAGCCGCTGCAGCCTGTCCGACATATCGGCGTCAGCGGCCTTCGGAGCGCCGGAAGCGCCGACAGCAGCATCCCCCGGCGCGGCCGGCGTTCATCGGCCTGGCGGAGGTACCCGAGCCGGGTCACGCGCAAGCGCCTAGAATGGTCGGCCATTCCCAGCGTCGAGAACACCGTGTCCCGCAATTCCAAGGCCAAGCGCGACAAGCGCAAGAAGTCCCAACCCAAGCGCCCGATCGTCCGTCTGGGCCAGGCGCCGCAGATCGCCAACCATGCCGTGCTGCAGGATGCCGACGGCCGCGTGGTCGCTGCGATCGGCTTGCAGAACGGCAGCGAATGGCTGCTGTCGATCGGCGGCCAGACCATGGGCAGCGCCGACAACCCGGTGCCGATGCTGGCCATGCTCAAGCACCTGGCCAATCTGCAGGAGAAGGAAGGCAAGACCATCTCGCTGGAATACTCCACCCAGCTGCAGCAGATGATCGACGACCTGGCCGCCGAAGACGGCAAGACCGCCGAGGAATACCTGACCACGCTGGTGTCCGAGTTCGAGAACAGCGACGCTGAAGGCGACGACGGCGAAGCCGAAGACGCAGACGCCGAGGCAGGCGATGCCCCGGCAGATGCCGATGCGGACACCGATGCCGATGCTGATGCCAGCGCCGAAGACGCCGCTGCCGACACCGCAGGCGACGCGTCGCAGGACGACGCCGACGACGCAACCGACGACGGCAAGAAGAAGGGCAAGAAGGCCTAAGGCCTGCCCGTGGCCGTCTACGTCGACGATGCGGTGCATCCGTGGCGCGAGCAGCGCTGGGCGCACCTGCTCGGCGATACGCTGGACGAGCTGCATGCGATGGCGGCGCGGCTGGGCATTCCCCGCCGCGCCTTCCAGAACAAACTCAGCGGCGCGCACTACGACGTGTCCGCAACGCTACGCGCCGAAGCGATCGCGCTCGGTGCCATTGCGATCTCCCGTCACACCGACCGCGCCCTGCTCAAGGCCTTGATCGCCAACGCGCGTGCACAGGCGCGCGGCGAGGCGCCTTGAGGCGGGGATTGGGGAGTCGGGATTGGGGAGTCGTAACGGCGATCGCCACAACCTGATTGGCGGCGCGCCGTTGTAGGAGCGCGCCCGAGCGCGAGGACCCGTCCCGGTAACGCCCGTCGCGCGCAGGCACGCTCCTACGTGGCAAGCGCTGGCCCGTTCATGCGTCCTGGCCTGGAGGCCTGCAACTTCCAGCACCCATGATGACGGCATCCCTCTGCACATGACGGCACGCCGTTGTAGGAGCGCGCCTGAGCGCGAGGAGCTGTCGCGGTAATGCCCGATCGCGCGCGGGCACGCTCCTACGTGGCAAGCGCTGGCCCGTTCATGCGTCCTGGCCTGGAGGCCTGCAACTTCCAGTACCCATGATGACGGCATCCCTCTGCACATGACGGCACGCTGTTGTAGGAGCGCGCCCGAGCGCGAGGAGCTGTCCCGGTAACGCCCGTCGCGCGCAGGCACGCTCCTACGTGGCAATCGCCGGGCTGTGGACCATGCCTGCGCGGCAGACCTTAGTGGCCACCAGGCGCTTGGCATGCTGCTGCGGCAGCACGCACCACCGCGGCTCGACACAACCACACCCACACATCGTTCCTGCGAATCCCGAATCCGGAATCCCCCAATCCCGATTCCCCAATCCCGGCCCCGCCTCAGAACGCTTCGTTCCCCAGCCGCACTTCCACCCCCAACAGCGAGGTCAGCGCCAGCATGGCGTCGTCGTCGCGGCTGAGCGCGATCCAGCCGGCATAGGCGTCGCCGCCGGTGTTCCAGTTCCACAGCGAGTAGCCGTGCTCGCGCAGACGATCAAAGGCCACCGCCATCAGGTCGGGCACACTCAGATCGCTGGAAAACTCCTCGTCATCCAGGTCGCCGCCCCAGTCGATGCGCAGGTTCCAGCGCGCGCTGAGTTCGTCGATGGCGGCAATGAACGCGTCGGTGTCCTTCCAGTCCACGAAAAAGCCCGAGCGCCAGTCGATCGCATCCTTCAAGGCCCACAACCAGGCATCGTCGCCCTCGTCGTCGTCCAGGTCGGCCTGTGCCTCGCGCCAGGTATCGAACTGGCCCAGGGCGGTGTCTTCGTCGCCGGGATTGATCAGCACCAGCAGATTCCACACCCGCGCCGGGTGGTCGTCGACATCGTCTTCGTCGCCTTCGGGCTGCAGGCCTTCGTCGTCTTCGTAATCGGCGCTGTTATCGGGCATGGCGGTCTGGTTCCAGGAGTGCAGGCGTGAAGTGTGAGGCCTGACGGGGCGCAAGCAAACCGCCCGGCGCGTGCGCCGGCAGCGCCGGGGCTGATCTTCGCGGCGCGGGCCCGTATCCTGTGCGGCCGAAGACGGCCATCCCGGCCGCCATGACGCCTTTCCCATGAGCGATACCCCTCCCGATCATCTGGCCATCGATGCACGCAGCCCGTTCCACAATGCCGATGCGCTCAGCCGCGGCGTCGGCGTGCGCTTCAACGGTGTCGAACGCGACAACGTGGAGGAGTATTCGGTCAGCGAAGGCTGGATCAAGGTGCAGGTCGGCAAGGCCCGCGACCGTCGCGGCAACCCGATGACGATGAAGATCAAGGGTGAGGTGGTGGCCTACTTCCTGGACACCAAGAGCGACGCCAAGCCGGCTGCCGAATAAGAGCGGCTGACACCACCACGTCACGCCGGGCTACTGCAGGCCGGCTGCCCTGTGCCGTGGCTGCAGGGCCCTGGCCCGCCCACCCTCGCCGGGCACGCTGCAAGTACGTCCTTGCATAAGCGCTGGCGCGGCATCCATGCCGCATCAGCGCTGGCGACTGCGAGAGGGCGAGGACCATCGGAGGTGGTCGTTTCGTTGCGCAGAGCTTTCAATAAAGCAGCCGGCAAACTCTCTGGCGTGGCGCCCTCGCCGATTGCGAGACCGTGGGACGGCATGGATGCGGCTACCGAGTCCCCAGGGCCGGGTTCACGGCGCGTCCCGCGAGCGGCAAGGGCGCCGCGCACTCGCCCCAGTCAACGTTGACCCGGACTGCCGACGGCATCCACCAGGGTGCGGCCGACCAAACCACTGCCGTCACCACTCACGCCTTGAGCCGGTAACCGCTGCGGAAGATTGCCGCCACCACGCCCAGGCACACCAGCAGGAACAGGAAAGTCATGCCGGTGCTCACCGCGATGTGCACGTCGGCCTTGCCGTAGAAACTCCAGCGGAACCCGCTGATCAGGTACACCACCGGATTGAACAGGGTGACCTTCTGCCATAGCGGCGGCAGCATGTTGATCGAGTAGAAACTGCCGCCCAGGAAGGTCAGCGGCGTCACCACCATCAGCGGGATCACCTGCAGTTTTTCGAAGCCGTCGGCCCAGATGCCGATGATGAAACCGAACAGGCTGAAGGTCAGCGCGGTGAGCACCAGAAAGCCCAGCATCCACAGCGGATGCGCGATCTCGTAAGGCACGAACAGCCGCGCGGTGAGCAGGATCAGCAAGCCCAGCAACACCGACTTGGTGGCCGCCGCGCCCACATAGCCGATCACGATCTCCCACCAGGCCACCGGCGCCGACAGCACCTCGTAGATGGTGCCGGCCCAGCGCGGCATGTAGATGCCGAACGAGGCGTTGGAAATGCTCTCGTTGAGCAGGGACAGCATCACCAGCCCGGGAATGATGAAGGCGCCGTAGCTGATGCCGTCGATGTCGCCCATGCGCGAGCCGATCGCCGCGCCGAACACCACGAAATACAGCGAGGTCGACAACACCGGCGAGGCGATCGACTGGGTCAGCGTGCGGAAGGCGCGCGCCATTTCGAAGCGGTAGATCGCCGCGATCGCATGCCGGTTCATGCGCGCACCTCCACGTTGCGGGCGCCATGCACCAGGTTGACGAAGATCTCCTCCAGCGAACTCTCGCTGGAATGCAGGTCCTTGAAGTCGATGCCCTGCTCGTTGAGCCGCCGCAGCAACGCACCGATACCGGTCTGCTCGGCCTGGGTGTCGAAGGTGTAGACCAGGCTGTTGCCGTCGGCCGACAGCTCCAGCGGCAGATCGGCCAGCGCGGCCGGGATGGCCTGCAGCGGCGCCTGCAGGCTCAGCGTGAGCTGCTTCTTGCCGAGCTTGCGCATCAGCGTGTGCTTGTCTTCCACCAGCACCAGCTCGCCGCGATTGATCACCCCGACCCGGTCGGCCATGTCTTCGGCTTCCTCGATGTAATGGGTGGTCAGGATCACCGTGGTGCCCTGCTCGCGCAGCCTGCGCACCATCTGCCACATGTCGTGACGCAGCTCCACGTCCACGCCTGCGGTGGGTTCGTCCAGAAACAGGATGCGCGGCTCGTGCGCCAGCGCCTTGGCGATCAGCACGCGCCGCTTCATGCCGCCGGACAGCGTGGAAATCTTGTTGTGGCGCTTGTCCCACAGCGAGAGCTCGCGCAGCACTGTTTCCAGATACGCCGCATTGGCCGGCTTGCCGAACAGCCCGCGACTGAAGCGCACGGTGGCCCAGACGGTTTCGAACGCGTCGGTGGCCAGCTCCTGCGGCACCAGGCCGATGCTGGCACGCGCGGCGCGGTAGTCGCGCACGATGTCGTGGCCATCGGCCAGCACGGTGCCGGTGCTGGGGTTGATCAGCCCGCAAATGATGCTGATCAGCGTGGTCTTGCCGGCGCCGTTGGGACCGAGCAGCGCGAAGATCTCGCCGCGCCGGATCTGAAGGTCCACCTGCTTGAGCGCCTGAAAACCGCCAGCGTAGGTCTTGCTCAATCCCTGGATGGAAACGATTGGAGTCATGTCTTCTGCACTGGAGCGATCAGCCGCACAGGGTAGGCCGTGCGCCATGAAGATGGGAGAAGTGCGGATGGAATGGTGTCTTCCGGCGCGCGCCGGGAAGCCTCAGCGAACTGGACCGCGCACGCCTGCTGCGTCCGTTAGTCGGCGCATCTCCGTAGGAGCGCGCCTGAGCGCGATGGGGCTTTCCCGCCAACGCCCCATCGCGCCCAGGTGCGCTCCTACCCGAACACGGCAACCGCTGCTGCTCCTGCGATTCCCCACTCCCGATTCCCGCGCGCTCACGCGCGCTTGCGCGACTCGATCAGGTCCAGATTGCGCACCAGCCGGCGCGACAGGTCGTCGGAAATCTCGCGGCGCCTGGCCAGCTTGAACAGCTCGTTGCGCTCGGCCACCAACGCGGCATGGCGGAACTGGCGCAGCGCCTGTTCGTAGGCGCCGGCCTCTTCCGGATCGGTCTCGGCCATGTCCACCGCGCCGAGCTTGCGTTGATAGCGCTGGCTGACCTGGTTGGCGGCGGCGTTGTAGCGCTCGGCATGCTTGCTGCCGTCCACCAGCCGCTGACGCAGTTTTTCCACCGCTTCCAGCGCCGCCTGCGAGGCCGCCTTCACCGCCAAGTCTTCCTTGAGCTGCTCGTCTTCCTCTTCGGGCAATTCCAGCCCGCGCAGCAGCCGCGGCAAGGCCACGCTGGCCACCAGCAGCGACACCAGGATCACCGAGGCGGCCAGGAAGATCGCCAACTGGCGGGCCGGAAACGGCGAGCCGTCTTCCAGCATCAACGGCAGCGTGAGCACGCCGGCCAGGGTGATCGCACCGCGCACGCCGGCCAGCGAGACCGCCACCACGATGCGCCACGGCGGGCTGACATGCTGCTCGCCGCGCCACTGCGCCTTGAAGATGTTCCAGCGCAGCGACAGGAACACCCACACGAAGCGCAACGCCATCAGGCTGGCGCTGATGGTGGCCACGTACACCGCCAGCCACCACGGATTGAGGTGCCCGGCCTCCTGCACGCTGCGCACCGCCCCGTCCAGGATGCCCGGCAACTGTTCGCCCAGCAGCACGAAGATGATGCCGTTGAAGGTGAACTGCACCGTGTCCCACACCGCCGAGCGCTGCAGCCGCATATTGCCCGGCGCGTTGCCGGCCATCTCCACGTAACTCATGGTGACGCCGGCGGCTACTGCGGCCAGGATGCCGGAGGCATGGAAGGCTTCGGCCAGCAAATAGGCCGCGAACGGGGTCAGCAGATTGACCAGGATCGCCGAACCCGGCTCCTCGCCGAAGTGGCGCCAGATCCAGGCCTGGATGCGGCTCAGGCCAAACGTGGTGGCCACGCCCAGCGCCAAGCCGGCCAATGCCACCCACAGGAAGGTCAGCGAGGCGGTGGCGAGCGAGAAGCTGCCGGTCAGCACCGCGGCCACCGCGAACTGGAAGCACACCAGCCCGGAAGCATCGTTGAGCAGGGACTCGCCTTCCAGGATGTGCATCAGCCGCTTGGGGATCGACACCTTGGAGGCGATCGAGGACACCGCCACCGGATCGGTCGGCGAGATGATCGCCGCCAGCGCGAAGGCCACCGCCAGCGGCATCGCCGGGATCAGCCAATGGATCAGCAGGCCCGCACCGATCACGGTGAACACCACCAGCCCCAGCGCCAGCTCGAGGATGGCCGCCTTGTCGCGGAACAGGCCTTGTTTGGGAATGCGCCAGCCATCCAGGAACAGCAGCGGCGGCAGGAACAACAGGAAGAACAACTCCGGTTCCAGCTCGTGCCCGGCATCGAACACACCCGAAACCACCGCGCCAAGCGCAATCTGGACCAACGGCAAGGGCAACGAGAACGGCAGGATGCGGATCAGATAACCGCTGGCCGCGACCGCCAGCAACATGGCGAGGACGACATCGATCGAATGCATGGAAAACCCGGAAGAAGAAACGGTGCGCGCGTGCGGCATCGCATAGTGCAACGCACCATCACGCGCCTACGGAAACATACCGGTTTGCATCCGGCGATGAAACCTTTGCGCCACCTCGCCCGGCTTGCCGTTCGTTGCGGCAGATCTGCCATAGGGGCCCGTCAATGTCACACCGTTGCCGACTCGGGTCGGCGCGGCGCCGTTGGATACGCCAGCGAATGGACGCGCGCGCTCTGTTGCGGGAGCGCCCTGCCAGGCAGTTCACCGACAGACTGCAATCAGCTATGGCGAACGTGCCGCTTCGCATGCGGGGACGATTGCCGCGTGGTCTCGACCGGGACGATGAAGGTCGCTTGCTGTAGTTGCAGCCTGGAGTCGTAGTGACTCACCACCACCTTGACTACCTTGGGCTTTTTCCGGAAGGCATACGGCCACTGCGCGCCGACCATCTGCTGGCCGATCTTCTGGCCGTTGGCGTCTTCCACGAGGTTGAGGTGCACCGGGTAATTGCCTGCACCGCCATTGTCCGCATCGTTGGCATCGACCACATCGATATGGGCTTTTGAAAACGCCAGCGTCGACGGCCCGCCATCCTTGTCGTTGGCGCTGTCATCGAACCCGATGTTCCTGTAGCTGTAACTCACCAGCAGCACCTGCGTGGGACGCCAGGATCCACCGCCATCGTCATGGATGTTCACCTTGACCTGGCGCACGGCATCGACGGTGAACTGCCATTCGCCCGGAACAATCCATTGCTGCCGTGGCCGATAGGCTTCACTGGACGGAGCAACGGCCTTTGCCGGCGTTGGCGTCGAAGCCGGCGCTGCGGCCGAGACCTGCGTGATGCCGCACACCATCACGCTTGCAGCCAGGCATGCTGCCAGTGCCAGCCGCGTGCATTGGGTTTTTTTCTGCGTCATCTAGCTACAACCTTTCTGCGTGATTCGGTGAATTGCGTTGGCCGCAAATGCGGAGCCAGCCTGCAAGGTTCAGCGTCATTATCTGCACTCCACGCTAGCTGAGATAAGTGCAGCCGGTGGCGCGAGGTTACATGACACAAGCAGCAGATCACTACCGTCATCATGCTACAGCCGTGGTTATTTAGTCCGGCTTCACTCACGAACTTATGTAGCAAAAACCACCTGATATTCACGTATTCGATAATCAGGTTGCAGGACCAAAGATAATCCTGCCCGCCCTACTTGCGCTTGCTGGTAACTGTCGTCAGCAACGCATTGAACCTTGCCTGCACTGGCTGCGCATCGCATGGACGGCGGCAAGTCGATCGCGTCCTGTCTGCAATGGCACCTCGACCTGCATCGCTTCGGTTTCGACCACCGGCACATGCCTGGGTTGCAGCTGCCGCCCGAGCCCAGCGAGCGCAACAGGCTGTGTCGACGTCTGCGTTATGACGATCTCGAGCAACGCGGTGCCAGGTACGCCCGTGTAAAAACCGCGTGATGCATCCGCGCTGCATCTACCCGCGTATCCAGCACTACGATTGCCATCCAGGCAGTCGCTTACCCAAAGGATCGATGCCTCATGAAGACCTCATTCCAGTCGCTTGCCATTGCCACCGCCATTGCCCTGACCAGCGCCATGGCCCCCGCTTACGCCGCATCGAACCCGACCGTGGGCGGTGCGCCGATGCTGGTGACCAAGGACATCGTCGACAACGCCGTCAACTCCAAGGACCACACTACCCTGGTCGCCGCGGTCAAGGCCGCCGGCCTGGTCGACACGCTGAAGGGGCCGGGCCCGTTCACCGTGTTTGCCCCGACCAACGCCGCATTCGCCGCCCTGCCGGCCGGCACGGTGGAAACGCTGCTCAAGCCCGAATCCAAGCCCACGCTGACCAAGGTGCTGACCTATCACGTGGTACCGGGCAAGGTCGACGCCGCATCGCTGATCGCCAAGATCAAGGCCGGCGGTGGCAGCGCCTCGCTGACCACCGTGCAGGGCGAGGCGTTGACCGCAAAGCTCAACGGCAAGAAGGTCACCATCACCGATGCCAAGGGCAACACCGCCAACGTCACCATTGCCGATGTCATGCAGAGCAATGGCGTGATTCACGTGGTCGACAAGGTGTTGATGCCGTAACGGCAGCTCGCTGCCTGACGCAGGCAGTCGCAGGCGTATGACCTGCATCGGCGGAACGCAGCCAGGTTCCGTCGATGGGTCGACGACGAACTGCGCACGCCAGCAACGTTCAGAGCAGCTGCATTGCCGCAAGCACTCGGGTAGGCGTGGACGCTGCGCTCGACACCGGCAGGTACGGTGGTGCATGCCGATGTCGAACACCGACCGCGCCTGTCTGACCAACATGCAGCAGTCGTGTCGGCAGCTGCCTCAAGTGATTGGTTGCACTGGCGTTGCACGGCAACGCCAGTGCATCAGCTGCACATGACTTAGGTGTAGACACTGCTGAATCGTTGTATCCGCGCATGCCTGGAAACAAGCTCCAGGCAGCGCCACCACACCGCAAAGCGGCGGTGAGGGAGCCACTGGCTCGCCAGTGGTTCCACTTGGTGTCTCGTTCTCCGACACCGTGCGCGTGCATTTGCACGCGCATTTTTTATGTCTTCGCCATGTGCTCTGCAGCAACCGGTGCATCCAGCAACTGGCGCAAGTCCTCGACAAACCCGCGGTAGCCTTCCTCGCGCGCGGCCTCCGAGCCCTGCCGCAATACCCAGGAGGGATGCACGGTGGTCAGCACCGGCGTGCCGTCGTCCAGCCGCTGCCACTGGCCGCGCTGCTGCATCAAGCGAAAGCTGCTTCCCAACACCGCCTGTGCCGCGGTCGCGCCCAGGCAGACGATCTGCGCCGGACGCAGCTGCGCGCGTTCGGCATGCAACCAGCCGCTGCAGGCCTGCACATGCGACCGTTCCGGGTTGCGATGCAGCCGCCGCTTGCCGCGTTGCTCGAAGCGGAAATGCTTGACCGCATTGGTCACGTAGACCGTGGCGCGGTCGATGCCGATTTCGCCCAGCGCCATGTTGAACAAACGCCCGGCCGGCCCGACGAACGGACGCCCGCTCAGATCCTCTTCGTCGCCGGGCTGCTCACCGATCACCATCACCGACGCATCGCTCGGCCCTTCGCCGAACACCGTCTGCGTTGCCGGCTGCCATAACGCGCAACGCCGGCAATCGCGCGCGGCCACACGCAACTGCGCCAGGCTTTGCGTGGCCACTTCCGGCGTCGGCGCCGGCGCCGCCGGCACTCGCCGCCGCACCGGCTCGGGCGCACGCTCGGCCATCTCGCGCACGCGCACCCCGGCCTCGCGGATCAGCTCCGGCAACAGGCTCGCCTCGGGCAGGTTCTTCCAGTATTTCTGCGGCATTTCCTGCCGCATCATGGTCGGATTGAGACGCGCCGGATTGAAGATATGCGCGTAATAGGTGCGCCAGAGCGTCTCCTGCGCATCGTCGGCCGGCACCTGGGTGCGCACGGCGCCCTCGCCGAACGTCAACGCCTCACCGTCCCAGCGCACGCTGCGATACGGGGTGAGGATCGCCCAGCGCATGCCGGCGAAGCGGCGCGCGAAAAACGGCGCCACCCGATCCACGATCCAATGTTCGGGCTCGAACCACGCCACGAAGTCTTCTTCTTCCACCGGCAAACGCCGAAAGCGCACGAACGCCTTCATCTTGTGCGTATCGCGCTGCACCGCCTTTTGCCACTGCGTCACCCGATGCACATCGACATCGGTGGCCCGCTCCAGCAGCGCGCGCTCGCCGCAGGCCACCCGCCACAACAGCCGGTACAGCACCGCATAGCGCTGCGGATCGCGGTGACACAACACCGCTCCGGCCATCTGCAGGAACTCCGCCGACACCCGCGGCGCCGCAGCCACGGCCGGCAAATCCAGCAGCCCCTGCCCCATCAACAAGCCGCCCTGCGCTCCGCCATTCCATGCGATGGAGTCGGGCTCCACCTGCGCGCACCACCCTGCCCGCGCCAGCGCACGCCATGCTGCAAGGCTCCAGCCCGGCTCGACGTCAGCGTTGAACATCGCGGTGGTCAGGATGGAGAGGTGGGATTGGGGATTTGGGATTGGGGATTCGCAAAGCGTCGCGTTCCTGTGTCAGCACTGGCGTTCGGTGGCCTTTGCGCTTTCGGCGGTCTTTGCACTTGATGCCATCCTTCTCCGCCTTTCGGGCAGCTTGCCCGGCTACACGGCAGACGCCAGCGGACGCGGCGGTGCGCCGGATGGCGGCGGCCAGCTGCGGTTTCAATCGAACAGACTCGCCTGCCGGGGTGCCGGCGCCAGTTGCGCGCGCAAGCGCATCGGGTCGTCCAGGCGCTGGCGCGGATGATGGTCCAGCACGCTCACAAACGGCAGCAGCTTCTTCATCGGCACCCGCAACCGCGCCAGGTCGCCCACCCGCAGGCGCGCATGCCGGCGCGACAACAACAGGCGCTCCACATTGCGGGTGCCCAGGCCCGGCACCCGTAGCAGCATCTCGCGCGGCGCCGCGTTCAGATCCACCGGAAACCGCTCCGGATTGCGTAGCGCCCAGGCCAGCTTCGGATCCACGTCCAGATCGAGCATGCCGCTGGACTGCGCCGGTGCGATCTCCTCCACGCTGAACTCGTAGAAGCGCAGCAACCAGTCGGCCTGATACAGCCGGTGCTCGCGCTGCAACGGCGGTGCCTGCAGCGGCAATTTGGACGAGGCATCCGGGATCGGGCTGAAGGCCGAGTAATACACCCGGCGCATCCGGTAATTGCCGTAGAGATTGTGGCTGGTGTCCAGGATGCTGCGATCGTTGGCATCGTCGGCGCCGACGATCATCTGCGTGCTCTGCCCGGCCGGTGCAAAGCGCGGCGGCTTGGCGCGGCGCAGCTTTTCGGCCTTACGCTCCAGCTGGTTTTCTTCGATGCGCCAACGCAGTTCGCCCATTGCCGAGCGAATGCCGCCAACGCTTTTTTCCGGCGCCAGCAGCGTCAATCCCTGCTCGGTCGGCAGCTCCACGTTGATGCTCAGGCGGTCGGCATAGCGGCCGGCGGCGGCCAGCAATTCCGGCGTGGCATCGGGGATGGTCTTGAGGTGGATGTAGCCGGCGAAGTGATGCACCTCGCGCAGCTGCCGCGCCACTTCCACCAGCTGCTCCATCGTGTAATCGGAGTTGCGGATGATGCCGCTGGACAGGAACAGGCCTTCGATGTAATTGCGCTTGTAGAAGTCCAGCGTCAGCGTGACCACTTCTTCCGGCGTGAAGCGCGCACGGCGCACATTGCTGGACACGCGGTTGACGCAATACGCGCAATCGAACACGCAGAAATTGGTGAGCAGGATCTTCAACAGCGACACGCAGCGGCCGTCGGGCGTGTACGAGTGGCAGATGCCCATGCCCTCGGTGCTGCCGATCCCGCCGGTGCCGAGCGAATTGCGCTTGTTCGCGCCACTGGAGGCGCAGGACGCGTCGTATTTGGCCGCATCGGCCAGCACTGCGAGTTTGTCGAGGATTTTCACGCAAGCAGCATGTCGTGAAGGCGTCTCAGCCTATGAGACTGCACCGCATTTCATCGTGAATGCTTCAGAGCGCTGCGCTGCCGGCACTTGTCGCAGCATGCCTTGTGGCTGCGCTGCCGGCACTTGTGGGCAGCATGCCTTGGCTGCGCTGCCGGCGCTTGTCGGCAGCATGCCTTGTCGCTGCGGGCCGGTGTGCCGTAGGTACCAAGCCGTATCGCCATGGGTCTTGCGGGCTATAGCTACCGCACCACACCTGCTTGCAGCGGCACTAATTGGCCACATGCCATGGCTTGCATGCGGCTGGGTGGTGCCTCGGGATTGCGGGGCCGACATGCTGCCTGCCCCGTCGATAGCGACGGTGCAGGCGTGCTGCGGTCGCCTGGACTCAGGCGGCGACCGGGCCCGCAAGCGCGCGATCATTACCGGGATCGCCGTCGAACCGGTAGATATCCATCGCCAGAAACCCCGCGTCGATGCCGGCATCGATGCGCTGTGCGCCGAGCCGGTCGGCGCCGGCGGCGCCCATCGCCACGTACAGCGGCAACAGGTGCTCGTCGGTGGGATGCGCCCGTGCCGCATGCGGTGCCTGCCGGCGATAGTCCAGCAACGCGGCGATGTCGTCCTCCACCAGTTTGCGCTCGGTCCACTCGATGAAGGGCCGCACATACGGCACCTCGCGCTCGGCACTGTAGCCATGGCGGAAGTCGTGCAGGTTATGGGTGATGCTGCCCGAGCCGATCACCAGCACCCCGTCTTCGCGCAGCGGCGCCAGCGCGCGGCCGACCGCAAACTGGTGCGCCGGGCCCAGCTCGGGCTGGATCGACACCGACACCACCGGGATGTCGGCGGCCGGATACAGCAGGCGCAGCGGCACCCACACGCCATGATCGAAGCCGCGCTGCGGATCCAGGTGCGGATGCAGGCCGGCCTGTTCCAGCCGGCGCAGGATCTGCTGCGCCAGCGCCGGCTCGCCGGGCGCGGGATATTCCAGCTCGTACAGCGGCGCCGGAAAGCCGCCGAAGTCATGGATGGTGGGCGGCCGCGCCGCGCCGCTGACCAGCGGGCGACGGCCCAGCCAGTGCGCGGATGCCACCACGATCGCGCGCGGCCGCGGCAAGGTCTGCGCGAGCTCGGCCAGGCGCTCGCCGACCTGCCCTGGCTGCAGCGCAGTCATCGGCGATCCGTGCGAGATGTACAGGGAAGGCAAACGGGTCATGGCGTACTCCTCGGAAGAACGACAGGCAGCCTCAACGCGCCGGCTTCAGCGCCCACGCGCCTTCGCCGAGCAGGGCTTGCACGATCAGCAAGACCGCCCACAGCGCCGGGTATTCCCAGCCGCCGCCCGGATTGGAGAAACCGAAGCCGTTGCCGCCGTGCACGCTGACGATGGTGCCCAGCAGCAGCGGCACGCCCAGCAACCCGATCCAGCGCGCATAGATGCCCAGCAGCAGGGACAGGCCCAGACCCAGTTCCAGCGCAATGGTGAGATAGGCCAGCGCGCCCGGCAGGCCCAGCGAGTGGAAATAGGCCACGGTGCCGGCCGGGGTGAACACCAGCAGCTTGGTCAGGCCGTGGACCAGGAACAGCGCGCCCAGGCTGATGCGCAACAAGGCGGCGCCGTAGGCAGCGGTACGCGGGGAAGCAAGCGAGGTGGACATTGGACGGACTTCGGTGAGGACCTGCACAGCCTATTGCTTACAAATTTCTGATAAATAGTTTTAGTTCGGATAATTTATTGCGATCAAAGCAACAATCGGACACCCATGGATACCCTCGATGCGATGCGCGTGTTCGCGGCAGTGGCCGAACGCAGCGGCTTCAGTGCGGCCGCCGATGCGCTGGACCGCTCTACCGCCAGCGTGACCAGGCAGGTCGCCGCGCTCGAGCAACGGCTGGGCACCCGCCTGCTCAATCGCACCACCCGGCGGGTCAGCCTGACCAGCGCCGGCACCGCGTATTACCAGCGCTGCCTGCAACTGCTGGCCGACCTGGACGATCTGGAGGCCACGGTCGGCGCGCAGGCGCTGGAGCCGGCCGGGGTGCTGCGGGTCAATGCGCCGGTGAGCTATGGCATCGAGCGCCTGGCCGCGCTGCTGCCGGGCTTTTGCGCGCGCTACCCGCAGGTGGAACTGGACCTGTCGCTGTCGGACCGGCTGGTGGACATGGTCGAAGAAGGTTTCGATGTCGCCATCCGTATTACCCGGCAGCCGGCGCCGACGCTGATCGCCCGGCGCCTGGGCACGGTCCGCCTGGTGCCGTGCGCGGCGCCGGCCTACCTGGCCCGTGCCGGCACCCCGATGCATCCGTCCGACCTGGCCGGCCACGAATGCCTGCTGTACCACTACTCGCCCAACGGCGACGAGGTGCGCTTCCATGGGCCCGATGGCGATAGCGATGTGCGCATCCACGGCAGCCTGCGCGCCAACAACGGGCATGTGCTGAGCGCAGCGGCGGTGGCCGGCCTGGGCATCGCGATGCAGCCGGACTTCCTGGCCGACGAGCATCTGGCCGCCGGCCGGCTGGTGCGCATCCTTCCGCAGTACGCACTGGGGGAGATCGGCATCTTTGCCGTCTATACCAGCCGCAGCCACCTGGCCCCGAAGGTGCGCAGCTTCATCGACTACCTGGTCAACAGCATGGGCGATCCCGGGCGCTGATGAGCCCGGCAACAGTACGTCCCGTCGATGGTCATTAACCTGACACGGCATGTGTGGTCACAATCGGGCCCCCACCCGGATCAACAGGATTGCGCATGAGCAAGATCGCCATCATCTACTTCAGCGGCTACGGCCACACCGTCAAACTGGCCGAAGCCGTGCATGCCGGCGCTGCCAGCGTCGGCGAGGCCACGCTGTACCGCATCGATCAGGACGGCAACCTGCCCGATGACGCCTGGGAGGCGATCGGCGCAGCCGACGCCATCATCTACGGCAGCCCCACCTACATGGGCGGGCCGGCGTGGCAGTTCAAGAAGTTTGCCGACGCCAGCTCCAAGCCGTGGTTTGCGCAGGCCTGGAAGGACAAGATCGCCGCCGGCTTCACCAACTCGGCCTCGGTGAACGGCGACAAGTACGCCACCATCCAGTATTTCTGGACGCTGTCGCAGCAGCACGGCCAGGTCTGGGTGGGTACCGGCCTGCTGCCGTCCAACACCAAGGCGCACGGTCCGCAGGACATCAACTGGACCGCCGGCTCGGCAGGCGCGCTGGCGATCTCGCCCTCCGATGCCTCGCCGGAAGAGGCGCCGCGCAGCGGCGATCTGGAAACCGCCAAGCTGCTCGGCAAGCGCGTGGCCGAATTCGCCGGCAAGCTCAAGGGCTGAAGCGGCCAGTGGTAGCGCCTACGTAAGAACACCCGCGTATGGCGGTGGGCCCTGGCCTGCCGCCATGCGCGGGTTTTGCGTGGAGTCGCGTCGAGCGCCCGGATTTTTTGCACTGTGCTGCCGACTGCTTGGCTGTGCACCGTTTGCCTGTGCGCCCAGCGGACGCCACGGCAGCCCGCCAGCCGCCCACAGCGCCGTCATCGCACGGGCCACATCGTGCTAACGCGCGCCGCCGCATCCTCCCCTGACTTGTTCGCCGCACGGAGTTTCCTCCACCATGCAAACCCGCACGCTTGGCCGTTCCGGCCCCACCGTCTCTGCGCTCGGCCTCGGCTGTATGGGCATGAGCGCGTTCTACGGCGATCGCAGCGACGAGGCCGGCTCGATCGCGGTGATCCATCGCGCCCTCGACCACGGCGTCAGCCTGCTCGACACCGCCGACATGTACGGCCCGCACACCAATGAAATCCTCGTCGGCAAGGCCATTGCCGCGCGCCGGCACGAGGTGTTTCTGGCCACCAAGTTCGGCATCAAGCTCGACCCCAACGACCCGTCGGTGCGCGGCATCGACGGCAGCCCGGACTATGTGCAGGCGGCCTGCGAAGCCAGCCTGCGCCGCCTGGGCGTGGAGCACATCGACTTGTACTACCAGCACCGTGTGGACCCCAACGTGCCGATCGAAGACACCGTTGGTGCAATGTCGCGTCTGGTCGAACAGGGCAAGGTGCGCTTCCTGGGGCTGTCGGAGGCCGCTGCAGCCACCATCCGCCGTGCGCATGCGGTGCATCCCATCACCGCGGTGCAGACCGAATACTCGCTGTGGTCGCGCGAGCCCGAGGACAACGGCGTCTTTGCCACCGTGCGCGAGCTCGGGATCGGCTTCGTTCCGTATTCGCCGCTGGGCCGCGGGTTCCTGACCGGCGCATTCGCCTCGCCGGACGACTTCGAGGCCGACGATTACCGTCGCCATTCGCCGCGTTTCCAGGGCGAGAACTTCACCCGCAACCTGCAACTGGTGGAACAGGTCAAGGCGATCGCCGCCGACAAGGGCATCACGCCGGGTCAGCTGGCGCTGGCCTGGGTGCTGGCGCAGGGCCAGGACCTGGTGCCGATCCCGGGCACCAAGCGGCTGGCCTACCTGGAAGAAAACCTCGGCGCGCTCGATGTAGCGCTGATGCCGGACGAGCTCGCACGCATCGATGCGATCTTCCCGTTGCAGGCCGCGTCCGGTACGCGGTATCCGGAAGCGATGATGGGCGCGCTCAGCCGCTGAGCGTGCTCACGTGAGTGCACGCAGTCGCAGCTGTGCGGCGATTGCATGCGCTCACGCCATCGCACCGGTATGGCTCGCACACTTGGCATCACCACCGTCCGAGTGCCACGTCCCGCCATGCTGTCCTTCGTGATCCCCGCCCATGACGAGGCCGTATTGATCGGCCAGACGCTGCAATGCCTGCACGCCTGTGCGCAGGCCATGCAGCTGGACTACGAGGTCATCGTGGTGGCCGATGCCTGCGAGGACGACACCGCCGCCATCGCGCGCGCGGCCGGTGCGCAGGTGCTGGAGGTGCAATTGCGCCATATCGCCGCCACCCGCAATGCCGGCGTGCAGCAGGCGCAGGGCGATCGCCTGCTGTTTCTGGACGCCGATACGCTGATCAATCCGCAGGTGGTCGGCGCGGCGCTGGCGGCGCTGGATGCCGGCGCGGTCGGCGGTGGCGCGCAGGTACATCTGCAGGGCAGGCGCGCGTGGTTCGAACGCATGGCGCAGGCGACGTTCGGCTGGCTGTTCCGTCTCAGCGGCATTGCCCCGGGCTGCTTCCTGTTCTGCACGCGCGCGGCATTCGTCAGCGCCGGCGGCTTCGATACGCGTTATTACGCCGGCGAAGACGTGGCATTGAGCCGCGCGCTGGCACGCTGCGGGCGGTTCGTGATCCTGCGCCAGACCGTGCACACCTCCGACCGCAAGCTGCGCAGCTTTTCCAAGCGCGAGCACCTGAGCCTGCTGCTGCGCTTTCTATGGCGCGGGCGCGGCATGCTGCAGACCCGCGATGCGCTGGGTTTCTGGTACCAGCGCCGGCGCTGAACCGCGCGTGTCCGCAGGCCGCCATGCCGGCCGCGCGCTGCCATCGCGTCGGGACGTGGCGACGGCGGCAATTTACACTGGTATGTCTGTTTTTCGTTTCCGAGTTGCACTCGCATGGCTCTTCTGCACCGCCCCGTCCTGATCGCTGCGCTGTCGGCTGCCCTGCTGAGCACCGCCGCGTGCCACCGGGATGGCACTTCACCGGCAACGACGGCGCACGCCAAGCCCGCGCCCACCACGCCCAAGCTGGGCGATTTCGGTTTCGATGCGGCAGGCATGGACCGCAGCGTGGCACCAGGCGACGACTTCTTCAGCTACGCCAGCGGCAACTGGGTCAGGACCACCCAGATCCCGGACGACCGCTCCAGCTTCAACAGCTTCGTCAGCATCGCGATCGAGACCGAGCAGCACAGCCGCGACATCATCGAGGGCGCCGCCGCCAACGACCGTGTCACCGGCGAAGACAAGCAGATTGGCGATTACTACGCGGCCTACATGGACGAAGCCGGCATCGAGGCCAAGGGCGTGCGCCCGGTGCAACCGGAACTGGACGCGATTGCGCAGCTGGATGACAAGCAGGCGCTGGCGCGCACCCTGGGCGGCCAGCTGCGCGCCGATGTGGATCTGCTCAACTCCACCAACTTCCACACCGACCGGCTGTTCGGTCTGTGGATCTCGCAGGATCTGCATCACCCGGGCCGCTACGTGCCGTATCTGGTGCAGGGCGGCCTGGGCATGCCGGACCGTAGCTTCTATCTGGACGACGGGCGCATGACGCAGATGCGCGACGCCTACCGCGCGCACATCGTCAAGCTGCTGGAACTGGCCGGCATCGATGACGCGGCGGCCAGGGCCGAGCGGATCCTGGCCCTGGAAACCGCGATGGCGCGCGTGCACGCCACCGCCGAACAGACCAACAACGTGCAGGCCGGCGCCAACCCCTGGAAACAGGCCGATTTTGCGCGTAACGCGCCCGGCCTGGACTGGGCGCCGTTCTTCGAAGCGGCCGGCCTGAAGGCGCAGCAGGACTTCATCGTCTGGCAGCCCGGCGCGGTGACCGGGTTGTCGGCGCTGGTGCGCTCCGAGTCGCTGCAGACCTGGAAGGATTACCTGAGCTTTCGCGCCCTGGACCGCGCCTCGCCGTATCTGTCCAAGGCCTTTGCCGATGAGCGCTTTGCGTTCTACGGCACCACGCTGGAAGGCACACCGCAACAACGGCAGCGCTGGAAGCGCGGTATCGACGCCACCAACGCGGCCCTGGGCGAAGCGGTGGGCGAGCGCTATGTGCAGAAGTACGTCAGCGCCCAGACCAAGACGCGTGCCGAGGAGATGGTCAGGAACATCGTCACCGCCTTCGGCAAACGCATCGACGCGCTGGAGTGGATGAGCCCGCAGACCAAGCAGCATGCCAAGGCCAAGATTTCCGGGCTGACGGTGGCGGTGGGCTATCCGGACACCTGGCGCGACTACAGCGCGCTGGATGTGCGCCGCGACGACGCGCTGGGAAATGTGCAGCGCGCCGAGCTGTTCGAGTACCGGCGCAATCTGGCCAAGCTGGGCAAGGCCGTGGATCACCGCGAGTGGTACATGCTGCCGCAGGAGGTCAACGCGCTGAACGTACCGCTGGAAAACCGCCTGCTGTTTCCGGCCGCGATCCTGCAGCCGCCGTTCTTCGACCCGGCCGCCGACGACGCGGTGAACTACGGCGCCATCGGCGCGGTGATCGGCCACGAGATCAGCCACAGCTTCGACAACATGGGCGCGCAGTTCGACGAACATGGCGAGCTGCACAACTGGTGGACGCCGCAGGATCTGAAAAAATTCGAGGCCGCCGGCAATGCGCTCGCCGCGCAGTTCAGCGCGTACAAGCCGTTCGACGACCTGAGCGTCAACGGCAAGCTGACGCTGGGCGAGAACATCGCCGATGTCGCCGGCCTGGCCACTGCCTACGACGCCTATCAGCTGTCGCTGCAGGGCAAGCAGCCGCAGACCATCGACGGTTTCAGCCCGGACCAGCGCTTTTTCCTGGGCTTTGCCCAGGCCTGGCGCGGCAAGTACCGCGACGCGGCGCTACGCAATGCCGTGCTCACCGACGTGCACGCACCCGGACGTTTCCGCGCGCAGACCGTGCGCAACCTCGATGCCTGGTATCCGGCGTTCAATGTGCAGCAGGGCGAGCAGTTGTACCTGCCGCCCGAGCAGCGGGTGCGGATCTGGTAGCCAGCCCCCGCGTCACACCACCGCCCTGCATACCAGGCAAGCACCCGCACTCACTGCGCCCCGGGCCACTCCAGCAACATCGTCTGCGGCAGCTGCATGCGGCGGCAGGCGCGTGCGGACAGCCCGTCGCGTAGCGCGGTGCGGAACAGGGGCGACAGGCTGCGCAACAGCCGCGCCGACGCGTGTGCCTGTGCACGCTGCGTGGTGGTGCGGCCGAGCATGTCGCTGGCCCAGCCCGGCAACAGGGCGGTACCGGCACCGAGGAATACCCCGCGCGACAGACCGGCCGCCGGCACCGGCAACTGGATGCTGGTGAGGATGTCGAGCACCTCGCGCGAGCGCGTGTCCATGCGCAACTGCCCGCGCACGGTGGCGAAATACGCATCGACCTGCGCTTCGCTGGCGGGCACATCGGCGGCGCCCAGCGCTTCGGCAACGCGGCGCGCTTCGTCGTAGTAACGATCGGCAATGTGCGCCGGCACGTCGCGGCAATAACGTCGGCAGCCCTGCAGAAAACCGTAGGCTTCGGTGACGTGCACCCAGGTCAGCAACTGCGGGTCGTTGGCGTCGTACGGCACGCCGTCGGCGGTGTGGCCGTGGATATGCGAATGGATGCTGCGCACGCGGGCGATCAGTTGCTCGGCCTCGGCGCGCGGGGCATAGGTGGTGCCGGCGACGAAGTTGGTGGTGCGCCGCAACCGCCCGATCAGGTCGGCGCGGAAGTTGGAATGGTCGTAGACCCCGGCCAGCGCGCGTGGGTGCAGCAGCTGCAGCATCAATGCGCACAGTCCGCCGGACAACATGCCGGGGAATTCGGAATGCACGCGCCAGGTGACGCTGTCGGGCCCGAAGATGCCGGGATCCCCGAGTGGCTGGTCGTAATCGATGGTGCTCTGGCCACGCGGAAACGCGCCCAGCACCCAGCGATGGATCTGCCTGGCGGCGGGAGCAGTGAGGGTACGCAGGACGGCTGACATGCGCGCAAGGATACCTAGGCGGTTGCAAGACCGCGTCGTGGTGCTGAGGGGCTGGGATTGGGGATTGGGGATTGGGGATTGGGGATTCGGGATTGGTGAAAGGCGGCGGCGTGTGCGCTGCTCGTCTCCATGCGTGCCGACATTCTCGGCGGGTGCTTGCCCGCCCGTGGGACCTTGCGCGGCATGCATGCTTGCGCGGCGCTCACGCGATCTGTACGCCGGACTGGGTCGCGCCGGTCGCAACCGCTGCGGATGCAATCACGCAGGTGGGAGTGTGCAGTGCAACAAGAATCACGGCGCACCGCAGCTGCGATCGCCCGGCAAACGCTGCAAATCGCCTGAATACCGCGATTTGTGCGCCGGTACGCAGGATTGGCTGGCCTTCGGCGCGCAGCAGGCATTGCCAAGCACGGCGAAAGTGCTAGAACTAGGGCCGTCCGTGTACCGGCCAGCATCACTGCCAGCCGCTGCCCGGTCGCTCCAGGGCACCGGCGCGTTGCCGGGTGCAGCAAGTCGTTCGTACCAGCCATCCGTCAGGAGCTTGTCATGATCGCTTTGTTCCAGGGTTTGGGCCTGCTATTGCAGGACAACGCACTCCATCGGCTCTCCTTCGACGAGCAGGTCGCGCACTGGCGCGAAAAGACCGACGAACAGCTCGACCAGGAGCTCAATCTGCTCAAGGTGGCCAAGAAACAGTGGGTGATCGCCTCGATCATCGGCTGGCAGGCGATCTCGCTGGTACTGCTGGGCGTGATCACCCACCAGCTCTGGCAGAACGACTACCACCTGACCTTCAGCCGCGTGGTGATCATCTTTACTTCGTGGGCGTCGATCCTGTTCGTCATGTGGTACATCGCCGATCTGTTCGACCACAGCGCCGGTTTCGAACGCTGGCTGCGCGCCTTCAACAGCCGTGCACGGGTCACCCCGGATGCCGACTCGGTCGAATGCGTGGCCGATGCGCTGGACATGACCCGCCGCTATCCAGAAGTGCTGCGCTACAAGCAGGAGGTCAGTTCCAAGCGCGAGCTGCGCCACGAGGACATCGTCAACATGCGCGAGATGGGGCGGCTGCGTCGCTACACCGAATTGCTGCGTGATCTGGACCGCTTCGATGGTGCGCCGCGGCTGGTGACCAATACCGCTCCCCACAGCGCGGCGGCGGGGACGCTGGCGTAGCGGTGTGGCGATGGATGCGGTGATTGCCGCAAGGCATCGGCAAGGCCGCGCGCCTGACGAAACGTTCTGATTGATCTGCCCGACGTCCGATCGCAACACGGCGTGCGCTGCCAGGCGGCGCCGGTCGCTGCACTCCATCGCGTGCGTGACGACCAACAAAAAACGGCCGGTGCAGTGCACCGGCCGTTCCTGTTTGCGGCGTCCGGAGACAGACGCCTTGTTTCAGCAGCAATCAGCGATCAGGCGCTCACGCCTGCGCGACGGCCTTCTCCACCGACGGGGTGCGCCAACCGCTGCGCACACCCCAGATGTAGAACACCGCGCCGACTGCAGCCACTACCGCAAGATCGGTGCCGTAGCTGAGATAGCCATGGCCGCCGAAGTCGCTGCTGCCGGCCCAGGACAGCAGCGCGATCGTCGGCAGATAGCAGATCATCCAGGCCGCGCCCTTGAGGTTGCGGCCAAGGTCCGGCCAGCCCTGCTTGGCCTGGTAGTAGCAGTACACCGGTAGCGCCACGACCATCAGCAGGATGATCTCGCCGGTCAGCGGCCAGCGCGCCCAGTACAGCAGCTCGGTCGCCATCACGAAGGCCACGCCGGCCAGCACCGGCAGCGCGGCGATGCGCAGCGGGCGATGCAGCTCCGGCGCGTGCCGGCGCAGCGCCATCGCGCTGATCGGGCCGGTGAGGTAGGAAATGATGGTCGCCACCGAGATCACCGCCGCCAGCGTGCCCCAGCCGCGGAAGAAGAACAGGAACACGAACGACACCGCCAGGTTGAAGAACATCGCCATGCGCGGCACGCCCCAGACCGGGTGCAGCTTGCCCAGCACCGACGGCATGGTGCCGTTCTTTTCCATGCCGTAGACCATGCGCGCGGTGGTGGCGGTATAGGTGATGCCGGTACCGCTGGGGCTGACGAACGCATCGATGTACAGCAGCATGGCCAGCCAATGCAGGTTGACGATGATGGCCAGCTCGGCGAACGGGGAGCGGAAATCGATGCCGTGCCAGCCGGCCTTGGCCAGCAGGTCCGGCGGCACCGCGCCGATGTAGGCCACCTGCAGGATCACGTAGACCACCGTGGCCAGCGCAATCGAGCCCAGCACCGCGAACGGAATGCTGCGGCCCGGGTTGCGCGCTTCACCGGCCAGGTTCACCGGGCTCTGGAAGCCGTTGAAGCTGAAGACGATGCCGGCGGTAGCCACCGCGGTCAGCACCGCGGCCAGGTCGATCACGTGCGCATCGCCGTGGATGCCGACGCTGAAGTTCTCGCTGTGGAAGCCGCTGGCGATCAAGGCCACGCCGGTCGCCGCCGGCACCACCAGCTTGAACACGGTGATCAGCGTATTGGAGCGCGCGAACAGCTTGACGCTCCAGAAATTGAGGAAGAAATACACCAGCACCAGCACCGCCGAGATCAGCAGGCCGGGCACCGACAACTCCCCCGCCCCGCCGGGTGCCTGCACATACAGGCCCTGCGCCCAGGCCCATGGCCAGGAGGCCATGTACTGCACCGAGGCCTCGGCCTCGACCGGGATCACCGACACGATCGCGATCCAGTTGGCCCAGCCGGCGATGAAGCCCACCAGTGAGCCGTGCGAGTAATGGCTGTAGCGCACCATGCCGCCGGACTCGGGGAACATCGCGCCCAGTTCCGCGTAGGACAGCGCGATGGTGGTGATGATCGCTGCACCCAGAATCCAGGCCCAGATCGCACCGGGGCCGGCCAGGCCGGCGGCGCGCCAGGCACCGAACAGCCAGCCGGAACCGATGATCGAGCCCAGGCCGGTGAGCATGAGGGCGAAGGGGCCAACGTCGCGGCGTAGCGATTGTTCGGACATGAGAAGCCTGGCAGTGAGGACGCCGTGAACCGGCAACAAGCCGGCAATCATCGCAGAAGCGGCCGCTGATCGTCAGTGCGTATTCAGGCTTGCGTCCGGTTGCATGGCTTGCGACATAGCCGAAAGGGCTTTCGGCCAAGCCAGGCCGGCAACGCCCGCTCAGCCATGGCAGTCGGCGCTGGGCGCGCTGGTATCCACACAGGTGTGCGCCTGACGCGGAATGCCACGCAGTTCGCGCACCTGCCCGGGTGTCAGCGCAAAGCTGTCCAGCGTCCTGCGTGCGCAGGCTGGTGTACCCGTCGTGTTGCTTGCGGCAGGCGCGGCGCAGTGTTCCTCGTACACCAGGTAATGGCAGCGACCGCTGCTGCTGGCCAGGCAGTGCACATTGAGGTCGGTGGCGGTGGCCAGGGTCTTGCTGAAGATCACGTCCTGGCCATTGCTGGTGGCGCGGGTGATGGAGGTGGTGCCGTTGCGGTCGTGACAACCGGCCAAGGCAAGCAGGCAATACACGAGGGAGGCGATCAGGCGCATATCAGCAATCCTTTCAGTCGATGCGATCGGGGGAATTACATGCCGCGGAACAGGCTCATGAAGGGCTGGCTGACGGTGAGCGTTTCGCTGCGCCCGCGCAGCGCCAGCCGGCCCTTGCCGGTGTCCTCGCGCACCACCGAGGCGACCGCCTTCATGTTGACGATGGTGGAGCGGTGGATCTGCTTGAACACCTGCGGGTCCAGCACGTCGAGCAACTCGCGCAGCGGCGTGCGCAGGATCGCCTCGCCGGCGGCGGTCATCACCGTGGTGTATTTCTGGTCGGCCTGGAAATACGCCACCTCGTCCAGCGCGATCAGGCGCGTCTCGCGGCCGCTGCTGGCGGTGAGCCAGGCCAGTGGCGGCGCGGCGCTGGGGGCAGCAGGGCGTGCTGACAGGCGCTTCAGCAAGGTCTCCAGCAATTGGCCATCCGGCTGACCGGCGGCGGCGCGCTGCTGCACGCGCTGCCAGGTGGCCTGCAGGCGCTCGCGGCTGATCGGCTTGAGCAGGTAGTCCACCGCGCCGTGTTCGAACGCATCGATGGCGTACTGGTCGTAGGCTGTGACGAACACCACCTGGGTACGCGGGCTGACCTCGCGCAGCGCACCCGCCACCTCGATGCCGGTGAGCCCGGGCATGCGGATATCCAGGAACACCACATCGGGCTGCTGGGTGGCGATGGTCTCCAGCGCGCTGGCACCGTCTTCGCATTCGCCCACCACCTGCAGCTGCGGGCACACCTCGGCCAGCAGCGCGAGCAGGGATTGCCGCAGCAACGCTTCGTCTTCGGCGATCACCGCACGCAGCGCGCTCATGCCTGCACCTGCGCGGTGGAGCTGTGCGCGCCGGGCAAGGGCGGCGGCATGCGTGTGGCGGTCATCTGCGCCGGCAGCGGCAGGCTGATGGTGGCGGCCACACCGCTGGGGAAATTGGACACGATGGCAAAGCTGGCCTTGCCGGCGTAGATCAACTGTAGCCGCTCGCGCAGGTTCTTCAGGCCGATGCCGGTGCCTTGGGTGTGGGTGCCGAAGCCCTGGCCATCGTCGGCCACGGTCAGCGTGGCGTGGTCGTCGACGCGACGCGCAAGGATCCATATCGTGCCGCCGCCGGGCTTGGGTTCCAGCCCGTGCTTGATCGCGTTCTCCACCAGGGTTTGCAGCATCATCGACGGCAGTTGCAGCGCGCGCAGCTCGTACGGCACCTCCACCTGCAGGACCAGCCGCGTGCCCATGCGGATGCGCAGGATTTCCAGATAGGCCTGGGTGCGTTCGAGTTCCTCGCCCAGGGTGGAGATGGCCCCGTCGGCGCTGGGCAGCGAGCTGCGCAGGTACTGGATCAGGTGCCCGATCATGATCTCCGCGCGCGGCGGGTCGGTGCGTGCCAGCACCTGTGCGCTGGCCAGCGTGTTGTAGAGAAAGTGCGGCTCGACCTGCGCATGCAGCAGGTTCAGGCGGGCCACCGCCAGTTCCTTTTCCATCACCGATTGCTCGGCCGCGGCCTGCTCGTCGCGACGTTGCTCGCCGACCCGGCGCACCACCGCGCGATTGATCGCCTCGGCATTCTCGTAATTGCTGCCTTCGTCCACCGCGAACAGATCCACCCAGGCACCGGCGTCGGGTTCGCACAACACCGTGACGCTGCTGGTGCCCTGCCCCGGCGTGATCGTCACCAGCACCTGGTTGCGCTTGATCGCAAAACGCGCGAACAGGTTCCAGCGCGAGGGCTGACGTCCTTCGTAAGGGTCGATGCGGCGCACCTTGGCGCGGATCAGCAGGCTGCCGGGCGCGCATTCGATGTCCTGCACGCGCGGCAACGCGCGCACGGCCTCTTCGACCACGGCAAAGCTGGCCTGCACGTCCAGCGGCACCTCGATCTGGCGGCGCTGGCGGGTCGACAAGGTGTCGTGATCCAGCCGCCCGGCGATCAGGCGCACCCGGCGCACATGCGTGATCGCACTCATCAGGGCAAGCGTCAGCAGCACCACGCAGATCAGCCCGAAGAACGCGCCGGTGGAGCCGAACAGCTGCGCCCACATGGTCGCGGCCACCAGCAACGCGGCAGCCCAGGCGAACACGATACGCACGATCAGGAAGACGCTGGCAGACACGGGTGGGAGCTCGTTGGGTTGGGACGCGGCGAGCATAGCCGGCAAGCGATCGGGCGAACGCCCCCGGGCGACGAATGGCCGCTGGCGCGGCTTCAACTGCCCGGATCGCGGTGCGAAACCGGCCTGGTCGACGGTGGCAGGCACAGATGCGCGCGGTATGCTCGGCGTGCGCGACCGACGATGCTGCGGGGTGCAGGTCGCTGGCGCGCAGCGCAGGGCCTGGCGTTTACCGGTACTGCACCGCGCGCTACGCGTGGCCGGCCGCGCGGGCGCCGTTATCCCAATCACCTTCTCTACATCGCTCAGGAGCCGCATGCACCGTCGTCATTTCCTGCACAGCGCCGGCCTCGCGCTCGCGGCCGCTTCCACCGGAAGCTGGGCCACGACCGGCAAGGCGGCCGCTGCGCCGTCCTCGCCGCTACCCGCCACGTCGCCGGGCGCCTCGCCCGACCAGTTCGCCGCAGCGCCGCCGCTGGCGCCGATCCGCGCGGCGGTCGATCGCATCATTGCGATCAACGGCTGCACCCGCCCGTTCCGTGCGCAGGGGCCGCGGATCGAGGCCGAGCGCATCGGCCGCAAGACGGTGGTGCACAACTATGGACATGGCGGCAGCGGGTGGTCGCTGTCGTGGGGCGCGGCCGAGCATGCGCTGCGGCTGGTGCAGGCCGCCGGTGCGGATGCGCGCGAGCTGGCGGTGATCGGCTGCGGCGCGATCGGGCTGACCACCGCGCTGGTGGCGCAACGTGCGGGCCTGCGCGTGCGCATCTATGCGCGCGAGCGCCTGCCGGACGTGCGCTCGTTCTACGCCACCGGCGTGTGGTCGCCGGACTCGCGCGTGTGCACCAGCGAGCACGCCAGCGCCGATTTCAGGACCCGCTGGGAAGAGATGGCGCGCATTTCGTTTCGCCGCTACCAGACCCTGCTGGGCCTGCCGGGCGAGCCGATCGAATGGCGCGATGGCTATGCGTTGTCGGATGTGCCGTTCGATCAACCGAGCGCGTCGGCCGAAGCGCACGAGCCGGACTACCCGCCACTGGAGCGCGACCTGCTCGACGATCTCGGCCCACGCTCGCAACCGGTTGCGCCCGGCAGTCATCCGTTTCCGGTGCCGTTCGTGCGCCGCTACAGCCAGCTGACCTTCAACCTCAGCGCCTACGCGCGCCTGCTGATGGACGACTTTCTGCGGGCCGGCGGCGAGCTGTACACGCGCAACTTCGAGCATCCGCGCCAGTTCGGCCAGCTGCGCGAGAAGATCCTGGTCAATGCCACCGGATATGGCGCGCGCGCATTGCTTGGCGACGACAGCGTCATCCCGGTACGTGGGCAGACCGCACGCCTGATTCCGCAACCGGAAGTGACCTACGGGTTGGTCTGGCGCGGCCACAATCTCAATGTGGTGCCGCGTCGCGATGGCTTGCTGGTGCAGTCGCAAGGTGCCCACGATTTCAACAACCCCGATGCCACGCCGGATCACGCCGCGTCCGCAGCAGCGGTCCGCGAGCTGGCACGATTGTTTCCTGCGCGCTGAATCGGTTTTCCCGCGCGTTGCGCTCAGGACTCGCCAAGCGAGGCCTGCAGCGCGCGGGCCAGGGCGGCATCGCCGCTGACCAGTTCGTCCCACCGCAAGGCCACGCCTTTGCGTCGGCCTTTTTCGACCAGCTTCAAGCCCTGCGGGTCGATGACCAGGGTATAGACCTGCTCGCCGATCTGCAGCTCGCGGCGTAACGGTTTGTCCAACGGCGTCATGGCAGCTCCAGGGGCAAGGACCAGCCATCGGTTGTAGCGCATCGGTCTGCAACGGCGTGCATTCCCGGCAGTGCATGCCGCACGGTGCCGGTGCAATCGCTGCGCGTGCGCATCGACATCCGCGCAATGGCATCGACATCGGCACAGGCGCACCGGTGCCGCACGCACGGCCGCGGTCATACGCGTTGCGCATGCATCTCGAGAAGCCGGCATCAATTTCGGTCGGTTGCAGTGCGGTTGCCGCGGCTCGGCGCTGGCGAATCGATTACCTGCGCATCATCACCGCGCTGCTCACGGCACAGGTCGTTATCGCCTTGGCGTCACCGCATCCACCGATCGCGCTAACACGCCGACGATTAGCGTAGCCACCATGCGAGACAGCGTGAGCAAGCACGACAACAACGCTGCATTGCGGGCTTGGCGCCACGCCAGGCACTGCGATGCCGCAGTGACGATGCAGCTGGTCCGCACGCAAGCGCAGGCAAGACGCACACACGCTGCACCGCATCGTTTATCTACCTATCCATCCAAAGGAGCCGCCCATGGCGATCAAGACAATTGAAGAGCTTTTCGTCCACGAGCTGTCGGACATCTACAGCGCAGAAAAGCAGTTGACCAAATCGCTGCCGCGCCTGGCGCGTGCGGCCACTGAACCCAAGCTGGTGGAAGCGTTCAAGCTGCACCTGGAAGAAACCCAGGGCCAGATCGAACGCATCGACCAGATCGTCGAACTGCTCGGCATCAAGCTCAAGCGCATCAAGTGTGCCGCGATGGAAGGCCTGGTCGAGGAAAGCCGCGAGGTGATCGACGAGATCGAAGAAGGTCCGGTACGCGATGCGGCACTGATCGGCGGCGCGCAGAAGGTAGAGCATTACGAGATCGCCTCGTACGGCACCATCGCTGCGATTGCGAAGCAGCTGGGCTATACCGATGCGGTCAGCCTGCTGCTGTCGACGCTGGAAGAAGAAAAGGCCACCGATGAAAAGCTGACCCTGCTCGCCGAGCAAGGCGGTAATCAAAAGGCATCCAAGGCCAGCAAAGCGGCCTGATGCATCGCGCGGGCGGCGCTGCCGCCTGCGTTTGTCCGCATCCCGCGGGCAACCCCCACCCATAGCCAGCCTCAGGTTTCTGCGCGCATGCCGCGTTGCAGTCGTCGTCGGGCGCCAGCCAGGAAATACCATCAATGTTTATGCATAACAAGCGTCTGATGTACACCGTTCGCGTGGCCGAACCCAATCCGGATCTGGCCACCTTGATGCTCGAGCAGTTCGGCGGACCGCAAGGCGAGCTTGCTGCAGCAATGCAGTACTTCACCCAGGCATTGGGCGAAGACGATCCGGGCCGCAAGGATCTGTTGTTCGATATCGCTACCGAAGAACTGAGCCACCTGGAAATCATCGGCTCGATCATCGCCATGCTCAACAAGGGCCCCAAGGCCGTGCTGTCCGAGGGCATGGAAGAGGCCATGGAGATGCGCTCCATGACCCAGAACAGCACCAGCCACACCCAGCAGATCCTGTACGGCGGTGGCCCGGCCCTGGTCAACTCCAGTGGCGTGCCGTGGACCTCGGCCTATGTCGATTCGATCGGCTGCCCGACCTCGGACATGCGCTCCAACATCGCTGCAGAAGCACGCGCCAAGCTGGTCTATGAGCGCTTGATTACCGTCACCGATGATCCGGGCATCGTGGATGCGCTGCGCTTTTTGATGACGCGCGAGGTGGCGCACCAGAAGTCGTTCGAGAAGGCGCTGTATTCGATCGAGCCGAACTTCCCGCCGGGCAAGCTGCCGGGCGACCCGCGCTTCACCGACATCTACTACAACATGTCGCAGGGCGAAGGCGATACGGTCGGCCCGTGGAATGCCGGCGAGCAGTGGGATGTGGTGGCAGACCGTGAGCTGCAGTCCGCAGTCGACGGTGGCGATGGTTCGGCCACGGTTGCGCTGGATGCGACCCAGACCGAAGCGCTGGACGCGATGTCGCTGCGCCTGCTGTCCAATCCAGAACTGGATCGGGTGACCGGTGCGGACCTGGGCGCAGGCCCGGGTGCCGGCTCCACCACCGGCGACATCCAACGCTGATCTTCAGCGCTAGCAGTTGCTGAGACTGGCCCGGGTCGTTCGCGACCCGGGCTTTTTGATGCACGCAACTGCGGCGGATGGCCGGCGAGATGGCGCCGGTCGGCATCGCGGCGACGTCGGCGTATCACCTGCGACGACCATGCAGCACGGATGTGGCTCGATACAAGACGCCGACGCGTGCGCAAGGTGTTACCGAACGACTGAAAAGAAAAGAGGCCCCGACAGGCCTCCTGGTATCAGCGCGTGCCCGCGCCGCTCATACCGGCGCGGTGTGCGTGGCATGCGCTTCGCTGGCCCACTCCGGCCGCACGCCTGCTGCCGTGGTGCAACGCTCAAGCCGCCACGGCATCAAATGACGCATCGCCTCCTCGCCACTGACTTGCAACCAGTGCGTGGCATCGCCTGCGACGCATAGTGGGCGCTGTGTCGGCAGGCTGGTCGAGGAAGCGACCAGCAGCGAGAACCCCATCTGCAGGCGGCCGCCAATGTCCATGACATTGCGCAGGCCCGCGGCATACAACGCGCCGCCATCCTGACTCAGCCAGGTCGCCGACGTGGCACCATCAGCCGATGCGGCGCAGACAAAGCCACACAGCGGGATCAGGCAGCGCTGGGTTTCCCAGATGGCGAGGTCCACGCGCCCCAGCCACTCCGGCTCCTGGGTATTGATCGAGCGCTGCTGTCCCGGAGCGCGTCGACCGAAGGTTGCACGCTCTTCGCGCTTGCCGCCGCGGTCGGCAACCAGGATGTCGGCATCGGCACCCACACCGATCTCGACCCAGGCATTGCTCGCAACGCGGCCCGACAACTGAAGAATGCGCGTAATCATGTTTACTCCACTGTGCATCTGGATGACAGCGGGAGCTACGCACAATACGCGCCAAGTTTTAGGGATGCCGCGCACTGATGCACCGCAATGGTCCTGCATGATGGCCGTGGCATCGGCATCGTTGCGAGGTGCGAATCCGTCGCAACATGTGCACGCACGCGCAGGAATTTCCGTGAGGGGCGCGTCGGGATGCGCAGCATTTTGCACATCGGCATGGCCGCGCCTGCCGGAGTGCGCACGGACTGCACGCGCGCGTGCAGGTCTCTAGCGCTCGTGCAGCGAGGTCAACGGCAACTGGATCTCGCATTCCAGGCGTGTATCGCTGAGCTCGTAACGCGTCTGTGCGCCATGGCTGTACGGCAGCGCCTTTTCGATCAGACGGCGGCCGAATCCGCCCGCCTGGTCGCGGTCGTCGCGCCGCTGCTGGCTGGCACCTTCCTCGATCCACGACAGCACCAGACGCGCGGAGGCGTCGTTGGTGGACACCACGTCCCAGCGCACCGACAGCGTGCCGGTCTCCACCGCCAGCGCCCCGTACTTGAGCGCATTGGTTGCCAGTTCGTGCAGCGCCAGCGCCAGCGTCTGCACCGTGGACTTGCGCAGCGCCACATCCGGGCCTTCCACCACGATGCGCTGTTGGTCGGGCTCGGCGCCGAGCGCATCCAGCTCCATGCGCAGCAGCGCACCGATGGTGGTGGGCTCGTTGTCCGACTGCGACAACAGTCCTTGCACACGCGACAACGCAGAGAGCCGGTCGTCGAACCTGCCGGCGAATTCCGGCATGCTGTGGCTGGTCTGGACGGTCTGCTTGGCGACCGACTGCACCACGGTGATCAGGTTGCGGGTGCGGTGCTGCAATTCGCTGACCAGCACGCGCTGTTCGTCCTGCAGGCGGCGCAAATTGTCCGATTCGGTCGAGGTTCCCAGCCATTCCAGCACCTGGCCGCGCTCGTCCAGCACCGGCGCGCTGCGCGTATGGAACCAGCGGTAGCCGTCTTCGGCTGCGTTGAACAGGCGGTGTTCCACATCCAGCCCGCCGGTACGCGCACTGTCGTGCCAGGCGTTCAGGGTCAGCTCGCGCTCGTCCGGATGCACCACCTGCAGCCAGCCCAGTTCCAGGCTCTCGCCATCGCGCTGGCCGGTGTAGCTGGACCATTGCGGGCTGGACCAGGTCCAGCGGCCGCCATCGAGCGAGCGCCACACCAGTTGCGGAATGCCTTCCATCAAGGTGCGCAGGCGCTGCTCGCTGCTGCGCAACGCGCGCTCGGCGCGTGTCAGCGGGGTGACGTCCATGAAGGTCAACACCGCACCGCCGATGAAATTATTGACGGTGCGGTACGGCAGTACGCGCACCATGTAGCGCGCGCGCGTGGCGGGGTTTTCCACCTCGCGGTCCAGCACCGCCAGCGTGCGGATCACCCGGCGCACATCGTCCTGCAGCTCGTCGTAGGCCACGTGCAGCTTGATGTTGCTGATCGGCCGGTGGATGTCGCTTTCCACCAGCGGCAGGATGTCGGTGACCGCGGGAGTGAAGTTGGTGACGCGCAGCTCGTTGTCCAGGAACACGGTGGCGATCTGGGTGCTTTCCAGCAGGTTCTTCAGGTCGCTGTTGGCATGCGCGAGTTCCTGCACGCGGTGGGCCAGCTCGCCGTTGACCGTGGTGACCTCCTCGTTGACCGACTGCAGCTCTTCCTTGGAGGTTTCCAGCTCTTCGTTGGCGCTCTGCAGTTCTTCGTTGAGCGACTGGTACTCCTCGTTGGAGGACTTGAGCTCCTCGTTGGTGCTTTCCAGCTCCTCGATCATCGACTGCAGACGCTCGCGGGTCATGCGCAGCTCGTTCTCCAGCGCCTGCACGTGCGCATTGTCGGACACGGTATCTCTCGGCGGCGCCAGCTCGGCCAGTTCACGCGCTTCCACTTCCTGGAACAACACCACATAGCCGCGCGGCACGTCCGAATCGGAGGTCGGCTCCACGAACAGGTCCACCGCCAGGGTCGCCGCGTCCTCGTGCATCTGGATACCCCTGGCCTGCACCGGCGTCATGTCCGCTTCGGCACGGCTGAGCGCGCTGCGCAACTCCAGCCGCAGGTCGCGGTGAACCAGGTTGAGCAGGTTGAGGCTGGGTGCGCCGCCGCCGGGACGAATGAAACGCCCGGCCTGGGAAGAGAAATGCAGCACGTCGAAATGCTCGTCCAGCACCGCATAGGCCGGGGCATAGCGATCGGCGATGCGCTCGCCGGCGCGCACCAGTGCATTGCTGACACTGTGCTGCTGGCGGTTGGCCGCCGGTGCATGGCCATCCAGTCCGAGCGAAGACGACGGGAAGGTCGCATGCATGCGGCTGTCGGCATCGATCTTCTGGAACACGCGGAAGCTGCGCTCCACCGGTGCGAACAACTTGGCATGCCGCGAGACGTTTTCGGCGTTGCCCAGGAACAGATAGCCGCCGGGCTTGAGGGCGAAGTGAAACACCGGGATCACCCGGTTCTGCAGCTCGGCGTCCAGGTAGATCAGCAGATTGCGGCACGACACCAGATCCAGCCGCGAGAACGGCGGGTCCTTGACGATGCTGTGCTGCGAGAACACGCACAGCTCGCGCAGCTGCTTGCTCACCACATAGGTATCGCCCTCCTTGACGAACCAGCGCTGCAGGCGCTCCGGCCCCACGTCGGCGACGATGCTGGACGAATAACGCCCCACCCGTGCGATGGCCAACGCCCGCCCGTCGATGTCGCTGGCGAAGATCTGGATGCGCGGCGCCACGTCCAGCGTCTGCGCATGCTCGCGCAACAGCATCGCCAACGAATAGGCCTCTTCGCCGGTGGAGCAACCCAGCACCCACACCCGCAGGTGATCGCCCGGCTGCTTGCCCTGGAACAGGCGCGGAATCACCTGCTGTTCCAGAAACTCGAACTCGCGGCGGTCGCGGAAGAACTGGGTGACGCCGATCAGCAGATCGTTGAACAGCAGCAGCGGTTCGTCGAAGCGGCTGCGCAGCTGCTCCAGATACTGTTCCAGCGTGTCCACCTGCACCACCTGCATGCGTCGCTGCACGCGGCGCAGGAACGTGGCGCGCTTGTAGCCGTGGAAATCATGGCCGGTGGCATTGCGCAGGATGCTGGCGACCTGGCTGAGCTGATCGTTCTCGCTGCCGTTGCGCACGCCCACCGGTGCCGGATGACCGAAGCGATGGTGGCGTTGCATATGCGCGGCGATGCGTGCGGCCACGCGCGGCAGCGGCAGGATGTCGTCGCTGATGGCGGCCGGGTTGCCGGCACTGCGCAGATCCATGCCATGTAACGACGGGTCGTCCACCGCCAGCGCCAGACCGCCACATTCCTTGATCGCGGCGGTGCCCAGGGTGCCGTCGCCATCGAAGCGGCCCATGATCAGGCCGATCACGTTGCCGTCCTGGTCGTGCGCCATCGAAACGAAGAAACTGTCGATCAAGCCGTGATCGCTGGCTTCCTCCAACGGGCGCAGCCGCAGCCGGCCTTCTTCCAGGGTCACCAGGGTCTGGCTGGGCGGTAGGTAAATGCGCCCGGGATGCAGCGCATCGCCGTCCTCCGGCGCCAGCAGCAGGCTGGATTGCGGGCCGAGTAACTCGCGCAGGCGCGGCTCGTCCAGCAAGTGGCGATCGCGCAGCAACAGCATGATGACCAGATTGGGCGCCCCGGCGACCGCGTCGAGCAGCTCGGCCAGGCGGGTGGCATCCAGGCCATCGGCGCCGACACCGAGAACGAATAACGGCGGTGGCGCCACGGCGTCGTGCACAGGGGTCGCTGTGGTGTCGTCGCAGGAAGTGTCGTCGTCAGTCATCGCATCGATCGCGTCGGGTGTGAGGCGCAATCGTCAATGATGGCGCAAACCCGCCTCTACTGCTACGCGGCGTCTGAGCGGTACAGCTGCCTTGCACAACCGGTTCTGGAAGCGCCTGCTTACGCGCGGCGTTAACCGACGCGACGCGCACTATGGCTTGCGCGTCGCCAGACAGCGCCACCGCTCCAGGAGCTCGCCATGCAGGACAATCCACTCAACGGCCGTCGCATCCTCGTGGTCGAGGACGACTATCTGCTGGCCGAATCGCTCAACGATCTGTTGGTGGAAGCCGGCGTCTATGTACTCGGGCCGGTGGGCAATGTGCCGGAGGCATTGTCGCTGGTGGCCTCCGGCCAGACCATCGACGGCGCTTTGCTCGACGTCAATGTGCGTGGTCAACCGGTGTTTCCGGTTGCCGACGCACTGCTGGAGCGCGGCGTGCCGTTCTCGTTCTGCTCCGGCTACGACCGCTACACGCTACCGCCGCGGTTTGCGCACCTGTCGTACTGCATGAAGCCCTACAACCCGCGCACCATCACCGCCCTGCTCAGCAACCAGACCCAGCCTGCCGAGCATTACTGATCGGCGCTGTCGGTGGACATCGCATCGTCCTGGCGCAGGGCGCGCTCTTCTTCGCCCAGTTGATTGAGCAACTCCACCGCCGACTGATGGGTGGTGCGCAGGGTCTCCATGGGCTTGGAGGTCTCGTTGCGTAACGCATACAACGCAAAGCCCATCACATTGAGGCGGTTGCGCAACTGATGCAGCAGCTCGCGCCGCCGCCCCTGGGATGCATCGCCCACTACGCGTCCTTGTCGCTGAGCCGGTTGTGCAAGGTGCGCACACTGATCCCCAACTCGCGCGCCGCCGCCTTCTTGTTGAAACGCGTGCGCGCCAGCGCTGCCTCGATCATGGCGTCCTCGGCCTGGCGCATGGTCCATCCCGCCGGAATCAGCAAGCCGTCTTCGTCGGCCTGCGGCACGGTCTGCACCACATCCGGCGCGCTCAGCAGATCGCCGTCTGCGCGCAGGTACAGATAGCGGATGAACGAGCGCAGTTCGCGCACGTTGCCCGGCCAGGTGTGGTAGGCCAGATAGCGCAGCAACGACTTGGTCGGCAGCTTGCGGGTGCCGTACTTGACGTTGAGCTCATCGATCACGCGCAGGCCCAGCAGCCGCGCATCGCCGCGACGCTCGCGCAGCGGCGGCACCTGGATCGGGTACTCGTTGAGCCGATAGAACAGATCCTCGCGCAGCACGCCGTGCTCGCGTTGCACATGCTGGTGCGTTGCCGCGACCACGCGCGCATCCAGTGGAATCTCCTCGCTGCCCCCCACGCGCATGAAGCTGCGCGACTCGATCGCGCGCAGCAGGTAGACCTGCAGCCGGGTCGGCATCTCGCCGATCTCATCCAGGAACAGCGTGCCATCGGCGGCCTGCTCCAGGAAACCGGCGTGCCGACGATCGGCACCGGTGAAGCTGCCGCGCTCGTGGCCGAACAACTGGCTGGCGAGCAGCTCCTCGGGAATGGCACCGCAGTTGACCGGCACGAAGCGACCACGCCGGCCGGAGACCCGGTGGATCGCGCGCGCGACCAGATCCTTGCCGGTGCCGGTCTCGCCGGTCACCAGCACATTCAAATCGGTCGGCGCCACGCGCAGGATGTCCTTGCGCAGCAGCACGATGCTGTCGCTGTTGCCGATGATGCCCAGATTGCCCTGCTGCGCGTCGCGCAGGCCGCCGAGCACGCGCTCCAGCCGCTCGGGCGCAAACGGCTTGGTGAGGAACTCACTGACGCCGAACTGCTGCGCGCGGCCCTGGGTTTCGTAGGCGTAATCGCCCGAAACCACTACGATCTGCGGCGTGTGATCCGGGTCGAGCCGTTCGATGAGATCGAAACCGCTACCGTCGGGCAGACCAACGTCCACCACCAACAGGTCGGGGAAGTTGCTGTCCAGCCAACGGCTGGCTTCGCCAAGGGTGTGGATGCCCTTGGCACGGAAGCCGCTATCGGTGGCTAACTCAACCACCTGATCGCAGAACTCCACGTCGTCGTCGATGATGGCGCAGGAAAGACGGTCCATGGGCGCTTCTGTCCGCAATGACTAATACATGTTCAGTTGAGAATTGTGACGGCTGCGCGAAAAACGCGCCTGTACGTCACCACGAGATGGCACATCCGTGTCACGGCCATCCGGCCGTATGGCGCCCGCTTCCCCCCAAGTCGAGCTCGCCGTAAATGGTCGACCGAAGTACGCATGGCGGCGCTGGATTACGCCAGTGCCAAGCGTCATGGTCGGGGTCGGTCAGCGCGTCGTCTTGGGCGAAACGCCAAGGAGCGCAAGGTTTGCGGGAGATGGAGGGCAACCCGGACACGGGTACCGTTGGACTGAGCTGACGGATCAGCTCGCTTGGCCTGCGCTACGACGCGCCTGCTGGACTGTCGGCTCGCGCCGACGTGGATCATTGCCGGTGGATGCCTTGTGCACGCCCGGCCGCGAGCCGTCGGGTGCGCTGTGTTGCCAATAGCCTACGCACCGGCCGTGGAGAAAACGTGCATGGAGCGGCCAAGGCCGGCGCTGTGACACGACGGCAGAGTTGCATGCGCCTGCATCGCGAACGCCGGAACTGCAGCGTCGAGCGCGACTCAGCGCTTCTCGGAGCCGTCCGGTCGCTCGTAATCGTGCTCGGGGTCGGCCTTGTTCACATCGCGGTCTTCGTCGGGCATGTCGTGCACCTTCCACTCGACATCCTCGTTGCGCTGTTCCTGCGGCGTAAACGGCTTTTGCTGGTCGTCGTCCGGGCCCCATGGCTTTTTCGGTTCGCTGCCCATCATCGTTCTCCTGCGTTGTGGTCGTGAGCCCACGCTAGGCCGGCGTGCATTGCACAGCAGTGAACAAAGCTGCGCGATGGCGTGAAGCAATCGCCGCATGCACAGGCGGCGACATCGTCAACACACACGCCGCCGACATCGCCTAGCCCGCCCGTTTACGTCTGCGCACGCACACTGCCGTTCATCGTGATGCGTCACACCGCCAGGAGACTGAAATGCCCGTACCCAATTACCCGCGCCCGCCATTCAAGCCGCAGCAGCAGAACTTTCCCGGGCGTACCGAGAAGATGGACCCGCGCCCGGATCACGGCGAAGACAGTTATGTCGGCCATGGGCAGCTCACCGGCAAGCGTGCCCTGATCACCGGCGGCGACAGCGGCATCGGTGCGGCCGTGGCGATCGCCTATGCACGCGAGGGTGCCGACGTGGCGATCGCCTATCTTCCCGACGAGCAGGAAGACGCCGCCAGAATCGGCGCATTGATCGAAAAGGCCGGCGTCAAGGCCTTGCTGGTGGGCTGCGACATCAGCGACCCGTCCCAGGCGGCTACGTTGATCCAACAGGTCAACAGCACGCTCGGCGGCCTGGATATCCTGGTCAACAACGCCGGCTATCAGAAGTATTTTGAGAACTTCGAAGACATCACGCTGGACGAATGGCGCAAGACCTTCGACACCAACGTGCATGCCGTGTTCCACCTGGTGCAGTTGTCGGTACCGCTGATGAAAGACGGCGGCTCCATCATCAATACCGCCTCGGTGCAGTCCAAGAAGCCGACGCCGAACATCCTGCCGTATGCCGCTACCAAGGGCGCACTGGCCAACCTGACGATTGGCCTGGCAGGCGTGCTGGCCGACAAGCACATCCGCGTCAACGCGGTGCTGCCGGGCCCGATCTGGACGCCGTTCATTCCCGCCGGCATGGACGAGGAGTCGGTGGAAAACTTCGGCGGCCAGACACCGATGGGACGCCCCGGGCAACCGGTGGAGCTGGCATCGGCGTACGTGATGCTGGCAGCCGATACCGCCAGCTACACCTCGGGCACATTGCTCACCATTGCCGGTGGCGCGGTCACGCTGTAACGCCGTCCAGCGCTGCAGCTGCTCGCAAAGCCCGCCTCGCTTGCTTAGCGAGGCGGCAGGCCGCGCGCGTGGGCGGCGAGCTGGTGGATGCGGTGTCCACTGTGTGGAAGATCAAGGCGTTTGCCGCACGCGATCGCGAAAGCGCGCGGCTGGCCGAGCAGATCGGCGACGAGGCGGTGGCCCATCGCCGCAGCTGGATGTACGTGGAAAAGGCCCGCGTGATCCACGACATCTGCCTGTCGGTGATGGCCGGCGGCATGCTGATGTGGGCGATCAGCATGCGGCGCGCCGGCACGGTGAGCGCGGGCGACGTGGTGCTGGTCAGCGCGCTGACTTTCCGCATCCTGCCCGGCTCGCGCGACCTGGCGCTGACGCTGGTGGACACCACCCAGCAGTTGGGCGCCCTCGCCGACACGCTGCAGATCATCCTGCAGCCACATACCATCGTTGACGCGGACGCACCGCTGGCCCTGGCCCAGGGCGATGTGCGGTTCGAAGAGGTGCGCTTTGCCTATCCGGAGCGGGCGGCGGTGCTGGATGGATTGAACCTGCACATCCCTGCCGGCCAGAAGGTCGGCATCGTCGGGCCCTCCGGTGCCGGCAAGTCCCCCTTGATCGCGCTGATCCAGCGCCTGGACGATGTGCAATCCGGACGCGTGCTGATCGATGGCCAGGACATCGCAGCCTCAGCCAGGACAGCCTGCGCGAAAAGATTGCGGTGGTTCCGCAGGAAACCGCGCTGTTCAATCGCAGCATTGCCGACAACATCCGCTACGGCCGCCCGGAGGCCGGCGATGCGGAAGTGCAGGACGCCGCGCGGCACGCATTCTGCGATGGCTTCGTCCGGCAGCTGCCGCAGGGCTACGACACCCAGGTCGGCGAACGCGGGGTCATGCTCTCCGGTGGTCAACGCCAGCGTCTGGGCATCGCACGCGCGTTCCTGAAGGACCCGCCGATCCTGATCCTGGACGAAGCCACCTCGGCACTGGACACCGAATCGGAAGCGGAAATCCAGGCCGCGCTGGATCACCTGATGCGCGAACGCACCGCACTGGCGGTGGCGCATCGCCTGTCCACGGTGATCGGCTTCGATCGTATCGTGGTGCTGCAGGAAGGCCGCGTGGTCGAAGACGGCAACCCGGCACAGCTGCGTGGTCACGGTGGCGTGTTCGATGGTCTGTGGCAACGCCAGGCGGCGGGATTCGAGCGGGCTGCGCCTGATGCGTCATGAAGACGGCCTTGCGATGCGATCGCCCGGTACCGGCCGAGCATGCTGCAGGTGTGCAGCAGATCGAGTAGACACGCCCCACGCATGCCCACAACGACAACAGGCAGCCGAAGCTGCCTGTTGCCTGCATCGCACCGCGCGTCACGCGGTGCCTGATCCACATCGCTGCCTGATCAGTGCGGCTGGTTCGACTTGGCACGCAGCGACTTGGCATGCTCCAGATGCTGGGCGACGGTCTCGCGTGCGCGCTGCAGTTCCTTGCCCAGATCGCTCGAACCCGGCTCGCTGGCCAGCTGCGCATCCAGCAACGTCAACGCTTGCTCATGGCTGGTCACGCTGGCCTGCAGGTACTGCGTTTCGAACTCCTTGCCGTTCAAGCCTTCCAGACGCTTGCGGGTGCCATCAGCGCGGGTGGTTGCAGCCTGCGCCAGCGTGCCGCTGCGATCCGGTGCAAACCGGCTGAGATCGGTGAGCGCCGCACTGTGGGCCTCGTCCATCTTGCGTGCAAACTGCAAGGTCTCGCCGCCAAGTCCCTTGACGACTGCCAGTTGCGCCAGCGTGCGCTCCTGCTCGTTAAACACCACCAGCGCACCAAGCGCCTGCTTGCGATCGCCGGAGATTGCAGCGGCATCACGCAACGGGTCGCCATGCGGCGGCGTGCTGCCCGCATTGGCCGGCGCGCTCAGCGTCTGCGGTTGAATATCGCGATCGTTGTTCTTCGGGCTGGCCGCTTCACCGGACTCGTTCTGGCGACGCTGCCATGCCTTGTAAGCCACGTAGCCCACTGCACCGGCGGTCACCATCTTGAAAATTCCCATCGTTGTCTCCTGGTTGATCGCGCAAGGCACGATCGTTGATTGTCGGGGTCGCATGGTCGCTGTACGCATGAGCTGCGAACGATTCAGCGTGGCATTCGAGAGTGCGAGCGCGCGGGTTATCCAGGCGTGACACACGCATCAACGCCGCGTCGCCAATCGAACGCGTCCACACCGTGCGCACGTGCCGTGCTGACGGACTTAACGGCGCGCTGCCGACACTGGCTGTGTTGCCGCACATCGACGGCCTTTCCGGAGAACCCCCATGCTCGCCCTCAACTACCACGGCTCACGCGATGTCCGGGTCGAAACCGTGCCGGACCCGGTCCTGGTCGAACGCGACGATCTCATCCTGCGCGTGACCGCCACCGCCATCTGCGGTTCGGATCTGCATCTGTACCGCGGCAAGATTCCGGATCTGCGGCACGGCGATATCCTCGGCCATGAGTTCATGGGCATTGTCGAAGACGTGGGCCCCGACGTCACCGCCGTCAAACGCGGCGACCGCGTGGTGATCCCCTTCGTGGTGGCCTGCGGACGCTGCTTCCACTGCATGCTGCAGGAATTCTCCGCCTGCGAGACCACCAACACCGGCAAGGGCGCGGCGCTCAACCACAAGGACATGCGGCCGCCGGCGGCGCTGTTCGGCTTCAGTCATCTGTACGGCGGTCTGTCCGGCGGGCAGGCCGAATACGTGCGCGTGCCCAAGGCCAATGTCGGGCCGCTGGTGGTACCCGATGCATTGCACGACGAGCAGGTGCTGTTCCTGTCCGACATCCTGCCGACCGGCTATCAGGCCGTCATCGATGCCGGGGTCAAGCAGGGTTCGACGGTGGCGATCTTCGGTGCCGGCCCGGTGGGCCTGATGGCGGCGGCGTGCTGCCGCATGCTGGGCGCCGAGCGCATCTTCATGGTCGACCGGCATGCCTACCGGCTGGACTTTGCATCCAAGGCCTACGGCATCATTCCGATCAACTTCGACGAGGTCGACGACCCGGCCGATGTCATCGTGTCGCAAACCGATGGCCGCGGCGTGGATGCCAGCATCGAAGCGGTGGGCTTCGAGGCCGAAGGCAGCGCGATCGAAACCGCGTTGACCAACTTGAAGCTGGAAGGCAGCAGCGGTGTTGCAATCCGCCAATGCATCGCGGCAACGCGCCGCTGCGGTGTGGTCAGCGTGCCGGGCGTGTATGCCGGCTTCATCCACGCCTTCATGTTCGGCGATGCCTTCGACAAGGGGCTGAGCTTCAAGATGGGCCAGACCCATGTGCAGAAGCATATGCCGCATTTGCTGGAATGCATTGGCAATGGCGACCTCAAGCCCAGCGCGATCATCTCCCATCGCATGCCGCTGGCCGATGCAGCGCGCGGCTATGAGCTGTTCGACAAGAAGCAGGACGATTGCCGCAAGGTGGTGTTGACGCCGTAACAGCCAGCAACGCTGCAAACGCAAACGGCGCGGTCGATGACCGCGCCGTTTGCGTTGCTGGCTCGTGTGGCCTGGTCAGTCCAGCGGCTTGGCCGGCACGAACGGCGACACCGGATCGCTGGCCGGAAAGGTTTCTTCCAGCGCATCGTCCTGCAAGGCGTCCTGTTTTTCCTTCTCGCTGCGTTGGTCTTCGTGATCGCCGGCCAGATCGGGCGCAGTTGCGTGTTGATGGGCAGTATTCATGGGATCTCCTGTCGCGTTGATGCGGACCACCCAACGCTACGGTGGCCTGCCGGCGGCACAGGTGAAAGAGGTCTTCGCATCGGCGTGACAAAGGCAACCGTTTAGGCAAACGTCTGATGCCTCGGCAGGTTGTCGCAACGTCGCAATCGTACGCACGCGGACCACAGCACGATCGAGCGCGCAGCATGCCGTGCTTGCGTCCACACGCACCCACGCAACACACGGCACTGCCGGCAATGTGATCATTGCGTTTTCGCGCCGCGAGAAAACAGGCTGCTGCCGCCACGGCGGGGACCGGTTCACACCCCGGCGCGCCCAGGGTGTATGGTGCAAGGGCGGCCGGACTCCGGTGTCGCCCTCACTCTATCTGGCCTTCTCCATCAAGAATCTCTGCGAACGTTGCGACGCCGTCTGTTGCCGGCTCACCGTCATGGTCGATCCATCCGACCGCATCCCCAACCACTTGACCAGCGTGACACCGCAAGGTTGGCACGTGATGGCGCGTGACGAGGAAGGCTGGTGCGTGGCCATCGATGCGGCGCGCATGTGTTGTTCGATCTACGAGACGCGGCCGGCAATCTGCCGGCGTTTCGTCATGTCCGGGCCGTATTGCCGCGACGTGCGTGCCACCTACGACGACCAACGCCGGCGGGGCATTCCCTTGACGCTGTACAACGCATGAGGATTTCGCCATGAACAACTCCCGCCGTCAGTCGATGACCGTGAGCAATCAGCCAGGCAAGCCGCGCTTGTCCGAGCAACGGCTGGCTGCCGACCTGGAGGCGTTCCAGCAATCCGGTGGCGCGATCGAGCGCCTGGGCGATACCCCGCTGCGTCGCGACAAGAAGCGCGGCGAGCCCGAGGCCGCTCCTGCCAAGGCAGTCAAAAAACCCGCTGCCAAGGCAACCGACGCGTCCGACGCAGAGACCGCGACAACCGCAACAACCGACGCCGAGTAAGCGCGTCGCAGTGGCAGCACACCTGCGTTGTGGCTGTCGCTGTTGGAGTTGGAGTTGGGCGATCGATGCCGCGCTGCGTGCACACACCGCAGCCGGCTGAACCCACAGCGCCGGCATCGTCGGCTTCGAAAAAATGACCGCCTTCCGGCACGCAGACCCGCGTCGCCAACAGGCAAGCGCGGATTACAGCAGTTGCGCGTGTTTGGTCGCGCCCAGTCCCTGTGCCAGTGAAGCCATCTCGTTGGCCAGTGTGATCAGATCGCCGCCGGCTTGCGCGGCAAGAGTCATGATGCGTTGATACGCGTCCCAGAAGTCCGGTCCACTGCCATAGGCGTCGTGGAACCCTTGTAACTCCAGGACCATGAGATCGGACACCTGCATGTCGCAGCGGTCCATTGTGGTCACCTCGTTGGGGAGTCGTCCCCGGACCGGCAGCCTACACGCGTTCACCTTACAAAACAGGGTCGGCCGTGAGACAGCGCAGTTGGAGCTGAATTGGTCAGAGAGCAGGCGCAGACCGGCGTGATTGCGCTTGATCGGGCCCGCTGCTGCGTGTGCTGGCATGTGCGCTGACCCGAACCTGGCGCTGCATTGCGGCACGTCGATGTGCACCATGCGCAACCGCTGCCGCGATCATGCACGACCCCACGCCAGGCGCCGCACTCACGCCGCATCCTGCAAGCCCTGCTGCAGGCATTCCAGCAACCGGCTCAGCTTGGGCAGCAACTGGCGCGCGCGCATCCACACCAGATGCAGTGGCAGGCCTTCGGTATCGCATTGCGGCAGTACCGCGACCAGGCTGCCGCGCTGCAGGTGCTGATCGATCAGCCAGGTCGGCAGCTGTGCGATACCCAGCCCGGCCACCACCGCGTCCACCTGCGCCTCGGCATTGCCGAACACCACCCGCGCGTCCATCGCACGCTGTTCCACCGGCCCTGCGCCATGCCGCAGCAACCACGGGCTACTGCTGCCGTCGGCCTTGCCGTAGAGCACCGCATCGTGCGCCAGCAAGGCGGCAATGCTGTCGGGCGTGCCGCGCTGCGCCAGGTACTGCGGTGCGGCGCAGAACACGCGTTTTTCATGGCCCAGATAGCGGTGCCCCAGGCTGCTGTGCCACTGATCCGGACCGCCGATGCGCACCGCGATGTCGATGCCTTCTTCGGCCATGTCGACGAAGCGATCGGTGAACGAAATGACCGGCTGCAGGCCGGGATAACGCTGGAAGAACGGCAGCAACACCGGCAACACCTTGTGCCGGCCGAAGCTCACCGGCAGGTCCAGCCGCAGCCGGCCGGTGGGCGCCTGGCCTTCGGCGCGCAGCACGTGCTCGGCCTCCTCCAGCTCATCGAGCACCTTGACGCAGACCCGGTAGAACGCCGCGCCTGCGTCGGTCAGCGCCAGCCGCCGGGTGGTGCGTGCGAACAGGCGCACGCCCAGACGCGTCTCCAGGCGTGCGATGGCTTTGCCCACTGCCGAGCTGGTCAGGCTGAGCCGCTCGGCGGCGGCCGTGAAGCTGCCGGCATCGGCGGCGCTGACAAAGATATCGATGCCTTTGACGCGTTCAGAGGGATGCATGGGTATACATTCAAGAACTGAAGTCCGCAATGTACGGAAAATACTCCCGATATACGATCTTAATTCTTTCCTATGATGGCCAGCCCACACTGCGACGCATGCCATGTCTGCTGTCGGCTCTACTTCCTCTCCCGTTTCCGCCACCGCGGCACCGGCCGCTGCTCGCAGCGGCCTGGCGATCTTCATCCTGGTGTTTGCCGCGTTCGTGATCGTCACCACCGAGTACCTGATCGTCGGGCTGCTGCCCGGCCTTGCACGCGACATGGAAATTTCCATCTCCGCGGCCGGCCAGCTGGTGACTTTGTTCGCCTTCACCGTGATGCTGTTCGGCCCGCCGCTGACCGCGTGGCTGTCGCATCTGGATCGCAAGCGCCTGTTTGTCATGATCCTGCTGGTGTTTGCGGTCTCCAACGCGGTGGCCGCGCTGGCGCCCAATATCTGGGTGCTGGCCTTTGCCCGCTTTGTACCGGCGCTGGCGCTGCCGGTGTTCTGGGGAACCGCCAGCGAAACCGCCGGGCAACTGGCCGGGCCGCAGCACGCAGGGCGTGCCGTGTCGCGGGTGTATCTGGGCATTTCGGCGGCGCTGCTGTTCGGCATTCCGCTGGGCACGGTGGCCGCCAACAGCATCGGCTGGCGTGGCGCGTTCTGGATCCTGGCTGCCCTGTCGCTGGCGATGGCCGCGGCGCTGGCGCTCTGGATGCCGACGGTGGCCCGCAGCGAACGGGTAAATCTGCGCCAGCAGGCCGGCATCTTCGGCGAGCGCTTCTTCCTGGCCAATGTGATCCTGTCGGTGGTGGTCTTCACCGCCATGTTCACCGCCTACACCTATCTGGCCGACCTGCTGGAACGCAGCGTGGGCGTGCCGGCGGCGAATGTGGGCTGGTGGCTGATGGGCTTCGGCGCGATCGGCCTGATCGGCAACTGGCTGGGCGGGCGGGTGGTGGATCGCTCGCCGCTGCGTGCCACGGCGGTGTTCCTGCTGCTGCTCGCGCTGGGCATGGCTCTGTGCGTGCCGGTGGCCAAGACCGGCGTGCTGCTCTATCTGACCCTGGCGGTCTGGGGCATTGCCTACACCGCGCTGTTTCCGATCAGTCAGGTGCGGGTGATGAACTCGGTGACCCACTCGCAGGCACTGGCCGGCACCACCAACGTGTCGGCGGCCAATGCCGGCATCGGCATCGGCGCCATCATCGGCGGGCTGGTGATTCCGGCCTGGGGGCTGGGCAGCATCGGCTATGTGGCCGCGGCGGTGGCGCTGCTGGGGGTGGTGCTGATTCCGTTGGTACATCGCGCCCGAGGCTGAGATGTCGCGTTGCGGGCCAGGCACATCCGGCCCGCAGCGTTGGTCGCGCTCGCTGCGCACGACCACGGGAGCGCAAGCCAGATACCGCTACAGATGGACTTGATCCTTGGGCGCTGCGCCTGCTGAATCGCTGCGCTGCACGCTGCAATCGCGCGCACACCCCCACACCAGGCCGGCTGAATGCCGCCAGGGCCGGCCTGCGCGGCAAGCCCGCAGCTGCCGGGCAAAGCGCCGAACCGCGCGGCTTCCCGTGTAAAATGCGCGGTCTTTGACCGGAACAATGGCGAAAGCTTCTCCACGGGCGCCCCTGTCGGGCCCGGCGTTCATTCGCCTGCTTGCTCGCCTCACCGATGCCCACGTGGCCCAGTCCAACCATGCGCTTGCCGACCGGCTCAGCCAATGGATCGACTGGACGCGCGCGGTCGCCGTGTCCAAGGCGCTGGATGGCAAGCTGCCGGAGATCGAAGCGCTGCCCGACACGCGCAGACTCGACACCGAGGCCTGCGCCCGCGTGCGCACCGGGCTGGCGACCAGCAGCGTGGTCGAGCTGGATGCCGTGCTTGCGCGCGTGCGTCGCGATGCGCGCAGCGCCACCGCTGCCGACATCGACGCGGCGGCAGCGGCAGCGGCGCCCGCGCTCGACTATGCCCCGTTCCGCCAGCACTACCTGGCAATGCAGCGCGCGATGCGCACCGCCACCGGCGACCTGCGTGGCCGCCTGCGCGACATGCTGGCGCTGGAATCGGCGCCGATGGCGCGGCTGGCCGAGGTGGATGCGGTGATGGAGCTGACCTTGAGCCCGCGCGAGCAGACCCTGCTGAATCACGTGCCGAACCTGCTCGGCGCGCATTTCGAGCGCCTGCGCGATGCCGCGCGGGCGCAGAACCCGGCACCCGACGGCGAGGCCGCGCCACGCGCGCTCTCCGACGGCTGGCTGGATGTGTTTCGCAAAGACATGCAGAGCGTGTTGCTCGCCGAACTGGATGTCCGTTTTCACCCGATCGAAGGCCTGCTCGCAGCGCTTCGTACCCGCTAACTGGGACCTCATGTTCAGAACTCTTGTCCACCTGTGTGTGTTTGTCGTCGGCCTGTTGGCGGTTTGCTGGGTCGGCATCGGTTATCTGGGCTCCAATCCGCTCGGCGCCTGCGTCGCGGCAGTGATCGGCGCCTGTTATGTGGCCGGCGCGCTGGAGCTGTACCGCTATCGCCAGGCCAGCGCGACGCTGGACGATGCCGTCACCGCATTGACCACCGCGCCATCGGCGTTGGGCGAATGGCTGGAGCGCCTGCATCCGAGCCTGCGCAATGCGGTGCGCCTGCGCATCAAGGGCGAGCGGGTGGCGTTGCCGGCACCGGTGCTGACACCGTATCTGGTCGGCCTGCTGGTGTTGCTGGGCATGCTCGGCACCCTGCTCGGCATGATGGCCACGCTCAAGGGCACCGGCTTCGCATTGCAGAGCGCCACCGACCTGCAGGCCATCCGCGGCTCGTTGGCCGCGCCGGTGGAAGGCCTGGCGTTTGCGTTCGGCACCTCCATCGCCGGCGTTGCAACCTCCGCGATGCTGGGGCTGTTGTCGGCACTGTGCCGGCGCGAGCGGCTGCAGGCAGTGCAGCGGCTGGACCTGAAGATCGCCTCCGAACTGCATCCGCACTCGGACGCGCACCAGCGTGGCGAAGTGTTCAAGTTGCAGCAGCAGCAAAGCGCGCTGATGCCGACGCTGATCGATCGCCTGCAAACGCTGATGCACAGCATCGAGCAGCAGAGCATCGCCGCCGATGAACGCCTGGCCGCGCAGCAGGCCGAATTCCACGCCCGGAGCGAGGCGGCGTATGCGCGCCTAGCCACGGCGATGGAGCAATCGCTGCAGAGCGGCGTGGCAGAAAGCGCACGCGCGGTGGGCGCGGCCTTGCAGCCGGCGATGGAAGCGACCATGACCAGCATCGCGCGCGACACCGCCGCCTTGCACGAGCGCCTCACCCATGCCGTGCAGCAGCAACTGGACGGCATCACCAGCGGCTTCCAGCACAGCGCCAGTGCCGCGGCCGCGCACTGGACCAGCGCACTCGCCGCACAGGAACGCGCGCAGCAAGCGCTCGACACGCGGTTGCAGACCACGCTGGAGCAGATCGCACAGCAGACCGCTGACGTGCAGGACGGCGTCGGCACCGCCGTGCAGCAGCAGTTGCACGCGCTCAACGACGGCTTCCAGCACAGTGCGCAGACGGCCGCCGAGCACTGGCAGGCCGTGCTGGCCGCGCAGGACCGGGCGCAGCACGCGTTGACCGAGCAGTTGCAGACCACGTTGGCGCAGATCGATCAGCGCAGCATCGCGGTGCAGGATGGCGTGACCCACGCGGTGCAGCAGCAGTTGACCGCGCTCAATGACGGGTTCGAACGCAGCAACGCCGCCACGGCCGAGCACTGGGCCGCGGTGCTCGCCGAGCAGCAGCGCGCAGGCGCGGCGTTGAACGCGCAATTGCAGGCCACGCTCGCACAGCTCGCCCAGCAGAGCAGCGCGCTGCAGGACGGCGTGCAGCAGGCCGTACAGCAGCAACTCGATGGACTGAGCAACGGCTTCGAAAGCAGCACCGCTGCTGCCGCCGCCACCTGGACCGCGGCGGTGGCCGAACAGCAACGTGCAAACCACGCGCTGACGCAGGAGTTGCAGGGCACGCTGACCCAGTTCGCCAGCACCTTCGATGCACGCTCCAGCGCCCTGGTCGATGCGGTGTCCAGGCGCATGGATCAGTCCAGCAGCGAGACTGCCAGCGCCTGGAACGCCGCGCTGGCGCAGCAACAGGACGCCAGCGCCGCCTTGGCCGACCAGCACCAGCGCGCACTGGCAGCCGCCACTGCCAGCTTCGACGCGCATGCCGCCGCCCTGGTCGGCACCCTGCAGCAATCGCACACCGAGCTGCAGGCCGCACTGGAAGCCCGCGACACCCAGCGCCTGGCGCTGTGGAGCGAGCGCTTCAGCGCGATGAGCGCAGACCTGAGCACGCAGTGGGAGCGCACCGGCGAGCGCGTCACCCAGCAACAGCAGGCGATCTGCGACACCCTGGCCAGCACCGCCAGCGAGCTGTCCACGCAGGCGCAGGCACAGGCCAGTGCCACCATCAGCGAAGTGGCGCGCCTGATGCAGATCGCCTCCGAAGCGCCCAAGGCGGCCGCCGATGTGGTGGCCGAGCTGCGCCAGAACCTGTCCGAGAGCATGGTGCGCGACACCGCGATGCTGGAAGAGCGCAGCAAGCTGCTCGCCACCCTGGATACCTTGCTCAACGCGGTCAACCACGCCTCCACCGAACAACGCGCAGCGGTGGATGCGCTGGTCACCACCTCGGCCGACCTGCTGCAACGCGTGGGCACCCAGCTCACCGAGCAGATCGGCAGCGAGACCGGCAAGCTCGGCGCGGTGGCCGCACATGTCAGCGGCAGCGCGGTGGAAGTGGCCAGCCTGGGCGAAGCCTTCGGCGTGGCGGTGCAGCTGTTCAGCGGCTCCACCAGCGAGCTCAACGAGCGCCTGCAGCACGTTGCCAGCGCACTGGATGCCTCGCTGGCCCGCAGCGACGACCAACTGGCGTATTACGTGGCGCAGGCGCGCGAGGTGGTCGACCTCAGCATGCTGTCGCAGAAGCAGATCATCGAAGAACTGCGCCAGCTCGATCGCGGTCGCGGCGATGCCGGTGAGGCCGCTGCCGGCGAGGCCAGCGCGGCATGAGCGACGAGATCGACATCGACGGCGAATCGGGCACACCGATCTGGGCCGCCTTCGGCGACCTGATGTCGGTGCTGCTGGGCGCGTTCGTGCTGATCCTGGTCGGGGTGATCGGCGTGCAGCTGCAGCTATCCAGCCGCCTGGACGAAGAGGTCAAACAGCGTCAGGCCGAAGCGCAGCGCCGCAAGACGCTGGAGCAGGCACTGGCGGCGCCGCTGGCCGCCGGCCGGGTGACCCTGGTCGACGGCCGCATCGGCATCCGCGGCAATGTGCTGTTCGCCTTCAATTCCGATCAGTTGCAGCCGGAAGGCCGTGAGGTGCTGAAGACGCTGGCCGCGCCGTTGACCGAATACCTGGCGGCACGCGAGGAGATCCTGATGGTCAGCGGCTTCACCGACGACCGCCCGGTGCTGGGCGGCAACCGGCGCTACGCCGACAACTGGGAATTGTCGGCCCAACGCGCACTCACGGTGACGCGTGCATTGATCGCCGAAGGCGTGCCGGCCGCATCGGTGTTTGCCGCGGCCTTCGGCTCGCAACAGCCGGTGGATTCCAATGCCGATGAAACGCGCCGCGCCAGGAACCGCCGTGTGGAGATCGCACCGATTGCGCGCCCGTCCACCTCGCGTGCGTCTTCTGCCGCCAAGCCGACAGCGGCCACAGGCACGCGATGAGCACGCAGGCGACATCCGCGCACGCGCGCCTGCAGCGCTGGCGCAGCCAGGGCGCCGACCAGTTGGATCCGGTGCGTTTCCACCTGATGGAAACGCTGGCCGCGCGTGCCGGCACACAGGCCGAGCCGGTGCGCGAGGTGCTGGAAGAAAAACTGGGCAAGCTGGTCGATGCGTACGCGGCGACGGTGAAGCAGGCCGCGCGCCGCCGTGTCGCCAGCGCTGCCGCACAGCCGTCGCAACGCAGCGCGCTTGGCGCGTTAGCCGACCGGATGGCAGGCCACGCCGCGTTGATGGAAGTGGACAGCAGAAAGACCGCCAGCGCCGAAGCCACGCAGTTCCCCGAGCTGCCGGCGCTGGAGGATTTTCGCCGCACCTGGACCACGGTGCGCACTGCCAGCCAGGTGCGGCAGTCGCTGCAGGACGCCCCCAAGGACGCCGGCCCGCTCAATTCCAGCGTGCTGGTGCATCGCTGCATCAGCCTGATGCGCGAGTGCTCACCGGGCTATCTGCAGCACTTCCTCGGCTATGTCGACGCGCTGTCGTGGCTGGAACAGCTGCACAGCGGTGGCGCGTTGGCCAGCGAGGATGCCGCGCCGGTGGCGCCGGGCAAGAAGCGCAGCAAGCGTGCCCCCACGCGGCGCAGCTAGCGCAACCAGTCAGTCGCGCTGGCGCTGCACGCACACGGCGGCTGGCTGAAACCAGCATGGCGCACCTGTCCAGCATGATCGCAGCCAGTGCGCGGGTCGTTCGCATCCGCCCGGCGCTGGCGCGGTCCATCAAACGCGCAGGGGCGACTGTCGCCAGTCGGTGTCGTCAGCCAGCGACGCAGCGTGGACAACGCAGGCGGAGGGTGAATCGCAGCTGCCGCTATGACGCAGGATCGGCGCTTGCATCGAAACGTGGCGCGCGCCCGAAGTCCTCGCGCGTAAACGGGCGGTCGCGGAACAGATAGCCGTAATAGAACGTCCGCAGTGCCTGGTGGTAGGCGCGGATGCGTTCCTGGTACGCCAGTTGCGCGCGCAGATCGGTGCCTGCCAGGCGCGTCAATGCAGCCTGCAACGCCACCGGCGGCAACACGCTGGCCACGCGCTGCGCCAGTGCCTCGCGCCGCTGCAAACCTTGGCGATACGCCCCGACCTGCGGGGCCACCTGTTGGTCGCCGTTTTCGTGGAAGGCGAAATACCACTTGTAGTGGAACGCGCCGGTCAGCGGCGCCGAGTCCGCCCACTGCGGGTTCTGCGCGTAGAAGGCCCGCATGGTGTGCTGGCGCGGAATGTCCCAGGCGTGGTTGACCGCCTCGCGCTGCAACCGCGCGATCTCGCTGCCTTGGTTGACCGGCACTGCCTGATTGATCGCCACATGCGCCAGCGCCGGTGCGACCAGCGCCAGCACCACCCAGCAGGTCGCCAGGGCGGTGGCATGCGCGGCGGGGCGCCAGTGGAGGCGCCCGACCAGCACCGACAGCAGCACCCAGAACAGCAGATAGGCGCAGGTCAATGCCAGCACCGCGAGCTGTTGCAGCAGCGGCACCGCATTGAGGGTTGCGGCAATCACAAACGGCACGCTCAGACACACCAGCACCGCAGCGGCACGCACCGCCACGCGCCGCACCAGCAACGCGGTGCCCGCACCCGGCAATGCGGCGAGCATGCGCGCACGCCCGGCCTCGCGTTCGCCCGAACGCAGATCGAACAGCAGCGCGATCACGAACAACGGCAACAGGAACACCAGCACGAAGGCGTAGTCGAAGCGCCCGGCCAGTGCCAGCTCCGGGTTGTAGCTGTCGCCATCGTGGATCTGCGCTTCCAGGCCCAGCGCGCGGACACGCAGGATGTACGGCGAGACATCGCGCATGCCCACCGCAGCAAATGCCAGTGGTGTGGGCACATCCCAGGTCGGATGAAAGCTGTAGTAGGCCGCGCTGCCGGCGTCGTTGGAGCGCGCCACATAGTCTTGCACCGCTGCGATGTCCTCCTGCTGCAGCGCTGCAATGCGCGCGATGTTGGCACGTTGCGCAGCGATGAGGTGCTGGCCGGAGAGCAGGCTGCACACGGTCAACACCGCCAGCAACAGCAGGCCGGCCAGCGCGGCGCGTGCGCGCAGCAACAGCAGCAGTTCGTATTTCCACAGCAGCATCAGCGCGCCACTCCCACACGCCGGCCGGCCACCACCAGCATGCACAGCGCCGCCAGCAGCCAGGCACCGACCAGGCCGAGCGCCGCGCCCGCGGCGCGCAATACCTCGGTGGTGGCCGGCGGCTGGAATGCGAACACCGGGATCGCATGCCAATGCGCGGAGGAGATGCGCTTGCGTTGGTCGGCACCGGCATCCTGCGCGGTGTCGTCGGCCATGCTCACCGCATCGGCCTGCAGCTGGTTGAGCTGCTGCACTAGCGTGTAGCGGTAATGCTCGGCCTGGTCGAGAAACCGCTCGTGCGCACGCAGGTCGGTTTCTGCCAGCGTCATCGACAGCTCGCGCAGCGCAACCGTGGGGCTCAGCAAGGCGAACGTGCGCACCAGTAGATTCTGTTGCTGTTGGATGGCCGAATCACGCGCGGCATAGCGCTCGAACAGGCTCGCGGTGAGCCGCTCGCCTTCCAGCGCCAGCAGGCCCTTGTAGTTGACCGGTAGCTCTTCCACCCGCTGCACGCCATAGCGCGCCAGTGTCTGCTGCTTGAACTGCGCAAAGTGCGGGTCATCCGGGTTGTGGCTGTCGCCGAGCGTGCGCAGGTCGCGCTGGATCGCCACATCGGTCTCCAGCCGCGTCGGCAGGCGGTACGCCGCACTGGCCGCATCCGGCGCCACGCGCGGCACCAGCAGGGCCAGCCACACCCACACCGCCAGCGACACCAGCAACGCATCGCGGCCGCGCCGGCACAGCATCGACACCGACAGCACCAACGCGCACCACACCAGCAGATACACCGCATACGCCAGCACCAGCAGCGCGACCCGCAGCGCCTGACCCGGCAACGACGCGATCGGCAGCAACCCGACCAGGGCCGGCAACAGGCAGGCAGCGGCCACCACCGCGAGCGCGAGATATTTGCCGCCGAACAATTGCCCACGCGTGGCACCCTGCAGCAACAGCGCGCGCAAGGTCCCGGTCTCCTGCTCGCGCGCCACCGCGCCATAGCCGAGAAACACCAGCAGCAGCGGCGCCAGCACCTGCAACACGAACGCGGGGGTGAGCTGGCCGAAGCGCACCAGCAGCGAGCTCTGACGCACATCGCCGAAGTTGGCGGTGTTCTGGCGATGGCCTTCCAGGAACATGCTGTTGCCGGTGAACGCGTCCACGCCGGCATCGAAGGCGGCCAACGCCGGCAACGGGCGATAGATGAAGTGGCCGTAATGCACCACCCGATGCGGGTGGCGGTCCGGCTGCGCTTCGAAGGCCTGCTGCGCGGCCAGTTGCTGGCGTGTGCGGAACTCGGCAACCTCGCGCTGATGATGCGCGGCGGTCAATGCCGCCACCAGCGTGAGCAGCATCAGCAGCACCACACCGATGGCAGCGGAACGGTTGCGCGCCATGAAACGCAGTTCCTCGCGCGCGACCAACAGCACCGGACTCACGCAGCCCGATCCTGCGCACGCGCAAAACGCGCATGCAAGCTGCGCACGTCGAAGCCGCTGTCGCCGGCACCGATGTCTTCGGCAATGCGCCCGTGTTCCAGGAACCCGATCCGGTCGGCGACATCCACTGCGCCGAGCAGGTCGTGGGTCACCATCAACACCGCGCCACCGCGTTCGCGCACGCTGCTCACCAAGCGGTTGAAGTCACCGATAGCGCGCGGGTCCAGGCCGGAGGTGGGCTCGTCCAGCAGCAACACCGGCACCTGGCGCAGCGTGGCCACTGCAATCGCCACCTTCTGGCGCATGCCCTTGGAAAACCCAGCCAGCCGCTGGCGCCAGGCCTCACGCTGCAGGCCGGCAGCGGCCAGCGCCTGGCCGATCTCGGCCTGGCTGCGGCGCTGGCCGGCCAGCGCGAGCAGATAGTCGGCATTTTCCAGCGCGCTCAGGTGCTCGTAGAGCGCCACGTTTTCCGGCAGATAGGCCAGCCGCGCACGCGCGCCGCCAGGGTCGGCGACCGGGTCGATGCCATCGACCCGCAGGCTGCCGGAGGTGGGTTTGACGAAGCCGAGCAAGCTGGAAAGCGTGGAGGACTTGCCAGCGCCATTGCCGCCCAGCAAGGCGTAGACACTGCCGGCGGCGACCTGCAGATCCAGCCCCTGCAGCACGGCGCGGTCGCGGTAGGCCACGTGCAGGTTGCTGATCGAAATGGCGGGGGCGGCTTGAGAACTGGAAAGCATGGCAAGGCAATGGCTTAACGAAATGATACGTTATCACATTGCTTTCAACGCTTGCAGGGGACCGGGCGACGCCGCGCAAGCGCCCGCCGAAGAGGCGACGCGCGGTGCGATCCCGCTTGGACGACAGCACCACAGGAAGCAGGCTGGCCGCTGCGGCTGCGCGACCGTCGACGCGAACGCGGCCCGTCAAATGTTACTGTATTACGCAAATATCCTGCTGGTTGCTGCAGTACCGGAGCAGGAACTCCCTGCACCGCGCGCCCAGGGACCAGCCCTCCGACGCACGCAGCCTGGTGCAACGCGTCGATGCGGCATCGCGCCGTCGAACGCCGCCGCCGGTACGGCCACCCAGGAGCAGCAAGCCTTGCCACGTTCTCCCTGCAATCGAGATCCCGTACGTCCCACATGACTTCCGATACGCGCCCCTCTGCCCCGCACGCCTCGCCCCCTCCCGCACCCGCTTCCGGCAACGCCGCCGGACCTGCCAGCCGCAGCACCATACGTGCCGCTGCCGGCCTGCTCGCCGCAACCCTGTTGACTGCCGCCCAGGCCAGCGCGCAGTCCATCGATACCAGCGCACCGCTGCCGCCGGTACGCGCCTGGCATGGGGCCAGCGAGGCGTTGATCGTCACACCGGACGATCCGTGGAGCACGCCGGCAGAGCGCAACGATTTCGCCAGCACCCCCAGCTATGACGAAACGCGTGCGTGGCTGGAACGCCTGGTCGCCGCCTCGCCGCTGCTGTCGCTGGAGGTGTTCGGCAAGAGCAGCGAGGGCCGTGACCTGCTGCTGGTCCGCGCGCACAAGGGCGCGCCCGGCAAGCCGGTGGTGCTGGCGCAGGCCGGCATCCACGCCGGCGAGATCGATGGCAAGGATGCCGGCCTGATGTTGCTGCGCGATATCGCGCAACGCGGCAAGGACCACCTGCTCGACCAGGTGGATCTGGTGTTCGTGCCGATCTTCAATGCCGACGGTCACGAGCAGCGCGGCCCGCTGATCGGCGCCGCATTGCGTGGCCCGCAGCAGATGGGCTGGAACACCACCACGCGCGGCATCAATCTCAACCGCGATTACCTCAACCTGGAAGCGCCGGAAACGCGCGCGATGGTCGCGTTGCTGCATCGCCTGGATCCGGCGCTTTACATCGACCTGCATGTCAGCGGTGGGCTGGATCACCAGTACGACATCACCTTTACCTTCGCCGGTTGGGGCACCTATGCGCGCTCGCGTGCCACTGCCGACTGGCTGCAGCAACGCTTCACGCCGGCGGTGAATACCGCATTGCGCAGCCAGGGCCACGAACCGTCCATCTACCCGAGCCTGATCGACGAAGACGAGCCGCGCTCGGGCCTGCGCTACGCGCCGGAAGGCCCGCGCTATTCCACCGGCTACGGCGACTTCGCCGGCATCCCCACCGTGTTGGTGGAGAACCATCGCCTGAAGTCGTACCGGCAGCGCGTGCTGGGCGACTATGTGCTGCTGGAAGCAGCACTGCGCGTGGTTGCCCGCGATGCAGGCAACATCGATGCGGCCAAGCGCGCCGATCGCGCCGCCCGCCCGCAGGAACTGATGGTGGCCTGGGAACGCCTGCAACAGCCGATCGCCCAGGTGCCGTTCAAGGGCGTGAGCTACACCCGCGCGTTGTCGCCGGTATCCGGGCGGCAGGAACTGCGCTGGGAGGGCCGCGATGAAACCTGGACCCTGCCGGTGATCGGCTATCGCCAGACCCAGGCGGTGCGCTACCCGCTCGCCTGGTGGATCCCGCCCGGCAACGACGATGTGGTGGAACTGCTCAAGGCGCACGGCATCCGCTACGAACGCCTGCAGCAGCCGCGCCAGCTCCAGGTGCAGCAGATCCGCGTAGTGAAGGATGCCGGCACGCAAACGCCGCACGCCGGGCCCGTGGAAGAAACCTTCGCCGCCGGCAGCGTCCGCGTGCCTGCCGATCAACCGATGCGCATGCTGGCGGCCGCATTGCTGGAGCCGCAGAGCAGCGACTCGTTGCTGGCCAGCGGACGTTTCCGCAATGCCGGCAGCCCCGACAGCGGCTTGTACGGCGCCGAGTTGGTGGACTTCAGCGAGCGCGTGCTGCGCAGCGACGCCGCCCTGCGCGCCGCCTTCGAACGCAAGCTCGCAGACGATGCCGCATTCCGCGCCGATGGCGATGCGCGGCTGCAATGGATCTATGCGCGCTCGCCGTATGCGGCGATCAACGGCTGGCGTTATCCGGTGCGGCGCCAGCTGGCGGAGTGACCCTGCGCATTGCCGATTGCACGCTGTGGGATCGGCAATGCGGCTTGAGCCTCTTTCGTATCGCGCATTGCGCAAGGCCAGTGGCAACGGCAACGGCAACGGCAACCGCAACCGCAACCGCATCGGCATCGGCATCGATACCGGCAGCAACGTCGCTTGCATGTCGGCAGACAGGACGCTTCACCACGCACTGCGCACTCCATCATGCGTGCGTGCCCCCGTGTCTTGCGTGCACGACCACGACCACATCAGCCACGCCACGCAGCGCGCTCAGCGCAGCGCCGGCGCTTCCACTGGCGCATGCTCGGCCATCAACGCACTCACCCACTCGATGAACACACGCAGCTTGGCGCTGACATGCCGGTTGGGCGGGAACGCGATCGACAGCGGCATCGACTCCATCCGCCAGTCCTCGAACAGCGGCACCAGTTCGCCACTGGCCACGTGCGCCCTGGCCATGTACACCGGCAACCACAGCACGCCCATGCCGGCCAGCCCGGCGGCCAGATAGGCATTGCCGTCGTCGGACGCCACCACGTAACGCCCTTGCAGGTGCACCGCCTCGCTGCCGCGCTGCATGACATAGGGCACGGTCTTGCTGCTGCGCCAGCGCATGAAGCCCACACAGCGATGCCGGGTGTTTTCCAGCTCGCGCGGATGTGCCGGCATGCCCAGCCGCTGCAGATACACCGGCGCCGCGTACACACCCGCCTGCAGGTCGCCCACGCGGCGCGCGATCAGCGACTGATCGGTGATGGTGCCGCCGCGCACCACGCAATCCACGTGCTCGCCGATCAGGTCCACGCGGCGATCGCTCACGCCCATGTCCAGCTGGATATCCGGATAACGCGCATGAAAGGCCGGCAGTGCCGGCATCAGGATCAGGCGCGCCAGCGGGCTGGGCACATCCACGCGCAGGCGGCCGCGCGGCAGCGCCGACGCATCGGACAGGCTGGTCTCGGCATCGTCCATGTCCGCCAGCAGCCGCAGCACGCGTTCGTAGTACGCCGCGCCATCGGCGGTGACATGCACCTGCCGCGTGGTGCGGTTGAGCAGCCTCACGCGCAGGCGTGCCTCCAGCTGCTGCACCAGCTGGGTCACGCTGGCCCGGCTCATGTGCAAGGTCTCGGCCGCCTTGGTGAAGCTGCCGGTCTCCACCACCCGCGCAAACGCCTGCATCGCGTCGAACCGGTCCATCGCCACTCCCGACTCCAAGATTGTTTGGATTCTACAAACAGTGCTGGTCGGCATCGCCGATTTATCGCGCGCAGGCAAGCACCTACGCTGCCTGCCTGTTCCGATTCGCCACCCGATGGAGGTCACCATGGCAACACGTGAAGCAGTTTTTCCGCAGGGGCGGCACGCGCTGTACGAGCGCCACCGCTATTCGCCGGCAGTCCGCGCCGATGGCTTGCTGTTCGTCGCCGGCCAGGTCGGCAGCCGCGAAGACGGCTCGCCGGAGCCGGAGCTGGAGGCAGAGATCGCCCGTGCCTTCGCCAATCTCGATGCCATCCTCGCCGCAGCCGGCTGCAGCACGCAGGACGTCGTCGACGTCACGCTGTTCATGCTCGACCCCGACGTGGTGTTCGAGGCCATGTGGGACAGATGGGTGAGCTACTGGGGCCCGGCGCCCTACCCCACCGTCACCGCAGTGGGCGTGACCTGGCTGGCCGGCTTCCGGTTCGAGATCAAGGTCGTGGTGAAACTCCCGACACGGCAGCAGTAAACGTTTCCAGTAACTTGCCGACTGTATCTCGTCGCGTCTGCATGCAGCCGAAGCAAATCTTCGCCGGCCGCATCGCACCGGCGATAAAGTAACTGGCACACCCACGCGAAATAACTCAGAGAACGCCACGCCTGGCTCGCCAGTGCGTGGCTTTTTTTTGCGCGCGCACTTCGGAGCAAACGCCTCTTTGTCAATTTCCCCCGGGAAAAACTCGGTTTTTTGCTTACCTCGCCCTTCACCGGCTGCGCTACTCATCGGCAGGCCTGCGATGCGGACGATTATGTCCGCCGATATTCATCCCAGCTGTTCAAAGCACCTAAATCGCGCGCCTCGATAGGGCAAAACTATCGTCAGATTCTTGTGGCGCTTTGCTTTCTTAACCGGTTTTTCCAAGTTGTAAAAATCTCGCTAAAGCAATGATGCAGACGGCCGCTACCGCAATCCAGGGCGTTGCGACGCTCATTACCGTTCTGCCCGCGCGCCTCTCATGGCGCTGCGTCCATCACCCACTCAGCCGAGATTCTCAATGAAATTGACCGTCAAGCTTCTCAGTGGCGCCATCGCCCTGGCGTCGTCGACCTGCGCCTACGCGCAGCAGGACTCGATGTTTTCCTTCAGCGGCTTCGGCACGCTGGGCGTGGTGCATTCGACCGAGGACCAGGCCGACTTCACGCCCGACATCCAGACCGTGGAAGGTGCCGGTGCCAGCCACTCCACCTCGGCACGTCCGGACTCGCGTATCGCCGGCCAGGTCAATGCCAACTTCACCGACAAGTTCACCGGCGTGTTGCAGGTGACCAGTGAGTACGCCGAACGCGGCGATTACGATCCCAAGGTCACGCTGGCGCATGTGAAGTATCAGTTCGGCCCGCAGTTCGCCGCGCGCCTGGGCCGCATCACTGCGCCGCTGTACATGCTGTCCGAGTACCAGCGCGTCGGTTACGCCACCCCGTGGGTGCGTCCGCCGTACGAGGTCTACAACTACCTGCTGCCGATGGACGGCGTCGAAGGCGTGTACACCATCAACGCCGGCGAGAGTGTGGTCAGCGTGCAGGGTTTCTACGGCCGCATCAATTCGAAGAAGGCCGATGTGTACGCCATGCGCGGCCTGGCGCTGGGCTTGGAATCGGGTGCGTCCACGTTCCGCGCCGCCTACATCGTGGGCACCACCGATTTCGATACACCGGCGCTGGATCGCCTGTTCTCGGTCTATCAGCGCATCAATCCCGCACTGGCCGATCGTCTGACCACCTATGGCGTGGACGGCAGCTTTGCCAGCCTGGGTTACGCCTACGATCCGGGCAACTGGTTCCTGCGCAGCGAAGTGATCCGCGCCGATTACTCGCCCTCGCTCAACGGCAAGACCACCTCCGGTTATCTCAGTGTCGGCGGTCGCTTCGGCACGCTGACGCCGTCGATCACCTATGCCAACGTCGATCGCAAGGGCCCGACCATCGCGGCCGGCCAGGATCCGGTCGGCGTGATGACGCGCGCACTGGCGCAGGCCGAAAGCGGCCGTCACAGCTTTACCGCATCGCTGCGTTGGGACGCGCGTGAAAGCGTCGCGTTCAAGCTGCAGGCCAGCCACATCAACAACAACGCGGGTTCGTTCGGATCGTTGAACAACATCCAGCCGGGCTTCCGTCCGGGCGGCAGCTACAACCTGCTGTCGGCCTCCGTCGACTTCGTGTTCTAAGAGAGCCCCCATGACCATTTCCAAGTGTTTTGCAGTCTCCCTGCTTGCCGCGTTGTCGCTGAGCGCGTTCTGCGCCAATGCCGATGTCGTGGTGGTGATGTCGGCCAAGGGCGGCCCGGACAGCCTCAGCGCCGCGCAGGTGTCGCAGATCTTCCTGGCCAAATCCAACAGCCTGCCCGGTGGCGGCGCGGCGGTGCCGATCGATCAGGAAGAAGGCGTCGCCACCCGCGATGAGTTCTACAAGAAGGTCGCCGCGCGCGACGCGGCACAGCTGAAGTCGTACTGGTCGCAGCTGATGTTCACCGGCAAGGCACAGCGTCCCAAGCGTGTCAGTGGCGACGATGCGGTCAAGAAGGCCGTTGCCGCCACGCCCGGCGCCATCGGTTACATCAGTGCCAGCGCAGTCGACGCCAACGTCAAGGTCGTCCTGAAGCCGTGACCCGCCACCTGCTCGAGACTCAAGTCATGAGACGCATCCTGTCGCTACCGTTGTTCTGGAAAATCCTGATGCCGGCCGCGGTGGCGATCCTTTGCCTATCGAGCTATGTGGCCTTCAGTACGCTGGTCTTTCACCGCAACAACGACCGCCTGGAAGCGGTACGCGACGTGCATTTTCCGATGCTCGACGCCATGACACGCAACGTGGCTGCGCTGGACAAGCTCATCAACGGGCTCAACGGCGCCGCTGCCGCCGGCGATGCCGACATGTTGGCGGCCACCAAGCCGGTGGCCGACGAGATCCACGCCTCCTACGTGAAACTGCAGAAATCCGATCCCGCCAATGCGACGGAGCTGGCACGCCTGGGCAAGGAGTTCGATCAGTACTACAGCCTGGCGCACGGCGTGGCCGCCGCGTTCGTGGAACAGCGCGAACCCGATGCGGCGCAGATGAGCGCCATGGCACCGGCACTGGAAACCTATCGCACCACCCTGACCGCCATGCAGAAGCGTGCCGATGCACGCTTCCGCGGCACCGTGCAGGAAGCGGTGGACAGCTCGGTGGCGGCAAGCATCGGCGGGCTGGTGCTGGGCCTGGTCGGTGCGGTGCTGTGCATCGCCTTCGGCTGGATCGTGGCACGCGCCATCACCCAGCCGCTGAACCGTGCGGTGGGCATTGCGCATGCGGTGTCGTCGGGCAAGCTGGACAACAGCATCTCGATCGACCGCAACGACGAGGTCGGCCAGCTGCTGCAGGCGATGGACAGCATGCAGCGCCAGCTGCGTCGCGTGATCCAGGCGCAGACCGACATGGGCGACAAGCATGAAGCCGGCATGGTCAGTCACCGTATCGCCGAGCAGGAATTCCCCGGCGAATTCGGCAGCATGGTGCGGGCCAGCAACGCGCTGGTGTCCAGCCATATCGCGGTGACGATGCAGATCGTCGCATTGACCGAGCGCTATGCCGCCGGCGACCTGTCGCAGCAGCTGGAGCCGTTGCCGGGCGAGAAGGCGGTGATCAGCCAATCGATCAACGATGTGCGGGCCAGCCTGTTGTCGATCAATGGCGAGATCAAGCGGCTGGCATCGGCGGCGGCGGCAGGCGACTTCAGCGCGCGTGGCGACGAGACCGCGTTCGAGCATGATTTCCGCCAGATCGTGGTGGACCTCAATCACCTGATGAGCAGCTCGGACCAGAGCCTGGGCGCGGTGTCGCAGGTATTGCAGGCGATTGCGAGCGGCGACCTGACCACGCGCATGCACGGCGACTTTGCCGGCGTGTTCGCGCGCATGCGCGACGATGCCAACACCACGGTGGACCGCCTGACCGACATCGTCGGGCGCATCCAGCATTCCTCGTCGGAGATCGATACTGCGGCCGGTGAAATTGCCGCCGGCAATCAGGACCTGTCGCGGCGTACCGAACAGCAGGCGGCCAGCCTGGAAGAAACCGCCGCCTCGATGGAGGAACTCACCTCCACCGTCAAGCAGAACGCCGAGCATGCGCGACAGGCCAACGAACTGGCACGCAATGCAGCCGGTGTGGCCTCCAAGGGCGGCGAGGTGGTCAGCCAGGTCGTCGGCACCATGTCGGGCATCGAAACCTCCTCGAAGAAGATCGCCGAGATCATCAGCGTCATCGATGGCATCGCGTTCCAGACCAATATCCTGGCCTTGAACGCGGCGGTGGAAGCCGCCCGTGCCGGCGAACAGGGCCGCGGCTTTGCGGTGGTGGCCTCGGAAGTGCGCACGCTTGCGCAGCGTTCGTCCGCTGCGGCCAAGGAGATCAAGGAGCTGATCGACGCCTCGGTGGGCAAGGTGGCCGAAGGCTCGGTGCTGGTGCACAAGGCCGGCACCACCATGACCGAGATCGTCGCCAGCGTGAATCGGGTCACCGACATCATGGGTGAGATCACCGCCGCATCCAGCGAGCAATCGGCCGGCATCGAACAGGTCAACCAGACGGTGATCCAGATGGACGAAACCACCCAGCAGAATGCAGCGCTGGTGGAGGAAGCCATGGCCGCGGCACGGGCGATGGAAAAGCAGTCCAGCACCCTGACCCAGCTGGTCTCGCTGTTCCAGCTGCAGCCTGCCAGCGCACCGCAGCTGGAAAAAGAGGTCGCATAGTCGACCCAGCAGATCGTCTCGCGACGTATTTGACGCCCTCTTCTGCGTGGACTGCAGAAGGGGGTTTTTTGTGTCCGCCAGCGGCAAACGCGGCGCAGGCACGGCAGCGTCGCAAGGCGCGCATCTTGCGCCGACGAACGGCACTGCGCTGCTCCCGACCTGACGTCTTGCGGTGTCGCCTGCCGATGTGTGCTGGCGTATCCCGACCGCGAGGCGGGCGGTTGTCCGACAACAGCAACCGCGCTCTGCTGATGGCGCAGCTATGCGTCATCGCACAAACCCTGGCGCGGAAGCACATCCGCACGCTCCAGGCATAACCGGGGGCTTATCGCCTGTCAGCCCGTATGCCGCCCAATGCGCGAGACCGGTCACATTTTTGCCGGAAAAACTGACGTGACCGCACATTCCTCACGCCTACGTCACCACCAAGCAACATTTGCATGCGATAGCTGTCGCGCTCGCTAAAAACAGCGAGCCAACTGTCCCCCTTCCAGCGCGCGTTCCGCTGAGCGTCGATCTGCCCCCCGGCAGCCGGCGAAGGCGTCGTGCGTCCGATTGATTTTCCAGGAGATTCACTGCCCATGCGCTTCCGGACTTTCTTCGCCGTTCTGCTGTTCACCGCTGCCAGTGCCAGCGCAAATGCCCAGGTCGTCACCCTCAACAAGGGCGGCTACACCTTGCGCTACGACTGCACCAACCACACCGCGCTGCGCTACGAGTACGTGCTGCAGGCCGATACCGGCTCGGCCGCGCGCCCGTCCAGTTTCAATCTGGACACCGAACTGCCCAGCGGCTGCGCCGGCCAGACCTCCACGGCCTCCTACGCCAGCGTGCGCACCGGCTACGATCGCGGGCACCTGGTGACCTCCAACCACATGGACTACAACGCGACCTACATCCGTCGCGCCAACCTGATGTCCAACATCGTCCCGCAGGTGTCCAGCTTCAACCAGGGCATCTGGGTACGCGCCGAGAACGTGGCCGAGTGTTACCGCGACATCGCCAGCGTGCAGGTCTACGGCGGTGTGATCTACAGCGACACGACCAACGATTACTTCCTGAGCAGCCACGGCATCCGCACCCCAGACTTCTTCTGGAAGACGATCATCACCGCCAACCCGGGCGGCGGCACCCGCGCGATCAGCTGGCTGATTCCCAACAGCGCCAACCTCGGTTCGCTGGACAGCTACATCGTCAGCATCGACGAACTGGAAGACCTCTACGGCGCCAGCACCATCGGCATCACCGCACCGGCCGCCGTCAAGGCCATGCTGCCCGCCACCACCTGGCCGCAGCCGAGCAATTGCGACCTGGGCTGAGGCCGGCTGCCCGCTTCTCCAGCCACATCGATCAAGAGCGGCTGACACCATGTTGCGAGCAGTCGTCAGGTGGGTACGAACGGCGCGTCCGGCACCGGAGTGTCCGAATGGCCCTTGCCGATGTCGGGCACCGGCCGTGCCCACCTGGCGCTGAGCGCAGCAGCCTGCTCAGCCGCTCTACACCGCTGGGCGGTTGATCCAGCAGACAAGGCCCGGGATTCCCGGGCCTTTTGGTTGCAGGCAGCACCACGCCTGGCCCGCCGCAACGCGCACTCAGGCCTCGGGCGCGGCAAGCGCCGCAAACCAGTCCGCGTATGGCGTGTTCTTGACCAGATGCCGATTGAAGTCTTTGGCACCATCGCTCCACCACACCGGGCCGCGCTCTCCCAGCGCCGTCTTGGCACGGTCGACCACCGCACGCGCTGCAGCCAGCCGCCCGGCATCCTCGTCGCGCTTGGCCGCCTTGACCGCGCGTCGCGCGTCCATCAAAGCGGCGACCAGCCCGGCACGCACGTCTTCGCGCAGATGCGGGTTGGCGGTACGCCAGAGCCGGCCACGCACGATCAGATACCGGCCATCGGGCGTGGTGACAGGCGCAGCATCGGCGGCGGCGGTCATTGCCAACGTACTCGCCAACAACCAAGTAACGTCGGGCAGACCAAGCCGTGCCTACTCGACCCGCGCAAAGCGCGGACGCGCAACGCCGTCCACCTCGACCTGCTCGATGAACATTGCATACGGCCGCACCCACAGACCGACGTCGCTGTCCAACGGGCGATAGAGCACCAGCGGGGCCAGCGTTTCGCTGCAGCGCACGACGCCGAGCACTTCATAACGGCCGCCCTTGAAGTGGCGGTACTGGCCCAGCGCGATGCTGGGCAATGGCGACAGGGAGGTGTCCATGGATGTCACAGGATGGGCAATCCGCAAGTCTAGGCAGCATGGCCGGCCACAGCCAGCACATGCCGCGCAACCGGTGCCCTCTGCCGGGTTCAGCGTTGCACGGCCGCGTGCAACGCTGCCACGCGCTTACTGGTCGTCGTCTTCGTCTTCGTCGTCTTCCGCGCCCAGGTCGTCATCGTCCTCGACCGGGTCTTCGATGCCATCGTCGTCATCGATCTCGCTGTCCTGTGCAGGCCCTTCCTGGATCGGTGTGTTGTCGCTGCCCGGTGCCTTGATGCCATTGGGCGGGGTCGGATCGTCTACGCCGCGGTTGCCGTTTTCGTCGTTGCTCATGGTCTGCTCCAGCGGTAAAAGACCGCACGGCCACCCTCCTCCCGCCGATGTGACGCGCACGTGTGTCCTGCACGATGGCAGCGCGCCCGTGCGGCCACGCGTGAGGCGAACGAGCGCGACTGCATCCGGCCGGCGCCTGTGGCCGTAGTGATGAGAACGCCCACGGAGTCGCCCGCATGCCGAGCCTGATCAGCGACCTGAAAGACCTGCTCGCCGCCTGGAAGGCCGAAGCCGGAACCTTCGATGCCTGCGACATGCCCGCCTCCGCGCTGGCCTTCCGCGACTGCCATCGTCGCCTGTCCGCGTTGCTGGACGAGCATGCACGCCACGCGGCGGCGCCGACGGCCGCGCTGGCTGCGCACGAGCAGCCGGGCTCAGTGCCCCAGCTGCAGGCGCGCGCCATCGCGTCGATGGGTTCCTAAGGTTTCGATCAGCGTATCGCTGGCCTGATTCACGCCGATCACCTCGACCTCGGCGCCGTGCGCGCGCAGCTTGAGCACCACCCGATCCAGCGCCGCCACCGCGCTGATGTCCCAGAAGTGCGCGTGGCTCAGATCGATCAGCACCTTCGGCGGCGTGCCCGGGAAATCGAAGCTGGCCACGAACTGCCCGGCCGATGCAAAGAACACCTGGCCGCGCACCGCATACACGCGCACTCCGTCGTCACGCTCGCTGGCCTGCACCTGCAACATGCGCCCGACCTTGCGCGCAAAGAACAGCGCCGACAGCAGCACCCCGGCCAGCACGCCGCGGGCCAGATCGTGCGTCCATACCGTGACCACGACGGTGCCCAGCATCACCACCGACGAACTCCCCGGGTGCGTGCGTAGATCACGTAGCGAGCTCCAGCTGAAGGTGCCGATGCTGACCATGATCATCACCGCCACCAACGCCGCCATCGGGATCTGGCGCACCCAGGGCGCGCCATACACCACCATCAGCAGCAGGACGACACCGGCCACCAGGCACGACAAACGCCCGCGCCCGCCCGAGCGCACATTGATCACCGATTGCCCGATCATCGCGCAGCCGGCCATGCCACCGAAGCACCCGGCCAGCAGGTTCGCCAGCCCCTGCCCTGCGCATTCGCGGTTGCGCTGCGACGGGGTATCGGTGAGGTCTTCAACAATCTGCGCGGTCATCAACGACTCCAGCAGGCCCACCACGGCCAGCGTCGTCGACACCGGCAGCAGGATGCGCACGCTGTCCCACGTCAGCGGTACGTCCGGCAGCAGGAACACCGGCAGGCTGTCGGGCAGACGGCCCATGTCGCCCACGCTGCGGATGTCGATGTGCCAGTACGCGCACACCGCCGTCAGCACCACGATGGCGACCAGCGGCGAGGGAATCGCCGTGGTGAAGCGCGGCAGCAGATAGATGATGGCCAGGCCCGCTGCACACACCGCATACACCGGCCATGGCATGCCGACCAGCTCCGGCAACTGCGCCAGGAAGATCAGGATCGCCAACGCATTGACGAAACCGGTGATCACCGAGCGCGAGACAAAGCGCATCAATGCGCCCAGGCGCAATGCCGCGGCGATCAGCTGCAGCACGCCGGCCAGCACGGTGGCCGCCAGCAGGTACTGCAGGCCGTGGTCCTTGACCAGGTCCACCATCAACAACGCCATTGCGCCGGTGGCGGCCGAAATCATGCCGGGCCGGCCACCGGCGATCGAGGTCACCACCGCAATGCAGAACGCCGCGTACAGCCCGACCTTGGGGTCGACGCCGGCAATGATCGAAAAGGCAATGGCTTCGGGAATCAGCGCAAGCGCGACCACGATGCCGGCGAGCACATCGCCACGCACGTTGCCGAGCCATTGCTGGCGCAACGAGAAAACTCTGGACATTGAAACGACTCCGCGCACCGGCAAACACACGGCGCGAATACATGAACGTCAAACACCTGGACCTTCGCAGCAACTGCGAGCGCGTGATGCCTTAGGTCAGGGTGGTGTCATGTGTCGGAGGAAATCGCTCTGGACGAGGCTGCATGCTAACGCGCTGAGGTCGGTCTGCACAACCCGATGGCGCGCTGCTGCGCACGCGCGTCGAGCCGAGCAACGCTGCCAATGCATGAGCAACATCAACGCACAGGCCGCTGGAAGCTGCGTGCTGGCATCGCATGCTGCCGCTGGCGATGGCAAGCTGCATGCGTCGCGGGCGCAGGGCGTTGCGTAAGACACCGTCTGCACGCGGTAGATCTACCGGGCCAGCATGCGCCCCGTCGCTTCAGCCGCTGCCGGCAGCGCGTGGCTCAGTCGTCGCCGAGCACACGCTCGCCCATCAGTTCGCGTTCGCGCTTTTCCAGTTCTTCGGCATAGCGCTTGCGCACGAAGCCTTCCGACAACACGCCCAGCACCTTGCGTTGTGCATCGATCACCGCCAGCTCGTCGGCCTGCGTAGCGTCGAAGACCTTCATGACCGCCACGATGTCGGTGTCTGCCAGCAATGCCGCATCGCGGTGCTTGGCGTAGTCGCTCACCGGCGCATCGGCCTGCACGTTGTCCGCATACAGCACTGCCAGCGGCACCACACCGGCGTAATGGCCGGCGGCGTCTTCCAGCACCACGCGCTGCGTGGACCCCAATGGAAACCGCCGGCGAAACTCGCTCACCGTGGTGTCGTGCGCAGTGTGGTTGGCGTCCTTGCGCATCATCTTGCCGGCCGACAGATTGCGCACCCACCCCACGTCGCGTGCGCTGCGGATGTTCTCGCCACGCAGATGCAGGCGCCAGGTGGAGAACGAATAGCCAAACACCTGGCGCACCACGGTATTGGCCACCAGCACCGCCACCATCACCGCGCTCGCCAGTACAAAGTCGTGCGTGCCTTCCAGGATCAGCATGGCCATCGTCATCGGCGCGCCGACAATGGCTGCCGCCAACGCGGCCATGCCCACCAACGAAGCGCTGGTGATGTCCACCGCCGCGGCACCGACCAGCAGGTTCAGGAACACCGCAAACAGGCTGCCCACCAGCGAGCCCATGAACAGCGAAGCGAAGAACAGGCCGCCACGGAAGCCGAAACCCAGCGAGATGCCCGACGCGATGCATTTGAGCACCAGCAAACCGGCCAATACCTGCAGCGTGCTGCTGCTGGTCAGGTCCAGATGCAGGGCGCCATGTCCCGACGACAGCACTTGCGGCGAATACATCGCCAACGGAATCAGCAGCAACCCGCCCACCACCGGGCGTCCCCAGATCGGCAGCTCGATCCGCCCCACGGCGCGTTCGATACCGGCCACCAGCCGCATCACCGCGATGCCGATCAACGCGCAGGTCAGCCCCAGCGCGATGTAGATCGCATAGTCACGCGGCTGCAATTGATAGGCGACCGCCGCCGGCAACGAATACGGCGCGGCACCGAGCGCGTTGGCCATGAACGCGCCGGCCAGCGCCGCCGCAGCTACCGGCGCAAGCGCCGACGGCGTATAGGCGCCGATCACGATCTCGAACGCGTAGAACGCACCGGCCAGCGGCGCCCCGAACGCACCGGCGATCGCGCCTGCCGCGCCGGCACCGACCAGCGTGCGCATGTCGGCCCGGCGTACCCGCAGGACACGGCCCAGCTGCGAACCGGCGCCTGCGCCCATCTGCGTGTAGGTCGCCTCCAGCCCCACCGATGCGCCAAAGCCGTTGGACAGCAGCGTCTGCACCGCAACGATCAGGTTGTCGCGCATCGACATGCGCCCGCCGTGCAGGGCGTTGGCTTCCACCGCATCCACCAGCGGCCGCTTGCGCCGCCGCGCCAGCAAGGCCACCAGGCCCACCAGCAGGCCGCCCAACGGCAACACCAGCAACTGGGTGGCGGTGATCGATTCGGCGGTACTGAGCCGCTCGCCCGGTGCAAGCGCGTACAGCCAGGCCTGCAGCGCATGCGCCATGCCGGCCTGCACCACCATCAGTGCCGCCGCAATCAGCCCCACCACGGCTGCCAGCCCGATGAACCACAGATCGTTGGCGCGCAACTGCCGGCGCAACCACTCCAGCGGCCGTCGCCAGGATGCTGCCGCCGGGTGCACGGCGTGCGTGGGGTTGTGAGGAAGTGGCTGCATGGAAGACCAGCGCTCCGCCGGATCAGGGTGCCGGCGCACGGGAGACGTCAGCGATGCGGCCTAGTGTGCAGCAAACTGGCTGACCTGCCGCAGTCTGGCCGCGGCAGTGCACGCAACGAACACAGCGGCGGCAGCGGGCGCAGGCCACGCGCCGGGGGACGGCGCGCTCACCCCAGTGCACACAGCGGCGTTTCCCCGGGGCGCAAGGTCAGCACACGCACACCGGTACGCGTGACCGCCACGGTGTGCTCGAACTGCGCCGACAACTTGCCGTCGCGCGTATGCACCGGCCATTGATCCGGCTCGGCGCGGATCGCCGCCCTGCCCTGATTGATCATCGGCTCGATGGTGAACACCATGCCTTCCTGCAGCTGCATCCCGGTGCCGGCATGCCCGTAGTGCAGGATCTGCGGCTCTTCATGCATCTGCCGGCCGATGCCATGCCCGCAATATTCCTTCACCACGCTATAGCCCTGCTCGCGCGCATGCCGCGCAATCGCATGACCGATGTCGCCCAGCCGCGCGCCCGGACGCACCGCGGCAATCCCCTTCCACATCGCCTGATAGGTGGCCTGCACCAGCCGCCGCGCCGGATACGCCACCTCGCCCACCAGATACGTCGTGCTGGAGTCGGCGATATAGCCGTCCTTTTCCAGCGTGATATCCAGATTGACGATCTGCCCGTTGCGCAGCACGTCCGCGGCCGCGGGCACGCCATGGCACACCACATCATCGATGGAGGCGTTGAGCACGAAGGGGAAGTCGTACTGGCCCTTGCTGGCCGGCCGCGCGCCCAGTTCGTCGACAATCATCCGCTCGACGAAGTCGTTGAGTTCCAGCGTGCTGCGGCCTGCCAGCGGCAGCTGATCCAGCGCATGGAACACCTGCGCCAGCAGCGCACCGGCGTTGGCCATCAACGCAATCTCCGCCGGCTGCTTGATCATGTCCGCGCCGGTTTCAGGGATTGCGGCCGCACGCCTGCCGCGCGCAGTTCCTGCGCCACGATGTCCTGGAACGAGGATTCCGGATGCATCTCGCACAGCATGCCGACCTTGATCCAGAAAGTGGCCTGCGCGTTGATCGACCGGCTGGTCACCGTGCACGCGCGGCGCAGTTGATCGTGCAGTTCGTCATCGATATTGACGATGCCCATGCAAGCTCCAATGTCGTGAATATACGAATCGTATATGAAACGTATAAACACCTGCAATGCCGGCAGCTGCCTGCGGCTGCGCTCGCTGGGTACCAGGCGAACGCAGCCGGGAAGACATCAGGCAGGGCAGCGCTAGTGACCGGCAACCGGCGAGCGCGCGCCCGCCGCAAAGCCGTGCTGTCGGGCACGCCATGCAATCAGCAGCCCGATTGCCAGCAGCAAGGCCATGGCAACCGGAAAGGTCTGCGCGCCCCATTGGTCCAGCAGTACGCCGCCCACCACGCCACCGCCAGCGATGACGCTGTTCCAGGCAACCACGTTGAGCGACAGCGCAACATCGGCGCCTTCGCCTGCGCTGTCGGCAAGCGCGGTCTGCAGCAGGGTCGCCGCGCCGCCAAAGGTCAGGCCCCACACCGCCACACAGACGTAGACCACAGGCTGCACGTCTTGCAGCAATGCCAGCACCACAGAGATCGCAAGGAACGTCGCCAACGACATCAACACCGTGCCACGCAGGTGCTGCTCCACCAACTTTGCCGCCACGCCGATGCCGACCAGTGCCGCAACGCCGAAGATCAACAGCAACACGTCCACGCGATGTGCCAGCCCCGCGTGTGCGGCGAACGGCGCCACATAGGTGTACAGGATGTTGTGGGCCAGCATCCACGCCATCACGGTGGCGAGCACCGGGCGCACGCCGGGCGTGCCGAGCACCTTGCGCAGCGGCACCCGCTGCGCTGCGGACTGGCCGGGGTAGTCGGGCACCTTCAGCAGCACCCACACGATCAGAATGAGCGTCAGTCCGGACATCGCGGCGAACGCGCTGCGCCAGCCCAGTATGCCGCCCATCCAGGTGCCCAGCGGCACGCCGAGGGAAAGCGCAACCGGCGTGCCCACCATCGCAATCGCCATGGCCCTGCCCTGCTGGTCCGGCTGCACCATGCGCCGCGCGTAACCGGCAAGCAGGCTCCACGCCAGGCCTGCCGCTGCGCCGGCAAACAAGCGCGCCACCAGGGTCAGCGCGTAACTGGTCGACAGTGCGGTGACCGAGTTGAACAGCAGGAAGCCGACGATGGTGAGCAACAGGACGTTACGCCGCCTCCACTGCTGGGTCGCAATGGTCAGCGGAATTGCGGCAATCACCGACCCAAGCGCGTAGGCGGTCACCGTCTGCCCGGCCAGTGCCGGGCTGATACCGAGGCCTGCGGACATCTGCGGCAGCAGTCCTGCCGGAAGGGTTTCGGTCACGATGCAGATGAAACCGGTCATGGCCAGCGCCAACAGCGCGGCGACGGGCAATGGCGGCGGGATCGCGCTGGCAGTGGATGCAGTTGGAGAGGTCACACGCTGTCCTTCGTTGGGGAGGGGAATGCCGGCCAGGCTTCTACATATATATCGATCGATACACATAAAGACCAAAAAAACAGGTCTTCGTCCTGAGACCTGCCGGCGGCACCACTGAGTGCCTACATATGTATCGCTCGATATATATATCTACAGGTTGGCTGCGTTGTCAACGACATCTGTATCGATTAGTCTTGATGTAGAGATCGGAGGGCGCCATGGCGCAAATGGGACGGCCACGCAGCTTCGACCGTGACGCCGCGGTGGAAGAAGCGCTTCACCTGTTCTGGGAACAGGGCTACGAATCCACCTCGTTGAGCCAGCTCAAGGCCGCGATTGGTGGCGGCATCACCGCGCCCAGCTTCTATGCCGCCTTCGGCTCGAAGGAAGCGCTCTTCAAGGAGTGCATGGACCGCTACCTGGCGACCTACGCCAAGGTGACCCACTGCTTGTGGGACGCCGCGCTCGGTCCCAGGCAGGCGGTGGAGCTTGCGCTGCGCCGCTCCGCCAAGATGCAGTGCGAGCGCGGCCACCCGAAAGGCTGCATGGTCACGCTGGGAGTGATGAGCGCGCCGTCGCCGGAGCTCTCGGCACTATGCACACCGCTGACGCACTCGCGCGCACGCACGCGCGCCGGCATCCGCGCCTGCGTGGACCGCGCCATCGCCGGCGGCGAACTCGGGCCCGCCGTGGACGCCGCCTCACTGACCTGCGTGTTCGACAGTTTCCTGCTCGGGCTATCCACGCTGGCCCGGGATGGCATGAGCTTCAAGGCGATGGATGCCGCGATCACGCAGCTCATGGGGTTGTGGGACGCCCAGGCGCGCTAGGTAGGCAGCGCTTCAACCTTGCCGCCCAGCAAGGCTGGAAGTCGATGCGCATGTGCTCAAGCGTATCCGCAAGTGCTGTGGCTGAAGCCCCTGCCACAGCCGGTGGCCCCCGGCCAATCCCTGATGCACTGGTCCTACGGCGGTTGGTGCGCGGCACCGGCCTCCGCCGTGCAGGCGCAAACTGAGCCAACTATTGCACTTTGCAACTATATTTGTAGAGTAGCGCAATGAAAGACGATTCCGCTGTTGCAGCCCTCTCTGCTCTCGCACACACCGATCGACTGGCCGCATTCCGAATGCTTGTTCGCGCAGGCCCAGACGGCATGCCGTCAGGGGAGATTGCCGAGCGGCTTACGATCCCCCCAACACGAATGAGCTTTCACCTCGCAACGCTGGAGCGTGCTCGCCTGCTGCGCTCCTGGCGCGATGGGCGACGTGTCCTTTATGCGGCGAGCTACGAGGACATGCGCCAGCTGCTCTCGTTTCTCACCGAGGACTGCTGCTCGGGCAACCCAGAGATCTGTGGTGTGGCCCTGACTCGTTGCGCATCGGAAACCTGCGTTTGAGCCTTCCTCAGCATTATGCCCGTCGGCCTGACACGGCCCAGCTCAAGGAGATCATTGCGATGCTGACGATCTATCACAACCCCGCCTGCGGCACGTCCCGGAACGTCTTGGAGATGATGCGCCAGTCTGGCGAGGACCCTGAGATCATCGAATATCTGCACACCCCGCCGACGCGCGAGAAGCTGGTCGAGCTAATTGCCGCCATGGGCATCGCGCCGCACGATCTTTTACGCCAGAAGGGAACCCCGTACGCGGAGTTGGGCTTGGACAATCCTGCCCTCACTGACGAACAGCTGGTGGACGCGATGATCGCGCACCCAATCCTTATCAATCGTCCCATCGTCGTTTCCGATCGGGGCGTGGCGCTCTGCCGGCCATCCGAGAAAGTGCTCACGTTGCTGGCCCACCCGGTCGCGTCCTTTACGAAAGGAGACGGCGAAGCGGTGACAACAGGCGGAGCGTCGAAGTGATGTGTGGCGTTGCCATGGATCTACCCGGCATCGATCCGACACACCTCACCCCAATCGACGTCAACGCACTGGCCACGCCCGGCGACCCCAGACATCCGCCCCGCATCCTCATCCTGTACGGTTCGTTGCGCGAGCGCTCCTATTCGCGGCTGCTGGCAGAGGAAACTGGCCGCTTGTTGCGCTGGTACGGCTGCGACGTACGCATCTTCGATCCGCACGACCTGCCGCTGCCCGACGGGGCGGCTCCAGACCACCCGAAGGTGAGTGAATTACGCGAGCTCGCCTACTGGTCGGAGGGTATGGTTTGGGTCAGTCCGGAGCGCCATGGCGCGATGACAGGGATCATGAAAGCGCAGATCGACTGGATTCCTCTCACCGAGGGCGCCAAGCGCCCGACGCAGGGCAAGACGCTGGCCGTCATGCAGGTTTGCGGCGGTTCGCAAAGCTTCAACGCTGTGAACCAGCTGCGCGTGCTCGGCCGGTGGATGCGCATGCTCACGATCCCGAACCAGTCATCCGTTGCCAAGGCGTTTCAGGAGTTCGATGAGTCCGGGCGGATGAAGCCGTCTGCCTACTATCAACGCGTCGTCGACGTTTGCGAGGAACTGGTCAAATTCACCTGGCTTGTGCGTGGCCGCTCGGCGTATCTGACCGATCGCTATTCTGAGCGAATTGAAAACGCTGAAGAATTGTCCAAGCGCGTAAATCAGCGCTCCATCTGACCACTGCGGAGCGCTGCATGCTTTCCCTCGCGATTTTCATCGTCACCCTTGTTTTCGTCATCTGGCAACCGCGCGGGATTGGCATAGGCTGGTCGGCCCTCGCCGGTGCCGCAGTCGCTTTGGCTACCGGCGTCGTCGGGTGGAACGACGTCGGCACCGTGTGGGGGATCGTCTGGGATGCGACCTTTACCTTCGTCGCCCTCATCATCATCTCGCTCATCTTGGACGCGGCCGGCTTCTTTGCCTGGGCAGCACTGCACGTGGCTCGATGGGGCGGCGGCAATGGTCGGAAACTGTTTCCACTGATCGTTCTGCTAGGCGCCACGATCGCTACGGTTTTCGCTAACGATGGCGCGGCACTTTTGCTGACGCCCATTGTTCTCGCCATTTTGCTGCGCCTGAATTTCCCACCTGCCGGCGCGCTCGCGTTCACGGTGGCATGTGGTTTCATCGCTGACACGGCAAGCCTTCCGCTCGTTGTCTCGAATCTGGTCAACATTGTCACGGCGAACTTCTTTGACGTGTCATTCGGACGCTATGCAATGGTCATGGTGCCGGTAAATCTAGTGTCGGTCGTAGCGACACTGATCGTGCTGTGGCTCTGGTTCCGGCGCGACATTCCTCGCACGTATCCGGTCAGCGATCTCGAAGCGCCGCGTGAGGCGATACGTGACACGGCGGTCTTCCGTGCTGCCTTGCCCCTTCTCGCGTTGCTACTTGTGGCGTATTTCGTGACCGGGCCGCTCGGTGTACCCATCGCTCTGGTGACGGGCGCGGCCGCGCTGATGCTGATGGCAATTGCTGGCCGCTGGGCGACGGGCGGCAGAGGCGCCACGATGCAGCTGACGAAGATCCTGCGCGAAGCGCCCTGGCAGATCGTGCTGTTTTCGGTTGGCATGTATCTGGTGGTCTACGGACTCGGCAATGCTTGGCTAACTAAAGCGGCAAGTGCGGTCCTTGAGTGGCTGGCGGCGCAAGGAAGCTTTGTGGCCACGATCGGCACCGGCTTCGCAGTGGCGGGACTCGCCTCGATCATGAACAACATGCCGGCAACGCTGGTGGGCGCGCTCGCCATCGATGGGGCCAACGTTCCCGATGCTACCCGCGAATTGATGATCTATGCCAACGTCGTGGGCAATGATTTGGGTCCTAAGCTCACCCCGATCGGCTCGCTCGCGACGCTTCTATGGCTGCATGTCCTAGCCGGAAAGGGCCAACGAATCACGTGGGGCCAATACATGAAGGTGGGACTGATACTGACGCCGCCCGTTCTATTGGTCACCCTCGTCGCGCTTTGGATCTGGCTGCCGCTATCGCAATGATGGTCTGGGCGGTTGCTTGGACTGATGCACAACAGGTTGATGATGGCGCAACGAAATCGGAGCCGAGAATTCTCAGCTCCAGTAAGTTTTACAGGTAGCCTAACCGCTCGGACGCATAGCCCACATAGTGGCTAGTCATCTCCACACCGGTCCAGCCGTATCCCTCAAGCTCGGCCGCTACCAGTGTCGTGCCGCTGCCGGCGAAGGAGTCTAGGATTCGTCCGCCTGTCTCGCAGATCTTGACCAGCTGCCGCTTCAAATCGGTGGGTTTGCCGGTCAGGTGATGCTTGTCAGCCTTGCGCACCGATTCACGGATGACCCCCGGCAGCACAGGCGCGCGGCGATCCAGTGGCATGTTGCCCTTGCTGCCCCACACGGTGTGTTCGGCTTGGTTCCAGCAGCGCCCCAACTGCGGCCGCACGCCTTCGGTCTTGTCCCACACAGTGATGTCGCGCCAGGCAACGCCGGCGATCTACAGCGCGTCGGTGACCAGCAGCACCGGCGCGCCTTCCTTGAGCACGCGCGCGCACTCGGACAGCCACAGGTGCATCCACGCCGGCCTTGCACAGCAGGCGGGCGCATTCGCCACAACGGAGGGTCTTGAGCATTGCGTGGTCTTGCGGTGGGACGAGATTACGCCGCTGCTCGTGGCGTAATTCGGTCAGGCTGGCACTGCTGGACTTGAGACATTGCTACACGGAACGACGGCGCAATTCGCGCCGGCATACGCTTATGTCGGCCAACACTGCCTTAAGGATCGCGGCACTCACCAATCGTTTCCGCACCGCCACCGCTATGAAGTGTGTTGCCTCAAGACTATTGCTATAGCGTTGCGGATTTTCCCGTTGACACGCTCCTAGCAGCGGAGCGAGTATTCCAACGTCGCCGCACATTCGGCGACCGGGATTGGCGTCCCGTAACCTGAGGCGCACCAGCGCCCATCGATCGATGCATGGCGCTTTTTTATCGCCCGCATCGTCGCGGGCGCATGCCGGCCAGCTTTATGGCGGGCGGTGCGCGGGGGCCGCAAGGCCCACCGGTCCTCAGGCCGGCACGCCAACCGCGTACCGTCCGCCACCCGGATTGGCGTCGGGGTGACGGATTTCCAAAACCTGAGGAGACCCGTATGTCCTACGACACCCAAGAAGCACCATTGTCGGCGGCGAGCCAGATTGCCCGCCAAGTCGACCTGATCATCAACGCTCTCGCTTGCAGCCATGCCACGTGGCTAAGCCTGATGGCACACCTCGCAAGTACACGCGAAGCCATCTACACCGTCACGTTTGCCGACGCTGCTGCAGCGATCACTACCGTCGATGCCTTAGATGCGCAGGTGCGGCGATGAGCACTAGCAAACAGTTCCGCGTCTGCACCGGCGTCACCCTCAGCTTCGAAATGATGCAGGGCTATGTGCTGGCCATGCTGCATTCCCACGCGCAGCCCGGTCTGCCGCCGATCCTGATCGCCTGCGAAGCCACCGGCTTCGATGACGTGTTGCCAGGCGGCGATGCGCAGAGCGTCGTACTGGGCCGACTGCATGTCTGTATGCATGAAGACCCGGCAGTTGACGTCCTTACTTGGCTGCGCAAGCAAGCGCACCGCAACGGAGCGACACGATGATTACCACACACGCAAACGCTTATCCAGAAGACGCCGACTACGCGATCAGCGAAGAAGAACACGGCGTTGCCCGATAGTTTCCGAGTCATAAAAAAGGCACTTGGGCGCGCGTCCAAGTGCCTGCTTTCTATTGGTGGGCCCACCAGGATTCGAACCTGGAACCAAAGGATTATGAGTCCTCTGCTCTAACCGTTGAGCTATAGGCCCGGCAGGGTGGGTGGCGAGATGCGGGGCATGTCGGACCGTCCAGCTGAGGCGAAAGTTTACCTGTCCGCGCGCGTCGCTGTCTGCTGACATCAGGCATCGATGAGGAGAAGCGCCCGCACCCACCCGTGCCCGTGCATGCCCACAAAAAAAGCCCGGCGCGAGCCGGGCTTCTAAATTTATATGCGATGACCGCGCCTTGCGCACCATTCGCGGTAGGTGATCCGGTGCTACAAGCACCTCAGCAATCAGCTCCTCAGCAATCCCGAATCCCCACTCCCCAATCCCGGCCTCTAAGCCACCTCAAGCTGCGCATCGACCAATTGCCGGCCTGCACGGAATCCCTGCGCGATGGCTTCCTGGTAGGTCTCCCATCCCTGTTCCCGGCCACCGATGCGTGGCTGGCGTTTGCCGCCCAGTGCATACACGTCGACCCACAACGTCCACCTGGCGCCCGGGGACGCCTGCTCGGTGCGTACGCGAATCTCGTGCTCGCGGTATGTGGTGGTTTCAAAGCGGCTTTGCCTGCTCATACGACGGCCTCGTTCCATTCGTCCATCAACTTAGAAGCCACGGCTAGAACGTCACGTGAGTCAGGCAGAAACATCGGCTTTATGTTGCGCCGCTGTCTGGCTTCGTCGCCGGGGCGTGAATGTCGCCTGCGCCATCCCCGGCGCGTCCGTGCTTCGGCGACGTCCACCCGGCCAAGCATAGCGCGCGACATGCCCCACAACGCAACAGCCCCGCATGTGCGGGGCTGTTGTGTGATCACTGCACCGATACGGCTACCGGGGATCAGTCGATGTCCAGGAACGAGCGCAGCTGTTCCGAACGGCTCGGGTGACGCAGTTTGCGCAACGCCTTGGCCTCTATCTGACGGATCCGCTCGCGGGTGACGTCGAACTGCTTGCCCACTTCTTCCAGCGTGTGATCGGTATTCATGTCGATACCGAAGCGCATCCGCAGCACCTTGGCCTCGCGCGGGGTCAGCCCTGCCAACACGTCCCGCACCGTCTCGGACAGATTGATGTTGGTGGTGTTGTCGATCGGGGACTCCACGTTGGTGTCTTCGATGAAGTCGCCCAGATGCGAATCCTCGTCGTCGCCGATCGGGGTTTCCATCGAGATCGGCTCCTTGGCGATCTTCATCACCTTGCGGATCTTGTCCTCGGGCATGTCCATTTCCTTGGCCAGCTCCTCCGGCGTGGCCTCGCGGCCGAACTGCTGGAGCATCTGGCGGGAAATGCGGTTCAACTTGTTGATCGTTTCGATCATGTGCACCGGAATACGGATGGTGCGCGCCTGATCGGCGATCGAACGGGTGATGGCCTGACGGATCCACCACGTCGCATACGTCGAGAACTTGTAACCGCGGCGGTATTCGAACTTGTCCACGGCCTTCATCAGGCCGATGTTGCCTTCCTGGATCAGGTCGAGGAACTGCAGGCCGCGGTTGGTGTACTTCTTGGCGATGGAGATGACCAGGCGCAGGTTGGCCTCGACCATTTCCTTCTTGGCCTTGCGTGCCTTGGCTTCGCCATAGGCCATCGCGCGGCTGATCTCCTTGATCTCGCCCAGGGTCAGGTAGTTGGCCTTCTCCATCTCGATCGAGCCCTGCTGCTCGGAGACGATCTGGTCCTTGACGTCGCGCAGCGCCGACGACCACTTCTGCTTGCGCTTGAGTGCGTCTTCCACCCATTCCAGGTTGGTCTGGTTGCCTTCCCAGGAGCGGATGAAATCCTTGCGCGGCATGCGTGCCACGGTGGTGGCCAGGTGCAGCACCTTGCGCTCGTGATCCTTGATGCCGTTGACCACGCCACGCAGCTGGGTGACCAGCGCATCGGTCAGCGGCAGCGGCAGCTTGAGCGTGGTGAAGATGGCGGCCATGTCCTCGCGCGCCTTGACCACCAGCTTGTGCTCGGCGCCGTTCTTGGCGTAGATCTTCTTGAACTTGGCGTATTCGTTGGCCAGGTTCTCCATGCGCGTGGCCACTTCCACTGGGTCCGGACCGGTCGGGCCGGCCTCTTCCTCGGCAGCGTCGTCATCGCCGTCTTCGTCGTCGTCTTCATCGACCGCGTCTTCGTCGACGGCGACCGGGCCGGCGGCGGCCAGCGCAGCAGCAGCGGCGTCGGCTTCTTCGATCAGGTCGTTGAAGCCGACCACGATCTCGGCCAGACGCTTCTTGCCTTCCTTGTGCGCTTCGTAATCGGCCAGCAGCATTTCGGTCGACAGCGGGAACACGCCCAGCGCTGCCTGGACCTGGCTCAGGCCTTCTTCAATACGTTTGGCGATGGCGATTTCGCCTTCGCGGGTCAGCAGCTCGACCGTACCCATTTCGCGCATATACATGCGCACCGGATCGGTGGTGCGGCCACCTTCGGTGTCGAGCGCGGTCAGCGCGGCGGCAGCTTCTTCGGCTGCGGTGTCGTCAACCTCGCGGTTGCCGGTGTTGCCATCGTTGAGCAACAGGGTTTCAGCATCGGGGGCAACTTCATGGACATCGATGCCCATGCCGTTGATCATGCTGATGATGTCTTCGATCTGCTCCGGGTCGACCAGGTCGTCGGGCAGGTGGTCATTGACTTCGGCGTAGGTCAGATAGCCCTGTTCCAGGCCCTTGCTGATCAGTAGCTTGATGTCGGATTGCTGGGCAGGACGTTCGTTGGCCATGAGTGCTCGCGCCACCGGCTTTGAGATTGGAAGAGAACCTAGCATTATACCAGCGTGAAGCCCGGTCTGCCGGATTCAAGACAGGACCGCTGGTGGACGTGGGTTTCTAGGGTCTGAGAAGGAAGGTCACCGGGCCATCGTTGACCAGGTCGACAACCATATGGGCACCAAAGCGCCCGGTTTCCACCCCGCCGCGATGTTTTTGCCGGCAGATCGCCACCAATTGATTGAACGCCCGTTCAGCCTCCAACGGCGGCGCCGCCGTGCTGAAGCCGGGGCGATTGCCGGAACTGGTGTCTGCGGCCAGGGTGAACTGGCTGACTAGCAGCAGGCCGCCGCCGGCGTCGGTGAGTGAGCGGTTCATCTTGCCGGCGTCGTCGGCGAACACGCGGTAGCCGAGCAGGCGCTCGGCCAGGCGCCGGATCTGCGCGTCGCTGTCGCCGGGTTCGACCCCGACCAGGGCCAGCAGCCCGGGACCGATCTGCCCGACGGTCTGCGCATCGACCGTGACGGCGGCGCGGGTGACACGTTGGATCAGCGCAAGCATGGGCACTCTCCGGCAGCAAACTGTGCCGCGCAGCATGCCCAGCACGGTTGGCACTGTCACGCGCGGGTCATCGCCGGCCGCGCTGTTTAGAATTGCGCGGATGAAACCCGATGTTCGCGCTCGCCTGCTCTACGCCACCGCCGCCACCGTGGGCCGCCTGCCGTGGCCGTTGCTCAAACGTGTGGCCGACGCGCTGGCCTGGAGCTGGCGCAAGCTCAATGCGCGCGAGGCGCGCGTGGCACGCCGCAACCTGGAACTGGCGTACCCGGAACTGGATGCCGGCCAGCGCGCGCAGCTGCATGCGCAGGTGCTGCGGTCGACCGCGCGGCAGACGCTGGAAGTGCTGCGCACCTGGACCCGCCCGCCGGCCGAGAACCTGGCGCGGCTGCAACGCAATGGCCAGGCGCTCTACGACGCCGCGCTGGCTTCCGGGCGTGGTGTCATCGTGGCCGCGCCGCACTTCGGCAACTGGGAGCTGCTCAACCAGTGGCTGTCCGAACGCGGGCCGATCGCCATCGTGTATCGCCCGCCGGAATCGGACGCGGTGGACGGTTTCCTGCAACTGGCACGCGGCGGCGACAACGTGCGCCAGGTGCGTGCCGAAGGCCCGGCGGTGCGGCAGTTGTTCAAGGTGCTCAAGGACGGTGGCGCGGTCGGCATCCTGCCCGACCAGCAGCCGAAAATGGGCGACGGCGTGTTTGCGCCGTTCTTCGGCATCCCCGCCCTGACCATGACCTTGGTCAACCGACTGGCCGAGCGCACCGGCGCGATCGTGCTGTATGGCTGGTGCGAACGGGCCGGCGGCGACCTGCAATTCGCGTTGCATGTGCAGCCGGCCGACCCGGCAGTGGCCGACGCCGACCCGGTGCGCGCGGCCAGCGCGCTCAACGCGGGCATCGAACAAATCGCCCGGCGCGACCCGGCGCAATACCAGTGGACCTACAAGCGCTACACGCTGCGCCCGCCGGGCAGCGGCGAGCCCAATCCGTATGCGACCGAGCGGCATCCGCACTGACGCCGGCTGGCTGAAGACGGAGCCGCTCGCACACAGCGCGGCGGCGGCAGCGGCTCAATCGTCGTGCGGATCGGCCGGCGTGGCGAGGATGCGCTGATAGAACGCCAGGTCCAGCCAACGGCCGAACTTGAAACCGGCCTCGCGCACGGTGCCGGCATGGGTGAAGCCGAACTGTTCGTGCAGGGCGATGCTGGCCTGATTGCTGGCATCGATGCCGCCGACCAGCACATGCACGCCGCGCTGTTCCGCCGCCGCGATCACGCCCTGCAGCAGCAGGCGTCCAAGCCCCTTGCCGCGATGGTCGCGGTGCACGTAGATCGAATGCTCCACGCTGTACTTGAACGCCGGCCAGGCGCGGAAGGTGCCGTAGCTGGCGAACCCCATCAGGCTGCCGTCGGCCGCTTCCACCCCGATCACCGGAAAGCCGCCCGCGCGCTTGGTCGCAAACCAGCCGACCATGCTCTCCGGTGGCCGCGGCTTGTAGTCGTACAACGCGGTCGAGTTGGCGATGGCGTCGTTGAAGATCTCCAGGATGGCGCTGGCGTGGCGGTCTTCGCTGCAATCGATGAGAGACATGGGGTCCGGTGCGGGCAGAGGGTCTTGGGATTAAAAGGCATTGCCGGGCGATGAACAACGCAGCCGGCACGCAACCAATCCACGCCTGCCGCGCAACTCAAACGGCGGGCGCTGGATGCAGCGTTCCACCCGGCCGTGGCGACTGGCGCTTGCGAACCACGCGACAATGGCCGCACGCGGCAGGCAACGGCCGCAGCGGCGTCCGCCTTGAAGCGGCCGTGGCAATCCCCATCTGGAGTCGTGCATGAGCAGCCCCGTCCCCTCCCCCAGCGCACAGGCCTTCGGTGATCCGGCGGCGATCCGTTGCGAGCGCGCCGCCTCCGAGCTGCGCGCCGGCCGCCCGGTGCTGCTGACGGCGGCCAACGGGCAGGCGCGCGCGGTGCTGGCGCTGGACAGCAGCACCGCGCAGTCGTACGCGGCCTTCGCGCGTGCGGCGCAGGGGCGGCACTATCTGTTCGTCACCCCGACCCGCGCCCAGGTGCTGGGCCTGAGCGCGCCGCAAGGCGCACGTGTGGCGCTGGTCGAACACGACTACGACCAGCTCGCTGCCCTGGCCTACCTGCGCGACACCCCGGTACCGACGCAATGGACCCCGGGCGATGCGCTGGATGCCGGCGCGGTGGAAATCGCGCGGCTGGGACTGCTGCTGCCGGCGATGCTGGCCGTGGAACTGCACGACGCGGATGACCACGCCGCCTTCGCCGGTTGCCAGTCGCTGGCACTGGACGATCTGGGCAGCGGCTGCGCCAAATCCGCCGCGGCCGGCTACGAGCTGGTCACCCGCACGCCGGTGCCGTTGCGCGGGCTGGGGATGAGCGAGTTCGTGGTGTTTCGTGGCGGAGTGGCGCAGCGCGACCAGGTGGCGATCGTGGTCGGCCAGCCCGACCTGTCGGCGGCAGTGCCGGTGCGCGTGCATTCCTCCTGCCTGACCGGCGATCTGTTCGGTTCGCTCAAATGCGATTGCGGCGACCAGCTGCGGCATGGCCTGGCCAAGCTGAAGGAACTCGGCGGCGGCGTGCTGCTGTATCTGGATCAGGAAGGCCGCGGCACCGGCATCGCCGCCAAGATGCGCGCGTACGGCTACCAGCATGCCGGCCTGGACACCATCGATGCCGACGCGCAACTGGGCTTCGGCCCGGACGAGCGCCGCTACGGCAGTGCGGTGGCGATGCTGCGCGGTCTGGGCATCGGCCGGATCCGGCTGCTGACCAACAATCCCGCCAAGGCCGAGCGCCTGCGTGCGGCCGGCATCGCGGTGGAAGACCGCATCCCGGTGACCGGCGACATCACTCCGGAGAACGAGCAGTACCTGCGCACCAAGGCCGCGCGTGCCGGGCATGCGCTGGATGTGGACGCGCTGATTCTGGCCGCGCAGTAAGCGCCGCTGCGCCGGATGCGCCCGTCCGCGGCGCCCGGCTATGCTTGCGCACCGCTCCTGCAGGCCAACCTTGTGCACGACGCTCCACCGCCGCACCCCGAGGTCATCGTCGCTGCCGCGCCGGCACAGGCTCCGGCGGTGGACCACACCCAGTGGCAACCGCTACCGCAACGCGGTGCGTATGTGGCCGGCGTCAACGGCGCGCTGGGCGGCGGATGTGCCGGGCTGATCGCCGCCGGCGCAACCGTCGCCGTGCTGCACGCCTGGCATGACTGGCCGGTGGTGCTGGGCGTGACCGTGGTTGCCGCGCTGCTGGGTGCGTGGTTCGCGGTCAAACGGCATCGGCTCACCCACTGGAAACTCGACCAGCACGGCCTGGCGCTGCAACGCGGCCATCTCTGGCAAAGCGACACGCGCATCCCGATTTCGCGCGTGCAACACGTGGACCTGCGCCGCGGCCCGATCGAACGCGCCACCCGGCTGACCACGCTGGTGGTGCATACCGCCGGCAGCCGGCTCAACGCGGTGGCCTTGTCCGGCCTGGATCAGGGCGATGCCGAACGCCTGCGCGACCGCCTCGCCCGCCAGCTCGATCACGACGACGACGCGCTGTGAGCGCCATCGAACACCCCGGCCAAGACGAGCAGCGCCTGCATCCGCTGTCGTGGGTGTTCGTGTTGTTGCAGCAGATCCGCCAGTTCCTGATTCCGCTGGCGGCCCTGGTGCTGTTCGGCAGCCGCGATGGCAGCCGCGACTCGGCCGACCACATCGCCACCGGCGTGGTGATGGCAGTGCTGGTGGCAATCTCGGTGCTGCGCTATTTCACCTATCGCTACCGCATCGGCACCGATGGCGTGGCGATCCGCAGCGGGCTGCTGGAACGCAGCCGGCGCGATATCCCGTTCGCGCGCATCCACAACGTGGTGGTGCATCAATCGCTGCTGCACCGGCTGGCCGGCGTGGCCGAGGTGCGCCTGGAATCGGCCGGCGGCCACAAGCCCGAAGCGGAAATGCGCGTGCTGCGGCTGGACCAAGCACTGGCGCTGGAAGACCTGATCCGTCGCCGCACGCATGACGCCGATGCCAGCACGCCGCAGATCGAGGCCGACAGCAACACGCTACTGCGCCTGCCGCTGGGCGAAGTGATCCGGCTGGGGCTGATCTCCAACCGCGGCATGGTGGTGGTGGCTGCCAGCTTCGGCGTGATCTACCAGATGATTCCGCGCCGCACCGTGTCCAACTTCGTCGAACACAACGGCGAGCTGGCCTACCGCTACGTCAGCCAGATCCATCCGGGGGCGGCAGTGACCGCCGCGTTGGTGGTGCTGGGCGCCCTGGCCGTATTGGTCGCGATGCGCGCGCTGTCGGTGGCGCTGGCGGTGGCGCAGTACCACGGCTTTCATCTCAGCCAATCCGAGCGCCGCCTCACCGTGGAGCGCGGCCTGCTGACGCGCATCCGCAGCAGCGTGGCGCTGCGGCGCATCCAGTCGTGGACACTGTACGAAAGCCGCCTGCATCGCCTGTTCGGCCGTCGCCAGTTGCGGGTGGAGACTGCAGTAGCCGGCAGCGCCGACCGCGAAGGCAGCGCATTGAAGGAGCTTGCGCCGATTGCCGACCCGCAGCGCTGCGATGCCTTGTTGCAACGCCTGCTGCCGGGGATCGCCTGGCCGCCGGCACAGTGGCAGGCGATCGCCACGCATTGCTGGTGGCGATTGAGTCTGCCCACGCTGCTGTTGCTGCTGCCGCTGGTGATCGGCCTGGCCTGGCAGTTCGGCAACCAGGCGGCGTGGTTGCTGCTGTGGTTGCCGTGGAGCGCATTCAAGGCGCATCGCCAGGTGCACCGCATGGGCTACGCGGTGGATGCACGGTTTGTCGCCGTGCGCGGCGGCTGGTGGAAACGCTGGTGGCGGCTGGCCGAGCTGGACAAGCTGCAGGCGCTGCAACTGCAACGCTCGCCGCTGGACCGTCTGTCCGGCACCGCAACGCTGTGGCTGGACACTGCCGGCGCCAGCGCGGCCGGCCCGGGGTTGCGGCTGCGCTTCGTGCCGTTGGCGCAGGCGCAGGCACTGCAGGCGCAGTTGGGTGCCGCGTTGGCGCGACGCAAGCTGCGTTGGTGATTGGGAATCGGGATTGGGGAGTCGGGAATCGGGATTGGGTGAAGTGCTGATTGGCAGCGGTCTCGTCGATGCGCAACTCGCAGTGATCAGCGTTGTGCCGGGCCCCAGTATCCGAGTTCGCGGCGGATCTGCAGGCCTCGCCACACTGCGCCCAGCGGCTTGCGCCGCAGTGGGCCGAGCTTGCCGGCGATGAAATCCTCGGTCGCTGCGATCACCCGCTCCGACGACTGCCCGTCGCGGTACGGGTGGATCGCGTCGGCATAACGGGCGAGCGCATCGCGCAGCGACGCATCCGGCGCCAGCGCGCGCGCCAGCTGCTGTGGCAATTGCCCGGGCTGCTGGAAGTCCAGCATATGCGGCTGCGGCACGCGGTTGCGGAAGGTCACCACCGGTTTGTGCTGCACCACGAACTCGGACACGATCGACGAGGTATCCGACACCAGCACATCGGCCGCACGCTGCGCGGCCATCACTTCTTCGGGTTCGACAAAACGGGCATGCGGCCCGGCCAGCGCGCGATAGCGATCGAACAGCTCCGGCGCGCACTTTGGATGCAGCGTCAGCAGCCAGTAATGCGTACCGCGCGCGATATCGGCGGCGATCTCGTCGTAGAGCGCGGGCGCAGCGCTCAAGCGCTCGGTAAACGTGGAACCGAACAGGATCACCGGCCGCCCGCTGGCGGGCGCACGCAGTGCAGCGCTGCGACCGCCATCGTCGCGGAACACCGGGTCGAGCTTGGGCCAGCCGGTTTCGACCACGGCAAAATGCCCTTCGCGCTCGGCGAGTGCGCGAAACGGCGCCGTGGTGGCCGGGCCTTGCGTGCAATACAGATCGAACAGCCCGCGCACGCGGAAGTGCCCGCGGTTGTCTTCGCGTTTCTGCACATTGAACCCATGGAATAGCTGCACCTTGGTGCCCGCAATGAACGGCGGCACCCAGTTGGCCGCGCTGAACACCGCACGCGGGCGCAACGCCAGCGCCTCGCGCAGGCCGACCTCGCGCACCTCCGGCAACACCAGCCCGCGCGCACCGCCCTCGAACCACGCCGACACGGCGTGCCCGCGGGCCTGTAATGCCTGCGCCAATGGCGCCAGAATAGGCAACGCGTAACGTTCCGTTGCGAACAGCAGGTATTGAGCCATCACATGTCCTCTTCGACCGCACCCGACGAACGGCCGCGCATCAGCGCCTGCATTATCGCGTTCAACGAGGCCGATCGCCTACGCGACTGCCTGCGCTCGCTGGCGTTCTGCGACGAGATCGTGGTGGTGGACTCCGGCTCCACCGACGCCACCGTGACGCTGGCCACCGCACACGGCGCACGCGTCCTGCAGCGCGCCTTCGATGGCTACCGCAGCCAGAAGGCGTTCTGCGTTGCGCAGGCCAGCCACGACTGGGTGCTGTGCCTGGATGCCGACGAACGCGTCAGCGATGCCTTGCGGGCGTCGATCGTTGCCGCGCGCGATGGCGGCTTTGCCAATGCCGCAGGCTATCGCTTCGCACGGCTGTCGGATTATTTCGGCCGGTTCCTGCGCCATGGCAATGCCTATCCGGATCGGGTGCTGCGCTTGTTCGATCGACGCCGCGGCGGCTGGCGCGGCAAGCGCGAGATCCACGAGGCGGCCAGTGTCGACGGTGCAGTGGTGACCCTGGCCGGCGATCTGATCCACTACCCGTACCGCTCACTGGCGCAGCAACTGGCCAAGACCCAGCGCTACGCGCAGATGATGGCCGAACACGACCACGCCCGCGGCAAACGCGCGACCTGGAGCAAGCTGGTGCTGGCGCCGGCCTGGCGCTTCTGGCGCGGCTACCTGCTGCGCGGCGGGTTTCGCGATGGCTGGCACGGGTTGATCTATGCCTACGTGCGCGCCAACTACGTGCGCCAGAAGACCATCATGCTGTGGCTGCTGCAGCACAACCAGCCGGTGCAGGACCCGCCGCGTGCGGACGAGCGGCGCGGCGACTGAGAGCGGTCAGCAACACGACTGCGCTCGCCGCTACGTCGGCGCAAGACGCGCTCGAAGCCGGCAGTCCACCACGTCAATTCCGGTGACGAGCGAATAACCCACCGCCACCGCAAGCCCGCTTGCTAGACCTTGTCGGCCGCTCGAGCCGGGAACTCCTGCGCCTGACGCGCTGCCAGCCCGACCAGCACACCGACCATCGCCGTATAGAAGCTGGCCGACACCTGGTGTGCAAACATCGACTGGGTCAGTCCGCACAGCGCATAGCTCACCACGATCATCACCCCGGCCGCGGCCGGTCCGCGGAACTGGCGCTGGCCGCTGCGGCGATGCAGCCGCACGAAGACCCATAACGGCACCCCGTAGACCGCAAACAGCAGCAACAGGCCCGGCACGCCCTGGGTGGCGCCCCACTCGGCCAGATCGTTGTGCGCATGGCCCAGATGGCAGCGCAGCAGCCAGGTGTCGCCGGCGCACACCGGCAGCTCGCGCATCGCATCGTCGAAGCGCCCGACGCCGATGCCGGTGAGCGGATGCGCGCGCAAGGTGTCCCAGGCCACATGCAGGCGCTCGATCCGGGCACCGGCGGACGAGTCGCTGTCGCCGACCTCGTAGCGCTGCAGGTCGCTCTGCAACTCGCCCAGGCGCATCTGCTGGGTCAACGCCGGCACGCTGAGCACCACGCCCACCGCCAGCACCGCACTGCCGACGAAGGTCAGCAAGCGCATGCGTGCGCTCTGCCAGGGCGCGCCCCAGATCAGCACGCCCAAGGTCACCAGCAGCGACAACCACACCCCGCGGCTGCCGCTGAGCACGATCACCACCACCGTGGCGATGGCCGCGCCCACCAGCCAGCGCACCTTGCCAGGCGGGCGGCAGAACACCGCCACTACCAGCAACATCAGCGCGATATCGGCAAATACAATCGCATTGGTCCAGCCTTCCGCGCGGTCGGCACCGTTCATCACCTGCAGCATGGCGATCAACATTGCCGCGAACACGCCGGCCAGCGCGCCACGCCATAGCCAGACCTGGCGCGGCCGCAGTGCGTACGCCCACACCGCCGCCCACGGCAGCACCAGAAAGCGCGAGCGGTTGTCGACATCGCGCAGCCCGTGCTCGAACAGCACGATCGACAACAGCGACATCGCGATCACCGCCGCGGCCAACCACCCCAGCGCACGCAGCGACCAGGGGCGCATGGCAACGCCTGCGCGCAGGCTGCGCCACCCCACCAGCGAGCCAAGCAACAGGCACAGCCCGAAGGGCAGCAACCCGCTCGGCATGCTGACCACCAAGGCGGTCAACGCGAACACGCCCAGTTCGGCAATGCCCACACCTGCAGGTGATGCGATGGGGGCCGACGAGGAAAGCGCAGCGGGCTGGGTGGGCAAGGAATTCATTCAGACATCGGTGGCAAGTGGGGGTGACATCGGGCAACACGCGTCAGCGACGCCGGCCAAGCTAACGATGCCCCGCATGAATCCATGCTAGACAGCGGCCGGCGACGGCATTGACGGGCCGCCGATCGCGGCAGACACCTGCGCTGCGCCGGCTCATTCGGTGTCCAGGTTGCCCTGCTCCTGCGCTTCCACTGCCCGCTGCTCGGAACTCGCCACGCAGCTGCCGTGCACGGCATCGGCCGGCACCAGCCACCAGCGACGGCGGTTGGCCACCCCCACCATCTGGCTGCGGCTGCGGTCCACGCAGGCCAGCAGCGCGGTCTCCTGCGCCATCAGCCAACGTCGATCGGGACGCTCTGCCTGCCAGGCCACCGCGCGCTGCAGCTGTTGTTCCCACGGCACCTTGAAGCCGAAGGTCTGCGCGGGGCGGTCGGCCATCAGCAGGTTCTGCTCTTTCCAGGCCACCAGCCCAAGCTGCGCGTCCGGGCCGATCCGGCGCCCGGCCTCGCGCATCACCGCGCCCGCCGAACTGGAGTCATTGAAGATCGGATAGCAGACCAGGCCGAACGCCACCCACCACGCGCCCAGCAGCGATGCTGCGGCAAGCGCGGAACGACGCACCCGCAGCAGCAACAGGCTGGCCACGCCCCATAGACCGACTGCCAGCAGCAGCCAGCCGAGCGGGTCGGTGGTCTCGCTGCCGACCCCGCGGCTGTCCATGATCTTCTGCTCGAAGCCCGGGTGCCCGATCAGCATCGCCGCGCCGCCGGCAGCGAAGGCCACCGTCAGCAGCAGCACGAATCCGAACAGCAGCCGCTGCACCCCGGCGCGACGCAGCAGGCCTGCCGCCAGCGGCGCCAGCGCCAGGCAGAACATCGGCAGCGCCGGCAGGATGTACACATCGCGCTTGCCGCTGGGAATGGTGAAGAACACCAGCACCAGCAGCCACCAGGCCAGCGGCAACAGATAGCGCGCATCGCGTCGCTTGAGCCGGCGCCACCAGGCCGGGATCGCCCAGGGCAGCACCAGGATGGTCGGCAGCCACATCGTGGCCATGCCCTTGAAGTGGTACCAGACCGGCTGCGCGTGATCCCAGGAATTGGCATAGCGCTTGGCGGTCTGGCGCAGCAGGATGTCGTTGAGATAGACGCGGTACTCGGGCTGGCCGGCAGTCAGCGCGGTCACCATCATCGGCACGAACCACAGCAGGATCGCGACGAAGAAGAACAGCGGCCCCAGCCAGAAGCGCCGATCGCGCACATGCACGCGCACGCCCGGCCAGCCGCGCGCCGCCGCAATGCCGGCCGGGATCAGCATCAGCAGGGCGATGATGCCAACCCCCTTGGTGATCACACCCAGCCCGGCGGCAAACCAGCCCAGCGTCCACCAGCGCCAGGCCGGCCCCAGCAGCAGATGGCGCAGCAACCCGTAATTGGCCAGGGTGATCCAGAACACCACCAGCGGATCGATCTGCGCCTTCTTGGCCTGGAAGGTGAAGTGCAGCGTGAACAACAGCATCCACGCCGCATACGCGCCCACGCGCCGGGTCCACAGGCGCCGCCCCAGGTCGTACACGCAGGCCAGCGTGCCCAGCGCCGCCAGCAGCGACGGCAGCAGGAACGCCACCCGCCAGTTGCCCAGCAGCGTGTAGAACAGCGCCTGCAGCCACATCAGCATCGGCGGCTTGTCCGAGTACAGCTCGTTGCCGCGATGCGGGAACAGCCAGTCGCCGCTCATCACCATCTGCTTGGCGACCAGTGCAAACCGCGGCTCGTCCGACGGCCAGGGGTCGCGCAGTCCCAGGCCGGCACCGATCACCAGAACGGCGGTGATGGCCAGCAGCCAGAAATCCTTGGAAGCACGAGTCTTGAGCATGACGGGCGGCAGTGGATGCACAGGTGGAGCGCCGGGATCGGCGCGCGGTTAGGACGCTTTTAGCAAAAGCGCGTAGAAAAAACCGTCGCAGTGCTGCTCGCCGGGAAAACGCTGGCGTCCGGCACCTGCCGCATGACCGAATTGCGCACCCAGCGGCTGCGGCTGCGCATCGGCAGTGCGTTGCAGGAATGCCTGCACCTGCGCCTGGTTCTCGCGCGCCAGCAGGGAACAGGTGGTGTAGAGCAGCTGCCCGCCCGGCCGCAGCGTGCGCCAGGTGGCGTCGAGCAGACGCGCCTGCAACGCACACAAGGCGTCGATATCGTCGGCACGACGATGCAGCAGCACGTCGGGCTGACGGCGCACCACGCCGGTGGCCGAACACGGCGCATCCAGCAGCACCGCATCGAACGGCTGGCCGTCCCACCATGCGGCGGTATCGGCTGCGTCAGCGGTGTGCAAGGTCACCTGCGCGCCCGGCACGGTGCGCTGCAAGGTCTGCTGCACCCGCTCCAGCCGGCGCGCATCCACATCCAGCGCGGTGAGCTGCAGGCCAGGATGACGTTCCAGCAGATGCGCGGCCTTGCCGCCGGGCGCCGCGCAGGCATCGAGCACGCGTGCCGACGGCGCCAGCGCCAGCGCATCGGCAACCTGCTGGGCAGAGCCGTCCTGCACCGAGACATCGCCGTCGGCAAAGCCCGGCAACTGGCTCACCGGCACCGCCCCGTGCAGACGCACCGCATCCGGCAACAGCGCCTCCGTGTCCGCGCCGATGCCCTGCGCGGCCAGCCGTTGGACATAACCGGCCGGGTCGATCCGCGCGCGCTGCACGCGTAGCCACATCGGCGCCATCTGCGCGCTGGCCACGAAGATGCGTTCGGCCTGCTCGTCCCAATCGGCGCGTAGTTGCTTGCGCAGCCAGGACGGCCAGCCCGCATCGGCGGACACCGCCGGAAACCCCTCGCGCTGGGCGCGCCGCAGGATCGCGTTGACCATGCCGGCCTGCCGCGGCCGGCCCAGCGCGCGGCACGCGTCCACGGTGGCCGACAAGGCCGCATGCGCGGGCAGCTGCAGCACGTCGAGCTGGGCGAAGCCGGCCATCAGCAGCGCTTTCAGTTCCGCGTCGCGCGGCGGCAACGGGCGTTCCAGCCACTGCCGCAATGCCACGTCATAGGCCGGGCGGCGGCGCAGCACCGCAAAGCAGATCGCCTCCACCAGCGCGCGGTCGCGTGGATCATCAAGACCGGGCAAGGTCGCGGCCAGTTCGGCCTTGAGCGAGCGGCCCTGGTCGAACACCGCCGTCAGCACCCGTGCCGCGGCCAGACGCGAGCCGACGCCGGCGGTTGCGGTCTCTGCCGACATCAGCGCAGCGCCGGCAGGTCGCGGCGCGCGTTGAGGTAGTCGGCAGCGGTGATCGCCTTGCCGCCCTCGCGCTGCAGCACGCGCACCCGCAGCGCGCCCTGCCCGCAGGCGATGTCGATGCCCTGCTTGCTGGCGGCGAGCAGGGTGCCCGGCGCCTGCTGATGGGCCAGCTCCAGCGCCACTGCACCATGCAGGCGCAAGCGCTCGCCGGCCAGGAGCGCCTCGGCCACCGGCCATGGATTGAACGCGCGTACCCGCCGTGCCAGCTCCTGCGCCGGCTGGGTCCAGTCCAGCCGCGCCTGCGTCTTGTCCAGCTTGTGCGCATAGGTCACGCCCTCGGCCGGCTGCGGCTGCGCCACCGGGCGGATGCCGGCACGCAGCAGGCCCAGGCCATCGGCCAGCACCTGCGCGCCCAGCGCGGCCAGGCGATCGTGCAGCTGCCCGCCGGTTTCCTGCTCGCCGATGGCCAGCCGCTGCGACAGCAGCACCGGGCCGGTATCCAGCCCGGCTTCCATCTGCATCAGGCAGACGCCGGTTTCGGTATCGCCGGCCTCGATCGCGCGCTGGATCGGCGCCGCGCCACGCCAGCGCGGCAGCAACGAGGCATGCACGTTCCAGCAGCCATGGGTCGGCGCGGCCAGCACTGCCTTGGGCAGGATCAGGCCGTAGGCCACCACCACCATCAGATCGGCATTGAGCGCGCGTAGCGTGGCCAGCGCCTCCGGCGAGCGCAGCGTTTGCGGCTGGAAGACCGGGATGCCACGCGCAATCGCCTCCAGCTTGACCGGCGACGGCGTCAACCCGCGGCCACGGCCGGCCGGCCGATCCGGCTGGGTGTAGACCGCCACCACTTCATGCCGCTGCGCGGCTGCGCGCAACGAGGCGACGGCAAAATCCGGCGTACCGGCGAATACGATTCTCATAGGGTGGGGATTCGGGAGTGGGGATTTGGGAGTGGCAGTAGCGGCGGCGGGAAAGCGGGGATTCGGGCATCGGGATTCGCAGCAGGGGCTTGGGCAACAGCGCAATGGCTGGCCAATCCCATATCCCAGGTCTCGACGTGTCGCCCCATCCGTGTACGCGGAGCGCGCGCAGCGACGGCCTGCGCCATCGCTTCAATCACGCGCGATAGCGCCGCGCCCGGCGATTGGGATGGGGACCAACGGATCCGGCAAGCAGCCAGAAAACCCGCTTCACCAATCCCCAATCCCGACTCCCCAATCCCTGCCCTCAGGCCACATGCTTACGCTGCTTGGCCAGTTTCTTGCGCACCATTTCGCGCTTGAGCGGCGACAGGTAATCGACGAACAACTTGCCGTCGAGATGGTCCATCTCGTGCTGGATGCACACCGCCAGCAGGCCGTCGGTGCTCAGTTCCTGCGCCTTGCCCTGGCGGTCGAGATAGCGCACGGTGATCGCATCGGCGCGGGCGACGTCGGCATAGATGCCCGGTACCGACAGGCAACCTTCCTGGTAGACCTGCTCGCCCTGCCTGCTCACGATCTCCGGGTTGATGAACACCTGCGGGAGCGTCTTCTCCTCGCTGACGTCGATCACCATGAAACGCTTGTGCACGTCCACCTGACTGGCGGCCAGGCCGATGCCGGGCGCCTCGTACATGGTCTGGAACATGTCGTCGAGCAAGGTCTGGAATGCCGGGCTGGTGAGCTCGGCAGCGTCGACCGGCACGGCCTTGGTGCGCAGCCGCGGATCGGGGAATTCGAGAATAGGGAGCAAAGCCATGGGATTACCCGTCTGGGAACACCGGCGCTGCGCCGGCAAGACGCTGTCATTCTAGCGCAATGCTTGCGTGACGCCCCGGTTTCTGGACTATAGTGCGCAGACCTGTTGGGGAATCAGGCAAGAAGGCACTCATGTTGAACCGACTTCGTACGGTCGTCGCTGCGGCGATGCTGACCGTCGCGACCTACGCTGCCGCGCAAGCGGTGGGCGAGCATCCAGAGACTTACGTGGTCCGCAAGGGCGATACCCTGTGGGACATCGCTGGACGTTTCCTGCAAAAACCCTGGTTGTGGCCGGAAATCTGGCAGGCCAACCCGCAGATCCAGAATCCGCACCTGATCTATCCCGGTGACGTGATCAGCCTGGCCTACCTGGATCGCGTCGCCAAGGGCACCGTCCAGCCCGGTCCGCGCCAGGAAGCGCCGATCAATGCGATTCCGCTGGCCGATGTCGAGCCGTTCCTGAAGAACCTGCGCGTCACCGACGACTTCGACCAGCTGCCGTATGTGGTGGGCCTGGAAGGCGGCCGCGCGCGCGCCACCACCGGCCAGGTGGCCTATGTGGTCGGCCTGGACGATGCACAGCCGGGCCAGCGTTTTGCGGTGGTGCGCCCGACGGTGAAGTTCAGCCTGCCCAAGCACAACGAAGACCTCGATGCGGCCGGCAACATCACCGCAGGCGCCGGCAACATCTGGAAGAACTACATCGCGCCGAGCACGCGCCGCGAGTTCCTCGGCTACGAACTGGCGCAGGTCAACGTCGGCACCATCACGCGCAGCGCGGCGGGCGGCAACTCCAAGGCGGCCACCCTGCTGCTGCAGGACAGCGGCCGCGAAGTACGCGCCGGCGATCGCATCGTCGCCGTCGAGGCGCAGCCCTACGACCTGCAGTTCATCCCGCATCCGCCGTCGGAACAGGCCCTGCAGACCGAATTGCGGGTACTGGCCATCTCCGATGCCTTCACCGTCGGCGGCACCCGCGACGTGATCGCCATCTCCGGCGGTGCCCGCGAAGGCATCAACAACGGCACGGTGTTCTCGATCTGGCGCAAGGGCCGCACGGTCAGCGACCGCGTCAAGCACTCGCGCTTCTCGCGGACCGACGACGACTTCAGCGGCCCGGCCGGCTCCGCCGTCGGCCTGCCCGACGAATACGCCTCGCACGCGATGGTGTTCCGTACCTTCGACAAGGTCAGCTATGCGCTGGTGATGGAAAGCGTCAAACCGACCGGCCTGGGCTACTTCGTCAAGCATCCCGACGCGCAGTAAGCGAAAATTCCGATGCGGTAATACGACGGCGCCTGAGGGCGCCGTCGGCGTTTGCGGTTCAGGCTGGACGTATGGCCCTCCCCACTTCCGACCTGCGCGCACTCCTGACCCTGCTCCTGGCGGGCGGCCGCAGCCCGCCGCGCCATGCGCTGCTGGACTGCTTCGCCAGCCCGGCCGAGCTACTGGCGGCCGGGCCCGAGGCCTGGCTTGCCGCCGGCTGCGACGAGTTGCAGGCGGCACGGCTGCAGACCCCCGATGCGCGCGCGCTGGACGCTGCCCTGCAGTGGTGCGAGCAGCCCGGCCATCACCTGATCGGCCTGAACGATCCCGACTACCCCGCCCTGCTGCGCCACATCGTCAATCCGCCGCTGGCCCTGTTCGTGGACGGCGACCCGAACGCGCTCTGGCACCCGGGCGTGGCCGTGGTCGGCAGCCGCTCCGCCACCGCCGGCGGCCGCGACCACACCCGCGCGTTCGCCTCCGGCCTGGCCGGCGCCGGGTTGGCCATCGTCAGCGGCATGGCCGCCGGCGTGGACGCGATCGCGCACGAGGCCGCGCTTGGCCGTGCCGGGGCCATCACCGTGGCGGTGGTGGGCACCGGCGCGGATGTGGCCTACCCGGCAAATCACCACTCCCTGCGCGATCGCATCGCCGCGCGTGGCGCGGTGGTCAGCGAATACCTGCCCGGCACCGGGCCGGTTGCGGGGCACTTCCCGGCCCGCAACCGGATCATCGCCGGGCTGGCCCTGGGCACCCTGGTGGTGGAAGCGGCCATGCGCTCGGGCGCGCTGATTACCGCGCGGCTGGCGGCGGAGGCCGGGCGCGAGGTGTTCGCCCTGCCCGGCTCGCTGCACAATCCGCTCGCGCGTGGCTGCCATCACCTGATCCGGCAGGGCGCCACCCTGGCCCAGGAGCCGGCCCAGGTCATCGACGGCCTGCGCCTGCTGTCGGGCGAACTGGCAAGCGCCTTGCGCCAGCGCCTGGCCGCCCCCACTGATCAGGCCAGGACACCGCCGCAAGCCGGCCCGGCGCGACCGGATCCGGACTACCAGCGCTTGTGGCAGGCGCTGGGCCATGACCCAACCCCTATGGATTCCCTGGTCGAACGCACCGGATTGACGGCCGCCGCGCTGTCCTCCATGCTGCTCATCATGGAACTGGAGGGAGACGTGGTCACCGAGCACGGTCGCTATACCCGCAATCCCTAGTTTCTTCACCTCCACAGCGTCGCGCGACGCAGGCCGAGGGGCAATGAAAGAGAGCATTCTTGATGTACTGCTGTACCTGTTCGAACATTATTTCAGCGAAGATGCGGACCTGGTCCGCGACCGTGACTCGCTTCAGAATGGCCTGATCCAGGCCGGTTTCAGCCCCGCAGAAATCAGCAAAGCCTTCGATTGGCTGGACGCGCTCTCCGAGCAGCGGCCCAGCGTGGCGCGCCCGCATGTCGATGGACCGGTACGCATCTACCACGGCCCGGAGCTGGACAAGCTCGATGTGGACTGCCGTGGATTCCTGCTGTTCCTGGAGCAACACCGCATCCTCGACGCCGACCAGCGCGAGCTGGTGCTGGATCGCGCCATGGCGCTGGACCAGGACGAACTGGACCTGGACGACCTCAAATGGGTGGTCTTGATGGTGTTGTTCAACCAGCCGGGTGCCGAAGCGGCCTACGCCTGGATGGAAACGCAGATGTTCCTGGACGAGCCTGAACCCGTACACTGAGGCGGAAGCCGCAACGGACGCGTGCGAGGGGACGGCAATGAGTAGTTGGTATTACGCCGAGGGCAACCGCCACCGGCGTGGCCCGGTGGCCGGCGAGGCCTTGCTGGCGCTGTATCGCGAGCACGCGATTGCACTGGACACCCTGGTCTGGCGCGAAGGATTTGCCCGATGGGTGCCGCTGTCTGCATGCGCCGACGAGCTCGGGCCACCGATTTCCACCGATCTGCGCGCCGCAGCGCTGCCGCCGCCGCTGCCGTCGGTTCCGCCAGCGGCTGTTCACAACGCAGCCGCCAGTGCACCCTCTTCGTCAGCACATCGCCTGCCTGGCAACGGGCCGGGGTGGCCGCTGGCGTTGGTGCTGGGCGCGGTGGTGGGCATGTTCGTGCTGGTGGCGATGATCGGCATCCTGGCGGCGATCGCGCCGCCGGCGTACCAGGACTACACCACGCGTACCAAGGTCGCCCAGGCGATCGCGGCGCTGACGCCCCTGAAGCCGCAGATCGCCGAATTTCTCGCGCAGCAAGGCCGTTGCCCGGTCAACGGCGACGCCGGCTTTCTCGCGCCCGAGCAGTATGCAAACGATGTCCTGAGCAGCGTGCGGATCGGCCGTTTCGACACCACCAACTGCGGAGTCGAGGCGCTGCTGCATGCGCCGAAAATGACCAAAATTGACGGCAAGGCGCTGTGGCTGGATTTCGACGCGGACGCCGGCAGCTGGCAGTGCAGCTCCGAGATCGACGACAACCAACTTCCGCCGGACTGCCGCGGCTAGTCAATCGCTCTACGCAAGGGGACTTCAATGACGCAGTGGTATTACGCCGACGCACAACGCGAGCGCCAGGGGCCGGTGGACACGGACACGCTTCGCGCGCGCCTGTCGGAAGGCCTGATCGATGCATCCAGCCTGGTCTGGCGCGAAGGCTTTCCGCAGTGGGTGGCACTTGGCGAGGTCATGGCCGAGCTGGGGATCGACACCGCCGTTCCAGCGCCCGCCGCGCCGAGCGTCGGAGATGTGCCGGTGAACGTTGCGCACAGTGAGCCGCAGGCGACGGTTCACCCGACCAGCGTCGCGGTGGATCACACGCCTGCCGCAGATGCGCCGTTTGCCGGCCCGGCGGCAGACGCTGCGCTCGGGCGGTCCGACTCCGGCCTTGCCGATCACCCTGCCGTAGCCGACCACCTGCAGCGTCCGCCGAGCGGACAGGCTGCGCTGACAGATCCAGCGGCGTGGCCCATCACGCCGGCAGGCCCTGCGGCAACCCCGGCGGCACCGAGCCCGCTCCTGACCGACACCTCCCACGCGCCTGCAACACCCGCGCATGCCGTGTCGCAACCACCGGCCGGCGCGCCGCTTCCAAGCGCCTGGGATTCCGTCGCCGCGCCCGCGGCAAGCGTCGCATTGCACGATGCCCCGGTCGTCTACGCCGGCCTGTGGCGGCGCGTGGCCGCCAGCATCCTGGACAGCCTGATCACCAGCTTTGCGGTGTACCTGATCGTGATCCCGCTGGTGTTCGTCGTGGCGTTGGCGACCAGCCGGGGTGATTCCGGCTCGGCGCTGGACGACGGCAGCGCGCTCAGCATCGCCATCCTGGTGATGTCCTACGGCATCGGCCTGGCGATCCCGACGCTGTATTTCGCCTGGATGCAGTCCAGCCGGCACCAGGCCAGCCTGGGCAAGCTCGCCTGCGGCATCAAGCTGGTGCGCGCCGACAGCAACGGCGGCCGGGTCGGTTTCTGGCGCAATGTGCTGCGCTACTTGGCCTACATGCTGATCAGCGTGCTCACCCTGGGCATCGGCGTGGTCGTGGCCGCGTTCATGGCCGGCATGACCGCGCGCAAGCAGGCTCCGCACGACAAGGTCTGCGACACCCTGGTGGTGGACCGCTGGGCGTTTACGGATCACCCGGAGCGCCAATCCAGGGGTCTGGACACGGTCACCATCGTGGTGCTGGCCATTTATGCGGTGCTGCTGGTGATCTCGGTGGTGGTGGTGGGCTTCATGCTGGCCGCCATCGGAATGAGCCAGAGCTAGCAGTTGGCGGCCCTGGCCGCTTGACACGGCGGCGTCCGCCGTGATCTTTCTAATAAGAGAACTGAACGCCCGGGCTCGTTTCCCGGGCGTTGACCTGTGGGAAACGGTCGATCTGCTTCCCTCCACCGGCCAATTAGGCCACGCTACCCGCCCCCCGGGCCCTGCCCAAAGAATTCGCCACCATGCCCAAGCACCTGCTCATCGTCGAATCGCCTGCCAAGGCCAAGACGATCAATAAATACCTCGGCAAGGACTTCACCGTCCTGGCCTCGTATGGGCACGTGCGCGATCTCGTCCCCAAGGAAGGCGCGGTCGATCCGGACAACGGCTTCGCAATGCGCTACGACCTGATCGAAAAGAACGAGAAGCATGTCGAAGCCATTGCACGCGCGGCCAAGAGCGCCGACGACATCTATCTGGCGACCGACCCGGACCGCGAGGGCGAGGCGATCAGCTGGCACATCGCCGAGATCCTGAAAGAGCGCGGGCTGCTCAAGGACAAGACGATGCAGCGGGTGGTGTTCACCGAGATCACCCCGCGTGCGATCAAGGAAGCCATGCTCAAGCCGCGCGCGATCGCGGCCGATCTGGTCGATGCGCAGCAGGCCCGTCGCGCGCTCGACTATCTGGTCGGCTTCAACCTGTCGCCGGTGCTGTGGCGCAAGGTGCAGCGTGGGCTGTCGGCTGGCCGGGTGCAGTCGCCGGCGCTGCGCATGATCGTCGAGCGCGAGGAAGAGATCGAAGCCTTCATCGCGCGCGAGTACTGGTCCATCGATGCGCATTGCCGGCATCCGTCGCAGCCGTTCAATGCGCGCCTGATCAAGCTGGACGGGCAGAAGTTCGAGCAGTTCACCGTCACCGACGGCGACACCGCCGAAGCGGCGCGGCTGCGCATCCAGCAGGCCGCGCAAGGCGTGCTGCATGTCACCGATGTGGCCAGCAAGGAGCGCAAGCGTCGCCCTGCCCCGCCGTTCACCACCTCCACGCTGCAGCAGGAAGCCTCGCGCAAGCTCGGCTTCACCACCCGCAAGACCATGCAGGTGGCGCAGAAGCTGTACGAAGGCGTGGCGCTGGGCGACGAAGGCTCGGTCGGTCTGATCAGCTATATGCGTACCGACTCGGTGAACCTGTCGCAGGACGCGCTGTCGGAAATCCGCGATGTGATCGCGCGCGATTTCGGCACCGCCTCGTTGCCGGACCAGCCTAACGCCTACACCACCAAATCCAAGAACGCGCAGGAAGCGCATGAGGCGGTGCGCCCGACCTCGGCGCTGCGCACCCCGGCGCAGGTGGCGCGCTTCCTGTCCGACGACGAGCGTCGCCTGTACGAGTTGATCTGGCGCCGCGCCGTGGCCTGCCAGATGATCCCGGCCACGCTCAACACCGTCAGCGTCGATCTGTCGGCCGGCAGCGAGCACGTGTTCCGCGCCAGCGGCACCACCGTGGTGGTGCCCGGCTTCCTGGCGGTCTACGAGGAAGGCAAGGACACCAAGAGCAGCGAGGACGAGGACGAAGGCCGCAAGCTGCCGCTGATGAAGGCCGGCGACAACATCCCGCTGGACCGCATCGTCACCGACCAGCATTTCACCCAGCCGCCGCCGCGCTTCACCGAAGCGGCGTTGGTCAAGGCACTGGAGGAATACGGCATCGGCCGGCCGTCCACCTACGCCTCGATCATCCAGACCCTGCAGTTCCGCAAGTACGTGGAAATGGAAGGCCGCAGCTTCCGTCCCACCGACGTGGGCCGCGCCGTGTCCAAGTTCCTGTCCGGGCATTTCACCCGTTACGTGGATTACGACTTCACCGCCAAGCTCGAAGACGACCTGGATGCGGTCTCGCGTGGCGAGGAAGAGTGGATCCCGCTGATGGAGAAGTTCTGGGGCCCGTTCAAGGAACTGGTCGAGGACAAGAAGGATTCGCTGGACAAGACCGACGCCGGCAGCGTGCGCGTGCTGGGCGCCGACCCGGTCAGCGGCAAGGAAGTCAGCGCGCGCATCGGCCGGTTCGGCCCGATGGTGCAGATCGGCACCGTCGAAGACGAGGAAAAGCCCACCTTCGCCTCGCTGCGGCCAGGCCAGAGCATTTACTCGATCTCCATCGAAGACGCGCTGGAGCTGTTCAAGATGCCGCGCGCACTGGGCCAGGACAAGGACCAGGACGTCAGCGTCGGCATCGGCCGGTTCGGCCCGTTCGCGCGCCGCGGCAGCGTCTATGCGTCGCTGAAGAAGGAAGACGACCCGTACACCATCGATCTGGCGCGCGCGGTGTTCCTGATCGAGGAGAAGGAAGAAATCGCGCGCAACCGCGTGATCAAGGACTTCGAGGGCAGCGACATCCAGGTGCTCAACGGCCGCTTCGGCCCGTACATCAGCGATGGCAAGCTCAATGGCAAGATCCCCAAGGATCGCGAGCCGGCGTCGCTGACGTTCGAGGAAGTGCAGCAGCTGCTGGCCGACACCGGCAAGCCAGTGCGCAAGGGCTTCGGCGCCAAGAAGGCCACGCTCAAGAAGAACGCGGTGAAGGATTCGGCCAAGGAAGCCAAGGACGCCGCAGCCAAGAAGACCGCGGTAAAGAAGACCGCCACCAAGACCGCGGCGAAGAAGGCGCCGGCCAAGAAGGCCGCTGCCAAGAAGGCCAGCAAGCGCGTGGTCAAGAAGACCGCGAGCAAGGCCGCAAGCTAAGGCCGCCGCATGCAGCACACGCTCAGCCTGGACAGCGCCGTCGCCACCCTGACCCGGGGCGGCGTGATCGCCTATCCCACCGAAGCGGTGTGGGGGCTGGGCTGCGACCCGCGCCAGCAGGCCGCCGTGCTGCGACTGCTGGAGATCAAACGCCGCCCGGTCGACAAGGGCGTGATCGTGGTAGCCGCCAGCGTGGATGTGCTGCACGACTGGGTGGATCTGGACGCGCTGGCGCCGGCCCGCAAGCAGGAGGTGCTGGCCAGCTGGCCAGGCCCGCATACCTGGATCCTGCCGATCACCGCCCAGGCGCCGCGCTGGGTCACCGGCGCGCATGACGGGCTGGCGGTGCGCATCAGCGCGCACCCGCTGGTCGCCGCGCTCTGTGCGGCCTGGGGCGGCCCGTTGGTGTCCACCAGCGCCAACCTGGCCGGCGAACCGCCCGCGCGCAGCCGACAGGCGCTGGACCCGGCCCTGCTGGCCAGCATCGACGGGGTGACGGATGGCGAGGTGGGCGCATTGGCGCAACCGACCCAGATCCGCGACGCCCGCAGCGGACAGATCCTGCGCGACTGAGCAGCCGCCACGCGCCGCCTGTCGGCGCGCTTGGCCATGAACACCGCCTGCCCCTTTGCCCACAGCCGGGTAGACGCGCACACTGCGGCCATGCGTACCGTCCTGACCCTTCTGTTGCTGGCCACCGCGCTGCCTGCGTCGGCGGCCAGTACCGCCAGCAAACCGGATCCGAATGTGCGGATCTACCGCTGCGTCAGCAGCACCGGCACCGTCGCCTTGCAGGATGCGCCATGCAGCAGCGGCCGCCAGCAGGTGCTGGACCTGCAGCGTCCGCAGGATCCGCCGCCGCGGCCGCAGCGCGCCGTTGCCGCCCCGGCCGCCGTCGCGACGCAGCCACCGCGCGAGGTGCGCATCATCACCGTGCAGCCGCCGCAGCCGATGTACGAGTGCACCACCGAAGACGGCAACCGCTATACCAGCGACAGCCCGGAAGGCAATCCGCGCTGGGTGCCGACCTGGGGCCCGGCCTATGTGGGCAACGGCATTGCCCCGCCGGTCAGCGGCGGCGGCATCCAGCGCCCGCCGATTTCGGTCCGCCCACGCCCGGCGATGTCGGTGCAGGGAAGCGCCGGTCGCGGTGGAAGCCTGCGCGGCAGCGCAAGCTTCGGCGGCGGCGGTTATCAAGGCGGTTATCAGGGCGGCTACAACGGCGGCGGCTACGGCGGCGGCTACGGCGGCACGGTGATCGTGCCGTACGGCAACGTGCAGATCCGCGACGAATGCCATGCCCTGCCCGAACAGGAAGTCTGCGCGCGCCTGGCCGACCGTCGCTGGGAACTGATCCGCCGCTACAACAATGCCCTGCAGAGCGAGCGCCAGGATCTCAGCCGCGAACAGCGCGGTATCGACGCGCGCCTGCAGCGCGATTGCGGCGGCGCATGAGGCGCTGGCCGTGGGCGGTATTGCTGGCGTGTGCCTCGGTGGCCGGCGCACAGGAAGTGGCGATCTACCGGTGCACCGACTCCAGCGGCGCGCTTACCGTGCAGAACATGCCCTGCCCGAAAGGCATGCAGCAGCAGAAGAAACTGATGACGGCACCGGCCGCGGTACCGTTGACGGCGGATGGATTAGGCGCAGCATCGCCTGCGCGTAGCACGCCCGCTGCGCAGCCCCCCACCAGGCCGAAGACCGATGTCCCTGCCGCCGCACCCGCTGCGGCCCCGGCACCGGTGGCTGCGATGCCACCTGCCTCGACCTCGACCTCGACCTCGACCTCCACGCTGCCACCGCCGCCCTTGTTCGAATGCACCGCGCACGACAACGGGCGCTATTTCACCGAAGACCGCGAGCCGGCCACGCGCTGCCTGCCGATGCAGACCACCAACCTGGCGGGCGGGCCGGCAACCGGTGGCGGCAGCGCCTGCGAAGTGGTCACCGACCGCTGCGCACCGGTGCCGGACCAGAGCCTGTGCGAGGCCTGGCGCCAGCGTGCCGAGCAGGCCGAATCGACCTGGCGCTTCTCCGACGAGGCGCAAGCGGCCGAGCGCAAGCAGCGCTATTTGCAGATGCGCCGGGTGCTGGACGAAAGCCGCTGCGCGAATCCGTCCGCCACGCCATGACGCTGCAGCCGGCGTGGCAGCGCATGCCAGCCAGTGTGCCGGTGCAGTGCTTGCCGGGCTGATTCTTTCGAGCCACTGCAACCGTTAGCGATCACCGGATGACCTGCGCGGTGCAGCGAGCCGCATGCGAGCAAGCCCACCGCACTGTCGCCTGCAGACGCGGCGGACGAACACTGCAGGCGCAGGCGCAGCGACGGGTCGGCGCCTGCCTGCGCAGCTTCCGATGCCATGCGCAGGCACTGTCCGCGCGACCACGCACGCAGGCGTGTCAGAACCCGTAGCGCAGGAAGCCGCCATCCACCGCGATGCATTCGCCGGTGATGTAACTGGCGGCCGGCAGGCACAGGAAACCGACGGCGGCGGCCACTTCTTCCGGTTCGCCGATGCGGCGCATCGGGGTGCGCTCGATGACCTGCTCGTAGTAATCCGGATCCGACAACGGCCCGGAAGTGCGACGGGTGCGGATGTACCACGGCGCCACCGCGTTGACGCGGATGCCGTCCTCGGCCCATTCCACCGCCAGGTTGCGGGTCATCTGCTGCAACGCGGCCTTGGTCATGCCGTACGGCGCGCCACTGCGCACATGGGTGATGCCGGAGACGCTGCCGACGTTGACGATTGCCGATGCCGCGTGGCGGGTCAGCAACGGGTGCGCATAACGCGACAACTCGAAAGCGGCGAACACATTGGTTTCGAAGATGCCGCGCCACTGGTCTTCGGTGTAATCGATCGCCGCGCGGGTGATGTTGCCGCCGGCATTGTTGATCAGCAGGTGCAGGCCATCGGCATGGTCTTCCACCCAATCCAGAATCGCGCGCCGCTCTTCGTCGTCGGCCACATCGGCGGCCAGCCCATGCAGCTCGCGCTCGGGAAATTCCTCGGCCAACTCGTCGCGCGCCTGCGCCAGCGCATCGGCATCGCGCGCCACCATCAGCAGGTCCGCGCCGAAGGCCAGCAATTCGCGCGCGATGGCAAAGCCAATGCCGGCGCTGGCGCCGGTGATGAGCGCGGTCTGTCCATCCAGCCGCCAACGGAGGGTTGTCACGTGGGTCATCCTCTTTCAAGACGCAGGAAACGGCCGCAGCAGCGCGCTTGACGCATGCCTGGGGCCCGGGCGTTAGGATACCGCCACCCCGAGCGAGGTCACGACGATGAAACGGCATTGGATTCTTGCGATCAGCCTGACGTTGCTGCTGGGCGCCTGTCAGCGGCCGCAACCTGCGCCCACCGAGCAGAAGCCCGAGCCGCAGGCCACCGCCCTGCGCGACCACATCCAGGAACCGTTGAACAAGGCGCACGCAGTGCAGGCGGCAAGCGATCAGGCCGCAGATGATCAACGCAAGGCGATCGATGCGGCCACGCAGTAACCGAAGCCTGCTGGCTGAAGCACGCGCGTTTTTTGTCGACCCAGCAACTGCGCGTGCGCGCCTGCGATTGAGCGCAAGGCGATCACTGCATCTGCGCGCACGGCAAACACGCGTGAGGTCGCTCGACCGATGGCTGATTGCCTGTGACCGCGGCGCCGTGCGTCCTGCCATTTTTGCGCTGTTGGCGCGCCCGCATTGCTGCATCGCCTGAGCGCAGATACAACAACGCCGGCACAGGGCCGGCGTTGTCGATCCATCACGTTGTGAACCTGCCGCGTCAGAAGCCGCAGAAGCAGTACGCCAGCGACTTGACCGGGGTACCGCCCGCCTTGCTGTCGTGCACGGCGTCTTCGACGAAACGCAACTGCGTGTCCACTTCCGGCAGCGAGCGCGCCAGCAGTGCGCGCGCCATGCCCGAATCGCCCAGCATCCAGGCGCCCATGCGGCTGCCGGCAAATCCGCTCATGAACTGCGAGAACGGCGTCGCCGGCTTTTCCACGTAGCGCACGCGGAACTTGCCGCGGCTCAACTTGGCGCGGTCGGCCGCATCGGCCACCGCTTCGGACATGCCGCCGAACGCGTCCACCAGGCCATGCTGCCTGGCCTGCGCACCGCTCCACACGCGGCCGCGTGCGACCTTGTCGATGGCGTCCACCGACTGATGCCGCGCCTGCGCCACCTTGCCGGTGAAGTCGGCGTAGCCCTTGTTGATCACCGCCTGGATCACCTGGCCGGCGGCCGGGTCCAGCGGACGGGTGATGTCGAAGGCACCGGCAAAGCGCGTGGTGCCCACGCCATCGGTGTGCACGCCGATCTTGTCCAGCGCGCGGGTCAGGTTGGGCACCATGCCGAAGATGCCGATCGAGCCACTGATGGTCGACGGGTCGGCATAGATGCGATCGGCGTTCATGCTGATCCAGTAACCGCCCGAGGCGGCCAGATCGCCCATCGACACCACCACCGGCTTGCCGGCCTGCTTGAGCGCGACCACCTCGCGACGGATCTGCTCGGAGGCGAACACTTCGCCGCCGGGCGAATCCACACGCAGCACCACCGCCTTGACCTCGTCGTCGTCGCGCGCCTGGCGCAGCAACGCAGCGGTGGACTCGCCACCGATGCGGCCGGCCGGCTGCTCGCCACCACTGATCTCGCCAGCGGCCACCACCACGGCCACCTGCGGACGGCTGTCCATCGGCGAACGCTGCGCCTGCAACTGGCTCAGATAATCGTTGAAACCGATGTTGCGAAAGCCGCTGTCGGCGTCGCTGTCGGCCACGCCGCGCTTGGTCAGCAGCGCATCGACGTCCTCGCGGGTCTTGAGCCCGTCGACCAGCTTCTGCTGCAGCGCGAACTTGGCCAGATCGCCACCGGCGGCGGCCACGCCCTCGGGCAGCGTGTCGATGCCGGCGGTCAGCTGCGCCGGGCTCAGCTTGCGCGCCTTGCCGACATCGGTCAGGTAGCGCTGCCACACGTCGTTCATCCAGAACAGGTCCGCTTCCTTGGCGTCGGCCGAAGCGGCATCGAGAATGTACGGCTCGGCGGCGGACTTGTACTCGCCCACGCGGAACAGATGCACGTCCACGCCGAGCTTGTCCTGCAGGCCCTCGCGGAAATACTGGCGATAACGGCCAAGCCCTTCCAGCAGCACGCTGCCCATCGGGTCGAGATAGACCTCGTTGGCCTGTGCGGCCAGCAGGTACTGGCCCTGGCTCATGCTCTCGCTGAAGGCGACGATCTGCTTGCCAGAGGCGCGCAGCTTCTGCAACGCCGCGGCCACTTCGCGCTGCGAGGCGAAACCGGCGGGCTGAAACTTGTCCAGGTTCAACACCACCCGCTCGATCTTGCGATCCTTGCCGGCCGCCTCGATCACCCGCACCAGGTCGCGCAGCTGCACTTCCTCGGCGCTCTTGTCACCGACCGCCTTGGCCAGCGACCGGCTCACCGGGTCGGCGCTGAACTGCTCGACCAGCGTGCCTTCGGGGTTGATCACCAGGGTGGTGCGCTCGGCCAGCGGCTTGCTGCCGTCGCCACGCGCGATCGCCACCACAAACAGCAGCAGCACCAGGAACAGGAAGCCGAAGAACACCAGGTTGAAGATCAGGCGCCGGGTGAAATTCATCACATCCCACAGGCCGACGAAGAAACTGGCGATGGGACTGCGACGCACGGGGTGGTTCATGGAAAACTCCGTCAAAAGACGCTGCATACAATTCAATGGTGTCCAGCATACCGGCTGCGCGGCGCGCGCGGCATGCGCTGGAAGTCAGGGGGCCGTGCCGGCAGTCAGCCGCCGGCTGGTCTGCCGGAAGCGCAAGCCCATCAGGACCGACGCCACGGTCAGACCCAGAATCAGGCCGATCCACATGCCTTGCGGCCCCCAGCCCAGCCCCAGGCCGAGCCCGGCGCCGATCGGCATGCCGACACCCCAGTACGAGAACATCGCCAGGAACATCGGCACACGGGTGTCCTTGAGCCCACGCAGCGCGCCGCTGGAAAGCACCTGGATGCCGTCAGGGAACTGGAACGTGGCGGCAAACAGCAGCAGCACCGAGGCCAGCGCGGCCACCGCCACATCGTCGGTATAGACGCTCACGATGGCATCGTGGCCCAGCAACAGCACGCTGGCCGACAGCGCCTGGGTGCCCAGCACGATGGCGTAACCGGCCCAGGCCGCGCGCCGCATGCCGAGCGGATCGCCGCGCCCGACCGCATGCCCGACCCGCACGGTGGTCGCCTCGGCCACGCCCATCGGAATCATGAAACACAGCTGCGCGACGTTGATCGCAATCTGGTGCGCGGCCGCTTCGGTGGAGCCGAGCCGGCCGATCAGCAAGGCGGTGACGATGAACAGGCCGCCCTCCATCAGCACGGTGATGCCGATCGGCAGACCGGTGCGCAACAGATCGCCGATCGCACGCCAGCGCGGGCCTTCGAAATGGGCAAACAACTGCAGGTGCGCGAAGCGGCGCGAGCGCCACAGATACAGCGCAAACACGCTGGCCTGCACCCACATGGTGACCGCCGAGGCCATGCCCAGGCCCTGCGCACCGTGCTCGGCAAAGCCGAACTTGCCATAGGTCAGCGCATAACCCAGCGGCGCCAGCACCAGCAGGCCGCCAAAGCCCAGCAGCATAGTCGGCAGGGTCCAGTGCATGCCCTCGCTGAGATAGCGCATGCAGAAGTAGAACGTCAGCGCCGGCCCGCCCCAGCGCACCGCGTGCAGGAAGTCGGTCGCGCCCGGCACGATGTCCGGCGCAATCCCGAAGGTGGGCAACAGCGGCGGCACCGCACTGAGGAACGCGAACATCACCGCGCCCAGCCCCAGCGACAGCCACAGGGCCTGGCGGAACAGCGGGCCGATCTCGCGCTCGCGGCCGGCGCCGCGCAGCTGCGAGACCGAGGCGGTCAACGAGATCAGCGTGCCGATCGGCACCAGCATCGGCAGCCACAGCAGCGAGGTGCCGATGGTGACCGCCGCCAGCGTGGCGGTGCCGTGGTGACCGGCGATGACGTTATCGACAAATCCGATCAGGCCGGTGGAGACGTGACCGAGTACCAGCGGCAATGCGAGCAGGCCGGTGGTGCGCACTTCCGCGCCGAAACGCGGCGTCGCGGAGGTGGGTACAGGAGAGACAGACATGACAACCGATCGCTGCGCGGACTACGGCCGTGCCGGGAGGCGCTGGCACCGGGTCGCGTGGGGCCGCTATCTTACCCGCACTTGCGACACGGGCAGCGGCTATCGGCGGCAAGGCGTAAGGAGGGAGATGCTCGGCGGCGAGCGGCCGGCGTGGCTGGTTACCGGAACGGGATGCCTGGGCTTCAGCGCAGTCCGTGTCCTTCGTGACGCCCGCCGCTTCGCGCACGCATCGTCGAAGGCGGCAGACCTGCATGCTCTCGGCTCGGTGTTCGGCCCCGCTGCCCGGCATCGGGGAGGACACCGAGCACGTAGGCAGACGACGCCAGCGCAGGGGGCTGCAGCGGCGCAGTCCCGCCGCTGCCAATCAGCGCGCCAGCTGGCGCTTCAACCAGGCGCTACGCGTTGCCGGCGCCTGCGCAAGCAGGGCATCGCGCAAGCCATCGCGCTCCTGCGGCGGCGTGCGTTGTGCCAGCATCGCCAGCTGTTCCAGCTGCCCGGCGTCCAGGCTGCGCAACGCCGCCAGCAGCGTATCGCGCTGCGCTGGCGGCACGTAGCCGATCAGGGGCTGCAACTGCGGATAGAACGCACCCAGCTGCGAGCCCAGGCGCCAGCCATCGCGATGCAGGCGATCCATTGCGGTGAACTGCGTGCGCAGCGCGCGCTGCTGGTCGTCGGGCAAGCCATGCAGACGCTCGCGTGCCTGCCGCAATACCACCCGGTCGGTGGCGGTGAGCCCTTTCCAGGCCGCATAACGGGCGCGCAGCTCGGCCCGCTGGGCCGGCGTCAATGCGTCCCAGCGCGCGCGCTGCTGCGCGGCGCTTGGGATTGCGGCGGTGGCGGCTGCGGGCGTCGGCACGCCGGCAGGCGCAGTCGCGTTGCCTTCCTCCAGCGGCGCCGGCAGGGTCTGCGCAGCGGCCATGCCGACAACCGCCAGCGCCAGCAGGCCGCACCACTTAATTGTCGTCATCGACGGTCTCCAGGGTGGCGGCAGGCTGGTCGGCGGCGGTGGCATGCGCGCCGGATTCGTCGGCCGGCACCGGATGGCCGGCCGCATACCAGGCGTAGAAATCGGCCGAACGCGCCAGTTCCAGGTCCGGGTCGGCCAGCATCGCCTGGTCGCGCGGATCCAGGCCGGGGTTTGCCACCGCCTCCGGCAAGTCGGCGGCGGGAAGGTCTTCCACCAGCACCGGCGCGGCATCGGTGACGTGCAGCACGCCGGCCGGGGCCTGCGAGACCGGCTCGGGCGGCAGGGCCGGGCGGCGATGCGTCCACCACCAGCCCAGCGCCGCAAGCAGCAGCGCCAACGCCAGCACGGCCAGCACGAGACCGGCGTGGCGGCGGTCGATCCGCGGCCACTGCCACTGGCGTGCAGGACGGCGGCGCGGCGCGGCCGGGCGGCGCGCTTCGGCGGCGGCCGCAGGCGCGGCCGCGACAGGCTGCAGCGGCATGCCGGCCAGGGCCGACTCGCGGAGCTGTGCCAGCCGGCTGACCTGCGCCGGGCTGAGCTCGCGCAACTCCTGCTGCGCCGCCTCGGCCAGTGCCCGCCAGGCCTGCGCATCCGGGTTGCCGGCCGCATCGCGCGGGCAGGCACGGGCCAGCGACTGCCGATAGGCCGCCACCTCGATGCCTTGCACCTCGCTGGCAGGCTCTTCTTCCAGCCCGGCCACGATACGCAGCAGCAGCGCCAGCCGGTCGCTGGTCTGCATCCGCCCCAGTGCGGTGAACGGCGGCAGCCAGGTCCCCGGCATGGGCTCGCGCCGCAGCGGCGGTGCCGTTGCCAGCAGGCTCCAGAAGCGCATCGGCCAGCCGGCCATCGGGCGACCCGCCGCCTGGCTGCTGAATGCACGCAACGCCGCCGCCAAGGCCCGCTCGGCCGCCGCGCCATCGCCGCATTGCAGTTGTGCGAGCACCAGACCCCGGCGTTCGACACCGCGCAGGAAAGCAGACAGCGCGGCAGGGGTGACGGGGGCGTCGGGGACTACGGTCATGGGAACTCCAGCATCGGCCGGCATGATACCGACGCAATCGGCCCCCGCCGATGGCTTGACAGATCGACCCGGCTGCGCTGCGTCCCGGTGCCATCGACTGCCGTCACCTGCGCAGGTTGTGCACAGCGGCAGACATACCGATACGCGGGCGTCTGTCAACTGTTGATTTTTCTTTGTTGCATTCGTGTTTCACGCCTAAGTGATTGATCCTTATCGCTTTAAGCCGATTGGCGAAAAAATGTCCAACAGGTTGCAGACGCTAGTGAATCCGCCTTCACAGCGTGGAGCACGAGACTAATTCACAGGCTTATCCACAGGCAGTGTGGATAAACCCGTTTCCCTAGCCCTCACATAGGTTTACGTCGGATTTATCACTTCCGTCACACAAACGCGTCGTAAGCCGAAGCACCGATTCGGAGGCGACCGAGCGGCGTCTGCCGGTACTGGACAGGGTCGGTAGACTGACCGGATGTCTTCGACCGTCGCCACCCTGCGCGTCGCCCTGCCGGTGCCGCTGCCACAACTGTTCGACTATCTGCCTCCGGCCGACGCGCCGCTGACCGACCCGGCGCGGGTCGGCTGCCGGGTGCGAGTGCCGTTCGGGCCGCGTGAACTGGTCGGGGTGGTGGTGGAGATCGGCCAGTTGGCCTCCGCCGAAGGACTGCGCCCGGCGCTGGCCTGGTGCGACGACGCCCCGCTGCTGGTCGAGGAGCTGGCGCGTTCGCTGCAGTGGCTGGCGCGCTATACCCACGCACCGCTGGGCGAGGCCCAGTCCAGCGCCCTGCCCGGCCCATTGCGCCGCGGCGAGCCGCTGGCCGACACCCATGCCTGGGCCTGGCAGCTCACCGAGGCCGGACGCACCGGCGCCGCCAGCCTGCGCGCCGGCAGCCGCCCCGCCTTGCTGGCCGCCCTGCTGCTGACCGGTACGCTGGGCGAAGAACAGCTGGACCCATTGCTGCCGCAGTGGCGCGAGGCCGCACGCAGTCTGGCCAAGCGCGGCCATGCCGAGCGCGTGGCGGTGCCGGCCGACAGCATCCCGCCCCGTCCCGGCAGCGGCCCGCAGCTCAACGACGAACAGCAGGCCGCCGCCGACGCCATCCGTGCGCAAAGCGGTTTTGCCACCTATCTGCTCGATGGCGTCACCGGCAGCGGCAAGACCGAGGTCTACCTGCAGGCGATCGCCGACTGCCTGGCGGCCGGCCGCCAGGCGCTGGTGCTGGTGCCGGAGATCGGCCTGACCCCGCAGACGCTGGGCCGCTTCCGCGCCCGCCTGGGCGTACCGGTGCACGCGCTGCATTCGGGGCTGTCCGACGGCGAACGGGCGCGGGTGTGGGCGGCGGCCTGGCGCGGCGAAGCCAAGCTGATCGTCGGCACGCGTTCGGCGGTGTTCACCCCGCTGCCCAATGCCGGGCTGATCGTGATCGACGAGGAACACGACGGCAGCTACAAACAGCAGGACGGCATCCGCTATCACGCCCGCGATTTCGCGCTGGTGCGCGGCAAGGCGCTGGATGTGCCGGTGATCCTGGGCAGCGCCACGCCGTCGCTGGAGAGCCTGCACAACGCCTATTCCGGCCGCTACCGGCATCTGCGCCTGTCGCGCCGCGCCGGCGAGGCGCGTCCGCCGCGCGTGCGCGTGCTCGACGTGCGCAAGCGCCCGCTCAAGGACGGCCTGTCGCCGGAAGTGCTGGCCGGCATCGGCGCCACCCTGGCGCGCGGCGAGCAGGTGCTGGTGTTCAAGAACCGCCGCGGCTATGCGCCGGTGCTGCTGTGCCACGACTGCGGCTGGACTGCCGCCTGCCAGCGCTGCAGCACGCCGCTGCACCAGACCCCGATGACCGTGCACGCCGGCGGGCGGCGCCTGCAATGCCATCACTGCGGCGCGCGCCAGCAGGCACCGCTGGCCTGCCCGGCCTGCGCCAGCCTGGCGCTGCAGCCGCAAGGCATCGGCACCGAACGGCTGGAAGAACGCCTGACCGAAGCGTTTCCGGAGTTTCCGGTGGTGCGCATCGACCGCAGCACCACCCAGCGCCGCGACGCGCTGGAGACCCAGCTGGCGCGCCTGGGCAGCGAGGCCGGCATCCTGGTCGGCACCCAGATCCTGGCCAAGGGCCACGATCTGCCACGGCTGACCATGGTGGTGGTGGTTGGCATCGACGAAGGCCTGTTCTCGGCCGACTTCCGTGCCGCCGAAAAGCTCTCCCAGCAGCTGATCCAGGTGGCCGGACGCGCCGGGCGCGCCGACCGCCCCGGCGAGGTCTGGCTACAGACCCATCACCCCGAACATCCCCTGCTGCAGACCCTGGTCAACGGCGGCTACCACGCCTTCGCCGATGCCGAACTGCAACAGCGCGAGGCCGCGGGATTTCCGCCGTTCGCGCATCTGGCGCTGTTCCGCGCCGAGGCCAAGGACGTGGCCGCGGCCAACCAGTTCCTGATGGCGGTGCGCGGCCTGACCACGGCAGACAGCACCGCACAATCGCCTGCGTTTGCCGCAGTGGAGTGCTACGGCCCGATGCCGGCACCGATGCCACGTCGCGCCGGTTTCCAGCGCACCCAGTTGCTGTTGTCCGCGCAACAGCGCTCGGCGCTGCATCGTCTGCTGGATGCGCAACTGCCTGCGATCTATGCGCTGCCGCAGGCGCGGCGCGTACGCTGGTCGCTGGATGTGGATCCGATCGATCTGTATTAGGGCGGGCGTATCGCACGCGGAGCTGCAGCCAGACCACCGTGTACCAGCTTGTAGGAGCGCACCTGGGCGCGATGTGGCGTTACCGGGAATGCCCTCGCGCCCGGGTGCGCTCCTACAACACCGCGAGCGAACAGGCCACACGTGTCCCCACGTTTTTGTAGGAGCGCGCTTGCGCGCGATGGGGCGTTACCAGGAATGCCCTCGCGCACAAGTGCGCTCCTACAGAGAACGCGGGCTATTTGGCCGCGCGATGTACGAGGCGCATGTCCTTGCAGCAACGTGCCGTGTCGGCAGCGCGTGCGGTGCCTGCCATGGACCATGCTGGCATGAGCGGAAACGCGACACTCAGGTCAGCGCGGTCATCACCCCACGCTGGTACGCAGGCCGCGCGCGCAGGCGCTGGTACCACGCCTGCAGATGTGGCAGCTCGGGCCGCTCGATCGGCATTTCGAACCAGGCGTAGATGAAGCTGCCCAGTGGAATATCGCCCATCGCAAATTGCGCGCCGGACAGATACGGTTGCTGCGCCAGGGCCGCATCCGCGCGCGCGAGCAGGTCGCCCGAGTGCGCCAGCGCCGCGGCGATGCGCGCAGGATCGCGCTCGGGTTCCGGTGTGCGCAGCACGCCCCAGAACAGGTCGCGAAACACACCGGCAAACGTCGAGGTGGTCCAGTCCATCCAGCGATCGCCCAGCGCGCGTTCGGCCGGTGCCTGCAGATACAGGGCCGGCGCATATTGCGCGGCAAGGTAGCGCACGATCGCATTTGACTCCCACAGCACCAACTCACCATCCTGCATCGTCGGCACCAGACCGTTGGGATTCAACGCGCGATACTCGGGCGTGTCGTTACGACCAAACGCACCGCCGATTTCGATCGAGGTGTACGGCACCCCGGCTTCTTCGGCGCACCACAGCACCTTGCGCACATTGCTGGAATTGCGCCGCCCCCATAGCGTGATCGAGGCGTTTCCTGCCGCCGGTTGCATCGCAGCGTCAGCCATCGTCATTTCCCTGCTGGCGGTTTGGGCGTCGCGCGCGCCGGACGCTTTGCGGTGGACGCCTGCGTGGCGACGGCGGCCGCTGGCTGCGCCGCTTTCGCCCGCCCGCCCTTTGGCGCATCGCGTACCCACAGGGCCTGCTCGTCCTGCTTGATCTCGAACAGGCCGATCGCACGCACCAAGTCGCTGAGTTTGCGATAACCGTAGTTGCGTGGGTCGAACGAGGCCTGGTTGGCCACCTGCTTGCCCACCGCGCCCAGATGCGCCCAGCCATCGTCTTCGCAGGCACTGTCGATCGCATTGCGCAGCATCTGCACCAGCCGGGTGTCGCCGCGCAGCGCGGTGGCATCCTTGCGGCCGGCGGCGGTGTCGCTGGCCGCTGCCGCCTGCTCGCCTAGCGCTTCGACATAGGTGAACTTGGAACAGGCATTGACGAACGGCGCCGGGGTTTTCTTCTCGCCGAAGCCATACACCTTCATGCCATCGGTGAGCAGGCGCATCACCAGCGGAGTGAAATCCGCATCGCTGGAAACGATCGCAAAGCCATCCAGATTGCGTGCATACAACAGGTCCATCGCATCGATCACCATCGCCATGTCCGAGGCGTTCTTGCCCGAGCTGTAGGCAAATTGCTGGATCGGCCGGATCGCGTATTCGTGCAGCGCCGCTTCCCAGCTCTTCAGGTGCGGACTCTTCCAGTTGCCGTAGGCGCGGCGCACGTTGGCCACGCCATAGCGCGCCACTTCGGCCAGCACCACGTCGATCTTGCCGGCCGGCGCGTTGTCGGCATCGATCAGCAAGGCGATGCGTTTGTCGGGATTGTCGATCATGGTCATTCCTCGAAGGTGTCGGCAGAGTCGGTGTCGATTTCGGTGTCGGCCGCATCGGCCGACGGCAGCGTGTACTGGCTGCCATCGTGCATGGTCAACACGCCATCGCTCAGGATCTCGCGCTCGGACCCGCCGCTGACCCAGGTGGCATGCACGCGGCCGCGGCCGCGATCGCCTTCCACCGTGAACACGAAATCGTCGTCACCCGGCGCCAGGCCGGTGCGCACCAGATCCACCCGCATCGTGTGGATCTGGCCGATCTGTTCCTGCACCACCGCATCGTCCTGCAGCGCGGCGCGTGCCTGGTCGGCAAACAGCGACCAGCCGAACACGATCAGCTAGCCGAGCGCGCCCAGCACCAGCATGCCGAACAGCACCACGCAGGTCGCCAGCCCGATCAGGCCGAGTGTGACGCCGCTGAGCTTCTGTCCGGGCGCACGCGCGGCAGCCGGTGCCATCGCCGGCGAAGCGGATGGCGGTGGCGACAGCGGCGGCAACGGCGGCGGTAGTGACGGCATGCGGTCATCATGTGGATGAGATGCGACATGATGCCGCAGGCAGGCCGGGTCCAGGCGGCATGTTCATTACCGATGCGGCATGCTGATGAGCCCGCGTCGCAATCCATCGGACCTTACGATGACTTCTTCCCCCTCCCAAGCTCCGCTGCACCTGGTTGTGGTTGGCGGCGGTTTCGCCGGCTTATGGGCCACCCGCGCACTCGACGATCCCGGCATCCGCATCACCCTGATCGACCGCCAGAACCATCACCTGTTCCAGCCGCTGCTGTACCAGGTCGCCACCGCCGGCCTGTCGGCACCGGATATCGCCGCGCCGCTGCGCCACATCCTGCGCGAGCAGCGCAATGTCGAAGTGCTGCTCGGCGACGTCGCCGAAATCGCACCGGCCCGCCGTGAGGTGGTCCTGGCCGACGGCAGCACGCTCGGCTACGACATGTTGCTGCTGGCCACCGGCGCCACCCATGCCTACTTCGGCAACGATCAATGGGCCGAGCATGCGCCCGGCCTGAAGACGCTGTACGACGCGCTGGTGCTACGGCGCAAGTTGCTGCTCGCCTTCGAACGCGCCGAAGCCGAGTCCGACCCGGCCGCACGCGCAGCCTGGCTGAGTTTTGCCGTGGTCGGCGGCGGCCCGACCGGCGTCGAGCTGGCCGGCACGCTGGCCGAGATCGCCCGCCACACGCTCAAGAACGAATTCCGCCATATCGACCCGCAGCAGGCGCGCGTGCGCTTGGTCGAAGCCGGCCCACGCGTGCTGCCCTCGTTCCCGGACGATCTCACCGCCAAGGCGCGCAAGCAGCTCGAGCGCCTGGGCGTGGAGGTGCACACCGGCACGCCGGTCACCCACATCGATGCGCTGGGCTATCAGCTCGGCGACACCTTCGTGCCTGCACGCACCGTGGTGTGGGCCGCCGGCGTGGCGGCATCGCCGCTGGCGCGCACGCTTGGCGTGCCGCTGGATCGTGCCGGCCGCGTGCTGGTGGAGCCGGACCTGAGCGTACCCGGTCACCCGGAGATCTTCGTCGGCGGCGACCTGGCCTCGGTCCAGCAAGACGGCCGCCCGGTACCAGGTGTGGCACCGGCAGCAAAGCAGATGGGCAAGCACATCGCCAAGGCGATCCGCGCCCGCCACCGCAGCCAGCCTGCACCAGCCTTCCGTTACCAGGACTACGGCAACTTGGCCACGATCGGCCGCATGGCCGCCATCGTGCATGTCGGCAAGCTCAAGCTCTCCGGCATCGTGGCCTGGTGGTTCTGGCTGGCCGCGCACGTGTACTTCCTGATCGGTTTCCGCAACCGGTTCGTGGTGCTGGTGAACTGGGCGATGGCGTACTGGAGCTACCAGCGCGCCGCGCGCATCATCTTCGGCGGTGCCACCGACGATCCGCCGCCCAGCAGCAAGGACGGATGACAGCGGCGCAGGCCGTGCGCGATGCTGTGCGGCCTGATGCGACGGTCTGATCGTGACCACTCTCCTGTTCCTGCTGGATCTGCTCGGCACCTTCGTGTTCGCCCTCAGCGGCGCGACCGTGGCGGTGCGCAATCGCCTGGATCTGTTCGGCGTACTGGTGCTGTCGTGCGCGGCGGCGGTGTCCGGCGGGATCGTGCGCGATGTGCTGATCGGCGCCACCCCGCCGGCCGCACTGGTGCATCCGCAGTACCTGCTGGTCGCCTGCCTGGCCGGCGTGGCCGGTTTCTACTGGCATGCGGCGGTGGAACGGCTGCGCAACCCGGTGCAGTTGTTCGACGCGGCCGGGTTGGCGCTGTTTGCGGTCTACGGCACCAGCAAGGCGCTCGATTACCAACTCAGCCCGCTCAGCGCGACCTTACTCGGCATGCTCAGCGGCATCGGCGGCGGCATCGCGCGTGATCTGCTGGTGGCGCGGACGCCGGTGGTGCTGCAGGCCGAGCTGTATGCGGTCGCCGCGCTGGCCGGTGGCGGCCTGGTCGCGATCGGGCACATGCTCGCAGTGCCGCAGGCCTGGTCGCTGGCGACCGGCGCGCTGGTCTGTTTCGGGCTGCGTTTCATGGCCATCCGCTACGGCTGGCATCTGCCGGTGGCGCGCCTGCCGGAATAGCGCCGGCGGGCGCAGCGCGCGGTCGATCATCGGCGAACGACCACGACGAACCACCGCGCGTCGTCGGACTCGACGCAGCACAAGCAGCCCACATGCAAACGGCCCGGAAAACCGGGCCGTTTGTGCAACACCTGGGGCATGATCGAAGGATCAGGCCACGAACAGTGCCTTCATCTTCTTCAGCGCATTCGCCTCGATCTGGCGGATACGCTCGGCCGACACGCCGTACTCGTCGGCCAGCTCCTGCAGCGTCACCTTGGAGTCGGAGTCCAGCCAGCGGCGCTTGACGATGTCGCGCGAGCGCGTGTCCAGGCCGGCCATGCCTTCGCGCAGCAACTGCAGCTGATTGTCTTCGCTGTCGTGGCGCTCGTAGGCCTGCGACGGATCTTCGTCGTTGGCCACCAGGTAGCTCACCGGCGACGGCGGACCATGATCGTCGTCTTCGTCGGACGAGGCATCGAAGCCGATATCGCGACCGGACAGACGCGACTCCATCTCCATCACTTCGCGCTCGGAGACGTTCAGGTCCTTGGCGACCGCAGTCACCTCGGACGCATTGAGCCAGCCCAGGCGGGTCTTGGACTTGCGCAGGTTGAAGAACAGCTTGCGCTGCGCCTTGGTCGTGGCGACCTTGACGATGCGCCAGTTCTTCAGGATGAACTCGTGCATCTCGGCACGGATCCAATGCACCGCGAAGCTGACCAGGCGCACGCCCATTTCCGGGTCGAAGCGCTTGACCGCCTTCATCAGGCCGATGTTGCCTTCCTGGATCAGGTCGCCCAGCGGCAGGCCGTAGCCGTTGTAGCCGCGAGCGACGTGCACCACGAAGCGCAGGTGGGAATGGACCAGCTCGCGCGCGGCGTCCAGATCCAGCTCGTCACGGAAGCGACGGGCAAGATTCTGTTCCTCATCGACCGACAGCACCGGGATCTGGTGCACGGCACCGATGTAGGCGTCCAGCGAACCGAGCGCACTGGGAATCGGGAGATTGTTTGCCACTAGGGCAGTCGAGGTGATCTGGTTCATAGGGCACCATCTTAGCAGTCGAACTATTGGACTGCCGGGTACAGAAAAAGTTCCCAGCGTTCCATTTATAGGACGTTCGGGCTTTTGGCGTCGCCGTCGTTCTACGGCGAAGCTCCCCGACTTCGAGCATCTACGCTACCACCGCCGCCCTGCGCAGACCGTGACAAAGCCGCCGCGAAACGGGCCGGCGCCGGTACCGTTCAGCCGCTGGCCGGAGTGGTGTCCAGCACGTTGCGGGGCGGCAGCGACCAGTCGATCGGGCCCAGCCCGCGGCGCTGCAGGTGCTCGTTGGTCTTGGAGAAGTGCTGGCAGCCCAGAAAGCCGCGATGCGCCGACAACGGCGAGGGATGCGGGGCCTTGAACACGCGATGGCGCGCCTGGTCGATGACCTTGCCCTTGGACTGCGCGTAGCTGCCCCAGAGCAGGAACACCAGACCTTCGCGCTCGCGGTTGAGGGTCTCCACCACATGGTCGGTGAAGCCTTCCCAGCCCTTGTTCTGGTGCGCGCCGGCACGGCCCTGCTCCACCGTCAGCACCGCATTGAGCAGCAGCACGCCCTGGCGCGCCCACGGCATCAGATAGCCATGGTCCGGACGTGCGATGCCCAGGTCGTCCTGGATCTCCTTGTAGATGTTGAGCAGCGACGGCGGCACCGGCACCCCGGGCAGCACCGAAAAGCACAGCCCATGCGCCTGGCCTTCGCCGTGATACGGATCCTGGCCCAGGATCACCACCTTGACCTGCTCGAACGGGGTGGCGTCGAAGGCCGCAAAGATCTGCGGGCCCGGCGGGAACACCCGCGCCCCGGCCGCCTTGCGCTGGCGCAGGAATGTGGACAGCTCCTGCATTTCCGGGCGCAGCAACCAATCGCCCACCCGCGCCTTCCACGACGGTTCCAGCTGGATACGCGCTTCCACTTCAGCCACTTCGGTCATAGCGTGACAGCCTGGTCCTCGAGCCGTGCCAGGCGCAGCTGGAACAGCACCTTGGTCACCAGCAGACGTTCTTCGATGGGTTTTTGCACCAGGTCGTTGGCGCCGGCGCGCAGCAGCTCGGACTGGTTGCGCGGATTGGTGTCGCCGGTCATCACCAGCACCGGCAGGCGACGCTTGCCGTAGGCGAAGTCGATGCGGATGCGCTCGACCACGTCGCGGCCGTTGAGCTCGCCCTTCAGGGTCACATCGGTCAGCACCACGTCGATGCGGCGCTCGGTGCGGCCCAGCGATTCGGCGGTGAGCAGCGCAAAGGCATCCTCGGCGGTGAGCACATGCACCACCTTCAGGCTCTGCCGCTCGAGCATGCGCTTGGTCGCCTCGGCCACCACGCGGCTGTCCTCGATGTACAGCACGGTCGCGCCGACCACCGGCTCGGGCTGCACATAGCCGCGGATGAAGGTCGCCAGGGCTTCGTGGCCCAGCGCCTTGTCGAAATAATCGGTGACGTATTCGGTGAAGCGGCGCTCCACCAGATGCTGCTGCGCATCGCCGGAGACCACGATCACCGGCACATAGGCCTGGCCGGCCGCTTCGCGCACGCTGCGCGCCAGGGTCAGGCCATCGCCATCGGGCAGCGACAGCGAGGTGGTGACCAGATCCACCGCCCCGGCTTCCAGCGCCTGGCGCGCCTCGGCGATGCTGGAGCAGCCGATCACCTGCACGTTGGGCAGATCGCGCTGCAACACATCGGCGATCAGCTTGCGCACCAGCTTGGAGCCATCGACCACCATCACGCGCGGCGCGTCGCTGATCAGGTGCTTGAGATCCGGTGGATGCATGGCAGGCCTCAGGTCTCGGTGGGACGGGTCTGGCGGAGGAAATGGCCGGTGACCAGCCAGGCACCCAGCCAGCCCAGGACCAGGGTGCCGACCAGCACCAGCGCAGAATGCAGCAGATCCAGCCCGTGCAGGGTAAAGGAGCTGCCGTAACTGTCGGCCAGGGTCGCCAACGGCGCGCGCAACGCCAGCCCGGAGGCGGCGATCAGCGCGAGCGCCACAGCGCCGGCACCGAGCCCGTACCAGGCCCCCAGGTACAGGAACGGACGCCGGATGAAGCCATCGCTGGCACCCAGCAACTGCAGCACGCCGATTTCCTCGCGCCGCGACTGGATGTCCAGCCGCACCGTATTGCCGACCACCAGCACCGCGCCGACACCCAGCAGTGCCGACAGCACCTGCACCAGCCGCTCGCCGAAGTGCAGCCAGCCATCCAGGCGCTTGCGCCACAGCGCGTCGTGCTGCACCTGGTCGGCCTGCGGCAAGGCCTGCAGCGCGCCGGCCAGCTGCGCATCGTCGGCCGTCTCGCTGGGCGTGACGACCAGCAGCGTCGGCAGCGGGTTGTCGCCCAGCGCATCGATCGCCTCGTCGAGCTTGGCGCTCTCGCGCAGCTCGGTCAGCCCCTGCGCCGGCGTGCGCAGCGCGACCCGGGCAACGTCCGGGCGCGCGCGCAATTCGCCGGCCAGGGCCTGCGCGGCCTCGGCGCCGATCTCGACCTTCAGGAACAGGTTGATCTCGCGCGACTGCTGCACGCTGCCGGCCAGCAACTTGACGTTGTCCAGCGCGATCGACAGCCCCAGCGGCAAGGCCAGCGCCAGCGCCATCACCACGATGGTCAGCAAGGTGGCCCAGGGCTTGCGCATGGCACGGCCCAGGCTGAAGGCGATGCTGTGCAGATGATGGTCGATCCACACGCCGACCCGCGAAGGGGCGACGGCTTCGGTATTGGCGGGCTTGCTCATTCGGCCAGATCCTGCGGCGAGATGTCGTCGACCAGGCGGCCGTGATCCAGGATCAGCACGCGCTTGCGCATCTGCTTGAGCAGGGCCAGGTCATGGCTGACCACCAGCACGCTGGTGCCGCGCGCGGGCAGCTCGGCGAACAACTGCATGATTTCCGCAGCCAGCGCCGGATCCAGATTGCCGGTGGGCTCATCGGCCACCAGCAGGCGCGGTTCGCCGACGATGGCGCGGGCGATGCCCACGCGCTGCTGCTCGCCGGCCGACAACTGCGACGGCAAGGCCCGCTCGCGATGGGCCAGCCCGATCCGCTCCAATGCCGAGCGCACGCGCTTGCCGATCTCCGCACGCCGGGTGCCGCGCAGGATCAGCGGTAACGCCACGTTCTCGGCGATGCTGCGGTCGTTGAGCAGGCGATGGTCCTGATAGACCGCACCCACCTGGCGACGGTGCAGCGGAATCTGCCGGCCGCGCACCTTGAGCAGGTTGCGTTCGCCCAGCAGTACTGCGCCCTGGCTGGGCCGCTCGCTGAGGTGGATCAATTTGAGCAGGGTGCTTTTGCCGGCGCCGGAGTGGCCGGTCACGAACAGCATCTCGCCATCGGCCACTTCGAAGCTGACATCGGTCAGCGCCTGGTGGCCACCGGCGTAGTGCTTGCTGACGTTGTCGAAACGCAGAACGGTCATCCAGCGATTATGCCGGAGCGCCAGCGCTTGCGTCGCATCGCCGGAGCCCGGCAATGCGACGCAGGCCGCAGGCGATCAGTTGCCGGACACCAGCGAGCGCAGGCGACGGCCGATACGGCTCAGCAGCGACGGGCTGCCGGACGGCTTGGCGGCGCTGCGCACCGGCTTGGCGACCACCTGGGTGGGCTTGCGCGGTGCGGCAGGTGCGGCGACCGGTGTGGAGGCCACTGCCGGCTCGGCACCTTCGACCGGACGGCCGTTGCGACGACGGCGCCGCTTGCGTGGTGCGCGCTCGGCATCGGCCACGATGGTGGAAGGCGCCTCGACCGACGCCGCCGCAACCACCGGCGTTTCGGTCGGCGCTGCCGCTGCCGGGGCTTCGCCCTCCACACGCGGCTTGCGACGCGGACGCGGCTTGCCATCGGCACTGCCGCCGTCGCGGCGACCGCCGCCACTGCCGCTACGCGATGGGCCGCCCGGGCCGCTGCGACCACCGCCGCGGCGCTGCTCTTCGGCAGCACGCTGTTCGCGCGCCTCGCGGAAGATGGTGCCCACGCTGTCGCCAGCATCCTCGTCGGCCTCTTCGCCTTCCACCGGTACACGCGCGGTACGCGGCAGCGGCGTCAGCAGCTCGGAGGTCACTGGCTCGACCGGGATCTTCTGCTCGATATAGGCCTCGATGTCCGGCAGGCTCATCGCATAGCGCTCGCAGGCGAAGCTGATCGCATCGCCCTCTTCGCCCAGCCGCGCGGTACGGCCGATACGGTGCACGTAGTCTTCCGCATCGAACGGCAGGTCGTAGTTGTAGACGTACTTGACGCCGTCGATGTGCAGGCCGCGCGCGGCCACGTCGGTGGCGACCAGGATTTCGAGCTGGCCCTTCTGGAAACGGTTGAGCAGCGACTCGCGCTTCTTCTGCGGCACGTCGCCCGACAGCACGCCGACCCGGTAGCCATGCCGCTCCAGCGTGCGCGCCACGCGCTCGACGAACGCCTTGGTATTGACGAACACCATGGTGCGCGCGCCTTCGCTGCGCGACAGCAGGCCCAGCAGCAGCGTCTGCTTCTCTTCGTCGGACGGGAAATAGATACGCTGGCGCACCCTTGCGGCGGTGATGCTCTCGGTTTCGACGACAAGCTTTTCCGGCTCGTTCATGTGCTCGTAGGCGAGCTCGAGCACGCGGTGACTGAGCGTGGCCGAGAACAGCAGGGTCTGGCGGGTGCCGCGCTCGGGCATGCGCCGCAGCAGGAAGCGGATGTCCTTGATGAAGCCCAGGTCGAACATGCGGTCGGCTTCGTCCAGCACGCAGATCTCGCATGCGTGCAGCGAGACCACCTTGTGCTGCTTGACGTAGTCGATCAGCCGGCCCGGGGTGGCGATGATCACGTCCACGCCCTGCTGCAGCAGCTCGCGCTGCTTGTCATAGTCCACCCCGCCGTAGACCAGCGCAAAGCGCAGGCCCAGGTCGGCGCCGAACTTGACCGCATCCTTGTGGATCTGGATCGCCAGCTCGCGGGTCGGCGCCAGGATCAGCGCGCGCGGGTCTTCCGGCTTGCGGTCGGCCAGCGCCGGGCGGATCAGCAGGCGGTTCATCACCGCCACCAGGAACGCCAGGGTCTTGCCGGTGCCGGTCTGGGCCTGGCCGGCGACGTCGCCGCCCGGCAGCGCGACCGGCAGGGTCAGCGCCTGGATCGGGGTACAGCGGGTAAACCCGGCGCTCTCCAGCCCGGCGATCAGCGCCGGATGCAGGTCGAACGTGGAAAAAGTCAAATCGGTCAGCGGTTTGTCGCTCATTATTCCGTCTTCGTGAGGCGCCCTGGGCAGCCCGGGCGCGGCTTGCATCGATGCCGACAGCGTCGCAAACTGCGGCTGTTGTGGCGGACAGCGCGGCTTCAGGACTGACACTTGATTCAGTCGCGCAATGCCCCAGTTTAACGCAATGTAGCGGCCTGCCCGTTCGGGCGGGCCGTTTTGGTTTCCAGGAGACCCAACGTGAGCGATAAGGTTCAACATGTCGGCGATGCCGACTTCGATACAGCTGTACTGCAATCCGGCGAACCGGTGCTGGTGGATTTCTGGGCCGAGTGGTGCGGACCCTGCAAGATGATCGCCCCGGTGCTGGACGATCTGGCCGATACATACCAGGGCAGACTGAAGGTTGCCAAGGTCAATGTGGACCAGAACCGCGCCCTGGCCATCAAGTACCACGTGCGTTCGATCCCGATGCTGTTGCTGTTCAAGGATGGCCAGGTGCAGGCCACCCAGATCGGTGCGGTTGGCAAGGGCCAGCTGACCCAGATGATCGACAAGACCCTGGGCGGCGCGGCCGCCTGAGCGAGCGGGCGTCCAGCGATGGGCGCCCCGTGATGCGCCAGCAGTTAAATCCTGCTGCGGCAGGCGCTTGCGCGGTTGCGCGCAGCGGTGATAGTGTCAGTTGATCCGGAGCACGTTCGTGCGCCGACGTACCCCTCTAGAAACCTCTTCTAGACTCCCATCACCTAAAGTTCGCCCCCCAGCCGGGCGCTCGCACTCTTAGCGAGGAATCACGCACTTGTCCGATCATCCTTCCTCCGATACCGGGAGCAGCGTCGACGCTCCTGTCGAGAAGCGCGTGCGCAAGCCGCGCGTGAGCAAGACCGCCGCTGCCACCGACGACGGTGGCGCGCAGCAGCCCAACCTGCCCTTGCCCGCCAGCCCCGCACCCGACGCTCCACGTGCCCCGCAGGCCCCGTCGCACGCTGCCGATTCGGCACCGGCGCAGACGTCCGGCGATGGCGCGTCCTATGCCGGTAACGCCCCCAGCGCCAACCAGGGCGGCGACACCCATGGCGACTCCCGCGAGGGCGGCCAGACACAGCAGCAGCGCTTCAATCAGGCGCAGCAGCAGCAGAACCAAAATCAGGCGCAGCACCGTGGCCAGGGCCAGAACCAGGCTCAGCCCCAGGCGCAAGGTCAGGGCCAGGGTCAGGACCAAGCCCAGAATGGCGGCCAGCATCAGCAAGGCCAGGGCCAGGGGCAGAACCAGCAGGGCAACCGCCGTGACCGCTTCCGCAACCGCCGCGACCGTGGACGCGACCGCTTCGGTAACGAAGGTGGTGGTGGCATGCCGTCGTCCGATGGCAGCAACGAGCCGTTCGTCGCGCGCCCGCACCCGGCCGTGCCGGAAGGCTTCCCGGCCTACTCGCTGAGCGATCTCAAGCGGATGCCGGCACAGAAGCTGCTGGATATCGCCGACCAGCTCAACATCCAGGAAGGCGTGGCGCGCGCGCGCAAGCAGGACGTGATCTTCGCCCTGCTCAAGGTGCTGACCCGCCACGGCGAAGGCGTTGCCGCCGACGGTGTACTGGAAATCCTGCCCGACGGCTTCGGCTTCCTGCGTGCCGCAGAAGCCAGCTACCTGGCCGGCCCGGACGACACCTATATCTCGCCCAGCCAGATCCGCCGCTTCAACCTGCGGACCGGCGATCACCTGTCCGGCCGTATCCGCTTCCCGAAGGACGGCGAACGCTATTTCGCGCTGTCGATCGTCGACACCATCAATGGCGAGCCGCTGGAAGCCAGCAAGAACAAGGTGCTGTTCGAGAACCTGACCCCGCTGTTCCCGCGTCGCCGCTTCCGTCTGGAGCGTGGCGATGGATCGACCGAGGACATCACCGGCCGCATCCTGGACCTGATGGCGCCGCAGGGTAAAGGCCAGCGCGCGCTGATCGTCTCCCCGCCCAAGGCCGGTAAGACGATGATGATGCAGCAGGTGGCCACGGCCATCACCAGCAATCATCCCGAAGTGCACATGATCGTGCTGCTGATCGACGAGCGCCCGGAAGAAGTGACCGAAATGCAGCGCACCGTGCGCGGCGAGGTCATCTCCTCCACCTTCGACGAACCGGCCGCGCGCCACGTGCAGGTCGCCGAGATGGTGATCGAGCGTGCCAAGCGCCTGGTCGAGCACAAGAAGGACGTGGTGATCCTGCTCGACTCGATCACCCGTCTGGCACGCGCCTACAACAACGTGGTGCCCAGCTCCGGCAAGGTGCTCACCGGTGGTGTGGACGCCAACGCGCTGCACCGTCCGAAGCGCTTCTTCGGTGCGGCCCGTAACGTGGAAGAGGGCGGCTCGCTGACCATCATCGCCACGGCGCTGGTGGAAACCGGCAGCAAGATGGACGAGGTGATCTACGAAGAGTTCAAGGGCACCGGCAACAGCGAAGTGCATCTGAACCGTCGCATCACCGAAAAGCGCGTGTACCCGGCGATCGACATCAACCGCTCGGGCACGCGTCGCGAAGACCTGCTGATCGAGCCGGAGCTGCTGCAGAAGATCTGGATCCTGCGCAAGCTGCTGCACCCGATGGACGAAATCGCGGCAATGGAATTCCTGCTGGACAAGATGAAGACCACCAAGTCCAACGACGAGTTCTTCAGTTCGATGAAGCGCTGAGTCGGTCGGTATTCTCGACAAGAAAAAGCCCCGCATTGCGGGGCTTTTTTTGTGGGTGCGTGGTTGCTTGCAGTCACAAGCCTGGTTGGTCGAGTGCGCGGCGCCCTCGCCGCTCGCGGGACACACTGCAGATACGTACGTGTAGGCTCGGGAGCGGCATCCTCGCCGCCCGCGGTCCCGCAAGCGGCGAGGACACCGCACCAGGAAGTTGATCGGCGGGGCCAACACCTGCCTATCGCCGCGTCTGCGTAGGGATGCCAGAAGGTTTTGCAGGGTGCTTGTTGAAAAGCCTGCCTTCTCTCGGCTTGAAATGGAACGCTGGTGGGACGCGCTGTGACTCAAACAACAAACCTCATGCTCTGCTCGCAAACATGCACACCGACCATCTCGACGGGTCCTTGCCCGCCCATCGTCGCGGGACCTTACGCGGCATGGATGCCGCGTAAGAGCCTACAAGGACGTACTTGCGGCGTGTCCCGCGAGGGTGGGCGGACAAGGGCCCTGCAGCCAACTGGCAGATCAGCGGCCTTGTAGCCAAGCCCTGATAAGCCGTCCGGCAGCGAACGATCAAGACCATCCGCTCTGCAAGCAACAGGCGTGAGGTAGCTTCGCCAGCCGCGCTGATGTTGGCTTCGCGCTTAAGTTCCTTGCAGCGGCGTCACCAGCCGCACACCTTCTCCGCGTGCGGAGAACAAGCCACTGCCCGGCAGCGCATCCGGACTGTCGGTCGATGCCGACGCATCGCGCTGCTCGTGCCAGGGCGCCGGCTGACGCGGGCCCGGCAGATAGGATTGCCACTTTTTGGCTTGCTTTGCAGCGATCGAATTGCCTGGCCAGGATTCGATGGCGAAGGTGACCGGAACCCGCATGACCCAGTACGGCGCGTCGGCCTCGGCGCCTTGCGTTGGCGGCACAAATGTCCAGCCTCGCGCCTTGGCGATTGCAACGTCGGCAAACGCCTTGCGCCAGCGCGGGCGCTTGGATTCCGGCGCCAGCGTGGTCAGGTTGACCTGCTCGGCGACCAGATCTTCGACCTTGCCATCGCGCCCGACCTTGAGCAGCAGATAGACCACCCCGGTCACACCTTCTCGAAACGCATGCTCAGGGTACGCAGGTGCCGGCATGTCCTTGGCAGCGACGCTGGCTGCAGCTTGCTCCTGGCTGCCGAAATGCGCGCTGCGAATCGATACGGAATAGGTGCCGTTATCGGCCGGCTTGGCGACAAGCAGCAGATTCATCAGCAATTGCGCGGGCAAGGCGCTTCCATCGTCTTTGACAGGGTCAAAGCGCCAGGAAGCGATCGATTGTTTGACGCGGTCGCGGACCACTGGCGGCAGGCTTGCTTCGTCGGTGAGCTTGACCTCCGTAACGGTACCGTGCGGCGTCAGCGTCAATTCGCCTGCGATATTCATGCTGGCCTCCATCTGTGCCTGTACCTGCGCGGCACTGGGAACTGCCTGCACGCCGCTGACATTCGCCATTGCCAACAAAATGCCCAAGCCCAAGCGTTGCTTCCACTGCATGACCGCACTCCATGGTTATTGAGTTTCGTTGTACCAGCTGGGCGCATACGCGTAAATCGTCAGGCCAGTTTTCGCGAGTCTGCGTAGGGCGGGGTGTCGGGGTAGTCGTCCTCGCGCAGGCGGGTTTGCAGGTCGCGCCACCACTGCGGGTCGAACAGTTCCGGGTGCAGGTGCTTGACCGCTTCCAGCTGCGAGGGCGGCAAGCCCATGAATAGCGCGAAGCGCTCGGGGAACACATCGCGCGGGCCGACGTGGAACCAGGGCTCGGCAGCCATCTGTTCTTCATAGGTGGTGGCGGTCGGCCAGTCGCGGAAGGTGCATTCGGTGATCAGGCACAGCTCGTCGTAGTCGTAGAACACCGCGCGCTGATGGCGGGTGATACCGAAGTTCTTCAGCAGCATGTCGCCGGGAAAGATATTGTTGCGCGCCATGTCCTTGATCGCCTGGCCGTAGTCCAGCGCGGCCGCATGCGCGGCTTCGGGCAGCTGTTCGCGCAGGTAGAGATTGAGCGGGCGCAGGCGGCGCTGCACGTAGCACAGCGCGATCAGCACGTCCTGGCCATCTTCGCTCAGGCTCGTCGCACAGCTGGTCTGCAGCTCGTCCAGCAACGCGGGCGAGAAACGCGATTTGGGAAACCGCAGGAAGCGATACGGCTGCGCGTCCAGCAGGCGACCGATGCGATCGAGCTGGAACACCAGCTCGTATTTGCCTTCGACCTGCGCGCGACTCATGGTCTTGGGATAGGCAAAGCGGTCGCGAATCAGTTTGAACACCAGCGGATAACTGGGCAGGGTAAATACCACCATGACCATGCCGGGCGTGCCGTCGGCATGCACCAGCTGCTCGGAGGGATGCGCCTGGAAATGGCTGAAAAACGTGCGATAGCGTTCGGTCTTGCCCTGCTTGGCGCGCCCGAGCATCGTGTACAGCTCGTCGACCGGCTTGTGGGTGAGCAGGCTGCGTAAGAACACCACTGCGTCGCCGACGGTGGCCAGATCGGCCTGGAAGTAACTGCGCGAGTTGCTGAACAATTGCGCGACGTCGCTACGCCGGGTCAGCACCGCTTCTGCTCGCAGGCCGGCGTCGTCGTTGACCAGGGCGATGACGCATGGCGAGAAGCGATGTTCGCCGAACACGCGGCCGACCAGGTAGGCGCGCCGTTCGCGATAGAACACCGTCTCCAGCAATTCCACGCTGCGCACCGGGTGCTCGCCCCAGTGCGCGAGATCATCGAGCAGGCGCACCGCGATCGCCGCTGCACAGCGGGTGCGATGCGCATACGGAACGTCGAAGGAATAATCGCCGAGCACGCGCACCAGCATGTCGGTCAGCCGGCCGGGCGAGACCGCATAGGTGTGCCGCGCAACCGGCACCGTGATCGCGTCGGTCGGCTCGATATCCAGCGCGATGAATTCGATCTCCGCATCCACGCCGTGGGTGCCGAAGTAACGCCGGGTCAGGGTGTTGTAGAAGGTCTTGTACAGCTCTTGGTCGATCAGCCCGCTCAGCAGCGCGGCGTAATGCACGCGTGCACGCATCCACAGCGCGCGATCGTGCGCCTGCCCCAGCAGCACCGCACGCAAGCGCAGCATGCATTCGCTGATGTACTGGTCGTACAGCGCGATCCGCGCCACCGCATCATCGCGCGCGCCGCTCCAGTCGCGCGTTTCGAAGCGCTGTTTGGCGCGTGCGGTGATCTCGGCAAACCGGGCGTGGTAATCCTCGAAGGCGTCGTACACGGCATGGGCGATCGCCAGCGCACGGCGCTCGGACTGTGGCGGTAACGGGAGCTGGCTCATGCCGGCAGTGTACCCAGCGCATGTTGCGGCGTGCAGCGGAGACAAATGATCCATCGAACAGGCGCACAGTCAGCCAAATGCCGAGACTGCTCGCACCGAGGCGCAGGCTCTCTCGCAGGCACGGCATTGCCAGGTCGTGAGGCCTGGCACGCGACGACCGTGTTCTCGCTGTTGCGCGCAAACGCCGGAAACGACAAGGCCCGCCCCTCATCGAGGCGGGCCCTGCCTGTTGCACCTGCTGGACGCACCGCCAGGCGGTGCGCTGGATCAGGCCTTCAGCGTGGCCAACACGTCGTTGAAGGTCTTGCTCGGGCGCATCGCCTCGCTGACCTTGGCCAGATCGGGGTGATAGTAGCCGCCGATCTCGACCGGCTTGCCCTGGGCGCCGTTGAGCTCGGCCACGATGGTGGCTTCGTTCTCGGTCAGGGCCTTGGCCAGCGGTACGAACTTGGCCTGCAGGGCGGTGTCCTCGGTCTGCGCAGCCAGGGCCTGCGCCCAGTACATCGCCAGATAGAAGTGGCTGCCGCGGTTGTCCAGTTCACCGACCTTGCGCGCTGGCGACTTGTTGTTGTCCAGGAACTGACCGTTAGCGACGTCCAGCGCCTTGGCCAGCACCGTGGCCGACGGATTGTCGTAGCGGTTGCCCAGATGCTCCAGCGAGGCGGCCAGGGCCAGGAACTCGCCCAGCGAATCCCAGCGCAGGCTGTTCTGTTCGACGAACTGCTGCACGTGCTTGGGCGCCGAGCCACCGGCACCGGTCTCGAACAGGCCGCCACCGGCCATCAGCGGCACGATCGACAGCATCTTGGCGCTGGTGCCCAGCTCCAGGATCGGGAACAGGTCGGTGAGGTAGTCGCGCAGCACGTTGCCGGTGACCGAGATGGTGTCCTGGCCCTTGCGGATGCGCTCCAGCGAGAAGGTGGTCGCTTCCACCGGCGGCAAGATGCGGATATCCAGGCCGTTGGTGTCGTGATCCTTCAGATAGGTTTCGACCTTGGCGATGACCTGCGCATCGTGCGCGCGGGCCTTGTCCAGCCAGAACACCGCAGGCGTCTCGCTCAGGCGCGCGCGCTCCACAGCCAGCTTGACCCAGTCCTGGATCGGCGCGTCCTTGACCTGGCACATGCGCCACAGGTCGCCGGCTTCCACCGCATGTTCGAACACGGTGGCGCCGGTGTCGTCGGTGACCTTGACGGTCCCGGCGGCGGCAATCTGGAAGGTCTTGTCGTGCGAGCCGTATTCCTCGGCCTTCTGCGCCATCAGGCCGACGTTGGGCACCGAGCCCATGGTGGACGGATCGAAAGCGCCATGCGCCTTGCAGTCGTCGATCACCGCCTGATAGACATCGGCGTAGCAGCGATCCGGGATCACTGCCTTGGTGTCCTGCAGCTTGCCTTCGGCATTCCACATCTGACCGGAGTCGCGAATCATCGCCGGCATCGACGCATCGACGATCACGTCGCTGGGCACATGCAGGTTGGTGATGCCCTTGTCCGAATTGACCATGGCCAGGGCCGGGCGCTGCGCGTATTCGGCCTGGATATCGGCCTTGATCTGCGCCTGCTGGTCGTCCGGCAGGGTGGCGATGCGTGCGTACAGGTCGCCGATGCCGTTGTTGGGATCGAAGCCGACCGACGCGAGCGCTTCGGCATGCTTGCTCAGCGTGTCCTTGTAGAACTCGCCGACCACCACGCCGAACAGCACCGGGTCGGAGACCTTCATCATGGTGGCTTTCAGATGCACCGAGAACAGCACATCCTTGGCCTTGGCATCGGCGATCTGCGCGTCGATAAAGCTGGCCAGCGCGCGCTTGCTCAGCACCGCGGCATCGACGATCTCGCCGGCCTTGACCGCCACCTTGTCCTTCAACACGCTGCTGCTGCCGTCGTTGCCGACGAACTCGATCTTCAACGCGCCGGCGGCCGCCACGGTGGCGGATTGCTCGCTGCCGAAGAAATCGCCGTCGTCCATATGGGCCACGTGCGACTTCGAATCGCTGCTCCACTTGCCCATGCGGTGCGGATGCTTGCGCGCGTAATTCTTAACCGACAGCGGCGCGCGACGGTCGGAGTTGCCTTCGCGCAAAACCGGATTGACCGCGCTGCCCTTGACCCTGTCGTAGCGCGCCTTGACGTCCTTTTCGGCATCGTCCTTGGGCGTGTCCGGATACGCCGGCAGCGCATAGCCCTGGCCCTGCAGTTCGGCGATAGCGGCCTTGAGCTGCGGCACCGAGGCGCTGATGTTGGGCAGCTTGATGATGTTGGCTTCCGGCGTGGTGGCCAGCTCGCCCAGCTCACCGAGGTCGTCGGCGATCTTCTGCGCGTCGCTCAGGTGCTCGGGGAACAGCGACAGGATGCGGCCGGCCAGCGAGATGTCGCGGGTTTCGACCACGATGCCGGCAGTATTGGTGTAGGCATCGATGATCGGCAGCAGCGACTGCGTGGCCAGATACGGTGCTTCGTCGGTGAGCGTGTAGATGATCTTCGGTGTCTTCGACATAAGGTGCGATGGCTCGTGTGGTCGGAAGGAGCGCCGGCGTTGTTGGCACTGGCGTTGGCGTGCGCGACGGGGGTCGCTGTTGGCACGCCGATCGGCCGGCGCGTGGAACGCGGCGATGGATCAGCACGGCATTGTCGCGTCTGAGCCGCGCTCGGGTAAAGCGACCACAGGCGGATGCTCCATCCCGCCACTCGGTCAATGCGATGGATGCAGCTGTAACGAATGTGCCGGCTGAGAGAATTACGCAGAAAAAAGGGCGCGATCGTGTGATCGCGCCCCGATGGCCTGCTTGATGAGCGTTGTGACAGCGCGATGGACGCACGTGTCCGACACGCTTGGGATCAGTCTACCCAGGTTGCGAGCACGCATCCCTATCAGCAGACTGGCTGCTCGCGTGGCTGCTTACTTGACCGTGATGGTCTGCGGAGTACCCGCCGGCTTGCCATCCACCATGACCTGCGCGGTGTAGCTGCCGGTCGGCCAGCCATCTGGCTTGCTGAAGCTGAGGTTGGTGGTTTCCGGGCCAGTCGTGGTCAAAGTGGCATTCTGCTCGCCGGCCACCTGGCCATCCTGATAGGTGAGCTTGGCTGCGACCGCCACATTGCTCGCGCTGCCATCGGTTTTCACCGAGACAATGATGGTGTCTTTGCTGCCGATATTGGCCGACGGGGTCACCGACTTGTCGGCGGTCGCCGTGGTGCCGACCACCACGCTTGACACCGTGACTGCCGAACCCATTGCGGCTGCGGTATCGGTGCTGGCAGCGCCGGTCGCGGTGCTCTGGCCCGCCTGATCGCTCGCCGGCGGTGTTGCGGCCGGGCCTGGCATCGCCTCGGTGGCAGCCCCGGAGGTCGGATCCTTGGACACGCTGTCGTCGTCGGCCTTCTTGCTGCAGCCCGACAGGGCGAGAACGCTGGCAAGGGCAATGGCGAGGGTGCTAGAAACGGATGTAGTACGCATGGATCAATCTCCGGATATCAGAATGAAAGTGGGTTTCGAAAGGTGCCAGGGGTGCGGTGCGCCTATGACTTCGGCGGCAACTGCAGCACCTGACCGGGAAATATCTTGTCCGGATCCTTGAGCGTTTCGCGGTTGGCCTCGAAAATCCGCGGCCACAGGTTGCCGTCGCCGTAGTGGCGCTTGGCGATGCTGGACAGACTGTCGCCCGCCTGCACGGTGACCGATTCGCTGACCAGCTGCGCAGTGCTCTGCACGCTGGTACGCACGTTTGAGAAGTCCGCTGCTGGCGCGACGTCTGCGGTGCTGTCGACCGAGGACGTCACGTTGGAAAAATCTGCTTTCTTGTCGACATTCATTGCCGCAATCCCTTTGCATCACGATGACTGCAGGGTGCGCGGCGCGCTGTTAAGCGTGGATCGCGCCACCGTGAAGCTGGCGCGAGCCTTGAATGGGCGCGATTACTGGCGCAGGTCGCGGAAGATCGACAGCGGTGTCGGCACGCTGGGCGAACTGCGCAAGGGGTTGATGTCCAGCCCGCCACGGCGGGTATAGCGCGCTTCCACCACCAACCATTCGGGCGCACAGCGGAGCAGCACGTCATGGAAGATACGCTCCACGCATTGCTCGTGAAACTCGGCGTGGTCGCGGAAACTCACCAGATAACGCAGCAGGCCTTCGCGGTCGATCGGGGCGCCGCGGTAGCGCAACGTGACGCTGGCCCAATCCGGTTGACCGGTGACCGGGCAATTGGACTTGAGCAGGGCCGAGGTCAGCACTTCTTCCACCACTGGTTGTGCGTGCGCCGCCAGATATGCGGCATTGGGCGGGCCGTAATCGTCGATGCTGACATCCAGTGCGTCGATCGACTCGCCCTCACCCACCGCATCGATCGGCGGCAGACCGAATTCCACCACCACATCGGCACCGGCGCGCGTGGACAGGTCGGAGGCGATGCGCATACGCACCGCTTCGGCGCTATTGAAGCGGGTGGCATTGAGCGAATTGAGATACAGCTTGAGCGACTTGGATTCGATCAACGACGGCGACTCGCTGGGCACGTGCAAGGTGGCGGTGGCCACGCACGGCTTGCCCTGCGCATCGAGCCAGCTGAGTTCGTAGGCATGCCAGCGGTCGCGGCCGATGAAGGGCAAGGCCCCCGTCAGGCCGATCGCCTCGCGCCCGGCCGCGCGCGGAATCGGGAACAACAGCGACGGATCGTAGCCGCTGGGATAGGCGACCTCACGACCGAGGGTGGAATCTTCTGGGGTATTCATCGCGCCATTTTAGGCCGAGCGGGCTGGCCGTGAGGTGTATAGCGGGACGCTGGAGCGAGCTGGCGACAGAAGCAGCGGGCCGTCAAGCGGCCCGCTGCGCCACACGATCACCAACGCTCAGCGGAGACCGCGCAACTGCACACGATTCCCGATTCCCGATTCCCGATTCCCGAATCAGCCAGCCTCCCCCTGATGCAGGTAATCCAGCGACACCTGCAACAGCGCGCGCAGACCCACATCCAGCGACGATTCGTCGAGCAGGAACTGCGGCGAATGGTTGCTGGGCGCGGTGGCCGGGTCGATGCCCTTGGCGGTGGAGCCGACGAAGAAGAACATCGACGGCACCTGCTGGGCATAGAAGGAGAAATCTTCCGCGCCCATCTGCAGCGGCGGCTCGTAGACATTGTCGGCGCCGACCACGGCCTGCAGGCTGGGCAGCATCCTGGCGGTCAGCGCCGGGTCGTTGACCGTGGCCGGGTTGCCGGGCTGGTCCGGTACCTGCGCCTCAACCTTGGCCCCGTGGGCGGCGGCGGTGTGCTCGGCCACCGTCTTGAGGTCGGCGAAGATCTGCTGGCGCATGGCTTCGTCGAAGGTGCGGATGGTGCCGACCATTTCCACGTCGTCGGGGATGATGTTGTAGCGGATGCCGCCCTTGATCGCGCCGAAGCTCAACACCGCCGGTTGTTTGGACAGGTTGGCGCGGCGGCTGATCACGGTCTGCGCGGCACCGATCATGTCGGCGCTGGCCACGATCGGGTCGATGCCGTTCCACGGCGCCGAGCCATGCGTCTGGCGGCCGATCATCTTGATCGCAAACCGGTCCGAGGCGGCCATCAGGGGGCCGCTGCGCACCGCAATCTTGCCGGCCTGCACGCTGGAGAACACATGCAGGCCGAACACCGCCTGTGGCTTGAAGTCGGCGAACAGGCCTTCCTTGAGCATCAGCGAGGCGCCGCCCTCCTCGTTGCCGGGCGCGCCCTCTTCGGAGGGCTGGAAGATCAGCATCACTTCGCCAGGCAGCTGCTCGCGCATGCCGACCAGCGCTTCGGCCACTCCGAGCAGGATCGCGGTGTGGGCGTCGTGGCCGCAGGCATGCATCACCCCGACCTGCTCGCCGCGGTACTCGGCAGTGACCTTGGAGGCGTACGGCAGGCCGGTCTGCTCCTTGACCGGCAAGGCATCCATGTCCGCGCGCAAGGCGATCTTCGGACCCGGCTTGCCGCCCTTGATGATGGCCACCACGCCGTGATGGGCGATGCCGGTACGCGGCTTGAGGCCGAGCTTGCGCAGCTGCGCGGCCACGGTGGCGGCGGTGCGCTCCTCGCGGTTGGACAGCTCCGGGTGCTGGTGGAAGTCGCGGCGCCACTGCACCAGCTTGCTCTGCAACGGCGCGGCGGCGGCCTGGACGTCGGGCCGGGGCGCGGCCTGGGCGGCGGCCAGGGTGGGCAGGGCGAGCAGCAACGCGCTGGTCAGCAGGCGGGAGTGGCGCATCAGCAATCCTCTAAAGATGGTTGCTTAATGTAGTGCAGGTGCACGCTCGGTGGGCTGCAGTGGGGCTCGATTCAGTCCTGCGGTCAACCACATCGGCCCTGACGCGTTGCCGCTGCATTGCATCTGTGAACGCTGCAGTCGTTTCGTCCGGCGGGCCGTTACTTCAGTAACGCTCAATTGCCTGATCGCAACGATATGCTTCGCACAGCCGCCCCACGGTCGCACCAGCGCCCGGCCCGCCCTCAGGAGTTGTCGCATGTCGCGTTTTTGGAAGATCACACTGCTGGTCGTAGCGGTGCTCGTCGTGGTGTTCGTCGCAATGCGGATGTTCGGTGGGGGCAACCACGGCAAGCGGGCGGACGCGCCGGACGGCAATGGCACCGAGAACAGCGGCCCGGTACCGGTCACGGTCGTGGCCGCCACCACCCAGGATGTGCCGGTCTACGCCAGCGCGCTGGGCACGGTGACCGCGCTCAATACCGTCACGGTCAGCCCGCAGGTCGGCGGCCAGCTGATGAGCCTGAATTTCAAGGAGGGCCAGGAAGTGAAGAAGGGCGAGCTGCTGGCGCAGATCGACCCGCGCACCCTGCAGGCCAGCTACGACCAGGCACTGGCGGCCAAGCGCCAGAACCAGGCGCTGCTGGCGACCTCGCGGGTGAACTACCAGCGCTCCAACGACCCGGCCTACAAGCAGTACGTCTCGCGCACAGACCTGGATACTCAGCGTAATCAGGTGGCGCAGTACGAGGCGGCGGTATCGGCCAACGATGCACAGATGCGCTCGGCGCAGGTGCAGTTGCAGTTCACCCGCGTGACCGCGCCGATCGACGGCATCGCCGGCATCCGCGGCGTGGACGTGGGCAATATCGTCAGCGCCAGTTCCACCATCGTCACCCTGACCCAGATCCGCCCGATCTACGTGTCCTTCAACCTGCCCGAGCGCGAGTTGCAGGCGGTGCGCAGCGGCCAGGCGGCCGCCCCGCTGGACGTGGCAGCGCTGGACCGCGGCGATGCGCACGTGATCAGCGGCGACGGCAAGCTGGAGGTGATCGACAACCGCATCGCCGCCGACAGCGGCACCTTCGGTGCGCGTGCGATCTTCGCCAACACCGACAATGCCTTGTGGCCGGGCCAGTTCGTCAACGTGCGCCTGCAGCTGCGCACCATCTCCGGCGGCACCGTGGTGCCGACCCAGGCCGTGCAGCGCGGCCCGGACGGCGATTACGTCTACGTGGTCGGCAACGACAACACCGCGCAGATGCGCACCGTGGTGCAGGGCGTGGAAGTGGACGACAGCCATGTGCAGGTCACCAAGGGGCTCAAGCCAGGCGAGCGCGTGGTGACCGAAGGCCAGTTCCGGCTCAAGCCGGGCAGCAAGGTCAGCGCACTCAAGCCGGGCGAGACCCCGCCGGAGCCGACCGAGGCCGAACTCAAGGCCGCGCAGGACAAGAGCCGTGGCGGCGCCGGCGGCCGACGTGGCGGCGGCGGTCCGCGCTAACTCGCGAGCACCGGCGACGGGCCTTCCGTCGCCGGTGTGCATCGGCGCTGCGCGCGCCGGCATCGATTGACGTCTTCAGCAAGGACACCCCCCGTGGGCTTTTCGACCATCTTCATCCGCCGTCCCATCGCCACCTCGTTGTTGATGGCGGGCATCCTGCTGCTGGGCATCCTGGGCTACCGGCAATTGCCGGTCTCGGCGCTGCCGGAGATCGACGCGCCCAGCTTGGTGGTCACCACCCAGTATCCCGGCGCCAACGCGACCACCATGGCCTCGCTGGTGACCACGCCGCTGGAGCGCCAGTTCGGGCAGATCTCCGGGCTGCAGATGATGACCTCCGATTCGTCGGCAGGCCTGTCCACGATCATCCTGCAGTTCTCGATGGACCGCGACATCGACATCGCCGCGCAGGATGTGCAGGCGGCGATCCGTCAGGCCACCCTGCCCTCGTCGCTGCCGTATCAACCGGTCTACAACCGGGTCAATCCGGCCGACGCGGCGATCCTGACCCTCAAGCTCACCTCCGACTCGCTGCCGCTGCGCGAGGTCAACCGCTATGCCGATGCGATCCTGGCCCAGCGCCTGTCGCAGGTGCCGGGCGTGGGCCTGGTGTCGATCGCCGGCAATGTGCGGCCTGCGGTGCGCATCCAGGTCAACCCGGCGCAGCTGTCGAACATGGGCCTGACCATGGAATCGCTGCGCAGCGCGCTGACCCAGACCAACGTCAGCGCGCCCAAGGGCTCGCTCAACGGCAAGACCCAGTCCTACAGCATCGGCACCAACGACCAGCTCACCGATGCGGCGCAGTACCGCGAGACCATCATCAGCTACAGCAACGGCCGCCCGGTGCGGCTGGCCGATGTGGCCAAGGTGGTCGACGGGGTGGAGAACGACCAGCTCGCCGCCTGGGCCGACGGCAAGCCGGCGGTGCTGCTGGAAATCCGCCGCCAGCCCGGTGCCAACATCGTGCAGACGGTGGAGCAGATCCGCAGCATCCTGCCGCAGCTGCAGGCGGTGCTGCCGGCCGACGTGCACCTGGAGGTGTTCTCCGACCGCACCGAAACCATCCGCGCCTCGGTGCACGAGGTCAAGTTCACCCTGGTGCTGACCATCGCGCTGGTGGTGGCGGTGATCTTCGTGTTCCTGCGCCGGTTGTGGGCCACCATCATTCCCTCGGTGGCGGTGCCGCTGTCGCTGGCCGGCACCTTCGGGGTGATGGCGTTTGCCGGCATGTCGCTGGACAACCTGTCGCTGATGGCGCTGGTGGTGGCGACCGGGTTCGTGGTCGACGATGCGATCGTGATGATCGAAAACATCGTGCGCTACATCGAACAGGGCAAGAGCGGGCCGGAAGCGGCCGAGATCGGCGCCAAGCAGATCGGCTTCACCGTGCTGTCGCTAACCGTGTCGCTGGTGGCGGTGTTCCTGCCGCTGCTGCTGATGCCGGGCGTGACCGGGCGGCTGTTCCATGAGTTTGCGTGGGTGCTGTCGATTGCGGTGGTGATCTCGATGCTGGTGTCGCTGACGCTGACGCCGATGATGTGCGCCTACCTGCTCAAGCCCGACGCCCTGCCCGAAGGCGAAGACGCGCACGAACGCGCCGCGGCCGCCGGCAAGACCAACCTGTGGACGCGCACCGTGGGCGCCTACGAGCGCAGCCTGGACTGGGTGCTGGCGCACCAGCCGCTGACCCTGGCGGTGGCGATCGGCGCGGTGGCGCTGACCGTGGTGCTGTACATGGCGATCCCCAAGGGCCTGCTGCCCGAGCAGGACACCGGCCTGATCACCGGCGTGGTGCAGGCCGACCAGAACGTGGCGTTCCCGCAGATGGAGCAGCGCACCCAGGCGGTGGCCGCGGCGCTGCAGAAAGACCCTGCCGTGACCGGCGTGGCCGCCTTCATCGGTGCCGGCACCATGAACCCGACCATCAACCAGGGCCAGCTGTCGATCGTGCTGAAGACGCGCGGCGACCGCGAGGGCCTGGACGAGGTGCTGCCGCGCCTGCAAAAGGCGGTGGCCGGCATTCCCGGCGTGGCGCTGTTCCTCAAGCCGGTGCAGGACGTCACCCTGGACACCCGCGTGGCCGCCACCGAGTACCAGTATTCGATGTCGGATGTGGACAGCAGCGAGCTGGCCACCTGGGCCGGGCGCATGACCGAGGCGATGCGCAAGCTGCCCGAGCTGGCCGACGTGGACAACAACCTGGCCAACCAGGGCCGGGCGCTGGAGCTGAGTATCGATCGCGACAAGGCCAGCATGCTCGGCGTGCCGATGCAGACCATCGACGACACGCTGTACGACGCCTTCGGTCAACGCCAGATCTCCACCATCTTCACCGAGCTCAATCAGTACCGGGTGGTGCTGGAAGTGGCGCCGGAGTTCCGTAGCAGCACCGCCTTGATGAACCAGCTGGCGGTGGCCAGCAACGGCAGCGGCGCGCTGACCGGCACCAATGCCACCAGCTTCGGCCAGCTGACCTCGTCCAACTCCTCCACCGCCACCGGCGTGGGCGCGCAGAACACCGGCATCGTGGTCGGCGCCGGCAGCATCATTCCGCTGGCCGCACTGGCCGAGGCCAAGGTCACCAACACGCCGTTGGTGGTCAGCCACCAGCAACAGCTGCCGGCGGTCACGATCTCGTTCAATCTGGCGCCCGGCCATTCGCTGTCGCAGGCGGTGGAGGCGATCGAGCAGGCGCGCCAGGATCTGAAGATCCCCACCCAGGTGCATGCGGCGTTCGTCGGCAAGGCGGCCGAATTCACCGGCAGCCAGACCGATATCGTATGGCTGCTGCTGGCCTCGATCGTGGTGATCTACATCGTGCTGGGCGTGCTCTACGAGAGCTACATCCACCCGCTGACGATCATCTCCACGCTGCCGCCGGCCGGCGTCGGCGCGCTGCTGGCGCTGATGATGTGCGGATTGAGCCTGTCGGTGGACGGCATCGTCGGCATCGTGCTGCTGATCGGCATCGTCAAGAAGAACGCGATCATGATGATCGACTTCGCCATCGACGCCCGCCGCGAAGGCGCCAACGCGCACGAGGCGATCCGCCGCGCCTGCCTGCTGCGTTTCCGCCCGATCATGATGACCACCGCCGCCGCAATGCTGGGCGCGCTGCCGCTGGCGCTGGGCACCGGCATCGGCTCGGAACTGCGGCGTCCGCTCGGCATCGCCATCGTCGGCGGCCTGCTGCTGTCGCAGCTGGTGACGCTGTACACCACGCCGGTGATCTACCTGTACATGGAACGTGCCGGCGAGCGGCTGCGTGACTGGCGCGCGCGGCGTGCCGCCCGCCGCGACGGCGTGCCCCCGGCCTCCACTTCGGAGCGCCCGGCATGATGACCGATGGCGTCATCGCTGATCGGTCTGCCTGCCCACGGCACCGCCTTCCCGCACGCGCGTATGGCAACTGCGCTGGCTGTTGCCTTTCCCGATTCCCGAATCCCGAATCCCGATTCCCGGCAGTCACCCCATGAACATCTCCGCGCCCTTCATCAAGCGCCCGATCGGCACCGCGCTGCTGGCGATCGGTTTGTTCGTGATCGGATTGATGTGCTACCTGCGGCTGGGCGTGGCGGCGTTGCCGAACATCCAGATTCCGGTGATCTTCGTGCACGCCACGCAGTCCGGCGCCGATGCCAGCACCATGGCCTCCACCGTCACCGCACCGCTGGAACGCCACCTGGGCCAGCTGCCCGGCATCGACCGCATGCGCTCCTCCAGTTCGGAGAGCAGCAGCCTGGTGGTGCTGGTGTTCCAGAGCAATCGCAACATCGATTCGGCCGCGCAGGATGTGCAGACGGCGATCAACTCCTCGCAATCGGACCTGCCGTCCGGGCTCGGCACGCCGATCTATTCGAAAGCCAATCCGAACGACGACCCGGTCATCGCCATCGCGCTGACCTCGGACACGCAATCGGCCGATGAGCTCTACAACGTTGCCGACTCGCTGCTGGCGCAACGGCTGCGCCAGATCACCGGCATCAGTTCGGTCGACATCGCCGGCGCCTCCACGCCGGCGGTCCGCGTGGATGTGGATCTGCGCGCGCTCAACGCGCTGGGCCTGACCCCGGACGATCTGCGCAATGCGGTGCGCGCGGCCAACGTCACCTCGCCGACCGGATTCCTGTCCGACGGCAACACCACCATGGCGATCGTGGCCAACGATTCGGTATCCAAGGCCGCCGATTTCGCCCAGCTGGCGATCTCCACCCAGTCCAACGGGCGCATCGTGCGGCTGGGCGACGTGGCCACCGTCTACGACGGCCAGCAGGATGCCTATCAAGCAGCCTGGTTCGACGGCAAACCGGCAGTGGTGATGTATGCCTTCACCCGCGCCGGCGCCAACATCGTCGAAACCGTGGACCAGGTGAAGGCGCAGATTCCCGAGCTACGCGCCTACCTGCAGCCCGGCACCAAGCTGATGCCCTACTTCGACCGCACCCCGACCATCCGCGCCTCGCTGCACGAGGTGCAGGCCACGCTACTGATCAGCCTGGCGATGGTGGTCCTGACCATGGCGCTGTTCCTGCGCCGCCTGGCGCCGACGCTGATCGCGGCGGTCACCGTGCCGCTGTCGCTGGCCGGCTCGGCACTGGTGATGTACATGCTGGGCTTCACCTTGAATAACCTCAGCCTGCTGGCGCTGGTGATCGCCATTGGCTTTGTGGTCGACGATGCGATCGTGGTGATCGAAAACATCATGCGTCATCTGGACGAAGGCATGCCGCGTCTGGATGCCGCACTGGCCGGTGCGCGCGAGATCGGCTTCACCATCGTGTCGATCACTGCCTCGCTGGTGGCGGTGTTCATTCCGATGCTGTTTGCCAGCGGCATGATCGGCGCGTTCTTCCGCGAGTTCACCGTGACCCTGGTGGCGGCGATCGTGGTGTCGATGCTGGTGTCGCTGACCCTGACGCCGGCGTTGTGCAGTCGCTTTCTGTCCGCGCACACCGAGCCGGAAAAACCCAGCCGTTTCGGCGCCTGGCTGGACCGCATGCACGAGCGCATGCTCGCGGTGTACACGGTGGCGCTGGATTTCTCGCTGCGGCACGCCTTGCTGCTGTCGCTGACGCCGCTGCTGTTGATCGCCGCCACCGTCTTTCTCGGCGGCGCAGTCAAGAAGGGCTCGTTCCCGGCGCAGGACACCGGCCTGATCTGGGGCCGCGCCAATTCCAGCGCCACGGTGTCGTTTGCCGACATGGTCAGCCGCCAGCGCCGCATCACCGACATGCTGATGGCCGACCCGGCGGTGAAGACCGTCGGCGCGCGGCTGGGCTCCGGCCGGCAGGGTTCCAGCGCCTCGTTCAATATCGAATTGAAGAAGCGCGACGAAGGCCGCCGCGACACCACCGCGCAGGTGGTCGCACGCCTGAGCGCCAAGGCCGACCGTTACCCGGATCTGGATCTGCGCCTGCGCGCGATCCAGGACCTGCCCAGCGACGGCGGTGGCGGCACCAGCCAGGGTGCGCAGTACCGCGTTTCGCTGCAGGGCAACGACCTGGCGCAGCTGCAGGAATGGCTGCCCAAACTGCAGGCGGCGTTGAAGAAGAATCCGCGCCTGCGCGATGTCGGCACCGACGTGGATACATCGGGTCTGCGCCAGAACATCGTGATCGACCGCGCCAAGGCCGCGCGCCTGGGCATTTCGGTCGGTGCCATCGATGGCGCGCTGTATGGCGCCTTCGGCCAGCGCTCCATTTCCACCATCTATTCGGATCTCAACCAGTACAGCGTGGTGGTCAATGCACTGCCCTCGCAAACGGCAACGCCCAAGGCGCTGGACCAAGTCTTCGTGCCCAACCGCGCCGGCCTGATGGTGCCGATCACCTCCGTCGCCACCCAGGTGCCCGGGCTGGCGCCGCCGCAGATCGTCCACGAAAACCAGTACACCACGATGGATCTGAGCTACAACCTCGCACCGGGCGTGAGCACCGGCGAGGCGGACCTGATCATCAAGTCCACCGTGGAAGGCTTGCGCATGCCAGACGGCATCCGCCTCAGTGGCGATGACAGCTTCAATGTGCAACTCAGCCCCAACTCGATGGGCGTGTTGCTGCTGGCCGCGGTGCTCACCGTCTACATCGTGCTGGGCATGCTCTACGAGAGCCTGATCCATCCGGTGACCATCCTGTCCACGCTGCCGGCCGCCGGCGTCGGCGCACTACTGGCGTTGTTCCTCACCAACACCGAGTTGTCGGTGATTTCGATGATCGCGCTGGTGCTGCTGATCGGCATCGTCAAGAAGAACGCAATCATGATGATCGACTTCGCGCTGGTGGCGCAGCGCGTGCACGGCATGGATGCGCGCGCGGCCGCACGCGAGGCCTCGATTGTGCGCTTCCGCCCGATCATGATGACCACGATGGTGGCGATCCTGGCCGCGGTGCCGCTGGCGGTCGGCCTGGGCGAGGGCTCCGAACTGCGTCGCCCGCTGGGCATCGCGATGATCGGCGGGCTGATCTTCTCGCAGAGCCTGACCCTGCTCAGCACCCCGGCGCTGTACGTGATCTTCTCCTGCCTGAGCGAACGCTGGAAGGCGCGTCGCGCACGTGCGCGTGCACGCCGGGCAGAGCGCGCGGCGGCACGGCGCCCGGCGTCGGCGCACTGAGCGATGCCGCACGCGCGCCGGTCTGCACGGACCGACGCGTGCCGGCCGGCATGGCGGTTGGCCATCATCTCTCACCGTCGCTTGCCGATTGCTGGCATGACGCCGGGGCATCGCTGCTGGCAGTGCATTCAAACGCGGCACAGTGATGCGAGCTGCAAATGCACGCTCGCCTTACTTGCTTTTGGCCAGAGCCCACGTGTTTGACCGCATCCAGACGACACTGCGACCGGAAGTTCGGCTGCCTTGACGTGTTGGACGGCAGGGATGGATCAGTTGTCGCGCGGCGGGGCTGCAGCTTGGTTGCAGGGCCCTTGCCCGCCTACCATCGCAGGACACGCCGCAAGTACGTCCGTGTAGGCTCTTACGCGGCATCCATGCCGCGTAAGGTCCCGCGACGATAGGCGGGCAATGACCTGTCGAGATGGTCGGTGTGCAAGATGCAAACCGTGCGTTACATGCGTTGTTCGGGCGACGGCGCGCCGTGACCGCTACACCAGCAACGCCTGCAGCGACGCACGCTCCAGCTGCGCGTACAACGCGCACTCATCCTGCACCTGCGCACCCAGCGCCTGTTCGAAACTGCGCTTGCTCGAATGGGCGGCATAGGCGCGTTGTTCGGCGCCACCGAGATTGGACTGGAAGATGCCGGCCGCACTCACCGGCAGGAAATCTTCATAGATGATCGGATCGGCACTGAGCAGACCGAGCGCAATCGCGGTTTCTGCCGGCATCGCCGCCACCTGCGCGGGATCGGCACGTCCGGCCTCGGTCAGCGCATAACGGAAATAGCCCAGACCTTCCTGACGCAGCACGGCTTCGTCGTCGGGAAACGCCACGAACGCGGTCTGCAGCCGCGTGGCGTAATCGGTACCGGTGCTGCCCGCGCCATCGCTGTCGCGTGCCTGCGCCAGCAGCGCGTCGTACAGCGCGCGGCCCTTGGGCGTCAGCGCGAGCCCGCGTTGTTCGATCTCGCCAAAGCGCGCGGTGTGCGTGCCGTGCTCGGCCTGCCCGCTGTCGCCGACAAAGCGCACCGGCTCCTCCAGTGCCTTGAAGCTGGTCTGGCGCAGCAGGATCGGCACCCGCCGACGCGGCGGCCCTTCGATCACCGCCTTGGCGTCGATGCCGGCGCGCTGCATCTGCGCCTGCGCCGCATCGATATCTAGGGTGCGTGGCGTCAGGTGGTTGATATGCGGCCCGTGGAAGCTCACCACGTCGGCGATCAGCTTGTGCGCCTCGCTCAGCGCGCGGTAGGTCGGCAGCGACACCGTGGCATCGCCATGCCAACGGAAGGTTTCCAGCGCTTCGTCCACGAACTGCTGCGCCTGCGCCGCCTCCAGCCCGCCGTGGCGCTCGTGCTGCTCGATCAGCTCCAGCGCGGCGGCGGTGAAGATCTGCCGCTGCTCCAGGATCTGCGCCGCCTGCGTCCGCAGCGCGGCGTCTTCGATCAACTCCAGCCGCAGCAACGAGGTGAACACGCGAAACGGATTGACCGATAGCGCCGCCTCGTCGATCGGGCGGAACGCAGTGGAATGCACCGGCACACCGGCCACCGACAAATCGTAATAGCCCACCGGATGCATGCCCATCACCGCAAACAGCCGCCGCAACGTGGCCAGTTCCTGCGCCGTGCCGACCCGGATGGCACCGTGCCGTTCCAGATCCAGCCGCGCGCGTTCGTCGTTGCGTTGCAGGCGCGCGGCCAGGGCGGGATCGGCGCTCAGGGTGTCGGCGTTGACCTGCGCCACCAGCGTCATCAGGTCGCCGTACAACGGCACCTCGGCGCGATACATGTCCGACATCGCCTGCGCGAACAGGCTGCGGATGTGATCGGGGGAGACAAACACGGTATCGCGCATGGGCTGGTCTTGGCAGGGCCGGCCAACGCCGGCGTTGCGGCATTCTCGCCGACCGCGCCCTGCGGCGGCCAGCTGCACGGCAGCATGCCGGCGCCTGTGTTGGCGCGCAGACAGGCGCGCAGCCGATCGGTCACCTCACGTCTTGCCGCTGCGCAGGTTCCCACCAGGCGTGAAACGCATCGAGTGGCGGCTGGCGATCCGTGGCGAGCAGTCGTCCGCTGGATGCGGATGGCGCACAAGCTTGGAACCCCAGCGCACGGCGTGGTCCATGTCGGTCCTACTGCCGGCTGCGCCTGTGTGGCCGGGAGCGCAGTCATCTTGTGGGTCGCTCCGGGGATGGCCAACAAGCGCGAGAGGCCGCCAGCCTCGCCCAGGCTCAGGCCGACCCGGCGCGCACCGCACGGCCGGCACGGCTCCGGTGCCACTACTGCAGCGAGTTGAAGCCGAATAGCACGCTGCCGCGCCGGTAGCCAACACCACCTTGAGCCGGCAGCCACCGGATGTGCGTGGACGGCGCGCAGTAAACGCAGCGTGCGAGTGGTACACGCCGGTTCCTAGCACCGCCGCACCGCACCCGCCTGGCGGCTACGCCGTCGGTTTGCCAGCCGCTTTAAAGCCCGGCCTGCGCCGCTGCCTCGGCCGCCTCGCTGGCCTGGCGCGCGGCTTCCAGCCGTTGCGCGTGATCGCCGAGCTGGCGGCGCAGCAGCGTGTCCAGGGTGATCGGACGTTCCCAGCGGTCGTAACTGGCGACGATGGCGTGCCGCAGCGCGCGCATATGCACGGTCTCCGGCGTGACCGACAGCCGCGTGATCACGCCCTCCCAGCCGTCATGATGGTCGCGGCTGTAGGCGCGTACTGTGTCGCGGCAGGACAACTGCAGCGTCTGCGCCCAGAAACAGGCGAAATAGATGTCGCCGGCGTGCCAGCCATGCACCTGCAACAATGCCTGCACATAACCGCGCGGGGTGCCGGTGTAGCGCGCAACTTCGCCGATGAAACTATCCGGATAGCGCTGCGCGTAGCTGCCCATGTCGGCTAGATGCTGGTCCACCCAGGCATCGCCGGTGCCCGGCGTCACTGCCGGTGCAACAACCGGTGCCGCAGCGGCAGGCGCAGGCGACGTCTGCGCAACTGCCAGCATCGGCAGAAGCAGCAGCGCGCTCAGCAGCGGCAGGGATCGCAACAGCGAGGTAAGCAGTGAAGGCATGCACCGATGATGCCGCATGCCCGCGTCGCTGTCAGGCCGAGCGCTTGCGCCACCGACACAGGCGGCGCGCCGTCAGCGCGCCAGCCGTATGGGATGCCCCGAGTCGGAACGGATGCATGACGCCGGACCGCCACGAGCATTCGCATGTGTGGCGCGCGCACAGCGGCGCCGGCCGCGCTCAGCGCAGATCGTAAAAACCGCCGTAGCGCACTTCGCGGCAGCCGCTGAGATCGCAGGCACCCACATAGCCCGGGCCAATGTAACGCTGCCGCGCATCGCGATTGTGCGGGCTGCTGTAAGGGTCCGGGCCGTACAGACCATTGCCGTAATAGATCTGGCCGTAGGGGCGGTTGCGCGACGCGCCCAGCCTCAGCCCGGCGCCAAACCCGAGGTATCCGCGGGCGTCGCCGCCGTATGGGCCGTAGCGCTCGCCCGAATATCCGTCGGCAGCAAATACGCTGCTGCGCTCACGCCGGTCCGGCCGGGTCTGCAAGGTCGCAATGCTCTGGCCCTGGGCATCCACATAGCCCTGCTCGCGATCGAAGCGCACCATGCGGAAATACACCAGCTCTCCCGCGTCCCGACGCGTACGCAGGCGGACATAGTTGCCGCCATCGTCGTAGTAAGGCTGACCGTCGCGAAAGATCACTTCGCTCGGGTTGATGACTTCTTCTTCGAGCTCGGCAGCCGCTAGCGACGGCACGCCGCCTGACAGAGCCAGCAATACGGTCAGGCTGACACGGCAGGTAAACGACAACATGCGCATCGGTGATCCCTCCTAGTCGGCCAGGCATGCACGCCTGACCGGAAACGTCCTGTTGCTGGGCGCCGCCGGTTGCGCCGGCAGATCCAGGTCGCGGCGCTGGCCGCGACGGAAGTCAGCTTAGCGCGTGCTGCCGGGCCACTGCATCCAGCGCATGCACTGCCGCCGGCCAGCCGGCAGCGTCGGGCACTTCGCGCATGCGTGGCTCGTCGGCGGCCACGCCATGCTCCTGCTCGTGCGCCCAGGTCACCGCGTACGGGGTGTAGATCCCCCAGCCGCCGATGGCCAGCACCGGCTCCACGTCCGAGCGCAAGGAATTGCCGATCATCACAAAGCGCTGCGCCGGCAGGTCGAACTCGCCCAGCACGCGCGCATAGGTCTGGGGATCCTTCTCGGACACCACCTCCACGCGCGGAAACAGATCGGCCAGACCGGATTGCTCGATCTTCTGCTCCTGATGGAACAGGTCGCCCTTGGTGATCAGCACCACCGCATAGTCGGCGGCAATTGCGCTGACCGCCTCACGCACGCCGGCAATCACCTCCACCGGATGCTGCAGCGTGGCACGGCCGATCTCGACGATGCGCTGGATGTCGCGTGCGGCGATGCGCGCCTGCGTCAGTTCGATCGCCGTCTCGATCATCGACAGCGTCATGCCCTTGGCGCCATAGCCGAATACCTTGAGATTGCGCCGCTCCACCGCCAGCAGGTGCTGCTGCATGCGGCTGTCGCCCAGATCCAGGTAATCGGCCAGGATCGCTTCGAAATCCGCTTCGGCAGTGCGGTAATAGTCCTCGCTTTTCCAGAGGGTATCGTCGCCGTCGAAGCCGACCAGTTGGATCGCCTGGCCGTCGCGCTGTGCAGAAGAGGTCATCGCGCCAGTTTAGCAGCGCACTGGAGCGCTGCCGCGGTCAATCCCCCGCGGCGTCGCCTGGACCGGGCTGGTAGCTGGCGAATTCGTCGCGCGACAGGCGCCCATCACCATTGCTGTCGAAGCCGGCAAAATTCTCGCGCAGGACGGGGTCGGCGCCGGCTTCGGCCACCGTCAATGAGCCGTCGGCGTCGCTGTCCAGGCTGCGGAAGGTCCGTGGCGCCAACGTGCCGGCCTGCGGCGCCAGTGCGGCCTCCGCACCGCCTTTGGCAGCCGATGGCGCTGCAGCATCGACCGGAAGTAAGGGTGTTGTGGCAGGCGGTGGTGGGTCGATCGGCAACGGCGCCATTGTCGGTGTTGCCGGCCCTGTGGTGGAGGTCGCACGCGACGGGTTGGCCGGTGGCAACTCCGGCGGCGCCGCGAGCGCCCACAGTGGACTCGACAGGCCGACCAGCATGGCGATACGCAGCAGCATGAGAGTGTGCCGAAGGGACGAGCGGGCAATCTAGCGCGGTGCACGTAAAGAAAACGGGAGCGACCCTGGCAGATCGCTCCCGCGTGTCCATCCTGTTACGTGGTCATGCTGCTACTTGCCGATCACGGGCATCCACGAAGCGATGCCACGGATCAAACGACAACAACTGCTCAAATGACTGCAATTGCGAAAGCTGCCTCCTGATGTCAAAAAAAACACGTCAGCAAACGAACTCACTACCTTGCGACCTACTACCTCAGTTGCCTTGCGACCCACTTCCCGCTGCGCCGCCCTGCTGCTTGGCGACAAACGCCTTGTATTCGTCCGGGGTCAGCTTGCCGTTCTTGTCGGAATCGGCGTCATTGAAGATCTGCGCGAGCCCGGCATTGACCTGGGCCTCCTGTGTGCTGATGGCGCCGTCGCTATCGGTGTCGACGCTCGCCCAGGTCTGCCCGCCGCCGGACTGCGCAGGCTGTGCCGCGCTCGTGGCAGAGCTTCCCGACTGGGCCGACGTCGCGGCGGCATCCTGCTGCGTACTCTGCGCCATCGCCGGCAGCGCCAGGGCGGCGGCAAGAGCGGCGGTGGCGGCGAGCAGCGAGGTGCGGTTGCGATTCTTCATTGGGTGGTCTCCTTGGCTTGGGAATGCGCGGTGTCGCCGCACATGGCCCCACCTTACCCGGCCCGAATGAACGCAAAACCTGCCGCAATTTCCCGCAAAACATCCTCTTAACCACGCGTCGGACGTTTGCGCCTAGCCATCTGTTAGACATCGGTGAGCCAAACAGAAGCAGCTCATTCAATGCATCAAAATATGCGAACCGTGCCGCATTTCATAACGTAAATTTACGCATTCGGTGCCTCGTCATCCCAGCTTCCGGAGCTGAACAGTTTCCAACCCAGCACCACACCGGCGATCGCCCCGGCCACTTCCAGGATCACCCGCGGTCCCAATTCGTTGGGATCGTGGATCTTGGCCAATGCCAGGCGCGCATACAGCGGCGACTCCAGCCGCACGATGCTGGTGTAGACGAGATTCCAGATGTCGTAGCCGCCGCCGATGGCGACCGCGAGCAGACAGGCAATACCCAGCGTGTGCCCGTGGGTGAAGTGCACACGCCGGCCGATGTGCTCGACCCCGGCGAAGACCAGCACACCCAGCACCAACGCGATCAGGCCAGCCTCCAGCGAACCGAGCAGACCGAAGTGCAGAGGCAGATTCATCGTGAGGATCCAGGCAGCAGGCGCATCAGTCTAGCGGTTGCGGGTGATGGATCCCTGCCCAGGCAGCAAGCGCGAGCGCTTACGCGAACGCGGACCGGCCGCGCGCTACGAGTGCCCGATGCTGCGGCACGCCGCGCTCACGCATCGTCCTGCCCGCGCGCACTCACCTGCGCCTCGCCTTCCTCATCCCACTGCACGCTGACCGAGATCGGCTTGCAGCACACCTGGCAATCTTCGATGTAGTGCTGGTCGCCGCCGGTCAGATCCAGCGTCAGGGTGATCCACTCCCCGCAATACGGGCAGGCGATATCGATAAAGCGTTCCGGGTCGGACATGGCAATTCCTTGCAGCGATTTAGGGTGATGCACAACATGGACAGGCCGGTGGCCGAGTCACCGCCTGCGGCGCGGTTGCTCAGTTGACCGGCACATCGAACGCGGTATCCGGCATCGGCTCAGGGCGGAAGGTGAAATGCCACCACTCCATCGGATAGTTGGCAAATCCCTCCGCTGCCATGGCACGCAACAGCTGCTGGCGGTGGGCACGCTGGGCAGGACTGATGTCGCGCGCATCGGTATGCGCACGCGCATCGAAGAAATCGAAGTCGGTGCCCATCGCCACCGGCTGGCATGGGCCCTGCCGGCAATCGAGCAGGCCCAGGTCCAGCGTTGCGCCACGGCTATGCCCCGAAGTCTCGGCAATGTAGTCGCCTAACAGTGCGCGCTTGTCCACACGCGGGTAGTACTGCGCCTTGGTCGCCTGGTCCTGCAGATCCGCAGCCCAGGCCACGAACGCCTGCACCGCCCGCACCGGCCGGTAGCAGTCGAACACCTGCAGTCGATATCCCTGGGACTTGAGGGACCGCGCCACCCGTGCCAGCGCCTCCGCCGCCGGACGCAACAGATAGCACGTGGGCGCCTCATACCCCGGCACCACACGCCCGGTGAAGTTGTTGCTGCCCGCATAACGCATGTCCACCGCGATCTCGGGCGCAAGGCCGTGCACATTGACCAGACCGGCTTGTGCGGCGGTTGTTGCCGGCGAGAGGATGGGAGCCGCTTGCACGTTGAGGCCTGCGCACAGAAGAACCAGCGCAGACACCTGCCACCCGATGCGCTGCAGGGTGCATGCGACATGGTGCCATACGAGATTTACCGGGGATCGTGCTTGCGTCATGCACCAAGCATAAGCCACCACAAGCAAGCTGCCTGCACAGAAGCGCTCGAACAGGCAAAGCACGTGGCTCGCTTGACGAACAACGGCTCGGGACGGACAGACCGGATCGCGGCGCTCGCCATCCGCACATCGACGCACTATCCCCGCTCCTGCGCAATCGCCAGTCCGGTCGAATGCCGGACTGGCGATTGCTGTCGCACAGATTCGTAACCTGACGAGAGGTGCCTAGCGTGCAGGACCCGACTGCGTCTGGGCGGCCTGCGTGCGCTGCTGATCCTCCTGGTTCTGCCGCTGCGTCTCGGCTGTGAGCTGTTGCTGACTCTGCTCCAGCGGCACCGATGCGGCCTGCTGCTTGTCCACGTAGGCACGATTCACATCGAGCGGATTGTTGGGATTGCGCTCTACCGCAATCAACCCCCTACCATTGGTGCTCGGCACCAATTCGTCGATACGCGACATCCCACTGACCTTGGCTTCGAAGGCGATTTGGCCAGCGGCGCGCTGCATTTCGTCGCGACTACTGAAGCCGCCGTTCGGCCCATGCTTCTGAAGATGGTCCATTGCCTGCTTGAGCAAAGGATCTACTGGACGTTGCGCTTCGACAGCGGCGGAAGCGGGGAGCTTGGCCTCGCCACTATTCTTGACCTGGCCCTGTTGCTTGCCGAGTGCTTCGAGCGTGGCCTTATCGGCAATACCCGTCGGATCCATGCCCTTCTCGCGCTGCAGGTTTGCCACCACTTCCTTGGTCTTGTCGCCGTAATAGCCGGTACCGGACAGCAACTTGCCGCTGTTGTCTTTTATCCCGAGTTCGATCAGGGCCTGCTGCATCGCCTTTACATCCGCACCTTGCTCGCCCGGTCGCAACGATGTGCGCGTTGGATGGTCCTGATTCTGCGACTGTGTCTGTTGCCTGTCCTGCAGTAGCTCGCGCGCCTTGGCGAATGGATCGGACGCAAACAACCTGGCGTTCTGGTTGTCGGCCAGATACTTTTCCAAAGGCATCGTATTGACGCCCTTTGTGCCGCTGGACTGGCTGACCTGCAGCTCGCCGCTCTTGGGGTCGCGCACCACCATCAGGATGTGATCGATGCCCTTCCAGTGGTCATGCCCCGAATTCCGGCTGGCATCCACGCCAATGACCATGCCTTCCTTCAGCGCACCGGGCTTGAACACGTCCTGGCCTTGTAGCAACACGCCGGAATTGTCGAATGCCTTCTTGACGATGCCACCGGAGCCAGTCATTCCTTGCACCAGCATGTCCTGGCGGCCGAACACGTCGCGGCCAGCCTTCTGATTGATCTCCCGCATGGTGGCGTTCTGCAACTCGGAGACCCAGCCGGAGCAGTCGATGTAGCCCTGTTCCAGGTGCTTGCCGTCCACGCCGGGATGGTAGAGCCTGTGGCCCTTGATATTGATCGCGTACTTCACATCGTCGTACTTGACGCCCATCTCATACGCGGCGGTGAGCTTGATTGCGTCTTGACCGTCCTGCCCGGCCGCTGCAGCCGGATGCGACTGCACGCGGGCCGGCGCCACCGGCTGTTGGGACTGGCCCTCGGCAACCGGCTTGATGCCCTTTTCCGGGATGGCGATATGGTCGAACTTGGTGTCCCAGTACTTCAGAAAGGTCTTGGCCATGTCCTGATCGGACATCTTCTTGAACTCGGCCAGCGAGCTGCCGGTGTAAGCCTCAAACTGTTTGGCACCGGCCGCATCCTTTTCGCGCGGCACATTGTTGATGATGTTCGCGCGCGTGTCTCCGCGCGCGAAGCTGCCGTCGGCAACCGCCTTCTGGATCGACCGATAGCCGGCAGCGCCCTGCTGGTGCGCCATGTACATATCCAGCCCATCGGGCTGCGGCTTGCCGGATAGGTACGGACGATTGTCTTTATCGTGCTGGCGGGTCAGTGACCTCGCATTGTCCTGATATAACCGCGCCGCGGCATCGGTATTGGCCACCGCATCCAGTTCACGGCCGCTGATGCCGTAGGCCGCGGCAGTACCAGGAGTGAACTGGAACAAGCCCTTGGCGCTGTTCGGGCCACGGCTGGCCTGCTCGTCGAACCTGCCGCCGGTTTCGACATAGGCGAAACGCATGAAATCGTCGACTGGAATGTGGCGTTCCCTGGCCTCACGCTCGATGATGTCGAGGTTCTCGGCCTTCGTGTAGTCGCGTGCCATCTCGTGTTACTCCTTGAGGTTGATATACGGCGCTGGGCGCCGACAAGGTCAACCGAGCTCGTCCATGAGCTGATTGGTGTGCGGTCAACAAGCCTGTTCGATGTTGCAAGTCGCGGGTTCTTGCTGCTGCCGACGCGTCGCTCCGTGGAGCAGCGCACCGACCGATTCACTGGACTTCTTTCGGCAGGTACTGCCCGCTCGCCTGGTCGTATACGTAAATCACCGCATCGGATGCATCGAGCATGCGCACCTGGCCAGGGCCGAAAATAACCGTGCCCTGCAACGTCACGTGCATGGCCGGCATCCGCTCGCCGGGCACCGGCTGGAAGCTCAGCGTGCCGCGGCTGGAGACGTGCGCAACGCTGCCCTCTTCGTCGCTACTGAGCTCGTTGTCCTCGCCGGCTGCAAGCGTTCCCCGGTAGACCCAGCCCTGGTAGTCGCCCAGGTCGTTCTTGTCCGGATCGAAGGTAAATAGCGCAAAGCCGAAGCTGGTGACGCCATTGCCGAAACTGGAGGTCGGCACTGCCAACAGCAAGTGACCGTTGTCCAGGATATGCCGCTGCGCCTTGCGCGTTTCGTCGACCGCGTCGGCGCGCTCGTCGCCGCCGAAGCGGCCGACGTACTGTTGCGCGTGGAATAGCCTCCACGGCCGCTCGCTGTCCGGCGCGGTCAGCAGAAACGTGGCCTGGCTGATCGACACGCCTTCACCCGGATCCGGAAAGGTCTCGGCTTCGTCATTGCCGTACTTGTTGGGCGTGGCGTAGGCAAAACCGGTGTAGTAGTGCTTGCCGTCCAGATCGAAGTGCTGGCCGTGCCAGAAACTGGCAACAGCACCGTTATCGATCTCGTACGAGAGCGCGCCGTCCCCATCCATGCCGTAAATCAGGTACAGCACGCTGCCCGGGTAGGGCGGTGCCACCGTGACGGCAACTTGAGTGTCGTTGGACATGTGCAGAACATCCTGTATGTATTGAAGAAGCCGGAAACACAACCGCAATCCCGACACGCCATGCCGCGTTATCCGGCAAGCCGCCCTGCTACGCATCACGGACATGGCCCGACCCGCAGAGACGCAGCTGTCGCAGACGCGGCTTCGGACAGAAAACGGTGAGTGCGATCCGGCCCCAAGGCAGGGGCGGTGATAGCGATTCGCGCATGGCAAACCGCAAGCCGGCGATCCACTCCGGCATTTCGGGCGAGTGCAGCATCCATTGCCGCTCGCGAATGACTTGCCTGATCATCAGGCCCCGTGGGCGAATCTTATCCAGTTCCCGCCCCCGAAACCAGCTGGCTGTGCCGGCCAGTCCGCGTCACGTGCTGGCCCACAACAGACCGGCACGCGGGCAGGCTCAGCGATCCAGCGGCGGCGTGTACTGGTGCTTGGTGGCGTCGTAGGTATAGGTGACCACGTCGGCGGCGCCGAGGCTGCGGGCCTTGCCAGGGCCGGCAATGGCGGTGCCGCTCATGGCCACACGCAGGGTCGGCATCGATCCACTGCCGGGTTCGAAGCTCAGCGTGCCGGTGCTGGACGCGCACTTCATGGTGCCCTCATCGTCGCAGGCCGCGCTGTTGTCTTCGCCGGTGGCCACGGTGCCCAGGTAAACCCAGCCCTTGTAGTCGCCCATGTCGTTCTTGTTCGGATCGAAGGAAAACAACGCAAAACCCAAGCTACTGATGCCGTTGGCGAAGCGCGTGGTCGGCAGCGCCAGCACCAGGTGGCCATCCTTGGTCTCGGTGCGCTGCGGCTTGCGCGTCTGGTCCAGCGTGTCGGCCTTCTCGTTGCCGCCGAAATCGCCAGCCCATTGCTGGGCATGGAACAGCACCCATGCCGGTTTGCCACCGGCATCGTCGAGCACATAGGTCGCCTGGCTGATGCTGACGCCGACGGCAGGGTCCGGAGAGTCCTCTTCCTCGGATTTGCCGTACTTGCCGGGGCCCGCGTTGGCGAAGCCGGTGTAGTACTGCTTGCCGCCAAGGTCGAAGCGGTAGCCGTACCAGAAGCTGGCCAAGGCGCCGTTGTCGATGGTGTACGACTCCGATCCGTCGCCCTTCATCCCATAGATATCGGCAAGCACATGCCCGGGCGCCGGCACCTCGGCGTCGACCGTTGCAGGACTCGTCGCCGCTGGCGCAGCAGCAGGAGCGCTCTGCGAGGGCGGTGTCTGCACGTCTCCGGGCGTTGCGTCGGGTGTCTTGGTGCAGCCGCCGACCATCAGGATCGTGGCGGCCCACAGGGCAGTCTTTCCTAGCCTCATCACACGACGTCCTTCAAGAGTTTGGGCGAGCGGATGCTACCAAGAATGTGGTCGGGATCCAGTCCACGCAGCGTTCGTCAGGGCGACGGAAAACGAGCAGGCTGGATCGCTACGGCGCATCCGGTTCGATGGGCACCGACGGAAGCTGCAATTGCCGCAGCGCTGGTCGGGTCAACGCATGCAGGATGCGCAAATCCTCGGCATCCAGCGTGCGGGCGTCGCTGCCGCGGTAGTGATGATGAAATGCCTGCAGCGTGGCAGCGGGATCGTCGAGGCTGTAGCCGAGCAGGGCCAGCGCCTGCCAGGGATCGAAGCCTGCCGGCGCGGCGGGGGCATCGGCGGCAGGCCAGCGGCCGAAGCCGGCGTCGGCCAGGCGTTTCCACGGAAACAGCGGGCCGGGATCGTTCTTGCGGGTCGGGGCCACGTCTTCATGCCCGACGATCTGCGTGCGCGGAATGCGCAGGCGGGTGCACAGGTCATCCAGCAGCACCAGCAGGCTGTCGATCTGGGCGGGCGCGAACGGCTCGCTGCCGTCGTTGTCCAGTTCGATGCCGATCGAGGCGGAATTGATGTCGGTGATGGTGCCCCAGCGCCCGGCGCCGCCATGCCAGGCGCGCTGGTCGTCGCTGACCAGTTGATAGCGCGCGCCATCCTCGCCGATCAGATAGTGCGCACTGACCCGGCCGCCGCTATTGCGCCCGCGCAGCGTGCCTAGGCTCTGCGTCACCGATTGCTGGTCGGTGAAGTGCAGCACGATCAGGATCGGCCGCCGCGCGTCGTAGTTGGGCGAGGGCACCCACTGGGCCAGCGGGTTGCGCTGCGGCGCATGCGCGCACGCACCCAGTGACAGCACCACCAGGCACAGCGCGGCGCGTAGCCAGGGCGATGGCGACAGCGTGGGAGCAGATGACATCGGATTCTCCTGGCAAAACGGCAAGGGCTTGCGCTGCACCAGCACCCTGATGGGCCGCGCAGGCGATACACCCATTATCTGCCGTGCGGACGATGGCATGCAGCATGCGGCTGCGGCCGGTGGCAGGCAGACTGCACGTGTGCAGAGACCGACAGACCTTACAGCGCCGCTGCGCCATGCGACACGCACCAGTGATAATACGCATGCGTACACTAAAGGCCGGCGCGGTCGGCGCAGGTCCGCGCGCCTGCGGTGGTGATTCCCTGTAAAAAGCCTCGCCAGTCGCTGTATCCCATCAAGAGCCCTCTTCATGCCACTGTCGCGCCGCCTGCTGACGTTGTTGCTGCTGATCATCGGACTGTCCTGGGATGCCGCTGCGGCAACGCCTGCCAGCCCGATATTGCACACGGCACCGTTTGCGGCCAGCGATGCGCAGCTGACCGCCGACTACTGGATCCAGCGCACTGACAACGCGCAGACGCTGCACATGACTGCCGCACAGATCGCCGGCTTCAATGCGCGTTTGCTGCGTGACGATCGCTCCATGCACGACCTGTCGCAGCTGGCCGAAGTACTGCCGGCGGCCGAGGTGCGCGCGCGTATCGAAGCGCTGTCGGCCATGCCGACGCGTGCGCTGTACGACAGCGAGGGTCGCAGCATCGATGCCTCCCGCCTTGCGACGCTGCGCCACGCCCTGGCACTGGATGCACTGCCTGCGCAGGTCACGCCACGATTCGCACTGGTGGTGCAGCGCGCGGCACTGCGCACCTTCCCCACCGCGCAACGCGTGTTCAGCACTACCGACGACCACGATATCGACCGCTTCCAGGAATCGGCGCTCTACCCCGGCACGCCGGTGGCGGTGCTGCACACCAGCGCCGATGGTGCATGGCACTTTGTGCTGGCAGCCAACTATGCGGCCTGGATCGCTGCCGACCGGATTGCCGTGGGCACGCGTGAGGAAGTGCTGGACTATGCACAACGCAGCCCACGGCTGGTGGTCACCGGCGCACGCGTGCAAAGCGCCTACACCCCGGAGGTACCCGCCATCTCCGCAATGGCGCTGGACATGGGCACCAGCGTCCCTCTGCTTCGCGACTGGCCGCCGCAGCAACCGGTCAACGGGCAGTTGCCGCAGGCCGCCCATGTCGTGCAGCTGCCGCTGCGCAACAGCGAGGGTCGCTTGCAGCTGGTGCCGGCACTGATCCCACGCGGCGCCGACGTGCGCGTGGGCCCGTTGCCGGCCACGCCTGCAGCGTTGCTGCAGCAGGCGTTCAAATTTCTTGGCGAACGCTATGGCTGGGGCAACGATTACGATGCGCGCGACTGCAGCGGTTTCGTGCTGGATGTGTATCGCAGCCTGGGTATTGCATTGCCGCGCAATACCGGCGATCAGGCACGCAGCCCTGCGCTGCTGGGCGTTCCGTTCCAGGCGCAGGCCGCACTGCCGCAGCGCCTGCAACAACTTGCCCGGCTGCAGGTCGGCGACCTGATCTACATCCCTGGTCATGTGATGCTGGTGGTCGGACACGAGCGCGGTGCGCCATGGGTGATCCATGACGTGGCCGGCGCCAGTTACCGCGACGCAGCCGGCAACGTGCAGCGCGCGCGCTTGAACGGTGTGTCGGTGACGCCGCTGCTGCCACTGCTCGCCAGCGACGGCACACCGTTCGTCGACCACATCACCCGCATCCAACGCATCGCACCGATTGGCTTTCCATGAAGATCACCGGCTTTCGCCTCGGCATGCTGCGCGTGCCATTGAAGACCCCGTTCAAGACAGCAGTGCGTACCGTGCAGGCGATCGAGGACGTGGTGGTGCTGCTGCAGACCGACAGCGGCCACATCGGCTATGGCGCAGCGCCGGCCACCGCCCCGATCACCGGCGATACGCACGGCTCCATCATCGCTGCGATCCAGCATTGCATCGGGCCGACGTTGATCGGCCAGGACGTGGCCGATCTCAACCGGCTATGCGCGCTGGTGCAACACGCGCTGGAGCGCAACACCAGCGCCAAGGCGGCGGTGGAGATCGCGCTCTACGACCTGTGGGCGCAGGCCCTGGGCGCCCCACTCTACCGGGCGCTCGGCGGTGGCATGCCGCGCATCACCACCGACATCACCATCAGCGTCGATAGCATCGACGTGATGGTGGCGCAGGCGCAATCCGCGCTCGCGCGCGGCTATCGGTCGCTGAAGATCAAGGTCGGCAAGGACAGCGGCTCGGACCTCGAGCGGATCACCGCGATACATACTGCTGTCGCTGGCCGCGCATCGCTGCGCCTGGATGCCAACCAGGGCTGGACGCCCAAACAGGCGGTGCGCACCATGCGTACACTGGAACACGCCGGCATCGTGATGGAACTGGTGGAGCAGCCGGTCAAGGCCGCGGACATCGACGGGCTGGCGTTTGTCACCGCGCGGATCGACACGCCGGTGATGGCCGACGAAAGCGTGTTCTCGCCGGTCCAGGTGATCGACCTCATCCAGCGCCGTGCCGCCGATATCGTCAACATCAAACTGATGAAGACCGGCGGGCTATCCAACGCAATCCGCATCGCCGATATCGCTGGCTTGTACGGCGTGCCCTGCATGATCGGCTGCATGATCGAATCCAGCATCAGCGTGGCTGCGGCAGTGCATCTGGCGGTGGCCAAGGCCGGCAGCATCACCCTGGCGGATCTGGATGCGCCCGCGCTCGGGCAGTTCGATCCCACCGAGGGCGGCGTGCACTTCGACGATGCGCAGATCCATATCGACGACTCGCCCGGCCTGGGCATCCGCCGCATCCACGGGCTGGAGCTCTTGCCGGCTTAAAACGTCAGTAGGATCTCCAGGCCGCATTGGCCCAGGCATGGCGCCGTCAGCGCTTCTTTGCACACGCAGTCACCCGGACAGCGAACGTCGTGCATTGCTTGCACCATGCCCACCGATCATCTCGACAGGTCCTTGCCCGCTCACCGTCGCGGGACCTTACGCGGCATGGATGCCGCGTAAGCGCCTACAAGAACGTACTTGCGGCGTGTCCTGCGAGGGCGGGCGGGCAAGGGCCCTGCAGCCATGCCCCAGATCAGCCGCTCTGCAGCCAGCCAGCCACAGAGGCCAACTCTCCCAGAACAACAAAACACACTCGAAGCCCGGCCAAGCAGTCGCACAAACCAGGCGCGCGCATGCGGCACACGGCCACATTGCTGAGTACAGTAGCGACATGATGGTGTGCCCAACGCGGCACCAAAGCAGCGTACTGTCTCCGTCAACCATGTATCGCCCCCAGACTCGTCCCCCGCTCGACCCATTCCCCCCGGAGCCTGCATGCGCCTTGCCACCTTGTTTCGATCCGCTGTGCTGTTGGCGCTGGCGAGCTGCGGCAGCGTTGCCGTCGCTGCCGGGCCGATCGATGCCCTGAATCAAGCGCGCGCATTGATCGTGGTGACCACGCCGGACTGGGACAGCACCCAGGCGCGCCTGCAGACGTTCACCCGTGTGGACGGCCACTGGCAACCGGCCGCACCGGGCTTCGCGGTCGCGCTCGGGCGGCATGGCAGTGCCTGGGGCGATGGCCTGCATCCGGCACAGGCACAAGGACCGCAGAAGCGCGAAGGCGACGGCCGCAGCCCGGCCGGTGTCTTCGCGATCGGCCCGGCCTTCGGCTATGCCCAGCAGATCGACAGCGCCATGCCGTACCAGGCGATGAGCGCCACCCACTACTGCATGGATGTGCCGAGTTCGCCGCTGTACAACCGCATCGTCGATGCCGCGCAGGTCGGTGAGGCCGCAGTGGCCGGGTCGACCGAACCGATGCGCCTGGACCTGCAACATCCCGGCGATGCGCGTTACAGCGAGGGCTTCGTGATCGCCCACAATCCTGACGCGGTTCCCGGGCGCGGCAGCTGCATCTTCGCGCACCTGTGGCGCACGCCGGGCCAGTTCACCGCCGGCTGCACCGCGATGGCGCCGGCCGATATGCAAGGCCTGCTGGCCTGGTTGAAGCCAGACGACAAACCGCTGTTCGTGCTGTTGCCACGTGCCGAATATGCACGCCTGCAAGCCCAGTGGCAGTTGCCCGAATTGAAGGAGGCGGCACGATGACCACCCCGGCTCCTGCACCCGATTCCACTGGCCTGGTCCGCGTGGTCAGCCGCTGGCAAATCGTTGGCTTGTCGATCAACGATGTCATCGGCAGCGGCATCTATCTGCTGCCCGCGGCCACCGCGGCACTGCTGGGGCCGATGAGCCTGTGGGCGGTGATGCTGGCCGGCCTGGCGGTGGCGTTGCTGGTGTTGTGCTACGCGCAGGCGGCCAGCTATTTCGACACGCCGGGCGGCAGTTACCTGTACACGCGTGAGGCGTTCGGCCCGTTTGTCGGCTTTCAGATCGGCTGGATGATCTGGCTCACGCGCATCAGTTCGGCAGCGGCATTGAGCAACGGCCTGGCCGATGCGGTGGCGCGGTTCTGGCCGACCGTGGCGACCGATCACTGGGCGCGCTTGCTGGTGGTCGTCGGTTCCCTGGGTCTGCTCACCGCCATCAACGTGATCGGCGTGAAATCGGCTGCGCGTACCGGCATCGCGCTGGTGATCGGCAAGCTGGTGCCGTTGCTGCTGTTCGTGGCCATCGGCCTGTTCTACGTGGACTGGTCGTGGGCCTTTGCCGGCAACACGCCGGATCTGCGCGACCTGGGCAATCTGGGCGAAGCGGCCTTGCTGCTGCTGTTTGCCTATGCAGGCTTTGAGAACATTCCTGCGGCCGCTGGCGAATACCGCAACCCACGCCGCGACGTGCCGTTTGCGCTGATCACCATGATCGTCACGGTCACCTTGATCTACGCCGCGGTCCAGGTCGTCGCACAGGGCACGCTGCCCAATCTTGCCGCCTCGCCCACGCCATTGGCCGATGCCGCAAGCCGTTTCGGCGGCGAGGCGCTGGCGCTGATCCTCACCGTGGGTGCCACCATTTCCATTCTCGGCACCACCAGCAATACGGTCATGCTCGGGCCGCGCTTTTTGTTCGCGCTGGCACAGGATGGCTACGGCCCCGCATTCCTGGCACGTGTGCATCCGCGCTTCCACACCCCGGCTGCGGCAGTGCTGACCCAGGGCGTGCTGTCGCTGGCGCTGGCGGTGTCCGGCTCGTTTACGCAGCTGGCATTGCTGTCGATGGTCACGCGGCTGTTTGCCTACATCGGCACCGCTGCGGCAGTGATCGTGCTGGCGCGTCGCTACCGGCAACGCACCGACACCTTGCGCCTGCCTGGCGGGCCGGCCATTCCCATCGCAGCGCTGCTGCTGTCGCTGGGCCTGCTGGCCAGCGCCAGCTGGCAGAACCTGGCAGCCGCCGGGGTGGCATTGCTGGTGGGCTGGCTGATTTACCTGTTTCCGCGCAAGTCTGCGTAGCGGTTTTCGCAGGACGCTCGCACAGCGATCACGCCCGACTAACCGTGCCCGCCCAAGGCTGCAGTTCTCACCTGCATGGGAGCTTGCGATGAAACTGCGCCGTGTCTACAGCACGCCCGATATCGAAAGTGCGCAACGCGTCATGCAGGCCGCACGCAGCGCCGGCATCGACAACGATGCGCTGTCCTTGATTGCCCGTTCGGATATCGAGCTGCAAGGTATTCCCGATGAACGCAAGGATGCCAAGACGGATTTTCTCCCTGCTGCCGCGCGCGGCGCCGCCACCGGGGGCGCTGCGGGCTTGGTCGCCGGACTGGTTGCCATCGCTGTGCCTCCGATCGGCCTCACCATCGCCGGTGCCGGCGTCATGGCGCTGGCAGGCGCCCTGGTCGGCACCTGGTCGTCTGCACTGATCGGCGCCACCGTCCCCGATCCGGTCCGCCGCCAATTTGAGGACGAAATCCAGGCAGGGCGCGTCCTGGTCATCATCGACGCCGACGAGCCCTCGCTGCAGCATGCCGAAGCCAGCCTGCGTGCCGCCGGTGCCACGCCACTACCATACGAAGCTGCATCGGCAGCGACGTGACGCGCGCCGACCACCGGCTGAATCGTTGGGCGCGGCGCACCGTGTCGCGCAGGGGCGCGCCAGAGAGCGTCACCAAGTGCAGCATGCCTTGATGCCCTCCTCACCTGCTCTGGCAACGGATTTAACACCTGCCCGCCTAGGTTAGGGCGCACATTCAACACGGAGACGAGCATGAACGTGCCGTATCAGATTCCGGGCCGCGCACCGGACGAAGACCGCAGCCAGAACGTATCCAATTATTGGCGCGAGCGCTTCACCGAAGAATCGTATTACACCGAAGGTGACCGCTACGAAGATTACGAGGGCGCCTATCTCGCAGGACACCAAGCGCGCATCCGCGAAAACGCCCGCGCCTACGATCAGGTGGAAGCGGAATTGCACCGCGAGTGGGAAGCCAACCGCGGCACCCATGGCCTGAGCTGGAGCAAGGCCCGTCACGCCGTCAAGCGTGCCTGGGAAAATGCGACAGACCTTGTGACCGGCGACAACAAGTCCAAGCCCTGAAGACAACAACGCCACCCTCGAGGTGGCGTTGTTGTATCAATCTGTCTGTAGTGCATCAGTCCAGTGGCGGCGGTACTGCGCGCGAGTAATGCGATGCATTGGCGACATCCATCGCATCGCGGGTGTTCTTTTGCACCGCAACTGCGCCGAACAGGCTCAATGCGTAGGCCATCGCGTAGAAACCTTTCTCGCTCAGCAATAAAGTCGCGTTGATCAAGCCGATTGCCAGGAGCAGCAGCGCGATGACCAGCGAAAACCAACAGATCGCGTAGTACAGGCCCGTCACCGGAATTCCATCTGCGCGGTCACGCACACTCTTCTGCAACGACACCGATGCGAACAGGCCAAACAACAGCAGCGTGAAGTAATAGCCTTTTTCGTTGAGCATCATCTGCGCATTCCATAGCCCGACCAGGTAGGCAATGCCACCCAGCAGCAATGCAGCCCAGGATGCGGCGATAAAAGCAGGTGACGTTTTTTGCGTGGCAGCCATGGAAACTCCTTTTCATGGTGAAGCAGTAATGTGGGACGCACACGTCTCACAAAGAAAGTGATCTACGACAAGGCGGCCTTGAAGGCGTCGTGTAAGGTACTTTAAAACCCGACGCAGGACACGTTGCGGGAGGGCTGCAACGCGACTGCGCCCATTCCCTGGAGGACCTCATGTCTGTCCGACGTCTGCTTGCCCTGGCCTGCTCGGCCAGCTTGTTCACCGCCGCCACCGCATGTGCCGCGCCTGCCGTCGCGCCGGCGGCCGCCATTCCCAAGGCGCAGTGGCCGTTCCAGGCCACCACCGTTGCCGATTTCGACGAACCCTGGGCAATGACCTTCCTGCCCGACGGCAGCCTGTTGGTCAGCGAAAAACGCGGTGCATTGATGCGGCTGGATCTCAAGACCAACCGCAAGAGCGCCATCACCGGCATTCCGGCAGTCGCCTATGGCGGACAGGGCGGTTTTGGCGATGTCCTGGCGCATCCGCGCTTTGCCAAAAATGGCCTGGTCTATGTCAGCTACGCGGAACCGGGACAGGGCGATACCCGCGGCGCAGCAGTGGCACGCGCCAAGCTCACGCTGGATGCCAGCGGCGGCGGCACGTTGTCGGACCTGAAGGTGATCTGGCGCCAGGATCCCAAGGTCACCGGCAACGGCCACTTCGGCCACCGGCTAGCGTTCGGCCCGGACGGCAAGCTGTGGATCAGTTCCAGCGAACGCCAGAAGTTCACCCCCGCCCAGGACATGCAGGCCAATCTCGGCAAGCTGATCCGTCTCAACGATGATGGCAGCGTGCCGGCCGACAACCCGTTCGCTGCGCAGGGCGGCGTTGCCGCGCAGGTGTGGTCGCTGGGTCACCGCAATATTCTCGGCCTGGCCTTCGATGGCAAGGGGCGCCTGTGGGAACACGAGATGGGTCCGCTTGGCGGCGATGAGTTGAACCTGATCCAGCGCGGCGCCAACTACGGTTACCCGATCGTCTCCAACGGCGACAACTACGACGGCACCCCGATCCCGGATCACAACACCCGCCCGGAATTTGCCGCGCCCAAGATCAGCTGGACACCGGTGATCTCGCCAGCCGGCTTTGTGATCTACAGCGGCAAGCAGTTCCCGGCGTGGCGCGGCAACGGCTTTACCGGCGGCTTGTCGTCGATGTCGCTGGTGCAGGTCTCGCTCGGCGATCAGCCGCGCGAGGTGGCCCGCTACGACATGGGCGCGCGCATTCGCGAAGTGGAACAGGGTCCGGACGGCGCTCTGTGGTTGCTGGAAGACGAAGCCAGCGGCAGCACCGGGCGCCTGCTCAAGCTGACGCCCAAGAGCAAGGCAGCAGTCGAGAACGAGGCATAACTCCGCAAGATCGCGCCCAGGGGAGTCGTGCCACCGCCACGCGTCGAATGCGTGCTGGCGGTGGCCACGATTTTCGCGGCAAAGCCGCGTTCGATCCGGTGCGGTGCATGGCGCGATACATACAGATGCGAGCAGAGCCGTGGTCACATCGACCAGGCATGCGCTTACATCTTCCCTGACCCAATGACGGCGCGCCCTTGGGCCACGTCCGCCACCGTCATCTCAAATCCCGCGTAGCAACCGCACTCCGCTGCGTATCGCGTGAGTGCGCCCTACCACGCCCGCGGGTGTTTAGGCCTCCAGCAACTCGAACGTCACCGCCTCGCCACTCTTGGCCGAGGCGCACACCCACACATCGAACACGCCCGGCTCGGCGCCAAACACATTCTTGTGGTTGGTAAAGGCCAGTGCGTCACGCGTCAGGGTGAACACCACGTCCGTACTTTCGCCAGGCTGCAACAACACCTTGCGGAAACCCTTGAGTTCGCGCACCGGGCGCACCCGGCTGGCCACGCGATCGTGCACATACAGCTGCACCACTTCTTCGCCGGCCACGCGACCGGTATTGGTGACGCGCGTGGTGATGGTCAGGGTCTGGTCCCAGCCGAGCTGCGCACTGCTCAGCTGCGGCTGCGCATACGCAAAGGTGGTGTAGCTCAAGCCGTGGCCAAACGGATACAACGGCTCGTTGGGCATCTCGCGCCAGCGTGCCTTGTACTCGGACAGCGTCGGCAGTTCCGGGCGGCCGGTGCGCAGATGGTTGTAGAAATACGGCTGTTGCCCGGTCACCTGCGGAAAGCTGATCGGCAGACGCGCGGAGGGGTTGTAGTCGCCGAACAACACGTCGGCCACGCCGGTACCGGTCTGCGTGCCCAGGTACCAGGTCACTGCAATCGCATCGGCATCGCGCACCGCACCGCTCAGGGCCAGCGCGCGGCCATTGCGCAGCAGCACCACCATCGGCGTGCCGGTGGCGGCGATGGCTTCGGCCAATGCCTGCTGCGCCGGCGGCAACACGATCTCGGTGCGCGACTGCGCTTCGCCACTGAAGCGCTGCGGCTCGCCCAGCGCCAGCACCACCACGTCGGCGGCCTGCGCCGCATCGATGGCGGCGGAAATACCGCCCGGCAGTGCGTCTTCCAGGCCACAGCCCGGCACCACCGTCAGATGCTCGCTGTCGACCACCGCGCGCACACCCTGCTCCAGGGTCACGTAGCGCTGCTTGTCGCCGAACAGTGTCCAGCACCCCTCGATGTTCTCGCGGTCCTGCACGAACGGCCCGATCAACGCGATGTGCTGCCCGCTTTTCTTCAGCGGCAACACCTCGCCCTGGTTCTTCAGCAACACGATCGAACGCCGCGCCGCATCGCGCGACAACGCATCGTGCGCGGGCAGATGCGCGGTGTCGGCTTCGCGTGCCGGATCCAGCGAACGGTACGGGTTGTCGAACAACCCGATCGCCTCCTTGAGCTGCAGCATGCGGCGCACGCTGGCATCCAGCGTGGCCATCGGCACCTCGCCGCTTTCCACCAGCGACGGCAGATGCGCGGCATAGAAGCCGCTCTGCATGCTCAGATCCAGGCCGGCCAGGAACGCCTTCTTGGTCGCATCGCGCTCATCGGCCGCATAGCCGTGCGCAATCAATTCCATGTCGGCGGTGTAATCGGAAATCACCACGCCGGGGAACTGCCATTCGCCGCGCAGGATCTCGGTCAGCAATTCGTGGTTGGCACTGGCCGGCACGCCGTTGATGTCGTTGAACGAAGACATCACGGTCAGTGCGCCGGCATCGAAGGCGGCCTTGAACGGCGGCAGGTGCACATCGCGCAGTGTCTGCGGCGCGACGTCCACGGTGTTGTATTCCATGCCCGCAGCCACGGCGCCGTAGGCGGCGAAGTGCTTGGGGGTGGCCAGCAGGCAATCGTCGGCCTTCAGATCGCTGCCCTGGAAGCCGCGCACGCGGGCGGCGGCAAACGCCGCGCCCAGCACCACGTCTTCGCCGGCGCCTTCCGCGCCACGGCCCCAGCGCTGATCGCGCGCGATATCCACGGCCGGTGCGTAGGTCCAGTGCAGGCCGGCGGCGGTCGCCTCGATCGCGGTGGCGCGCGCGGTGCGCTCGGCCAGCTCGGGCTCGAAGCTGGCCGCCTCGCCCAGCGGGATCGGGAACACCGTGCGCATGCCGTGGATCACGTCCGCCGCCAGGATCACCGGGATGCCCAGGCGGCTTTCTTCCACCGCCACCTTCTGGATCTGCACGCCCAGCGCGGCGCCGACGCCATTGAACAACGAGCCGACCCGGCCTGCGCGCACCTGCTGCAGCACCTCGTCGGCGTTGAGCACATTGGCTTCGGGATTCACGTCCGGCGCGAACGGCCGCACCATGTCGGCGAACACACCCAACTGTCCGACCTTCTCTTCGACGGTCATCTGGGCAATCAGGGTTTCGATACGATCAGCAGCCATGAGATCCTTGAGAAAACGTTTACATGGCCGTCAATTCTAGCCTGAGGCGACCGCGAGGGGGCAAGTGCCGGGATTTGGAATTCGGGATTCGGGATTTGTCGGATCCGGTTGAACCGCGCCTTGGGGCTGGGGATCGTTGGCGTGGTCGTAGATCTCGGTCCGGTGCCACCTAGGTTTTCCGGGGCGCGGCCAAGGATCGGAGCTCGCTGAGCGAGCCCGCGGCCGGTGGCCGTCAGCGGGCCCGCTCGCGCTCGATGATCACTCCCACCGCCTGCGCGCCGCGCACCGCACCGGGCTTGCTCAGCTTCAACCGCAGCCAGTGCACGCCGAACTCGTCCAGCACGATCGCCGCGCAGCGCTCGGCCAGGGTCTCCACCAACCCGAAGTCCGAGGCCTGCACGAATTCGATCAGCCGCTTGCTCACTGCCTTGTAGTTCAGGGTATCGGCGATGTCGTCGCTGGCGGCCGGAATGCGGTTGTCGAAGCCCATCTCCAGATCGAACCGCAGCGTCTGGCGGATGTGCCGCTCCCAGTCGTAGATGCCGATCAGCGCATCGATTTCCAGGCCTTCGATAAAAACTTTGTCCATTGGGAGCCGTGATTGGGGATTCGGGATAGGGGGATTGGCAAGAGCGCGACAGACAGCAGGTAGAGGGACTAGCTTCTACGAATCTCCAATCCCCACTCCCGAATCCCGCGCCGCCGCCAGCGGCGGCAGCGCGGCCATATCCCAACGCGGCGTCACATGCACTGCCGCGTCGGCGCGCTCGCCGGCCTCCAGCCGCAGCGCGCCGGCGAAGGCGATCATCGCGCCGTTATCGGTGCACAGGGCCGGCCGCGGGAAGCACACCCGGCCGCCGCGCCGCTGCGCCGCGTCCTGCAGGCGTGCGCGCAGGCGCTTGTTGGCGCCCACGCCGCCGGCCACCACCAGGGTGTTGCAGTCGGCCGCATCCAGCGCGCGCAGGCATTTGATCGCCAGCGTCTCCACCACCGCATCCTCGAACCCGCGCGCGATGTCCGCCCGCGTGGTGTCGGACTGGTCGCTGCCGCGCCAGGCCAGCAGCACCTGGGTTTTGAGCCCGCTGAAACTGAAATCCAGCCCGGGCCGGTCGGTCATCGGCCGCGCGAACTTGTAGCGCCCCGGGGTGCCGGTTTCAGCCAGCGCCGCCAGTTGCGGCCCGCCCGGATACGGCAGGCCCATCATCTTGGCGGTCTTGTCGAAAGCCTCGCCGGCCGCATCGTCCAGCGTCTCGCCAAGCACCTCGTACTCGCCCAGCGCCTTCACCGATACCAGCTGGGTGTGGCCGCCGGAGACCAGCAGCGCCACGAACGGCGGCTGCGGCGGGTCGTCTTCCATCAGCGGCGCCAGCAGATGGCCTTCCATGTGATGCACGCCGATCGCCGGCACATCCAGCGCCCAGGCCAGCGACCGCGCCACACCGGCACCAACAAGGAGTGCGCCGACCAGGCCCGGGCCGGCGGTATAGGCCACCCCATCGAGTTCGTCGATCCGCAATCCGGCCTCGTCCAGGGTCTGGCGGATCAGCGGCAGCAGCTTGCGCACATGGTCGCGACTGGCCAGCTCGGGCACCACGCCGCCGTATTCGGCATGCAGCGCGATCTGGCTGTAGACCGCGTGGGCCCGCAGCGCCGGCACGCCCGACAGCGCGGTGTCGTAGACCGCCACGCCGGTCTCATCGCACGATGATTCGATCCCAAGAACTTTCACGGCAACTCGGCAGGCAGGGACATGCGGGCTATTTTCGCAGCTTTTACCCTGCGCAGATCGGCCAGGGGCGATCTGCTGCGCGGCCATGTCATCGCCACCGGATCACCCGCAAGCGCAGGCTTTATCAGGCTTGCTCGCGCAGATGCTGCAGGGGGCTTGCAGGTCGTTGGCAAGTCGTTATAATGCGCGGCTCGCCGGGGCAACCCGGAAATTCCGTCACGCGAGTCCGCTCGCACCCGCCCGGGGCTCCCGGACGGAAATCCCATTATCTGGAGAACCCATGCCCAGCGTTAAAGTCCGCGAGAACGAGCCCTTCGAATTTGCGCTCCGTCGTTTCAAGCGCACCTGCGAAAAGGCCGGCGTGCTGGCCGAAACCCGCAAGCGCGAGTTCTATGAAAAGCCGACCCAGGAGCGCAAGCGTAAGGCTGCCGCTGCTGTGAAGCGTCAGTTGCGTCGTTCCTCGCGCGACGTCACCAAGCGCCAGCGCTTGTACTGATCGAACGCGGTTCCTTGCCGACGGGCATGCGCTGAAGGCGCGGCCCATCGGAGTGGAACCCAAGAGCCGGCACGCGCAAGCGTCGCCGGCTTTTTGTATTGGTTCGATGCCAGGCGACCGCTGCGTTCTGCGCTGCAGACCGGCCGGCGTCGCTGCCATGACCCGCGCCTGTCAGGCCGACTTCCTGCCGATGCACTGCGCCCGTCGTGGCGCATCGGCACATCTGCAACACGCACTCCCAGGAGTTACACCATGCCCCTCAAGCAACAGCTCACCGATGACATGAAAGCCGCCATGAAGTCCGGCGACAAGCACAGCCTGGGCGTGATCCGGCTGATCAATGCCGCGATCAAGCAGAAGGAAGTGGACGAACGCGTCGAGATGGACGATGCCGCCGTGATCGCCGTGCTCGACAAGATGGTCAAGCAGCGCAAGGACTCGGTCACCCAGTACGAAGCTGCCGCACGCGACGACCTGGCGCAGGTCGAGCGCGAGGAGATCGTGGTGATCGAGCGCTACCTGCCGGCCAAGATGGGCGAAGCAGAGATCGTCGCCGCCATCCAGGCAGCCATCGCGCAGACCGGTGCCAGCAGCCCGGCCGACATCGGCAAGCTGATGGGCGCACTCAAGCCCAAGCTGGCCGGGCAGGCCGACATGGGCCTGGTCTCGACGCTGGTCAAGCAGCATCTGGCAGGCTGAGTCTTCGCCTGCACAGTGCCCTGTGCCCGATGGCCAGGGCACTGCAGCGAGCCGCCCAAGTGCGGCTGGCTGCAGCGCCGTTTCAACGGCAGCACACGCGCAACATCCAGCGCCCGCTTTCACCCGATCTTTGAACACGCCCTGTTAGAACACCTTCGCCAGCACAGGTCCGGGTGAAGCATTCCGCATGCCGGCTTCGCCTTACGACGCCTGCGCACACAACGGTATGCCCAAGGATTCTCCCGCCGGTGACGAAGCTCTCAACCGAACACCTGCAGAAACATCTGAGCCGCCTGCAGCGCAGCCTGCCGATGGCACTGCTCAATCGCTTTCTCGAGATCGACGTGATGACGCAGGCCGCGTCGCTGTCGTTCTACGCCTTGCTGTCGCTGGCACCGCTGCTGGTGCTGCTGCTGTGGCTGACCGCATCGCTGTATCCGCCCGCACAGGAAGCGCTGGTGCAGCAGATCGCGCAACTGGCCGGTGGCAGCGCGGCGGAAGTGGCCGATACGGTGATCCGCAACGCCACCGATCAACCCGGCGTAGGCTCGTTGGCCGGACTGTGGAGCACGTTGCTGCTGTTCATCGGCGCCACGGCGGTATTTGCGCAGTTGCAGAACGCTCTGAACCTGATCTTCCGCACCGACAAGCAGCGCCTGGAAGGCCTGATGGCGTGGCTGAAGAAGCGCGTGTTCTCGTTCGGCGTGATCCTGGCCCTGGGCTTCTTGTTGATCGTGTCGATGATTGCCACCACCGCGTTGCAGGTAGTGTTCGCACGGCTGCCATCGGTGCTGCCGGCGATCGGCTACATCACCACCCTGGCGCTGTATTCGCTCGCCTTTGCTTTTCTGTATCGCTATCTGCCCGATCGCACCGTCAACTGGCGGCAGGCCTTTGTCGGCGGCGTGATCACTGCATTGTTGTTCGCACTGGGCCGCTACTGCATTGGCCTGTACATCGCCAAGGCCGCGCCTGGCAGCGCATACGGTTCGATGGGCACCTTGGTCATCCTGCTGGTGTGGATGTACTACGCCTCGGTGGTGTTCTTCGTCGGCGCCCTGCTGACCGCGGTGATCGACGAGCGCGTACGCTCGCATCGCAAGCTGCGCGAGGCCGGGGTGGATACGGACAACCTGCCGCCGGTCGCCGCCGAACCGGATGCCGCGCCGCCGCAGGAAGCACCCACGCGCAATTGATTGCGCATGCCGCGCCGGTTGCCGCGCGTACCCAGGCGGCATCCACCGCTTTGCTGAGGACCCTCGCTCACTGAAATCGGCGCGCGCCGGCGGCTGGGATATCCTAGCGGGATGGCCCGCATCCCCGACGCATTCATCGACGAACTGCTTGCACGCACCGACATCGTCGAGGTGGTGGGCGGTCGCGTGCCGCTCAAGCGTCAGGGCAAGGAATACTCGGCGCGCTGCCCGTTCCATGACGAGCGCTCGGCCTCGTTCACGGTCTCGCCGACCAAGCAGTTCTATCACTGCTTCGGCTGCGGCGCGCACGGCACCGCGATCAGCTTCCTGATGAATTACGACCGCCTCGAATTTCTCGATGCGGTCGACGAGCTGGCCAAGCGTGCCGGCATGGAAATCCCGCGCGAGACCCAGCAACGCACTCCGCAACAGCAGGACGACAGCCGCGAGCTGTATTCGGCACTGGAAGCGGCGACCAAGTTCTTCCAGCGTCAGCTCGAGGGCAGCGAACGCGCCCGCGACTATCTGGACGGCCGCGGCGTGGATGCCGACAACCGCGCGCGTTTCCAGATCGGTTACGCGCCCGATGGCTACAGCGCACTGAAGGACACGCTGGGCACCGATGCACGCCGCATGAGCGTGCTCGAACGCGCCGGGCTGTTTTCCAAGAACGATCGCGGCCATGTCTACGACAAGTTCCGCGACCGGGTGATGTTCCCGATCTTCGACCGCCGCGGCCGCGTGATCGCGTTCGGCGGACGCATCATGGGTGCGCCGGCCGATGGCCGCGACCCGGGGCCGAAGTACCTCAACTCGCCGGAAACCGCGCTGTTCCACAAGGGCCGCGAGTTGTACGGCCTGTGGCAGGTGCGCCAGGCCAATCAGAAGATCGAGCGGCTGATCGTGGTGGAAGGCTATATGGACGTGGTCTCGCTGTTTCAGTTTGGCGTCACCCAGGCGGTGGCCACGCTGGGCACGGCGACCACGCCAGAACATGCCGAGTTGCTGTTCCGCAACGCGCCGGATGTGTACTTCTGCTTCGACGGCGACAACGCTGGCCGCAAGGCGGGCTGGCGTGCACTGGAATCGGTGCTGCCACGCATGAAGGACGGCCGCCAGGCGTTCTTCCTGTTCCTGCCCGATGGCGAGGACCCGGACACCATCGTGCGCAAGGAAGGCGCGCAGGCCTTCGATCAGCGCCTGAAGCAGGCCACGCCGCTGTCGCAGTTCTTCTTCGACGAGATGTCGCGCGAGATCAACCTGCACACGCTCGATGGCAAGGCGCGGCTGGCCGAACGCGCCAAGCCGATGCTGGCACAAATCCCCGAAGGCGCGTTCGGCGACCTGATGAAGCAGGAGCTGTCGCGCCTGACCGGCGTGGGCGTCAATCAGGCGGCGCAGGCGTCCACATCGCAGGCACGGCCACCTGCCCGCATGGGTGCACCCGCGCAGAAACGCAGCCTGGTGCGCGCGTCGATCGCGATCCTGCTGCAGCGGCCGTCGCTGGCGATGAGCCTGGAGGGCGACCACGATTTTTCCGGCCTGCGCCTGCCCGGCATCGACCTGTTGATGGAACTGCTGGCACTGGTGCGGCAACGCCCGGAAATCAGCACCGGTGCGCTGCTGGAACACTTCGCCGAACGCGACGAACAGGCCGCGCTGCAGAAACTGGCCGCACAGGCATTGCCCGGCGACGAGCACAGCTGGGCGATGGAACTGCATGACGTCGTTGCGCAACTGGACAAGCAATTGCTGCGCCAGCGCCTGGACGAACTGCAGGACAAGCAGCGCGCGCAGGGCCTGGACGACACCGACAAGTACGAATTGCGCGAGCTGTTCAAGGCGCTTGCTGCGTTGTAGTGCGGGTAACGCGAGGGGATCGACTTACGCTGTCGTGTGCGGGCCAGGCGCGCACGCTGCACGACGCCATGGCCCAGTTGCACCGGCAACTGCTGCAGCAGCGCATTGAAGCGCTGCAGGCAAGGCAACGCGCACACGGACTCGACGAGATCGACCAGCACGCACTGCGCGCACTGCCGCGCCTGCGTTCGACCGCGCACTGAGCATCCGGCGCATGCTGTCAGACCACCTGTTGCCGACGCAGCCGGCCAGCGCTGGCCGCCGCATGCAGATGCGCGCTCATAGCTGCTTGAACAAGGTCTTGGCCATCGAGCCGAGCGCCGCGCTGACCGCTTCGATCTTGTCGGCATCGGCCAGTGCGGCCTGGCCGGCATGCGCGGTCAGCCGCTCGATCAGGGCATCGCGCGCGGGCGCTTCGTCGGCACTCTGGCTCTGCGGCGTACCGGACACCGGCGTGAGCCATGGGGCAATCAAGGCCTGATAGGCGGTGGTGTGCTGGGAAGCCATCTGCTCGAGAAATTGCAGGACCGTCGTGGGGGTGCCGGTGAGCGTGCCGGTCAGCGGCTGGTTGGCGATCTGCCGGTAGTTCACCGTGGACGCCACCGCATTGGCGATGGCCACATCGACCAGCACATCGATCTCCTTGATCGGCGCATTCCCGTACAGCGTCTTGATCTGGCTGAGCATCGGCACGGTCCAGGCATGCGGCACGCAATCGAGCGTGTTCCACAAGTCGGCATTCCAGATCTGATACGGCGCCGCGCCCGGCGCTGGAGAGGGCAATGCCTGCGCATACAGCGCGGCGAACCCGCCGTTGCCCGGCGTGGCGCCGGCGGTGGGATAGCAGTGCACGGCGCTGAAATTGTCCAGTTTGCCGTTGGTCTTCAACCAGGTCGCCAAGGTCGGCGACAGCGCACCGCCCAGGCTGTGCCCGGCAAAGATCACCGTCGCCTTGCTGCCATCCAGCGCTTGCAGGAAATCCAGCAGCGTCGTGTTCGGCGCCAGTGCGGTGGAGGGGCTGACCATGTTGAGCAGATGCCACACACCGGTGGCGGCGCCCATCGAGATGACCGCCGAACCTGGCTTGACGGGTTTCTTCGCCGCAACCGGCGCGGTGCCGAGCAACGGCGTGTAGGTCGCAAAATCCACCACCGAGGACACATCGAAGTCTTCGGTGAACCAGTCGTAGAGCGACTCCGGGTTGGTGGCGCTCAACGCGACCACATACGCCTCGCCGATGCCCGGCATGGCGTCGGTATGCGCCACGTACATGGCATTGCCCGACAGCGACGAATCGGCCGCCTGCCAGACCTGCGGCCCCCACACCAGTTGCCAGTCGCCGATCCGGTCCTGGGTGTCGGCCGATGCCAGCGTCTGCAGCAACGTGGCCTGGTAGTCCGCCTGCAACACCGGCTGGCTGCCCCTGCGATCGCCCACCCAGTTGGCCAGGGCGGAAAGCGCAAAGGTCTGTTGATATTGGTCGTAGTGCATGGACTGGCTCCTTTCCTTAGGCCTTGCGTGGAAACACGAGCGAACATGGACGCGGCGCGCGGACACCGTTCGGGCACGGATGCGCGCGGCGTGTGCAACCGGAATCTAACAAAGGATGTGCGTGCCAGAAGCGCCCGCACAGCGGAATCTCGACGCATCGCACGAATCGCTCACCACCCCACGCGGCGCCGTCTGCAGCGCTGCACAGGCAGGCGCAAGCGCACGCTGCTGCCGGAGCCGGTGCGAGCACGCATGCGTCCCCGGCCTGCGCTGCGCGGCCGACTCGCACGGTGCACGCTGGCCTCTACAATGGCACTCTGCAGGCAGCCCTCCCCCTGAATACGCACGATGATCAAACACTGGCTGGCGCGGTTGCGCATTGATCCATTCACCCTCGCGCTGCTGTGCACGGTCACGCTCGCCTCGTTCCTGCCGGTCTCCGGCACCGCCGCGGCGGTCATGGACGATGTCACCGACGTGGCGATCGCCGCGCTGTTCTTCCTGCACGGCGCGCGCCTGTCGCGCGAGGCGGTCAAGGCCGGCGCGCTGCATTGGCGCCTGCATCTGGTGATCCTGGCCTGCACCTTCGTGCTGTTCCCGCTGCTCGGGCTGTTGTTCAAACCGCTCGCGCATCTTGCGCTGACACCGGAGCTGTATATCGGCGTGCTGTTCCTGTGCGCGCTGCCATCCACGGTGCAATCGTCGATCGCCTTCACCTCGATGGCGCGCGGCAACGTGCCGGCGGCCGTGTGTGCCGCCTCGCTTTCCAGCCTGCTGGGGGTGTTTTTCACACCGTTGCTGATGGGCGCCCTGGTCGGCAGCCAGGGCGCGATGGCGCACCCGGCCGAGGCGATCGGCAAGATCCTGCTGCAGTTGCTGGTGCCGTTCCTGGCTGGCCATTTCATGCGCCCATGGATCGGCGGCTGGGTCGAACGGCATCGCGCCGTGCTGCGTTACACCGACCAGGGCACCATCCTGCTGGTGGTCTACACCGCCTTCAGCGCATCGGTGAACGAAGGTCTGTGGCAGAAGACGCCGTTGCCGGCCTTGCTCGCGGTGCTCGGTGCCGCCGCGTTGTTGCTGACGGTGGCGATGCTCTCGATCACCTTCATCGCGCGGCGCCTGCGCTTCAACCGCGCCGACGAGATCGCGATCGTGTTCTGCGGTTCGAAGAAGAGCCTGGCCACCGGCGTACCGATGGCCAAGGTGATGTTCGCCGGCGGTGGCCTGGGCGCGATCGTGTTGCCGATCATGCTGTATCACCAGCTACAGCTCATTGTCTGCGCATTCGTGGCCGCGCGTTATGCGCGCAACGCGCCGGGCGAGCCGCAGATCACTCCCGGTGGTCATTGAAGGTAACGGCCACTGCACGGCGGTGGTCTGATCGACGACACATGGCGCATCCCACGCGGCGTGCCCTGCAAAGGCTTGCTTGCCGCCGGCGCGTTGCCTGCGCGCCATCGCCGGCCCGCTACGCCCGACGCGACACCGGTTCGCGTTGCGTGCCGGTGCCGGTTGTAAGCAGATATACAACGGTTATGACGCACTCCGACGCTGGCACAGTGCCGCTCGCTAGAGTGTTCGATCCACCTTGCCGCCCCCATCGGTGATTGCCATGACGCTATCGTTCCGACGCCCTGCCCCGTCCCTGATCGCGCTGCTGGCGGTGCTGGCCACGCTCACTGCCTGCAACAAGCCCGCCACGCCGCCAGCCCCGACACAGACCAAGGCGGCCGCCACGCCGGCACCCGCGTCCAGCATCGCCTGGCGCGAGGGCGATGTCGAAGATGCCTTCGCCGAGGCCAGGGAAAGCGGCAAGCCGATCCTGCTGTACTGGGGTGCGGCCTGGTGCCCGCCCTGCAATCGCCTGAAGGCCACCTTGTTCAAGGACCCGACCTTCATCGCCCGCACCCAGCAATTCGTGGCGGTGCATCTGGACGGCGATTCGGAGGGCGCGCAGGCCTGGGGCGAGCGCTTCGGCATCAAGGGCTACCCCACCATCATCGTGCTGCGCCCGGATCGCAGCGAGATCACCCGCCTGGCCGGCGATGCCGACAACGCACGTCTGGCCGATGTGCTGCGGGTCGCGGCCAAGAGCACCAGTACCGCCAGGCAACTGCTCGACACCGCATTGCAGACCCCTCAGCAGCTCAGCGCGGACGACTGGGCCGTACTCGGCAACTATGCCTGGGGCACCGACGATCGGCTGGTCAAGCCGGAGCAGGCCGTGGATGTGCTCACGCGCCTGTCCAGGTCGGCGCCACAGCCGGCGCTGCAACGCAGCTTCGCCCTGGCGGCGATTACCGCAGCCAAGGAACCGCCTGCACCCAGCGCGGCGTCACGCACGTTGCTGGAAGCGGTGCTGGCCGATCCGGCAGAGGTGCGCGCCAATCTCGGCACGCTGAGCTACATGCCTGCACGGCTGGTCGCCGCTGCCAGCAGCGATGCCGGTGAGCGCACTGCCTTGTCCAATGCGCTGAATCTGGCATTGGACAAGGTCTACGCCGACACCGCACTGCCGATCGCCGACCGGCTCGGCACCGCGTATGCGCGCATCCAGCTGGCACGCCTGGCACAAGGCCAGCCCACCGAAACCGAGGCCAAGGGCCCGCAACCGCCGTTGCCCAAGGCCGTGGTCGACACCGTGCAGCAACGCGTGCAATGGGCGACCGACACCGCCAGGACCGATGAGGAGCGCCAATCCACCATCAGCACCGCCGCGGCACTGCTCGGCGAGGTCGGCGACCGCAGCGGCGCCGAACAGTTGCTGCTGGCCGAATTGACGCGCAGCAAGACGCCTTACTACTACATGCCCGAACTGGCCGATCTGGCCGAACAACGCGGCGATAAGAAGACCGCGCTGTCCTGGCTGAGGAAGGCTTACGAAAGCGCGCAGGGACCGGCCACTCGCGTGCAATGGGGCGTGATGTACGTGGATGGCCTGATCCGACTCAGCCCGGACGACACCGCCGGCATCGAGGCCGCTGCCACGCAGGTGATCGGCGAGCTGGCCGGGCAGCCCGATGGCTACCGCCAACGCACCCGGCAGCGCTTCGCCACGCTGGGCGCCACGTTGAAGACCTGGAGCAAGCAGCATCGCCAGGAAGGCAATGCGGTGCTGACGCGCCTGCAGCAGAAGATGCAGAGCAGCTGTGACAGCAAGAACACCAGCGAGTGCGCCAGCTGGTTGAGCTGAGCCGGCGTGAGCAAGCAGCCCGCTACGCGGTGAATTTGAGTGTGCTAAGTAGCGATTGCGCACCGGATGCTCAACGGCACGCACAACTGACGTGTAAGAGCGAGATGGGCCGGTTCCAGCCACCGGCCGCATCCGCCTGACGGCTGCATCGCTCTCAGGTCTGTCGCCCGCCTTGATCGCAGCAGCGGGCATTCGCTGCCGCTAGCGCACCCACGGCAACAGCAGGTGGTCCACCATCAGAAACGCGAACAGCGCCATCAGGTAGACGATGGAGTAACCGAACATCTTCATCGAGAACAGCTCGTCCGGCGGATCGAGCATGCGCCAGGCGTACCAGAGGAACACCACGTTGAGCACCACCGCGCCGCCCAGGTAGAACAGCCCGCTCATGCCCACCACCACCGGCAGCAGGGTCACGATCGCCAGCAGCACCGTGTACACCAGGATCTGCTTGCGCGTATGCGGCACGCCATGGGTGACCGGCAGCATCGGGATCGCCGCCTTGGCGTAATCGGCACGGCGGAAGATCGCCAGCGCCCAGAAATGCGGCGGCGTCCAGATGAAGATGATCAGCACCAGCAGCGAGGCGTTGATCCAGTCGGCGCTGGTCGGCAAGCCGGTCACTGCGGCCCAGCCCAGCATCGGCGGCGTGGCGCCGGCCAGACCGCCAATCACGATGTTCTGCGAGGTCGCACGCTTCAGGTACACGGTGTAGATCACCGCGTAACCGATCAGCGACGCGAACGTCAGCACCGCGGTGATCACATTCACCCAGACCACCAGGATGGTCATGGAGATCACGATCAACACGCCGGCAAACAGCAGCACCTGCCACGGCCGCACCTTGCCCACCACCAGCGGGCGCCACGAGGTCCGCGCCATCTGCGCGTCAATCTTGGCGTCCAGCAACTGGTTGATCGCTGCCGCCGCCGACGCCGCCAGCCAGATGCCCAGAAAACCCAACGCACCGGTGCGCACCTGCACCCACGTCGGCACATCGGGGATGGCCAGGAACATGCCCACCAGGGCGGTGAACACGATCAGTGCCACCACCTTGGGTTTGGTCAGATCCCAGTAATCGCGTGCGCTGACAGCCATGCTCACTCCGGCGCGCGCAGCCGCGCCAGCAGCGAGACCAGCACGAACAACAATGCGACCGCGCCGCCGTTATGCAGCACCGACACTTCCAGCGGCAACGCCAGCTTGACGTTGAGCATGCCCAGCGTCACCTGCACCGCCACCAGCACCGCCAGCGCACCGGCCCACACCCGCATGCCCGGCGAACGCGACAGGCGCCAGGCCAGCCACCACAGATACAGCGCCGTCGCAATTGCCCACAACCGGTGCGCCATCTGGATGGCGATACGCGCTGCGCCATCGAGCACACCGCCTTCGTAATCCACCCCGATCCCACGCCACAGCGTGAAGCCTTCGCGGAAGTCATGCGGCGGCCACCACTGGCTGACGCAGCGCGGGAAATTGTCGGCCGACCAGCTACCGCCGCCACAGGCCAGCGCCGCGTAATTGGCACTGACCCAGCCGCCGAGGGCGATCTGCAGGCCCAGCACCGCCACGCCCGCACGCAGCAGCCACTTGAGCCGCGAGGCATCGGCCAGCGTGATCGGCAGGTGCGTCGCGCGCCAGGCCATCCACACCAGCAGCGAGAACATCAACATGCCGCCGAGCAGATGGCCCATCACCACGATGGGTTTGAGCAGCAGCGTCACCGTCCACATGCCCAGCAGCGCCTGGAAGATCACCACCGCCAGCGTCAGCACCGCCGCACGCGCCAGGTCGATATTGCTCCAGCGCAGCGCCGCCAGCAGCAGGATGGCCTCGCCGGCAATCGCCACGCCGAACGCCAGTGCGTGCCAGCCGGACATGTACAACGGAATCGACAAGGCCACCAGCACCGCGGCAGAAACCACCTGGGCGATGCCCATGCGGCGGCGGCGCACCGCCAGCAACGACAGCACCAGCACCTCCACCCCGAGCGCGCCGGCCAGGAAGCGGTGCACCTGCTCGCGCCAGGCCTTGTGCGATTCCAGCGGCCGAATCTTGCTGGCCACATGCGTATTGGCTTCGTCGCTGGTCTGCGGCCAGGTGACGCGGCCGTAGCAGGTCGGCCAGTCCGGGCAGCTCATGCCGGCATCGGACAGGCGCACGAACGACCCGAACAGGATCGTGCTCGCAGTGAACAACGCAGCCAGCCAGGCCATGCGATGGAAGTGGCGGAACAATGCCGGTGGCGCAAACAGATTCATCGAAACGGGCTCACATCAGTTTCAACAGCTTGACCAGATCGGCACGCAGGCCAGCCGGGTCGAACCCCGGGGCGTACCGCAGGATCACGAAGCCATTCGGGTCGATTACATACACCGGCACGCCGGCGGCATCGTTGGCACGCGGCAGGCCCTGCCGCAGCCGCGCGTCGTCGCGCAGCACACGCAGGGCCGGCATCGGCGGCAGACCGGCCGGCGGGGCGCCGATCCACAACACCTCCACCTTGTCGGCGCGATGGCCGAGCAGCTGCCATACCTTGTCCAGTTCGGCCGCCAACATCAGGCACTGCTGCGTGCAGCCGGCAGGCGGTGCGAGCGCGATACGCCATACACGTTCGGCAGGCGTCCAGGCATACGGCTGCCCGTCCGCGCGTACTGGCACCAACCCGCGCAGGTCGGCGGGCGGCTTGAGCAGTTCGCCGTGATTGCGCATCGATGCCGGCTGCCATCCGGAGAAGCGCAGCACGCCGGCCAGCAACATCGAGCCGAAGAACAGCACCGCCAGGGCAATCAGCATCCTGCGGCCGCGTTTGACCGAATGCGGCGTGGCCGATGTGGAGGAGGTCATGCCGGCGATTTTCTCATGCCGCAGGCGTCAGTGCCCGCGTTGACGGCGGCGACGCGCACGCCAGCTCAGCAGCGTCGCGGTGACCAGCACGGCCGCGGCCAGACCGAACCATTGCACCGCATAACCCAAGTGCCGCGCGGGTGGCAGCGTGTTCGGCAGCATCTCCAGGTCGCGTGCATACCCGACCGGCAGGGCGGGATCCAGGCGCAGGACCTGCGACGAAATGTCGCGCCTGCCCAGCGCGCTGCGCAGGGCGCTGGTATCCAGACGCGTGGCCAGCCAGGTCTGCGGCGCATTGCCGGCGGCCAACGCCGGCCCCATTGCGAGTCCGGCCGAGGGCGGCGCACTCAGCAAGCCCTGCAGTGTCCGGGTGCCTTGCAGCGGGGTGATCGTCGGCAACTGCCGATTGGCCGGCAACGGCAGCCAGCCCAGATCGACCAGCAGCGTGACCGGGCTGCCTTGCGGCGCGGCAAGTTGATAGATCCGCACACCGGCACGCCCGGCATGCAGCTGATTGTCCAGCAGCACCTGCTGCGGCAGGAACCGCACCTCTCCGCTCACCCAGGCCAGCGCATGCGGCGTGGCCAGCGCCTGTACCAGGGTCAACGGCGTCTGCCGCACATGCGCCGCGCGTTCCAGCAACGCCTGTTTGTCGTGCATGCGCTGCAGCTGCCACTGACCAAGCGCCGCAAACCCCGCACTGACCAGCACGGCCAGACACCATCCCAACACCGCCGTGTGCTTGCGCGTCATGACAAGCGACGCAAAAAGGCGTGCAATGCCGCTACCACGCCGACGACCACCGGGGCTGTTGTGAACGATTCGCTCAAGACGTTGCTGATTGTCGCCTTCCTGATCGTGATCCTGTGGAACCTGGGTGCGGGCCTGTATTACCTGCTCACCGACCGTGGCGAAACCAAGCGCACCGTCAACGCACTGACCTGGCGCATCGGTCTATCGGTCGCACTGATCGCCGTCGTGATCCTCGGCATCTACACCGGCTGGATCAAGCCGCATGGGCTCGGCCGCTGACGCGGCCGATGGGATTGGGGATTGGGGATTGGTAACAGCAAACGCGGATCGCTCTTGCGAATCCCCAATCCCGACTCCCCAATCCCCGCCCTCAAAGTACATACACGAACAGGAACAACGCCAGCCACACCACGTCGACGAAATGCCAGTACCAGGCCGCCGCTTCGAAGGCGAAGTGGTTGTCGCGGGTGAAGTGCCCGCGCGCCACCCGCAGCCACATCACCGCCAGCATGATCGTGCCCAGCAGCACGTGCATGCCGTGGAAGCCGGTGAGCATGAAGAAGGTCGATCCGTAGATGCCCGATCCCAGCGTCAGATTGAGCTCGGTGTAGGCGTGGATGTATTCCTCGGCCTGCAGGAACAGGAACACGCAGCCCAGCAGCACGGTCAGGCCCAGCCACAGCAATAACGCGCCGCGACGGCCGCCCTTGAGCGCGTGGTGCGCAATGGTCAATGTCACGCCGGAGCTGAGCAGGATCAGCGTATTGATCAGCGGCAGGCCCCAGGCGGGAATGGTTTGGAACTGCCCACCGATCGTGCCGGGGCCATTGGTCGGCCATGCAGCGGAATAGCCGTTCCACAGCAGTTCGTTGGTCATCACGCCATCGCCTTCGCCGCCCAGCCAGGGCAGCGTCAGCACACGCGTGTAGAACAACGCGCCGAAGAAGGCGCAGAAGAACATCACCTCGGAAAAGATGAACCACACCATCCCCATGCGGAAGGAGCCGTCCACCTGGCGGTTGTAGTGCCCGGCGTTGGATTCGCGGATGACATCGCCAAACCACATGAACAAGGTCGCCAGCAACATCGCCATGCCGACAAAGAACGTCCAGCGCCCCCATGCCGCATCGTTGAGCCAGCTGGCCACGCCGATCATCATCACGAACATCGCAATCGACCCGACAAAGGGCCATTTGCTCTGGCTCGGGACGAAATACGCATCGGCGTTGGGACTATGGTCTGCCATGGCGTTGCTTCCGTGTCGGTGCTGCGTGTGGATGAAGGATCAAGGCGCCGCGCGCGGCGCGCTGGATGCGCCACCGCCCTGCAACTCCGAGGTCAGGGTGTCGTTGCGATAGAACGTGTAGGACAGGGTGATCGTGGTGACTTCGGGCGGCAGCGCCGGGTCGACGATGAAACGCAGCGGCATGTCGCGCGTTTCGCCGGCCTGCAAGGTCTGCGCGGTAAAACAGAAGCATTCGGTCTTGTTGAAGTATCCGGATGCCCGCGCCGGTGCGACCGATGGCACCGCACTGCCGACCACTGCCCGCGCACTGTCGTTTCGTGCGAAGTACAGCGCCTCGTTGAGTTCGCCCGGCACCACATCCATCGTCATCTGCTCGGGATGAAAGGTCCACGGCAGTTTGGAATTGACCCCGGCATCGAACTCCACCCGCACCGTGCGTTTGCCAGCCCCTGCACTCGCGGCGGCATTGCCGCGCGTACTGCCCGGCACACGCTCCATGCGGATGCCGAAGACTTTTTCGCACGCGATGCGATACAGCGGCACCAGCGAAAAGGTCAGCACGAACACGCCCAACACCACGCCCAGCAGCTTGAACAGGCCGGCCGTCGGTGCAGGTGCGGGCGCCCGCGCATTCACCGCCCGATGACTCCCGACGCAATGAAACCCGCATAGATCAGCAGCGCGATGATGCCGACGGTGATCGCCGTGCGGCGCACCGCACGACGCTGTTGCGCCTGCCGTTCGGCAGCGGAGAGCAGACGTGCCACAGCCGGCGGCGCGGACTCAGTGACCGATGTCTTCATGCGCAAGATCTCCAGGCTTGATCACCGGCGGCACGGTGAAGGTATGCGCAGGTGCCGGCGACGGCACCGTCCACTCCAGTCCCTTGGCGCCTTCCCAGGCACGTGCGTCGGCCTTGGCGCCGCTGCGCAGCGAGGCGAGCAGGATGCCGGCCATCAGGAACGGCGTGGCGAACATGCCGAACGCGCCGATCGAGCTGATCAGGTTCCAGTCGGCAAACACCACGTTGTAATCGGGGATCCGCCGCGGCATGCCGGCCAGGCCAAGGAAATGCTGCGGGAAGAACAGCAGATTGACGAATACCATCGTCCACCAGAAATGGAACTTGGCCCAGGTCTCGTTGTACATCCGCCCGGTCCACTTCGGCCACCAGTAGTACACCGCCGCAATCAGCGCGAAGACCGCACCGGTGACCAGCACATAATGGAAATGCGCGACCACAAAATAGGTGTCGTGATACTGAAAATCCGCCGGCACGATTGCCAGCATCAAACCCGAAAATCCACCGATGCTGAAGAGAATCACGAACGCCACCGCCCACAGCATCGGCGATTCGAACGTCAGCGAGCCCTTCCACATCGTGCTGACCCAGTTGAACACCTTCACCCCGGTCGGGATGGAGATCAGCATCGTGGCAAACATGAAGTAGATTTCGCCACCCAGCGGCATGCCCACGGTGAACATGTGGTGCGCCCACACGATGAAACTCAGGAACGCGATCGCCGCGATCGCATAGACCATCGCCTGATAGCCGAACAGCGGCTTGCGGCTGAAGGTCGGGATGATCTCGCTGACCACGCCGAACGCCGGCAGGATCATGATGTAGACCTCCGGATGCCCGAAGAACCAGAAGATGTGCTGGTACATCACCGGGTCGCCGCCGCCGGCCGCATTGAAGAAGCTGGTACCGAAGAACTTGTCGGTCAGCAGCATGGTCACCGCGCCGGCCAGCACCGGCATCACCGCGATCAGCAGGAAGGCGGTGATCAGCCAGGCCCAGCAGAAGATCGGCATCTTCAGCAGGTCGATACCCGGCGCGCGCATGTTGAGCACGGTGGCGATGATGTTGATCGCACCCATGATCGAACTGACGCCGGCCACATGGATCGCGAACACGCTGAAGGCCACGTTGTAGCCGCCCTGCAGCGACAGCGGCGGGTACAGCGTCCAGCCGCCGGCCGGCGCACCGCCGGGCAGGAACAGCGTCAGCAGCAGCAAGGTAAACGCCACCGGCAGCAACCAGAACGACCAGTTGTTCATGCGCGGCAACGCCATGTCCGGCGCGCCGATCTGCAACGGAATCATCCAGTTGGCCAGGCCGACGAAGGCCGGCATCACCCCGCCGAAGATCATCACCAGGGCATGCACGGTGGTCATCTGGTTGAAGAATTCCGGCTTGACGAACTGCAGCCCGGGCTGCATCAGTTCAGCGCGGATCACCACGCTCATCGCCGCGCCGATGATGAACATCACGAAGGAAAACAGCAGATACAGCGTGCCGATGTCCTTGTGATTGGTCGAGAAAAACCAGCGCTCGACGAAACCGGGCTGGTGGTGTCCGTGGTGATCGACTGCGGTATGCGCCATGACGGAACGACCTCTACGAAGCGGTGCGGTTGCGGGCGATTAAAGAGCGGCGGTCGGTGCGGCGGTCGGAGCAGGCGCTGCGGCTGGAGCAGCCTCACCGGCAGGCGGTGCTGCAGGTGTGGACGCCGGCGCCGGGGTGCCGGCCGGTGCGGCAGGCGCTGCGCTGGCACTGCGACGGGCCGCCAGCCAGCGCTGGAATTCGGCCTTGGGCAGCGCTTCCACCACGATCGGCATGAAACCATGATCCTTGCCGCACAACTCGGCGCACTGCCCGCGATACACGCCCGGCTGTTCGATATTGGTCCATGCCTCGTTGACGATGCCGGGGATTGCGTCCTGCTTCCAGCCAAGCGCCGGCACCCACCACGCATGGATCACGTCGTCGGCGGTGATCACGAAACGGATCTTGGTGTTGACCGGCAGCACCAGGCGATTGTCCACGTCCAGCAGATAATGCGGTTGCGATGCAGCGGTCGGACGCTCGCCACTCTGGCGGATGCGATCGGATTCGCGCGCCAGCCGGCTGGTGAACTCCACGCCCTGGCCCAGATACTCGTATTTCCACATCCACTGGTAGCCGGTGACCTTGACGGTCATTTCCGACTCGCGGGTGTCGTACATCGCAATCAGCTTGGCCGTTGCCGGCCAGGCCATCGCAATCAGCACCAGCACCGGGATCACCGTCCACAGCACCTCTGCCGTGGTGTTGTGGCTGAATTGCGCGGCCACCGCCCCCTTGGACTTGCGGAACTTGAAGATCGCATAGCCCATCGCACCGAACACCAGCGCGCCGATCACCACGCAGACCCACAGCGCCACCATGTGCGCCTCGTAGGCCATGCGCGCGGTCTGGGTGACCCCGCGGCCCATGTTGAGCTGCCATTCCTTCGGGTCGGCCGATTGCGCCCAGGCAACCGAGGCGCTCGACAGCGCCAGCATCGCCAAAGCCAATTTCGGATACGTCGCCTTCCAGCTGCTGCGTTGCGTCATTGCCTAGACCCTTACGTCATCGGTGACGGCCATTGGCGGCCGCGAGCAAGCGTTTCAGCGTAGTTGCCAGTTCCACACGTTCGGCCGGCCCGAGAAAACTTCCAATCTCGATCTGCTTGCCGCTGCTGACCAGCACCACCCTGTCGTCGCGTTCCATGCATAACCGCACCCAATGCGGATGTGCCTGAAACGCTGGTGGCGCATGTCCGGATGGAAACACCTCGACAACGGTCTCCCCTACCCGGATCGCTTCTTCGCGCTCGCCACTTCGCCACAACTGCCGTAGCGCCAGCGCCACCACACCACTGTGCAACAGGGCGAACACCGGCGCGAATGCATTGCCGGTCCACCACCCCAGGCCCGCAAATACCCACATCGTTCCCGCCAACACTGCGAACAGCTGCACGAATTGCCTGGCCGACAATGCCCGCGGAGGCCGCAACCGCAACTGCGTCCCGACCCCTTCGGACATCAACGGCAGTACTTCGATCATTGGCAACACGCAGCGCACTGCGGGAATGGCCCGATGGTAGACCCGCACGAACGCATGCGGCAAGCGTTTCCGGCAATCATGCGATTGCTGCAGTGCAGCTAAAAACACGCGTAAATCAATCACTTCCCGGTGCATGTGCCGATGCCCGCGGCTGCGGCCGGCAGGGAGCGAGTCCGTTTTGGGCCTGCGCCGGCCACGTGCACAAAACGGCGGAAAAGTTGCCGCTTCCACACAAGTGCGCAGGGGCTGCGGCTCTCTAGAATGAGCAAGGATTCCCAGGCACCCTTCGCATGAACGCTCAGCTCGACCCGCTTGCCTCTCCCTCAGTTGCGCGCCCGCTGCTGGCGCCCGAGCTGCCTGCCGCACCCGGCGCATTGCGTGCGGCGATCACCGCCGCCTGGCTCAAGGACGAAACCGAGCACGTCCGCGAATTGCTCGACCAGGCGCGTCTGCCCGCCGCCGAACAGGCCAAGGTGCAGGCAGTCGCCGCCGATCTGGTCACCCGCGTCCGCGCACGTGCGCAGGACCAGGGCGCGATCGAAGCCTTCATGCGCCAGTACGACCTGGGCAGCGAAGAAGGCGTCTTGCTGATGTGCGTGGCCGAAGCACTGTTGCGAATTCCCGACCAGGACACCGCAGACAAGCTGATCCGCGACAAGCTCGGCGATGCGGACTGGAAAAAACACGTTGGCGGCAGCGACTCGGTGCTGGTCAACGCATCGACCTGGGGCCTGATGCTCACCGGCAAGCTGGTGCAGCTCAACGACCTCACCCGTGCCGACGTGCCGGGTGCGTTCAAGCGCCTGATCGGCCGCGTCGGCGAGCCGGTGATTCGCCTGGCAGTGCGCCAGGCGATGAAGATCATGGGCCACCAGTTCGTCATGGGCCGCACCATCGGTGAGGCCCTGTCGCGTTCGCGCAAGGGCGACAACGCCGATTACCGCTATTCCTTCGACATGCTCGGCGAAGGCGCATTGACCATGAAGGATGCGCAGCGCTATCTGCAGGCGTACCGCGATGCCATCCACGCGATCGGCCGCAGCGGCAGTTTCGTCGGTACCGATGTCTTTGCAGCGCCCAGCATCTCGATCAAATTATCCGCACTGTATCCGCGCTACGAGCACGCCAAGCGCGCACGCGTGATGGCCGAGCTGGTGCCGGGCGTGCTCGAGCTGGCGCAACTGGCCAAGTCCTACGGCATCGGCTACACCGTCGATGCCGAAGAAGCCGACCGTCTGGAACTGTCGCTGGACATCATCGAGGCCACCTTCTCGGACCCGTCGCTGGATGGATGGGAGGGCTATGGCCTGGCGGTGCAGGCGTATCAGAAGCGCACGCCGTATACGATCGATTTTCTCGCCGATCTGGCACGCCGCGTCGGCCGTCGCATTCCGGTGCGTCTGGTCAAGGGCGCGTACTGGGACGCGGAGATCAAGCGCGCACAGATCGAAGGTCACCCCGGCTACCCGGTCTTTACCCGCAAGCAGAATACCGACGTGTCGTATCTGGCCTGCGCGCGCCGCATGTTCGCGCACAGCGATGCGCTGTATCCGATGTTCGCCACGCACAACGCGCAGACCATCGCGGCGGTACGCGCAATCGCAACGACCAAGCATTACGAACACCAGAAACTGCACGGCATGGGCGATGACCTGTATGCCGAAGTGATTCCGGCCGATCGCCTGGGACTGCCATGCCGCGTGTACGCCCCGGTCGGCTCGCACGAGGATCTGCTGCCGTACCTGGTGCGTCGCCTGCTCGAGAACGGCGCCAATTCCAGCTTCGTCAATCGCATCACCGACGAGGACGTCGCCATCGAAGACCTGATCCGCGATCCGGTCGAAGCGGTGTCCTCGTTCGGCTCCATTCCGCATCCCAAGATTCCGCTGCCCACCGATCTGTTGCGCAGCCAGAACCAACACAGGAAAAACTCCATGGGCGCCAATCTCGCCAACGACAACGATCTGCGGCAGCTGGCCGAGCAACTCAATGCCGCCATCAAGCCGTGGAAGGCCACCCCACTGGTGCCCGGCGCGGTGATCAGCACGCAGAGCGAGGCGGTGCGCAACCCGGCTGACCGACGCGAAACGGTCGGGCACTGGCAGCCGGCCGATCCGGCCACCGTGCAGACCTCGCTGGCAACCGCCGCTGCCGCGCAGCCGGCCTGGAACCGCACGCCGGCGGCCAGCCGCGCCACCATCCTGGAGCATGCCGCCGACCTGCTCGAAGCACGCATGCCCGAGTTCATGGCGATCTGCGTCAAGGAGGCCGGCAAAACCCTGCCCGACGCCGTGGCAGAAGTGCGTGAGGCGGTCGACTTCCTGCGTTATTACGCAGCCCAGGCACGCGCGCAGTTCGGCGCACCCGAGCGTCTGCCCGGGCCAACCGGCGAATCCAACGAACTGCAGCTGCATGGCCGCGGTGTCTTCGTCTGCATCAGCCCCTGGAACTTCCCGCTCGCTATCTTCCTCGGCCAGGTCGCCGCCGCATTGGCTGCCGGCAACAGCGTGATCGCCAAGCCTGCAGAGCAAACCAACTTGATCGGCTACGCTGCAGTGAAGCTGCTGCACGAAGCGGGTATCCCCGAAGCGGTCGTGCAGTTCCTGCCGGGCGACGGCGCCACCGTCGGCGCTGCGCTGACCAATGATCCGCGCGTGGCGGGCGTCGCCTTCACTGGCTCCACGGAGACCGCGCGCGTCATCAACCGTACCCTGGCGTCTCGCGATGCCGCGATCGGCGTGCTGATTGCCGAAACCGGTGGCCAGAACGCCTTCATCGCCGACTCGTCCTCGTTGCCGGAAGCCGTCGTCAAGGACGCGATCTCCAGCGCCTTCATGTCCGCCGGCCAACGCTGCTCGGCGGCCCGCGTGCTGTTCGTGCAGGACGACATCGCCGACAAGGTCATGACCATGCTGGCCGGCGCAATGGGAGAGCTGAAGATCGGCGATCCTGCGCTGCTGTCCACCGATGTTGGCCCCGTCATCGACGCAGATGCGCTCAAGATCCTCGACGATCATGCGGAGCGCATGGATCGCGAAGCCCGCCCGATCGGCACCACCACCCTGGGCCCCGCCACTGCCAACGGCAGCTTTTTCGCCCCGCGTGCGTACGAGCTGGCCTCGCTCGCGCAGCTGCAGCGCGAAATTTTCGGGCCGGTCCTGCATGTCATCCGCTGGAAAGCCGACCAACTCGACGTCGTCATCGATCAGATCAATGCCACCGGTTACGGACTGACCCTGGGCGTGCACTCGCGCATCGACGAGACCATCGATCGCATCACCACGCGTGTTGCGGTCGGCAATGTCTACGTCAACCGCAATCAGATCGGTGCGGTCGTCGGCGTACAGCCCTTCGGCGGCCAGGGACTGTCAGGTACCGGCCCGAAAGCCGGCGGCCCGCATTACCTGCTTCGTTTTGCCACCGAGAAGGTCGTCACCGTCAATACGACGGCCGCAGGCGGCAACGCCTCGCTTCTGACACTGGGCGACTGAGGGCCAGGCCCACAACTATCAGGCCATCTCTCTTGGCTTGCTGAGGAAAACAAGAACCCCGCATCGCGGGGTTTTTGTTGTGCCCAGATGTCCGCACAAGGTCCCGTGCCCGTAGATCTGCATTGCGTAGAAGTAAGCGGTAGGTCATTGCTACACAACAGCATCGCTGCGAGTACCTACCTCTCGGCATCGACGTGAAAATCAGGGGACAGAGGTAAGAAAGAAGCTCAACCTTGGGCCCTGTCAGTGACCTGCGTGAACCGACGCGTCAGCTACTGCGTTACATGTCGATGAGGCCCCGATCACAGCGTGGCAAGGTTCCAAGGGATGCGCCTGAAGTGTCCGAGTGCCGTGGCGCTACTCGGCTTCGGCTTTGGCTTCGGCTTCGGCTTTGGCTTTGGCCTTGGCTTTAGCCAGTTGTCTTAAATTTCGCACAAAAAGAAACCCTCAGTCCTGTTGGACTGAGGGTTTCGGGTAAAGCCCCTGGCGATGACCTACTCTCGCATGGCTTGAGCCACAC
>NZ_JACHOM010000004.1:0-575516 GCF_014199865.1 Xanthomonas sp. F14 | reverse complement strand
TTGGCCAGGTCGCCAAGCACCGAAGCCCGCGAGGCCACCTGCAGCAACCGCCCCTGGTAACGTGCTTCGAACTCGGCGGGCGAGATGGAGCGCGGCCGCTTTTCGACCAGATCGTGGATCAGGATCTGGTCCGCCCCGACCTTGGCGACGATAAACGCGTCGCCATCCGGCACCAGGGCCAGGGCCGGTAACGCCGCCATGCCGATCCGTACGGCCGGCTGGGCAACGACTTTGGCTTTTAGCCCCAGTTGCTTGGCTGCCAGCAGCAGCGTGGTTTCGTCGAACGGCTCGCCGCCTCGTCCGAACCCATGCGCCAGCTGCACCGCGTCCGCGGCAACGCCATGAAATTGCGCCAGCAGGACCAACCCCTGCAGCCCCAGATCCGGCCGGTCTTGCACCGACGAGCCGCCCTCGACTAACGAGAGCGACGCACTTCCCCCTGACATACGCGTTCCTTGCTGAGAGCCCAAGCCGGCTCAAGTGGTGGAATAGAATCAGGGGACGTTAAGAAGCTGTCAACCGCCGGCATCTCTGCTTTGCGATTGAATCCTGACGCTCTAGAGCCACCTGCACGTCAACACCCTCATATAACGACTTTAGTATCGACGAGTTATGAGGGCGATATCTGGCGGTCCGTGCACCTGGATATTCTTATTGCCTAACGGCATCCTAGCCCGCCTGGCCTTACTGGAAACGGTTCCGGAGGGTCCTGCTATCCGGCTGAGCTATCACGGCCTGCACATGCGTTCCGGCCAGGTGGCCCCAGCGCCGCCTGATCTTGGCATTTGCTCACGGTCCGTAGAACTCCACAATTCGTTTTTTGAAAGACCGGCAACTCCTCACTCGAAACTACTCAATACAAACGCCAATGGTCGACCTGATCCGCACCGACAACGGCAAGGAGTTTTGCGGTAAGGCAATGGTCGTCTGGGCGCATGCACGTGGCGCGCAGTTGCGGCTGATCCAACCAAGCAAGCCAAACCAAAACGCCTACGTCGAATCCTTCAACGGCCGGCTATGCGATGAAAGCCTCAACGAGCACTGGTTCCCGACGTTGCTGCATGCGCGCACCGAGATCGAACGCTGGCGACGCGAACACGACGAGGACCGACCCAAGAAAGCAATTGGCGGCATGACGCCGTCCGCTTATGCCCAACTGATCCCCCCCCTAAGAACAGGCGCATCGTAGAGTAGAGACTTTGCCGATATGGCCCCCCGTCATCACGAGAAGTCAAGCGATGAAGAAGTCACGGCTTACCGAGGAGCAGATTGCCTATGCGCTCAAGCAGGCCGAGTTGGGGGATGGCGATCGGAGAGATTTGTCAGAAGATGGAAATTGCCGAGGCTACGTTCTACGTCTGGCGCAAGACGTACGGTGGTCTGGGCCCCTCTGAGCTCAAGCGATTGCGGCTACTGGAAGAGGAAAATCGGAAGTTGAAGCAGCTGGTGGCAGACCTGAGCCTGGATAAGGCGATGCTGCAGGAAGTCGTTACAAAAAAGATCTAAGGCTTGCCCAGCGACGCACCTGGTAAGCCAGCTCCGTGAGCGCTTTGGGGTAAGCGAGCGGCATGCGCTGCGGATCATGGCGATATCGCGCTCGGCGTTTTCCTACAAGGCCAAGGCGCGCGATTTCAGCGCCATTCGTCAGCGGATGCGCGAGATCACCCAGACGCGCGTGCACTACGGGTGTGAGCGCGTTTTTGTTGTGCTGCGTCGCGAAGGATGGCGGGACAATCACAAGCGCGTCCACCGCATTTATGAGGATGAAGGCCTGTCTTTAAGGCATTGCAGGCCGCGCCGCAGTCGCAGCGCACGGCGACGTCAACCGCTGAAGATGGCCACTGCACCGAATGCACTATGTGGCATGGACTTCGTGAGTGATGCACTGTTCGATGGTCGCCGTTTCCGGTCGCTGACGGTGGTGGATCACTTCACGCATGAGTGCCTGGATATCGTTGTTGACCAATCATTGAAGGGCGACGACGTCGCCGATGTGATGACGCGACTGGTGGCGCAGAGAGGCAAGTCTGCGGCCATCAAGATGGATAACGGGAGTGAGTTTGCCGGCAAGGTCATGGATCGGTGGGCGTATGAAAACGGGGGAGGGAGCTGGACTTCTCCCGGCGTGGCACACTCACCGATAACGCCTTGGTGGAAAGCTTCAACGGATGCCTGCGGCAGGAGTGTCTCAACGCGCGTTGGTTCTTGTCACTGGCCGACGCACGGAGCAAAATCGAACAGTGGCGACGCGTCTATAACCAGGAGCGACCGCACAGGGCACTGGCGAAGATGTGTGCGTAATCTTCTAAATAGATAGTCAGCCCACGCCTGCATCATCTTTCGGCGATTGGTGAGATGAGCCGTGCGGTTGTATGCCTGCCGTTTGGGTCACGTACCGCATGCGCAAGCTGGTGTTTCGATGTAATCGGGGCAGAAGCCAAGCACCTCATCCAGGATCGTACGAGCCATCGCACGAAACCCGTGGCCGGTCATCGTCCTGGAGTCGAATCCCATACGCCTCAAGGCAGCATTTATGGTGCTATCGCTCATCGGCCTTCCCTTCCCATGAAGACTAGGGAATACGAACTCACTGCTTCTGGTGACTGGCTGAAGCTCACGAAGGACCTCAACTGCTTGGGAGGCAAGCGGCACAATGTGGGGAACACCTGTCTTAGTGGCGACGTAACGCCACTCACCAGCTGCAAGATCGATATCTGCCCACTTGGCTGTCCGCAGCTCGCCTGGCCGCGCGAAGACCAGGGGTGCAAGCTTTAGGGCAGCGCGTACAACAAGACTTCCTTCGTACCCCCACAAGGCCCTCAGCAGGGGTGCCACCGCAGCAGGCTCCGTCAGGCTGGCGAAATTCTGCACCCTCGGGGTCTCTAGCGCGCCAAAAAGATCGGCAGCCGGGTCACGCTCAGCCTTGCCTACGGTGATGGCGTATCGAAACACCATGCTGGCAATACCCCGAGCGCGATGAGCTGTCTCAATGGCGCCACGCATTTCTATCTTACGCAGGACAGCTAGAAGCTCCGGCGCAGAGATCTCAGCGATAGGCCTATGCCCTAGATAAGGGTTGAGGTCCTTTTCGACGATCCTGCCATTGCGCTTCATCGTCAGGATGGAGTTCTTCTTGCCATGCAGGTTCAGGAACTCTGCAGCGACAGCTGCAAAGCTGAGCTGAGACCGATCAACGCGAACCAGCCGGTCGACCTTGCTCTTCTCAGCTGGGTCGATGCCTGATCGAAGGATTTTCCGTGCCTCCAAATGCTGCGCTCGCGCCTTCGCCAGGCTGACCTCTGGGTAGATCCCCAGTGCCAAGCGTTTCTCCCTACCGCCGAATCGATACTTCCATCGCCAGAGCTTGGCACCCTTCGGCGAGATCTCGACGTATAAGCCGCCACCATCGAACAGTCTCACGGGCTTGGTGGCCGGCTTTGCACTACGTACTGCTGCGTCACTTGGGGGTATGGGGGCATCCATATCCGTGCTGGGGGCTGGTGCCCCCATCTATGCCCCCGATCGGCCTGGATTTCAATGGATTAGGGTGGACCTTGCAGGACTGGCAGGCAACAAAAAACCCCCGATCTCTCGGGGGTTTTGGACTTTCTTGGATGTCCCTGAAGGGTTCATCTGGTGCGCCCGGAGGGATTCGAACCCCCGACCAATGGCTTCGGAAGCCACTACTCTATCCGGCTGAGCTACGAGCGCCTGGCCGGGCATTATGCCAGAACCACCGCCGCGCGCGTGACACCGGCGACAGGGAGTGCCGAACGGCCGGACACCGCGGCATTGCCGATGGAGCCCAGTCCGGAGCCAGCGCCGGCGCGGAGGTACCTGGCGCGAGCTCGCGCAGCCGTCCGGAAGGCTGGACGATGCCTAGCTCGCTCATCACCCAGCGCATGACCGCAGCCAAGCCGCGCTGCTACCCTTTGCAGCATGAGCAAGCATGGTGTTGAACAGCTGCCCACAGCGCCCGCGCTGACCTGGCCGCAGCGACTGGGGCAGTACTGGACGTTGGTCCGCGGCGATCGTCCGATCGGCAGCCTGCTGTTGCTGTGGCCGACCTGGTGGGCGTTGTGGCTGGCCGCCGGTGGCCTGCCGCCGCTGTGGACACTGTTCGTGTTCACAGCCGGGGTCTGGCTGACCCGCTCGGCCGGCTGCGTGATCAACGACTATGCCGACCGCTGGCTGGACCCGCACGTGGAGCGCACCAAGTCGCGCCCGCTGGCCACCGGGGCGGTGTCCGGGCGCGAGGCGCTGTGGGTGTTCGTGGTGCTGATGCTGGTGGCATTCGCGCTGGTGCTCACGCTCAACTGGCTGACCGTGGCCCTGAGCGTGCCGGGCGTGTTCCTGGCCGCCAGCTATCCCTATCTCAAGCGCCACACCCACCTGCCCCAGGTCTATCTGGGCATGGCCTTTGGCTGGGGCATCCCGATGGCCTTCGCCGCGGTGCAGGGCAGCGTGCCATTGCTGGGCTGGCTGCTGTATGCGGCCAACATCCTCTGGGCCACGGCCTACGACACCTGGTATGCAATGGTCGACCGCGAGGACGACATCCGCATGGGCAGCAAGTCCACCGCCATCCTGTTCGGCAGGTTCGACCTGATCGCGCAGGGCCTGCTGTACGCATCGATGTTTGCGGCATTGGCGCTGGTCGGCCTGCGCGCCGGTCTCGGTATCGCGTACTGGGCGGGGCTGGGCGTGGCCGCACTGCTGGTGGCCTACGAGTTCCGCCTCGCCCGCCACCGCGAACGCGGCCCGTGCTTCCGCGCCTTCCTGCACAACAACTGGGTAGGCCTGGCGATCTTCGTCGGCATCGCCGCGGCGCTGGCAATGCGCTGACGCGCAGACAGGTCAATCGCCTAGGCTTAAGCCCCTCTCCCGCGGGAGAGGGGTTGGGGGTGAGGATACGGGCGAAGCCCCATGCTGCAGCTCACAACCCGCAGCCTACCAAGCCTCACGGCACACGCGCGCATACCCACGCATCCACCCGCTGCACACCGGCCCGCTGCAAGGCCTGCGCCGCCGCATGCAGCGTCGCACCGGTGGTCATCACGTCATCCACCAAGGCCACATGCGCGGGCAAGGCGCCACGCGCGACAAAGGCCTGGCGCAGATTGCGCTGACGCTCGGCCGCATCCAGCTCCGATTGCGGCGCGGTCGCGCGGACCCGGCGCAGCAATGGCAGGCAGGGCAGCCGCAGCGCGCGGCCGAGCGGTCTGGCCAGCTCCAGCGCCTGATCGTAACCACGCTGGCGCAAGCGCTGCCGGTGCAGACTCACCGGCACCAGCGCCTGCGGACGCGGCAGGCCTACGCAACGCCAGACCATCAACTCGCTGAGCAAGCGTCCGGCGGCCAGGTCCTGATGGAACTTGAAACGCCGCAGCAAGCCATCCACCGGCCAGCGATAGGTGAAACACGCATGCACGCGTTGCAGCGGTGGCGGGTGCTGCAGGCACTGCCCGCACAGCAGCGCGTCACCGCAGGCGTACAGCTGCGTTGCGCAACGCAGGCAGGCGTGCCCGTGATCCGGCAATGCGGCGTGACACGACGGGCACAGATCGCAGTCGGCGCTGCCGGGTTCCGCGCACACCAGGCACCGGCTCGGCAGCAGCAACCGCAACACTCGGCGCGGCCACCTGTAAACCGAGTTGACCTCTTCGAAGTTGACAGCCTCTTCCATGCTCACCAGACTGCCTGGCTTCCAAGCCGCTGACTGTCAGGAAACCCCGATGTCTGTTGTCGTACGCCATGACTGGGATCGCAAAGAGCTGCAGGCGCTGTTCGATCTGCCGTTTCCGGAGCTGCTGCACCGCGCCGCCAGCGTGCATCGCGCCCATTTCGATCCGGCGCAGGTGCAGGTGTCCACGCTGCTGTCGGTCAAGACCGGCGGCTGCCCGGAAGACTGCGCGTACTGCCCGCAGGCGCAGCGCTACGACACCGGCGTGACCGCGCAGAAGCTGATGGAGACCGAAGAGGTCGTCGCCAAGGCACGCCAGGCCAAGGCCGCCGGCGCCTCGCGCTTCTGCATGGGCGCGGCCTGGCGCTCGCCCAAGGAGCGCGACATCCCCAAGGTCGCGGCGATGATCCGCGAGGTCAAGGCAATGGGCCTGGAAACCTGCGCCACGCTCGGCATGCTCGACGCCGGCCAGGCGCGCGCGCTCAAGGACGCCGGGCTGGACTACTACAACCACAATCTGGACACCGCGCCGGATTACTACGACTCGATCATCCACACCCGCCAGTATCAGGACCGCCTGAACACGCTGGAGCACGTGCGCGATGTCGGCCTGAAAACCTGCTGCGGCGGCATCGTCGGCATGGGCGAGACCCGTGAGCACCGCATCGGCCTGCTGTTGGCGCTGGCCACGCTGCCGGCGCATCCGGATTCGGTCCCGATCAACCAGCTGGTCCAGGTCGCCGGCACCCCGCTGCACGGCACCCAGCAACTGGACCCGTTCGAGTTCGTGCGCATGATCGCGGTCGCCCGCATCACGATGCCGCGTTCGATGGTGCGCCTGTCCGCCGGCCGCGAGGCGATGAGCGACGAACTGCAGGCGCTGTGCTTCCTGGCCGGCGCCAACTCGATCTTCTACGGCGAGAAACTGCTCACCACCGGCAACCCGGACACCGAACGCGACCAGGCCCTGTTCCAGCGCCTGGGCCTGCGCCCAATGCAGATCACCGTCGACGCCGCCGACCACGACCACCCCGGCACCGTGCATGCGGAAATCACCCGCAGCACGGCCTGCGAGCACGCCGCCTAACCGCGAATCGAACGTCCGGCACCGGTCGTCGGTGCCGGCTGGGCGTGCCGGGCGCGGCAGGCTACGCTAACGCCCCCTTCTGCCGTTGAACGCCCCCATGGCCCGCCCCGATCTGCACGAACGGATTTCGTCGCTGCGCACCTTGCGTGTGGCCCAGGAACGGGTGCGGGTGCGGCGGCTGGTGGGCCGTCGCGATGGCGTGCGGCTGGAAGTCGATGGCCGCTGGCTGACCGGTTTCTGCTCCAACGACTATCTGGGCCTGTCGCAGCAGTTCGAAGTGGTCGCCGCGTTGCAGGACGCCGCCGCGCGCGATGGTGCCGGCGCCACCGCCTCGCACCTGATCTGCGGCCACCACACCGCGCACGAAACGCTGGAGCGCGAGATCGCCGAGTGGCTCGGCTATCCGTCGGCGCTGCTGTTCGGCAGCGGCTTCATCGCCAACCTGGCGGTGCAGCAGGCCTTGCTCAGCGAGGACGACGATGTCTGCGTGCAGGACCGGCTCAACCACGCCAGCCTGCTCGATGCCACACGCCTGGCCGGCTGCCGGTTGCGCCGTTATCCGCACCTGGATGTGGAAGGCGCGATGCGTCAGCTCAAGGGCTCGCCCGAGGGCGCGGCGATGCTGGCCAGCGATGGCGTCTTCAGCATGGATGGCGATGTCGCGCCGCTGCGTGCGTTGAGCCTGGTGGCGCGCATGCAGCAGGCGCTGTTCTACGTCGACGACGCACATGGCGTGGGCGTGCTCGGCCCGCAGGGGCGCGGCTGCGTTGCCGATGCCGGACTGGGCGTGGCCGAAGTGCCGCTGCAGCTGGTGACCCTGGGCAAGGCGCTCGGCGGCTATGGCGCGGTGGTGGTCGGCGATGCAGCGCTGGTGCGTCATCTGGCCGAAACCGCGCGCCCCTACATCTACACCACCGCGTTGCCACCGGCGCAGGTCGCTGCGACGTTGGCGGCCGTGCGGCTGGCGCGTCGCGACGATTGGCGGCGCGCCAAGCTGGTCGAGTCGATCGGCAGTTTCCGCGATGGCGCACGCCGGCATGGCTTCGAGCTGATGGCCTCGGATACGCCGATCCAGCCCCTGCTATGCGGCGAAGAAACCACGGTGATGGCGATGTCCGCCGCGCTGGAACAGGCCGGCTTCCTGGTCGGCGCGATCCGCCCACCCACTGTGCCCGAAGGCAAGGCGCGTCTGCGTGTGACCCTGTCCGCGCTGCATACACCGCAGCAGGTGCAGGCCTTGATCGAGGCCATCGTGCAGGCGCGCGATGTGGTCAGCCGGCAACCGCTGCGTGCGTCTGCCTGAGGGCGACGATCCAGATGATTGCGCAGTAGCCGCGCGACGGCGGCCTGTGCTCGACGTAGCAGTGTCCGCGTCGTTGATGTGAGCAGATCGCTACTGTCGGTGCGGTCCTCCGTGTCCGCAACCGGCTTGACGTGCCGCGCAGATCGGCTCCACGCGCAGCGCAGGCTGACGCAAGACACCTTGCGCCGCACACGCCGACCCATGCGCCGGTCAGCGCCATCAGCGACAATCCCCGCATGCATATCGATGTCATCGGCCACGGGCCTGCGCTGGTTCTTCTGCACGGTTGGGCGTTGCACGGCGGCGTGTTCGCGCCATTGGTGGAACGCCTGGCCGCGCAGCATCAACTGCATCTGGTGGATCTGCCCGGGCACGGTTTCAGCCGTGGCGACAGCACGCCGCTGGCGCTGCCGGACGTGGTCGCCGGCATTGCCGCCGCCACGCCGCCGGCGGTGTGGGTCGGCTGGTCGTTGGGCGGGCTGTTCGCGCTGCATGCCGCAGCCACCCAGCCCAAGGTGCGCGGGCTGGCGATGATCGCGGCCACGCCGCGTTTCGTGCGTGGCCACGATTGGTCCGACGCCGTCGAGCGCGAGGTGTTCGTGCAATTCGGCCAGGACCTGGCGCGCGACTACCGCGGCACGCTGGAGCGGTTTCTGGCGCTGGATACGCTGGGCTCGGCGCATGCCCGCAGCGAGTTGCGCAGCCTGCGCGAGACGCTGGTGGCGCGTGGCGAACCGGCCGCCGAAGCACTGCAGCAAGGCCTGCAGCTGCTGGAACGCAGCGACCTGCGCCGCGCGCTGCCGCAACTCGCGCGCCCCAGCCTGTGGATCGCGGGCCAACGCGACCGGCTGGTGCCGGCAGCCGGCATGCACGCCGCCGCCGCGCTGACGCCGCACGCGCAGGCCCTGACCATTGCCGGTGGCGGGCACGCACCGTTTCTTGGCCATGCCGATCAGGTCGCCGAGGCGCTGCAACGCTTCGTTGCGTCCGTGCCATGAGCGGATCGTCGATCATGCGGCATCGCTGATCGAGGACACACGCATGGATCTGGGAATCGCCGGGCGCTGGGCACTGGTCTGCGCCGCCAGCAAGGGCCTGGGGCTGGGCTGCGCACGCGCGCTGGCCAGCGAAGGCGTCAACGTGGTGATCGTCGCGCGCGGCCGCGATGCCCTGGAGCAGTCCGCCCAGGCATTGCGCGCACTGCCGGGCGCCGGCGAAGTGCGTAGCGTGGTGGCCGATATCGCCACCCCGCAAGGACGCAGCGATGCGCTCGCCGCCTGTCCGCAGCTGGATATCCTCATCAACAATGCCGGTGGCCCGCCGCCCGGCGATTTTCGCCAGTGGGAACGCGACGACTGGCTGCGCGCACTGGACGCCAACATGCTGGCGCCGATCGAACTGATCCGCGCCAGCGTCGATGCGATGCGCGCGCGGCGCTTCGGCCGCATCGTCAACATCACTTCCAGTGCAGTGAAGGCGCCGATCGACATCCTGGGCCTGTCCAATGGCGCGCGCGCCGGCCTCACCGGCTTCGTCGCCGGGCTGGCGCGCAGCACGGCGGCCGACAACGTCACCATCAACAATCTGCTGCCCGGCCAGTTCGCCACCGACCGCCTGCGCGGCAACTTCGCGGCGATCGCGCAACAGCAAGGCAGCAGCGCCGAAGACGTCGCCGAGCGCAAGCGTGCGGGCATTCCGGCCGCACGCTTCGGCGAGCCGGACGAATTCGGCGCGGCCTGCGCGTTCCTGTGCAGCGCGCAGGCCGGCTACATCACCGGGCAGAACCTGCTGATCGACGGCGGCAGCTATCCCGGCACGTTCTAGAGCGCCTCGGCCACGCGGCGAGTCGTGGCGACCGCCGCGGGCATCCGGTGGGTGTTTGGTCAGGCCCCGTTGAACCCCGTGCCGCTCGCAGCGCAGCCACCGGCAGACCGAACGTCTGCAGACTCGCCAGGCCGATGCCAGGCCATCCATCGATTCCCTCCGCCCCGGCCACAGGCGACAATAGCGCCGCTCATGAACAGTACTTTCGACCCCCGCCACGTCCGGCGCGCCTTTGCGCGTGCCGCCAGCAGCTATGCCGCCGCCGCCGCGCTACAGCGCGAGGCCGAAGCGCGCCTGCTCGAATCGCTCGACTACCTGGGCGACCAGGTGCCCAAGGTGGTGCTGGATGTCGGCGCCGGCCCCGGCCATGCCAGCGGCGCGATCAAGAAGCGCTGGCCCAAGGCGCAGGTGATCGCGCTGGACCAGGCCATGCCGATGCTGCGCCAGGCGCGCAAGGCGGCGGGCTGGTGGAAGCCGTTCGCGCAGGTCTGCGCCGATGCACGCGCCTTGCCGGTGGCCGACGGCAGCGTGGACGTGATCTTCAGCAACCTGTGCCTGCAGTGGGTGGAAGACCTGCCCGCGGTATTCGCCGGTTTCCGCCGCGCGCTGCGGCCGGGCGGCTTGTTGCTGTGCTCCACCTTCGGCCCGGAGACGCTGATCGAGTTGCGCGAGGCCTTCGCCCAGGCCGACCCGGCCCCGCATGTCAGCCGCTTTCCGCCGATCGCCCAGTTCGGCGATGCCTTGCTGATGTCCGGCTTCCGCGACCCGGTGCTGGACCGCGACCTGTTCACGCTGACCTACAGCGACCTGCCCGCGCTGATGCGCGAGCTGCGCGCGATGGGCGCCACCAACGCACTCAGCAACCGCCGCGCCACCCTGACCGGACGCGGCCGCTTTGCCGCGGCCAGCGCCGCCTATGAGCCCTTGCGGCGGCCGGACGGCACCCTGCCCAGCTCCTGGGAAGTGATCTATGCCCACGCCTGGGCACCGGCGCCGGGCGCGCCCATCCGCGAGCAGGGACACGATGTCGCCAGCGTCCCGGTGGCCTCGATCCCGATCCGCCGCCGCATCGACTAGCGGCGGTGCAGATCGCCGGCAGCAACGCAGCCGTTGCCGGCGAGACACACAGTTTTGCGACAGCACCAATGCTGACCTGTCAGGCTCGGTCGCGACACCCGGTAGAATTCAGTAGTCAATGGCCGCATGTTCCTGTTGCGGCTTGCCTTTTCGACGCCTGAACCGGCGTGGCTAGCAAAACGCAGCACGCAGCCGTCAGGTGGCTGCAGACGGCGCCCAGGAATCTGCATGTACGCGTGGTACATGCCGGTTCCGAGTACCGGCAGCGCCCCCGCCCGGCTGCTGCACTGACGTTTTGATAGCCGCTCTTAGGTTTGCGGCCCCCGTCCCCCAATCGGCCTTCCCAATGTTGAAGTGGCTCATCATCGCGCTGTTCATCGCATCGGCGCTGTACATCCATTACCGCGGTCGTGTGCGGCACCGGCTCAGCCGGCAGCTGCTGGACCATTCCACCTTCATGGCGCCGATCAACACGCTGATGTATCTGTGTTCGCGCGTGCCGACCACGCCGTTCATCGATCCCGGCAAGGAATTTCCGGAGCTGGCGCCGCTGCGCGCCAACTGGCCGCTGATCCGCGATGAAGCGGTGGCGCTGCAGCAGATGCAGAAGATCCGCGCTGCCGACGGCTACACCGACATCGGCTTCAACTCGTTCTTCCGCCGTGGCTGGAAGCGCTTCTATCTGAAGTGGTACGGCACCGCGCACCCGTCGGCGTCCGAACTGTGCCCGCAGACCACTGCGTTGCTGAAGTCCATCCCCACGGTGAAGGCCGCGATGTTTGCCGAGTTGCCGCCGGGCAGCGAACTGCGCCCGCACCGCGATCCGTTCGCCGGGTCCATGCGCCTGCACCTGGGGCTGGCCACGCCCAACGACGACCGCTGCTTCATCGATGTCGACGGGCAGCGCCATAGCTGGCGCGATGGCGAGTGGACGATGTTCGACGAGACCTACATCCACTACGCGCGCAACGACACCGACCAGGACCGCATCATCCTGTTCTGCGACATCGAGCGCCCGATGCGCTGGCGCTGGGCCGCGGCGGTGAACCGCTTCGTCGGTCGCAGCCTGCTCTCGGCCGGTGCCTCGCCCAATCAGGAAGGCGACAAGACCGGCGGCATCAACCGCGTGTTCCGCTATTTCTATGCCGCGCGCCTGAAGGCCAAGGCGTTGAAGGAACGCAACAACCCGCTGTACCAGACGCTCAAGTGGGGCATCTTCATCCTGGTGGTGGTCGGGATCGTGTTGCTGTAACCCCCACCCACCCACGTAGGAGCGCACCCGGGCGCGACCGGCATCGCCGGTAACGCCCCATCGCGCGCAAGCGCGCTCCTACATAGGCACAGCTCCGGCCGCAACACCGCACCAATCACGTAGGAGCGCACCCGGGCGCGACCAGGCATCGCCGGTAACGCCTCATCGCGCGCAAGCGCGCTCCTACATAGGCACAGCTCCGGCCGCAACCCCGCACCAATCACGTAGGAGCGCACCAGGGCGCGACCGGCATCGCCGGTAACGCCCCATCGCGCGCAAGCGCGCTCCTACATAGGCACAGCTCCGGCCGCAACACCGCACCAATCACGTAGGAGCGCACCTGGGCGCGACCAGGCATTGCCGATAACGCCTTATCGCGCCCGGGTGCGCTCCTACGCCGTGACGGTTGATGCGCTCAGCGCGACACCTGCGCGATCCATTCCTGCAGGTTGTAGTAGTTGGTGACGCGGGTGATCTTGCCGTCGCGCACATCGAAGAACGCACCGCCCGGCAGCACATAGGTCTGCCCATTGGCTTCCGGCAGGCCTTCGTCGGTGGTGTGGTAGACCCCGTGCACCACGTACTCGGCACCAACCCGGGTGCCATCCTCGTTGGCGGTGATCACGATGTCGCGCAGCTGCTCGCGGTAACTGTCGTTCATGCGCTGCAGGAAGGCGGCAAATTCCGCCCGGCCGATCTCGCGCGGGCCCTGGTTGAGGTCGTGCGCGACGTCGTCGGCCAGGAACGCCAGCATGGCGTCCCAATCGCCGCGGTTGAATGCCGCGTAATAGGCCTGGACCAGGCCGGTGGCGTGTTGCCGATTGCGCTCGCTCATGCTCGAACCTGCCGCTGGGAAAGCCGCATCATAGAGCGCGTTTTGCGCTTCAACACGCCTGCCCCGCGGCATACCCGGCGTCAGGCGCCCTGCACCACCAGATCGCGATGGAAGTAATAGACCTCCTGCAGCAGGAAGCGCCAGCTGGTGTGGAAGCTGCGAAAGCGCGTGCTGGGCGTGGAAGAGGCCAGCGCGTCCACCCCCAGCTCATCGCTCAGCCGTAGCGCGCGCGCCATGTGCAACGGGTCGCTGACGATGATCGCCCGGTGCATGCCGTGCCGGTCCATCAGCGCGCGTGCCTGCTGCAGATTCTGCCGGGTGGTGCGCGAGACCGTCTCGATCACGATCGCCTCCGGCGGTACGCCGTGGCGTAGCGCGTAGCGCCGCGCCACCTGCGATTCGGCAAAGCGCGCGCCATTGCCGAAGCCGCCGGTGAACAGCAGCCGCGGCGCGTAGCCCTGCGCGTACAGGTCCAGCGCATGCCGGATGCGCTCTTCGAACACCGGCGAAGGGCGCGCGTCGTAGGCGGCCGCGCCCAGCACGATGATCACGTCGGCCGGCGCGGCCTGGTCGCGATCGCCGACCCAGACGATCCAGCCGGCCACGCCCACCAGCCAGATCAGCGTCAGCATGCACAGGCGCCAGCACCAGCCCCACAGACCGATCCCACGCGACCGCCTGCTCACGCCGCGGCCCACGGCAGCGCATCCAGATCGACATTGCCGCCGGACAGGATCAGCCCGACCCGCCGCCCGGCAAAGCGCGCCGGGTCGGCCAGCACCGCTGCCAGCGCAATCGCCGAGGACGGCTCCACCACCTGTTTGAGCACCTGCCAGATCAGCCGCATCGCCTGCACCACCGCCGCATCGTCCACGGTGATCACCTGCGTGCCGGCGGCCTGCAACACTGCGAAATTTGGCGCCCCTAGGGTGCCGCGCAGGCCGTCGCAGAGCGTGTCGGGCACGAAGTCGACCAGGCGCTCGCCGGCCGCCAGCGAGCGCGCGGTATCGGCCGCCCCGCTCGGCTCGGCCAGCACCAGCGCACAGCCCGGCGCCGATTGCAGCGCCAGCGCACTGCCGGCGGCCAGCCCACCGCCGCCGACCGGTGCCACCAGCACATCCAGCCCGCCGCTCTGCAGCAGCAGCTCCAGCGCGGCGGTGCCCTGCCCGGCGATCACCGCCGGGTCGGTATACGGATGCACCAACGTCGCGCCGCTGCCGGCCTGGACGTCGGCACACATCTGCTCGCGCGCCGCGATGGTGGGCGCGCAGCGCCACAGCGTGGCGCCGTGACGGGAGATATTGGCCAGCTTGGCGGCCACCGCGCCTTCGGGCACCACCACGTGGCAGCCGATCCCGCGCGTGCGCGCGGCGAGCGCGAGTGCGGCGCCGTGATTGCCGGACGAATGGGTGACCACCCCACGCGCGGCCAGCTCCTCCGGCAACGACCACACCGCGTTGCAGGCGCCACGGAACTTGAAGGCGCCGCTGCGCTGCAGGTGTTCGGCCTTGAAGAACAGCTGCGCACCGCAGAGGGCGTCCAGGCTGTGCGAGGTCAGCAGCGGTGTCGGCACGCACTGCGGCGCGATGCGCGCAGCAGCTTGCAGGACGTCGGAATGGGCAAGCGGGACCGTCTCGATCATGCCTGCAAGATTAACGTATCGTCCCCGCCTTCACGGCTGCACGCGCGGCACCCGCGCATGCTGGATCGATGCAGAAGCACCACATTGCGGCACAGTTAAGGACCGATTCAATGCATCGGTTCGAAAGTGACACCATGGTTGCAGGAGGGCACCATCCATGAAATTCCGTCTGATCTTCGCCGCCGGGCTATTGGCCCTGGGCGGCTGCGCAACCTACGACTACACCGGTGCGGGGTCGGGCGGCTATTACCGCGGCGCGCCCGCGGTGCAGTACCGCTACCCGCCGGGCTACTCGCCATATTTCTACGGCAACCCCTACGGTTACCCTTACGGCGCCGGTTCGATCGGGCTGTACGACTACCCGGCGTATCCGGTCTACCGCGGCGGCGGTTATTACTACCGCCAGAACGATCGCCGCCCGCAGTACCGGCCGCCACGGCCGCACGGCTCGTTCAACAATGGGCCCCGTCCCAACGGCCCGCGCCCGCAACAGCCCAATCGCCCACCGGCGACTGGCGCTCCGCCGTCGCGGCCGCCTCGCATCGGTGCGCCGCCGCGGGTGATTCGCGAGATTCAACGGCAGACCGCGCCGCGCAACACACGTGAGCAGATTCCCTGAGTTGCTGACTGCGACGTGGCCCACAAATGGCGATGTTGGGGGCTTGCGTTCAGCCGGCACTTGGTCGCAAGCTAGACGCTCTGTGTGACCCGCTACGTCATGTTTTGACCCGGCCGGGCGCACTGACCGACTTATGTCGATGTCCGACAGGGAAATCTGGATCCCCCCTGTTCCGGCCCTGTCGGATATCGGCGCCTCCAACGCATAAAGCCCCGGCATGCCGGGGCTTTATGTTTTTGTCGTGCGGTCCGCTCTGGCGCGCCTGGGCACCCCGTTCGAGCAGCCAGGGCTGCGGCGGGCGGTGGAGCGCGGGAAAAAATAAGGGTCGGCAGTCCCCCGACTACCGACCCTTACGCTACCCCATCGCACGCGTGGCTGGCCCCTGTTCCAATTCCAGCCTTGCGCCCATGTCGCAATGCCACGACGGGTGCACTAGGGATATCCGCACGGAACATGCCAACTTGAGAGTCAGTGTTCGATAATGTGATCTACATCACATTTTTATCCGTCGAGTGACCTTACTCGCCCTTCAGCCGATACTTTCGCGGCCGCCAACCTCCTTCTGCTCCTGGTCCACGCCCATGTCCGACTCCTTCTATCGCTACGACGTCATCGTGATCGGCGGCGGCCATGCCGGCACCGAGGCGGCGCTGGCCTCCGCGCGCGCCGGTGCGCGCACCTTGCTGCTGACCCACAACATCGAGACGGTGGGCGCGATGAGCTGCAACCCGGCCATCGGCGGGATCGGCAAGGGACATCTGGTCAAGGAAATCGACGCGCTGGGCGGGGCGATGGCACGCGCGGCGGATCAGGCCGGCATCCAGTGGCGCACGCTCAATGCCTCCAAGGGGCCGGCGGTGCGCGCCACCCGCTGCCAGGCCGACCGCAACCTCTACCGCAACGCCATCCGCCGCATCGTCGAGGCGCAGCCAAACCTGACCGTGTTCCAGGCGGCGGTGGACGATCTGATCATCCACAACGGCGCTGCCGAAGCCGACAGCGTGCGCGGCGTGATCACCCAGACCGGGCTGCGCTTCGAAGCGCCCTCGGTGGTGCTGACCGCCGGCACCTTCCTGGCCGGCAAGATCCACGTCGGCGAGACCCAGTACGCGGCCGGACGCATGGGCGACCCGCCGGCCACCACGCTGGCAGCGCGTCTGCGCGAGCGGCCGTTCGCGATCGACCGGCTCAAGACCGGCACCCCGCCGCGCATCGACGGGCGTACGCTCGACTACAGCGTCATGCAGGAACAGCCGGGCGACGATCCGCTGCCGGTGATGTCGTTCATGGGCCAGCTCGGCGATCACCCGCGCCAGGTCAGCTGCTGGATCACCCAGACCACCGAGCAGACCCACGACATCATCCGCAGTGCGCTGCATCGCTCGCCGCTGTATTCCGGGCAGATCGAAGGCATCGGCCCGCGTTACTGCCCGTCGATCGAAGACAAGGTGGTGCGCTTTGCCGAGAAGAGCAGCCACCAGATCTTCGTCGAGCCCGAAGGCCTGGAAGTGGCCGAGATCTATCCCAACGGCATCTCCACCTCGTTGCCGTTCGACGTGCAGCTGGCATTGGTGCGCTCGATCCACGGGTTTGCACAGGCGCATATCACCCGCCCCGGCTATGCGATCGAATACGACTTCTTCGACCCGCGCGGGCTCAAGGCCTCGCTGGAAACCAAGGCGGTGGGCGGGCTGTTCTTCGCCGGGCAGATCAATGGCACCACCGGGTACGAGGAGGCCGCCGCACAGGGCCTGCTGGCCGGGCTAAATGCCGCGCGCCATGTGCAGGGATTGCCGGCGTGGTCGCCGCGCCGCGACGAGGCCTACCTGGGCGTGCTGGTGGACGATCTGATCACCCACGGCACCACCGAGCCGTATCGCATGTTCACCAGCCGCGCCGAATATCGCCTGCAGCTGCGCGAGGACAACGCCGATGCGCGCCTGACCGGCGTCGGCCGCGCGATGGGCCTGGTCGACGATGCGCGCTGGGCGCGCTTCTCCGCCAAGCAGGAGGCGGTGCAGCGCGAAAGCGCGCGCCTGTCGGTGCTGTGGGCGACCCCGGGTAATGCACTGGGCCGCGAAGTGGCCCAGACCCTGGGCGTGGCGGTGAGCCGCGAAACCAACGTGCTGGACCTGATCAAGCGCCCCGAACTCAACTACGCCGCGCTGATGCGCGTGCCGACGCTGGGGCCGGGCGTGGACGATGCGCAGGTGGCCGAGCAGGTGGAGATCAGCGTCAAATACGCCGGTTACCTGGACCGCCAGCGCGACGACATCGCACGCCAGCAGCGCCACGAAACCACGCCGATTCCGGATGGATTCGATTATGCCGGCGTGCGCGGGCTGTCGATCGAGGTGCAGCAGAAACTCGAGCGCGTGCGCCCGCAAAGCATCGGCCAGGCGCAACGCATTGCCGGCATGACGCCGGCGGCGATCTCGTTGCTGCTGGTGCATCTGGAGCGGGCGCGCCGCAGCCAGGTGGCGTAAGCGCTCGCCGGTGCGTGGGCAGCTGCATGGCGGCTGCCTGTTCGGACGCATGCGTTTACACGCGGCACACGCGTGAATGTTTGTCAGCGGATGTCATGGCGCGACGGCATGTCGCCGCAAGCGAAGCAACACGCCAGTATCGCAGCGGCGGTGCCGAAAAGCGCGATGGAGGTCGCGAACGAGTTGGTATGCTCCGGCACCACCGACGACTTCCTGACGATGAACAGACTGCGCGCGCTGCTGACGGCCAGCTACCGGATCGCCTGCCCCGCCCTGCTGCTGATGCTGGGCGGCACCTCGCAAGCGGCCGCGCAGACCGAGGAAGACGGGCGTTACTGGCTGAGCGTGTATGCCCAGGGCAAGCTGCCGGTCGAAAACCTGTACTGGAGCATGGATGTGCACCCACGCTGGCGCGAAGAGGGCGCACAGTTCGACCAGTTGATCCTGCGCCCTGCGGTGTTTTACCGGTTCACTCCCAAGGCCAGTGTCTGGATGGGCTACGACACCATCATCAGCCACCCGGCCGGGCAGTCCTCCAACCGCGAAAATCGCTGGTGGGGGCAGTTTCAATATCAGTTCGATCCAATTGCCAATATCACCATCACCAGTCGCACCCGCCTGGAGCAGCGGCACCGCGAAGGTTTCAGCGACGAGGGGTATCGGGTGCGCCAGATGATCAGGGCGGTCCGGCCCAGCGCATTGTCTGCGCAACTGTCGTGGGTGGCCTTCAATGAACTGTTCGTCAATCTCGACCACACCGAGTGGGGCGCCCGACGCGGTCTGGACCAGAACCGCGTCTTCGTCGGCATCAACTGGAAGTTCAACGACATTGCCAATGTCGACGTCGGTTATCTGAATCAGTTCGTCAACACCAGCACGGTGGACCGCGAAAACCACGTGCTGATGACCACGTTCCGCTTCAACTTCTGAGCCTGCTGGTGGCCCGCAGGACTTGCGCACTTGCGAGCCTGCATCGTCGTCTTTCCCTCGATCATTGATCCACATGCGGGCATGCAGCGCTGCGGCAGCGCGCGCATGGCACGCCTGCCGCAGGCCCTTATGCGGCCCTGCGCTCGACGGCGGGCAGCAAGCGCTGGCGCAGCAGCAGCGCTGCCATCTCCAGCGTTTCGCCGGCGGCGCGCAGGACGCCGCCCATATTGATGAAGCCATGGATCATGCCGGGAAAGCTGTGCAGGGTGACTTCCACACCTGCGGCGCGCAGGCGTTCGGCATAGCTGCGGCCTTCGTCGTAGAGCATGTCGCGCTCGCCCACGATGACCAGTGCGGGCGCAACGCCGGCCACCTCCGGCACCAGCATCGGCGAGACGCGCCAGTCCTGTGCAATGGCCGGGTCGGGCAACAGATGACGATTGAAGAAGCGCACCGCCTCTGTGGTCAGCGGCGGCAGGCCGGCGTTGTGCGATCGCGACGGGTATTGGCCGTTGTCCTCGCGCGCATCGGTGAGCGGATACACCAGCACCTGGCAGCGCAACGCGATCCCGGCATCGCGCGCAGCCAGCGCCGCGACTGCGGCCATGGCCCCGCCGATGCTGTCGCCGGCCACGGCCAGGCGCTGCACGTCGGCACCGACCGCATCGGGCTGGGCAACCAGCCAGTGCAGGGTCGCAATCACGTCCTCCACGCCGGCCGGCGCGGGATGTTCCGGCGCCAGGCGATAGTCGACCGCCAGCAGCTGGCAGCCGGCGCGCGCCGCCAGTTGCCGGCAGACGTCATCGTGGGAATCGAGGTCGCCCACCACACCGCCGCCGCCGTGCACGAACAGGCAGGTCGGGGCCGGACCGGCAGCCAGCCCGGACGGGCGATACAGACGCAGGCGCACCGGGCCGGCAGCGGTGCCGGCCTGCAGGTCGCGCACCTCGGCCATCTCCACACGCGAAAAGCCCAGCTGCGTGCCGAGCGCACGCATCATTGCGCGCGCGCCCTCGATCGGCAGGGTTTCCATCGGTGGTTGAGCGGCGTGTTGAAGCTGGGCGAACAGGCGCACGACATCGGGATCAAACGACATGGCGGACTCTCCAGGAGACGATGGCTGAGCCTGCCAGATACTTATGATCAATCACCATTCAACGCCATCAATTATTTCAATGGCGGTGCCGGGGATGCGCGGCAGTACCGCAAAAACCCCGTGCTGCCGATGCATGCGCCTGTCATGGCGACACCTGGCGAATAGTCGCGCCATCCGCTTCCGTTGGTTTTTTGCTGCACTGCATCGTGGCTGCGCGCCTGCATCGGCGCGCACCTGCATGACAGTCGTGAGCGATGCATGCCGGCATGCGCGCCAACTGTGTCGCTGCTGTGACGCCGCATCGCGCGCGAACGCAACAGCGGCCTAGTCGTCGTCCTCGGCAGCGGCCTCGCGGCCCTGCTGACGGATGAGATTTTCCTGGCGTGCGTCCTCGATCGAGGCGCGGATGGCACGCACGTCGGCGCGGCGGGTGTCGAACTTGAAGCGGCCGGTCAGCACGCTGTCCGGGCGCAGCTCGCCCTTTTCGAACAGCGCCCACATCTCTTCGCCGTAATGGGTGTCCAGCAACTCCGGGGCGAAGCGGCCGAGGCAATCGCGCAGGTTGTGCACATCGCGCAGCAGCATGTCGCGTGCGGCGTTGTTGCCGGCAGCACTGACCACCTGCGGGAAATCGATCAACACCGGGCCCTCGGGCGAGACCAGCACGTTGTATTCGGACAGGTCGCCGTGCACCAGGCCCAGCGACAGCATCTTGACCACATCGCCGATCAGGCTGGTGTGGAAGCTGCGCGCCTGCTCCGGCTCCAGGTCCACCTCGCCCAGCCGCGGTGCGCTGTGGCCGGCCTCGTCGGTGACCAGGTCCATCAGCAGCACGCCGTGGAAATAGCCGCGCGGCTTAGGCACGTGCACGCTGGCGTCCATCAGTTGATAGAGCACCTCGGCTTCGGTGTTCTTCCATGCGGTCTCGGCTTCGCGCCGGCCGAACTTGGTGGCCTTGCCCATCGCGCGCGCCTGGCGGCTGCCACGCACCTTGCGGCCTTCCTGATACTGCACGCGCGCCTGGAAACTGCGTTGCGCCATGTCCTTGTAGACCTTGGCGCACAGGATGTCGGCGCCCGTACTGACCACATAGACGGATGCTTCCTTGCCGCTCTTCAGTGGTCGCAACACTTCGTCGATGATGCCGTCGTCGATCAGCGGTTGCAGGCCCTTGGGGGTTTTCATGGACTAAGGAGACCGATCCGAAACAAACCAGCAACGATTATGCGGCAACCAGGGTGAAGCGCTTACATGTCCAGGCGCAAGCTGCGACCGGGGGCATGTATCGGCGTGAGCGCTTACCATGCACAGACCCGTCCAAGCTGCGATCCGATGCCCGAGCCCGCCTCCAGCCGCCGCAAACCCACCACCACCGTGGCCACCGCCGGGAGCGAACGCGGCCTGCCGCATGAGCTGATGCAGCAGATCGCCGCCGCCCAGGGCGACCCGGACTTCATGACCTCGCTGGGCCGCGGGCTGGTGGTGCTGAGCGTGTTCGCCCAGCACGCGCGCGAGGTGACGATGTCGCAGATCAGCCTGGAAACCGGCATCTCGCGTGCCGCGGTGCGGCGGGTGCTGCATACCCTGGCCAGGCTGGGCTATGTCGGCGAGCAGGGCCGCGGCTACGTGCTGCTGCCGCGCGTGCTGGGGATCGGCGGTGCGTATGCAGCGTCTTCGTCGATGACCGCGGCGGCGCAGCCGGTGCTGGACGGGCTGCGCGACCAGTTGCACGAATCCTGCTCGCTGGGCGTGCTGGACGGCGACGACCTGCTGTACGTGGCGCGTGCCGAGACGGTGCGCATCATGTCGATCGGGCTGCGCCCGGGCACACGCCTGCCGGCCTACTGCACCTCAATGGGCCGCGTCCTGCTGGCCGCCCTGCCCGGCGACACCTTACAGGCGTACCTGGAGCGCACCACACTGCGCCCGCGTACCGACCGCACCGTGACCGAGGCATCTGCACTGCTGGAAGTGCTGGCACGCACGCGCCGCGAAGGCATGTGCCTGACCGACCAGGAACTGGAAATCGGCCTGCGCTCGATCGCGGTGCCGGTGCGCAACCTGCGCGGCGAGGTGATCGCCGCGCTCAACATCGGCGCCCAGGCCGGGCGCGTGAGCCTGCAGACGATGCAGACGCTGCTGGAGCCGTTGAAGCAGGCGGCGCAGCGACTGGGTGCATTGTTGAGTTAGTGGGTGGCGGGCGCGCTCAGCGCGGCCGGCGCAGGAAGCTAACCACCGCATCCACCCAGGCGGCATGGGTGTCCTCGACATGCGCCACGTGATCGGCGTGCGGCAGCGTGACCCAGCTGCGGTCTTCGCTGCGCAGGCGTGCGTACAGGTGCGCGTTGTCCGCCTGGGTCGCGATGGGATCGTCGACGCCACGCAGCAGCAAGACCGGCAGCGTGGTCACCTGCTCCGGCTGGAAGGCGAACTGCTCCATCGCGCGCCAGTCGGTACGCACCGGGTCGGCCGATACCGCCTGCGCCACATAGGCCGCACGCACGCTAGGCGGTGCGGCGTTGGCGGTGATGAAATCCTCGCCGGCCGCCGCGGCCGTGGTACGCGCACGCAATGGCTGTGCCGGCGCCGGGGTGGTGTCGGGCGCTGCGTCGACATCGTCCGGGAAGCCATACAGCACCAGCGCCGACACTGCCTGCGGATGTTGCTGGGCGATCAGCAGCGCCACCCGCGCACCATTGGAATAACCGAGCAGCGCCGGCGGCGGCAGCTGCGGGTGCTGGTGGGCAACCCAGCTCAGCACCGCATCGACATCGGCCACGGCGCGCGCGGGCGTGTTCCAGCCGCTGCGATCGCGCGCACTGCCGCCATAGCCGCGCAGATCGACCGCGTAGGCGGCGTAACCGGCCTGCGCCAATGCCGCCAGTACCGAGCGCGCATCGCGCGGCTCGTCGGCAACCTGCAGATCGAAATTGGGCAACGCACTCCAGGTGCGCCCATGCACCAGCAGGATCGTGCCGCGCGGCTGCGCCGGGACGCGCGACCACACCGCCAGCGTCTGGCCATCGTCGGTGCGCACCTGCGCCAGCTCGGTTCCGGGCCCGGGATGCGGTCGTGCCTGCAGCCCGGATACGGTGAGCAGCAAAAGCAAACAAACGGTACGCAGCAGCATCGGCAACCTCATGGGAAATGTCCTGTGCGAACGGAAGCGGTGGTCCGTTGCGGTACATGCATCATCCCGTCGTCGATGGGCGATGTCATCAGCGGCGATGTGCCTACGGGACGGCCAGGGTGCAACGCAGTGCGCGCGTTGGATCGCCACACTGCCCGGCGTGCCATCAGTGCAGGCCAGGGGGGCACAGCCAACCTAACCGGTCGCATTGCCCGCCGCATACCGCGCAAATGCAGCATGCCTGCTGCACTCACGCGTCGCCGTGGCCGTCAGCCTTCGCGCACCGGCTGTTCTTCGTCGGCCTGCTCCTCGAGGATGGACTTGGCCAGCGCGAAGGCATGGTTGGCGGCAGGCACGCCGCAATAGACCGCGGCCTGCAGCAGGACCTCCTTGATCTGCTCGGGCGTGACGCCATTGTTGCGCGCGGCGCGCACGTGCAGCTTGAACTCCTCGTCGTGGCCCAGCGCCACCATCATCGCCAGGGTCAGCAGCGAGCGGGTGTGCGCGGGCAGGCCATCGCGGGTCCAGATGGTGCCCCAGGCGTAGCGGGTGATCAGCGCCTGGAACTCGTCGGTGAACTCGGTGCGTGCGGCCAGCGAGCGCTCGACATGCGCATCGCCCAGGACGCGTCGGCGCTCGCGCAAGCCCGCCTGGTAACGCTCGTCTTCGTGCATCGGAATCTCTCCTGCGTGGGAATGGGGAATGGGGAATCGGATGCTGACGGCTGCTGCAGGTCAGCTGTGGCCGTAGGGCAAGCGCTGACGTATCAGGTGCATTGGTTGCGATTGATGTCGCCGGCGACAGGCAGCTGGCCGTGGTCAGCTGGGCGCAGATGCAACGCATGAGCGGGGATGCCGGGCGTCGTGCGTGCCGGATCGGGGTACCGGCTCCACGCATCCGGCAGCTGCCTGGCCGGGTGGAGGGTCACACGTGGTCGGCCTGCAGAAAGCCCAGGACGCTGTGGTTGAACGCGGCCGGCGACTCCAGGTTGCAGATGTGCCGGCCGGGCACCTGTGCGTAGTGGCCGTGCGGGGCGGCGTAGGCGATCTCGCGCAGATCGGCCGGCGGACAAACCGGGTCGTCGTCGCCGGCCAGTGCGAGCAGTGGCAGCTCCAGCGTGTCCAGCGCGCCGCGGAAGTCGGCGTCGGCCACCGCCTGGCAGCAGGCGATATAGCCCTGCGGCGATGTCGACACGAAGGCGGCCACGATCATGTCCAGGCGCTGCGCATGGCTGATGGCAAACGGCGGGGTGAACCAGCGCTGCAAGGTGGCATCGACCAGCCCCGGCAGGCCTTCGCTGCGCACCTGCTCGATGCGCGCGTTCCAGCTCTCGCTGCTGCCGATCTTCTGCGCGGTGGCGCACACCACCAGCCGGCGCAGGCGCTGCGGCGCATGCAGGCCCAGCCATTGCCCGGTGAGTCCGCCGATCGACAGGCCGCAGAAGTCGCTCTGCGCGATCTGCAACGCATCCCACAGCGCCAGCACGTCCTGGCCAAGGTCGGCAACGCGATACGGGCCGGGCGGCGTGTCCGAATCGCCATGGCCGCGGCGGTCGTAGCGCAGGATGCGGTAATGCGGCGCAAACGCGGCGATCTGCACGTCCCACATATGCAGGTCGGTGCCCAGCGAATTGCAGAAGGTCAGCCAGGGGCGGCCTTCGGTGCCGTCGAGGCGGTAATGCAGGCGATGCGTGGGCAACTGGAGATAAGCCATCGGAGCACCGTCAGCGGGATGAAGAAGCGGCCAGCACGCGATCGATCCAGACCGAGGACATGCCGCGCCAGCTGTCCACATCGAACACCGCCTGCAGTTGCGCCTGCGTGAGTACCGCGCTCACCTGCGCGTCGTCGCCGAGCACCTCGCGCAGATGGCGCTGCTGCGCCTGGGCGCGTGCCACCGCCTGTTCGACCAGCGCATGCGCCTGCGGCTTGCCGAGCCGTGGTGCCAACGCAAACACCGCTGCCTCGGCGTACAACGCGCCGCCATGGCTGTGCAGGTGCGCGCGCATGGCCTCGCGGTCCAGTTGCAGGTCGGTCAGGCAGCCTTGCATCTGCGCCAGGCTGCCGGCGGTCAGGCACACGATCTGCGGCAAGGTCTCCCATTCGGCATGCCATTGGCCGGCGGCGCGCTCATGCGGCTGCGCCATCGCGCTGAACAAGGTCGCCACCAGGCCGGGCACGCGGGTGGCAGCAGCAACCGCGGCGACGCTGGAGACCGGATTGCGCTTGTGCGGCATCGCCGAGGAGCCGCCCTTGCCGGCTGCGGCCGGCTCGAACACTTCGCCGACTTCCGACTGCATCAGCAGCACCACATCGCCGCCGATCTTGCCCAACGTGCCGGCCAGCAGGCCGAACGCGCAGCCGACCTCGACGAGGCGATCGCGTGCGGTATGCCACGGCATCGCGGGCAACGGCAGCGCCAGCGTGGTTGCTAGCGCCTGGGCGACATCCAGACCGTGCTCCTGCAACGACGCCAACGTGCCGGCAGCGCCCCCGAACTGCAGCACCAGGCCATCGTGCTGCAGGGCCTGCAGGCGCTGGTGCGCGCGCTGCAGCGCATCCAGCCAAGCGGCGACCTTGAGCCCGAACGTGACCGGCACCGCCTGCTGCAACAAGGTACGTCCGGGCAGGCCGGTGTTGCGTTCGCGCGCGGCCAGCGCAGCCAACTCGGCGCACAGGCCCTGCAGGCGCGGCAGCAGCAGGTCGAGCGCGGCGCGCAGCTGCAGTACCGTGCCGGTGTCGATGACGTCCTGGCTGGTGGCGCCCCAGTGCACCCAGCGCGCGGCCTGCGCATCGTGGGTGGCCACGCGCGCGGTCAGCGCCTTGACCAATGGAATGGCGGGGTTGCCGGCAAGTGCGGTGGCCTGGGCCAGCGCGGCCAGATCGTAATGCTGCACGTCGCATGCGGCCGCAATGGCCTGCGCGGCCTCGGCGGGAATCACGCCGCATTGCGCCTGCGCGCGGGCAAGCGCGGATTCGAAGTGCAGCATTGCCTGCACCCGCGCCGCGTCGTCGAACAGCGCGTCGCAGGCCGGCTCGCCAAACAGGGATCCCAACAGGGAAGACGTCGCAGTCATGCATGGCCTCTGGTGGCGTGCCGGCAGCATGGCACCGATGCGCAAGAGTGCCAACTGGCGTGCGCGGTGCCGGGTGGTGTGCACGCGTGGTGATCGGTGCGGGTCATGCGTGCTGCACGTTTGGACAAGGCGTGTCGCGGCGGGATCACGGCATTGCGCGCGGTTACCACGCGATCACGATGGATCACCGAGGGCAGCGCGCGCTGGCACCTGCCTGCCCGGCGCGCGGCGACAGCTGCACCGCACCTGCACGCAGGTGCAGGCGTGCTGCTCGCACGGAGACAACCATGCATGGCACCCCGCGCACCGACCGCGCGATCAATAGTTGAAGAACACCGTTTCCGCATCGCCCTGCATATGGATGTCCCACACGTAATCGCTGCCACCGCGCGAATGCGCCAGCAGCGTGCTACGGCGCTCGGCCGGCACCAGGGCCAGGATGGGGTCGCTGCCCAGCTGCGGATCGTCGGCGAAGTACAGCCGCGTCGACACGCCGCGCAACAGCCCGCGCATGAAGACCAGCACGCTCAGATGCGCTGCCTGCTGCTTGCCGTCCGGCCCGGCGACCTGGCCCGGCTTGACGGTGCTGAAGGAAAACCGCCCCTGCGCGTCGGTCGGCACGCGGCCCCAGCCATCGAAGCCGGGATCGTGCGCCTGGCAGCGCGTATCGGCGGCATGCGCATAGATGCCGGCCGCATCGGCCTGCCACAGCTCCAGCACTGCGTCGGCCACCGGGACGCCGGCGCCATCGAACACGCAACCACTGACCTGCACGTGTGTACCCACGGCCTGCGCAGGCGCGAGTTGCGCGCGATACAGCGGCTCCAGCCCGAGCCGGTAATACGGGCCAACGGTTTGCGACGGGGTGGTGTGCAGGCTCATCGATTCACTCCCAGACCGTTTGCTTGCGACCGCGCAACACGATGTCGAAGCGGTAGGCCAGCGCGTATTCGCTCACCGCGTTTTCCCAGTCGAAGCTGGACACCATGCGTTCGCGCGCCTGCGCATCGTCCACGCAGTTGTAGATCGGGTCGTGCGCCAGCAACGGGTCGCCGGGGAAGTACATCTGGGTGATCAGCCGCTGCCCGATGCCATCGCCATGCAGCGAAAAATGGATATGCGCCGGCCGCCAGGCGTTGTAGTGATTGCGCCACGGATACGCGCCCGGCTTGATGGTCTTGAAGGCGTAGCGGCCATGGTCGTCGGTGAGCACCTGGCCGGTGCCGCGGAAGTTGGGATCCAGCGGTGCGTCATGCCGGTCGCCGGCATGTTGATAGCGGCCGGCGGCATTGCATTGCCACACCTCGACCACGCTGTTGCGCACCGGCTTGCCGTTTTCGTCGAGCACGCGACCGGACACGATGATGCGCTCGCCCAACGGCTCGCCCGCAAAGCCGGCGGTGAGGTCGGCGGCATGCTCACCCAGGGTGAGCCGATTCAATTGCGGGCCGGTGACTTCCGACAGCGTGGCCGGGATATCGATGGGCGCACGCGTGGGGCCGCGCAATGCGGTGGATGCGTAGGGCAGATGCAGGTAGGCCGGCTGTGTGCCGATCCGCGGCCGGCGATAGCCGAGCAGCGGATCGATCGACGTGTCAGAGCTGGGGTCGCGCATGCGGGATCTCCATCGGTTGCGCTACGGCAGGATCAAAACGTGGGTGTGCGGTCTTGGCGGCGGCGGTTGCAATCGGCGCACTACACGCGCTCGATCGCCAGCGCCACGCCCTGCCCGACCCCGATGCACATGCTGGCCAGCCCAAGCCGCCCATTGCCCGCCTCCAGTTGCCGCAACAAGGTCAATGCCAGTCGCGCACCGCTCATGCCCAGCGGATGACCCAGCGCGATGGCGCCGCCATTGGCGTTGACGTGCGCGGCATCGTCGGCCAGGCCGAACGCGCGCGTGCAGGCCAGCACCTGCGCGGCGAAGGCTTCGTTGAGCTCGATCGCGTCGAACTGCTCGATGCGCAGGCCCAGGCGCGCCAGCAGGCGCTGCGTGGCCGGTACCGGGCCGATGCCCATGTAGGCCGGCTCCACGCCCGCCGAGGCGAAGCCGAGCACGCGTGCCCGCGGGGTCAGCCCATGCGCGTGCACGGCCTGCGCAGACGCCAGCAACAGGGCGGCAGCGCCATCGTTGAGACCGGCCGCATTGCCGGCCGTCACCGTGCCGGGCTGGCGGAACACCGGCTTGAGCTTGGCCAGCATCTCGGCGGTGGTGTTCGGGCGCGGATGCTCGTCGCGATCGACCGCGCTTGCCTCGCCCCCTTTGCGTGCGGCCACCGGCACCGGGGTGATTTCTGCATCGAAGAAACCGGCCGCCTGTGCGGCGGCGGCGCGTTGCTGGCTGCGCAACGCAAACGCGTCCTGGTCTTCGCGCGCGATGGCGTGCCGCTGTGCCACGTTCTCCGCGGTCTCGCCCATCAGCTCCACACCATAGGCGCCCTGCAGGCGCGGATTGATGAACCGCCAGCCCATGGTGGTGTCTTCCAGCTGTTGCGTGCGCGCGAACGCGCTTTCGGCCTTGCCCATGACCCACGGCGCGCGGGTCATCGATTCGACCCCGCCGGCGATCGCCAGGCCCAGCTCGCCGGCACGGATGCCGCGCGCCACCGTGCCGACCGCATCCAGCCCCGAGCCGCACAGGCGATTGAGCGTGCTGCCCGGCACCGAGCTGGGCAAGCCCGCCAGCAACAGACTCATGCGCGCGACATTGCGATTGTCCTCGCCGGCCTGATTTGCGCAGCCCAGGTACACATCGTCGATCAGCGCCGGTTCCAGTTGCGGATTGCGTGCCATCAACGCGGCGATCGGTATCGCGCCCAGGTCGTCGGCGCGCACGCCGGCCAGGGCGCCGCCGTAGCGGCCGATCGGCGTGCGGATGCCATCGATCAGATAGACCTCGCTCATGCCTCGGCTCCGGCTGCCTGCTTGCCATGCGCGGCGTCGGTGCGTGCCTGCAGCGCGCGCAGCGCCTGCAGTTCCGCAGCGCTGGGTGGGGTGGTCTGCGCCAGATCGGCAGCGAAGCGGATCGGCCAGCCGGTGGCCGCGCTCACCTGCTCGCGGGTGCTGCCGGGGTGCAGCGCGGTGACGGTGAGTTCGCGGGTCACCGGATCGGGCTCCATCACGCACAGGTCAGTGACCACCACGGTGGGGCCGGCGCCGGGCAGGCCGGCGCGCTGCCGCGCATCGCCACCGTCCAGATGCCCGACCGTGGTGATGAAGTCCAGCGCCGGCACGAAACTGCGTCTGGATTGGCGAATGATGATGAACACCTGTTTGGCGCTGGCCGCGATCTCCGGCGCACCGCCCGCGCCGGGCAGCCGTGTCTTGGGCGCGTCGTACGGGCCGATCACCGTGGTGTTGAGATTGGCATGGCGATCGATCTGCGCCGCGCCCAGGAAGCCCACGTCCACGCGCCCGCCCTGCAGCCAGTAGCGGAAGATTTCTGGCGTGGAGACCACGGTGTCGGCGGTTTCGGCCAGTTCGCCGTCGCCGATCGACAACGGCAGCACCTCCGGGCGCGCGCCGATCGGACCGGATTCGTAGATCAGGGTGACATCCGGCGCATGCGTCAGCCGCGCCAGGTTGGCGGCGGTGGATGGCAGGCCGATGCCGACAAAGCACACCGCGCCATCGGGCAGGCGCCGCGCCGCCGCCACGGTCATCATCTCGTTGGTGCTGTAGTCGCTCATGCGGCCACCTGCAGCAGCGAGTGCGCGTACACGCGCTGGAACGCAGCGAAATCGTCGGTGTCGAGAATGTGCGTCTGGATCCAGGCCTGGAAGCGTGCACGGTCGCGCGCAATCGCATCCCAGGCCAGGTAGAAGCGGTTGTCGCGGGCGTAATAACCGTGCGCATACGACGGCGCCGCACCGCCGGGCACGTGGCAGACCGCATCGACCACCCAGCGCGGCAGGATGCAGGCGTTGGGCGGCGCATCCAGCGTGTCGACGATCTCTTCCACCGTGACGATCACCTTGCGCGCCGCCAGCGCGGCTTCCTTCTGCACGCCCAGGATGCCCCACAGCAACACGTTACCGCGGCGGTCGGCCTGCTGCGCATGGATCACGGTGACATCGGGCTTGACCGCCGGCGTGGTGGCCAGCGTCTCGCCGGTGTACGGGCATTGCAGGAACTTGATGCTGTCGTTGACGCGCGGCAGGTCCGAGCCGACATAACCGCGCAGCACCGCGAACGGCAGGCCCGAGGCACCGGCCACATACGCGTTGGCCATGTCGGCATGGCTGTGTTCGCGGATCTGCAGCGGCTGCGGCCACGCATGTTCGACCGCATCGCGCAGCCGGTGCAGCGAGCCGACACCCGGATTGCCGCCCCACGAGAACCGCAATGCCGATGCACAACCGGCGCCGATCAGCTGGTCGTAGATCAGGTCCGGGGTCATGCGCACCAGGTGCAGGTCGCGCTTGCGCTGGCGGATCACCTCGTGGCCGGCCGCATGCGGAATCAGATGGGTGAAGCCTTCCATCGCCACGCAGTCGCCATCGGCGATCAGCTGGGACACCGCTTCTGAAAGGGGGACGATCTGGGCCATTGCTTCGGTCCTGCGCAGCGAGCGTGTGGTCACGTTAGGCGCAGCTGCACGGCCCGGTCAATGCGATTATCGGTGCATCAATTCGATAATCGCACAATTTCGGCAAGCGACCGACGCTCCAACATTGTCTCCGGTGTATACATAACTTCGCTTGCAAGCAGACGCCAGCGCCGGCATGCGCGTCAACTGGTCGCCAGCCGGCGCACCGCTGCCGATCCGCACCCCAGGTTGTATACAAATCCCAGGAGCCACGGTCATGTCCCAGTCCAAGCAGCTGTTTCCCCTCAATGCGTGGTACGCCGTCGCCTGGGACCACGAGATCAAGCACGCGCTGACCCCGCGCAAGGTCTGCAACCTGGATGTGGTGGTCTATCGCACCACTGCCGGGGCGGTGATCGCGCTCGAAGATGCGTGTTGGCATCGCCTGGTGCCGCTGTCGATGGGCAAGCTGCGCGGCGACGATGTGGTGTGCGGTTACCACGGGCTGGTCTACAACAGCCAGGGCCGCTGCGTGCACATGCCCTCGCAGGAGACCATCAATCCCTCCGCGTGCGTGCGCAGTTTTCCGGTGGCCGAGAAGCATCGCTATGTGTGGATCTGGCCTGGCGACCCGGCGCAGGCCGACACCCGCCTGATTCCCGACCTGCACTGGGCGCACGATCCGGCCTGGGCCGGCGATGGCCGCACCATCTATGCCAAGTGCGACTACCGGCTGGTGCTGGACAACCTGATGGACCTGACCCACGAGACCTTCGTGCACGGCTCCAGCATCGGCCAGGACGAGATCGCCGAAGCGCCGTTCGAGGTGATGCATGGCGACCGCTCGGTGGTGGTGTCGCGCTGGATGCGCAATATCGACGCGCCGCCGTTCTGGGCCAGCCAGATCGCACGCCATCTGGATTACCGCGGCAAGGTCGACCGCTGGCAGATCATCCGCTTCGAAGCGCCCGGCACCATCGCCATCGACGTTGGCGTGGCCATCGCCGGCACCGGTGCGCCGGAGGGCGACCGCAGTCAGGGCGTCAACGGCTACGTGCTCAATACCATCACGCCCGAAACCGACACCACCTGCCATTACTTCTGGGCGTTCATGCGCAACTACGCGCTGCACGACCAATCGCTGACCACGCTGACCCGTGCAGGCGTCACCGGCGTGTTCGGCGAGGACGAGGCGGTGCTGGAAGCGCAGCAACGCGCCATCGACGCGCATCCGGATCACACCTTCTACAACCTAAACGTCGATGCCGGCGGGATGTGGGCGCGCCGCGTGATCGATCGGCTGATCGCCCAGGAGCAGCGCGCGCAGGAACTGTCGCTGCGCATGGTGGGCTGAGCACCGCATCGGAGGTTTCCATGTCACCCGCCACCCCGTTTCGCAGCAGTGCCGCGCAGACCACGCGCGCACTGCTGTCGCTACGCGAACTGATCCTCGACGGCACCCTGCCGGCTGGAACGCGCTTGTCCGAGCTGGCGGTGGTGCAGCGGCTGGGCATGTCGCGCACGCCCGTGCGCGCCGCGTTGCAGCGGCTGTGCGAAGAAGGCCTGGCCAGCGCACTGCCCGGCGGCGGCTATGCGGTGCAGGCCTTCAGCGACCGCGATGTGCACGATGCGATCGAACTGCGCGGCACGCTCGAGGGCCTGGCCGCGCGCATGGCGGCCGAGCGCGGGGCATCGGCCGCGGCGCTGGCCCAGGCACGTCAGCTGCTGGACACGCTCGACCGCATCGTCGGCTCGCCGCTGCACGCCATCGACTTCAGCGCGTACGTGCAGGCCAATGCGCAATTCCACGCGTTGCTGGTGGCCATGGCCGGCAGCGATGTGCTGGGCCGCGAGCTCACCCGCGTGCTGCAGCTGCCGTTCGCCTCGCCCAACAGCCTGGTCATGGCGCAGACCACCAGCGCCGAGGCGCGGCTGATCCTGACCCTGGCACAGGACCAGCACCGTGAAGTCCTGGCCGCCATCGAAGACCGCCAGGGCGCGCGCGCCGAAGCGCTGATGCGCGAACACGCACGGCTGGCCCATCGCAATCTGCGCCACGTGCTGCAGACCCCGGCGGCGATCACCCAGGTGCGCGGCGGCGCATTGATCGGCCGCGCCCATCCCGCCACTGCCGGCAGCAGCCGGCCCACCCCTCTGCCTGGAGTTCCCCATGCGTAAAGACACCCAGTGGCACCGCGCCCATGTGGTCAGCATTGCCGACGCCTGCGAGGGCGTGCGCGAAATCGTGCTCGACCCGGGCACCGCGGCACGCGGCTTCGAGGTCGGCAGCCATCTGGATTTTCGCGTGCAGCTGCATGGCCGCGCCGACGTGCGCTCGTACTCGCTGGTGGGCGAGCCGCGTGCCGACGGCCACTACCAGATCGCGGTACGGCAGATGCCCGACAGCCGCGGCGGCTCCCGGCACATGTGGACGCTGCAGCCCGGCGATGTGGTGGAGATCTCCCCGCCCAGCAACAACTTCGCGCTGGACGAGGGCGGCGAGGAGATCCTGCTGATTGCCGGCGGGATCGGCATCACCCCGATCATCGGCATGGCGCAGCGGCTGGCGCGCCGGCACCGCGCGTTCCGCCTGCTGTATGCCGGGCGCACGCGCCGTGCGATGGCCTATGTCGACGAACTGGAAGCGCTGCTGGGCGAGCGCCTGCAGCTGCAATGCGACGACGGCGCCGGCCCGGCGGATCTTGCTGCCGAGCTGGCGCGGCTGTCTCCCAATGCCGAGGTGTACGTGTGCGGCCCGCTCGGCATGCTCGAGGCGGTGCGCCAGCACTGGCACGCCGCCGGGCGTCCGCGCGCGCGGCTGCACTTCGAAACCTTCGGCAACAGCGGGCGGGTGCCGGCGCAGGCGTTCGTGGTCAAGCTGCCCGGGCTCGGCCTGGAAGTGCCGGTGGCCGAGAACGAATCGATGCTGGATGCGCTGGCCGACGCCGGAGTCGAGCTGATCGCCGAATGCCGGCGCGGCGAATGCGGGCTGTGCGCGGTCGAGGTGCTGGACAGCGCGGCCGATATCGATCACCGCGATGTGTTCTTCAGCGACGAACAGCGCCGCGAGAACCGCAAGCTGTGCGCCTGCGTCTCGCGCGCGGTGGGCGGCAGCATCAGCATCGATACCGGCTACCGCGGCGAGCTGGGCTGAGCGCAGCCATCCACACGCCGGCGCTCGCGCAGCGCGTGTTTGCATCCTCACGCGCATGCGCGATCATCTGCGCATGGAGTCGACTCACTACAGGACGGTCCCGGCGCCGGCACTCAACCCGCGCCAGGAACAATTGGTGGCATTGGTGCGGCAGCAGGGCTTTGCCGAGGTGGAAGGGCTGGCGACGCGCTTCGAGGTGACGCCGCAGACCATTCGTCGCGATCTGACCCTGCTGTGCGATGCCGGCGTGCTGCGCCGCTATCACGGTGGCGTCAGCATGCCCTCGAGCGTGGAAAACCTGGCCTACACCGCGCGCAAGGCGCTGCAGGCGCGCGAGAAACAGCACATCGCCGCGCAGGTCGCCCGCTTCATTCCCGACGATGCCTCGTTGTTCATCAACCTGGGCACCACCAACGAAGAGGTCGCGCGCGCCTTGCTGCAGCACCGCGGCCTGCGCGTGATCACCAACAACCTCAACGTGGCGGTAATGCTCAGTGCCAACCCCAGCTTCGAGGTGATCGTGGCCGGTGGCGTGGTGCGCGGGCGCGACCAGGGCGTGACCGGCGAGGCGACGGTGGAGCTGATCCGGCAGTTCAAGGTGGACTTCGGGGTGATCGGCATTTCCGGCATCGATCTGGACGGCACCTTGCTGGACTTCGACTACCAGGAAGTGCGCGTGGCCCAGGCCATCATCGAGCACTCGCGGCAGGTGCTGCTGGCCGCCGACCACAGCAAGTTCGGCCGCAACGCCATGGTGCGACTGGGCGCAATTGCCCAGGTGCACGACTGGTTCACCGACCGGCCGCCGCCACAGGAACTGGCCGCCGTGCTGGCCGAGGCCGGCACCCGCGTGCATCTGGCCGAGCCTGGCAACGCCGGCTGAGCCAATTGTTCGTTTTTGTGCGTTTACGGTGCGGAGTGCCGATCTGATCGCCTAATGATCTGCTCTGGTTATCGAAATTCCGGCTTCGATAGGCCAATTTACTCTTTATTCGCCTAGCTCCCAGGCCTCATGGCTCTTCACGTCCCGAAAAGGTTTGATGTTCGAATATGTTCGAACATGACAACTTGGGTTCGCTACTGGCGCGCCCGGACGGAGACACCGATGGGCGAGACATACGATCTTCTGGTGATAGGCGGCGGCATCAACGGGGTCGGCATCGCCCGCGATGCGGCCGGGCGTGGCCTGTCGGTGTGCCTGTGCGAGCAGGACGATCTGGCCGCGCATACCAGCAGCGCCAGCACCAAGCTCATTCACGGTGGCCTGCGCTACCTGGAGCAGTACGAGTTCGCGCTGGTCGGCAAGGCGCTGGCCGAGCGCGAGGTGTTGCTGCGGCTGGCTCCGCACATCATCTGGCCGCTGCGCTTCCTGCTGCCGCATCAACCGCATCTGCGCCCGGCCTGGATGATCCGCGCCGGGCTGTTCCTGTACGACCATCTCGGCGGCAGCAAGCGCAGTCTGCCGCGCTCGCGTCGGCTGTCGCTGCGCACGCACCCGGTGGGCCAGCCGCTGCAGGAATCGCTGCGCACCGGCTTCGTGTACTCCGATGCCTGGGTCCAGGACGCGCGGCTGGTGGTGCTCAATGCGATGGACGCCGCCAGGCGTGGCGCACAGATCCGCACCCGCACACGCTGCGTCGGTGCCTGGCGCGATGCAGGCTTCTGGTACGCCGAGCTGGAAGACCGCGACGGCCGCCGCCGCACCGTGCAGGCGCGTGCACTGGCCAATGCGGCCGGGCCGTGGGCGGTGTCGTTCCTGGACAAGGTCGCCGCAGTGCCGCACAAGCACGCACTGCGCCTGGTCAAGGGCAGCCACATCGTGGTGCCCAAGTTGTTCGACCACGACCACGCGTACATCTTCCAGCAACCGGATCGGCGCATCGTGTTCGCCATCCCCTACGAGCACGACTTCACCCTGATCGGCACCACCGACGTGGATTACCAGGCCGACCCCGCCGCGCCCAGGATCGATGCGGCCGAAGTGCAGTACCTGTGCGATGCGGTGAACCTGTATTTCCAGCAGCAGATCGCCCCCAGCGATGTGGTGTGGAGCTATAGCGGCGTGCGTCCGCTGCTGGACGACGCCGAGGACAACGCTGCCGAAGTCACCCGCGACTACCAGCTGGAAGTGCTCACCGACGGCGCGCCGTTGCTCAACGTGTTCGGCGGCAAGCTCACCACCTATCGCAAGCTGGCCGAAGAAGCGGTCGACCGCCTCACCCAGGCGCTGGGTGCCCGCAAGCCGGCATGGACCGCACGCGGCGATGCATTGCCCGGCGGCGAACAACGCGATATCGCCAGCCTGCTCGAACGCGTGCGCAATGCATACCCATGGCTGCCGGCGCCGACCGCGCAGCGGCTGGTACGCAACTACGGCACCTGTGCGGAGCAGCTGCTGGGCCAGGCGCAGGACATCGGCGCCCTGGGCACGCACTTCGGCGCCGATCTGTACCAGGCCGAGGTGGATTACCTGCGTGCCCACGAATGGGCCGTCACTGCCGACGACATCCTATGGCGCCGCAGCAAACTCGGCCTGCGCATCGACGCGGCCGGGCACGCACGCCTGGAGGCGTATCTGCAGACACACTCGGTGCGGCAGGCGGACGGCGTGCCGGCCTGATCGAACCACGTTGCCGGCGAGGACGGGTCGCGCGGCAACGTATCCTGGCGCATTCGCCAGCATCATCCTGAGTCACGTGGAGGGCACCCTGATGAGCATCACCGAAGACCCCTGCGCGCCAATGCGCGCATCGCACCACCCTGCCTGCATCATCGCCGTCGGCGCGAGGACGCGCGCATGAGCCGCCAACTCGTGGGTGAGTTGATCTCCGAAGCGGTGGCGATGTTCATCATCATCGCGCTCGGCGATTCGGTCGCGGCGATGTACGTCCTCTACGACCCCAGCCCGTACCAGAACGCCTATTGGGGCGTGTGCATCGCCTGGGGCCTGGCGGTGACGCTGGCGATCTATGTCACCGGCTCGGTGTCCGGCACGCATGCCAACCCGGCGGTGACGCTGGCGCTGGCGCTGTTCCGCGGTTTCTCCTGGAAGAAGGTGCTGCCGTACTGGGGCGCGCAGGTGATTGGTGCGTTCCTGGGCGCGGCCATCGTCTACCAGTTGTACGGCCCGGTCATCGACCACTACAACCAGGTGCAGCAACTCACCCGCGAAGCCGGTGGCGCCGCCGGGGTGTTCTTCACCGCGCCCGGCCTTGCAGTCACGCCGATGCATGCGCTGGTCGACCAGATCATCATCACCGCGTTCCTGATCTTCGGCATCTTCGCCATCACCGAACAATTCAACGAAGCCGCGCCGACCGCCAACTCCGGCGCGCTGATGATCGGCCTGCTGGTGGCGACGCTGGGCGCGTCGATGGGCTATCTGGAAGCCTGGGCGATGAATCCGGCGCGCGATTTCGGCCCGCGTCTGTTTGCCTACCTTGCCGGCTGGGGCGAGGCCGCGTTGCCTGCCAAGGACAATTACTGGTGGATTCCCATTGTCGGCCCGTTGATCGGCGGCCCGATCGGCGCGCTCGCCTACCAGTGGCTGATCCTGCCGTTCCTGCCGGCACGCGTGCGCCATCTGCAGGGCGGCAAACCGCTCGATCCGCGCTGATCGCACCGCTGCACGACTGACAGCACGGCGCCGCCGCCGGGCAGGCTGGGTTTTATCGGCCTTTCGCGCAGCGGCGTGCACTGCCCCCTTTTCTCGCCGTGCGCCAGCGCCGGCATTGTTCGAGGAATCTCCGATGGAAAAGCAATACGTCCTTGCGATCGATCAAGGCACCACCAGTTCACGGGCGATGTTGTTCGATCGCAACGGCAAGGTGGCCGGCGTGGCGCAGCGCGAGTTCGGCCAGATCTTTCCGCAGCCGGGCTGGGTGGAACACAACCCGCGCGAGATCATGACCAGCGTCTACACCACGATCACCGAGCTGCTCAACAACGCGCAGATCGATGCGCGCTCGATCGCCGGTATCGGCATCACCAACCAGCGCGAGACCGCAGTGGTATGGGACAAGGCCACCGGCCAGCCGATCTACAACGCCATCGTCTGGCAATCGCGGCAGACCAAGGACATCTGCACGCAGCTCAAGGAGGCCGGGCACGAGCAGATGGTGCGCGACAAGACCGGCCTGCTGATCGATGCGTATTTTTCCGGCACCAAGGTCAAATGGATCCTCGACCACGTCGACGGCGCCCGCGAGCGCGCGCGTAACGGCGAGCTGGCCTTCGGCACCATCGACAGCTGGCTGATCTGGAATCTCACCGGCGGCAAGGTGCATGTCACCGACTACACCAATGCCTCGCGCACGCTGATGTACAACATCCATACGCTGGAGTGGGACGCCGAGCTGCTGGCCATGCTCGACGTGCCGAAGGAGATGCTGCCGGAGGTGCGCTCGTCCAGCGAAATCTACGGCATGACCCAGACCCAGTATTTCTACGGCGAGCAGGTGCCGATCGCCGGGATCGCCGGCGACCAGCAGGCGGCGCTGTTCGGACAGGCCTGCTTCGAGCCGGGCATGGCCAAGAACACCTATGGCACCGGCTGCTTTGCGCTGATGAATACCGGCGACAAGGCGGTTGCGTCCAAGGCCGGTCTGCTGACCACGATCGCCTGGGGCATTGACGGCAAGGTCGAGTACGCGCTGGAAGGTTCGATCTTCGTCGCCGGCTCGGTGGTGCAGTGGCTGCGCGACGGCTTGCGCATGCTCGGCAAGGCCAGCGACTCGCAGGCCTATGCCGAACGTGCCGGCGACAACGACGGGGTCTATCTGGTGCCGGCCTTCGTCGGCCTGGGCGCGCCGTATTGGCGCAGCGATATCCGCGGTGCGGTGTTCGGGTTGACCCGCGGCACCACCAAGGAACATTTTGTGCGTGCGGCAGTGGAATCGATGGCCTACCAGACCCGCGACGTGTTGACTGCGATGCAGGCCGATTCGGGTATCGAGCTGAAGGAACTGCGCGCCGACGGTGGCGCCATCGCCAACGACTTCATGGCGCAATTCCAGAGCGACATGCTCAACGTGCCGGTGCTGCGCCCGGAAGTGGCCGAAACCACCGCGCTTGGCGCGGCCTATCTGGCCGGCCTGGCGACCGGGTTCTGGAGCAGCCGCGAAGAGATCGCCAAGCAGTGGGCGGTGGATCGCCGCTTCGAGCCGACCATGCCCGACGACAAGCGCGAACAACTCTATGCCGGCTGGCAGCAGGCGGTGGAAGCGACGATGGGCTTCCGCATCAGCTGAGCGCTGCGCTCAAAAAGACAACGCCCGCCATCAGGCGGGCGTTGTCGTTTCCGTCAACCACTTGCATGGTTGCTGACGAGCTGCATGGATCACGCATTGCAGGGCTGCACGCTGCAGCCCTGCAATGCAGCAGCGATTACTGGCCGCCGCTATTGGCGCGGCCGGCAATGGTGTCCGGATCCCAATGCTCCTTGATCAGGCCTTTTTCGATGCGGAACATGTCGAACCAGGTGGTGGTGTAGGTGGTGCCCGGTTTGTTCGGATTGGGCAGGGTGCGTACCGACACCAGCGTGACCAGATCGCCGTCGGCAGTGATGGCCACCAGCGGCAGCTGCACGCGCGGCTGCACCGGCGTCGGCTTCACGAAGGCGGTCAGGAAGGCAATGAACGCATCGCGGCCATTGGCCACATTCGGGTTGTGCTGGATGTAGTTCTTGTCCATGTACATCGGCGCATACTGCACCTGGCCGGCTTCGAACACGATGCGCCAGAAATCGTAGACCAGCCGCTTGTTGGCGGTTTCATACCAGGTGGAGCCAAGCAGCATCTTCTGGTGGTTGGGATTTTCCGTCACTGCGGTCTGCGCGAACGCAGCCACCGGCGCCACCAGCATGACCAGCAGCAAGGCGCGTGAGAACAGCTTATTCATGGAAGACTCCTTACGTGGAGACGGGCGCTGTGCCGGCCGGGTGCCAACACGGTGCACCGTTGATTGGGGGACGACGCGCCTTGGCATACAGGGTTGTTCACGCGTCGCCGCCAGCCTAACGGCCGCGTCCGCTCGCCCGCTAGCCGCCCTGGAGTGCACCAGGGCACCTGCGGTATTGGTGGTAATCAGAAGATAACCACGGCAGTCGGTTTTCTCGCGCGCACGCACGAGGCGTCTCGGCGGCAACCATCGCTACGCTCAATCCGGCAGCTCCACCAACGGCAAGCCTGCATAGTTTTCGGCCAGGGTGGCCCGCCCGGCCTCGCTGTCCAGCAGATAATCCAGTTCTGCGGCATGAATGCGTGCGGAGAACGCGTCCTGGTCGTCGAAGGTATGCAGCAAGGTGGTCATCCACCATGAAAACCGTTCGGCCTTCCATACCCGCTGCAGCGCCAGCGCCGAATACTGTTGCAGCACCGTGGTATCGCCACGCGCGTTCCAGCGCTCGAACAATTGCGCCAGCAAGCCGACATCGGCCAGCGCCAGATTCAGGCCCTTGGCGCCCGTAGGCGGCACGATATGCGCCGCATCGCCGGCCAGGAACAGGCGCCCGTACTGCATGGGTTCGGCGACGAAGCTACGCAACGGCGCAATGCTCTTCTCGATCGACGGCCCGGTGAGCAGTTGCGCAGACAAGGCGTCTGGCAGACGCGCACGCAACTCATCCCAGAACGCCTGATCGCTCCATGCCTCCACCCGCGCATCGGCCGGCACCTGCACGTAATAGCGCGAGCGCGTCGGCGAGCGCATCGAACACAAGGCAAAGCCGCGTGGGTGCTGCGCGTAGATCAACTCGTCGTTGACCGGTGGGGTGTCGGCAAGCACGCCAAGCCACCCGAACGGGTACATCCGCTCGAACAGGCGCAGTCGCTCCGGCGGGATGCTGGCGCGGCTGATGCCATGGAAGCCGTCGCAGCCGACGATATAGTCGCAGTCGATACGCAGGCGCTGGCCATCGTGGGTGAATTCCACCGCAGGCGCGTCGCTGTCCACTCCGCACAGTGTCACGTCCTGCGCGCTGTAATACGTTGGCGCAGCGCCGCGCGCACGGGCTTGCATCAGATCGGCAGTGACCTCGGTCTGGCCGTAGACGGTCACGCTGCGTCCGCAGCCGCGCAGCAGATCGATACGCTCCCGCCGGCCATCCAGCGACAGTTCGAAGCCGTGATGCGGCAAGCCTTCGCGCTGCACGCGTGCGCCAACGCCTGCCCGCTGCAGCAGCGCCACGCTGCCCTGTTCCAGCACGCCGGCGCGGATACGCCCCAACACATGCTCCGGGGTCTGCCGCTCGATCACCACGGCATCGATACCGGCCCGCAGTAACAGCTCGCCCAGCAACAGGCCGGAGGGGCCGGCGCCGATGATCGCGATCTGGGTTCGCATGCAATGCTCCTGCCTCAGCCGACGGATGCAGGCCAGTGTGGGTAGCCAAGCACATGCTTTGAAGGGATGATTACGTGCAGTGCTTGGACTTTTCGACGATGCCCACACGCGCGCACGCCACTGCCGCAGCTACTGCGGTTCCCGCCTTCGGCCTGTATGGCGAACAGCATGCCGACACGCCCGAGCTGTTGCACTGGGAGTCAATTGCCGCACGCAGCCGGCTGCATGACTGGCGCATCGCCCCGCACCGGCACGAAGACCTGGCGCAACTGCTGTATGTGCAACGCGGGCCGGCGACACTGCAGCTGGATGGCCGCAGCCAGCGCGTGCGTGGCGCAAGCGTGATCTGGCTGCCACCGCTATGCGTGCATGGTTTCAAATTCGATCCACAGGTGCGCGGCCACATCATCACCGTGTGCATGCCCTTGGTACGTAATGCCTTGAGTGCCGCGCCACTATTGCAGCGTGCACTGACCGTCCCGCACGTCCTGCACGCACACCATGCACGCGGATTGCTCGACGTGCTGTTCGCCAGCATTGCCGACGATCACGCATACCGACGCATCGGCCACGAGGCCGCATTGCACGCCGCCGCAGCGCAGCTGTTGATCTGGACCGCCCGCACGGCGCTGGAGCACGCACAGGATGCGGCTGCGGTGAGCCCGTACGCCGACCCGGCACTGCGCCATCTGCGTGGTTATCAGGCCTTGATAGACCAGCACTACCGCGCGCACTGGCCGATCTCCCGCTATGCCGAGCAGCTGGGTCTGACTCCGGGCCATCTCAACGCGTTATGCAAGCGACTGGCCGGCGCCTCGGCACTGCAATTACTGCAGCGCCGGATCATGCTCGAAGCACGCCGCAGCCTGCGCTACACCAGCCTGAGCGTGCAGCAGATCGCCGCCAGCCTTGGATTTTTCGACGCTGCGTACTTCAGCCGCTACTTCGCACGCCATGCCGGCTGCTCGCCGACGCAATTCCGCGCTGGCGAGTAGGAGCGGCTGGTCTGGAGCTTGGCGGCCGAGCCCTTGCGATAGCTCAATCGTAGAGCGGTTGATCTGCAGCTTTGTTGCACGGCCCTTGCCCGCCCACCATCGCAGGACACGCCGCAAGTACATCCCTGTACGCGGCATCCATGCCGCGTAAGGTCACGCGACGGCGGGCGGGCAAGGCCCAGTTGAGATGGTCGGTGGGCAAGGTTAAGAGCGGTGCGCTTGGACAACGCAGATAGATCAGCCCCAAAGCGGCTGATCCACGGCTCGCCTGCAGCCCCGCTGCCCGGTCGGTTGCGACGCGCCGGTCAGAACGGGTACTGCGGCACTTCGTTCTTGATCGTCAGCCATTGCCAGTGGGTGTACTGCTCCCAATCGGCCGGTCCGCCGACACTGGTGCCGTTGCCCGACGCGCCGGTCCCGCCGAAGGGATTGATGACTTCATCGGCCACGGTCTGATCGTTGATGTGCAACAGGCCGGTGTGCAGCTTGTCGCCCAGGCGCATCGCGCGCGACACCGACGCCGACAGGATGCCCGCAGCCAGACCGTACTCGCCATGGTTGGCAAGTTCTGCGGCTTCGTCGTCGGTATCGAACACGGTGATGTTGATCACCGGGCCAAAGACTTCTTCGTCGAATGCACGCATGCCCGGACGCACGTTGGACAGCACCGTCGGTGCATAGAACAGGCCTTCGTTGCTGGCGCCGGCCTCCACCACCGCACCGGCGGCGATGCTGTCGTCCACGATATCGATCACCCGCTGCAGCTGGCGCTGGTCGATGATCGGGCCCAGTGCCACAGTGCCGCTGACCGGATCGCCGACCGGCAGATGCCTGGCTTTTTCGGCCAGCCGCTGCGTGAATGCATCGGCGATCCCGCGCTGGACCAGCACGCGGCCGGTGGCCATGCAGATCTGTCCCTGATGCATGTAGGCGCCGAATGCCACTGCAGCGGCGGCCTTGTCCAGATCGGCGTCGTCGAGCACGATCACTGCGTTGTTGCCGCCCAACTCCAGCGACACCTTCTTCAAATGCCGGCCAGCGATCTCGCCGATGCGCCGCCCGGCCGCGGTGGAGCCGGTGAAGGCAATCATCGGGATATCCGGCGATTCGACCAGCGCCTGCCCGATGGCGGCATCGCCATGCAGTACATGCAACAGTCCCTTCGGCAGGCCCGCTTCTTCCAGCACCTGCGCGATGACCACGCCACCGGTATATGGCGTGCGCGGGTCGGGCTTGAGCACCACTGCATTGCCCATCGCCAGCGCCGGGGCGACCGAGCGCAGCGACAGGATCAGCGGGAAATTGAACGGGGAAATCACTGCGATCACGCCCAGCGGCAGATGCCGCGCCAGGCTGAGCTGACCGGCGCCCGTCGGCAGCACCTGGCCGACCGCCTGCAGCGGCAGCGCCGCAGACTGCTGGTAGATCACCACCGACTCGTTCACTTCGCGCTGGGCCTTGGGCAGGATGCCGCCGGTTTCGCGCGCGATCAGCAGTGCCGCTTCGGCACTGCGCGCTTCCATCAGCTGCGCGGCACGGTGAAACACCGCAGCGCGCTCGCGCGGCGCAGTGGCTGCCCAGACACGCTGCGCTTTTTTCGCCAGCGCCACGGCAGCGGCGACATCGGCCAGGTCGGCCTTGCCGACTTCGTGCAGCAGAGTGCCGGTGGCCGGCTCGATGATCTGCGCGGTGCCGCCGTTGCCGGGCACCCAGTCACCATTGAAGATGCAGCCATGCCAGGCCGGAGCGGCGCTTGCGGCAATGGCGGTATTGGGGAGAGCGTTCATGGTCTAGCCTCCTGCTGAGGGGGTGGTGTTACAGAGTGGTGGACGCCAGCCCGCCATCGACCGGCAGGGTGATGCCGTTGATCCAGCGCGCCGCATCGGAGGCGAGAAACACGATGGCCTCCGCCACCTCGTCGGCATAGGCCGGCCGCGTCATGCGCTTGGCATCTTCCTTGACGCGCTCCTCGCCGAGCATGGTGACGAAATCGCCAAGAATCGGCGTAAACACCGGCCCCGGCGAAACGTTATTGACGCGCACGCCGTGCTCGGCGAACCAGGGCCGCGACTGCAGCAGCGTCCAGACGATCAGCGCTTCCTTGAAGTACTGGTAGCAGGTGTCGTGCGCCACCGGATGCGCCTGCAGCCATGCATCGCCAGATGTAAAGCTGTCGGTGGCGGCCAGTTGTTTGTGCAGTTCCAGGCGCTGCGGCCACTCGGCGCCCAGGATGGAAGCCACATTGATGATGGAACCGCCGGGCGTGAGACGCGGCAGCAGCGCCTGACTCAAATGGCGCAGGCCCAGATAGTTGACGCGCGCCACCACCTCCAGCGGCGCGGTACCGGGGACGCCAGCCACATTGGCCAGCGCATCGATACGCGCCGGCAAGGCCTGCACCAGCGCATCGATGGACGCCGGATCACCGAGATCGGCCTGGTGGAACCCGTGCAGCGACATCTGCACCGGCGTGCGATCGACGCCGATCACCGTGGCGCCATGAAAGCGGGCCAGACGCGCGACTTCGGCACCGATGCCCGATGCCACGCCAGTGACCACGATGGTCTTGTTCTGCAAATTCATTGCCACTCTCCGAAGAGGCCGGCCGTGCCGGCGCTAGAACACATGGACGTACTGCAGGTTGACGTTGTTGCCGGAGGCGGCGTTCTTGACCTCCACCGGCAGATACACATTGGCAAACAGCATGTTGTTGGCATCCATCCGCCACACGCCGCCGGGGCCGGCATAGAACACGCTCTGGCGGGTATCGGCCACGCGCTGCCCATTGGTGCGGTTGTCGCGGAACTGGGTGAGGTAATAGGCATTCACGCCAAGCCGGATGTCGGGTACCACTTCCCAGGAGGTGGCGAAGTTGATCCAGCCCGCGTCGCCGGCCTGGCCGTTGCGGAACTCGAAGCCCGGCGGCAGGTTTGGGCGCCGCTCGCTGCGAAAGTTGTAGATGTAGTTGATGCGTGCGCTGACTTCCCAGTTGGGCGTCGGGAACACGGTGAACGCATATTGCGGCACCAGCGACCAGTAGCCGGCGCCCTGATTGAGGTCGCGATCGCGGTCGAACTTGCCGATCGGCGCGATCGCATCGATTTCGAAACGCTGCGAAAACACCGGCCTGCCATTGCGGATCACCGGCAGCATCTGCAGGTACGGGCCGAAGGTCAGGTCACCCACGCCGGCGCCGTTGTCGCGCAAGCTGGCAATGCTGTTGCGCCCGAACGAGGCATCCAGATTGATCAGCGGCAGCAGCGTGTTGATGCCCACTGCGCCGCCGAAGAGCGTGTACGGGGTGACATAGGCGACCTGGGTCAGCAGCAGGGTCGAATCGATGCGTGGGCGGTCGAACACCGGCACGTCGTTGCCGCGCGAATCCTTGATCGCGTCCAGTGAGCTCTGACGCAGATAGGTGACCACCGCCCAGCCGGGCGTGGTGCGGGTGAAACCGTCCAGATAGCTGGTGCCGCCGGTATTGATGCCGTTGGTCAGCGTCGTACTCTGCGGCAGGTTCTGTGCGCCGGCCGTGCCGGCAGCAAGCAGCGACAGCATGCCAAGCGCTGCGCGGCGCAGTGCCGACGCGCGGGAAGACAACCCAGACAGGACCGATCGATAGCTCACTGCGAACATCTCCAGCATTGGGAGGAACAGCGGGAACTGCGGCGGGACAACGGTCAGGCAGGCGCGATCGACACGCCGGCAACGGCGCGTGCGCAGGTCAACAGGAAAGCTAGCCGTGCGCCTGCACGGCAGCGGCGGATTACAGGGTGTCCAGGCGGTCCAGCCGGTCGAGTGCGCGCAGCAACGGCGCCTCGCTGCTGCCCAGCACCACGCTGAGCTGCTGCTCCATGCGCAGCACTTCGGCCTCGGCAGCGCTCAGCAGGGTCACGCCGGCGCTGGTCAGCGACAGATGCTGCATGCGTCGGTCCTGGCGTCCACGCACCTGCCGCAGCAGGCGGCGCTTGACCAGGCGTGCCACCACGATCGCCAGGTTGGGCGCCGACACGTGCAGCACGTCGCCGATCTGGCGCTGGTTGATGCCCGGGTTGCCGTCCACCAGCATCAGCAGCGAGAAGTCGACCGGCTTGAGGTCGAACGCAGCCACGCAGTCCTGAAACATCCGCCGCACCAGCAACTCGGTGCGGGTGATGCGGTAGCCCAGCAGCCGCAGCAGGCGTGCCTGATCCACCGTGGTGACGGCATCCGGCAGCGGTACGGCAGTGGCAGTGACGGACATGACGGTTCTCGCAGCGAAGACGACAGGCGGACCGGTGCGCGCAACGCTCACCGCCCGCAACGCCGATCCGCGGCGTGAGCTGCATTGTAGACGCGCGCAGGCATGCCGATGTGGGCGTGGCCGCCAGCCACGTGGCACCGCCGTGCAGGCAGGCCGCCACAGGCTGGTGCCAGTCCAGCGCCAGCACGTGGCAGCCGCATGCGGCAGCACGCAGGTATGGGAAGCGACGGTCATCCAGGCACGGCTGCGACATGGGATCCGGGGTCGGCAAGTGATTGCGTTCCGGAATAGTTATGGATCATAACTACATTGCCAAGCTGCAGCGCAGCATGGTCGCGCTCGCCAGGTTGACTACGCGGGTCAATGGGCCTGGCGGGCGTGGTGGCAACGCCTGTGACAGGCACGCCGGGCACAGGTGCGCGCGGCATGCCGGGCCTGGCAGCGGTGGTAGCAATCACGACGGCAAGGCTGCCGCCGTCGCCAGACGACGCCTGCGGACCCAGCCCACTCGCCCAGCGCATCTCCGCGCCAGGTAGGCCGCGTGCATGCGTGCGGCCTGCGGCCTGCGGGTTACGGGGTTACGGATTACGGCAGCCAGAGCTTCTCGAGATCGCGGAAGCCCCAGTCCGAGGGGCTTTCCATCTGCGCGATGCGGTCCTGGCAGTCCGGGCGCGACAGGTCGATGTCCTGCACCAGCACATGGCTGCGCAGCTTGGCCGAATAGAACACGCGCACCTTGGGCTTGAGCAGCGCATCGGGGGTCTGCTCGATCACCACCGCCAGTTTCTGCGACTCCAGCCGCACCAACGAGCCGACCGGATAAATCCCCAGCCGGCGCACGAAGGCCTGGAACACCACCGGGTCGAAGTGCCCCTGCCACGACGCCATGCGCTTGAGCGATTCGGCCGGATCCCAGCCGCGTTTGTAGGGGCGGTCCGAGCTGATGGCATCGTACACATCGCACACCGCGCCCATCCGCGACATCAGCGCGATGTTCTCGCCCGCCAAGCGGTTCGGGTAGCCGCTGCCGTCCATCTTCTCGTGGTGGTGCAACGCGATCTCCAGCACCACCGCGTTCTGCACCCCGCCGGCCACCAGCAGGCGATGACCGTCCAGCGGGTGCTGGCGCATGATCGCCATCTCTTCGTCGGTGAGCTTGCCGGGCTTGTTGAGGATGTCCAGCGGCGTCACCGCCTTGCCCATGTCGTGCAGCAGGCCGCCCATGGCCGCCTCGACGACCTGCCCTTCGGGCAGACCGAGCTGGCGCGCCAGCCCGCTCATCAGGCCGGCCACCGCCATCGAATGCAGATAGGTGTAGTCGTCCGCGGTCTTGAGCCTTGCCACGCTGATCAAGGCCTGCGGATGCCGCAGGACCGAATCGTTGATGGCTTCCACCAGCGGCATCGCCGCCTCGGTGTCGACGGTGCGGCCAAGCCGCACATCGCGGAACATCGCCTCGACCGTATCGCGGCCGTCTTCGAAGATCTTGCGTGCGCGCACCACTTCGGACTCGATGCCGACCTGCGCGGTGACGCTATTGGTCCGCGCGGTGCGCGTGGCGGTGGCCGGCTCCGGGGGTTCCGGTGCCGGCGGCGGCGGTTGCTCCGGCTCAGGCTGCGGATCGGGCGCGTCCGGCGCCGCCGTTTCCAGGTCCAGGCCACGCGCGGTATCGATCACCAGTTGCTCGATCCGGCTGCCATGGATCTTCTCCACGTCGTCCGAATCGACCAGGAACGAGGTCTTCCAGAACGGGTGGTGCACCCACGCGCCCAGCAGCTTGTAGACATACATGCCGGGGCGGAGTTGGTCTGAATCGATGGTTCTGAGCATGCCGGCGCTGATCTGCAAATGGTCCGCGGAAGAGCCCGCCACGACGATGGAGGGTCTGTCGGGTTATCGGCAGTGCGCAGGATTTCTTTGGTCCGGTAGAACTCGCTCGCGCCGCGCGGCGACCGCCGGCTGAGCAGTTCAGCGCGCCGGCAGGCGCATGCCCAGCACGGCGATGGCCGCGAGCAGCAGCGGCACGCTGCAGGCCAGGTACAGGGCCGCCGGCGACCAGCCCGCATCCACCAGCACGCCCACGCACAGCGGCGAGGCGATCGCACCGAAGCGGCCCACCCCGATCGCCCAGCCCATGCCGGTGGAACGCACCGCCGCCGTGAAGACCACCGGCGCCACCGCATACAGCCCGGCGATGGCGGCAAACAGCGCCGCGCCGCTCAGCACCGCAATGACGAACGCCCAACCCAGCACCGTGCTGTACCAGCCAAAGGCCAGCAGCGCCAGCGCCGACAGCCCCAGCACACCGGCGGTCAGCCACGACAGCCGCGCACGCGCGGCCAGCGCGCTGAAGATCGCACCGCCGGCGATCCCGCCCAGATTCAACAACACGCCACCGGTCACGCCCTGCTCTGCCGACAAGCCGGCCACGACCAGCAGCTTCGGAGTCCAGCTGAGCACGAAATAGAACGCAAACATCAGCAGAAAGAACGCCAGCGCGATCAACAGCGACTGCCGCCGCAATGCCGGCACGAACAAGGCCGCATAGCCCCGCGCCCGACCGGAGCCATGCGGCGGCGGTGACGGCAGTACCGCCTGCGGCGGCATGCCCATACGCGCAAGCACTGCGTTGAAGCGTGCGCCTGCGTTGGGTGGGCGACGCGCGATCAGAAATTCCAACGACTCGGGCAAAAACGCCAGCACCAAGGGCACACACAGCAGCGACCCGAGCGCGCCGAGCACGAACACCGCGTGCCAGGACCAGTGCTGCAACAGCAGTGCTGCGATCGCGCCGCCCAGCGTCGCGCCGATCGGATAACCGGTGGCCTGCAGCGCCAGTGCCGTGCTGCGCCACTGGGCGGTGGAATATTCGGCAGCGATGACCGCAACGCAGGCCAGCATGCCGCCGATGCCGATCCCGGTAAATGCACGCAACGCGCCGAGTTGCCACACCCCGGTGGCCAGCGCCGAGGCGCCCATGCCCACGGTCAAAATCGCCAGGCATGCCAGGATCGTCGCGCGCCGCCCGATGCGGTCGGCCAGCGGCGCCAACAGCAACGATCCCACCGCCATGCCGACCAGGCCGGCACTGAACAAGGCCCCGAGCAGCTTGCCCGACAACTGCCACTGCGCCGACACATGCGGGGCGGTGAAGGCCATCGCCATCACATCGAAGCCATCGAGCATGGTCAGCAACACGCACACCGCCACCGCCCTCCACTGAAACCGCGTCATGCGTTGCAGTACGAAGGGTGCAGGTGTTGAGGTACGTTGTAGCATCGGAGTTTCCTGCGGGAAGACGAGCGTGTGTATTGCAGACAGGGACGCATGGTGGCCTTGCATCGACATGAATCTATCCGCCGCCACGATGACGGCGACCACCAGGAAACCAACTTCGCGCTGCGCGACAACGACCAGCGCGACTTCACGCACGCTAGGTCCATCGCAGACATCGTTCAATCCGGATTACCACAGTGCTGTGCGTTTATCGGACGCCACGGGCAAGCGCTTCGCCTGGGCACCCGCGCGTTCGGCAATCCGGCGAATGCGTGCCTTGTCACACGCTCCTACTGCAAGCGCGATCAGTGACCTACGACAGCTCCTGCAATGCCGCATAGAAAAGCTGGGGCATGCCAGGCGCCGTGCCGATCTCTCTGTCCGACCAAGCAACCATGCATGCGGCAGCCGATGCCATGGTGACGCAGCGCATGCAACGCTGAAGGCCAATCCCATGCTTCCTCACACCGCTGTGCAGTGGCCGTGCACTGGCTGTGCCCTGCGGGCGCGTCATTGCACAACCAAGAAAAAACCTATTGCCTGACACTCCCGGAATATGCTGACGCACTGATGACGATGCTCATCGCATTGTCGCAAGGCAGGTTCCTGGAACTTAACAGAGTGATGCTCGCAGTGGCGGTCAGCTTGCCGTCGCTCACCGGGTAGGTGAACGCGTTGGTACCGAACTGAAAATCGACGATGTGTCGAAACCCGTGCAACTGCCGAAGGATCGGGAATGTCCGCACAGGATCTCTCGAAGCTTTGCTTGCTCCGCTCGCGTGGATCACTCCCACGTTAGCGGCGCCTTCTTCACCAGCCGTGCGCCGGCAACGTTCATGGCTGCGCTTCGGGCTTAACCCCGGCGATTACGATGACTCGCCAAGGCCATTGTCACCGTTAGCGCACCATCCCACGTTGCTGCCGAGGGATAGCGCGTGTCTTGGAGCAGTAGCTTCAGGGTGTGGGCATACCCATTTCGGGCAAGCTCACCCCCAACCGTTCCTTAACCTTTCTCAATGCAGCTGTTTCGGCTTTGATGACAACACCAAATCCCCGGAAACGTGCCTTCGGATCGGGACTATCTGGGTCCAGCCCCCTGAGAGTTTCCCTGGTCACCTCGCACGGACACCCTGAATCAATGCCCGAGATCATCAACGTAGAGCCCGGTGCATTCGGCCCCTTCGGCACACTGCTCAACTGAAATTCAAGTACTGTGTTCCATGTGCCTAACCGATTCAAATACTCCTTGCGGCTGGCGAGGCGAAACCCAGATTGTTCGTAAGCCGAAATGTAGGCGCTTTCTAGCGTTTTCCGCGACATGCCGACGTGGAGTGTTCCGCTATAGGCAGGACTAGTCGCAGCGGATGGGTAGTTCATCAGTAGCCCCATTGTCAGGGTGGCGATAATAAGCAGTCGACGGGCTTGCACGTGGTGGTCTCCAGTTCTTGGGACATCTTGCCCCCTATAACGATTTCAATGGCCGCCGCCCGTCGGGGGCGGCGGCCATCGCTCAGTCGCGCCGCACCACCAGACCTGTCTGTGCAACCAGCAGATCGATCCCGGACACCGCCCCGCCCAGTAGCGCGGCCCATCCAGTGTTCCCCAACCCCGTCGGGTATGTTCCCGCCGTGGCCGTCCAGTCGATCACGGGTTGGCTGGACGTGCCCAGATTGACGACGATGTAGCCACCGGCCTGGACGCTTCCGGCAGAGGCCGACGCACCGAGGCCTACGCACCGAGACTCGATCGGCGCCGGCAATGCGCAAGGGGTTCTCCGAGCTGCCGTCGGGCTGTAGCCCATTGGACGCTGGAGACGTACGCCAGGATATTAATGTGAAGCGCTACAGGCGGCCTGACTCGGCTAGGCCGTTGTCACCACCAGCCATTGCTGCCAAGGGGGTAGCACGTGTCTCATTAGAAAGGACAGTATCAGGGTGTGGGCATATCCATGGCGGGCAAGCTCACGCCCAATCGTTTCCGCACCTTTGCCAGCGCATCCGTATCGGCTTTGATGAGAACGCGCTGCCCCCGCGCGAAGATTGCCGGATCAGAGCTGTGCTCGTCGGGCGCCCTGAAAGTTTCCCTGCTCAGGTTGCATGGCTGACACCTTGGCGCGTTACTACCCGAGATGACCAGAGTAGTGCCGGGCGCACCCAGCGCTTCTGGTGCACTCTTTAACTGGAACTCCAATACGGTGCTCCAGGAACCATACTGATTTGAATACTTTTTGCTGCTAGCGAGGCGGAACCCAGATTGCTCGTAAGACTCGATGTAGGCACGTTCCAGGGCCTCTCGCGACATGCCGCCGTGGGGAGTTTCGGTCACGACAGGACTATACGCTGCGGACGGGTAATTCATCAGTATTCCCAAGGTCAGGGTGGTAATCAGCATCAATCGACGGGCTTGCATGTTGCGGTCTCCGGTTGTTTGGACATCTTGCCCCCTATAACAATTTCAATGGCCGCCGCCCAGCGGGGGCGGCGGCCATCGCTCAGTCGCGCCGTACCACCAGACCTGTCTGTGCAACCAGCAGATCGATCCGGACACCGTGCCGCCCAGCAGTGCGGCCCATACAGTGTTTCCTAGTGCCGTTGAGTACGTTCCGGCCGTGGCCGTCCAGTCGATCACGGGTTGGCTAGACGCCCCGAGGTTGACGACGATGTAGCCACCGCCCTGGACGCTTCCGGCAGAGGCCGACGCACCGACAACAATGCTCATCGCATTGTCGCGGGGCGGGTTCTTCGACACCACCAGGGTGATTCTCGCGCTGGCGGTCAGCTTGCCGTCGCTGACCGAGTAGGTGAACGTGTCGGTACCGATGAAGCCGCTCTTCGGACGATACGTATAGCTGCCGTCCCGGTTGCGCGTCAGTGAACCCTTCGACGGATTGGTGAGGCTCAGCGTCAGCGCGTCGCCGTCCGGGTCGTTGACCAGGCAGTCGAAGTCGATCCGCACGCTGCCGTCCTTTTGCACCTGGAACGAGGCGCTCTGGGCGGTGGGTGCGCGGTTCACCTTCTGCACCGTGATGCTGACCATCGCCACGCCGGACTGGGCATCGCCGTCGGTCGCCCGGTAGCTGAAGCTGTCGGTGCCGTACCAGCCCTTGTCGGGCGTGTAGGTGTAGCTGCCATCGGCGTTGAGCGACAACTTGCCATGGGACGGAGCGCAGACGAGCAGGGCGGCGAGGCGGTCGCCGTCGGCATCGCTGTCGTTGCCGAGCACATCGATGCGCACGGCGGCACCGGCCATGGTGGTGGCCTTGTCGTCCTTGGCCACGGGCGCACGGTTTGGCGCCAGTACCGTGATGCTGACGGTGACCGGCCTGGAGTCGAGTGCGCCATCGGTTGCCACGTACGTGAACGTATCGGTCCCGACAAAGCCGGACTTCGCGGTATAGCTGAAGCTGCCGTCGCGGTTGCGGGTAAGCGTGCCGTTCTTCGGCGAGGTGGCGAGCTTCGCGGTCAGGCCGTCGACATCGCTGTCGTTGGCGAGCACGTCCAGGCGCGTTGCCACGCCGGCACGTACGGTGAAGGCATCCACAGCTGCCACCGGCGCCTGGTTTACAGGCGCCACGCGGATCCAGACCATTGCCGGGTTCGAGCGGTACTGACCGTCGAACGCCTGATAGGTAAAGCCGTCCAGGCCGTACCAGTTGGCATCCGGTGTGTACGTATAGGTACCGTCCGGATTGAGCGACAGGCGACCGTGGCTCGGGCCGCAGACCAGCATGGCCTTCAGGTCGTCACCGTTGATATCCCAGTCGTTGGCGGTTGGGTCGATCTGTACCGAACCGTTCTCCTTGAGGTCCACCACATCGTCGAACGCAAGCGGCGGCAGGTTCGGGCCCAGCACCGTGACCGTGACCGTCGCGATGTTGGAATTGGCTTTGCCATCGTTGACCACGTAGGTGAACGTGTCGGTGCCGGTAAAGAAACAGTCCGCGGAGTGGCCGGCGCGTTCCAGGGCTCGCGGCGACATGCCGGTACGAGGCGTGTCGCCGACTGTCTCGCTTTCTGACTAAATTTGTGCGGCGAGATGCGCCGTGGATGAGAAACGCCGGGGTCAGGTGGACGCCAGGATCATTCGGCGAGAGGCGATGCAGTGCTCTTGTGTGAGTCTGGAGGTGTGGGCATATCAATAGGGGGCAAGCTTACCCCCAACCGTTGCCGGACCTTTGCCAGCGCAGCGGCATCGGCTTTGATGAGAAGACGTTGTCCGCGTGCGGACGCCGCCAGATCGGAACTACTGTAGTCAGCCCACGTGAAGTCTAGCCTGCTCACGCCGCATGGGCATCGGGGGCCAGCGATGCGCAGCGTGGTGCCAGGCGCTCCGGGTCCCTTCGGCGCACTCTTCAACTGGAACACGAGCTCGATCAACCAGTCGCCTGGCGGCGGCGACACATGGCGGCTGACCAACCGGAATCCGGACTGCTCATACGATTCGATGTAGGCGCGCTCCAGCGCCCGCATCGACATGCCGAGATGAGTCCACTCCGGGACGATGGGCCGACCTTCCGGGACCTGCTGTGACGTGCCGGCATCAGGCACTGCGGGGACGGAAGGACGATTTTGCGCTGCGGATGGGTGGTTCATCGATAACCCCAGGGTCAGGGTGGTAATCAGCATCAATCGACGGGCTTGCATGTTGCGGTCTCCGGTTGTTGGGACATCTTGCCCCTATAACGATTTCAATGGCCGCCGCCCGGCAAGGCGGCGGCCATCGCTCAGTCGCGCCGCACCACCAGACCTGTCTGTGCAACCAGCAGATCGATCCCCGACACCGCGCCGCCCAGTAGCGCGGCCCATCCAGTGTTCCCCAGCCCCGTTGGGTACGTTCCGGCCATGGCCGTCCAGTCGATCACGGGTTGGCTGGACGCTCCCAGGTTGACGACCATGCAGCCACCGGCTCCGGCGTCAGCGCGCTACGTGCGCAAATGCGCTCCACCGCTGTGCCTGAGCCCCGCCGCAGCCACCACCGGCGGCTATCATGCAGGCCGTGCCCGCACCGGGCGGCACGCCCCATGCCGGAGATCATCGTGACCCCGATTCGCTCGTTCCTGGAACACACCCCGCAACTGGGCGCACGCGTCTATGTCGATCCTGCCTGCACCATCATCGGCAAGGTGAGCCTGGGCGATGACGTGTCGGTGTGGCCGGGCACGGTGATTCGCGGCGACGTCAATCATGTACAGATCGGCGCACGCACCAACGTGCAGGACGGCACCATCATCCACGTCAGCCACCATAGCCCGTTCAACAAGGCCGGCTACCCGACCGTGATCGGCGCCGACGTCACGGTCGGCCACGGCACCATCCTGCATGCCTGCACCATCGAAGACCTGTGCCTGATCGGCATGGGCGCCTGCGTGCTCGACGGCGCCACCGTCAAACGCTACGGCTTTGTCGGCGCCGGGGCGGTCGTCGGCCCGGGCAAGATCGTTGGCGAAGGCGAATTGTGGCTGGGCAATCCCGCACGGCTGGCCCGCACGCTCAGCGACAAGGAAATCGAAAGCCTGCATTACTCCGCACAGCATTATGTGCGGCTCAAGGACCAGTACCTGGGCACCGTCGGCACCAGCTGAGCCGTTGTCCGCCCTACGCAGGCATGGCAAGATCGGCGCCCTGCGGCGTGGGGACGCTGCCCTCGAATGGATTCGACCCGATGCATACGCGTTTTGCCCTGCGCAGCCTGCTGGCCGCCTGCCTGCTGATCGCGAGCCAGTCGCTGCTGGCCATTCCAGCCGACGCCGTCGACGAAGCGCAGGTGCTGTCTGCCCTGCAGTACCGCAACGGCCACATCGACGTGCCGCAAGCCAAGGCGCACTTCGATCTGGACCCGGCATTCCGCTACCTGGACAAGGCCGACACGCGCCGCGTGCTCGAGCAGCTGTGGGGCAACCCGCCCGACGACAGCGTGCTGGGCATGATCGTGCCGCGCACACCCGCGCTGGATGCGCCGGGTGGCTGGGCAGTGGTGGTGACCTATGCCGACGACGGTTATGTGTCCGACGAGGATGCCGCCAAGATCGATTACAGCGAATTGCTGGCCGACATGCAGAAGGGCACCGCCGAAGACAACGCCGCGCGCCGTGAGCAGGGCTACGGCACCGTCGACTTGCTCGGCTGGGCGGTGCCGCCGCGGTACGACGCCGGCAGCAAGAAGCTCTATTGGGCCAAGGAACTGCGCTTCGATGGCGCCCAGCAGCACACGCTCAACTACGATATCCGCGTGCTCGGCCGCAGCGGCTACCTCAGCCTCAATGCCGTCGCCGGCATGGACCAGCTCGAACAGGTCCGCCAGGGCATGCAGCAATTGCTGCCGATGACCGAATTCGACCAGGGCGCGCGCTATGCCGACCACAACCCGTCCACCGACAAGATCGCCAGCTATGGGCTGGCCGGCCTGATCGGCGGTGGCCTGGCGGCCAAGGCCGGGCTGTTCGCCAAGCTGGGCCTGTTGCTGGCCAAGGGCTGGAAGCTGGTGCTGTTGGGCGTGTTTGCCGTGGGTACGGGCATCAAGCGGGTCTTCTCCCGCAAGGCGCAGGGCACCGGCAGCTGAGGCGTGCCGCGGCTCACGGCCGCGTGGCGTGCTCCAGTGCCGTCAACGTGGCCAGCGCCTGCGCGCGCGATGCGCCGCACATGTCCTCGGACGGACGCAGGCTGGCGCACACCGCCGGCCGCGTCGGCAACCCGAACAGGCGACAACGGCCCTGGCCGTCGAGCTGCACGCAGGGCACGCCCGCCGGCTTGCCTTGCGGCATGCCGGGGATGGCCGAACTGATCGACGGCGCGATGCAGCAGGCCGCGCAGCCGGCGCGGCACGGGAGGTTCTTGCGCATGCCGCCAGTGTAAACCGCCGCCGCGTGCCGGCAGCGGCAGCGTGGCTAGCGCGGCGGGATGTAGCTGGACAGGCGCACGTCGAAGAAGGCCTGCACGGCAGCGAGATTGCTCTTGGCCTGGATGTCCGCGCCCACGTCGCGGCTCATGCCGAGCACGTCGTCATCCGGCCAACCGGGGCCGAAGCACCATTGCGTGCTGGGGATATTGTTCGCCTGCAGATGGGCCAGCATGCGTGTGGTGGCGACCTCCGCGCTGCGGTTGCCGGCCGGGTAGCCGTGCTCGCCGAGATAACCGCGCTTGCCGGCATCCCGCAGGGCGTCGATGAAGGGCGTCACCATCATGATGCCGGTATCGGGCTGGATCACTTCGTTGCGCCCGCCCGGTCCGATCCAGTTGCCGCCGCCAGCCCCGTTGTTGTCCAGATAGTTGTGCGCTTCGTAGACGATGCGGTTGTAGGGATCGGGGATGTCGAACAGGCCCATCGAATCCTCCTGCCAGAGCCGGGCACTGGCATAGCCGTTGCCGCACACGAACACGAAGTGGTCGCGGTCGCGATCGATGATGGTCTTGCAGCACGCAGTGGCGGTGTTCTGCCAGTGCGCCGCCATCGACAGCACGCTGCCGTCGGCGGCGCGCTCGTCGCCCTGATAGGGCTCGTTCATCACGCCCCAGCCGAACACCGCCGGGTGCTGCCGGAACCGGTTGACGATGCGTGCCCACAGGTCGGGCAGGCCGGACGCGTTGTAGAGCGTGCACCCCGGCGTGCCGATCACGCGGTATTCGTACAGCTTGAGCAGCCCATCGCGGCGATCGAAATAGCCCTGGTAGCCGAAATTGCGCAGCGGATAGGTGTCGGCCCAGACCGCGGCGGCCGCCGGGTCGTCGATACGGTTGCCGCGCGCATCCACAAGCGTGCCGCTGGCGTCGCGCCGATAGCCCGACTTGACGGCCACCCGCTGCGGCAGGCGCATATAGTCATGCAGCTCCACGATGGCGCGCTTGCCGCGGGCGGCGATGTGGTCCAGCGCATCCTGGACCTGGCTGCAGTAGGTCTCGTTCAAGGCCAGGCCCTGCCCCCGCGTGAAGCGCGCGGCGGTGGTCGGCAGCCGGAACAACGGGCAGGCCCCGGCGGCGGCCACGTGCTGTGCGGTAATGGCGCGATAGTGCGTGCCGATCTCCGCATTCTCCACATAGCTGTTGGAGGCCAAGCCCGACAGGTTCAGGCCCGCAAACGGCAGGGTGGCGCTCTGCGCAGCCGCGCGACCGCCCCACCCGAGGCCGGCCAGTGCCACCGCGCCGGCTGCGCCCTGCAGCACGCGACGGCGGGTGATCCCGGCGGTTGCTGCCGGCGTCTGGTCGATGGGATGCGGGGCTGCCGCCGCCGTGCGGCGTGGGTGTGGATGGTCGGACATGGGCGCCTCCTGCGGTGCCGTTGGTGGAGATCCTTGGCGGTGGTGCTCCCCTCTGCCGCACCGGTCTGACGGCGATGGTGCCGGTGTGGCAACGGCGCAATCTGCGCTCCGGTTCGCACTCCGGGCACTGCATGCAGCCCCGCATACGTTTACATCGCATTACATGCCACGCCGACCAGCGGGAGGCGCGTGTTCGCGCGCCGTGCCCGCGAACGCTCCGCCGCCGCCTGTGCGATGCGCGCGGCGCGCGCCCTCCCCACCGCCACGGCGTGCCCTGGCCCGCGTGCTACCGTGCCGGATCACCGGAGCGCGCCGCGACCGTTGCAGCAGCAACAGTCACGACGCGGTCTAATTGCCAGCCACCGCTCGCCAATCAGCCGTCGAATTCGCCATGCCCGAGTACCGCTCCAAAACCTCCACCCACGGCCGCAACATGGCCGGCGCCCGCGCACTGTGGCGCGCCACCGGCATGAAGGATGGGGACTTCCACAAGCCCATCATCGCCATCGCCAACTCGTTCACGCAGTTCGTGCCCGGGCACGTGCATCTGAAGGATCTCGGCCAGCTGGTCGCGCGCGAGATCGAACGCGTCGGCGGCGTGGCCAAGGAGTTCGACACCATCGCCGTGGACGACGGCATCGCCATGGGTCACGACGGCATGCTGTATTCGCTGCCCAGCCGCGAGATCATCGCCGACTCGGTCGAATACATGGTCAACGCGCATTGCGCCGACGCGCTGGTGTGCATTTCCAACTGCGACAAGATCACCCCCGGCATGTTGATGGCCGCGCTGCGGCTCAACATCCCCACCGTGTTCGTCTCCGGCGGGCCGATGGAAGCCGGCAAGACCAAGCTGGCCGAACACAAGCTCGATCTGATCGACGCGATGGTGATCGCCGCCGACGACAGCGCCTCCGACGAAAAGGTGGCCGAGTTCGAACGCAGCGCCTGCCCCACCTGCGGCTCGTGCTCGGGCATGTTCACCGCCAACTCGATGAACTGCCTGACCGAAGCGCTCGGCCTGTCGCTGCCGGGCAACGGCACCGTGGTGGCCACGCATGCCGACCGCGAGCAATTGTTTTTGCGCGCCGGGCGCGTGGCGGTGGAGCTGTGCCACCGCTGGTATGGCGGCGAAGACCCCACCGCCCTGCCGCGCGGCATCGCCACGTTCGAAGCGTTCGAGAATGCGATGACGCTGGATATCGCCATGGGCGGCTCGACCAACACCATCCTGCATCTGCTCGCCGCCGCGCAGGAAGGCGACGTGCCATTCGGCATGCGCGATATCGACCGCCTGTCCAAGCGCGTGCCGCAGCTGTGCAAGGTCGCCCCGAACACGCCGAAGTACCACATCGAAGACGTGCACCGCGCCGGCGGCATCATGGCCATCCTCGGCGAGCTGGCGCGTGGCGGCCTGCTGCATACCAACGCGGCCACGGTGCACGCACGCACGCTGGCCGATGCCATCGCGCAATGGGATGTCACCCAGACCGACGCAGAGACCGTGCACACGTTCTACAAGGCCGGCCCGGCCGGCATCCCCACGCAGATTGCCTTCAGCCAGGCAACGCGCTGGGACACGTTGGACACCGATCGCAGCGAAGGCTGCATCCGCGATGTCGCGCATGCGTTCTCGCAGGAGGGCGGCCTGGCCGTGCTGTACGGCAATATCGCCCGCGACGGCTGCGTGGTGAAGACCGCGGGCGTGGACGAATCCATCCACGTGTTCGAAGGCAATGTGCGCGTCTTTGAGAGCCAGGATTCGGCAGTGAAGGGCATCCTGGCCGACGAAGTGAAAGCCGGCGACATCGTGGTGATCCGCTACGAAGGCCCCAAGGGTGGCCCCGGCATGCAGGAAATGCTCTACCCCACCAGCTATCTCAAGTCCAAGGGCCTGGGCAAGCAATGCGCCCTGCTCACCGACGGCCGCTTCTCCGGCGGCACCTCGGGCCTGTCGATCGGCCACGCCTCACCGGAAGCGGCGGCGGGCGGCGCGATCGGGCTGGTACGCGACGGCGACAAGATCCTGATCGACATCCCCAACCGTTCGATCAATCTGCTGATCTCGGACGAGGAACTTGCTCTTCGTCGCGCAGAGCAGGATGCCAAGGGCTGGAAGCCGGTGGAAGTGCGCCCACGCAAGGTCACCACGGCGTTGAAGGCGTATGCGCTGCTGGCGACCAGCGCGGATAAGGGTGCGGTGCGCGACAAGGCGATGCTGGACGGCTGAGGCGCGCAAGCAGCACTTATCGCCAAGCCTGCGGCTGACGATCGAGCGGGCTGCGCACCGCCGACGCGCCTCGCCCCAGCACATGGGTGTAGAGCTGGGTGGTCGCCACGTCCTTGTGACCCAGCAGCTCCTGCACGGTGCGGATGTCGTACCCAGCTTCGAGCAGATGGGTTGCGAAAGAATGCCGTAGCGTGTGGCAGCTGGCCGGCTTGTCCAGCCCTGCCTGCCGACAGGCCGCCTTCACCACACGCTGCAAACCCTTCTCGTCCACATGATGGCGGCGAACCTCACCCCCGCGCGGATCCACGCTACGACGCGGCGCCGGGAACAGATACTGCCATCCTGGCTCACGCGCTGCATTGGGATACTTGCGCAGCAGCGCGTGCGGAAGCCAGACCTCACCTGCGCCCACCTGCATATCCCGCGCATGCACGCGCTTGGCTTCGTCCAACTGGAGCTGCAGCGCATCGCGCAATGACTGCGGCAGCAGTGTGCGGCGGTCCTTCCCACCCTTGCCATCGCGCACCACGATCTCGTTGCGCGCAACATCCACATCCTTGATGCGTAGGCGCACGCACTCCATCAAGCGCATGCCGGTCCCGTAGAGGAGTGCCGCCATCAGTGCGTGACGCCCTCCATCTGCGCCAGCACCGCCATGACCTCCACCTCACTCAGGACGATCGGCAACCGCCGCGGCCGCTTGGCACGCTGAATCTCGTCCATCCATGACAGATCGCGTCCCAACACCTCGCGATACAGAAACAGCAAGGCGGCCAGTGCCTGATTCTGCGTGGAAGGCGCCACGCCATCGCGCGCCGCCAGCATGGTCAGGAACGCCTCCACTTCGCGCACTCCCATCGTCTCTGGATGGCGTTTGTCGTTGGCCAGGATGAAGCGCCGAATCCAACCAACATAGGCATCCTCGGTGCGCTTGGCACGGCCCAGCCGCTGCAACCGATCGCGGACGCGGTCCAACAGCCTGGCAGGCCGTCGCCCGCTAGGCGCTGCCGAAGATGGCTGCCTGGCGGCCGATGCAGACGAAGACATTGAAGCCGTTCGGTCGGAATGATACGGTCGCATTGCGATGAGTCGCCGCAGGGGAATGCGACATGTTTACGCACCGTGGTCACGCACCACGATCGGGATGTCGCGGTAAAACCAATGGGAATGCACTTGGTGTGGAGGTCAGAGATTACGTACTACACCCCGGTGCTACGCACCTTTTTGACTTCGAATAGTTGTTAGGCCGCTCATGAGTGCACATGCAATTTTGGGGATACTTGCGGTTGCATTAGCTTTTTGGGGCTATGGCCTGTGGCGGCGCGGATTTTTCAGTGCTCAAACGCCATCAGTAGAGCGTCAAACCTATGGCATTCGTACTGCGCTATGGTTCGCTTGTATTTTTATCGTGTCTTGGCCACTTCGACAGCATCGAGCCTCAATGGGAGACACTGCTTACGTGATCGCAGCGCTGGCTATCCTTGCGCTCTTTTTTGTGATTGGTCTAGTTGCTACGAATTTCCTGGTCAAACGTGCTCGGGATCGTGGTGGCGCGGCCTAACAATTCATTCAAGCCGAACCCGCTTCGCGGGTCGGCTTAATTCTGGTGTTAGGTGGCACAAACATCATGCATACTCTGCCCTTCATAGCAGTAATAATCGTGCTTGTCGCTGGCACGGGCACAAGTGCAAGAGCTGCAGACATCTCGCAGTTGGCTTGGCTTGGGGGCTGCTGGAAAAGCGATACCGCCGAACCGGGCTCAGGCGAGCACTGGCTGCCCTTGGCTGGCGGTACCTTGCTCGGCGTGAGCCGCACGGTGAAGCAAGGAAAGACAGTCGAGTTTGAGTTCATGCAGATCCGAGCTGCGGAAAGCGGACAACTGGCTTTCATCGCCATGCCGTCAGGGCAGAAAACAGTGGTCTTTCCTCTCCTGCGCCTTGGTGAGACCGAGGTCGTGTTCGAGAATCCACAACACGACTTCCCGCAACGGGTCATCTATCAACTCGAAGGCGAAACGAAGCTGCGTGCTCGAATCGAGGGCATGCGGAAAGGGGCTCTCCGGTTCATCGAGTTCCCAATGAACCGAGTGAGCTGCGATTCACAACTCAAACTCCCCTGAAAGGTAGCCCGTGCCGCTTAACCTTTCCATCGAGAGAGACGCCCAAAGGCTAGCGCCTTTGGGCGCCCCTCATGTCAAACGTTAGGTGTCATGGCAGATTTCTCGGTGCACCAAACTTGGTCTGACCTCATTTGCGGCGACCATCACTGCTGCTTCTGCGGAGCTTGGATAGAGCAGGACCTGCAGCCTATCGTTCTGCCGCTTGAGGGGGACGCCGTTCAAGTGCTCAGCGCTCACGGTTCATGCTTAAAGCAGAGACTGCATTATTCCGTACCCTATGTTTCCCCCGCTGAGGCGTCCGAGTGATGACGCCTAACAACTCATTCAAGCCGAACCCGCTTCGCGGGTCGGCTTAATTCAGGCGTTAGGCCTCATGAGCGACACTTTCGACCGTTCAATGTTGCTGCTCTCACTCCAGCGTGCACTTCTCGGCGAGGTGCACATTGAGCTGCGCCAAGCCTCAATCGAGGCTGATCCAACCTCAAAGACCGTTCGGCTCCGCTTCGAATACGACGGGTCTCCTCCGAGACCGACATGGGAAAGTTGCTCTTGCTCCGCCGCCGAGGTCATCGCTGACTTTCCAGCGCAGTGGCAACTGGACGAGCAGCACCTTACTGTTCCCGTGCCTACAGTTCTGGAGCCATTGGCCCATGTTGCATATCGTCGGGCCGAGCCTCAGCATGAGGCCTAACAATTCATTCAAGCCGAACCCGCTTCGCGGCTCGGCTTAACTCAGGCGTTAGAGCCCTTTGGAAACTTGGCAGCCCATTACAGTCGTTGAGCTTGAGGCGCTGGTGGCCGATCAGTTCCCTAGCTGCTCGCCTACCCAGCAAGCTGCATTCGCCCCATATCGCGTGCCGTTTTATTCAGTCCCTTTCCAGCGCAGCCGTGCCTTTGGCCAGGTCCTTGTCGTTGCGGAGTTGCCATCTGGCCTGCTCTACTACGAGGATGTTGAGGAGGGATTTGAGGTTGGGGTGCTAGATGCTGACGGCATCCTGCAGGACCATGGCTGCAACCAGTTGGAGTTGACTCATGCGCTGTCGCGGGCAGGGCTCTAACAATTCATTCAAGCCGAACCCGCTTCGCGGGTCGGCTTAATTCGGGCGTTAGGGCTCACATGAGATATTTCAGGCGCTCAATTGCAGTAGCTGCTTGCCTGCTTGCTTCATGTAGCGGACCCGATTCCATCGGAAACAAATCTGAGTGGTCAGCTCTTCAAGGAGTCGAGTACGAATACCGGAGCATGTCGCGTTCTGCGCCACTGGTCCTAATCGTATCCGACTACCAGATGGTTGGCCTGCCAGCCACAAGTCGCTCAGGCCTTGTTTGGGTGTTGCTCAATCCAAAAAATGAGCCTCTCTACAAACAATTGCCTCAAGGTCCATACCACCTATCCGCATCTCAGTTGGCGGCGCTCAACGTCACTGAGCCTGCGGTCCTAGCTGGACTGCGGGCACATGTGAGAGAGTGAGCCCTAACAACTCATTCAAGCCGAACCCGCTTCGCGGGTCAGCTTAATTCAGGCGTTAGGCCCCAATGAAAGCATCTCGCCAGGCCAAACTAGAGACTCAGCTCGCGGCAACCGAAAGCGAGCTGCTCGAGTTGCTTATGGATGCGCTGCCGTATACCGCGCAGCACGGCGATATGATTTTCTTCAACTCGGCGTTCCATCCGGACTACGTCAGACCGCATCAGATCAGCGAGCGCAATGAGCAGCTCCTATCTCTGTCTAGCCAGGGAGTGGCACTCCGGGAGGAAATCGGATTACCAGTACTTGGCTCCGTTGGTCAGCTCTTCCTGTCAGCGTGCAGTGAGGCGTCCAACTCAGCCAATGAGAACCGCCGTGGCCCAAGTCAACTTGCCGCCTGGCTGGTAGGCAAGTTGGGGCCTAACAATTCATTCAAGCCGAACCCGCTTCGCGGGTCGGCTTAATTCAGGCCTTAGCCCCCATGCCCATCTCCATCGGACTTTCTTTTCTTTTAGCAACGACATCGCCCCAAGCAGACGCCGCGCCAAAGCCGGATGAGATGTTCTGTGGTGAGGCTATGAGCATCTATCTTCCAGAGCCACAAGGCACGCCCGCACCAAACATCAAACTGGAGAACTTCCAGTACATGAGCCCTGACGATCGTTGTGGCCGCAACATCAACAACGATGAGCTCATGCGGCTCCACAAAGGTATTAAGCCAATTGCTGCGGCCTCCTTCGGCAGCAGCAACGCCAACTTCGGTGTCATGGTCAGGTACACACTCACACCGGACAAGCCTGCCACATTTGACATGCAGACTTCGGACGCTTCCGAGGCTGAGAAAGAACGTCTCACCCAGTTCTACAATCAGGCGGCCGCGCTTAAAGACTTCCACTCGTCGCAAGGCACCGTCTATGTCGTTTTTCGTTACCTGGTCTCACCGGCACAACCCTCTGAGCTAACCAATGGGGGCTAACAATTCATTCAAGCCGAAGCCGCTTCGTGGCTCGGCTTAATTCAGGTTTTAGGCCACATTCGGACACATCCATGCAGTCAGAAGACTATCTCGACCGGCATTACATCGGCATCCGGAAGCAGTCCGAGACAGAGCGGGTATGCTGCTATGATTTCATCTGCACGGAATACCGGCGGATCGGCACCAAGCGTCTCGAACAGCTCGGATACGTCACCGGCGCCTTTCAGATAGACAAGCAAACGGGCACCACTGAACTAGTGCACCCCATGCCTGGCGATGAGAGCCTCAGCGCTTTCAACCGTGCTAGCTACAAGATCCACAGGTGCTGGCTGGGCGGCGAGCTCCCGAACACAGATCAGTACTGTGCGGGCTAATATGGCCTAACAATTCATTCAAGCCGAAGCCGCTTCGCGGCTCGGCTTAATTCAGGCGTTAGGGGGCACTGGTGAAGTTTCTCGTTGGTCTATTCCGCATGCTGCTTAAGTTCGGCATGCCTGCCTATTTGCTCCTGGTCCCGGTGGTAGCGGTGTACGGCTGGCTGTCACCTTGGCCTCCAGCTTCCACAGGCCTCGCCCAATACTCCGATCAATCAGCAATTCTCGTGGGCGCTTCCTACCAGTCCCGCTACTCGACTCAATCTCAGTACGTCAGATCTTCTCGCTCATATATCATCGTTCCGAGCGTCCTCGACGACCCCAAGATCATTACCTTCGCTCAAGAGAATGGCCAAGCCACAACGGCAGTCGAATCACGGTCTGGGTTCTGGTTTCTACTTGCGTGGCTGTTTGCATGTGGTATCGGCACATGGTTGTTCTGGTTCCGGCGCGTGCCCCCTAACAATTCATTCAAGCCGACGCCGCTTCGCGGCGCGGCTTAATTCCGGCGTTAGACCTGCCATGAGAGAAATCTACAACTTGATGGTTTTTTCTCTCGGCATCGCGCTGTGCGCGTGCGCTTCAGCTGCGCCGCCCCCGCGCTGCTCGTTCGGGCTTGCCCCTACAGCTACAGTTGCACCAAGGCTGCCACCCCGGCTACACAATGAGTTTTCTGGCAAAGCCCAAGTCGCTTTTGTCATTGGGCCTACCGGGCATGTGCAGTCCCCGGTCATTGTCTCGGCGGAGCGGCACCCCATCGGCCGCAGTCGCGGCCAACCAGTTGGCTACAACGACGCCATCCTTTCCGCTGTAGCACAGTGGCGCTATCCGTCGCGAGAGCAAGCCTGCCGCCACCAAGTTCCGGTAGAGTTTCACTTTGAGGGCTCCAGCCCCGCGGTTGGCAGGTCTAACAATTCATTCAAGCCGAACCCGCTTCGCGGGTCGGCTTAATTCAGGCGTTAGCCCACATGACCCCAGATGATCGCTGGTCACACTTGGCAGCACTTGACGAGGAACTGCTTAAAGGTGGCGTCATCCTCTCTGAGTGGTGTAGCGTCATAGTCCGTGAGACGGACATTGCATTTGTGCATTCAGCTCATTTGGCATCGATTCTCACCGCGATGTCCGGCATTGAGACCTACCTGCGATCTGAGTATGCACAGTCAAAAAAGGAGCGTTTGGTAGACCTGATAGATTTGTCCCCAATTCCGAACGCTTTGAAAGAGAACTTGCATACGCTGCGCAAGTACCGCAATAGATGGGTGCACATCGACGAGCCATGGGATGACGCCATGCTCCTTGAGAAGCCTCAAACCACCGAGGCAGAGCTTGAGCAAATGGCATTCTTTGCGGCCCGACTACTGCGGGAGACTATCTATGAGAATCCGTGGGTGTAGCGTGGGGGCTAACAAATCGTCCAAGCCGACGCCGCTTCGCGGGTCGGCTTAACTCAAGCGTTAGCCACTAGAACATGCATCTCGCACTGAACCACAAAGACCCAACGTTGACGGTTGTCTATGAGCTGTCCAACGAGCTCAGGGACGATCCGGAACACGTTCAGATCGTCCAGGCCCTTAGCCTGAACAACGACAAGCCATTTCTGGGACTCAAGCCTGTTAACGGCTTGTTCGGCTCAAATGAGTGGTGGGAAAGCATCAAATCAGGACATATCAAAACCGTCCATGTGACCGGCACGATCCGGGATTTGGTGTTCGCGGGACAGGACTCCCGATGGGGCGATAGCGTCAACTCTTTCAACCTCAAACAAGACGATGGCACCGTCGTGCTCGAGAGCATCTATGCTCACGAAAAGCACGACCGCAAGCTTTTTCGTGTTGGAGCCAAGGTCTCCTGCTGGTATGCGCTACTAGAGTTGAAGTCCCAGCCAGCCCCGGACGGGGGAGTCAACTACGCCAGAACTTTGCTAGAGATGGCGGTTTCGGCATAGCCTCTAGTGGCTAACAATTCATTCAAGCCGAACCCGCTTCGCGGATCGGCTTAATTCAGGTGTTAGGTGCCACATGGAGCTGCAACGCTACTTTAAGGAGGATGACGGCTCGCTCCCTGAGATTGAGCTGCACTTCCCTTCGCCTATCCAAGTTGCACGTGCCTTCGCTCATCTATTCGCCCTTGGTGCCGTCGACGCGACGGTGGGTGGATGTCGCGTCTGGGTGCCGGCCACGGACAGTGACCGCCCCTTCAGCAGCCCGGCGGACGCGGAGCTAGCCGTTAATGGCGATTTAGAGCCATTTCATATCGTCCTGGCCGATGTGACCTTGGGCGAGACGGTCATTCCGGACGTCGGGGTGTGGGTGGATGCGGACGGGATTACACTCGACTATCGGATGGGCCCTGAGTGGGGTTCGGCTCAAATTGATGGGCTGATCCGCTTGCTAAGGGATCTTCGCAAACTAGGTGCATCTATTGCTGTTCCTTGGTGGGGTGCTGATGGAGAGCGCGCCTTCAATGATCGGATGGGTGGCACCTAACAATTCATTCAAGCCGAACCCGTTTCGCGGGTCGGCTTAATTCAGGTGTTAGGCCTCATGAGCGACACTTTCGACCGTTCAATGTTGCTGCTCTCACTCCAGCGTGCACTTCTCGGCGAGGTGCACATTGAGCTGCGCCAAGCCTCAATCGAGGCTGATCCAACCTCAAAGACCGTTCGGCTCCGCTTCGAATACGACGGGTCTCCTCCGAGACCGACACGGGAAAGTTGCTCTTGCTCCGCCGCCGAGGTCATCGCTGACTTTCCAGCGCAGTGGCAACTGGACCAGCAGCACCTTACTGTTCCCGTGCCTACAGCTCTGGAGCCATTGGCCCATGTTGCATATCGTCGGGCCGAGCCTCAGCATGAGGCCTAACAATTCATTCAAGCCGAACCCGCTTCGCGGGTCGGTTTAGCTCAAACTTTAGGCATCAGATCATGTACGTTGAGACCGTTGAAATTTTCTCAGACCGATCAAACATGCCGGTGATTGGGCATCTTGGCCGCCAGTTCCCTGGCGTACTCGTACAGGGCGACACCCTTCATACGCTATGCGCTCAAGCCACTAAGGCATTGTGGGATAGGCCTGATGTCCGGGACGAACTTCAAGATCTGCACAATAAGCTGCTAAGTATGCCTGCTCACTACAAGACCGTATTCAATGAGCATCAGTTTGCGCTACCTTTCGTAGAGACGCTGATGCCTAACTATTCATTCAGGCCGAAGTTGCTTAGCGACGCAGCTTAATTCAGGTGTAGGCCGCACATGAGATATCTCCCCCTCATATTTGCTATTGCGATCAGTGGCTTCCATAACCCAGGCCGCATGATTGAAGGATTATTCACGGTGGATGGAAAGCCTACGCCAGGCATAGAGGTGAGACTTCCACATAACATCGATGATTATTCTGATTGCGGTGCCGCTCCTCTCGCGGCCGTGACGGATCAGTCGGGAAAATTTCGGGCGTCGATTGACGGGTATCCAATCCGTCCATGCTTCACACTAAATGGAAAAATCTATAGTGATTTCATGATCTTGGATGACAAGAAACAAGATGATATACAGCTAAGCTGTAGGATACCATATGACCCAAAGGGTCACTTCGAAGATTCCCACATTTGCTATTTAGGCGCGCCGCCTAACAACCCATTCAAGCCAAAGTCACTTCGCGGATCGGCTTAATTTAGGCGTTAGATGTACAATAAAATAACCCGCTACTTGCGAAACTGTAGGTCGAGCTATCTGACACTACGGTGTGTACGTCAATTCCGGCGTCAACGCCAAAAGCTACTTTGCTGGGCTAGCGGATAGCATCCGGCGCAACGTCTGCAAACCATTTCCCGTTAGCGCTACAGTCATGGCGCCTGGCTTTCCCGACATGGCGCTTGGCCAAGTCATCTCGGGTCAATGCGTCTCGGGTCAATGCGTCGCTCATCAAGCAGGCTACTGGCTCGTGTACCAACCAGAGCAGAGCCGCTTCTATTGCTTTTGGGGTGAGAGTGTGAGCAACCTCGGCGCCCATGGCGTGCTCGGCAGCCCACTGCATTGCTGGTCTGCGTAGGCACGTCTAACAATTCATCTAAGCAGGACTCGCTTCGCGAGTCGGCTTAATTCAGGCGACAGGCACTGCATGAAAGTTCGATGGCTATTTGTTGCATGGGGAATCTTTGCAGCTCTGGTTCTTTTGCTGCGTTTCGGTGTGGTCGGTCCACGAGAGTGGCTGACCACGCTCTATAGCGTGGGTAGTCTCGCACTTGCCGGCGGCGCTGGCACCCTACTCAACATCCGCTTTCGTCGAGATCTTCTGGCAGTTGATCGAGCCACCTGGGAATACCTCACGCAATTTCCTGGTCTTGGTCCTGGCTACCACAACAATCTTCGTGAGCTAGGCTGGATCGCACGACCGTCGTCTACTATCCCGCCCCACCTCAAACCGCTGTGGCTCCGGGCACGTAAGCTCGTCTGGCTACCAGTTGTTTGGTTCTTAACCACACCGGCAATCTGCATTATTGTAGGGGTCGGCGGTACCTAGCAATTCAGTCAGCCAGACCCGGTTTGCGGGCTAGCTTAGTTCAGTCGTTAGCCGTCATAGGAGAGAAGTTGGTGAGTGATACAAGGAGCGAAGTACAGCGCTTGGCTGTCGAGTGCATTGAGATGCTTCAGGAACGCGCTGGTGGTGCATTGAACTACTCTTCCCAGAGCCTAGAGGTTATTGAAGAGATACTTGCAGAAGCCTGCAACTACTTCTCAGACCTGCCGCAGGGTCAGATCACAGAAATCGTTCAGCGCGTTGGCTGTTACATCTTGGATGTTGCTTATCGTCAATTCGGCGGCCAGTTCTTCTGGCACGACGAGTATGACCAACCAATTCTGATCGTTGGAGAGCCAGAAAGTCATATCGCGTTAGTCACATGGAGCAAAGTACACGGGCGTATTGCTGGCGACGCCGGTCACAACATTCCATTTTTCTACGCAGGATTTTCAGATCGCGTAGCGAGTTCCAAACCTGGCACTAGGGCAATGTACGTGTAATGACTGCTGACAGTTCATTCAAGCCGATTCAGCGACTCAAATTCGTACTCATACATTCTGTCGCGGGCACCGGGGGAACAAGCACAGGGGTGCGTTACTAAATAGGTCAGATCTTTTAATGAGAATTCATCTAACTCACAGGCAAACGATGCTTCGCATCGCGACCGCAGCATGTGTCGGCTTTGTCGACGGTGACTTGGTCGAGGTTTGGCCCACAGATGAATCCTAAGAATTTATTCAAGCCAACGCCGCCTCGTGGCTCGGCTTAATTCGGACGTTAGGGCGCAGCAGTGAAGAATTTCGCAATTTTGACAATGGTGATTTGCACATCACTGACAGCTTGTTCCTCAGGGTCCACCAAACATCCAGCCTATGGCGGTGAATACTTCTACAACTTCGAGAACGCCATTTTCACTCCTGACGGCAAAAAGGAGGATTGGTGCCTCAGCGGCATATCCATGCAAAAAGCTGAACTTCCCGCGAAAGATGCAAGTGGCCCGTGGGGTACATCACACGTTGTCCTACGTGGCAGACTTGGTCCCAGAGGTAGCTATGGTGGCCTTGGTCGCTGCAAACATGTCCTTACTGTCACAGAGATAGTTGAGATAACCAACATGAGGGGACAAGGTGAATAGGCAGCGGTCTAACAATTCATTCAAACCGATGCCGCTTCGCGACGCGGCTTAATTCAAGCGTTAGTCCGCAAGGGAGATCGCGTGGAAGGCCCAACCAACAAGCTTCTCATCGTCGGCGGCGCACTGAGTGGCGTTGCAGCACTGGCACATCTTGCATGCTTGGTAGTGGGCGCACCGCTCTTCCGCCTCTTGGGCGCCGGAGAGCAGATGGCGCAACGTCACGCCGAAGGCAGCTGGTACCCCACAGTGGTCACGCTAGCAATCGCCACCATCTTGGCCATTTGGAGTGCGTACGCACTCTCGGCCGCAGGAGTATTCCGGCCGTTTCTGCTACGTCGAACAGTCCTTACGGCGATCACAGGTATTTACATCGTTCGCGGTGTGGCGTTTGTCCCGGTCATGGCCTACTTCCCTGGCAACAGCCTCACGTTCTGGGTCGTGAGCTCGGCGACCTGTCTCGCCATTGGTCTAGTGCACCTTGTGGGGCTTCGCCAGTCGTGGGGCAGGCTACGCCGGCTTGCGGCCTAACCATCCATTCAAGCCGAAACCGCTATACGGTTCGGCTTAACTCAGGCGTTAGGTCTGCTTTTTCGCAACTGACATTTGAGGCAAAGATCATGAGCGACTCCCGATTTTGTCGTTCCAACCCCTACTTAAAGATTGGCAGATCGCTGGTCTTGTTCGCCCTAGGAGTGATAGCTTTTACCTCGTTCTTTCTTCCGGATAGAGATCTCCAAGCTATTGTCCGCAACATCGGTGGCGTGGTGCTGCTTTGCGGCGCTGTCGTCTATGTGATCGGTCGGTTCGTGCAGGCCAAAGGTGCACGGGCGAAGGCCTGATAATCCATTCAAGCCGTCGCCGCTTCGCGACGTTGCTTAACTCAGGCGTTCGCCGCTGTCAGGAGTCATCGCAAGATGGAAAGGACACAAGCCGACGCAATCGCGAAGGCCATTTTGGGGCCGGATCTGCGTACTCAGGAGCAGATTCGCCAAAAGCGTATAGCGGAGACCGCTTATCTCTCGCGAAAGCGCAAAGTAGCATGGCTTGCTTTAGCGGGCTCGGGGATCGGTGCTGGCATTGCATACCTCATCGGCGTGCAGTTTCCAATCGGAGTGGTTTGGGGCGGGCTTGCGAGCTCCATAGTTGGCTGGTTGGTGACGCGCAGGTCCGGGGCCTAACAAGTCATTTAAGCCGTACCCGCTTCGCGGGTCGGCTCAACTCAGGTGCTAGGCAGCAAAGTAGACATGATCGCAACTCTATTCATCGCACTTCTCGCTGCTAGCTCGTCGACTGTGCCTGCCACTGAGCAACCCGTGCTTCAATGCAACATTGGACCGGCCCTGAAGCAGTTCGGAGGCAATGAGTGGCTGATATATGGCTGCGCTGACGGGCATTCCGTAGTGGTCGCTGCTAGCGTGCCCAATCCAGCTGCGCCGTTCGTCTTTATCCTCACGCCGAATGGTAACGGTGGCATTGAGTTGCGCGGCGAAGGTACTGGGACCGAGTCCGCCACCAGATCCGCGTATGACAGGCTCAGCAAGATGTCCAGCTCGGACCTGGCCGCGCTTTTTCAGGAGGCTAGTCGTGCCAATGGGCGGTAAGCTGCCGCCTAGCACTTCATTCAAGCCGAAGCCGCTTCGCGAGTCGGCTTGATTCCGGTGTTGGAACTCAGGAGGAGAGTGCTGTGAACTGGAAGCGCGTCGTTGGCTGGTCTGCTCTACTCATGATTCTGACCAGTGGTGTCGGTGTTCTTAGCGGAGTCTGGGTGGCTCATTCGCAGATCGAACCGGCGACGATTGACCAACTAGTAGAGAGAGCCCGCCTTTTCAGGCGTGTTGCAACTGGGCTTATTGCAGTCGTCTGCTATTGGCGCCTTGCCACTGGTGCCCCGACTCGTAGGGCCTGGCAGGTAGTTGCTGCATTCTTGCTAGTACAGCTGACGGACATGGCTCTGTCTTTGGCACTGGGTGCGCATGTCGGTGAGTTACTCGAGCCGTGGGGTATCTTGCGCTCTGTGTTGTACGCACTAGCAGGCTACGCTCTAGCAACACTGAGCCACAGCAACTCACCCAAGCCGAAACCGCTACGTGAGTCGGCTTAACTCAGGCGTTAGACCTAGCTGGAGATTTTATGGTGTTCAAAGGCTTGCTCATCGCTATGGCTGTCTTGTGCGCCTTTCTCGGATACCGCGTTCTTCGCCTGGAGTCTGAGGTGCATCAGCCCGCTAAAAATTGAGAATAAGGGGTCGGGGTTATTTTCCAGATTCCTCATCGGTATGGGCAACGGCTTCGTTGGACGCTGATCGACTTCCACTTGCCGAGGTAGTTGACATCCCAACAAACCCGCAGCAATCTCTCCCTCAAGGAGCGTAGAAACTCCCCTAACAGCGGTACCCACCTCCGTCAAACCGGTGGGTTTTTTGTGCCTGCAGCTTCTTGCGGGGGCAACCGACGCGATGCCTGCGTCGGGAGGGCGGCTAATACAACACCCTTCGGGGAAATACGCCCGCCGACTGTTAGCGGTTTCTAACCTCCCGACATCCCGTCGCCACCCGGCGGCGGGGCCTGTTCGTCAAGGAGGGCTTTGCCATGCGTCGATCCACGTCTAGTCCCAAGCCAGCGCGCAAGCGCGCCACGGTGCCGCCACCCACCGAGATCGGCTGGCACTCGCTCGACCCAACGATCACGCCGCGGCGCTACCTCGAGCGCACCCCCATCCCCGAGCCCCGCCCCGATCCCAGCAAGCCGCGCCGCCGAGGCCACCCGCGTGCCCCGCAACACTGCACCGTCGGCTACGGCTACTACCCCGACAGCCACCAACGCATCCCCACGCTGCGCCTACGCGGCCGCTGGCTGGAGCAGCTGGGCTTCACCATCGGCAGCAAACTCAACATACGCATGCGCAACGGCGAGCTGGTCGTCAGCGTGGCACCCAAGGACTAAGCAGATGCGTCGCGCAGCATGCAGACCAACGCCCGCATCAAGCGCAACGCGTTTAGCATCACACCTTGCGCGCTCACTGCTTCTCGCGCAGGAGGACAAAGGTGGAGCACCAAGCCGTCGTCCTGCATCTCACGTTGGATCAACTTGACTATGGCATAGCACATGGTCATGGGCAGCCGCGCTGGCATAACGAGCGTTTGTTGCAAAGGCTTGCAGCGATTGACGGCAATGGACGACTCGGCGAGGATCGTTTTTACGCCACACGGGCAACCCCGGTAATAGTCAGGCGACTTGGAGGTTTGGATGAAGTTGATGCTTCTATTGGGTGTGGTACTTGCACTTGGCAACATCGTCGCATCGGTTGCCGTGCTTCGCGTTTCGGTGCTGTCGCCATCACAACGCGCGTTGCAAGTTGCCCTCATCTGGCTTGTTCCAGTCATTGGCGCGGTGGTTTGTGCGGCATTTGCTTCTTCTCAGTCAGCTGGCTCCACGTCGTCCGGTACAAGTGACCCGTTCTATCTGTCATCCGATGGTGGCGCATCGGGTGGTCAGGACATTGGTTTTTCCAGTTGCGATGCGGGGGACTCTGGCTGTGTCGGGAGCAGTGACTAGTGGCGACGCTTGGCAAGTCGTTCAAGCCGGATCCAGTTCGCGGTTCTGTTTAATCCAGTTGCTGGACCGCTAAGGATATTTCGAGAGAGACAGATGATTCTTTGGGGATGGGGCGAGCGTGTGCTGACCTTCGACCTGGCAGAGCATGAGCACTGCCAGAGGTGCGAGCAAGAGCAAGTCTTTACACTGCGTCTCAAGTACACGTACGGACACTTCTACCATCTTTTCGGATGGGTTATCTCCAAGCAGTACCAGCTCATTTGTCCCGTTTGCTCCCACGGCTGGATAGTTAACGCTTCGGCGGCGGAAGCGCAGATTGGGTGCAACCCAGTGCCGTTCCATCAGAGGTCAGGATGGATTGTCATGCTTGTCCTTGCAGCAATCATTGGATTTGCCGCCGCGACGTATCGGCATGCGGCGTGACAATTCATTCGAGACGAAGCCGCTCCGCCGGTTGACTTAGCTATTCGCTCAAGCCGAAGACGCTTAACAGTCCAACTTAGCCGGGCTATTGAAATCCATGTCTGATCCCCCACAAATGTCGGCAATTGAGGCATCACACCTCTCATACAATGCTTTCCTCTTTACTGTAGAGGCGTTGGTCGAGCCAGCGGAGGAGCAGCCAAGCGATGGGCGACTACAACACCGCTTGGGAGCTACGGGATGATGCTCTGTACGGACATAATCTGATAGTTACTGGCTTCTTCACAGAGCAGCAGGAATCTGCTCTTCTTGCATTTATGGCTGCGGCACATCTTGTTCCGGTCAATGACATACCAGGAGGCTCGGGACGCACCGTAAATCTTGTAGCAATGCAGCACCCCGCTTGGGAGCAGGTTCACTTGTTGGCTAAAGCTCTCCTGGAAATGCTTGCTCCAGTGACCGAGGCAAACAGAGCATCTATTGGTTCTCCCGCTGATTCGTCCTAGAATTTCAATCAAGCCTCATCCACCTATCAAATCGAATGAGCGTAGCCGTTCGGTGCTACAGGGATTTGCAATGACTCATTCAACGCCCTACCGCGTTGTGCATCAAACACCGACTGTCGAATCGTATCGGCATCTTCGGCAAGCAAGCGGCTTGAGTCCGAAGGCACTTGAAGCCGCCGAGCGCGGGCTGCCCAACTCGCTCTTCAGCGTGCAGGTACTTTGCGATGGCGAGCCGGTGGCGATGGGGCGCGTTATCGGTGATGGCGGCTGTTTCTATCAGGTGGTCGATATTGCCGTCTTGCCAGAGCATCAGGGCCGTGGTCTGGGTAAGGCTGTCATGGGCGAGATCGCCAATTACATTGAGCAGGAAGTCCCTGATTCGGCGTACGTCAGCCTGATTGCGGATGGTCAGGCGTACAGGCTCTATCAGCAGTTCGGTTTCGTGTTGACTGCGCCCGCCAGTGTAGGCATGGCCTTCAAGAGGAACACCGCGAGCGCAGCGCCGAACCTTCGGTAGAGCTACCATTGTTCTGCTGCGCTCGCGCCCAGCGTTCCAATCTGTCACTCACGCACTGCCGCCAAGGAAAGCATGTTCTCCATCTTCGAGAAGAAAGCCGCTCCGTTATTGATCGTTCGCGCCGATGGGCGAGAGTTGTGCCGCGTTACCGAGAGCGATGTCCCGTGTGAGCTCAAGCCTTCCGCATGGTTGAAGTCCAATAGCGTCCTGGAGTTTGCCGACTCGGCGGGAGAGGTGCACCGGCATGAACTTGGTGCTGCGACGGGGTGGTTCCACTTTTCCGTTCGCGTGCATCCCAACCTCGGGTGCCAGGCAGACTGTGTCATTTCGCAGACCGAGCAGCTCGATCCAGATGCGTTTGCGAATGGCCAAGCATCCGGGATCAGGTTTCAGCCGTTCTTCCTGCCGGGCGCCAGCGTCAGCAGTTCCGCACTTGCAGGCAAGGGGCTTTTTGCAAGGGGTCTGCACTTCAGCGGATTAGTCACCGGTGGCAACGTGCTGCTTTCCTGTGAGTGCGACCACTGCCAGCGTTCGTTCCTGATCCGCTCCTATCACGCGGGTTTTGGCAACGCGGGATACTTCTACTCGGGGTCCGGCAAGTACACCATCACCGTCGATAGCCATCTGCCTGGCAGCCCTGCAGCGCTGTCCGAGCCGGATGCCGAAGCGCTTGCTGTGCTGGAAGACGCATTACCGTTGGCACCGGATGGGTCCCGCTACGCCTACCTCAATCCTTTTCGCTGCCCGCATTGTTCCGAGCCTTACATCGATTTTGAGGCGAATCCGGGGCTGAGGGCGAGCGAGTACTACGGGAATTACTTCGAGGGCTCAACGCTGCTGCGATACGCGCCGCCCGATGTTGAGCATTCTTCCTGATGACTCCATTGCTGCGTTGCCGCTGGTCTGTCCGAGCTCGCAAAGCAACGCTTTTATAACGAGTCCGAATGCGCTTGAGCAAGCGTGCATTGCCGTCTCATGTGCTGAAAATGAGCCTTGTTTGTTGGCGTGATGTCACGCTTCCGCTACGCAGCGCGGAGTTCCGGAGTTGCAACGCGAGCCCAAGACACTAGAATCGGTACGCGTGGTGCGCGTCAGTTCCCGCCTGCGCAATGTAATCGTCAGGTGGATCGCTTCAACTATCAACGAAGGAATGCTCATGTTGAAACCAGCAGATACCAAGCTCTATTCCAAATTGGTCGGCATCAGCATTGGCATCTTTGCAGCCGTGGGGGCTGCCCTCGGGGCAGCGATGGGCAACCTGCCGCAAGGCCTCGGCCTGGGGCTGTCGCTTGGCTCCGTGTTCGGCATTGCCTGGGCGCGTCGGCGTGGTGCCATCTGACGCCGGCATTAGGTGACACGCGCATGTCGCTCGGCCGACTGCGCTGTGCTGCCGGAGCCGACGTTGATACCGCCTGGTAGTCGCTGTGACATGCAGTCATGGCAGCGGATCCGCAGCTGTTTCGGTGCCGCTCCTCGATGCCGGTCGGCAAGGCGCTGGCATGCGCTACCATTCGGTCGATGAACGTTAGATCGTGTCTTGCAGTTTTCCTGCTCGGTGCCTGTGCATCGCTTTCGGCCCAAGGGGTTTCGCCCGCCACCACGCGTGAGGTCGATCAGCTTTTCAAGGTCCTTGCGCAATCCAACTGCGAGTTTTCGCGCAATGGGTCGTGGTACGCTGCGCCCAAAGCCAGTGAACACTTGCAGCGCAAGTACGACTACTTGCAGAAGAAGGGGCTGGTGACGTCTACCGAATCCTTCATCGAGCTTGCTGCCACCAAGAGCAGCATGTCGGGCACGCCGTATCAGGTGCGTTGCGGCAACACTGCGCCGGTATCCAGCCAATCCTGGTTCACTGGCAAGCTGCGGGAGCTGCGCAGCAAGCCTTGACGCGATGACACGGTATCCGGTGCACCTACCCATCCCCTCACTGCGATTTAACTCGCTCATCCCCCATCAATGGCAGACATGAAATCGTCGCAGGCTGATGCGGTTGCTCAAGCAATGCTAACGCGGGATCCGGCAGAGGAGTACGCCTTGCGGCTCAAGCGTGCCAAGGAGGGGCAGTGGCTGATTGAGCAGAGTAAAATTGCGGGGCTAGGCCTTGCCGGCTTTGTCGCAGGTGCGGCAATGGCGCACTTTTGTGGCGAACGCTTCATGATCGGTGAACTGCTGGGCTCCCTTGTTGGTGCAGTGGCAGGTTGGATCTGGATTTGTGGGCGCAATCCGCACCTCATCAAGTGAGGTGTCCACATCGGGTGCGCAGGCTGACTCAGCATCATCGCTGATTGGTCTGGTAGCTCAGAGCAGCTGTGTTGAGAGAACATGTCAATCAACCGCGCGATGCATTGGCTTGAAACGAAGATCCCACCGCCGGTCGTGATGGTGTTGCTGGGCTTGGCTGCGTTGGCTGTCGCGCGTCTGATGCCGGCATTTGTATTCTCGCTACCACTGCGCACACCTGTGGCAGTTGCACTGACATGTGTCGGCGTTGCGCTCAATGGACCTCCCAAGCTTGCGTTCAAGCGCGCCGGCACGACGGTCAATCCACTGAGACCTGCGCTGGCCACGCAACTGATCACTGGCGGTGTGTATCGCTACAGCCGTAACCCAATGTATGTCGGTCACGCCGTAATCCTGCTGGGCTGGACGCTGTATCTGCACCATGCGGTGGCACTTCTGGCAGTCCCGCTGTTTGTGCTGTATGTGACGCGCTTTCAGATCAAGCCGGAGGAACGGCAGTTGGCTGTCCGGTTTCCTGGCGCCTATGCGGAATTCTGCGCGCGCGTTCGACGCTGGCTGTGAGCGAGTGTGGCGACGCACTCAGTCGTTCGCTTGGCGCTGGCTGGCTCACCATGCTCGATAGCGGACGGCCTAGCGGCACAACCGCGCCAACGGCAGTCCATCAACGCGTAGCGCTGCAGGGATGACAAGGGCTAAAGCCTATGGCTTGCGCAAGCCCAGAGCAGCACCCCGCAGGATCACGCAACCCGTCGTTCGCTAACGACTTCGGCGCTTGCCGGCATCTCAGCCACAAACGCACTCACTGCATCTTCCAGCTGCGCGGCATGGTCGCCCATGGCGCGTGCGGCGGCGCTGGCGTCCTGCATGCGGGTGACGCCGTCGCGCATGTCGGCGTCTACGCCGGCGAGGGTGTGATGCACCTGCGCGATGCTGCCGGCTTCCTGTTGCGAGGCGACGGCGATCCTGCTGAGCGTGCTGCTGACCTGGCCGATGGTGGCGACGATGTGCTGCATGCCTTCGCCAGCGTGGCGCACCTGCTGCACGCCGGCCTGCATATGCGTGACCGATTCGCCAATCAGCGTCTTGATCTGGCTGGCGGCGGTGGACGAGCGCAATGCCAGCGCGCGCACTTCGCCGGCGACCACGGCAAAGCCGCGGCCTTCTTCGCCGGCGCGTGCGGCTTCGACGGCGGCATTCAGGGCCAGGATATTGGTCTGGAAGGCGATGCCGTCGATGACCGAGACGATGTCCTGGATGCGGCGCGAGGCCTGTTCCATCTGCTGCATGGTGCCCATCGCCTGGTGCATGGTGTCGCCGCCGCTGCGTGCGGCCTCGGATGCGGCGGCGGTGAGCTTGTCGGCGTCGGCCGCCTGCGCGGTGTGCTCCTGCATGGTGCCGAGCACCGCCTGCATCTGAGTGGCGGTGCGGCCCAGCGTGGCCGACTGCCGCTGCACCTGCTGCTCCAAGGCATCGTTGCGGGTCAGGATGTGGCCGGCGGCGTGATTGATCGCGGTGCTGGAGCTGCGGATCTGCGTGATGATGCGCGCCAGCTCGTCGGCGGTGGCATTGGCGTCGCGCTTCATCTGCTCGAACACGCCTTCGCAGTGGCGGTCGATGCGCTGGGTCAGATCGCCACGCGACATCGCCGCCAGCATGCGGCGCATGTCCTGCAGGCTGTCGTCGGTGATGGCCAGGAACTGGTTGACGCCCTCGGCCAGCTGGCCGAGCGTGCCGCTCCTTGCATTCCCCTGCAGACGGGCACCGAGCTCGCCACGCGCAGCCTGGGCAATGACCGTGGCCAGTTGCTCTTCCAGCGCCAGGTCCTGGGTGCGGTCCTGCCACTCCACCACCACGCCCAGCGAGGCGCCGTCGTCATCGCGGACCGGGGTGATGTTTTCCTGCAGCTGCAACGCCGCCAGCGCGCGCGTTTTGCTACTGCCTGCGTCATGCCCCAGCTGCACCGCATCGGCCAGTGCGGTGTGCAGCACATGCGCATCGACCTGCGTGCTCAGTTGCTGGAACGACTGATTGCGATAGATGGCAGCGCCCTGCCCGTCGACGATGGCCACCGCCATTGCCGATGCATCCAGCGCCAGGCGGATACGGCGATTTTCCAGCAGCAGTTGCTGCTGTTGGGCGATGCGCTCTTCCACCTGCACGCTCATGCGCACCAGCGCCTGCGCCAGCGAGCCGCTGCGGAAGGGCTGCTGCAGGATGGCCGGCGGCAAGGTGGCGCCGGTGGCCAGGGTGTCGGCCAGTTCGGCCAGCGCTTCGGCCTCGTGGTCGAGGGCATCGACCTGGCGGCGCAGCTGGATGGCCATCACGCAGACGAAGGCGGTTTCGACGATCACGTAGCCGGCATGCAGCACCACGATGCCGAAGCCGCTGCCGACGGTGAACGCCTGCACCGGCATGCCGCGCGATTGCAGCCAGTAGAACGCCAGGTGATGCACGGCGATGGCGCCTGCGGCGACCACCACCGGCAGCCAGTCGCGGTAGTACAGCAGCAGCGCCAGGATCACGAACACGCCAAAGTGCATTTCCACCAGGCCATGTGCCTGCTGGATGGTGGCCGCGACCAGGGCCATCAGCACCAGCGCGTTGGTGATGCGGGTCAGGCGCGTGCCGGGGTTGGCCTGCACTTGCCAGGCCATCAGCAACAGGCTGGGCAGCGTGACCGCCAGAAACGTGGTCCATTGGCCCTGGTACCAGGCCAGGCCCAGCGAGCCCACGCTCTGCAGCACGGCCAGCCACAGAAACAGCCGGTCGGCCTTGATCGCCAGGCGGGTGGCGTAGGTGGAGGTCGGCGGCGCCGATGCGGACAGTTCCATCATGACAGCGACTCCACGGCACAAGGACAAGGGGACACCAGCGCGGCACCCGGGGTGCGCGCCAGGACATCGGGTAACCAGCGCGACCAATCCGCCGTGCCGGCGGTGCCGCACACGGCGCCGCCGTCTGCGGGGCCGGCGTAGCGCGGTTGGCCGTCGGCACCGAGCAGCCACACGGCATAGCCGCTGCCACGCAGCGCGGGGGTGTCGAGCATGCGCACCTGGCCGCCACGCGCACGTACCGCGCTGCTGAGCACGGCCCAGGCGCGATCGGCGGCCGGGTCGGTGCAGGCGCAGGCACCTGCGACGCCGATCAGCATCGGCGCCCGCTGCGCGGCCGGCAGGCTGGCCTGGACCTGCGCCCATGCACTGGCGACGTCGGTGGCTTGCGCGTGGGGCGTGGTCCAGGCCACGGCGATCCAGCCACACCACAGCGCGAGCAGGGCAGCGCCCAGGGTGCGTCGCGTTGAGGCGGACAGGGTGCCGAAGACGGGCATGGCGCAGCGGATTCGCGAGATAAGGTGAGCCCCTTATCGGGTGCCGGTGCGGACGCTTGAGCCGGCTTGCGATTGAAATTAGCGATGGCAGCGATAGCACGCGCCAGGCCCGTTACGCCGCAAGGGTTTGCGGGCGACGCGTGGCGTGGCTGTGCTGGCAGTCGTTTATCCGGCGCGGGATTTTGTGAGCACGCGTTCACAGATCGACGGTGGGGCTGCTGCATGCATGGCAGGCCGTGGTGGCTGTGATGTCGTCACTCTGGGGTCGGGTCCAGGTGCCAGGGCGTGCCCTCGACAGCGGCGATGCATGGCGAGTCCGCCACTGAGCCGCCTACGCTTCCGGGCCCGAGTATCGATGCCTCAACAACGCACATCTGGCAGACGCGGAAATCCATCCACCGCTGCGCCTAGTGCAAGCGCTTAGGCGATCCACCAATAGGCCGAGGCGCCCACCCGGAAGTCAGCGCCGTCAGCTCGCTTGCCGATACTGCAAACCGGCGCTTACGCCAGCGCTTCGTCGGCATTCAGCGCAACCGCCGGCTGCTGGGCATGATCGAAGCGTTCGCGTGCAGAGCGGATGGCCGCGTGGTTCTCGCCTGCCCAGTTGAGCAGCTGCGAGATCGGGCCGAGCAGCGCCACGCCGAGCTTGGACAAGGCATATTCCACGCTGGGCGGCTTGGTCGCGTAGACCTTGCGGGTGATCATGCCGTTGCGCTCGAGGTTGCGCAGGGTCTGGGTCAGCATGCGCTTGGAGATGTCCGGCACGGCGCGCTGGATGGCGCTGAAGCGGGAGGGGCCGGGGATCAGCGTCAGCAGGATCAGCATGGTCCATTTGTCGCCGATCTGATCGAGCACGTCGCGCACCGGGCACTTGGTGGCGTCGAACGGCATACCTTGCAGGGACGGCGGCGGCGGAAACAGAGCAATCGCGTTCACTGGGATATCTCACGGTAACCAGGGGGTGGAAAACTGCCTCCTTGCGGAGGTTCGAACGGCCCTAACAATAGGTGCGCGGACCAAGAGTCTAGATAGTAGACCACACCTCTTATCAATACCTACTGGAGTTCACCATGGCACACACCTCCCCCCTGATCCTCGTCACCGGCGCCAGCGGGCAGCTGGGCGCATTGGTGGTCGACGCATTGCTGGCGCGTGTCCCGGCCGCTCGGATCGTAGCAACGGCCCGCGATACTGCGTCACTCGCACAGTTCGCAAAACGCAACATCACCGTGCGTCGCGCCGACTACGCGGACCCGCAGAGCCTGGATCAGGCCTTCGCAGGCGTGGGTCGGGTGCTGCTGGTGTCGTCCAATGCGGTGGGCGAACGCGTGCCGCAGCACCGCAACGTGATCGAGGCCGCCAAGCGTGCCGGCGTGGAGTTGCTGGCCTATACGAGCGTGCTGCATTCCGATACCAGCACGCTGGCGCTGGCACCCGAGCATGTGGTCACCGAGGCGCTGCTGCGCGAGAGCGGCGTGCCGCACGTGCTGCTGCGCAATGGCTGGTACACCGAGAACTACACCGGCTCGATCGCGGCCGAAGTGGCGCATGGCGCGGTGATCGGCAGCGCCGGCGAGGGCAGGATCAGTGCGGCCACGCGCGCCGACTATGCCGAGGCCGCCGCAGCGGTGCTGGCCGCCGACACGCCGCAGGCCGGCAAGGTCTACGAACTGGCCGGCGATACGGCCTTCACGATGGCCGAGTATGCCGCCGAGGTGGCGCAGCAGTCGGGCAAGCCGGTGGCCTATCACGACCTGCCCGAAGCCGACTACGCGGCGGCCTTGGTGCAGATCGGCCTGCCGGCTGCATTCGCACAGGTGTTGGCACAGTGCTCGGCCTCCTCGCGCGGCGGCAGCCTGTTCGACGACAGCCACACGCTGAGCCAGCTGATCGGCCGTCCGACCCCCCCGCTGCGCGATGCGGTGGCGGCGGCATGGCAGGCGACGCCGGGCGGCTGAGCCGAGCCCTGGCACGGCGCTGCTCGACAGCCCGCAGCAGCATCGGCGCGGCGCTACGCCACGCGGTGCGTGATCCGGCAAAGGCGGGCGATGACCCGCCTTTGCCATGATTCTGAGCCATCGTCCCTTGCCCACGCGTTGGCGACGACGACAGCACGCCATGGCCGTGCACAGCACGCGCTTCGGCCTTTGCGTCGGCAGCTGCTCCTGGCGCCACCATCTGCCCAAGGCACCGCAGGCCCGATGGCCGGCGGCAGCAACCAAAGCGTCACATCCGCGCCTGATGCCCGCGCCGCGCGCCGCTGGGCCGGCCTTCTGCACGTCGCACAACTGACACGCGCCAGACACGTAGCTGACACAGCGTTGCGCTGTGCGGGGCCGCCGATGTCACCAAACTGACATCAAATCTAAATATAACTGCACGCATTGCCGCACCGTCAGGACGACCGGGCGCCTGGTGGGCGTGCCGGCGCCGTGTTCGCCGCCCGCGAGGCAGCGCCGGCCTGACGCTGCCGCCGACCCGTTTCCCTTGCACGAGCCGGACCAATGAAAAAACGCAATCTCGCCACCGTCCTGTGCGCCCTCAGCGCGACCGCCAGCGGCAGCACGCTGGCCGCCGAGCTGGAGCTGTACGTCGACCGCAAGACCAAGCAGATCTTCGCCGAGCCGGCCCCGGGCCGCGACAAGCTGGGCAAGTTCGTGCAGGTGGACGAGAACGGCAAGCTGCCGGCGTCGGCGATGCCGGCCGCACCGGCACTGCCGCCCGCCCCTGCGGCAGCGGCGCCTGCCGACACCGCCATCGCCCAGGCCGCACCTGCACCCGTACCGGCTGCGGCACCGGCCAAGGCTGGCGAGGCCGGCAAGAAGTGGTACGACAAGCTGAGCCTGCGCGGCTACACGCAGATCCGCTACAACCAGGGCATCGGCGGCGACGCGCAGGATCTGCGCGCACCCGGCGACCGCTTTATCGGCAACGACCAGAGCCTGGGTATCCGGCGTGCGCGCCTGGTGCTGAGCGGCGATCTCAACGAGCACGTGTCGCTGTACTTCCAGCCGGACTTTGCGAGCACGCCGACCGGTTCGACCACCTCCAACTTCGCGCAGCTGCGCGATGCGTATGCCGACATCTACTTCGACAAGAAGCGCGAGTACCGCGTGCGCGTGGGCCAGTCGAAGATGCCGTACGGCTGGGAGAACCTGCAGTCCAGCCAGAACCGTCTCACCCTGGACCGTGCCGACGCGCTCAACTCCGGCCTGCGCGACGAACGCGATATCGGTGCGGTGTTCTACTACAGCCCCACCGTGGCCAAGGGCCGCTTCCAGGACCTGGTCAAGTCGGGCTTGAAGGGCTCGGGCGACTACGGCGTGATCGGTGCCGGCGTGTACAACGGCCAGGGCGCCAACCGTGCCGAGCGCAACGACAGCATGCATGCGGTGGTGCACGCCACCTACCCGTTCAAATTCGCCAACGGCCAGTACCTGGAAGTGGGTGCGGATGCCTACAGCGGCCGCTTCGTGCCGACCGCGGCAGCAGTCAACATCGGTGGCCGCAGCTTCACCCCGGCCATCACCGACCCGAACGGCTACACCGACCAACGCGTGGCCGCGCACATCATCTACTACCCGCAGCCGTTCGGCCTGCAGGCCGAGTGGACAGTGGGCCGCGGCCCGGAGCTGGATGTCGCACAGCGGCGCATCCGCACCCGCTCGCTGAGCGGCGGCTACGTGCAGGCGATGTACAAGCACGATGGCAGCTACGGTACCTTGCTGCCGTACCTGAAGTGGCAGACCTACCGCGGCGGCTCCAAGTTCGACACCAATGCGCCGCGCATGCGCCTGGACGAAGTGGAAGCCGGCGTCGAGTGGCAGCCGATGGATGCGCTGGAACTGGTGTTCGCCTACTCGAAGATGAAGCGCACCGACGTCACCACCGCGCCGTATCCGGTGGTGGAAGGCGACTTGCTGCGGCTGCAGTTGCAGGTCAATTACTGATCCCTGCACCGTGATGGAAGACCAACAAGCCCCCCGCATGCGGGGCTTGTTGGTGGTTGCGTCGCGAGCCGTGGTGGCGACGTGCGTCGGCACGATGGCGCTAGCCGCAGCCCTGTTGCTTCGGCCACCGACCCAGCGCCAGCACCGGCGCGTTAGCGGGCCGCCAGTTCTGCGCGAATGATGTCTGCGCCTGCACTCAGGGCCTTGAGCTTGCCTCTTGCAACGTCACGGGCCAGAGGCGCCATCCCGCAATTGGTGGACGGGTAGAGCTTGTCGGCATCGACAAAGCGCAGCGCCTTGCGCAGCGTAGCGGCCACTTCTTCCGGCGTTTCGATCGTATTGCTCGCCACGTCGATGGCCCCGACCATCACCTTCTTGCCGCGCACCAGTTCGATCAGGTCGATCGGCACGTGCGAGTTGTGGCACTCCAGCGAGATGATGTCGAGCGTGGATGTCTGCAGCTTGGGAAACGACTCTTCGTACTGACGCCACTCCGACCCCAGGGTCTGCTTCCAGTCGGTATTGGCCTTGATGCCGTAGCCGTAGCAGATGTGGACGGCGGTCTCGCACTTAAGCCCTTCGACCGCACGCTCGAGGGTGGCAACACCCCAGTCGTTGACCTCGTCGAAGAAGACATTGAAGGCCGGCTCGTCGAACTGGATGATGTCCACGCCGGCCGCTTCAAGCTCCCTGGCTTCCTGGTTGAGGATGACGGCAAATTCCCACGCCAGCTTTTCGCGGCTTTTGTAGTGCGCGTCAAAGAGGGTGTCGATCATCGTCATGGGGCCAGGCAACGCCCATTTGATCGGCTGGCGGGTCTGCTGGCGCAGGAACCTGGCATCGTCCACGAACACCGGCCTGGGGCGGCTCACCGCGCCAACGACGGTGGGAACGCTGGCGTCGTAGCGATTGCGGATCCTGACGGTTTCGCGCTTTTCGAAATCGACGCCGCTGAGGTGTTCGATGAAGGTGGTGACGAAATGCTGGCGGGTCTGCTCGCCGTCGCTGACGATATCGATGCCGGCGTGCTGCTGTTCCTGCAGCGACAGGCGCAATGCATCCTGCTTGCCTTCGATCAATTCCTCGTCCTGCAGCTTCCAGGGCGACCAGAGTTTCTCCGGCTGTGCGAGCCAGGACGGCTTGGGCAGGCTGCCGGCGGTGGAGGTAGGGAGCAGCTTTTTCATGATGAGTGGTGTCTTGCGTTCTTGTTGATCAGACAGCGTGGTGGGAAACCCACTGCGCGAGAATCTTGCCGTAGGGCCTGATGAAGTGCTCCTCGGTGAATTTGCCCTGCGTCACCGCGAGCTGGCTGCGCTCTTCCCGGTCGTAGACGATCTGGGTAGAGGAATGATCCTGGTGCTTCAGGCTCGGCTGGTAGATGGCCCCCGCCGCGGAATTGGCGTTGTAGATTTCCGGGCGGTAAATCTTCTGGAACGTCTCCATGGTGCTGATGGTGCCGATCAGCTCCAGATTGGTGTAGTCGTTGAGCAGGTCGCCGAAGAAGTAAAAAGCCAGCGGGGCGACACTGTTGGGAGGCATGAAATAGCGCACCTGCAGGCCCATCTTCTCGAAGTAACGATCGGTCAGGGAAAATTCGTCCTGCCGGTACTCGATGCCGAGCACGGGGTGCCGGTTGCCGGTTCGGTGATAGACCCTGCTGCTGGAGACGCTGATGCAGATGACCGGTGGCTTGGCGAAACGCGCCGTATAGGCGTCCGAGTCCACGAAGTGCTTGAACAGCTTTCCGTGCAGGCTGCCGAAATCTTTCGGGATGCTGAAGCCGGACGCGTCCTGATTGTGCGCCGGCAGCAGCACGCTGAAATCGTAGTCGCGCACGTAGGAGGAAAAATTGTTCCCTGCAATGCCATCGATGCGCGCGCCGCTCGTCTTGTCGAGGATGCTGGGCTTCAATATCTCGATCAGCGGAAATGCATCGCCGCTGTCGTTCTCGCCGATGTTCATCTCGACAGAGATGATGTCCAGCTCCACCGCGTAGCGGTCGCGGGTGGGGTTATCCCAATGTGCCAGGTCATTGCAGCGGTTGTTGATCATCGCAAGCGTGTTGCGCAGGTTTTCCTGCCGACGCTGCCCCCTGGCCAGGTTGGCAAAGTTCGTTGTGTTGCGCGTGTTGGCCGCGGGACGGTAGTCCTCGTCAAACCGCTGACGTTTGATGCTGAAGGTGAATTCCTGAGTCATTGCAAGCTGACGCCTTGTTTCCGAAATTGAATACGAGCGCAGGTCTCGGCGCAGGGGTGGATCCCTGCTGGATGGATGCCGGGACTCTGGATCTGCGGACAGTTGCCAACCGATCCTGTAGCCGGCGCGCAGTGTTGACCCGCCGCGCAACGGTGGCCGGGTGGCCTCAGGCCGCGGCGACGTTTTCTGCGGCAATGGCACCTGCCGGCCGCGTCAATGCGATCAGCGGCAATGCCCGCTGTACCGCCAGCCTGGCCCGCTCGGCCAGGGCCTCGTTGTGCACGCGGTAGTCCAGGAAGTCGCGGTCGGTGGCGTAGACGCCCAGCGGCAAGGTGCGCGCCTGGAAGAAGCTGAAAAGTGGCCGCAACTGGTGGTCGATCACCAGCGCATGGCGCTCGCTGCCGCCGGTCGCCGCCAACAAGACGGGCTTGTCGATCAAGGCATCCTGGTGGATGAAGTCGAAGAAGTGCTTGAACAGCCCGGTGAAGGAGCCGCGATAGACTGGCGTGGTCACCACCACCACGTCCGCCTGCTCCACGGCGGCAAGTTCCTGCTCCACCGCTGCCGGCAGCTGCGAGCGCCAGACCGCACCGGCGAACTGCGGCGCCAACGCCCCGAGTTCGACCAGATGTTGCTCGCACGGCACGGCAGCGGCGATCAGCGCCAGCATGTGCTCGGCCAGGGCGACGGCCTTGGAGGGGCGCTGCAGCCCACCGGAGACCGCGACGACGCGGAGGGGGTGTGGCACGTTGACAGTCATGCGGGTTGACCTGAAACGACGAACCCCGATGCTAGGGCTCGTATTCAATGAAGTAAAATGGTGTTATTTCAACAATCCATGAATTCGGATCATCTGAATGCTTGAGCGCATCCATCTCACCATCGTCCAGCAGGTCGAGCAGCAGGGCTCGCTGACCGCCGCTGCCGGCGTGCTGAACCTGACCCAGTCGGCGCTGAGCCACAGCATGAAGAAGCTGGAGCAACAGCTGGGCACCGACGTGTGGCTGCGCGAGGGACGCAACCTGCGCCTGACCCAGGCCGGCCAGTACCTGCTGGCGGTGGCCAACCGGGTGCTGCCGCAGCTGGACCTGGCCGAGGAGCGCCTGGGCCAGTTCGCGCAGGGCGAACGCGGTGCGCTGCGCATCGGCATGGAATGCCATCCCTGCTACCAGTGGCTGCTCAAGCTGGTGGCGCCCTATCTGGCCACCTGGCCGGATGTGGATGTGGACGTCAAGCAGAAGTTCCAGTTCGGCGGTATCGGCGCGCTGTTCGGCTACGAGATCGATCTGCTGGTCACGCCCGACCCGCTGTACAAGCCCGGGCTGCGGTTCGAGCCGGTGTTCGACTACGAGCAGGTGCTGGTCGTGGCCAAGGGCCATGCGCTGGCGTCGGCCGCCTACGTCAAGCCCCAGCAACTGACGCGGGAAGTGCTCATCAGCTATCCGGTGGACCTCGAGCGCCTGGACATCTACAGCCAGTTCCTGCTGCCGGCCGGTGTCACGCCCAGGCGCCACAAGGCCATCGAAACCACCGACATCATGATGCAGATGGTGGCCAGTGGCCGCGGTGTGGCCGCCATGCCACGCTGGCTGGTGGAGGAATACGCCGCCAGGATGGACGTGGTGCCGGTGCGACTGGGCGCGCGCGGCATCGCCAAGCAGATCTTCCTGGGCGCACGCGAGGCGGATATCACCGTCGACTACCTGCGCGCCTTCATCGAACTGGCCCGCCAGCCTGCCAATGGCACCGCCACGACATCCGGAGCCCACTGATGGATACCACCGCAACCCGCGCACCACTCCCCCTGCCTGCCGGCCACGACAAGGTGTTGCTGCATTCCTGCTGCGCGCCGTGCTCCGGCGAGGTGATGGAGGCCATGCTGGCGTCCGGCGTCGACTACACCATCTTCTTCTACAACCCCAACATTCATCCGCGCAAGGAATACGAGCTGCGCAAGGATGAGAACATCCGCTTTGCCGAGCAGTGCGGCGTGCCCTTCGTCGATGCCGACTATGATCGGGACAACTGGTTCGAGCGGGCCCGCGGGATGGAGAACGAACCCGAGCGCGGCGTGCGCTGCACCATGTGCTTCGACATGCGCTTTGAACGCACCGCGCTGTATGCGCACGAGCACGGCTTTCCGGTGATCACCAGCTCCCTGGGCATCTCGCGCTGGAAGAACATGCAGCAGATCAACGACTGCGGCGTGCGCGCTGCGGCCAGGTACCCCGGCTTGATGTACTGGGAATACAACTGGCGCAAGGGCGGCGGTTCGTCGCGCATGGTCGAGATCAGCAAGCGCGAGAACTTCTACCAGCAGGAATACTGCGGCTGCGTCTACTCGCTGCGCGACACCAACCGGCACCGCGTGGAAAGCGGGCGCAATCGCATTCAATTGGGCGTGAAATTCTACGGCGATGCGGAACAGGACGATTGAGTGCCGGGGGGGGGCCAGGACGCCGCCGGAATTTCAACGTTCTCCCTGGCCCCTGCCCGCTCGATCGGGGCTGACGCCGCGGCGCAGCCAATCACCACGACAGGACGGCAACACCCTTGATCGACCCGGACACGCCCAGCCTCGCCGGCACCATCACCGATGCCTATTCGCTGGAGGTCAGCGCAAAGCACATTGCCGGGCTGGCTGCAGCGGCGCCCCGGATCACGCGTGGCGCAACCATTGCCATCCCCTACCTGCCCAACCAGGACGACGACGCGCGGCTGGCCGCGGCACGGATGGTGCGCACACTCGGCTTTCAACCGATGCCGCACCTGTCCGCGCGCCGTATCGCCTCGCGCGAGCAGCTACATGCCTTTGTCAGCCGCGCCGTCGATGACGCCGGCGTCGAGCGCTGTTTGGTGATTGCGGGCGATCCGCCTGCTCCGCTCGGGCCGTTTCCGGACAGCTTGTCGCTGCTCGATACCGGGGTCTTTGAGCGCAACGGCATCCGGACCATCGCCGTGGCGGGGCATCCGGAAGGGCATCCGAGCATGCCTGCAGCCGATCGATGGGAGGTGCTGCAACGCAAGTGTCGCAGCATCGCCGAGCGCGGCATGGCGCCGCTGATCGTCACCCAGTTCGCGTTCGATGCCGACATCGTGCTGACGTGGCTGCAGGCGCTGCGCGCGCACGGCATTGCATATCCCGTGCGTGTGGGCGTACCCGGTCCTGCCGGCGTGGCGGTGCTCGCACGCTATGCCGCCAGCTGCGGTGTCGGCGCATGCGCATCGATGTTGTCCAAATACGGCATCTCGCTCGGCAAGCTGTTGGGTACCGCCGGGCCGGATCGTTTTGTGGAACGGCTGGCCACTGGCCTGACTGATGCGCACGGCGAGGTCCGCATGCACTTTTATCCGTTTGGCGGCATCGCACAGACTGTCGCGTGGGTAGAGCAGTACCGCTCCCGCTCCGCGCGCGTTTAGGCGGACTGAGGCGCGCCGAATTCGGCGCTGCATAGCGACCGCAGACCTGTGCGTTGTAGCAAGCAATGCGTCGTGGACCTCGACATGTCCACGACCTCGATCACAGTCTGTACTTTTCATTCCTGGCGGTTTGTTTGCCGCGCGTGAGGTGCTGCAGCGCACAGCAGACCTGTCACAAGCGCGCGGTATAACCATCGACGAATCGCGGCGAGGGGGCGCTGCATCCGATGCCGTTGCAATGCGCGGCGGCATCGCTTCTGCAACGTTCAAGGAGAGATGTCGCCATGCCGAAGCCGTCGCTGTTGTCCCTGCTGTGCACCCTGTCGCTGGTCTCCACGCCGCTTGCCGCGGCCGAGCTGCAACCCAAACAACTGGCTGGCCCACCGGAGGAGTTCGCGCAGATGCGCGCACCCGATCCGGCCGAGTCGGCGATCCTGTCCAAGAGCGCCTTGCTGCCGGTGGAGTTGACGCCGGCCGGCAAGTCCGCACGCTGGCAAGGCACCTTGCCGGTGGAAAACGGCCATCTGCGTTTCATGGTGCTGGCCGGCGATCAGCCGTGGGAGGCGGCGGTGACTGCACCACGTGTTGCCGGCGCACGTGCCGCTGCTGTTACACCGCAGCTGCAGGCACAACGCACACTGCTGGGCAGCGCCGAGAGCGGCACCAGCGGCATGCGTTACGCGGTGGAATCCGCGCAGAACGGCAACTGGGCGCTGACGCTGCAATCGTCGACGCCGGTGGCGCAACGCGGGTATGTGCTGATGGAAGGCGATGCGCATACGCAGCTGGCCTCGTACCCGCGCCATCGTCGGCAGCAGGTCGGCCAGTCGCTGACGCTCAACGCGTTGCTCAGCGGCAACGATGCAGCCGGCGCGAGCTTGCTGGCCGCGCAGGCGGGGCAGATCGAAACAGCGAGCCTGCGTGTGATCGACCCGCAAGGCGGCATCCGCATACTGCCGATGGCCGATGACGGGCAGCACGACGATGGTGCTGCCGGCGATGGCGTGTATGGCGGCACGTTCCAACCGACGGCCGAAGGCACCTGGATCGCACAGGTGATCGTGCATGGTCGCGACCAGGCCGGGCAGCCGTTCGTGCGCACCAGCGAGCATGTGTTGCCGGTGCTGGATACCTCCCTGCGTCTGCTCGGCAACGCGCTCAGCGCACGCGCTGCCGACGGCACCCGGCTCAGCATTGCCTTGCCGGTCGCCGCACGCGGCAAGGCACCATCGCATTACCGCGTGTTTGGCCAGGTCTGGGGCACCGATGCCAAGGGCAAGGACGTGCCGGTGGCGTGGATCGGCGGCATGCTGACGCCGCAGCAAGGCCAGCTGCCGTTGAGCCTGGACGAACGCTGGGTCGCGCGTGCCGGTGCGCGTGCGCCGTTTACGCTGCGCGGGCTGCGCATCGAAGACCCCGACCACTACATCCCGCTGGTACAGGCCGACACGCTGCCGTTGCAGCTGCCCGCGTTGCGCCGCGCCAGCATCGCGCGCTCTGCCGCTGCGATCGACGAGAGCATGCGCATGGGGCCGCGTCCGACGACGCTGACCCGCGCCAGTGCGATGGCGCAGCCGCAGGCCACGGGGTCGCAACTGGTGCTGGTGCACGGCTATTGCTCCAACGGCGTGTGGCCGCAGGCGCAGTTCACCAATGCGTCCTCGTTCCTTGATGCCAAACAGAACCGCAGCAACGACCAGTTCGCACAGCGCTTGGCGCAGTTCGCCAGTCAGTGGTCCTCGTTCGCAACAGTGGCGCACAGCCAGGGCGGCATGGCCGCGCTGCATCTATATACCTACTACTGGAGCGGGCTGGATAACGCTACAGGTGGGCGGGTGATGCAGTCAGTCGGCACGCCGTACCAGGGCACCAATCTGTCCGGCATTCTGGCGGCGGTGGGCTCGTGGTTCGGCGTGGGTTGCGGCACCAATACCGACATGACCTACGACGGCGCCAAAGCCTGGCTGGCCGGTATTCCGGCCGATGCGCGCGCCAAGGTCAACTACTACACGACCTCGTTCGCCAAGACCAACTGGTACACCAACGACTACTGCAACGCGGCCTCGGACCTGGTACTGAACGACCCGGAAGATGGCACCGTGGAGCAGGTCAACGCGCAGCTGCCGGGCGGCGTCAATCGCGGCCACACCACCGGGCAATGCCACACCACCGGCATGCGCGACCCGGCGCAGTACCTGGATGCCAGCCGCAATGCGGTGATGAACGCCAACGCGGCGAAGTGATACGGTTTTAGCAATGATTGAACGCTGTGGGTGCATCGGTTTCTAGAGCGGATGATCTGCGGCTTGGTTGCAAGGCCCTTGCCCGCCCACCCTCGCGGGACACGCCGCAAGTACGTCCATGTAGGCTCTTACGCGGCATCCATGCCGCGTAAGGTCCCGCGACGGTGAGCGGGCAAGAACCCCTCGAGATGGTCGGTGTGCGTGGTTGCGAGCGGTGCATGACGGGCGCTGGTCGGATCACCGTGGGTTAGATCAACGCCTCACCATTTTTCCATCCCAACCCGAGCAGCAGGCGGGCTTTCAACACGCAAGCCACAGACTGTTGATTTGCCACCGCAAGCCGAGCAACAAGCTCTCAAGAAAGCAGCCAACCAACTCTCTGGTGCGGTGTCCTTGCCGGTTGCGGGACCCTCGGCGGCATAGATGCCGCCGAGGAGCCTCCACGGATGGATTCACGGCGTGTCCCGCAAGCGGTGAGGGCACCGCACGCTCGACTCACCTAGCTTTTGACTCAAGGCTCGGAGCGCGCTTTGGCGGAGCTAGGGTTTAAAGGCTTGGTTGCGTTATGCGTTGTGTCGCGATGCACTTGGACCATACGGATAGATCAAGCGCAGAGCAGACGGCCCGCGGCTTGGCTGCAGGGCCCTTGCCCACCCACCCTCGCAGGACACGCCGCAAGTACGTCCATGTAGGCTCTTACGCGGCATCCATGCCGCGTAAGGTCCCGCGACGGTGAGCGGGCAAGGACCCGTCGAGATGGTCGGTGTGCATGGCTGCGAGCTATGCGTAACGCGGGGCTGTCTAATGACATGCAATCTGGTCCGCTCCTTTTGACCTTGGCAGTTTCACTGCATTGAGGATCTGACGGATGCGCTTGCGCTCGCGCATCCATGCAAGGCTACTGTTGCGCCAGCGGTTGCGGTTGCGCATCGGCGCCGCCGCCGAGCACCTTGTACAAGGTCACCCGGTTGCTTGCTTCGGTCAGCCGCAGGCTGATCAAGGTCTGCTGTGCGCTGTAGAGCGAGCGCTGCGCGTCCAGCGCCACCAGATAACTGTCCACGCCATTGCGGTAGCGCGCATCCGACAGGGTGAAACCGCGTTGTGCCGCTTCCACCAGCGCGCGCTGCGCGTCCATGCGCTCGTCCAGCTGGGTGCGCTCGGCCAGCGCGTCGGCCACTTCGCTGAAGGCGGTCTGGATCGCCAGCTCGTATTGGGCGATGGTGATGTCCTTCTGCAGCTTGGCCACATCCAGTTCGGCCTTCAAGGCGCCGGCGCGGAAGATCGGCAGGCTCACGCTGGGCGTGAACGACCAGGTGTGGTCACCATCAAACAGGCTGGACAAGGCATCGCTGCCGCGCCCGACATTGCCGGTCAGCGAGATGGAGGGGAAGAACGCCGCACGCGCCGCACCGATGTCGGCGTTGGCGGCCTTGAGCGTGTGCTCGGCCGACAATACGTCCGGGCGCTGCAACAGCACGCGCGATTCCAGCTGCGCCGGCAACGGTGCCAATGCCACGCCGCTCTCGATCGCATCGGCAGCCGGCAATAACGCCGCCGGTACCGACGTGCCCACGACCAGGTTCAGCGCATTGCGCGACTGCGCCAGTTGGGTGGTGAAGCTGGCGACATCGGCGCGCGCGCTTTCCACGCTGGTCTGGATCTGCGCCAGATCCAGCCCGGAGACGATGCCGTTATCGTGCTGCAATTCGGTCAGGCGCAGCGTCTTGCGCTGGCTCTCCAGGGTCTGCTGGGCAAGTGCCAGCCGCTGCTGATCGGCGGCCACGGTGAGCCAGTCGCTGGCCACTTCGGCCACCAGGCTCAGGCGGGTGCTGCGCTGGGTCTGCTCGCTGGCCAGATAGGTCTCCAGCGCTTCGTTCTTGAGGCTGCGGATGCGCCCGAACAGGTCCAGCTCCCAGCTGCTGATTCCCACCTGCCCGGTGGCGCTGCGGATGATCTGCGGCGCGCCGGTGAAACTGGTCGCGGCTGCGGCACGTTGCGCCGTGTGCGAGACGGTGGCGTCCACCGCCGGAAACAGGTCCGCACGCTGGATGCGGTACTGCGCACGTGCCTGCTCGATATTGAGCACGGCCACACGCAGATCGCGGTTGTTGTCCAGCGCCTGTGCGACCACCTGTTGCAGGCGCGCATCGACCAGCACCTGCCGCCAGTCCAGCCCAGCCGCAGCGGTAGTGCGGCCATCGGCACTGTCGCCATGGAGCGGGCTGCCGGTGTCGCCGACCACACCGGGCACCGGTGCATCCGGGCGCGCATATTGCGGCGCCATGCTGACGCAGCCGCTCAATGCGATGGCACAGGCCACCGCCAGGCTGAGGGATGTCGTGCGCATCATGGCGTTACCTCGGAGGTGGAAACGACGGGGGAGTGCGCGGCCGCCTTGCCGGGAAACAGGCTGCGCACCATCACGTAGAACAACGGTACGAAGAAGATGCCCAGCACGGTGGAGGCCAGCGTGCCGCCGAGCACGCCGGTGCCCAGCGAATGGCGTCCGCCGGAGCCGGCGCCGCTGCTGATCACCATCGGCAGCACGCCGAGCATGAAGGCCAGCGAGGTCATCAGGATCGGGCGCAGGCGCATGCGTGCGGCGTGCAGGGTGGCCTCGATCAAGGGCTGGCCTTTCTCTTCCAGCTCCTTGGCGAACTCCACGATCAGGATGCCGTTCTTGGCGGCCAGGCCCATCGTTGCCAGCAGGCCGACCTGGAAATAGATGTCATTGGACAGCCCGCGCATCCAGGTCGCCAGCAGCGCGCCGACGATGCCCACCGGCACCGCCAGCATCACCGAGATCGGGATCGACCAGCTCTCGTACAACGCGGCCAGGCACAGGAACACGAACACCAGCGACACCGCATACAACATCCAGGTCTGGGTGCCGGCGGCCTGTTCCTGATACGACATGCCCGACCAGGCGTAGCCCACGCCCTTGCCCATGCCGTCCACTTCGCCGGCGACCGCGGTCATCGCATCGCCCGAGCTGATGCCGGATGCGGCGCTGCCGGTGATCTCCATCGATTCGCTGCCATTGAAGCGGGTCAACACCTGCGGCGCATACGCCCAGGCGCTGCTGGCGAACGCGGAGAACGGCACCATGGCGGCGTCGCTGTTGCGCACGTACCAGCGGTCGATATCGCCGGGCAGCATGCGTGCGGACGCTTCGCCCTGCACGTACACGCGCTTGACCCGGTTGTTGTTGAGAAAATCGTTGACGTAGCGCCCGCCCATCACCGTGGAGAGCGTGGTGTTGATGTCGGCTGCGGCCACGCCCAGCGCGCCGGCCTTGGCATCGTCGATCTGCACGCGGTAGGTCGGCGCGTCGTCCAGGCCGTTGAAGCGCACCGCCGTCAGGTTCTGATTGCCGTTGGCCAGCTGCAGCAACTGCTTGCGCGCTTCCACCAGCGCCTCGTGGCCGTTGCCGGCGGCATCCTGCAACTGCAGGGTGAAACCGGAACTGGTGCCCAGCCCGTTGATGGCCGGCGGCGTCAATGCAAACACCTGCGCGTCGGGCAGCGTCATCATCATCGCGCCGGTGATGCGCTGGGCCACCTCCTGCGCCGAACCCTCGCGGTCGGCCCAGTCCTTCAGGCGGATAAAGCCCATGCCCGAGTTCTGGCTGCTGCCAGCCAGGCTGAAACCAGAGATGGTCATGATGCCCTGCACTTCCGGCTGCTTGAGGATGAACGCGGTGGCCTGGTCGATCGACTGCTGGGTGCGTTGCTGGGTGGCACCGGCCGGCGCACTGAACATCACCATCAGCATGCCCTGATCTTCCTCGGGCAGGAACGCGCTGGGCAACCGCCAGAACAGCAGGCCAAGCACCACCAGCAACAGCGCGTAGACCAGCGAGCCGAGCTTGCGATGGCCGACCACACGCTCCACGCCACGCCCATAGCGCTCGGTACCGCGATCGAAGCGGGTGTTGAACCAGGTGAAGAAGGTGCCCAGCGCGCCCTTGCGCGAGACATGGCCGCCCTTGTCGATGGGCTTGAGCAAGGTGGCGCACAGCGCCGGACTCAGGGTCAGCGCGACCACCAGCGACAGGATCATCGCCGCGGCAATGGTCACCGAGAACTGCCGATAGATCTCGCCGGTGGCACCGCCGAAGAAGGCCATCGGCAGAAACACCGCGGTGAGCACCAGCGCGATGCCGACCAGGGCGCCAGTGATCTGGCCCATCGAGGTGTGCGTGGCCTCGCGCGGCGACATGCCCTGCTCGGCCATCAGGCGCTCGACGTTTTCCACCACCACGATGGCATCGTCCACCAGCAGGCCGATCGCCAGCACCATCGCGAACATGGTCAGCGTGTTGATCGAAAAGCCCAGCAGCGACAACACCCCGAAGGTGCCCATCAGCACCACCGGCACCGCAATCACCGGCACCAGCGTGGCACGCCAGTTCTGCAGGAACAGGTACATCACCACGACCACCAGCACGATCGCTTCGATCAGGGTCTTGACCACTTCCTCGATGGAGATGCGCACGAACGGTGTGGTGTCGTAGGCGACCTCGTACTTCAGGCCGGCCGGGAAGTACGGCTTGAGTGCATCCAGCTTGGCTTCCACCAGCTTGGCTGCGTCCAGCGCATTGGCACCGGTCGCCAGCTGCAGGCCCATGCCCGAGGCGGCCTTGCCGTTGAACTTGGAACTGGAGCCGTAGGATTCCGAGCCCAGCTCCACCCGCGCGACATCGCGCAGGTACACGGTGGCGCCGCCGGCATCGGACTTGAGCACGATGTTCTCGAACTGTGCCGGTGTGCGCAGCTTGCTGCGCGAGGTCACCGTGGCATTCAACTGCTGGCCCTGCAGCGCCGGCAATGCGCCCAGCGCGCCCGACGAGACATCGGCGTTCTGCGCGGCGATCGCGCTGCTGACATCCGAGGGCATCAATGCGTAGGTGTGCAGTTTTTCCGGATCCAGCCAGACGCGCATCGCGTACTCGGCACCGAACACGTTGACGCTGCCGATGCCGTTGAGGCGGCTGATCGGATCCTGCAACGAGGACACCATGTAGTCGCCGATGTCGGTGCTGTCCATGCTGCCGTCTTCGGAAGTGAAGGCCAGCACCATGAACATGCTGCCGCTGGCCGACTTGGTCACGGTCACGCCGTTGGTCTTGACCTCGTCAGGCAGCAGCGCCTCGCCTTGCGACACCTTGTTCTGCACCTGCACCTGCGCGGTGTCCGGGTCGGTGCCGGACTCGAAGGTCAGCGTGAGTTGCGCGGTGCCCGCCGAGCTGCTGCTGGAGGACATGTAGAGCAGATTGTCCAGGCCTGTCATCTGCTGTTCGAGGATCTGGGTGACCGAGTTCTGCACGGTCTCTGCGGAGGCACCGGTATAGGTCGCACTGACCGTCACCGAGGGCGGTGCGATGTCCGGGTACTGCTCCAGCGGCAGCGAGAAGATCGAGATCGCGCCGGCCAGCGTGATGACGATGGCGATGACCCACGCAAAGATGGGGCGGTCGATGAAGAAACGAGCCATGGGAGTTCCTCAGTCGGCCTTGGGCGTGGCGCTGGCCGGCGCTGCAGGCGTCGGCGTGGCCGCACGCGCGGCGGCGGGTGCACTCGGTGTGCCTGCAGCGGCTGCACTCGGCGCCGCTGCAGACGCGGCCGCAGTGGCGCTCACCTCGCGCGTCTTCACCGGCATGCCGACCTGGATCTTCTGCAGGCCCTGCACGATCACGCTCTCGCCTGCGGACAGGCCTTCGCTGACCACCCAGCGATCGCCCACCGCATCGCCGGTCTTGAGCACGCGCTGCGCCACCTTGCCGTCGGCGCCGACCACCATCGCCACCGCCTCGCCCTTGCTGTTGCGGGTGACGGCCTGTTGCGGCACCAGGATCGCCTGCTCGTTGACCGCCATCGACAGCACCGCCTTGACGTACATGCCGGGCAACAGCAGATGATCGGGGTTCGGAATCACCGCACGCAGCTTCACCGTGCCGGTGGTGGCATCCACCGCGGTGTCCACCACTTCCAGCGTGCCGGTGCGCGCGTAGGCAGTGCCGTCTTCCAGCAACAGCTTGACCTCGGCCTTGCCATCGACCGCCTTGAGCTGGCCGGCATCGAGCTTGCGCCGCAGCTGCAGCAGCTGCGCGCTGGACTGACTGACATCCACATAGATCGGATCGAGCTGGTTGATGGTGGTGAGCACATCGGTCTGGTCGGCGGTGACCAGCGCGCCCGGGGTGAAGCTCGAGGTGCCGATACGGCCGCTGATCGGCGCGGTGATGCGGGTGAAATCCAGATTGAGCTTTGCGGTCTGCAACGCCGCCCTGGCCGCGGTGACTGCGGCTTCGTTCTGGCGCAAGGTGGCGGTGGCGTCGTCGCCGTCCTGCTGGCTGACCGCATCCAGCTTGACCAGCGTCTGATACCGCTGCGCCTTGGGCCTGGCCGACAGCACCGCCGCTTCGGCCTGCGCCAGTTCGCCTTGCGCGGACGCATACGCGGCCTGGAACGGCGCCGGCTCGATCTGGTACAGCACCTGCCCGGCCTGCACCTGCTCGCCTTCGGTGAATAGCCGCTTGCGCAGGATGCCGCCCACTTGCGGGCGCACCTGCGCGCTTTGATAGGCCACGGTGCGCCCGGGCAGCGTCTGGTCCAGCGCCAGGCGCTGCACGTCCACGCGTTGCACGCCCACTTCCACTTGCCGCTGCTGCGGCGCTTGCGCAGGCGAACACGCCGCCAGCGCGACGGTGATCATGGCGGCCAGCAGCCACTGACGCGGCACCACGGCAGAACGGGAGGAAGCAACGCAACGCATACGGCGCACTCGGGAGTGATCGGAGGATGCGCACGCTACGCTGCGAATATGGAGCAAATTTGAAGATTTGCATCGACAGACAGCAGGCGCTTGCTTTCGGGGTTTAATGAAGTCCCAATACGGTTGTGCACGACATGCGCTGCATCGGCAGCTGCAGTCGCCGCTGCTGCAACCTGCCATGCCTGCAGCAAGCACCCCGTGCCTGACCTCGTTCGCAACAAGGTTGTCCCAGCCTCGATGAAACTCGGAATCACCGCCAAACTCTTCCTCGCCATTCTCAGCGCCTGCATTGCAGTGCTGCTGATCAATGGCCTGGCCGGGCAGCTGTTGCTCAGGAAGCAGTTTCTCGACTATCTCAGCGAGCAGGGCATCGAGCGGATGCTGGAAGTATTGCCGCGCGTGCAGGCCGACTACGCCAAGCACGGCGACTGGAACTTCATCCGCGACAATCCCGATGCGTGGTTCGTGCTGATGCGCCCGGAGCTGCCGCAGAACCTGCCGCCACGCGCGCCACCAATTTCCGATCAGACCGGCGCGGTGTTTCGTTTCGCGCTGCTGGATCGCGACTACCGGGTGATCATCGGCAACCCCGACGTCAGCCGCACCGACACGCTGCGCCCGGTGGTGGTGCACGGGCAGACGGTGGGCTGGATGGGCATGCTGCCCTTCGAGAAGGTGCTGACCGCCAACGACGCGCGCTTCTACCAGGCCCAGCAACGTCTGTGGTGGACTGTCGGCGCGGCGTCCATCGTGGTGGCCGCGCTGTTCGGCTGGCTGCTGTCGCGCACCTTGCTGCGCCGCGTGCGCAGCCTGACTGCGGCAACCCATCGCCTGGCGGCCGGCGACTACGGCACGCGACTGGAGGCGCGCATGCGCGATGAGCTCGACCAGCTCGCGCGCGACTTCAACCAGCTGGCGCAGGCACTGGACAACAACGAACGTGCGCGTCGCGATTTCATGGCCGATGTCTCGCACGAGTTGCGCACGCCGCTGGCGGTGCTGCGCGCCGAGCTGGAAGCGCTGCAGGACGGCATCCGGCCGATGACGCGCGAATCGCTGACCTCGTTGCACCAGGAGGTCGGCCAGCTCGGCAAGCTGATCGAGGATCTCTACGACCTGTCGCTCACCGATGTCGGCGCGCTGGCCTACCGGCGCGCGCCGATTGATCTGAGCGTGGTGCTGCAGTCCACGTTGGCCGGCATGCACACGCGCATTGCCGCAGCCGGGCTCACGCTGCAGGCCCACGGCATCACTGCGCCGTTGCATGTCGACGGCGATGAGCGTCGCCTGCAGCAGCTGCTGTCCAACCTGCTGGAAAACGCCTTGCGCTACACCGATGCCGGCGGCCAGTTGCGGGTGCAGTGCGCACGGCGCACGCACCTGGTGGAGATCGTGATCGAAGACAGCGCGCCCGGCGTGCCGGCAGACAAGCTCGATCGCCTGTTCGAGCGCTTCTATCGTGTGGAAGGCTCGCGTAATCGCGCCAGCGGCGGCAGCGGGCTGGGCCTGGCGATCTGCCGCAACATCGTCGGCGCGCACGACGGCGAGATCCACGCCACCGCTTCGCCCCTGGGTGGCCTGCGCGTGACGCTGCGGCTGCCGGCCCTGGAGGCCTGATGGACGACACCACCACCGCAGCACCGCACGCGCACGTGCTGATTGTCGAAGACGAACCGCGTCTGGCTGCGGTGCTGGGCGAGTATCTGCACGCGGCCGGCTATTCGCATCATTGGGTGGCCGATGGTGCGCAGGCAATTGCCGCGTTTCGCACGCAGTCGCCGGATCTGGTCCTGCTGGACCTGATGCTGCCCAATCGCGATGGCATGGACATCTGCCGCGAGCTGCGCAGCCTCGGCGCGGTGCCGGTGATCATGGTGACCGCGCGCGCCGAAGAGATCGACCGCCTGCTCGGGCTGGAGATCGGTGCCGACGACTACATCTGCAAGCCGTTCAGCCCGCGCGAGGTGATTGCACGGGTGCGCGCGGTGCTGCGCCGCCACCGGCACGATCCCAACGCGGTGCCCACGCATGGATTGCTGATCGATGAGGCCGCCTGCCGCGCCAGCGTGGCCGGGCGCGACCTGGACCTGACCCAGGTCGAGTTCCGCCTGCTGCGCACGCTGTGCGCAGCCCCGGGGCGTGTCTACTCGCGCGAACAGTTGATGGACCACGTGTATGTGGACCACCGCATCGTCACCGATCGCACCGTGGACAGCCACATCAAGAACCTGCGCCGCAAGCTGGCCGAGGTGGGCGGCGAAGAATGGGTGCGCTCGGTGTACGGCGTGGGCTACCGCTTCGAGTATCTAGCCACCGAAGCGTAATCAATATCCCCCTTCGTAGGAGCGTGCCTGCGCGCGACGCACTCCCGACACCCCAGCAACCACAGGCGCGCGACTCCCAACACTCACACCTTCAACCACCGCGTCGACACCGCCACGCCCACCATCAGCACCGCAACAGCGAGCAAGGCGCCGACCAGGCCGATGCCATGCGCGGCGAAACCGATCAGCGCCGGCCCGGCCAGGATGCCGGCATAGCCGAGTGTGGTGACCGCAGTGATGGCAATGCTCTCCGGCATGCGCGTCTGGTTGCCGGCCAACGAGAACAGAGCCGGCACGATATTGGCGCAGCCCAGGCCGACCAATACGTAACCGGCCAACGAGGCCTGCCATGGGCTCACCAGCGTGAGCACGCAAAAGCCCGCGCTGGCCAGCAGCGCGCCCACCACGATCGAGCGGATGCGCCCCAGGCGCTCCACCACCGCATCGCCCAGCAGGCGCGTCACCGTCATGGTCAATGCAAACACCACATAGCCCACGCCGGCGGTGCTCGGTTCGACCTGGTGCACATCGGCCAGGAACACCGAGCTCCAGTCCAGAATGGTGCCTTCGGCCAGGAACACCACGAACGCCAGGATGCCGATGAACAGCACGATGCCCCTGGGCAGCGCCAGCAACGGCCCCTGTTGCGCCACGCGCTCGGTCCGCCAGTGGCGCACCGACGCCACGGCGACAAGCAGCATGGCGATCGCCCCGGCAACCGCCGCGCTCGGCGGGGAGAGCTGCGCCGACAGCAGCAAGGTCATCGCGCCGGCCCCGACAAAACCGCCGATGCTGAAAAACGCATGGAATCCGGACATCATCGCGCGCCCGGCATCGCGCTCGACCACCACCGCCTGCATGTTCATCGCGCAATCCATCGCGCCCACGCCGGCACCGAACGCGAACAGCACCGCGCCCAGCAACCACGGATCGGCGACCACCGCCAGCAACGGCAGGCTGAGGCAGATCAGCGCCGACGTCACCGCCATGACCGCACGGAAACCGAAGCGCGCCGACACCGCGCCGGCCAGCGGCATCGCCAGGAACGAGCCTGCTCCCAGGCACAGCAGGATCAGGCCAAGCGCGCCATCGTCCACGCCGGTCCTGGCCTTGGCGAATGGCACCAGCACCGCCCAGACCGCGGCAGCAAAGCCGGGAATGAAGAACGCCGCGCGGGTGGCGTGCTGTTGCGCGCGAGCGCTGGAGCCGGGGATTAGCGACATGCAAAAAATTCCAGAAGGAAGCGGCGAGGAGAGTGCGACGGTGGCACCAGTCCCGCGCGCTCGCTGGCCGGACCTGGCCCGACCACCGCTCCCTTGCGCGTACTGCACCGTCCGTGGGGATATGCGACGCTGCTAGCGAAACACCACCGTGCGATGGCCATTGAGCACGATGCGGTGCTCGACATGGCGACGCACCGCACGCGCAAGCACCAGCGATTCGGTATCGCTGCCCAGCCGCGCCAGGTCGCGTGGCGTCATCGCGTGATCCACGCGCGCCACGTCCTGTTCGATGATCGGGCCTTCGTCCAGATCTTCGGTGACGTAATGCGCAGTGGCACCGATGATCTTGACCCCGCGTGCGTGCGCCTGGTGATACGGCTGCGCGCCCTTGAAGCTGGGCAGGAAGCTGTGATGGATATTGATCGCCCGCCCCGCCAAGGCGCGGCACAACGCGGGCGAAAGAATCTGCATGTAGCGCGCCAGCACCACCAGATCGATCTGCAGCGCCTCGACCAGCGCAAGCAGCTGCGCTTCCTGCGCGGCGCGCGTGTCGGCGCTCACCGGCAGATGGTGGAAGGCGATGCCATAGGAGGCGGCCAGCGGCGCGAAGTCGGCGTGGTTGGACACCACCGCCGCGATATCCACCGGCAATTGCCGGCTGTGCATGCGGAACAGCAGATCGTTGAGGCAATGCCCCTGCTTGCTCACCAGCACCAGCAGCCGCGCGCGACGGCGCGCATCGTGCAGCTGCCAGTCCATCTGGAATTCATCAGCCAGCTGCGCAAAGCGGCGTTCCAGCCCGGCAATGTCGGTGCCCGGCGGTTTGTCGAAGTGCACGCGCAGAAAGAAGCGGCCACTTTCGTCGTCGCCGAACTGCTGTGCGTCGAGGATGTTGCAGGCCAGATCAAACAGCAGCCCGGTCACGCGATAGACGATGCCGGTGCGGTCGGGGCAGGACAGGGTGAGGATGTAGTCGGAGCGCATCGGCGCAATGATAGCCAATGCGCCCGGCTGCGGGCGCAGTGCTTGCGCCCGTAACTTTCCGCTGCGACTCAGCGCGGCGGCAGGCGCAGCATCAGCCGCCGATTGATCTCGTCCAGTTGCGCCATCGATGCCTCCACCGAGGTCTCCATCGCTTCCTGGGTGGTGATGTGCGCACGCAGATGCGCCGGATCGGCGAGCTCGCCACGCACCAGAAACACGTTCTCGCCCACCTCGCCAACGTGCCGACTGAGCACCACGTGATCCACCTGGTCGAAGCCATGTTGCTTGGCCAGCGGCAGCAGGCGCGCGGCCATGCGGACACTGGCCTCGTCGGTGGGTTTGTTCAACTCGGCATCGAGCGCGGCCACCGCTTCGCGGATCTGCGCGAACAGATAGTGGTCCGGATGCTCGGGATGGTCCGGGCCCACCGGGCCCTGGTCAACGACCGGTACGGCGGTCATCGTGTACCACCGGCGCAGATCAGTGCGCGCGGTGTGCGCTCGGTCGAACCGAGCGTGATATGCAGGTGTCGCATCGCATCCTCCCTGGAGCGGCGGCTGTCACGAGCCGGCATTTTAGAAGGTCTGCTGCATGTTGAGGTGAGCAAGACGCATCGCGCGTCACCTGCAAGGCCAGGCACGCTGCGCAGAACCCACGCGCGCGCCTGGGTTGCGATCAGGCCTGCCCGGCCCGCCGCGCCGATACTTCTGCCAGCACCGCCCAGTCGGCGTTGCCGTCGCCATGCGCGATGGCCTCGTCCAGGCCGGCGCGCAGCAACTCGCCCAGTGGCATCGGCACCTGCTTGTCGGCGCCGGCCTGGATCGCCAGATCCACATCCTTGCGGCCCAGGGTGGCGGTGAAGCCGGCGGGCAGGTACTCGCGCTGCATGATCAGGCGGCCGTAGCCCTGGTACGCGGGCGCGGCGAACAAGGTGCTGGTGAGCATGCCCAGGAACTGAGTGGCATCCACGCCGTGGCCGCGTGCCAGCGCGCTGGCTTCGGCCATGGCGCCGATCGCGCTGGCCAGGCAGAAGTTGGCTGCCAGCTTGACCGCATTGGCCTGCTCGGGGGTGCAGCCGATCTCCCAAGTGCGTTGACCGAGCACATCGAACATCGGCTGCACGCGCGCCAGCGCCGCCTCGTCGCCGGCGGCCAGAATGTTGAGCTTGCCGGCTTCGGCCACATCGACCCGGCCGAGCACCGGTGCGGCCACATAGGCCACGCCGCGTTCGGCATGCAGGGCGGTCAGCTCGTGCGCCAGTGCCACCGAGATGGTGGCCATGTTGACGTGCACGCTGCCGGCCGGCAGCGCGTCCAGCACGCCTTGCTCCAGCACGGTGGCACGCACCGCGTTGTCGTCGGCCAGCATCGAAAACAGCAGCGGGCCGTGCGCGGCGTCGCGCGGTGCATCCACCACCGTGGCACCGGCCTCGCGCAGCGACTGCGCGCGCTCCGGCGAGCGATTCCACACACGCAGTTCAAAACCGCCGCGCAGCAGGTTGTGCGCCATCGGCAGGCCCATCGTCCCCAAGCCCAGAAATCCTATCGGCATGCGTTGTCCTTGTTGTTATGACGTCTATCGGATGGATCAGCTGGCGAACACGCCACGCGCATCGCGTGGCTCGCAGCGCAGGTATTGCGGCGAGGGCGTAACCGACGCGCCGAGTGCGGCCGCGGCATGCCACGGCCAGCGCGGGTCGTACAGGATGCCGCGCGCCAGCGCGATCGCATCGGCCTGGCCGTCCTGCAGGATCGCCTCGGCCTGCGCCGGCTCGGTGATCAGGCCCACGCCGATCACCGGCGTATTGACCTGCGCCTTGATCTGCTGCGCAAACGGGATCTGATAGCCCGCCTGCACCGGAATCTGCTGGCGCGGATCCAGCCCGCCGCTGGAGACATGGATGTAGTGCGCACCGCGCGCATCCAGCGCCTTGGACAAGGCGAGGCTCTGCTCGATATCCCAGCCGCCCTCTACCCAATCGGTGGCGGAGATACGCACGCCGATGGCAATCTTGTCCGACACCGCTGCGCGCACCGCGTCGAAGATGCGCAGCGTCAGCCGCATGCGGTTTTCCAGCGAGCCGCCATACGCATCGCTGCGCTGATTGCTCAGCGGCGACAGGAACTGATGCATCAGATAGCCATGCGCGGCATGCAGCTCGATCAGCGCCAGGCCCAGGCGTTCGGCGCGCTGTGCCGCATCGACAAAGGCCTGCACCACCGCATCGATGCCGGCCTGGTCCAGTGCCTGCGGCAACGGCTGACCGTCACGGAACGCCAGTGCCGATGCGGACACGGTCTGCCAGCCATGCGCGTAATCCGGCGCGATGGCCTCGCCGCCGTTCCACGGCAGATCGGTGGAGGCCTTGCGCCCGGCATGCGCCAGTTGGATGCCGATCGGCATCGGCGACCAACGCCGGACCGAGTCCAGCACCTCGCCCAGCGCCTGCTCGGTGGCATCGTCGTACAAGCCGAGGTCGGCGTAGGAGATGCGCCCCTGCGGCTGCACCGCGGCCGCTTCCAGGATCAGCAGGCCGGCACCGGATTGCGACAAGGTGCCCAGATGGATGCGGTGCCAGTCGCTGGCGCGGCCGTCCTGTGCGGAGTACTGGCACATCGGGGCGATGACGATCCGGTTGGCGAGCGCAAGCGGACCGAAGCGGATGGGGGAGAACAGCTGGCTCAAGGGGGCATCCACAGATGACACGAGGATGCCCATTGCACTGCGCCGCGCGCCTGGGCACAACCGCTGCGATAGATCACTGCGTCATGCCGAACGCGCACTGGCATCGTTGACGCTGCGTGCACACAGCGGATCGAACGGCGCATGCAGGAAGGCCAGCGCCTGCGCGCACGACTGTTCGACCTTCAGGCTGAGCAGCTCGTCCGCCCGGGTGCGCCCGAAGTTGAGCGCGGCGATCGGCAGGCCGGCCTTTGCCGCGGTCTGCACGAAACGAAAGCCCGAATACACCATCAGCGACGAGCCCACCACCAGCACCGCATCGGCCGCCTGCAGATGCGCAAATGCACGCTCCACACGCTCGCGCGGCACGTTCTCGCCAAAGAACACCACATCCGGCTTCAGCACGCCGCCGCACACCGGGCACGGCGGCACTGCAAAGCTGTCGAAGGCCACATCGTCCAGGTCCGCATCGCCATCGGGTGCCTGCGCCGCGTCCAGGTCGGCCCAGCCGGGGTTGGCGTGCTCGAGCAGCAGCTGGAATTCGGTACGGGGCATGCGCCGCTCGCAGCCCATGCAGCGCACCACATCGAGCCGGCCATGCAGATCGATCACCGCCTGACTGCCGGCGGCCTGATGCAGGCGGTCCACGTTTTGCGTCAGCAGCAGTTCCAGCTGGCCGCGCGCTTCCAGTGCGGCCAGCGCGTGATGGGTGGCATTGGGTTGCGCCAGCCCGAAGCGCGGCCAGCCGACCAGACTGCGTGCCCAATAACGCTGCCGCGTGGACAGCTCGCCCATGAAGGCCTGGAAGGTGACCGGTTGCGGACGCTTCCAGCCGCCTTGCAGATCGCGGTAATCGGGAATGCCCGAATCGGTGCTGCAACCGGCGCCCGTGAGCACGAACAGGCGCCGATGGCGCTCGATGAAGTCCTGCAATACGTTGCTGTCCTGAACTGCTACCGCCGTCATCGCGCAACTCCGGTGGCCATGAGGTAACTGTGCAGCAACACCACCAGTTGCGCCTGCAGCGGCGCAATCCGCACCGCAGGCGCACCCTCCTCGAGCAGGCTTTTCACCGGCCCGGTGATGGCCGCCATGCCGATCTCGGCCACCGCCTCGCAATCGTCGAAGCGCACATCCGCAGCGGTGGCCAGCGCCGCGGCAAACGCCTGCTGCGAGCGCTTGCGCGCCTGCGACCCCAGCGCGGCGCCACCATGCAGTTCGGCAATGGCGTACAGCGCGCGCGAGACATCCACGTGCTGCAGCTTGGCCTGCACGAAGGCATGCACCAAGGCCTCGCACTGCTGCGCCAGCGTGCGTCCGTGCTGTTGCGCACAGGCCCGTTCCACCGCGTCGATCACCGCCTGCAGATGCCACTGCAGCAACGCGATCAACATCGCCTGCCGATTGGGGTAGTACTGGTACACGCTGCCGACCGACACGCCGGCACGCTCGGCCACCCGCGTGGTGGTGCAGCCCTGCAGTCCGTCGGCTACCAGCACCTGGATGCTGGCCTGGCGGATGACCTCCACGGTGGCGCGCGAGCGCGCTTGCTGCGGGGCCTTGCGCGGTGCTGGCAGGGGGAATGAGGTGCTCACGAAGGCGACTGTCACACGGATGGATGGCACATAGTCTGGGGGCCTTCTTGGTGATTCCAAGCAAGCGCCCCTCTCCAGCTCTGCACCCCTGGCACTGCGCGGCGGCGCTGAGCGCCCGATTGCTTCACCGTGTCGCTGGCGAAGGCACTGTGTAACGCAGGCTTTGCGGTCAATGTGCCGATGCGTTCAATGCGATCAATCACGCTCGCGCCGCCAACGATCTCAACGATCACGCCGGTTCAGACAGCGTCGACAAGCGGCTGCCAGCATGGCGCAGCCTGCGATGTCCGAGCTGGCACCGGCGCGATGACACCGAGGGCGGGACAATTGACCTGGTGATGCGCACCGAATGACACACAGCCCGCAACCTGCGCGCATGGTTGAAATCGCTTGAAAACACGTGCCACGTCACAGATCAGCACGCGAACCCGCCAACTTAGCGTGATCGGGCGCACACGCAATGCTGCGGAAACATGGCGCCGCGACAGTGGGCAGCTCCCCCGCTGACCCCACTCCTGCCATGCCCTACACCCACATCCGGACGCGCTCCGGAGTGCGTCGTGCCGTGTCGCGTCGTCCGCTCGCCGTCCTGCTTGCATTGACCCTGGCCACCCCCGCGCTCGCGCAGGAGGCCGCACCCGCCACGCCTGCCACCCGCAAGGGCGAGGACGGCATCTTCTCGCTGGACCGGATGATCGTCACCGGCGCCGGCCAGGCCCAGAACCAGTTCGACGCCTCGTATGCGATCACCGCGCTGACCGCCGAGCAGATCGACAAGCTGGCCCCGCTCAACCTGGCCAGCCTGATCGGCTCCATGCCCGGCATCTATGCCGAATCCACCGGCGGCGAAGTGCAGAACGTCTACCGCATCCGCGGCATTCCCGACGAAGGCTCGTTTGCGGTGATCCAGGAAGACGGCATCAGCCCCTACCCGGACAACAACGGCTACTTCTACAAGACCGAAGGCCTGGTGCGCCCGGACCTGATGGTCGAATCGGTGGAAACCGTACGCGGCGGGCCGTCGCCGATCTTCGCTTCCAATGCCGCGGCCATCGTCAATTTCGTCACCCGCCAGGGCGGCGACACCCCCGAAGGCGCAGTGCGCACCACCGTCGGCGACACCGGGCTGTATCGGCTCGATGGCTACTGGTCGGGCAAGCTTGCCGACGGCTGGTACCTGGCTGCCGGCGGCTTCGTGCGGCGCAACGACGGCTACCGCGACGTGGGCTTTCCGGCCGACGAGGGCGGGCAGTTCCGCATGAACCTCACGCATTCGCTGGAGCACGGCAAGCTGACCTTCACCGCCAAGCATCTGGACGACAAGAACGCGTTCTACATGCCGATCCCGCTGTACGACCCGCGCGACACCGCGCGTTCGCTGGACCCGTTGATCGACCGCTTCACCGGCACCTTGAGCAGCGCGCAGCTGAAACGCGCCAGCATCGTCTCCAGCGATGCCAACGGCGCGCCGCAGCGCGAGTCGCGCGACCTGTCCGATGGCCGCCACATGAAGTTCAACCATCTGGGCGCCAACCTGGACCTGGCCTTCGACAACGGCTGGAGCCTGTCCAACAAGGCCATCGTCAATCGCCTGGACATGACCTTCGACGCGCTGTATTCCAGCAATGCGCCGCAGGACGCCGCCGCGTATGCCAACAGCCGCCGCGCCGCCGCCAACGCCGCGTTTCCCGGCCTGAGCTCGCTGGGCTACGTCTACACCGACGACGGTAGCCGCTTCGATCCGGCCAGCACCGACGGCCTGGTGATCCAGGGCCAGTACCGCGCCATGAACGTACGCGCCGATTCGTTCGCCGACGACCTGCGCCTGCACCGCCGCTTCGACTGGGGCGGCGACAGCCACGACATCACGCTCGGCGTGTACGGCGCCTATTACGCGCGTTCCTACAATTCGCGTTACCAGAGCTATCTGCTGGAGATGCGGCAGAACCCGCGCACGATCGACCTGCTCGGCTACGACGCGGCCGGCAACGTGGTCGGAGGCGTGACCAAGGACGGCGTGGTGATCTACGGCGCCGACCGCACCCAGGGCAAGGCCTACACCAGCATGCTGGCGCCCTACATCGCCGACACCTGGCAGGTGACCGACAAGCTGCGCCTGGAAGCCGGCGTACGTCACGAGCGCTACCGCTACCGCGCCTGGAGCATGCTGCGCAGCACCGGCAACCTGGGCATGGCCGACACCCTGGCCGACGATGCCGCGCGCCTGTTCACCGGGGCCCGCGCGCGCACCGCGCTGGACGTGGGCGTGACCAACTGGACCGCGGGCTTCAACTACGACATCACTCCCACCGTCGGCATCTACGGCCGCGCCTCGCGTGCGCACCGCGCGCCCAGCGAGGGCGCCAACGAGGGCAACGTCAACATCCCCACCGCCGACCAGTTCGAGCTCGGCACCAAGCTCAACTTCGACACGCTGGACGTGTTCGCCACCGCCTTCTACACCAAGTACGACCCGTACAACATCGGCACCAGCGCGGTGAATCCGCAGACCGGCGCGGCCGAATCCAAGGACTACCGCGGCAGCGTCACCAACCCCGGCATCGAACTGGCGGCGGTGTGGACGCCGGCGCAGTGGCTACGTTTTGATGCAAACCTGACCTACAACGACACCAAGGTGTCCGACCTGACCGAAGTGGTGGCCAATGGCGCAGTGGCCGTGGTCGACGTGGACGGCAACATGCCCAACCGCCAGCCGAAGCTGTACGGCAATGCCGGCCCGACGCTGCTGTTCACCACCGGTGCGTTCGATTGGGAAACCTCGTTGCGCTACGCCTATGTGGGCAAGCGCTACGCCGACCTGGAAAACACCACCGAGCTGGCCGCCTACGACACCCTGGCGGCCAACATCCTGGTGCGCAACGGGCCGTGGGACGTGCAGCTGTCGGTGGACAACCTGACTAACACCTTTGCGCTGACCGAAGGCAACCCGCGCACCGACACCATCTCCGGCCAGGGCACGCGCGCGCCGATCTACGGCCGGCCAATCTACGAGCGCAACTCGCGGCTGGTGGTGACCTACCACTTCTGAGTGCGCCGGCGTCCGGGGTGTCGCAGCCTCGATGCCAGCGCTCCACTTCCCGATCCATCGCCTGCAGCGCCGCAGACGCGCTGCAGGCCACAAGGACTGCCATGACAGCTTCCCGTCTTGCCTGTGCGCTGCTGGTTGCAGCAGCGACGTGTTCCGGCGATGCCGCCGCCTGGGGCCACCGCGCGCATGCCGCCATCGACAGCGCCGCCGTGCAGGCGCTGCCCGACGACGGCCCGGTCTTTCTCAAACAGTACGCGCAGGTGATCGCCGACGGCGCCACGCTGCCGGACGGCTGGCGCAGCGAAAGCGAACCCTTCCTCAAGATCGAAGAAGACCCCAACCACGGCTGGTTCCGCGAGCAGTTCGCCTTCATGCAGCACCCGCCGCGCTCGCGCTACGCCTTCGTGCTGGCGCTGTACGACGAACAACGGCGCATCGCCGGCAGCGACCCGCAACTGGCGCAGCGCATGAACGTGCGTTGGGCCGGCACCTTGCCGTACGCCGCCACCGAAGGCTACCAACGCATCGTGGCGACCATGCGGCAGCTGCGCACGCTGCGCGCCAAGGGCCAGGACACCCGAGAGCTCGAACGCAACTGCGCGTTCTACGTCAGCTGGTTTGCGCACTACATCGGCGATGGCGCGCAGCCGCAGCACGACAGCATCCATCACGACGGCTGGCAGGGGCCGAACCCGCACGGCTACAGCACCGACCCGAAGGTGCACGGCAAGTTCGAGAGCGATTACGTGGAGAAGATTGCGCTGACCCCCCAGGACCTGCTGAGCCGCATGCCGGCCCTGGCGCACCAGGATGGCGATGTGTTCGAGCAGATCCTGGGCTTTCTCGATATCGGCACCGGCCGTGTCGAGCAGGTCTATCGCCTGGAAAAGGCCGGCGCCTTCGACGATGCATCCAGCAGCGATGGCCGCGCGATGGTCTATCGCACCGCCGGCGATGGCGCGGCGATGCTGCGCGACCTGCTGGTGCGCGCCTGGCGCGAAAGCGCGCTGCGGCCGGGCACCTCCACTCCACCCAGCATGGACCCACGCCATCCGCAGTACGACCCGGCGACCGGATCTGCACCTGCCGGCACCTCGCCCACGCTGTAACCGCCGATGGCGACAGGGGGGCCGCCATCGGCGTGCCGACCTGCGCAGCGGCAACGGGCGCTGCGCGGGTCGGCAGCACAGCGCAGCGCGCCCTACGGACCGCGCGTGCCGTCACGCCGCGTCAGTGAGCGTTGGCGGCCTGTTCGACAAAGCGCAGCAGATCCTGATTGAAGCGCGGGCTGTCTTCCAGAAACGGGGCATGCCCGGCGTCGGGATACAGCACCGTCTGCGCACGCGGCTGCAGCTGCCGTGCACGTGCCAGCGTCGGCCCGGTGGTCACTAGCGCATCGCGCGCGCCGTACATCAGCAGCACCGGCAACTGCGTGCGTTGCAGGCCGGCAACGTCGATCGACATGCCCTGCACGGCACGCTGCATGTCCCACGAGGCCAGCGACGCGTTGGCCAGCAAGGTTTCAAACACTGGCGCCGGAGGCTGGGTGGCAAAACACAGCCGCAGGAAGTCCTGCACCGCCTGCAGGTGCGTGCGCAGGTCGTCGGAGACCAGATCGCGATAGATCGCCGGATGCGCGCCCAGTTGCTCTGCGCGCAGTTCGATCACGCCATCGACATACACCACGCCGCCAAGCCCTTCGTCGCCATAACGGGTGAGGTAGTTGCTGATCACCGCACCGCCCAGCGACCAACCCACCAGCACCGCATCGCGCGCGTTTGCTGCCTTCACCACGGCGGCAAGGTCGTCGGCCCAGCGCATGCCGTCCCGATACGCGGACGCTGCCGCCGGCTTGCCGGACAGCCCATGCCCGCGCAGGTCGTAGGTGATCAAGCGATAGCCTTGCAGGCGCGGATCGGCCAGCTGCGCGTCCCAATCGATGCGGCTGCCGAGCAGCCCGTGCACGAACACGATTGCCCGGCCATCGGTGGCGCCATGCTCCTGCACGGCCAGGGCCACGCCGTCAGGCGCGGTGACGGTGTAGCTGCGCGACGCCGGGGTGACCGCCGGACCTGCGGCAGCCGATGTTGAGAAAAACAGCAGCAGGCAAACCAGCAGGTAGCGCATCGGCAACATGCCAATGATGGGGAGAAAGCGAACAGGCATCGGAGTGAGCTCCAGACAATGGGAGCCACCATCCTCGAGCCTCACACCAATGTGAGGGTCAAGCATTGCGTGCAACGTATGCTGGGCGCATGGCCACATCGTCCGAACCCTCACTGAGCATTGGCGCGCTGGCGCTGCAGACCGGCGCCAGCGTGCGCTCGCTTCGCCACTACGACGCGCATGGGCTGCTGACCTCCTCGCGCAGCGCCAACGGCTACCGGGTGTTTCCCGCCGCCTGCGTTGCACAGGTGCGGCAGATCCAGCGGCTGATTGCCACCGGCTTCTGCCTGGACGACATCCTCGGCTTCCCCGATTGCATGCGTCTGGTGGAAGGCGCGCAGATGTGCCCGGAAACCGCGCAGGCGCATCGGGCACGCCTGCAGCTGATCGAGCGCCAGCTGGCCGACCTGGAGCGGCGCCGTGCGCGTTTGCTGGAAACCCTGGCACAGGGTGCGGCGGATGCCGCGGCCACGCTGCCGCCTGCAGCGCAGACCAGACGCAGCAAGCGGGCGCGCTAGAGCGGCTGACAGACACCGCGCAGTCGTGCAGCCAGTCGCGCTTGCACGCGGCGGTCGAACCGCGTCACTCGCCGCGTGCAGGGTGCGGCGCAAAGCGCCCGTACGGCCGTGTGTCATCGGCGCGCTGGCGCAGCACGTAGGCCGCGGCGAAGGCGAGAGCCAGCAAGGTCAGGCACATGCCGACCAGCGCGCCCCAGCCACCGTGTTGCCAGAACCAGCCGCCAAGCGCGCCGATCACGCTGGAGCCGGCGTAATACGCCAGCAGATACAGCGATGCGGCGTGACTGCGGTGCGCGCCGCCGAGCCGGCTCACCCACGCGCTGGCCGCCGAATGCGCAATGAAGAAGCCGATCGTCAGCAACACGATGCCGCCCACCACCAGCGCCAGCACATGCGCCAGGGTCAGCGCCACGCCGAGGACGCACAGCACGATGCCGGTGGTGACCACCGGGCCGCGCCCGAAACGGTCCGACGCCGCACCGGCCACCGACGAACTGACGATGCCGAACACATAGGCGCTGAAGATCATGCCGATCTGGCTCTGGCTCAGGCCGAATTCCGGCCCGCCCAGCCGGAAGCCGGCGTAGTTGTAGAGGCAGACGAACACGCCCATCAACAGGAACGGCAGCGCGAACAGGAACGGCAGGTTGCGGTCGCGCAGATGCCCGGCCCAGGCGCGCAGATGGAAGCGCAGGTTGATGCCATGCCGGCGCACGAAGTTGCGCGACGGCGGCAGCAACCAGAAGAACGCCAGCGCGCACAGCAGGTCGAACACGCTCAACACCGCCAGTGCGGTGCGCCAGTCGTAGTGATCGGTCAGCACGCTCATCACGATGCGCCCGCTCATGCCGCCGAAGGCATTGCCGGCCACATACAGACCGGTGGCCGCGCCCATCTTGTTGGCCGGCAGTTCCTCGCCCAGATACACCATCGCCACCGCCGGCACCCCGCCCAGCGCGATACCGGACAAGGTGCGCACCAGCACCAGCGCGCCCCAGTGCGGCAGGAAGGCGGCGACCAGGTTGAGCACCGCGGCCAGTGCGATCGATACGAACATCAACCCGCGCCGGCCCAGGTTCTCCGACACTGCGCCGGCACAGAAGATCGCCAGGGCCAGCGCGCCGGTGGCCAGCGACAACGGCAGCGAGGCGGTGGCCGCATCCACGCCAAAAGCGCGTGCAAACTCCGGCAGCACCGGCTGCACGCTGTACAGCAGCGAGAAGGTGGCAAAGCCGGCCAGGAACAGGGCCAGGCGGATGCGGCCGCTGGCCGGCGCATCGGCGGCGGCGGCGTTGTCGGCAGGGCCGGCGGTGGCGCCCGGCAGGCTGCCGGTGCGGCGATCAGGAGAGGACACGGGCGCAGCATCGAGACGTGGGACGGCGAGTATTCGCCTGCGCTGACCCCCTGTCCAATATATGATCGTGGCAGTTGCCATATGCAGAACAGATAGCATGGAACTTCGCCACCTGCGCTACTTCCTGGCTGTCGCCGAGGAGGGCAACTTCACCCGCGCCGCAGCGCGGGTCGGCATCGGCCAGCCGCCGTTGAGCCAGCAGATCCAGGCGCTGGAGCGCGATCTGGGCACACCGCTATTCCGGCGCACCCATAGCGGCGCCGAGCTGACCCCGGCCGGCGAGGCCTTTCTGGTCGAGGTGCGCCGCGTGCTCGCCGATGTGGAGCGCGCCGCCGAAACCGCACGGCGGGTGGCGCGCGGCGAATCCGGCCGGCTGCGGCTGGGCTTCACCGCCTCGGCCGCGTTCAACCCGGTGGTGCCGCACCTGATCCGCGACTTTCGCCGGCAATGGCCGCAGGTCGAGCTGTTGCTGGAAGAAACCAACACTGCTGGGCTGCTGCTGGCCCTGGCCGATGGCCGCCTGGACGCGGCCTTCGTGCGCTACGGCCTGAGCACGCCGCCCGACCTGCAACTGCTGCGCTTTGCCGACGAACCGATGAAGATCGCCGTGCCCACCGCGCATCGCCTGGCCGCCCGCAACAGCGCGCCACTGGCGGCGCTGGCGGGCGAGCCGTTCATCCTGTTCCCGCGCAGCTTCGGGTCCAGCCTGTACGACGAGATCCTCGCCGCCTGCCGGCAATCCGGCGTGACCCTGCGCATCACCCAGGAGGCGCCGCAGATGTCGTCCATCGTCAATCTGGTCGCCGCCGAACTGGGCGTGTCGGTGGTGCCCGCCTCCACCGCGCAGCTGCAGCTGCCCGGCGTGCGCTATCTGGATATCGAAGGCCAGATGCCGCTGGCCCGGCTCGCCCTGGCAGTCGCGCCGGGCGCCCTGGACACCGCGCCGCTGGTCCGGCATCTGTGGGCGCTGGCGGAAGTGCTGTGAGCCAGGCTGATCTTGAGCCAACAGCACCACGGTTTTTGTAGGAGCGCACCCGTGCGCGATGTGGCTCTCCCGGTAACGCCCTCGCGCACAGGTGCGCTCCTACACCTGCCAACAGAAGGCCAGACGCCGCTGGCCAGGCTGGCGCTGGCGGAAGTGCTGTGAGCCCGGCTGATCTCGAGCCGACAACACCACGGTTGTTGTAGGAGCGCACCCGTGCGCGATGTGGCTCTCCCGGTAACGCCCTCGCGCACAAGTGCGCTCCTACCTGCCAGCAGAAGGCCAGACGCCGCTGGCCAGGCTGGCCCTGGCGGAAGTGCTGTGAGCCAGGCTGATCTCGAGCCAACAGCATCACGGTTGTTGTAGGAGCGCACCCGTGCGCGACGTGGCTCTCCCGGTAACGCCCTCGCGCACAGGTGCGCTCCTACCTGCCAACAGAGGGCCAGACGCCGTTGGCCAGGCTGGCCCTGGCGGCAGTGCTGTGAGCCAGGCTGGTCTTGAGCCGGCAGCACCACGGTTGTTGTAGGAGCGCACCCGTGCGCGATGTGGCTCTCCCGGTAATGCCCTCGCGCACAGGTGCGCTCCTACACCTGCTCATGCGGAAAGATGTTTGATTGGGTTGCCTGCCACCAGCGATGGCGCTGGTTCTCTTGAGCCGAGGTCTGATCCACACACCCTCAGCCGCACCCGAAGTCATTGATCCTGTGGAAGCACGCATGTCCGCAATGCTGCTTGCATGGCGACATCATCGCGGCCAGGGCCTTCGCTGCAGACAACATGCACGTTACCAGCGCGCGCACGTGCCCTGCCGAATCCGCGCACACCATCCGGGCACACCGCTTGACCTCAACCGCGATTGAGGTCGTTCAATGCCTGCACCTTCCATCACCTGCGCCCGCCATGCATCTTCGCCATCTGTTGCTGCCCTGCCTGGACCCCGACCTCAGCCTGCGCTTCTATCGCGAGGTACTGCAGCTGCCGCAGCACGGCAACAGCATTCGCATCGGCTGGAGCAGCCTGGAATGCGTGCAGGCGCAGCAGCCGGTGGGCAGCGTGCATCTGGCGTTCAACGTGGCGCCGTCGCGCTTCGACGCCGCTGCGCAGTGGATCGGCGAGCGCAGCAAGCTGCTTGCCGATCCACATGGCCGCCGGCAGTTTCAACTGGACGGCGTATGGCAGTCGCGATCGGTGTATTTCGCCGGCCCCGATGGCGCGGTACTCGAGTTGATCGCGCGTCGGGCGGTACAGGACGTGGCCAACGGCGACGGTGCGTTCCACGGTGACGAGTTGCTGTGCGTGAGCGAGATCGGCTTACCCAGCAACGATGTCGCGGTGGTGACCAGCAGTGTCGCCCATCACTTCGGCGTGCGGCCGTTTGCGCCGGCGCTCGAAGGTTTTGCCGCGCTGGGCGACGATGATGGCCTGTTGATCGTGGTCGATCAGGCGCGGCGCTGGTTTCCGCAGCAGCGGCAGCTGCCGTGGGCCAGCGGCGTGCGGGTCAGCGTGGATGCACCGCAACCGGGGCTGCGCTTGCGCGATGCGCAGGGCTGGGAGTTGCTGGCGGCGTGATCGTCCACGCCGCGCAGGTCATGCCGCCGCTGCAGGCGCGGGCAGACGGAAGAACGCACGCGCCGCCGCGGTGCTGTTGGCCGCGGTCAGCGCCACGTCCTCGCCACGATCGCGTGCGAGTTCTTCGACGATATGCGACAGGAACACCGGCTCGTTGCGGCGGTCCTTGGGCATCGGCTTGAGCGTGCGCGGCAGCAGGTACGGCGCGTCGGTTTCGATCATCAAGCGGTTGGCCGGGATGTTGCGTACCAGCTCGCGCAGATGCAGGCCGCGGCGCTCGTCGCACAGCCAGCCGGTGATGCCGATGTAGTAATCGCGGTCCAGGTAGTCGAACAGTTCTTCGCGGCTGCCGGTGAAGCAATGCACCACCGCCGGGCCAAGGCGGCCATCGAAGCTGCGCATGATCGACAGGAAATCGTCGTGCGCCTCGCGCTGATGCAGGAACAGCGGCTTGCCGTTGTCGGCAGCCAGTTGCAGCTGGCGCTCGAAGGCCTTGTGCTGGGCCGGACGCGGGGCGAAATCGCGGAAATAATCCAGCCCGCATTCGCCCACCGCCACCACCTGCGGGTGCGCCTGCAGCGTGCGCATTTCGGCCTCGCATTCGGCGGTGAACTCCACTGCGTGGTGCGGGTGCACGCCGGCGGTGGCGTAGAGGAATCCGGGATGCTGCTGGGCCAGCTGCAAGGCCACCGGCGAATGCTCGCGACTGGCACCGGTGATCACCAATTGCGCAACGCCTGCCTCGCGTGCGCGTTGCAGCACGGCGTCGCGGTCGCGGTCGAAGGAGTCATGGGTGAGGTTGGCGCCGATATCGATCAACTGCATGCTGCGGTGTCGTGTGGGGAGAGCGTGGCAAGTGTAACGAGTGGGGGTTGTGTGCGCTTAGCGCTTCGCATCTCTTCTTCCGCCGGGAGAAGCTGGCGCGCAGCGCCGTATGCGGGTGCGAGCGGAGCCTCGCATGACCAACCACCCAATGTGACGTCGCCCGGTCCCCTCACCCCAACCCCTCTCCCGCAGGCGAGGGGCTTTGCTCCCTTCTTCCAGGAGAGAGAGGGGTTCAACCAACCACCGGCACCACCATCGCATCGATCTTCGCCGCCAGCGCCTGGATCGTCAGCAGCGCCGAGCGCGACAGCTGCCGCTGCGGGGCCACGCACAGCGCCAGCGTCATCGGCTTGGTCAGGTGGCGGCGGAACGGCACGAACGCCAGGCGGCCGTCGGCCACATCCGGCGCGGCATCCAGCCACGACATCAGGCCCACGCCGGCACCGGCGCGCACCAGCCCGCGCAGGGTGCGCACATCGTTGCAGTGGGTCAGCCGCTTCACGTCGATGTGCTGGCGTTGGTACAGCACCTTGGCATGCTCGCCGACGATCAGCGGGGCGGCCGGCAGCAGCAGGCGGTGTTCCAGCGTTTCGCTCAGCTGCAGCTCGGTGCGGGTGCTGAGCGGGTGGCCGACCGGCATCGCAATCCCCAGCGGGATGTCGGCAAAGGCGCGCACCTCCAGGTCCACGCTGCTCACCGGGTCCAGCAGCAGGCCGATGTCCACATCGGCCGAGGTCACCATTTCCATCACCCGCTGGTTGCGCGCGGTGGACAGGTTGAAGGTGATGCCGGGGTACTCCTGCACCAGCGCCGCCACCGCCTCCGGCACCACGCCCTCGCTGAGCGCGTCGATCATGGCGATCTCCACGTGCCCGCGGCGCAGCCCCTTGAGCTCGTCGAAGCGCTCCAGGGTGCGGGCGTAGGCCTTCTCCCAGCCGCGCACGTCCACCAGCAGCAGCTCGCCAGCGGCGGTCAGCCGCAGCCGGCCGGGCAGGCGCTCGAACAGCTGCGCACCCAGTTCCTCCTCGGCCTTGAGGATCTGCCGGTCGATCGCCGAGGCCGACACGTGCAGCACCTCGGAGGCCTTGCGGATGCTGCCGCAGCGGGCCACTTCGATGAAGTAACGGGTGAAGCGGGAAAAGGTCAGCATGCGGCGGGGCTCGGGTTGCGTTGCATTTTTTGCAATGGCTTGGCTGAAAATCGATGTTTGATAACACACCCCCAGCTTCCTAGAGTCAATCCGGCACCGCTCCCGCCCTACGCCAGAGACTGGACCCATGGATGTCGCCGTCCCCGCCCTGCCGCTGCACTGCACCTTCGAGGCCGCCGACTGGCAGCGCCTGGCCCAGCATTGGCACGCGGTGGCGCTGAGCAGCGAGGTCGGGCAGGCGCCGTTCAAGGCCACCCTGCTGGACGAGCCGCTGGTGCTGTACCGGCTGGGCGAGGAACTGGTGGCCGCGCGCGATGTCTGCCCGCACCGCGGCGTGCCGCTGAGCATGGGCACCGCCGATGGCGGCGGCGTGGTCTGCGCCTACCACGGGCTGCGCTTCGGCTCGGGCGGGCGCTGCAACCACATCCCCGCCAGTCCCAGCCAGAACATCCCGGCCAAGATGCGCCTGCACACCTACGCGGTGGCCGAGCGCTACGGGTTGATCTGGGTGTGCCTGGCCAAACCGGCCGGCGTCAGCGCGGCCGAGGTGCAGATTCCGCCGATGCCCGGCTGGGACGAGGACGGCTTCCAGCAGATCGTCTGCCCGGCCTTCGACATCGGCGGCAGCGCCGCGCGCCAGCTGGAGGGCTTCATCGACGTGGCGCATTTCGCCTTCGTGCACACCGCCACCTTTGCCCAGCCGGACAAGCGCGAGGTGCCGGCCTACACCACCACCGAGACGCCGACCGGCTTCAATGCCGACTACCTGAGCTCGGTGGCCAATTATTCGGTGGACATGCCGCTGCCGGACGTGGACCCGGATTTCCAGTGGCTGCGCCATTTCGAAGTACACCTGCCCTTCGTTGCCACGCTCACCATCCACTTCCCGGTGCCGGGCAAGCGGCTGGTGATCATGAACGCGGCCAGCCCGGTGTCCAAGCACAAGACGCGCCTGCTGGTGCCGATCGCACGCAACTTCGACACCCATCTGCCGGTGGAGGACGTGCACGCCTTCAACCTGCGCGTGTTCGAGGAAGACCGCGCCATGGTCGAGGCGCAGCGCCCCGAATACCTGCCGCTGGACCCGCTGCTGGAAGTGCATATCCCGGCCGACCGCAGCTCGATCGCCTACCGCCGTGGCCTGCGCAGCCAGGGCTATAGCGATTTCTTCCTGCGCTGACCGCCAAGGAGCACGCCATGCAGTTGCACGAGGTCCGCGTTGCCGAGGTCTTCGACCAGGGCCATCGCCAGCGCGCGATCCGGCTGGAGCCGGTCGGCGCGGAATTGCCGGCCTTCGAGGCCGGCGCGCATGTGGACCTGCATCTGCCCGACGGCATGATCCGCCAGTACTCGATCGCCAGCGCACCGCATCTGCGCGACCACTACCTGCTGTGCGTGAAGCTGGCCGACGCCTCGCGCGGCGGCTCGCGGCATCTGTGCGAGCAGCTGAGCACCGGCGACCGCCTGCGCATCTCGACACCGCGCAACCTGTTTCCGCTGCATCCGGGCGACCGCCACGTGCTGCTGGCCGCCGGCATCGGCATCACCCCGCTGCTGTCGATGGCCGAAGCGCTGGAAGCGCGCGGCGAACCCTTCGTGCTGCACTACTACGCCCGCCGGCACGCCGACGTGGCGTTCGGGCAGCGGCTGCAGCAGGGCTTCGCGCACGGCCAGGTGCAGGTGCATCTGAGCGACGGCGGCGAGAGCCCGCGCGTGCATGTGCCCGAGGAATTGGGCCAGGCGCGTGCGCGCGACCAGTTGTACCTGTGCGGGCCGGCCGCCTTCATGGACCACTACACGCTGCTCGCCAGGGCGCACGGCTGGACGGCGGAGCAACTACACCGCGAACACTTCGCCGCCGCCGAGCCCGGCATCGCCCACGATGCCGACAGCGCCTTCGAAGTGGAGCTGGCCGCCAGCGGCCGCGTGGTGCAGGTGCCGGCCGACTGCAGCATCGCCAGCGCCCTGCTGGACGCCGGCATCGAGGTGCCGCTGTCCTGCGAGCAGGGCATGTGCGGCGCCTGCCTGACCGGCGTCCTGGCGGGCACCCCCGATCACCGCGACAGTGTGCTCAGCGACAGCGAACACGCGCAGAACCGACAGATCACGTTGTGTTGTTCGCGTAGCCGCTCGCCGCGGCTGGTGCTGGATCTTTGAGGCGGCCTGTGTGTGGCAGATGCCTGTGCAGCGCTGCTGCGAGTGCGGCCATTGCCCCATGCCGATGGTCCTGCCGATGCGATTGGTGAGCACTGCAGATGAGGATGCGTTGTGCCGCCGATCGTCATGACCTGCACGCAGCCGCAGCACATCACCCGTACATCGCGTGCCCGCTGCCGGAAACGGCCTGGTCGCTGCAGCGCGCTTGCCTGCGCTGCGCTGATGTGCCGCGTCAGGCCTGGTGTGCCGATGTGGAGGACGCTGCGGGAGATTCGCAAGCGACGAAGCAGCGCTCGTCGATCCGCAGGCATTGCTGGTGGCGCGGTGCCTCATGTAGCACCAAGGAGCCTTGCAACCTCACCCAGGTGTCCGCCCACCAATACGAGCTTCAGCACCAGCAAATAACCACTCCAGTGCTGGCCGTGCACCACGCATGCAGGGCATGCTTCGCATCTACCGGCGTGATTGCACCATTGCCGTTCTTTTCGAGCTTTCCATCGCATGTCCATCGTTCATCGCAGTCTGATTGTGGCGCTATGCCTGTTGTTGCCCACCGCCGCACAGGCACGCAGCCAAGCCACCCCTGCACAGCAACGCGAGCAGCAGGTGGCGCAGCTGCTGCGCACCGCCGCCGATCAGCCTGCGCAGCTGCGTGCCTGGCTGCAGGCGATGCCCAAGGGCGGCGACCTGCATAACCATCTGTCCGGCTCGGTGTATGCCGAGGACTACCTGCAATGGGCCAGCGAGGATGGCGCCTGCGTGCAATTGGACGACCTGAGCCTGCGCGCGCCGCCGTGTGGCAACGGCCAGGAGCCGGCACGCGACCTGGCAACGCGCAATGCCGCGCTGTATGGACGGGTGGTGGATGCCTTGTCGATGCGCAAGTTCCTGCCCAGCCCGTCGCAACCCACCGGACACGGTCAGTTCTTCGGCACCTTCGGCAAGTTCGACGCGGTGGTGCGCACGCGCGTTGCCGACACCGTGGCCGCGGTGCTGGAGCAGGCCGCACGCGACCGTGTGCCCTATGTGGAAATCATCGCCAATCCGCCGCAGATGGATCAGGCCGCAAAACAGATGCAGTCCTTGCCCTGGAAGGGCGACGACGACACGGCCAACCTGCGCGCCTTGCAGGATGCCTTGCCGCCGCTGGTGCAGGCCGCACAACGCGCGCTTGCCGACACCGATGCCCAGGTGCGCCGCGTGCTGCACTGCGACCAGCCCGATGCGCGTCCCGGCTGCCAGGTCACCTACCGCTACGTGCCTTACGTGCTGCGCGTGTTGCCGCAGCCGATGGTGTTCGGGCAGATGGCGCTGGCGCATGCGCTGATCGCCGCCGGCGGCAGCCGCGCGGTGGCGTTGAACATCGTCGCGCCCGAAGACAACCCGGTGGCGCTGGCCGATTACGCGCGGCACATGGCGATGTTCCGCTTCTTCGCCGCGCGCTATCCCGACGTGCCGCTGTCCCTGCACGCCGGCGAGCTGGCCCTGGGCCTGGTGCCGCCGGCGCAACTGCGCTCGCATATCCGCCAGGCGGTGGACGCTGGTGCGCGCCGCATCGGTCATGGCGTGGACCTGCCTTATGAAGACGACGCCGACGGCCTGCTGCAGCGCATGCGCCGCCAGCAGATTGCGGTGGAGATCAACCTCACCAGCAACGATGTGATTCTTGGCGTCAAAGGCCCCGCACATCCGCTGGCGATGTATCTGCGCGCCGGCGTGCCGGTGGTGCTGTCCACCGACGATGCCGGCGTCTCCCGCGCAGACATGACCCACGAATATCAACGCGCGATGCAGGAACAAGGCATCGATTACCCCACGCTCAAACAGCTCGCCCGCAACGGCCTGACCTACAGCTTCCTGCCGGGCACCAGCCTGTGGGATGCCGAAGGTAACGCTGCGCAGGCCTGCGCCACTGCGTTGCAGCGCGAAACCGATGATGCTGCCTGTCGCGTATTCCGCCAGGGTAGCGAGAAGGCCCGGCTGCAATGGCAGCTGGAGACCGACCTGGCCCAGTACGAGCGCACGTTGTTGAATGTAGGAGCGCGCCAGAGCGCGAATGGGCTTTACCGGTAACCCCCCGTCGCGCGCAGGCACGCTCCTACCAACGCCCTCGATCCATCGCCGCTGCAATGCACTCAACCTTCCACGACAAAAACGCAATGACCGACCCGCACGCCACCACATCCAGACGCCGCGTCATTCTCGAAGACGACATCGACGGCTTCACACCCGCGCAGCTGCTGCTGTTGCAGTCGCCCGAGGTCGAGGTGCTGGGCATCAGCGCGGTCAGCGGCAACATCTGGCGCGACGAAGTGCTGGCGCATAGCTGCCGCCTGCTGGAATTGGCCGGTCACCCCGACATCCCGGTGCTGCCCGGCCCGGTGCATCCGCTGCTCAACAGCGAACTGGCCACCGAGCGCTGGGAAGCGCTCTACGGCAAGCTGGTCTGGAAAGGTGCCTGGACCAGGCACTGGGTGGATGGCGACACCGTGCAAAGCGCGCCGCGTTATCACGCCCACGACGTGGTGCCCGACCTGCCGTTGGGCAATCCCAGCGTGGTGCGCGCGTCCGACGAGCCGGCCGCGTTGTTCATGCTGCGCATGGTGCGCCAGTATCCGGGCGAGGTGAGCATCATTGCCACCGGCCCGTTGACCAATCTGGCGCTTGCGCAATCGCTGGATCCGGCCTTCGCCACGCTGGCACGTGAGCTGGTCTACATGGGCGGCAGCCTCAACCCACGCCAGCAACGCAACAGCATCAGCGCGCAGCAGTTCGCACGCGAATTCGTCAACTCGCCACGCCGCGAATTCAATATCCGCTGGGATCCGGAAGCGGCCAGCATCGTCATGCGCGCCCCCTGGCGCAGGATCACCATGGTGCCGGTGGATCCATCGACCGCGACCGAACTCACGCCCGACCTGCTGGCGCGCATCAGCGCGGCCGATACCAGCATCGGCCACGCCTTGCGCCGCCGCGAACCGGGTTTTCCGATGTGGGACGAACTGGCCACTGCGGTATGGCTGCGGCCCGAGCTGGCGACACGGACCGAGACGCTCTACGTCGATACCAACACCGCCTTCGATGCCGGCTACGGCGACATCCTGTCGTGGGCACCGGGGTACCAGCCGGGCCTGGGCGAGCAGGCGCAGACCGTGGTGCACGCGGTGGATATCGAAGCGTTCGAACAATTGCTGGTAGACCACCTCACCGCGCCGCAACCACCAGCAGTCGGCCTGTCGCTCCCCCCTCTCCCCTCGGGAGAAGCTGCCCGAGGCGCGGATGAGGCTGCGGCGTCCCAATCCCGACTCCCAACGAGCGAATCCCCGCTCCCAATCAGGTGACCCCATGCAACTCCCAGCGCAGTGGCAGGCCGGCATCGATCGCAATACCGAGGTCCTGCGTGGCCACGCGCAGCTGCTCGCCAGCTTCAACGCGCCGCGCCCCGCCGCACCGGACACCACCACGCCGCGCGGGCTGATCGCCTCCATCGTCAGCACCACCCGCAGCCAGCCCCCCCTGGCTGCACGCCTTGCCACCCAGACGCTCACGCGCATCAACCAAGCCAACGACAGCCTGCGCGCGATCACCCGCCTGCTGCCCGCACGCGCCGCCGCCGATGCCGCGCGCGTGCAGGCCGCGCTGGCCGGCGGCAGCGACGGCGGTGCGTTGGCCGGCGTGCCGTTCGTGGTCAAGGATCTGTTCGACGTCGCCGGCCAGGTCACCACCGCTGGCGCGGTCATGCGCGCGCAGTGCGCGCCCGCCAGCCGCGATGCGGCCGTGGTGCAACGGCTGAGCGATGCCGGCGCGGTGCTGGTCGGCACCGCCAACATGGACGAATTCGCCTACGGCTTCGCCACCGTCAACGCGCACTACGGCACCACCGCCAACCCGCACCATCACCGTCATCTGGCCGGTGGCTCGTCGGGCGGTTCAGCCGCCGCGGTGGCCGCCGGGCTGGTGCCGTTCGCGCTGGGCTCGGACACCAACGGCTCCATCCGCGTCCCGGCCGCGCTATGCGGCGTATACGGCCTGCGCCCCACGCACGGCGCATTGCCGCTGGATGGCGTGTTCGGCTTCGTCGATGCGCTGGATGTGGTCGGGCCGTTCGCCAGCTCCATCGCCGACCTGCGCCGCGTCCATGAAGTCATGCTTGGTCAGCCGCTGGCGTCGTGCAATGCCGGCAGCCTGCGCATCGCCCGCCTGGGCGGCTGGTTCCAGCGCAATCTCGATCCCGAACTGGATGCCGGCCTTAGCGCATTGCTCACCGCCTGCGACAGCAGCACCCTCATCGAATTACCCGAAGCAGAACGCGCCCGCGCCGCCGCCTTCGTGCTCACCGCTGCCGAGGGCGGCCACCGCCATCGCGCCGGCCTGAGCACGCAGGCCGAGCGGTTCGACCCGGCCACCCGCGACCGCCTGCTCGCCGGCCTGCAGCTGCCCGCCAGCGCGGTGGCCGATGCGCACCGCTTCGCGCAGTGGTTCGGCGCCGCCATGCAACGGCTCTGGGACGAGGTGGATGTGTTGATCGCGCCAGCCACACCCTGCGTGGCGCCGCGCATCGACCAGGACACCATCCAGATCGACGGCCTGCCGGTGTCCGCGCGCGCCAACCTGGGAATCTTCACCCAGCCGCTCGGCCTGGCCGCCTGCCCGGTGCTGGCCGCGCCGTTGCCGCGCCCCGGTCGCCTGCCGCTGGGCGTGCAGCTGATTGCCGCACCCGGCCGCGAAGACCGCCTGTTCGCGCTCGCCGCGCAACTCGAACGCGACGGCCTGCTGGCCTTCAGCCCACCGGCGGAGACACGCTGATGCTGCACACCTTGCGCGCACGCCGCGGCATGGTCGTGGCCCCGCACCATCTGGCCGCACAGGCCGGGCGCGATGTGCTGCGCGACGGCGGCAATGCCATTGAAGCCGCCGTCGCCACTGCCGCCTGCCTGGCCGTGGTCTACCCGCACATGACCGGTATCGGTGGCGACGGCTTCTGGCTGATCCACGACCCCGACGGCCGCGTGCACGCCATCGACGCCTGCGGCCGTGCCGCACAGGCTGCAACACTGGAGTTCTATCGCGGCCACAGCAGCATTCCGTGGCGCGGCCCGGGCGCGGCCAATACCGTCGCCGGCACCGTCGCCGGCTGGGCGCTCGCTCTGCAGCACGCAGGCGGCGGCCTGTCGCTGCAGCGCCTGTTGCAGGACGCCATCCACCACGCCAGCGCCGGCGTGCCGGTGACGCTGGGCGGTGCGCACATCGCTGCCAGCAAGGGGGCCGAGCTGCGCGTGCAACCCGGTGCCTACGCCAGCATCTTCGAACCCCACGGCACGCCGCTGCACGAAGGCGCACTGCTGTATCAGGCGCAGCTCGCACACGCCCTGCAACGGCTGGCCGACGACGGCCTGGACAGTTTCTATCGCGGCGCACTGGCCGACGACATCGCCGCCGACCTGCAGGCGCTCGGCAGCCCGCTGCGTGCGCACGATCTTGCTAGCCACCGTGCCGACGCCAGCGTACCGCTCTCGGTCGCCATCCACGGTGCACGCCTCTACAACCACGCACCGCCCACGCAAGGCCTGGCCTCGCTGCTGATCCTTGCCCTGTTCGATCGCCTGCAGGTCGCACAGCCCGACAGCTATGCGCACCTCCACGGCCTGGTCGAAGCCAGCAAACAGGCCTTCCTGATCCGCGACGCACACCTCGGCGACCCCGACTGGATGACGCTGGACGCACAGGCGCTGCTCGATGACAGTGGCGCACTGGATGCGCTCGCCGCACGCATCGACATGCACAGCGCGCTGCCCTGGCCGCAGCCCTCGCAGGCCGGCGACACCGTCTGGTTCGGCGCCATCGACGCGCACGGCCGCGCGGTCAGTTGCATCCAGTCCACCTATTTCGAATTCGGCTCCGGCCTGGTGCTGCCGCGCACCGGCATCACCTGGCAAAACCGCGGCTGCAGTTTCCGCCTTGCCCCCGACGGTTGGAACGCGCTCGCCCCGGGCCGCAAACCCTTCCACACCCTCAACCCGGCACTGGCCACCTTCGACGACGGCCGCGTCATGGCCTACGGCACCATGGGTGGCGAAGGCCAGCCACAAACCCAGGCGGCGATCTTCTCCCGCTACGCGCGTTTCGGCGTGCCGCTGCAACAGGCCATCACCGCACCACGCTGGCTGTTGGGACGCACCTGGGGCGAAGAGAGCACATCACTCAAGCTGGAAGACCGTTTTGATCCGGCACTGGTGCAGGCACTGCGCGATGCCGGGCATGCGGTGGACCTGTTGCCCGCCTACAGCTCGGTGATGGGACACGCAGGCGCGCTGGTGCGCGAGGCCGATGGCGTGATCAGCGGAGCAAGCGATCCGCGATCCGATGGTGCGGTGGCTGGGTGGTGATGGTTGGGGCGTGATGATGCTTGCTGCGCCTGCGTGGTGACGGGCAGACATCCCTGCCCGCCAATCAAGCGATCGGGTCAGAGCGTGCTTGCACGCCAGCACCGGCTAGCGCGCAGGACCGAGACTCCAGCCAGTTGCAGGCCGACAAGGTGAACATGTCATAGACTCTGGGCATGCTCTCCAAGGCGACGATGGCGGACTCAACCACGCCGTTCACCGGACAGGACGCACCTGCTTTCTTGGGCATGCATGGCGATGGGTAAGCTACGTCGCCGTGCTTATTTCGACAGACGCATCAACCCTTCCACCAAGGAGAGCCATATGACAGAGCAAGAAGACAACCAACCCAGCCTGGAAGACGTCAAGCTGGCGTTCGACGGCCAGAGCCTGGATTGGTATCTGCAGAAGCTGGTCGCAACCGTCAACAGCTCGAACGTGCAGTTCGGCATCACGCTGTTTGTCGAGGGCATCATCGTGTCCGGCCAGCTGGTCAGCGGCAAGCAGTACTTTGAGGCGTTTGCGCAGGAATTCTCTGCCGCCTACCCCGGCGATGCCGAGGAAAAAGAGGATATCCGTCGTGCGTTTGCCAGCCACGCCAGCATTTACGACACCGAGGAAGATGCGCAGCAAAGCAGCCGGCCGCCGCAGTTCATTCACCTGATCGACTCGCGTTGCTTCTCGCCCGGCGGCCAGCCCCTGCCCAGCAACCGTGGTGTGCTCTGGCGCGGCAAGGTCAATGCCGTGTCCGGCTTCACCCTGGGATCGCTGTCGGCCGATTGAGCCTGACAAGTTCCGCGTTGGTGTGAGGTGCTCGTCATCTCACATCGGACTGTTGGAGATAACGCCAGGAGTCCGTCACGACGGCACAACAGCCACACGCGCTTGCGCTTGCTGACAACGGTGCGCTCGCCAACGTCTTCCGTTGTCTCTCGGCATCGGACCGGCGCTGCTCGATGGCAGCAGCACCGGCCATGCGGCAATACCTACGCAGACACCTTGGGTGTGCGCCGCGAGAGGGAGCCAAGCACTGCCTCTGGCGTCGTTGCCTGGCACGGGCCGACGTCCGCGCAATGCGCGCCGCATCGTGCGATCGCCATCCCTCACGGCTGTAAGCGATCGCCACGCCCTGCAACCAGTGACGAGGCCAGCAGCAACACGCTGGCACCGACAAAGGTGGCGCCGATCGACACATGATCCAGCAGCACGCCGCCTGCGGCGCCACCCAGCATGATGGAAAGCTGGATTGCGGCAACCATCAGGCCGCCGCCGCTTTCCGGTGCGTCCTTGACGCAGCGGCTCAACCAGGTGGACCAGGCCACCGGCATCGCCGCGTTGAGCGTGCCCCAGGCAATCATCGCCACGGCCACGGCCCACACCAGGTGACCTGCCAGCAGCATGCCGATGGTCGCCACACCCAGTGCGACCGGCAGTACGCTGAGCAGGGTGAACAAGCGCTTCGGCACCAACGCGGTGGCGGCATAGGTACCGACGAATCCGGCCAGGCCCAGGCCGAGCAGCAGCAACGACAGTTGCGACACATCGACCTGCGCAACGGTTTCCAGAAACGGGCGAAAGTAGGTGAACGCAGAAAACGCACCGGCAAATCCGAGCATTACCGCGAGCATGGCGCGCGCCACATAGCGACGCTTCAACAAGGTGACGATGCCACCCAGCGAAGTGGCGCCCTGTGCGGGCATCGACGGCAGGCTGCGCCATTGCCAGGCGATGGTCAGCGCCACCAACGGCAACATGCCCCAGAACACCCCGCGCCAGCCGATGGTGGCGCCCAGATAGCTGCCCAATGGCGCGGCGAATGCAGCAGCGACTGCGTTACCAATAAATATGATGCCCAAGGCCTTGGGCACCGCATGCTCGGGCATGATGCGCATCACCGTGGCGGTGGACAATGCCCAGAAGCCGCCGATGGTGATGCCGAGCAGCGCACGCGCCACCATCAACATGCCGAAGCTGTGCGCATTGGCGATCAACAGCAGCGACAACAGCATCACCCCGGTCAGGGCGATCAACACATGGCGCCGGTTGAAGCGCGACGACAGCGGTGCGATCAGCAGGCTGGCGACCACCGCGAACAGGCCGGAGATCGAGATCGCCTGGCCGGCCATGCCGGCACTGGCGTGCAGATCGGCGGCGATCGGCGTGAGCAGGCTGACCGGCATGAACTCGGAGGCGATCAGCAGCGCAACGCAGAGCGACATCGAGCCGACCGCGCTCCAGGTCTGGCGGGTTGCGGCGGGTGCGGCGCGCGAGGATGGATCGGTAGCGAGCGAACTGGCTTGCATGTGGAGCCTTTGTGCGAAGTGGAATGCGAGACGAACGCCACGCCGCAAGCGCGCTGACGCCGCGCTCGATCGCGAACCTGGTGTTCGGAGGGGATGCGCCGCAGGCAGCGATGCACTGCATCGACCTGTCAGCGCAGCGACGCACGACGGGCGCAATGCAGCAACGGGCGCTGCGGCTCGGGCGTGTGCGTGTCTGGATGTGCTGCAGCTTACGCAGGCCGTGAACAGCGATAAAGATGGCGGATGCGCACGGGCTTATGAAGCCCGCTCATCAACCACTTGCCTGCGTCGAGCGCCTCTGCCTGGCGCGGACCCTCAACCCTTGTAGCGCAGCGCATCCACGACGAGGTTGAAGGCGGACGAGGAATGGCGGCGGCTGGGATAGAACGCGTGCAAGCCCGGCCAGGTCGGCGACCAGTCCTTCATCACCCAGCGCAGCCGTCCGGCCTTGATATGCGGGCGCGCCAGATCCTCCTGCACGAACGCGATGCCGAAGCCATCCACCGCCGCGTCCAGCGCTTCGTAGGTGCCGTTGAAGGTCAGCTGGCCATCCACGCGCACGATGACCTCGCGGCCGTCCTTTTCCAGCTCCCAGGCGTAGATGCCACCGGCGGTCTTCATGCGCAGGTTGATGCAGCTGTGCGCGGTGAGATCCTGCGGCGTCTTGGGGATGGGCCGACGCGCGAAATAGGACGGCGCGGCGACGATGGCCATGCGCATGTCCGGTGCGATGCGCGCGGCGATCATGTCCTTTTCGACCTGGTCGCCCAGCCGCACACCCAGGTCGTAACGGTCGGCAACGATGTCGGTCAGGCCGTTGTCGACCACGATCTCGACCTTGATCTCCGGGTAGTCGCGCAGCAGCCTGGACAGCTTGGGCCACAGAATCGCGCGCGCGGCGTAGTCGGTGGCGGTGATGCGCACGGTGCCTGCGGGCGTGTCGCGCATTTCGCCGAGCGCAGACAGCGCCTCCTCGATTTCGGCAAAGCGCGGCGCCACCGTCTGGATCAGCCGCTCGCCGGCTTCTGTGGGCGCCACGCTGCGCGTGGTGCGGGTCAGCAGGCGCAGACCCAGCGTCGCTTCCAGCCCGCGGATGGTGTGACTCAGCGCCGACTGCGAAACGCCCAGCTTGGCGGCAGCGCGGGTAAAGCTGCCCTCGCGAACGATGGCGATCAGCGCCAGCAGGTCCTTGAAGTTGTCGCGCGCCATTGGTGAATCTCTTTCATGGAATCCGCCTGACTGTAGCAGCCGGTGAAAAAGGAATCCCGAAGCCCCGCTCTTGCGGGAGAGGAGTTGGGGTGAGGGTACGGCTGCTCAGCTCTCTCGACGCTGCCGCACCCGCATCCGCCATTCGGGCAGCTTCTCCCGGAGGGAGAAGGAACAACGCCGGCCACAAGCTTCCCGTCGCATTTTTTGCAACGCCCGACCCTAAAAAAACCGCTTTGGGGCGACGGGGCCGGTTCGTATAGTCGATTCGACGGCCGCCGCCGGCCGCGCAAGCACCTGATGCCATTGCTGCGAGGCGACCAACGTTGGCGATACCCGCCCCCTTTCCACACCGCCTGCGGAGGCTCCATGCATCAGTCCCTGTCGCATCGCGGTTCTGGCAGCTGCGTTAAAACAACACCCCCGCACGGCGCCCCATGCTGAGCGCACAACGCCGCTCACCCGTCCACAGCTCGGGCGCACGCGCGGTCGACCGCTGCGACGCCCTGGGTGTTACGCCCTACAGCGACACACCCGGCGGGCTGTTCCGCGCCTGGCTCAGCCCGGCGCATCGCGCCGCCGTCGCACAGGTGGGCGAATGGATGCGCCAGGCCGGCATGCAGGTGCGTCTGGACGCCGCGGCCAACCTGATCGGGCGTTACGAAGGCGCGCATGCCGACGCACCGGCGCTGCTGATCGGCAGCCATCTGGACAGCGTGCGCGATGCCGGGCGCTATGACGGCCCGCTCGGCATCCTGCTCGGCATCGAATGCGTCGCCGCGCTGCACGCCCAAGGGCGGCGCCTGCCGTTCGCGATCGAGGTGATCGCCTTCGGCGATGAGGAAGGGTCGCGCTTTCCTGCCTCGATGTTCTGCAGCCGCGCCGTCGCCGGCACGCTCGACCCCGCCACGCTGGCGGTCACCGACGCGGCCGGCACCGACGTGGCCAGCGCGCTGGCCGACTGGGATCTGGACATCGCGCACCTACAACACGCCGCACGCGCGCCCGGCAGCGTGCTGGCCTATCTGGAAACCCATATCGAACAAGGCCCGGTGCTGGAAGCCGAAGGCCTGCCGGTCGGCATCGTCACCGCGATCGCCGCGCAGCGGCGCTTTGCCCTGCGCTTCGACGGCCGCGCCGGCCACGCCGGCACCACCACCATGGCCTTGCGTCGCGATGCATTGAGCGCCGCTGCCGAGGCCCTGCTGGCGATCGAAGGGATTGCACGCGCCGGCAGCGACGACCTGGTCGCCACGGTCGGCAAGCTGCAGGTCGCACCCGGCACCACCAACGTGGTGCCCGGCCGAGTGGACTGCACGCTGGACGTGCGTGCCGGCGACGATGCAACGCGCGATGCGGCAGTGCTGGAGATCGAACGCGCACTGGCCCGTATCAGCAAAACCCGCAACATCGCCATCGCCATCGACCCGTTGCAGACGCTGGCCGCCAGCCCCTGCGCACCGGCACTGATGACCCGTTTGCAACACGCAGTCGCCGCACAAGGCATCGCGCCGCGCCAGTTGGTGTCCGGCGCCGGCCACGATGCGATGGTGATGGCCGCGCTCTGCCCCACCGCGATGCTGTTCGTGCGCTGCGCCGGCGGCATCAGCCATCATCCGGACGAACACGTGGCCCCGGCCGATGCCGAGCTCGCACTGGCGGTCATGCGCCACTTCATCGAACACCTGGGAGATCCCCTTGTCACCTGATCTGCGTCACCTGCACACCTTCGGCGAGCTCGATCCCCCGCAACGGCTGTTGATGGGCCCGGGCCCGGTCAATGCGCATCCGCGCGTGCTGCGCGCGATGGCCGCCGATCTGCTCGGCCAGTTCGATCCGGAAATGACCACCTACATGAACGAGGTGATGGCGCTGTACCGGCCGCTGTTCGGCACCGAGAATCGCTGGACGTTTCTGGTCGACGGCACCGCGCGCGCCGGCATCGAGGCGGCGCTGGTGTCGCTGGTCAGCCCGGGCGACCGCGTGCTGGTGATCAACTTCGGCCGCTTCGGCCTGCTGCTCACCGAGATCCTGGGCCGGCTCGGTGCCGACGTGCACACCGTGGATGCGCCATGGGGCGAGGTGGTGCCGCTTGCTGCAATCGCCGAGGCGATCGAGCGCGTGGCACCCAAATTGGTCGCTACGGTGCACGGCGACACCTCCACCACCATTGCCCAGCCGCTAGATGGCCTCGGTGCGCTGTGCCGCGCGGCCGGCGCGCTGAGTTACGTGGATGCCACCGCCACCATCGGCGGCATGCCCATCGCCAGCGATCGCTGGGACGTGGACGTGGTCACCGGCGGCCTGCAGAAATGCCTGGGCGGGCCATCCGGCTCGGCGCCGATCACCGTCTCCGACACGGCGGCCGAGGCGATCTTCGCGCGTCGCCATGTCGAGCGCGGCATCGTGCGCGAGGACATCGTCAACGGCAGCGGGCCGCGCATCGCCTCGAATTATTTCGATCTGGCGATGATCATGGATTACTGGTCGGACAAGCGCCTCAATCACCACACCGAGGCCACCACCATGTTGTACGGCGCCCGCGAATGCGCGCGCGTGGCGCTGCAGGAAGGCCTGGACGCCCGCTTCGCCCGTCACGCCGCCGCCGGGCGTGCGGTGAGTGCCGGCATCCGCGCGCTGGGGCTGGAGGTGTTCGGCGACGATGCGCACCGCATGACCAATGTCACCGGCGTGGTGATTCCGCACGGCATCGACAGCGATGCGGTGCGCCGGCGCATGCGCGAGGATTTCGAGATCGAGATCGGCACCGCGTTCGGGCCACTGCAGGGCAGGATCTGGCGCATCGGCGCGATGGGCTACAACGCGATGAAGCACAAGGTGCTGATCACCCTGGCCGCGCTGGAAGCGGTGCTGCGCGCCGAAGGCTACGCCTGCACACCAGGGCTGGCGGTGGAAGCCGCACTGGCGGCCTGGCACGCGGAGCCGCAGGCATGAGCACAGCGCGCGACCTGGTCGGCTATGGCGCCACCCCGCCTGCAGCGCAGTGGCCCGGTGGCGCGCGCATCGCGGTGCAGTTCGTCATCAATTACGAAGAGGGCGCGGAAAACTGCGTGCTCAACGGCGATGCCGGCTCGGAAGCCTTCCTATCGGAGATGGTCGGCACGCAAGCACAGCCCGGCGCGCGCGCCATGGCGATGGAGAGCCTGTACGAATACGGCAGCCGTGCCGGCTTCTGGCGGCTGCACCGGCTGTTCACTGCGCGCAATTTGCCGGTGACCGTATTCGGCGTGGCGCACGCGCTGGCCTCCAATCCCGAGGCAGTCGCCGCGATGCAGGCCGCCGACTGGGAGATCGCCAGCCACGGCCTGCGCTGGATCGATTACCAGCATGTGGATGAAGCCACCGAGCGTGCGCATATCGCCGAAGCCATCGCCGTGCACACCCGCGCCACCGGCAGCCGCCCGCTCGGCTGGTACCAGGGCCGCACCAGCCCCAACACCGCGCGGCTGGTCGCCGAGGAAGGCGGCTTTGTCTACGACGCCGACAGCTACGCCGACGATGTGCCGTACTACGACCATCGGCATGGCCGTGCGCAGTTGATCGTGCCGTACACGCTGGACGCCAACGACATGAAATTCGTCGCCTACAACGGCTTTGCCGATGGCGAGCCGTTCTTCCGCTATCTGCGCGATGGCTTCGAGCAGTTGCGCAGCGAAGGCGGGCGCATGCTGTCGGTCGGCCTGCATGGGCGCATCGTCGGCAAGCCGGCGCGCGCGGCGGCCCTGGCACGTTTCGTCGATCACGTGCTGGCCAGCGGCGATGCCTGGATTGCGCGCCGCATCGATATTGCGCGGCATTGGCTGCAGGTCCATCCGGCATGAGCATCGACACCGCCGACATCGACCTGCCCGAGGTGATCGCGCAAGTGACCGCCGCCTTCCATGCCTACGAACAGGCCCTGATGGACGACGACATCGCCGCAATGGATGCGCTGTTCCACCCCGCACCCAGCACGGTGCGCTATGGCGTGGGCGAGGTGCTGTACGGCATCGAGGCGATCCGCGCCTTCCGCATCGGCCGCGGCGGCTCGCCGCAACGCCAGCTTGTGCATGTGCAGGTGCATGGCTTCGGCCACGACTTCGCCACCACGCACGCAGAATTTATCCGCGACGGCAGCAGCGCGCGCGGCCGCCAGAGCCAGAGCTGGGTGCGTTTTGCCGACGGCTGGAAAGTGGTGGCTGCGCATGTCTCGCTGCAGGGGACGCATGCATGAGCGTGATCGACGACAGCGTGCTGGACGATGCCGCCTTCGTGGCGCGCTACCGCGAGCTGTTCGAGCATTCGCCGTGGGTGGTCGAACGCGCTGCACGGCGGCGTCCGTTCGCCGATGTGTACCGCGGGCTGATGCAGGTGGTGTTCGACGCGTCGCAGGAAGACCAGGTTGCGTTGATCCGCGCGCATCCGGAGCTGGCGGGCAAGGCGGCGATCGACCGCACGCTCACCGCCGCGTCGGCCGCCGAGCAGGCCTCGGCCGGATTGGACCGGCTCAGCGAAGCCGAATTCAAGCGCTTCCACGCGCTCAATCAGGCCTATCGCCATCGCTTCGGATTTCCGTTCGTGATCTGCGTGCGGCTGCACGACAAGGCCGGCATCCTTGCCGCGCTAGAACGCCGGCTGGATGCCTCGCGCAGCGAAGAACTGTCCACCGCCCTCGCCGAGATCGGCAAGATCGTGCAACTGCGCCTGGAGGCACTGCCATGAGCCTGGCCCAACTCGAACGCGAGCTCCACCACGACCTGCAACGCCTGGCACATGGCGGCGATGCCTGGACGCAGCCGCGCGTGCATCCGGCAGGGCATGTGTATGACGTGGTCATCGTCGGCGCCGGCCAGAGCGGCCTGGGCGCGGCGTTCGCACTGCAACGCGAGCGCGTGCACAACCTGCTGGTCATCGATGAGAACCCGGCTGGGCAGGAAGGCCCGTGGGTGACCTACGCGCGCATGCAGACCTTGCGCACGCCCAAGCAGATCACCTCGATCGACCTGGGCGTGCCATCGCTGACCTTTCGCGCCTGGTGGGAGGCGCAACACGGCGGCGCCGGCTGGGACGCGCTGGACAAGATCCCGCGCGGCAGCTGGATGGACTACCTGCGCTGGTACCGCGCGGTGCTGCGTCTGCCGGTGCGCAATGCCACGCGGCTGGCGCGGGTGGAACCGGACGTGGCGCCGGGCATCCATCGCCTGCATCTGGCGATGGGTGCGCCGCTGCTGACGCGCAAGCTGATCCTGGCCACCGGCATCCAGGGCGGCGGCCAGTGGATGGTGCCGGACTGGATCAGCGGCGCCCTGCCCGCACAGCGCTATGCGCATACCTCCGGCCACATCAACTTCGCCGCGCTGGCCGGCAAGCGCGTGGGCATCCTGGGCGGTGGCGCCTCCGCGTTCGACAACGCCTGTTTCGCGCTGGATCAAGGCGTCGCCAGTGCCGAGGTGTTCGTGCGCCGCAGCGCATTGCCGCGCATCAACCCATTCCGCCACATGGAACAGGCCGGCATCATCCCGCGCTTTCTGACGCTGCCGGATGCGGACAAGTACCGGATGATGGCCAGCTTCTTCGCACACAACCAGCCGCCGACCAACGACACCTTCCAGCGTGCCTGCGCGCATGCCGGCTTCGCGCTGCACCTGGGCGCGCCCTGGCTGGAGGTGGCCGAGCGCGATGGCGAGGTGGTGGTGCGCACGCCGCAGGGAGAGCACCGCTTCGATTTTCTGGCCGTTGCCACCGGCCTGGTCACCGACCCGCAACTACGCCCGGAACTGGCCGCGCTGTCCGGGCGCATCGCCTGCTGGGGCGACCGCTACCAGCCGCCGCCGGGCCAAGCCAATCCGGTGCTGGATGCGCATCCCTACCTGGGGCCGGGCTTCGAACTGCTGCCGCGCACGCCTGACGATGCCGCACTGCTGCACGGCTTGTTCGCCTTCAACTATTCGGCGCTGATCAACCACGGCCCGTCGGCGGCGGCGTTGTCCGGGCTCAAGGTCGCGCTGCCGCGGCTGGCCCGCGCGGTGGCCGACCAGCTGTTCCTGGACGACCGCCAGGCCATCGTCGACAGCTATCTGGCTTACGACCAGCCCGAGTTCGTCGGCCAATGGCCGCAACCGACCCAGGCGGTGGCATGAGCACGCTCTCCACCCATGTGCTGGATACGGCCACGGGCCGCCCCGCCGCCGGTATCGCCTTGCGCCTGTTCGCCGGCGCCACGCTGCACTTCGACGGGGTCACCAACCAGGACGGGCGCTGCCCCGAACTGGCCGCACTCACGCTGCAACCCGGCCGCTACCGGCTGGAATTCGAGGTGGCCGGCTATTGGCGCGCCGCCGGCACCGCGCTGCCCGACCCGCCCTTCCTGGAACAGGTGCCGATCGCGTTCGGCATTGCCGACGACGGCCATTACCACGTGCCGCTGCTGCTCTCGCCGTACGGGTATTCCACCTATCGCGGCAGCTGAGCGGCCGCCGGTTCGGCAATGGATCGGCGGGGCACACGCCGCGTTCCGCGTCGGCCCCGTAGAATGGCGCCTTTCCGGCGACAGGCCGGGGCCCCGGAATTGTCATGATCCACAACGATGTACTGCGCAGCATCCGCTACATGCTCGACCTCAGCGACGACAAGGTGGTGGAGATCACCCACCTGGCCGACCCGGAGTTCGCGCTCGACAAGCCGCAGGTACAGGCCTGGCTGAAGAAGGAAGACGAGCCCGGTTTCGAGCCCTGCACCGACGCGATGCTGGCGCGCTTCCTCGATGGCCTGGTGCTGCGTTTTCGCGGCCGCGACGAGAGCCAGCCGGTGCGCCCGCTGGAAACCCGCGTCGGCAACAACCTGGTGCTGAAGAAACTGCGCGTGGCCTTCGAGCTGAAAGACGTGGACATGCACGCCATCTTCGCCAGCGCCGGCTTCCCGCTGTCCAAGCCGGAACTGTCCGCGCTGTTCCGCCAGCCCGGCCACAAGAATTTTCGCCCCTGCGGCGACCAGTTGCTGCGCGCCTTCCTCAAGGGCCTGACCGCGCGGATGCGCGAAGCGGGTTGATGACCGGATACTGAGGTCTGACTGGTTTGGCTTGGCTTGGTCGTCCGACGACGCTGCGACTTGAATCCGCAGGTTTTTAGCGCAGTTTTCGTGTGTCTCGAAGTGACTGGATGGTGTCGGTGGATCGATCGTGGAGCGGTCGATCTGCGGCTTGGTTGCAGGGTCCTTGCCCGCCCACCATCGCAGGACACGCCGCAAGTACGTCCGTGTAGGCTCTTACGCGGCATCCATGCCGCGTAAGGTCCCGCGACGGTAGGCGGGCAAGGACCAAGCGAGATGGTCGGTGTGCTTGGTGCAAGCAATGCACGATGTGCGTTGTTCGGATTGTGGGAGCCCAGTTAGCCCCTCAATCGAATTCGAGCAACAGGCAAGCCATGAACAAGGCGATCTCGAACTCCAAAGCAAACACAGGTTTTGACCGGGCCACCGACCAACGCTCGGTGCGGCGTCCCCGCCGCTTGCGGGACCCTTGGCGGCATGGAGGCCGCCAAGGAGCCTCCACGGACGGATGCACGGCGTGTCCCGCAGGTGGCGAGGGCACCGCGCCCTCGACGCACCGGGCTTTTGATTCAAGCAGCTGCACCTGGGCCGCTACAACGCCTCACGCAATCAAGCCGCAGCCGCCAGGCTTGGCCGGCGTGCGTCCAGGCGGAACACCGATACCGCTTCGCTCAGTTCCACCGCCTGCTCTTCCATCGCACGTGCTGCGGCAGAGGCTTCTTCGACCAGTGCGGCATTGCGCTGGGTGGTTTCGTCCATGTCGTTGACGGTGCGGGCGACCTGCTCGATACCGGAGGATTGTTCGCGCGATGCGGCGGAAATCTCCGCAATCAGCGTGGTCACCTGCTGCACCGACTGCACGATCTGCTGCATCGTCTGCCCGGCCTGATCCACGCGCGCGCTGCCGCGCTCCACGCTGTCCACCGAGGCGTCGATCAGCTGCTTGACCTCCTTGGCCGCGCCGGCCGAACGCTGTGCCAGCGCGCGCACTTCCGAGGCGACCACGGCAAAGCCGCGGCCCTGTTCGCCGGCACGCGCCGCTTCCACTGCCGCGTTCAGCGCCAGGATGTTGGTCTGGAAGGCGATGCCGTCGATGACGCTGATGATCTCGGCGATCTTCTTGGACGACACCTCGATCTCGCCCATGGTGTCGACCACGCTGGCCACCATCTCGCCGCCACGGCCGGCGATCTCCGCGGCCGCCTGCGCGCCGCGGCTGGCCTGCTGCGCGGTGTCGGCGTTCTGCCGCACGGTGGAGGTGAGTTCTTCCATCGAGGCGGCGGTTTCTTCCAGGTTGGCAGCCTGCTGTTCGGTGCGCTGGGCCAGGTCGTTGTTGCCGGCGGCAATCTCTGCCGAGGCGGTGCGAATGGTCTGCGCGGCCACGGTGATGTCGCCGACGATATCGGTCAGGCGCTGCACGGTGGCATTGGCATCGTCGCGCATGCGTGCGAACACGCCTTGCTGGTTGCCGTGCATGCGCGCGGTCAGGTTGCCATCGGCGATCGCCTTGAGCAGCTGCGACAGTTCGGCCAGATTCTGGTCCACGTTCTGCATCAGGCCGTTGACGCCGCTGACCATGGCGCGGAATTCGAACTGGTAGGCCTCGGCATTGCCGCGCGTGGCGAAGTCGCCGGCCGCAGCTGCGTCGACCAGGCCACGGATTTCGCCATTGATCGCCGCCAGGTTGCGCTTGGTGGTGTCCATCGCCTCGGTGATCTGCGCTTTCTCGCCCGGCAGGCGCGGCATGTCCACCGACATGTCGCCGACCGCGTAATGCTGCATCACCTGCAGCATGTCGCCGATCAGACCGACCTGCGCGCCGATCAAGCCATTGGTGTCGTCGACCATGCGGCCGTATGCGCCCGGGAAGGCCTGCGCGTCCATGCGGTAACTCATCTGCCCGGCTTCGTGGCGCTGCGCCATGTCGGCCTGCGCGGTGGAGACGTCGGTGAGCGTGTTGACCACCTGGCCCATGGCCTGGCCGAGCAGACCGATTTCATCGCGCGTGCTGACCGCCGCACGCGCCGACAGATCGCCGGCCGCCACCTGGCGTGCCGCACGCGCGACGTTTTCGATCGGGCGCACGATCGAGCGACGGATCCACCAGCCCAGCACTGCCACCAGGCACAGCGCCGCGGCGATCGTGGCCACCGCCGACAGCACCAGCTTGTGCTGCGCCGATTGCGAACTGGCCAGCACCGCCGCATCGGCCAGGGTCTTGCTGCGCTTCACCAGTTCTTCGAGGGTGTGGCTGGGCGCGCGGTCCTGGCCCTTGACCAGCTGGTCGCCCACCTGGGTGTCGTAGCCGGCCTCGGCAAACTTGCCCAGCGCCGCTTCGTAATTGCGCTGCAAACCCAGATGCGCCTTGGCAAAGTCCTGCGCCAGCGTGCGTGCCTGCGGGTCCTGGGTTGCCTTGGCCAGCGCCTCGGTGCTGGCCTGCACCTTCCTGCCCTGCTCGCGGAAGGCGCTCAGGTGCTTGTCCAGCAGCGCCGGATCGCGCCCGCGGATCAGCACGTTCTTCCATTCCTGCACCTGCAGGCGGAAATCGCGGGTGATCTCTTCGCTGCTGGAAGCCTGCGCCACCTCCGGCGGCACCTTGCCCGACAGACTCAGCCACGCCGTGCCCAGACCGCCCAGGGCACACAGCAGGATGACCGACAGACCCAGCGCGAGCGCGCCGAGCAGCTTGCTTTGCAGGCTGACGAATTTCGGGGTGGCAGCAGACATGGGGCGTCCAAATCAGGGAGTACAGCGGTTATCGACAGGCACGCTGCCGGCCTGAAGCAGCGCCGGCGCCAAAGTCAGCCTTGAATGCCCAAAAGGTAATATCACTTCCGGATTCCCCGACAGGCTTCACCCGACGGCCCGACCGTCGCGCCATCTGTGACGTGCCCGTATCCTTCCCGCGCATGACCGAGCCTGCCTTTCCGATCTCCCCCCTGCTGCCGCAGCTGTGCGACAGCCTGGCCGCCCATCCGCGGCTGGTGCTGGAAGCCCCGCCCGGCGCCGGCAAGACCACCCAGGTACCGCTGGCCTTGCTGGACGCACCCTGGCTGGCCGGCCGCAAGATCGTGATGCTGGAACCGCGGCGCGTGGCCGCCCGCAGCGCCGCCGTGTTCATGGCGCGCCAGTTGGGCGAGCCGGTCGGCGAGACGGTGGGCTACCGCATCCGCTTCGAGAACAAGACCTCCGCGCGTACCCGCATCGAGGTCGTCACCGAGGGCATCCTGACCCGGCTGATCCAGGATGACCCGATGCTGGAGCACATCGGCGCGTTGCTGTTCGACGAATTCCACGAGCGCCATCTGGCCGGCGACCTAGGCCTGGCGCTGGCGCTGGACGTGCAGGCGCAGGTACGCGAGGACCTGCGCATCGTGGCGATGTCGGCCACGCTGGATGGCGAGCGCCTGGCCGGCTTTCTCGACGCGCCGCGCCTGAGCAGCGCCGGGCGCAGTTTCCCGGTGGAGATCGCGCACTTTCCCGCGCGCCGCGACGAAGCGCTGGAGCCGCAGACCCGGCGCGCGGTGGAACACGCCTTGTCCACCCACCCGGGCGATGTGCTGGTGTTCCTGCCCGGCCAGCGCGAGATCGCACGCGTGCACAGCGCGCTGCAGGACGTGCTGGATCCGGCGGTGCAGGTGCTGCCGCTGCACGGCGAGCTGGCGGTCGAGGCGCAAAGCCAGGTGCTGCAACCCGACCCGTCCGGGCGCCGCCGCGTTGTGCTGGCGACCAACGTCGCCGAGTCCTCGGTCACCCTGCCCGGCGTGCGCGTGGTCATCGACAGCGGACTGGCGCGCGAGCCGCATTACGATCCCAACAGCGGCTTCTCGCGCCTGGACATCACCACCATCGCGCAGGCTTCGGCCGACCAGCGCGCCGGCCGTGCCGGGCGTGTGGCCAGCGGCTGGGCGTACCGGTTGTGGCCGCAATCGCAGCGGCTGGAACCGCAGCGGCGCGCGGAGATCACCCAGGTGGAGCTGGCCGGCCTGGCACTGGAACTGGCCGCCTGGGGCAGCGCTGCGCTGCGCTTCGTCGATGCCCCGCCGGCCGGTGCGCTGGCCGCCGCGCACGAATTGCTGCAGCGGCTGGGCGCGCTCACCGGCAGCGGCGGCATCACCGCACTGGGCCGGCGCATGCTCGCGCTGGGCACCCATCCGCGTCTGGCCGCGATGCTGGCGCAGGCTGGCGACGCGACACGCGTGGCGCTGGCTTGCGACCTGGCCGCCTTGCTGGAAGCGCGCGACCCGCTGCGTCAGGGCGGCGATGGACTGGCTGCGCGCTGGCGCGCACTGGCCGCATTCCGGCAAGGCCGCAGCGCGCACGATGCCAACCGCGGCGGCCTGGCCACGATCGACAGCGCCACCAAACAATGGCGCCGCCGGCTGCGCTGCGACAGCGCTCCGCCCACCAGCGTGGAGGCGCACGCGCTCGGTGACCTGCTCTCGCACGCCTTCCCCGACCGCATTGCCGCACGCCACCCCAACGACCCGTTGCGCTACCTGCTGGCCAACGGCCGCAGCGCGCGCCTGTTCGACCACAGCGACCTGCGCGGCGAACCCTGGCTGGTTGCCAGCGAGCTGCGTTACGAAGCCAAGGACGCGCTGCTGTTACGCGCCGCGCCGGTGGACGAAGGCTATCTGCGCCGCAGCGTGCCCGAGCGCTTCGTGCAGCAGGATCTGGTGCAGTGGGACGCGGACAAGCGCGCCCTAGTCGCGCGTCGGCAATCCAGCTTCGACCGCATCGTGCTCGACAGCCGCCCGGCCGGCCGCGTCGATCCGGCGCAAGCCGCCGGTGCGCTGACCGAGGCGGTGCGGCAGCTCGGCCTGGATGCCTTGCCGTGGACCGACGGCCTGCGCCAATGGCGGGCCCGCCTGCAGTCGTTGCGTGCCTGGATGCCCGAGCTTGCGCTGCCCGACCTGTCCGACACCGCGTTGCTGGAGACACTGGACACTTGGCTGCGCCCGGCCTTCGCCGGCAAGACCCGCCTGGATGCGCTGGACGAGGCCAATCTGGGCGAAGCGCTCAAGGCCGCCCTGCCGTGGGACCGCCGCCAGCTGATCGACCGACACGCACCCAACCGCATCAGCGTGCCCTCGGGCATGGAGCGGCAAATCGTTTACGCCCTCGACCACGCCGAGCAACCGTTGCCGCCGGTGCTGGCGGTCAAGCTGCAGGAACTGTTCGGCCTGGCCGAAACCCCGCGCATCGCCGACGGCCGCATCCCGCTGACCCTGCATCTGCTCTCGCCCGGCGGACGCCCGTTGCAGGTCACGCAGGATTTGAAGAGCTTCTGGGTCACGACCTATCCAGATGTCAGAAAGGAGATGAAGGGACGGTATCCCAGACATCCGTGGCCGGAAGATCCATGGACCGCGACTGCAACCCATAGAGCAAAGCCGCGCGGCACCTGATGTGAGCCCCTCTCCTCTCGGGGGAGGAGTTGGGGTGCGGGTACGGGGCGAAGCCCACGCGCTGCTCAAGCGCACGTGGCTTCGGCCGTCCCCTCATCCGCTCCTGCAGGGCACCTTCTCCCGGCGGGAGAAGGGAGTCGACGTCAACACCGGCCAGGGCAGGCTTCTGTCGCACCCAGGTAAACACCGAATCCAGGTAAGGCACCGATCACAGCATCGCCCCGCATCATTACTTAACCGCAACCCAAACAAGCCCTGCCACCGCTAACACCGTCTATACGCAGCAGCCCACACACTGCGGCCCACGTACTCAGAAAGGAAACGCCTCCAATGAGCAAGCTGACTGTGATCACCGAACGCGCCCTGGAGCGTGCCCTGGAACTGGCTGGCAATGCGGGCGACCATCTGCGTCACGCCGCCTCCAACGCTGGCGATCAGGCCCGTCATGCAGGCAGCAGCCTGCGTCATTTCGGTCCAGGCGCCAGCGAATGGCTGAAGACCGGTGCTGCTCTGGGTGCCGTGCGCACCGGCGGCAAGGTCGTCAGCAAAGTGGTCAAGCGCAACCCGGCCGTCACCGTGGCTGCTGCCGTCGCCGGCCTGGGCCTGATCGGTTATGCCGTGTATCGCAAGCGCCAGCGTGACCAGCAGGTGCTCGGCGGTAATGTCCACCGTCTGGACCGCGAACACGCCAGCAATGCCAGCGCACGTCGCGCCGCCTACCAGCGTCGCGGTGCAGTGACTCCGAGCGACGGCATCGAGTAAGCCATCGTTCCAGGCACAAAACATGACGCCACGGTCCTGCGCCGTGGCGTTTTTGTTTGTGGACCACGATCGATGCCACCGTTAAATCGCCAAGTCATCGACACCCACTCGTGTGGTCGAAGAATGCGGCACTACATGTGCGGGGCCGTAGCGATTAACGATCGCGCGTGACCGCGTTGCTTGCCATGGCCGCACCCTTGTCATTACCGCGCCTGTCCTGACCCGCGCCGTATTGCCGGATCGCAGGGTGGATCGGCCACGCAGGCACGCAACCGTTGCGTCTGAGCTCGCATTACCAATCCTGCTGCTCATGCCGCATAAGCGGTTCTGTAAGCAGCGCCGTCCAAAATGCATCGAGCTCAGCGCCGCGTGCGGTGCAGCGACCGCTGTCCCGGATGCATCAGGCTCCGCGTCGCGTCCTACTTGGACGCGCGCCGCGCGTTTGTTCGATGCGCCACTGGCCCGGCGCCAGCGCATCCAGTGTCCAGTCGCCGATCGCCACGCGGATCAGACGCAAGGTCGGAAGGCCCACCGAGGCGGTCATGCGCCGCACCTGCCGATTACGGCCTTCGGTGATCTGCAGCTCCAGCCAGGCATCGGGCACGGTCTTGCGCATGCGCACAGGCGGATCGCGCGGCCACAGCTGCGGTGCCGGATCGAGCCTGCGCACTTCGGCCGGGCGGGTCGGGCCGTCGTTGAGCAGCACGCCATCGCGCAAGGCCTGCAGTTGCGCAGGCTCCGGGTCGCCTTCCACCTGCACCCAGTAAGTCTTGGGTTGCTTGTGGCGCGGGTCGGTCAAGCGATGCGCCAGTGCGCCATCGTCGGTCAGCAGCAACAGGCCTTCGCTGTCGTGATCCAGGCGACCGGCTGCATAGACGTCGGCCGGCAGGCCGAATTCGGCCAGCGTGCGCTTGGGCGGCTGCGAGCGGTCGCTGAATTGCGACAGCACGCCATAGGGTTTGTTCAACAACACCAACATGCCAATCCTGTTGCGCAAGGTCGTTGCCGGCCACGCGCGTGGCGCGTGAGTCGTGCACCGGGTTGAAGAGGTCGCGCTACCGGCAGCAAGCGGTGCGCTGCTGCCCGAAGCCGCGTTGCACGCTGACGCCGCCGCATCGCTGCGCGGGGCAGTTGTGCATCAGTGGCCTGCCGCATGCAAACCAGCGCAGCGTTGGTCCAACTGGCCATCGTTGCGCTGCCCGCGCCGTCCTTACGGTCGTGCAGCCGATTGCGCAGTCATCGCATGCCGCGCGTCATGCCAGCATCGACGCACCGTAGCGGGCAGCGCCAAGACCCGCATGCCGACGCGCGGTGCGTCGGCATGCTGGCCGCGTCTCACTGCTTGACGAACTTCAAGGTCATGCGGTCGCTCTCGCCGATCGCCTTGTACTTGGCGTCGTCGGCCTTGTCGTGGTTGTTGCTCGGCGGCAGGGTCCACACGCCACCGGCATAGTCCTTGGTGTCGCGCGGATTGGCGTTGACCTCGCTCTTGCCGGCGAGCTTGAATCCGGCCGCCTCGGCCATCGCGATCAACTGCGCCTGGCCGACATAGCCGCTCTTGTCGTCGGCCGGCACGTCGGCCTTGGCACGGTGCTCGACCACGCCGAGCACGCCGCCGGGCTTGAGCACCTTGTAGAAGCCGGCAAACATCGCCTCGGCATTGCCGGCCATGCGCCAGTTGTGCACGTTACGGAAGGTCAGCACCAGATCGGCCGAGTTGTCCACGCCGAACGACGGCGTCTTGGGCACATAGGAAACGAACGACGGTTTGCCGTACACCTCCGGCTTTGCGGCGAACTTCTTCTCCAGCTCGTCGCGCCCACGTTGTGCCGAATCGCGCCCGCGCCCCTCCGGCACCGCTGCCGGGTCGACCACCGCGGCAACATACTTGCCCTTGTCGCGCAGGTACGGCGCCAGGATTTCCGAATACCAGCCGCCGCCCGGCGTGATTTCGATGACGGTCTGGGTCGGCTTGATGCCGAAGAACGCCAGCGTCTGGCCGGGATGACGATAGACATCGCGCTGCACGTAGACGCGATCGCGCCAGTTACCGTCGATGGCTTTTTGCAGCGCCGCATCGGGCGCCGGCAAGCTGGCGCTATCGGCCGGTTTGATTGCCATTGCCAGTGGCGCGCTCATCGCCACTGCCATCCCCACCACACATGCACACACCAGCTTGTTGCGGATCATCGCAGCGCCCTTTGCGGGAAAAAGTAGCGCGAGCCTAGCATGCGGCCCGAAGCCTGCCATGTGCACGGATCCGTGCGCCGCATGACGCGCCGCACCAGGCGCGGCGGGCGACATGTTCAGACGACGTGAGTCGATGAGGGCGATCTGCGGAACGCTGAATCCACGCAGGTGTCACACGCAACATCGGCACGCATGACTATCCTGTGGGCAGTTCGAATCAGGAGCAACCGTGATGACCCACTCCCGCGCGCTAGGCCGCTCCGGCCTGCAGGTTCAACCGATCGTGTTCGGTGGCAATGTGTTTGGTTGGAGCGCCGACGAGGCGACCTCGTTCGCGTTGCTCGATGCCTTCGTCGATGCCGGCTTCAACCTGATCGACACCGCCGATGCGTACTCCGGCTGGGTGCCGGGCAATCGCGGTGGCGAGTCGGAAACCATCATCGGGCGCTGGCTCGCACGCAGCGGCAAGCGCGACAAGGTGCTGATCGCCACCAAGGTGGCCAAATGGAGCGAGCATCCGGGCCTGTCGCCGGAGAACATCGCCGCCGCGGTGGAAGATTCGCTCACCCGCCTGCAGACCGATGTGATCGATCTGTACCAGGCGCACGAAGACGACGAATCGATTCCGCTGGAAGCCACGCTGGCCGCGTTCGGCCGCTTGATCGAACAGGGCAAGGTGCGCGCGATCGGCGCGTCCAACTACAGCGCCGCACGCCTGCGCGATGCCCTGGATATCTCCGAGCAGTACAAGTTGCCGCGTTACGAAAGCCTGCAACCGGAATACAACCTCTACGACCGCGCCGGCTATGAAGCCGAGCTGGAGCCGCTGGTGCGCGAACGCGAACTCGGCGTGATCAGCTACTACTCGCTGGCCAGCGGTTTTCTGACCGGCAAATACCGCAGCGCCGACGACGCCGGCAAGAGCAGCGCGCGCGGTGCCTCGGTGGTCAAGCAATACGTCAATCCGCGCGGCCTGCGCATTCTGCAGGCGCTGGACGATCTGGCGGCCACCCACCGCGCCACACCGGCACAGATCGCACTGGCCTGGTTGATCGCACGCCCCGGCCTGACCGCACCGATCGTCAGCGCTACCAGCGTGACCCAGTTGCACGATGTGCTGGCCGCCGCGCAGCTGTCGTTGAGCGCCGATCAGATTGCACAGCTCGATGCCGCAAGCGCCCCCGAGCCGGCCGACGCAGCCTGACGCATCGGCTTGCATCACGCACGCAGTCGACCACGCGCGTCTTTCCGCGCGCAGCCGCCATTGCGGCTGCGCTCCCCCGGTCGCGTACGCGCGGCCCTTTCCGCAAGGAATCCCCCATGACATCGATCACCAATCGCCGCATCGTGCTGGCCTCACGCCCGCACGGCGAGCCGAGCGCCGACAACTTCCGCAGTGAAGACGTCGCCTTGCCGCCCACCGGGCACGACCAGATTCTGGTGCGCAACCGCTTCCTGTCGCTGGACCCGTACATGCGCGGACGCATGGACGCAGGCCCGTCCTACGCCGCACCGGTGGAGATCGACGCGGTGATGGAAGGTGGCACCGTCGGCGAGGTGCTCGAGTCGCACCATGCCGGCTATCAGCCAGGCGATCTGCTGGTGCTGCCCGGCGGTTGGCAGAGCCATAGCCTGCTCACGCCCACCGCGCCGTTGCGCAAGCTGCCCAAGGACGATGCCCTGCCACTGAGCACCGCGCTCGGCGTGTACGGCATGCCCGGCTTCACCGCCTACGCCGGCCTGCACGAAATCGGCAAGCCGCAGGCCGGCGAAACCCTGGTGGTGGCAGCAGCCAGCGGGCCGGTCGGCGCCACCGTAGCCCAGCTGGCGCGTCTGCAGGGATTGCGCGTGGTCGCCATTGCCGGTGGCGAGGAAAAGGTGCGCTACCTGCGCGAGGTGCTGCGCGTGGATGTGGCGCTGGACCATCGCGCCGACGACTTTGCCGAGCAGCTGCGCGCGGCCACTCCGGACGGGATCGACATCTATTTCGAGAACGTCGGCGGCAAGGTCTTCGACGCGGTATTGCCGCAATTGAACGACTTCGCGCGCATCCCGGTATGCGGCGTGATCGCCACCTACAACAGCCGCGGCCAGGCCTTGCCGGGGCCAGATCGCCTGCCCGAGTTCATGGGCCAGGTGCTGCGCAAGCGGCTGACCGTGCGCGGCTTCATCCAGCACGATTTCATCCGCCTGATGCCCGCCTTCCTGCGCGAGATGGGCCAGTGGCTGCGCGACGGCCAGATCCAGTACCGCGAACACGTCCTGCACGGGCTGGACAGCGCCCCGCAGGGCCTGATCAGCCTGCTGCGCGGCGAGAACTTCGGCAAGGCCGTCGTCGCACTGGACTAATGGCTCACAGCGCCCCCACGACATCAGCTTTTGCGATGCACGATTCCCCATTCCCGATTACCAAAGGAACACAATGACAGTCCCCGCATTCGGCCTCGGCACCTTCCGTCTCAAGGACCAGGTCGTCATCGACTCGGTGCGCAATGCACTGGAGTTGGGCTACCGCGCCGTCGATACCGCGCAGATCTATGACAACGAAGAACAGGTCGGCCAGGCCATCGCTGCATCCGGCCTGCCGCGCGATCAGCTGTATCTGACCACCAAGATCTGGGTCGACAAGTTCGACCGCAGCGCCTTGCTGCCCAGCCTGCAGGAAAGCCTGCGCAAACTGGGCACCGACGACGTCGACCTGACCCTGATCCACTGGCCTTCGCCCAAGGATCAGGTGCCGATGCGCGACTACCTGGAAGCCTTGAACGAGGCCCGGCAGCAGGGCCTGACCCGCGCGATCGGCGTCTCCAACTTCACCATCGCGCTGATCAAGCAGGCCATCGAGATCCTGGGCGCCGAGGCCATCGCCACCAATCAGATCGAAGTGCATCCGTACCTGCAGAACCGCAGCCTGATCGCGTTCCTGCGCGAGCAAGGCATCCATGTCACCTCGTACATGACGCTGGCGGTGGGCGAGGTGCTGAAGGACCCGGTGATCCAGGCGATCGCCGCACGCCATGACGCCACCCCGGCGCAGGTCACCCTGGCCTGGGCGCTGCAGCAGGGCTATTCGGTGATTCCGTCTTCGACCAAGCGCGACAATCTGGAGAGCAATCTCAAGGCCCAGACGCTGCGGCTGAGCGAGCAGGACATGGCCGAGATCGCCGCACTGGACCGCGGGCAGCGGCTGGCCAACCCGAAGGCCATCGCACCCGACTGGGATTGAGGTCCCGGCTGCCACGGGTCGGCACTATCCGGCCCGTGGCATCGCCACCGCGACGACCGCTCGTCGTCGCGTGCTGGTTGCACGCGGCAGGCGCTGCTACGGTGCCGGGCACAGGGGGTAGTCTCGGCAACGGAGTCCTACCCATGCACAGCGCATCCGTCTTGACCCGCCGCAGCGTCGATCTCGACACCGAGATCGCCTACTGGCGCGGTGTCCACGCCGAAGGCCATCTGGGGGGCTATGCCTTTGCCGATTACGCCCGGCTACTCACGCTCGGCTACGACATCTATCTGGCCTATCCGCGCGCGACCGAAGCGCAGCTGTATCGCGTGCTGCAGGACGGCTATTACCACTATCAACCGCTGCTGTCGGTGCCCTGGGACCAGGCGCGCTGGATCGTGCGGCATGCCTGGCGGCATCTGGAAGAGGCCGCCGTCCGGCATTGAAGCAGGCGTTCTGAGAAGCAAGCCTTCTGACAAGAAGCCAGCGCTCGGACGATCACACAGCCCGTGCGGCCGCGCGGCGCTGTCAGCTCACTGTCCCAGTGCCATCGCCTGGCGGTCGATGCGGTGCTTGTCGGCCAGTGCCTGCATACCCTGCAGGGTGGCGGCGATCAGGCTGGCATAGCGCAGCCGCCACAGCGTGGCGCGGTCGTTGTCGTCGTGCGTATTGCCCAGGCCGTCGAGCACCTGCGGCAGACGGCGATCGGCCAGCGCGGAGGGGGCCAGATAGGGCTTCTCGGGTGCTATCACATCCACCGGCGCGCGCCAGTCGTTGGCAACCTGCTGGGAAATGCCGGCCAGGTGCGAGAGCTGGTGCATGCCGATCAGCGTCTCGTGCAGCATCTCGCGGCACGCCCACTGCCACAGCGCCACCTTCTCCGATGGGTCCTTGGCAATCTCGGTGAGTGCCAGATCAACCTTTTCGATGCGTGAGTCGAGCATTGCTGAGCTCCGATGCTGCTGTGCAACATAATTCACACCATACACCGTGAGAATCAAGTGAGCCAAACGTTTGCAGGATGTCGGCGCAACGATGCTCGACCCGGTTCACGTTTTACGTGGCGAGGCCCAGACGCCGCTACGGCGCCCCGACGTCCTGCCACAGGTCGATGTCACGCTGGGGCGTGGCCGCCGGGAACAGGCGCTGGCCGACGACGGCCACGCGGTGACGGTGGCGGTGCAGCGCAAGCGGACTTGCGCGCCTTGCGGCGGCCCAACGATTCGCTTCGGCCGGATGGCTACCGTGACCAGGTACGACACCGTGCGTGCAGGAATGCACGCATTACGTATCAGCCGACGGCGTGCTGATGCTTGCTCCCCAACTACCGCTGGTTCGGAGCACCTCATCGCACGCTGGTTGATGCCACCCCACGGCGATCGCACGGCGGCAGGCATGGCTGGGTCGGCTCGGTCATTGCGGTATCAGGCGAGCAGCCATTGCCGCAGTGCATCCGACACCGCCTGCGGCTGTTCCAGCGGCGACAGATGGCCACACGCAGGCACCTGCACCAGACGCGCGTGCACTGCGAGTGCGGCCATTTCCTCGTGCAATGCCGGCGGGGTGATCGCATCGTCCTGGCCGCACAGCACCAGCAGCGGGCCGGCATAGGCGCGCAGCAGCGCGCGGCCGTCTTCCCGCTCCAGCCGGTTCTGCCGCAGAAACACCTCCACGCCCAGCCGCTGGGTCATGCCACGCACCCGCTCCAGCAAGGCCTCGTCCTGCCAGCGCGAGGGATGCACGTAGTGCCGCAGCAGCCGTTCGCCGAATCCGTGGAAGGCACTGGCGCCACGCACACTCGCTTCCTGCGCGCGCCGTTGCGCCGCACGCTCGGGCGAATCGGCACGTGCAGAGGTATCCAGCAAGGCCAGCCGCTCCACACGCTCCGGCGCGATACGCAGGATTTCCTGCGCGACATAGCCACCCAAGGAAAACCCTGCCAGTGCAAACCGCGGAGGCATCTGCGCCAGCAGCTGTGTTGCCAGCGCGCGCATGCTCTCGCCCTGGGTGATGTCGCCGACCACGCAGTCGGCAAGCTCGGCCAGGGCCACGCGCTGTGCCTGCCACAGCTGCGCATCGTTGAGCAGACCGGGGAGCAGCAACAAGGTGGGACGCGTTGCGCTCATGCGCAGCAAAGTCCGATCGGGATCGCAGAAGCAGGCACTGTCATCGCAACAGTGTGCCGCGCGGTGACGCCCATCGCCAGCGCGTGCGTGCGCACCCGGGCGCGGGTGCATCGCCTCGTTGGCGTGTCTTGCGTCCATGCCAGGTCGCGCTGACACCGCGACGCCGGCTGCCTGTGTTCTTCAGGGCAGCGCTGCTGCTGCAACAAAAACGGCCCGACGCAGGCGCCGGGCCGTTTCTGACTCCACCACGTGTGACGCGTGGTGCTGGCGTGGATCAGGCCAGGGTCAGGGTGACGTCGATGTTGCCGCGGGTCGCGTTGGAGTACGGGCAGACCTGGTGGGCCTTATCGACCAGCGCCTGCAGTTCGGCCTGGTCCATGCCCGGCACTGCGATGCGCAGCTCCACGGCAATGCCGAAGCCGCCCGGAATCTGGCCGATGCCGACGCTGCTGTCGATGCTCACTTCGCCCGGCAGCTTGAGCTTGTCCTGCGCCGCGACAGCCTTCATAGCGCCGATGAAGCAGGCGGCGTAGCCGGCAGCGAACAGCTGCTCCGGGTTGGTACCGTCGCCGCCGGCGCCGCCCAGCTCGCGCGGGGTGGACAGCTTGGCGTCCAGCGCCTTGTCGGAAGACACGGCGCGGCCTTCGCGGCCGCCGGTGGCAGTGGCATGGGCTGTGTAGAGGACTTTTTCAGGTGAGGCCATGGTGGTTCTCCAGAATGAGCGCTGTCAGCGCGTGATGTAGATGAATAGTTGACGATTGAATCGTGTACGACATGTTGCAAAGACGTGCGGACCTTGCGGGGCCGGCTCACCCCGTGCCGAGGTTTGAGCGCAGCGTTTCCAGCTGCTGTTTGAGTTGACGCAATTCGTCCAACGAACATGCCGAGGCGCACAGCACCTGCTCCGGCACCGCGCCGGCCTTGGCGCGCAGTGCGCGGCCGGCATCGGTCAGCGCAATGATCACCTGACGCTCGTCGCTGGCGGCGCGCGTGCGAGTGACCAGTCCGGCAGCCTGCAGCCGCTTGAGCAGCGGGGTCAGCGTGGCCGAGTCCAGGTACAGGCGCTCGCCGATCTCCGACACGCTGCGGCCGTCGGTTTCCCATAACACCAGCAGCACCAGATATTGCGGATAGGTCAGGTCCAGCGTCTTCAGCAGCCCGCGGTAGAGCTTGTGCATCGCCAGGTTGGCCGAATACAGCGCAAAGCACAGCTGGTTGTCGAGCTGCAGCAGCGCGTTGGTCCGGGCGGTGGTGGCTGTGGCGGTGTCCATGGCTGCAATTTACATAGCGCACTATTTAATTGCAAGCGATTTTTTGATCCGTCGTGCAACCAGGCACCGCCGCCGAACTGGCCCAGGCCGCCGTCCTGATCGGTCACAAGATCTTGTGCAGTCCGGGGCCGGGCCGCGTCTGCATGTCTAGGCCCGATGTGCGGTGGCCAGATACTCGGCGCTCTGCATCTCGATCAGGCGCGAGGCGGTGCGCTCGAAGGCGCCGGCCAGGCGCTGGCCGCTGTACAACGCGGGCGGAGCGTCCTGCGCGGTGCAGACCAGGTTGACGTGGCGGTCGTACAGCTCGTCGATCAGATTGACGAAGCGGCGCGCGGCGTCCTCGTTCATGCGATCGAAGTGCGGGATGCCGCCCAGCAACACGGTGGTGAATTCGCGCGCGATCTCGATGTAATCGCCCGGGCCACGCGGGCCTTCGCACAGCGCGGCGAAATCGAACCAGGCGATGCTCTTGCCGCGCGCACGCACGGCAATCTTGCGCGCCTCGATTTCGATGTTGCCGCTGCGCGGCTCGGAATTTCCGCTCAGCTCGCCCCAGCGCTGCGTCAGCCACGCATCGGCCTGCGCATCCAGGGGCGCGCGATACACCGGTGAACGCGTCAGCGCGCGCATGCGGTAATCCTCGGTGCCTTCTGCATAGAGTTCCACGCAGAATTTCTGCAGCAGACCGATCGCCGGCATGAAGCTATCGCGCTGCAGGCCGTTGGCGTAGAGGTTTTCCGGTGCGGTGTTGGAGGTGGTCACCAGGGTCACGCCTTCGGCGAACAGGCGTTCCAGCAGGCGCGCCAGCAACATCGCATCGCCGATGTCGGTGACGAAGAATTCGTCCAGCACCAGCACGCGCAAATTCTCGCGCCACTGCTGCGCGATCTTGGCCAGCGGATCGCTTTGCCCGGCGTGCTCGCGCAGTTGCTCATGCACCCCGCGCATGAAGCGATGGAAGTGCGTGCGGTACTTCTGCTTGATCGGCAACCCGTCGTAGAACAGGTCGACCAGGAAGGTCTTGCCGCGCCCCACCCCGCCCCAGAAATACAGGCCGCGCACCGGCTCGGGCTTTTTCCAGAACGCCGACAGCCGATCCAGCCAGCCGTCCTGCGCGCTGTCCACCAATGCCTCGTGGATACGGTCCAGCTCGGCCAGGGCCGCCTGCTGCGCGGGGTCGGCGCGCCAGTCGCCGCGTTGCACGCCGGCGGCGTAGCGCTGCGACGGGGTCATCTCACTCATCGTGTTCTCCGCGGGCCGGCTGCTGCCTTGCCCGCTCAACGGCGCATCGCCGGGCGATACGCATGGGCCCTGCCGCGGTCAGACGGCGGCCGGCAACCAGCGCCGGACACCATGCTGGATCGCACCGCGCAGATCGATCAACTTGCGGTGGAAGAAGTGGCTGGTGTCGGGCATGCGTACCAGCTCGGGCTGCTGCTCCAGGGTCTCCAGCCAGTCATACACCGCCTGCGGGTCGACGATTTCGTCGGCATCGCCCTGCACCACCAGCCACTGCGCCGGCGGCTGCATGTTGCTGAAATCCCAGCGCCCGGCCGGCGGCGCGATCGAGATCAGCACCTGCGGCTCGAGCGAGCCGGCGGCGCGCAGCGATACATACGCCCCGAAGCTGAAACCGGCCAGCCACAGCGTGTCGCCCGGGCGCTGGCTGCGCACCCATGCGGCGACCGCACGCAGGTCGTCCTGCTCGCCATCGCCATGATCGAACGCACCGGCCGAGTTGCCGACACTGCGGAAATTGAAGCGCACCACGGTGATCCCCAACTCGCGCAGCGCGCGCGCAGCCATGGTGACGACCTTGTTGTGCATGCTGCCGCCCTCGGTGGAGAGCGGGTGGCAGACGATGGCGGTGACCGGTTGCACGGCAACGTCCGGCTCGGGCAGATCGACCGCGACATCGAGCGGGCCGACCGGCCCATCCAACGTCAGCGCAGCCGATTCGGTGGGGAATAAGGGATTGGACATACCGTCATAATAGCCGCCCCGCCGGCCGCGTTCATCGCCCTGCCTGCACACTTCGTTGCGTTGCCCATGCATTTTCTGCTGTTTGCCGTCGTTTGCAGTGTCCTGGTGTCGGTGGTTCTCAAGCTGCTGCCGCGCTATCGCCTGGATGCTGCGCAGGCGATCACCTGGAACTACGCCACCGCTGCGCTGCTGGCGTGGCTGACCCTGCATCCGTCACTGGACACGCTGCGCGCGCCGACCACGCCCTGGCTGGCACTGTTTGCATTGGCGGTGGCGCTGCCCTCGATCTTCATGCTGCTGGCACGCGCGGTCGCCACCGCCGGCATCGTCCGTACCGACATTGCCCAACGCCTGTCGCTTCTGCTCTCGCTGGCGGCGGCTTTCACGCTCTTCGGTGAACCGGTCAATGCCTGGAAGCTGGCGGGACTGGGCCTGGGTCTGCTGGCCATCGTCTGCATCCTGCAACGGCCACGTCAGGCTGCCGGTGCGGATTCGGCCCCGACCTCGATCGGATGGCCGTGGCTGGCAGGCGTGTGGATGGGCTTTGCCCTGATCGATCTGTTGCTCAAGCACATCGCACAGGCCGGTACGCCTTCATTGACGTCATTGACGCTGTGCTTTGCCCTGGCAGGTGTGCTGATGCTTGGCCTGCAAGTCGTTCGCCGGGGCGGTGTCGCGCGCCTGAGCTTTCGCAACCTGCTCGCCGGCGTGCTCCTGGGCGCGCTCAATTTCGGCAACATCCTGTGCTACGTGCGCGCCCATCAGCTGCTGCCACACAGCCCGGCCACCGTCTTCGCCAGCATGAACCTGGGCGTGGTCATCCTGGGAGCGCTCGTCGGCAAGCTGGGGTTCGGCGAACGCATCGGCCGCCGCGGCTGGGTGGGGCTGTTGCTGGCGGCGCCGGCAATCGCAGCGATCGCCTGGGGCATGCGGCTGGGCTGATGGCGGCATTCGGCCGGCGCGACGCCGGTTCGCCACCCGCCTCGAAGGGGCAGCGCTGGAGATCATGCGTGCAGTGACCCAAGGGGGACTGTGAGGCGCATGGGTCAGTTGTTTGGCAGCCGTCATCGCGTCGCGGTGTGCTCACTTCGGCGCCTAGATCCGTCGCCGCCCTCCTCACGTCGCCGGCCTGGACGACGGCTCTCGTTGCCAGTCTGCCGAAAAAGCAAGAGCACATCGCAAGGCAAGCGACAACGGCTACCGCGGAAGATCCGGACAGCGCCGTTGCCTGTGCGCGCTGTCCGGCGGCCGCGGGTGAGGCATGCGATACACCGCCACGTGGCGGCACATCCGCACGCCGCACTGCAGATGCAAGCCTGCGGCAGATTGCATCCGGAACCAGGCGCGAACGGATGTCGACAGCGCGATCCAGGCCGCCATCAGCGCTGCCAGTGCGGAAACGGATCGTCCAGCAGTTGCCATTGCGCCGGGCCCTGGCGTAGCTCGTGATCGCTGAGCAGGCAGGCATCCAGCGCAGCGCGCGTGCGAGGCGCGTCCATGTCCACGCCGATCACCGCCAGCTCCTGGCGACGGTCGCCCCACAGTGGGTGCCACAGCCGCTGCATCGCGGCGTATTCGCTGGCATCGCCAACCTCGTGCGGTTGCGGCAGCGGCGCGGTCCAGCATTGCGTCTGCTGACGCTGCCAGCCGATATCGGTATACGGCAATGGCGTGATGCTGGTCTGTAGCGGCTCGCCGATGGCATGCGCATCCACGCGATGGCGTGCGGCAAACCAGAAGCCCGCTGCATTGGTCTGGGTCGCGCCACCCACGCTGGACAATTCGCCGACCCAATCCATGCGGCTGGCCAGCCAGAAAAATCCCTTGCTACGTATCACCTGCGGCAGCCCGCCTTGCACCATGCGCGCAAAACGCTGCGGGTGAAACGGCCGGCGGGCGCGATAGACGAAGCTGCTGATGCCGTATTCCTCGGTCTCCGGCGTGTGCTGGCCGCGCAGTTCCTGCATCCAGCCCGGCGCCAGCTGCGCACGGGTGAAATCGAAGCGGCCGGTGTCTAGCAACTGGCGCAGTGGCACTTCGCCATGCACCGCGTCGACGATCGCCGCCTCGCGATTGAGCGCACGCAACACCGCGCGCAGGCGTTGCAGCTGCTGTGCATCGATCTGATCGCACTTGCTGATCACCAGCACGTCGGCAAACTCCACCTGTTCGCCCAGCAACTGCACCAGCCCGCGGCTATCGTCCGGGCCGGCCTGCTGGCCGAGTTCGGCCAGCGTGGCGGCCGAGCCGAAGTCCTGCAGGAAGCGGCTGCCGTCCACCACCGTCACCATGGTGTCGAGCCGGGCGATGTCGGCCAGGCTGAAGCCGTCGGCATCGCGCACCGCGAAGGTGGCCGCCACCGGCATCGGCTCGGCGATGCCGGTCGATTCGATCAACAGATAGTCGTAGCGCTTCTGTTCGGCCAGCTTGCGTACCTCCTGCAGCAGATCGTCGCGCAACGTGCAGCAGATGCAGCCGTTGCTGAATTCCACCAATGTCTCTTCGGTGCGTCGCAAGGCCGCGCCGCCCTCGCGCAGCAGCTGCGCGTCGATGTTGACCTCGCTCATGTCGTTGACGATCACCGCCACGCGCAGGCCGTCGCGGTTATGCAGGATGCGGTTGAGCAGGGTGGTCTTGCCGGCGCCGAGAAAGCCGGACAACACGGTGACGGGCAGGCGTGAATCGCGCTTGGGGGACAGGGACATCCTGAGGGCCTGGCTGGAATGGAAGTGTTACTATATAACACTAGCTCGACAGGACACCCCCGATGCGCGTTACCGCTTCTGTACTGGACAACTCGGCCATCGCCTTATCCAGCCTGTGCCTGCTGCACTGCCTAGCGCTGCCATTGCTGGCCGCTGCACTGCCGCTGCTGGGTGCCTGGAGCCGGGCCGAATGGGTGCATGTGGTGTTCGCCACGGCTGCCGTGCCGCTGAGCGGCTACGCGCTGTGGAGCAGTCATCGCCGGCATGCACTGCCCGCGCCGGTGTGGGCGCTGGCGGTCTTCGGCCTAGCCGGCCTGGTGCTGGGCGCCAGCGGGCTTGCCGGCGGCAGTTGGGAAACCCCGATCACGGTGACCGGCAGCCTGCTGCTGGCCAGCACGCACCTGCTCAACCTGCGGCTGCGCCGCCGCGCCGGGACGTGCGCCAGCTAGCGCGCTATAGCGAAAAACCCAGCAGCACCGGGTCGTGGTCGGAACTGCGCCACGGGCCGGGCAGATTGCGCTTGGCATAGCCGGCATCGTCCATGACATCGGCGTTGATATGCCATTCCACCGCGCCGCGCAGTTGCTTGGCCATCGCCGGGCTGAGCAGGGCGTGGTCGAGCCGCCCGCTCATGCCATCGTAGACGTAGCTGTAGGGCTGCTTCACACCGGCCACCGCAAAGGCGTCCTGCCAGCCGCTGGCGCGCAGGCTGCGCATCGGCGTTTCCATCGCGTAGGCGTTGAAATCGCCCAGCAATACGGCCAGCTTGGTCTGCGCGCCGGTGGGGTCGGTCTGCAGCCACTGGTGCAGGCGCTTGGCCGATTCGGTGCGGGTGGCGTTCCAGCAGGCCTGGCCGTCGCGCTGGTCGGCATCGGCGCCGCTGGCGCTGCCGCAGCCCTTGGACTTGAAGTGATTGGCGACCACCACGAAGGTTGCCCCGCGGGTGCTGCGAAACGCCTGCGCCAGCGGCACACGGCTGTGGCTGTCGAACGGCCCGCCGGTCAACGTGGCCGGCTTGCCGACCGGCGTGACCTGCGAACTGCGGTACACGATGCCGACCCGGATCGCGTCATCGCCCGGGCCGCTGCCGGTGTCGACGAACTGCCAGTCCTTGTCCTTGTCGGCCGCGTTGAGCGCGGCGACCAGTTGCGCCACCGCCGCATCGGCGTCATTGCCATCGTTTTCCAGCTCCATCAACGCAGCCACATCGGCGTGCAACGGCACGATGGTGGACACCAGCTTGGTCAGCTGCGCCTGGAACTGCTCGTGCGTGCGCGCACCGCGCTTGGTCGGAAAGCCGCCGCCGCGGCCATTGCCGTTGAAGAAGTTCTCCAGATTGAACGAGGCAATACGCAGGTCGCCGCCCACCTGTGGCGCCACCGCGGCCGGCATGGCCGGCAGCGTCAACGGACTCAGCACCTGGATGCGGTAGTTGCCGTCGTAGCGCTGGTCGACGATGCCGTCGACCGACTTGAGCAGGCTGCCACTACGCAGCACCGGATCGGCCGGCAGATAGGCCACCGTCTTGGGGCTGCGGCCATTGCGCGCGTCGTCCAGCAACACCTGGCGACGGGCGTTGTCGGCCTGCACCTGTGCGAAGGCCGGGGTGCCGGCGGCGGCCACTTCGCTGGGCTGCCACAAGCGCCCGCCGAACGCGACGACCAGCTCGCCATAGGTGTCCAGACGATCGCTGCCGTTGAGCGTCAGCGCAGCGATGCGCACGTGCTCGCCTTCCAGCGCTTCCCAGTTGACCGGCGGCCCGCTGAGCATGCGCACCGGCACCGGCTGGCCGCTGGCCAGTCGCTCGATACTGCTGGCATCCACCGTGGTCAGGCTCGCCTCGCCGCCTGCCGACACCTCGCGCACGGTGCCGACGATGCGCACGCGGTCGCCCACCGCCACCTCGGCATTGCCGGCACCGGTAACGAACAGACCGTGCGAGCGCCGCGGCTCGAAGCCGGGCTGCTGCACGAACAGCCCGGCCAGACCGGCACGCGTATCGGCGGTGACAATGCCCTCCACGTCGACCACACGGCCGTCGTAGGGGCTACGGGTGTCTTCGCCTTGCACGTCGGCGATCGACAGACGTTGCGGCGCGCCCTCGGCGGCACTGCCCAGCAGTGGCGCCAACAGACCGATCACACCGAGCACAACCAGCGAGCAACGCGACATCGACACACTCCAGAAAGACGTAGACCACATGCAAGCGCCGCCCCGAAGGCGGCGCGTGAGAACCGCGACAGGCTAGCAAAACGTTGCGAGTGGCGACCAGCTGCTGCGTGGGTAGCGTGGCCGATCTACAGATGCCGGTAACTGCAGGCATTCCCCGAAGCACTTGCGCCGGCCCGGGCGTCCAAGGCTGACGTCATCGTGCTAGCACGTCGTGCAGCGAGTGCAAACGCTCGCGCAATGGGTGCTGGCCTACAAAAGCTAAAGCGTGCTCCAGCGCGTGCAAGCCTGGCGATTGACCGGTCGACGCACCCGCGCACAGCGCGCGCTGCCACCTGGCCGCACACCGACCGCTTGTGTCAGCCGCCTACTGCGCTGCAGGCGCTTACTTCAGATTGCTCAGCATCCAGTCGACCGTGGCCCGCACCTGTTCTTCGGTCAACGCCGGGTTGCCGCCCTTGGGCGGCATGATGCCGCCATCCGGGCCGGTGTAGCCCTCGATCGCGTGCTTGTACAAGGTGTCCTTGCCCTGGGCGATGCGCGCGTCCCAATGCGCGTGGTCCAGCGTCGGCGCCTTGCCCACGCCGGTGGTGTGGCAGGCGGTGCACAGATTGTCGAAGATGGTCTTGCCGTCGGTGCTGCCGCCGTAGGCGGACTGCGAGGCGGCCTTGGCGAGCGCTGCCGCCTGGGCTGCGGCCTGTGCGGACGCACCGGTGGTGCCGGCATAGACCGCGCCGGCCGGGGCGATGCGTTGCTGCACGCGCTTGGCCGCAGTGGGCGAGACTTCGTCGGGAATGGCGCGTTGCAAATAGGCTGCCAGGGCAATCAGGCCCAGGGTGATCACCACCAGTAGTCCGATCACCATCGAGAATTTCTTCAGGAACTCGAGGTCGTAATTCCGCACGCGCTCACCCCTGGCTGTTGGTCGAAGACCTCTGCTAGCGCCGGAGTATAGAGCACAGTTCGCGCCCGTCTGGCCAGTGTGCATGACCGTGATTGCAGCGGTGTGCGCTGCGCCCTGGCGCGCTATGGGTCTTGCAGGCACACCGGTCCGCGCAGCCCGATGAATTGCCGCAATGCCGCATGAGACGTTGGTCGCGCTTGAGGGAATTGCGTATCATTCCCATCAATCCACGGTGATGCGGTCCTCGCCTCGCCCGGTCCCGCTGACGAGGAGTCGCCGCGATGAAGTCCTTCCTGCTGTCCTGCCTGGCCTTAGCCAGCATCAGTCTGTCTGCCCAGGCCCACGAGATCTGGATCGAGCGCGACGGCAGCGGTCCGGTGCGCATCTACTTCGGCGAGCCGGCGCAGGAGGCCCTGGATCACGGCGAAGACGAGATCAAGCGCGTGGTCAAGCCGACCGTGTTCGGCAGCGCCGGCAAGGCTGGCGCCCTGCAGCGCGGCAGCGAATTCCTCACCGCGCCGTTGTCCGGCACCGGCGATGCCTGGCTGAGCGATGACAGCGTGTTCGAGCCGTGGAAGGGCGAGGCCGGCGGCTTCGAGACCGTGAGCTACTACGCACGCGCCGGGCGCGCCACGCCCTCGGCCAAGCTCGATTTCGAACTGGTGCCCACCGCCGCCAACAGCAACACGCTGACCGTGCTCTATCGCAACAAGCCGCTGCCCAAGGTCGAGGTGACGGTGATCGACCCGCAGAAGTGGCAGAAGACGCTGACCTCCGACGCCAAGGGCCAGGTGACCCTGCCCATGCTGCGCGCTGGCCGGCACATCCTGGTCGCCACCAACAAGGAGCCGGTGAAGCGTGAGATCGCCGGCAAGCAGGTGTCGATGATCCATCACATCAGCACGTTGACCTTCCTGGCCGAGTAAGTCGGCCGCACGCCTGGCTGATCCGATGTCCACCGCACCGCCGCTGCCGCTTCCCTGGTTCAGGCGTCCCTGGCTGGGCGTGCTTGGGCGCACGCTGGCGGCGATGTTTGGCGGCTATGCACTCGCCAGCGCCACCAATCTGCTGCTGGCGCTGGTGCTGCCGATGCCACGCAGCGAGGCGGTGTTGACCAGCATGCTGGTCGGCATCGTGGTGTGCGCCTGCGCGCCGCTATGGGCCTTCGCCACCGCCAGCGTGTGGCGCGCCTGGGCCGGCATCGCGGTGCCGGCGGCGCTGATGTTCGCACTGGCCGCATGGCTGCAACGGGGCGTGGCATGAAGCAGGGATTCCGCCAGTCGATGGCGTGGCTGCACACCTGGACCGGTCTGCTGGTCGGCTGGGTGCTGCTGTTGATCTTCATGGGCGGCACGGCGAGTTATTACCGCGACGAAATCAGCCGCTGGATGCGCCCGGAATTGCCCACCACCACGGTGAGCAACGCAACCGCGCTGCGCAGTGCCGAGCAGTATCTGCAGACGCATGCAGCCGATGCGCAGAGCTGGAACATCACCTTGCCGGACACGCGCAATCCGGTAGTCAGCATGTACTGGCAAAACCCTGCGCCAGCCGATGGCAAACCGGCCAGCCGCCGGCAGATGTACGGCACCGCCATCATCGACCCGGCCACCGGCAGGGAAATCGCCGCACGCGACACCCTGGGCGGCGAATTCTTCTACCGGCTGCATTTCGACCTGCATTATCTGCCGGTGATGTGGTCGCGCTATATCGTCGGTTTCTGCGCGATGTTCATGCTGGTGGCGATCATCAGCGGCGTGATCACGCACAAGAAGATCTTCAAGGATTTCTTCACCTTTCGCCCGGGCAAGGGCCTGCGCTCGTGGCTGGATTTCCACAACGTCAGCGCGGTGACCGCGTTGCCGTACCACGCGATGATCACCTACACCGGCATCGTGACCTTGATGTTCATGTACCTGCCGTGGGGCATCAAGGCGCAGTACCCCGACAACGAAATGCGTTTCTACGAAGAGTCCGCCAACCGGGTGGCCGATACGCGAGGCGCCTCCGGCACGCCGGCGCGCATGCTGCCGCTGGAACAATTCGTGGCGCGTGCGCGCAGCGACTGGCGTGGCGGCGAGGTGGGCAACGTGGCGGTGTCGCTTCCCAACGACGCGCATGCGGCGGTCGGCGTCACTCAGCGCGCTGGCAACCTCTCCACCGATGCGCCGTCCATCCTGTTCGATGCAATCAATGGACAGCGCCTGCAGCGCAGCGGGCCGCCGGGCGGTGCCAGCCAGACGCGTGGGGTGATGGTGGGCCTGCATATCGCCCACTTCGCCGGGCCGTGGATGCGCGCGCTGTTCTTCGGCTCCGGCTTGCTTGGTTGCCTGATGGTGGCCAGCGGCGTGGTGATGTGGGCAGTGAAGGAACGCCCCAAACACCTGAAGGCCGGGCGCATCGGCTTTGGGCTGCGGTTGGTGGATGCGCTCAACATCGGCACGGTCGCCGGCCTGCCGATCGCCTTTGCCAGTTTCTTCTGGGCCAACCGCTTGTTGCCGGTGGGCCTGGAGGGGCGCGCGGCGATGGAAGCCAATCTGTTCTTCGTCGCATGGGCCGCCGCATTGCTGGCCGCATTCGTGTGGCCACGGCGTGCGATGTGGAGCTGGCAGCTGTATCTGGGTGCGGGCTTGTTCGCGTTGGTGCCGGTGGTCAATGTGATCACCACCGATGTGCATCTGGGCGTGACATTGCCAGCCGGGCAATGGACGCTGGCCGGGGTCGATCTGGTCTGCTTGTTCCTTGGCGTGTCCCTGGGGATCGCGGGATGGCGCCTGCAACACTGGAAGGCGCCGCAACCGGCATCGGCACGACGTGCGCGCGCCACTGCGGCTGCGCCTGCGCCTGCGCCTGCGCCTGCGCAAGGCAGCGTGCCGATGCAGGAGAGCGCATGAGCGTGTGGCTATTGCTGGCGCTGAATTTTTCCGGATTCGCCGCACTGTGCCTGGCGATGGACAAGCATCAGCAGGAAGTGCGTGGCCGCACGCTGGGCGCCGCACGTTCGCGGCAACTGCGCGTGCTGGGTTGGTTGTTGTTGCTGCTCACCTTCGGCCTGGCGGTACACGCGCAAGGCTGGGGCATCGGCCCGGTGTTGTGGCTGGGCACATTGACCGGCGCTGCCGCGCTGCTGTCGCTGTGGCTGCTGCCGTATCGGCGTGGATTGATTCTGCCCACGGCTGTGGCCGCGCCGGTGCTGGCGGGTGCGCTGCAGCTGTTGCTGGGTTGAAGGACCTCGCTACGCCTCGATCGGCGGATCGCCCCAGCTACGCCCGTCGCGCGGCAGGCGGCCATCGTCGAGCACGCGCAACACGTCTTTGGGCTGCAGCATGTCCAGAAACAGCACCACGTTGATGCCCTCCGGCAACGCCATGCTGGGAAAGATTACGCCAGGGATCTCCGCCTCGCGCAGCATGTCGCCGAGCACCCAGCTCACCGGTTCGATCTTGTTGACCAGGGCCTTGCGCCAGTCCTCGGTCCAATCGGCCCAGAGCGGATCCCAGCTTGCATCGAGCAGGCGCAGATCGGCCAACGCCGGCAGCTCGGCGGCGTAACTGACCAGGGTCAGTGGCGGCAGGAACAGCGCGGCCTGCGCGTATTCGGCGGCAGCGGTTTCCAGCTGCAGCGATAGATACAGCGCCGGCTGCCCGAAACGATTGAAGCGCCCGCCCGAGCGTGCCGCACCGGCGCCGCTCAGCGGTTCGGCGGCCCAGCGTGGGGTGAAGGCGCGATACAGCGTGCAGTGCGCCGGGGCGCTCAGCTTCAACCGGCGGCCCCCGAGGCGACGGTGCGCAGATAGGTCAACGCATCGTCGGTGCGGCCCTGTTTGACCACTTCCAGCAAGGTGGCGAATTCAAACGCGGGGATCGGGGTGTTCTTGAGGTGGAACACCACCTGGCGTTCGTCCGGCTGGAGCTGCGTCATCGCCACCAGCAGGCGCGACAGGTTGCGTAGCAGGTCCTGCACGCGCGGGCTTTCCGGATGCACGCGCAGGCTGTTGCGATGCACACCGGCCAGCTCGGCCAGCTCCTGCTGCGACAGATCCAGCAGGCCGGCCATGGCCGAGGGCGACAGGATGGTGCGATCCGGTACGCGCAGGCGTTCGGTCAGGGCCAGGGGATTGAGAACGGCGACCATCGCACGACTCCAGCAGGACGAGTGCACAGTATATGCACAGTCAGAAGCGTTCATACAGCCCAGTTAGAGGCTCAGTCAGTGCACTGTCAGCCGGCCGGCTGGGGCGCGCCGACCGCGCGCAGGCAGAACCCGCAGATCGCCTCGACCAGTTGCTCGCCCTGCTGCGGATCGCCGCGACTGGGGGCGATCGGTCCCACCAGCGCCTCGGTGAAGGCGCCGACGATGCAGGCCGCCGCCGCGTCCAGCGATTGCGGCGGGAACTCGCCAGCCGCCACGCCTTCGGCAAGCAACTGACGGAACACTTCGCCGAACAGGCGTCGGCCACGGATGCGCTCGGCATCCACCTCGCTTTCCACCGGCTCGGCGATGAAGGCGTACGCCAACGCCGGGCCGGCCAGCGCGCGCCGCACAAAAGTGGCGATCGCGTTGCGCAGGCGCTCGGCAGCGCTGGCCTGGGTGGTGGTGATGGCGCGCAGGATGGTCATCTCGCGCTGCACCGCCGCATTGAGAACTTCCACGAAAAGCTCGGCCTTGGAAGGGAAGTGTCGGTAAATCTGCCCGGTGGACACGCCAGCGGCAGCGGCGACGGCGGTCACCGGCGCATTGCGGTAGCCGCCTTCGGCGATCAGGGCGCGGGCCGCGTGCAGGATGCGTTCGCGATTGCCGGCCAGGCGTTCTTCCATCAGGGCGGAGCGTCGATAAGCCATGGTGTGATTCTGGGTTCAATAGTTGAATTTTAGTTCACTTTTTCATTGCGGACCGCTAGGCTGCGCACAAACGCCGTGCGGCCTGCCCGCTCCCACCCGGCACATCCCGATCCCTGCGGAGTCGCTCCATGCACGTGCCGTCCCTGAATTTTGCGCTTGGCGAAGACATCGATCTGCTGCGCGAAAGCGTGGCGGCCTTCGCCAGCCACCATATTGCCCCGCTCGCCGCCGCGGCCGACCAGGACAATGTCTTCCCTGCCCAGCTGTGGCGCCTGTTCGGCGAGCAGGGCCTGCTCGGGCTGACCGTGGAAGAAGAGTACGGCGGCAGCGGCATGGGCTACCTGGCGCATGTGGTGGCGATGGAAGAGATCTCGCGGGCCGGCGGGGCCATCGGCCTGTCGTACGGCGCGCATTCCAACCTGTGCCTCAACCAGCTGCGCAAGAACGCCACGCCGGAACAGAAGCAGCGTTACCTGCCCAGGCTGTGCACCGGCGAGCATGTCGGCGCGCTGGCGATGAGCGAGGCCGGCTCCGGCTCGGATGTGGTGTCGATGAAGCTGCGCGCCGATGCGCGCGGCGACCGCTATGTGCTCAACGGCAGCAAGATGTGGATCACCAACGGCCCGGACGCCGATGTGCTGGTGGTGTACGCCAAGACCGACCCGGATGCCGGCGCACGCGGCATCACCGCCTTCATCGTCGAAAAGGGCATGCCGGGATTCTCCACCGCGCAGAAGCTCGACAAGCTGGGCATGCGCGGCTCCAACACCTGCGAGCTGGTGTTCACCGATTGCGAAGTGCCGGCCGAGAACGTGCTGGGCACGCTCAACGGCGGCGTGCGCGTGCTGATGTCCGGGCTGGATTTCGAACGTGTGGTGCTGGCCGGCGGCCCGTTGGGCTTGATGGCTGCGGCGATGGACGTGGTGCTGCCGTACGTGCACGAGCGCAAGCAGTTCGGCGCGCCGATCGGCACCTTCCAGTTGATGCAGGCCAAGCTGGCCGACATGTACGTCGGGCTCAACGCCTGCCGCGCGTACGTCTATGCGGTGGCGCGCGCCTGCGATGCCGGGCTGACCACGCGCCAGGATGCGGCCGGCGCGATTCTCTACGCGGCCGAAAAAGCCACCTGGCTCACCGGCCAGGCGATCCAGGTGCTGGGCGGCAACGGCTACATCAACGACTACCCCACCGGGCGCCTGTGGCGCGATGCCAAGCTGTACGAAATCGGCGCGGGCACCTCGGAGATCCGACGCATGTTGATCGGCCGCGAGCTGTTCGAACGCACCGCCTGACGGAGCCACCATGAGCGCGATCACCAGCCAGCTGCAGGTCAGCGGCGAGAGCTTCCAACAAAACGCTGCTGCGATGCGCACCGTGGTCGAGGATCTGCGCCGCACGCTGGCGCAGACCGCGCTGGGCGGCAGTGAGGCTGCGCGTGCCAAGCACAGCGCACGTGGCAAGTTGCTGGTACGCGAGCGTATCGATGCCTTGCTGGATCCGGGCAGCGCCTTGCTGGAGATCGCGCCATTGGCCGCGCACGGCATGTACGACGATCAGGTGCCGTGCGCCGGTGTGGTGGCCGGCATCGGGCGCGTGTCCGGGGTGGAGTGCGTGATCGTGGCCAACGATGCCACAGTCAAGGGCGGCACCTATTACCCGATGACGGTGAAGAAGCATCTGCGCGCGCAGGAAATCGCGCAGCAGAACCGCTTGCCATGTATCTACCTGGTCGATTCCGGCGGTGCGTTCCTGCCGCTGCAGGATGAAGTGTTTCCCGACCGCGATCACTTCGGGCGCATCTTCTACAACCAGGCCAACCTGTCGGCCAACGGCATCCCGCAGATCGCCTGCGTGATGGGCTCGTGCACCGCTGGCGGCGCCTACGTGCCGGCGATGAGCGATGAAACGGTGATCGTGCGCGAGCAGGGCACGATCTTTCTCGGCGGTCCACCCCTGGTCAAGGCGGCCACCGGCGAAGAAGTCAGTGCCGAAGAACTCGGCGGTGCCGATGTGCACACGCGCATCTCCGGCGTGGCCGACCACTTTGCCGACAACGACCTGCAGGCCCTGGCGCGCGTGCGCGCCATCATCGCGCAGCTCAACTGGCGCAAGCCGGCTGCATCGTTGGCACTGCAGGCACCGCTGCCGCCGCGCTACATCGCCGACGAACTGTATGGCGTGATTCCTGCCGACACGCGCAAGCCCTTCGATGTGCGCGAGGTGATCGCCCGCATCGTCGACGACTCGCAGCTGGACGAATTCAAGCCGCGCTACGGCAGCACCCTGGTCACCGGCTTTGCGCATCTGCATGGCTATCCGGTGGGCATCATCGCCAACAACGGCATCCTGTTTTCCGAGTCCGCGCTCAAGGGCGCGCACTTCATCGAGCTGTGCACGCAGCGTGGCATTCCGCTGGTGTTCCTGCAGAACATCACCGGCTTCATGGTCGGGCGCAAATACGAACATGGCGGCATCGCCAAGGACGGGGCCAAGCTGGTGATGGCGGTGGCCTGCGCCAAGGTGCCCAAGTTCACCGTGGTGATCGGCGGCTCGTTCGGTGCCGGCAATTACGGCATGTGCGGTCGCGCCTACTCGCCGAACTTCCTGTGGATGTGGCCGAATGCGCGCATCGGCGTGATGGGCGGCGAGCAGGCCGCCAGCGTCTTGGCCACCGTGCGCCGCGACGGGATCGAAGCCAAGGGTGGCGCCTGGTCGGGCGAAGAGGAAGCTGCATTCAAGGCGCCGATCCGTGCGCAGTTCGAGCAGCAAGGGCATCCGTATTACGCCAGCGCACGCCTGTGGGACGACGGCATCATCGACCCGGCCGATACCCGTCGCGTGCTGGGGCTGGGACTGTCGGCGGCATTGAATGCACCGATCGAGACGACACGCTTTGGCGTGTTCCGGATGTGAGGTGGTGATGTCCGTCTGCAGGTGCTGCTCTTGGCTGTCTTGCGGTGTACACACACCTGCACGCAAGGCGTTGCGTGACGCCTGGAGCATTGCATGAGTGCGCACGCGTTGCCTGCGTCGAGCAGCGCATCGCGCGGGGGCGCAGCGGCGTCAGCTGTCATCGCACGGCGTGTGGCGCAATCCATGCAACCGTCTTTCCATCGCAGCGCCCGCCAGCATGGCGGCGTGCAGAGAACTTCGTCATGACCCAGCGCGAACTCACCACCGCAGCAAGACCGCCCTATTTCGACAAGATCCTGATTGCCAATCGCGGCGAGATCGCGTGCCGGGTCATCGCCACCTGTCGCAAGCTCGGTATCGCGACCGTGGCGGTGTATTCGGATGCCGACCGCGATGCGCGGCATGTGCGGCTGGCCGATGAAGCGATCCATCTCGGCGCCGCACCGGCGCAGCAGAGTTATCTGCGTGGCGATGCGATCCTGGAGGCGGCACGCGCAAGCGGCGCGCAGGCGATCCATCCGGGCTATGGCTTCCTGTCGGAAAACGCGGCGTTTGCCGATGCCTGCGCGCAGGCTGGCATCGTGTTCATCGGCCCGCCAGCGGCCGCCATCCGCGCGATGGGCGACAAGAGTGCGGCCAAGGCGCTGATGCAACGCGCCGGCGTGCCGCTGACGCCGGGCTACCATGGCGACGAACAGGCGCCGGCCTTCCTGCGCGCGCAGGCCGATGCGATCGGCTATCCGGTGCTGATCAAGGCCAGCGCAGGCGGTGGCGGCAAGGGCATGCGCCGGGTGGATACCAGCGCGGCCTTCGAAGAGGCCTTGGCCAGCTGCCAGCGCGAAGCGCAATCGGCTTTCGGCAATGCGCAGGTGCTGGTGGAAAAATACGTCGAGCGGCCGCGCCATATCGAGATCCAGGTGTTTGGTGATACCCGGGGCGAGGTGGTCTATCTGTTCGAACGCGATTGTTCGGTGCAGCGCCGGCATCAGAAAGTGCTGGAAGAAGCGCCTGCTCCCGGCATGAGCGAACAACGCCGCGCCGCCATGGGCAAGGCAGCCGTGGATGCCGCGCGCGCCGTGGGTTATGTCGGTGCCGGCACGGTGGAGTTCATCGCCGGCCCGGATGGCGATTTCTATTTCATGGAAATGAACACCCGGCTGCAGGTCGAGCACCCAGTCACCGAGTTGATCACCGGCACCGACTTGGTCGAGTGGCAACTGCATGTCGCCGCGGGCGAGCCGTTGCCGCTGCGTCAGCAGGACCTGCGCATCCATGGCCACGCGCTGGAAGCGCGCCTGTATGCCGAAGATGCCGACCGCGGCTTTCTGCCGTCGACCGGCATGCTGCGGCAACTGCAGTTTCCCGCAGCCGGTGCGCATGTACGCATCGATGCCGGGGTGGAGCAAGGCGACAGCATCAGCCCTTACTACGACCCGATGATCGCCAAGCTGATCGTATGGGATGTGGATCGCCCCGCCGCATTGGCACGCATGCGCGAGGCGCTGGCGCAATTCCATGCGGTGGGCGTCACCACCAACAGCGCGTTCCTTGCGCGCCTGATCGGCACCGCGTCGTTTGCATCTGCCGATCTGGATACCGCGCTGATCGAACGCGAGCAGGCCGTGTTGTTTCCCGATGCGGTCAGTCCGGCCAATGCCTGGTGGTGCCTGGCAGCGGCGTTGATTGCCGACGCGTTGCCGAAGGCCGCTGCCGATCCGGCCGACCCGTTTTCGCCATGGCAACACACCGATGGCTGGCGCATCGGTGCGCATGCCACGCACGCCATGACGCTAGAGGCCGCAGGCGAGCGCCGCCAGTTCGGCGTGCGCCCGCTTGGCGATGGCTGGCAGGTCACGACTGCAGGCGATACCCACACGCTGCGCTACCACCTGCAGGGCGATGCACTGCGCGTGGAAATGGATGGCCGACAATGGCGCATGCAGGTCCTGCGCGACGGCGACACCCTGACATTGCGCGGTGCCACGCAGCGGGCGACCTTCCGCCACCATGACACACTGGCCGAAGCCGATCAGCCCGCGCACGACACCGGTGGCCTGACCGCACCGATGCCGGGCCGCATCGTGTCGCTGGTCGCCCCGGTGGGGCAGTCGGTCACCCGCGGGCAGGCCCTGGTGGTGCTGGAAGCGATGAAGATGGAGCACACCTTGCACGCGCCCGGCGACGGCACGGTGGCGGCGTACCTGGTGGCCGAGGGCGAGCTGGTCGCCGAGGGTGTCGCGTTGGTGGAATTTGTGTCCGCGTCTGCGTAGCGGCGCCTGGTGGCGTGACCAACGGCACGTCCGCAGGGGCCGGCCCTGACCCTAGCGTGGGGGAAAGCGGCCGGAGTGGCCGCGCCCCAGACCGGAGACGTCCATGCAACGCCTGCTTCTTGTTTCCAGCATGCTGCTCGCGCTGACCGCCTGCAGCGACAACGCCGCGCCCACCACCGACAAGGCTGCCACGCCAGCCCCGGCCGCTGCGCAAGCACCCGCGGCGCCACCCGAACTGATCACCCGCGATGCGCTGTTCGGCAACCCGGAACGGGCGAACGTGAGCATCAGTCCGGATGGCAAGTACCTCAGCTGGGTCGCGCCGCTCGAGGGCGTGCTCAATGTCTGGGTCGCCCCGGTGGATGCACCGGATCAGGCGCGCGCGATCACCAAGGACACCGCACGCGGCATCCGCACTTATTTCTGGACCTATCAACCCAACACGCTGCTGTACCTGCGCGACAACGGCGGCGACGAAGACTTCCATCTGTTCTCGGTGAATCTGAGCGATGGCAGCAGCAAGGACCTCACCCCGTTCAAGAAGACCAACGCCGAGGTGTATCGCGTCAGCGCGCAGCACCCCGAGTCGATCATGGTCGGCATGAACGACCGCGATCCCAAATGGCATGACCTGTATCGGGTGGACCTGGCCTCGGGCAAGCGCAGCCTGGTGCAGCAGAACACCGACAGCCTGGATTCCTATCTGCTCGACGGCAACTACCAGCTGCGCTACGCCACGCGCGCCACCGACGATGCCGGCAGAGAGCTGCTGGTGCCAGACGGCAAGCGCTGGAAGCGCGTGGACCGCATCCCGTTCGAGGACGTCAGCAACACCTCGCCCGACGGACTGACCGACGACGGCAAGACGCTGTACATGCACGATTCGCGCAATCGCGACACCGCGGCACTGTATGCCATCGACACCGTCAGCAATGCGCGGACGCTGCTGTTCGAAAACCCGCGCACCGATGTCGGCGCCACCTTGAACGACCCCAGGACCGGCGTGGTGCAGGCCGTGTCCACCGACTATCTGCGCGAGGAATGGAAGGCGCTGGACAACGGCATTGCCGCCGACCTGCAAAAGCTCAAGTCACTCGGCAGCGGTGATGCCAGCGTTGCCGCACGCACGCTCGACGATCGCATCTGGATCGTGGGGTATTCGGCGGCAGAGACACCGCTGAGCTACTACCGCTACGACCGTGCAGACGGCGGCAAGCTGACCAAACTGTTCTCCGCCCGCCCCGCGCTCGACGGCAAACCGCTGGTCCCGATGTGGTCGCAGGAACTGACCGCGCGCGACGGCCTCAAGCTGGTCAGCTACCTCACCCTGCCCGCCGAGGCAGACGCCAATCACGATGGCAAGGCCGACAAGCCGGTGCCGCTGGTGCTGTTCGTGCATGGTGGCCCGTGGGCGCGCGACAGCTACGGCTACGGGCCGTATGAGCAGTGGCTGGCCAATCGCGGCTATGCGGTGTTGGCGGTGAATTTCCGTGGCTCCACCGGCTTCGGCAAGGCCTTCACCAATGCCGGCAACGGCGAGTGGGCCGGCAAGATGCACGACGACCTGCTCGACGCCGTGCAGTGGGCGGTCAAGCAAGGTGTGACCAGGCCCGAGGACGTGGCGATCATGGGCGGCAGCTATGGCGGCTACGCCACGCTGGTCGGGCTGACCTTCACCCCGGACGCGTTCAAGTGCGGCGTGGACATCGTTGGCCCGGCCAACCTCAACACCTTGCTCGGCACCGTGCCGCCGTACTGGGCCAGCTTCTACAAGCAGCTGACCAAACGCATGGGCGACCCGGCCACCGAGGCCGGCAAGCAGTGGCTGACCGAGCGCTCCCCGCTCAGCCATGTCGACAAGATCAGCAAGCCGCTGCTGATCGGCCAGGGTGCCAACGACCCGCGCGTCAAGCAGGCCGAGAGCGACCAGATCGTCAACGCGATGAAGGCCAAGAACATTCCGGTCACCTACGTGCTGTTCCCCGACGAAGGCCACGGCTTCCGCCGCCCGGAAAACAGCAAGGCCTTCAACGCGGTGACCGAAGGGTTCCTGGGCCAGTGCCTGGGCGGCCGCGTGCAACCGATCGGCGACGACCTGACCGGCTCCAGCATCACCGTGCCGGAAGGCGCCGATAAGGTGAACGGTCTGAGCGATGCATTGAAGACGCATACGCAGGCGATTCGGCGGTAACGCCATTGCGAAGTGCTTGCTTTGGATCGACGTCAGCGTTCGCCTGCAACGACGAGCGCTGACGGTTGTAGCGAGGTTCTCCAACTAGCCGGCATGCCTGACTTCCCTCGCCAAGCGGTCCAGATCGAGAGATGTGTGATGGTCTCTCGCTAATGGGATCCGATGTCCTTGGCCGCCTCTGGATCACGACCAGCCGGCCACACTGCCCCGCCGGGATCCAGCTCGGTATTGTTCATTTCCTCGCCACGCCAACCGAATCCGCAGATGGCCAGTGGGCCGTCCTGCAGGCCGTCCAGGCCAAGCGCCTGTTCGATATCCACCTCGTTGATCGCCGAGGTGACAAACGCTCCCAGCCCCAGGTCGGTTGCGCTCAGATAAAGCGTCTGCGCGATATGGCCGACATCCAGAATCATTGCGCGGTAGGCCTTGGCGTGGTTTCGATACTTCCAGAAACTGCGTAAAAACCGCGGCACCAGGATCACCAGCACCGGCGCATCGGCAAACCAGTGCTGCCCGGACACGGCACGACGCGCGAAGTCCACCAGCGGCTGCGGTGGCGACTGCAATGGCTGCAAAGCATGATCGACAGGGCGATAGTGATAGAGACCGCTCGTCATTCCCTCGACACGCTGGACCAGCAGATAGGTTTCGGTGGGATGGAGACTGCCCCCTGACGGTACCGGCTTCTTCAAGAACGCGGTGTCGTGCCCCACTTCGATGCGCGCGCTTGCCATGACGCTGCGCTCAAGCATCTGGCCAAGCAAGATGGGTGACAGTGGACGCTGCCTATCGAAATTGCGACAGGTGACGCGACGCGACAGCAGCTCATCGAACGTGCCCGGGGTTGACCGCGGCAGGGCAATGCGCGCTTCGATGCCACCCTCGCCTCGGTCTACGATTTCTGCCGGGGGGGCGCCCAGTCGGCCGACCATGCCTTCTGCAGTTGTCAGGCCATGCGCTTCCATGGTGGCCACACTGTCTTCGCCGCTCCAGCGTGCAGATCGATGCCACAACGCGGCCAATGGCCACCAGCGCTGCTGCTGCACGCACTCGTCGTTGCGGCGGTGCTGAACATGTTGTGGTTGATCGCTGATCACAAGACCTTGCTCGATCAAACGCTCCGTCCAGATTGGCAACGGCTGCATCTGATCGATGGACTGCAAGCGCGAGGGACTCAACTCGCCCAACCATTCACGCTCTTCCTTTGAAACCTCCACCTCCGCCTCAAGATGAGGCGCGAGCGCCAGCCATCGTGTGCGGCGACGCAGGCCATCGCCCCCGGCAAGCAATCGTGCAAGATCAAACACCGAATCGTCGCGCAGTTCAAAAAACAACGTGGTACAGCGACGAATTTGCATAGGAACATCTCAAGGACGCATGAGCACGGTCGATATTGTGTCAGGTCCCACGTCATACGACAGCACACTCCCTCACTCTCCAGGTAAGCCACACCATGACCGACGCAGCCAATAACACCCATCTTCCGTTTGATGCATCCACAGCCGACAAGCTGCTGGAGCTACTGGCAACCGACGACGACTTCCGCGACTGCTTTCAATGCAATCCGGCGCAGGCGCTTGCCCAGATCGGTGCACCTGGCGTGAGTGCGGACAACGCCGTCCCCGGCGTGGGAGAGGCTTATTACTGCATGAACACTAATCAGCTCGCATCCAAGCAGGACATTGCAGCGGCTCGTGCCGAGCTGCAAAGCTACCTGACCGAAAAGGCCAATCACACCGTGATCTTCGCCTTCGAGTCGGACAGCATGCGTTCCACCCTGCTGCGTAAATAAGCAGGCAGATTCGGTAAAGGCCAGGCGCGCGCAAACGCCTGCGCCTGTTCGCGCGCCTCCTGGGTACGGCCGAGTGCGTGCAGCGACTCGGCCATCCAGAGCTGGGCCAGACGCGCATCGGCAACATTGAGCGGCTGCAGCGTTTGCGACGCATTTGCTTCGATGTAAGCACGCCCGCGATGGAGAAGCAGCCAACGTGCCTGTTGCAACGCCTCAGCGTGCCGACCGCTCTCGTGCAGTAGCGTGTAGAGCGTTACGCGTGTCTGAAAAAGATCACCATCGCTGACCGGCAGGCGTGCGATGGCTGCCGCACGGTCGCCCGACAACGCCAACTGCTGGGCTTCGACAATGGCGCGCAGGTCGGCAAGCACCGGCGTTTCATGCACAAGCGCCGGCTTGATCGCTGCAAGTGCGCGGGCGGTGAGGCTGTCATCGCCGCTCCGCTGCGCCTGGCTTGCGAGGATCAGCACCATCGCGGCATTGTCCTGCAGGTTTACCGTTGCCGATCCATCGTCAATGACAGCAGACACCAGCCGATCGAACGTCGGCTTGAGCGCTGCCGCCGTCGCCAGGGATGGATCGACCAAAGCATCGCTCGTCACCGCAATGACCGAGAACTGGCGATGGTTGAAATCGTCGCCTTGCTTGCTGCGCGCCAGACCTTGTGTGATCGCTGCGCGCGCAGCGGTCCAGTCGGCCTGATCGATTGCGATGCTGGTGCGATCGATCAATGGCACCACATCGTCGTTGGCGTAGCCTTTCTCGACGATCCTGTCGAGCGTTTGCTTCGCTTCGACATGGCGGTTCAACACGGCCAGCGCGTTCGCCTGGCGCCGAAGCGGGCCGGCACGATCGGCATCACCGGGAATGGAAAAACGCTGCAGTGCCGCTTCGGCCTTTCCCTGTGCCAGCAGAATGCGTCCAACCCGATCAGTCGCGATCGCGCGCAGCGGATCCTGCGGAACATCGGCCGCCTGCGCGTATGGCAACGCGTCGGCAAAACGATTGGCAACGAACAGGTGCCACGATGCGTTCGCGGTGCCGGCAAAATTGTCCGGGTAGAGCGAGGCCAGCGTTCTCCATAGCGTCAATGCCTTGTCGGGTGCTAGCAACTCAGCTGCCCATGCATCCATGTACAACTGGTCACGCTCAGGCAAACGCTGACGGAAACGAATTGCCTTCTCCAGGTACGGAAGCGCCCCACGGCGATCGGAGACCGCCACCTTGATGCGTGCCGCCCCCAGATACGCGAGCGCAAATTCCGGATCGATGGCCACCGCGCGCTCGAACAGTTCCAACCCTTCTTTCCATTGGCCTTTCGCCGTCGCGTCGACCCCCAAGGCATAAGCCCGCAGCGCATCCAGGCTTGACGTGGTCACGGCGGGTAACGGCACGGAATTCTTGTCGATCGAGGCCACCACCTCACCCAGGCCCTGCCTGAGCTTGCGGGTCACCTGATCCACCGAGGACAGTGCCGATGGCAAGCCATCGCCTTGCACAAACTCCGAGTAGACAGTGGTCTGGGTCCGCGGATCAACCAACTCAACGCTGAACCGAAGCTTGCCGCCAATCTCCGCGACAGTCGGCAGCAGCACAGCGCTTGCACCATCGCGCAGCGCCACTTCCGAGGCGATCGCGCGATCGACGATTACGCGATCAGGATCGCGCTTCATCCGCGCCATGGTGTCGCGCACTTTCATCTCACTCAGGACATTGACGTAGCGCGACTGCTCCAGGCTGATGCGCAGCGCCTGGTCGAGCGAACTGTCGAGCAACGTATTGCCGGTGAGATTACGTAGATCTCCGACCACCACCCACCCACGTTCGGAGAACGCAATGGCTGGCTCGGAACGGGTGAAAAACCACGCCGACACGCACACGGCGACGACCAAGGCAGTTTCTGCCAACAGTGCCGCCGGCCGCCGCCACAGCGGAATATCCCGCCATGCCTTCGGCGAATGTTTCGGCGCGCGCAATGGCGTGACATCGATCTCGCCGACCTCATAGATCTCCATCGGCGTGGGCACGCCCTTGAAGCGCCAGCGGCCGTGGGATTTCCACAGGATGCGTTCGCCGCGGTCGCCCAGTTCGCGTGCGGCGCGGTGGGTCAACGACTCGGCCACTGCCGACAACAGGATCTGCCCGGGCCGCGCCATCGACATCAGGCGCGCGGCGGTGGGCTTGGCCAGGCCTTCGACTTCCAGCGGTTTGGCACCGATGCTGACCGCTTCGTCGCTATTGCGCCAGGTCAGCACTTCGCCGACGTGCAGGCCCTGCCGCGCGCACAGCGTGAGCGCACGGGCATCGCCCATCGCCTTGAGGCCACGGGCGTAATCCAGCGCAAAGCCCAGGCCGTCGATGGGGCGGTCGAACAACAGCAACAATCCGTCCGAGCGGTCGATCAGCCGGCCACGCCATTGCTGCTGCAGTTTGACCACTAGCCGGTCGTGCTCGCGAAACAGCGCAGCGGCGACGTTGTCACCGATGCGCTCGACCAGCGCGGTCGAGTCGCACAGGTCGGTCAGCAGCAAGGTGCGCAAGCGCGGCGCCTGGATCGCTTCCGACGACGCATCCTTGCGTGCGTGGGTGCGGGCGCTCATTGCTCAGCGATTGTCCGACGTGGCTGCGTTGCCGGGTGGCTGCGTGCTGCCCGACCCCAGCGCTTCATGCATGCACAGCACATTGCCGCCTTGCCGCTTTGCTTCGTACAGCGCGCTGTCGGCCAGCGTGTACCAATCGTTCCATGCCGCGTCGGCATCGATCATGCACAGGCCCAGGCTGACCGAGCAGCCCTGCTCGCTCTGGCCATTGCACAGCCGCGCTTCCACTGCGCGCACGATGCATTCGCCGATGTGGTGCAGCAGCTCCCGGGTGCCCTGCGCGACCAGCACGCAGAATTCGTCGCCGCCGAGCCGGCAGGCCAGGTCACCGTCGGCGATCACCGAACGCAGCGCGTGGGCGACGTTCTGCAACACGCGGTCGCCAGCGAGATGGCCGAATTCGTCGTTGATGCGCTTGAAACGGTCGCAATCGATCAGGATCAGACCCACCCCGGGCACGCGACCGGCGCGCCGGCATTCCTGCAGATGCAGGGCGAGCCCGCGGCGGTTGTGCAGGCCGGTGAGTTCGTCGGTGCGGCTGAGTTCTTCGGTGTGGTTGAGCTGGTGCGAGGTGACGTAGAGGTTGTCCAGCGCCGCTTCCAGATCGTGGTTGCGCCGGCGCAACTGGCGGATCAGCAACTGCTCGTTGTTGACCACTCGCACAATGGAGCGGCGCAGGAAATGCGCCACCATCGACGGGTCGTGATCGACCAGGCGCTGGAAGTCCTCGTGCGCCAGTTCGATCAAACGGGTGTCGGTGGATGCGCTGGCGCCGGCACTGCGCGCATGGTCGCCGATCAACAGGCCAAGTTCGCCGAAGAATTCGCCCGGGCCCAGGTGCTTGAGCATCAGGTCTTCGCCGAAATCCAGATCGATCTGGCCACTGACCACAATGAACATCTGCGTGCCCACTGCACCGCGCTCGAACAGCGCCTGGCCGGCGGCCAATTCGCGGGCGCGGCCAAAGCGGGCGAAAAACCCCAGCTCTTCGGCAGTCATGAGCGCATGCAGCCCGTCCGACAGCGTCTTTGCAACGCTCCCCGTCGGCTCCACTGCGCCGGCAGTGTTATGGCACGTCATCCCAAAATCCCTTAGACCGACCTGCAGCGCCGGCCTGCCTCAGCATCGTACAGGAGCGTTTTGTTCAGCACCAGGTCACACTCCCTCTCATTGAGCTTGAGACGAAATGACGGGTATTGGCAAAAAAAATCGGGCTCGGTTTCCCGAGCCCTTCTCCCCTGCTCCCAGCAGAGCCCGCCATCCTCTTCAACAGGCCACCACCACCCCCAGCGTTGCTCTGCGGTGCTAGCGGGGGCTTGGCGGTGGGCGAAGCCCGCTGCTCCGTTTCACCCGTCGGCCGGCCGGCACGCGGTCGCGGCGCCTGCGCGCTGGCTTATGCGGCCTTTTCGCCGTGAAACTGCTCTTCCTCGGTCGAGCCACGCAGCGCGGTGGTGGACGACTGGCCCTGCTGGATCGCTTGCGTCACCGCGTCGAAATAGCCGGTGCCCACCTCGCGCTGATGCTTGACTGCGGTAAAGCCCATCTCGGCCGCCGCGAACTCGGCCTGCTGCAACTCGACGAAGGCGCTCATCTGGCGGCGTGCGTAGCCATGCGCCAGGTTGAACATGCCGTAGTTCAGGGCGTGGAAGCCGGCCAGGGTGATGAACTGGAATTTATAGCCGTAGCTCGCCAACTCGGTCTGGAATTTGGCGATGGTGGCGTCATCCAGGTTCTTCTTCCAGTTGAAGCTCGGCGAGCAGTTGTAGGCCAGCAATTTGCCGGGGAATCTGGCATGGATGGCTTGCGCAAAGGCGCGCGCAAATTCCAGATCCGGCTTGCCGGTCTCGCACCAGATCAGATCGGCGTACGGCGCGTAGGCCAGCCCGCGGCTGATCGCCTGATCCAGCCCGTTGCGGGTCTTGAAGAAGCCTTCGACGGTGCGCTGCCCGGTGGTGAACGGCTGGTCGTTGGCATCCACGTCGCTGGTGATCAGATCGGCCGCCTCGGCATCGGTGCGCGCGATCAGCAGCGTGGGCACACCCAGCACATCGGCCGCCAGACGCGCGGCATTCAATTTTTCGATTGCCTCGCGCGTGGGTACCAACACCTTGCCGCCCATGTGGCCGCATTTCTTCACCGATGCCAGTTGATCCTCGAAGTGCACCCCGGCCGCGCCGGCCTCGATCATCGCCTTCATCAACTCGAAGGCGTTGAGCACGCCGCCAAAGCCGGCTTCGGCATCAGCCACGATCGGCTGCAGGAAGTCGATCTCGTCATTGCCTTCGGCGTGATGCAGTTGATCGGCGCGCAACAAGGTGTTGTTGATGCGCTTGACCACCGCCGGCACCGAGTCGGCCGGATACAGCGACTGGTCCGGATACATCTGCCCGGCCAGGTTCGCATCGGCGGCAACCTGCCAGCCAGATAGGTAGATCGCCTTCAACCCGGCCTTGACCTGCTGCATCGCCTGGTTGCCGGTCAACGCGCCCAGCGCATTGACGAACGGCGTGGCGTGCAATGCATTCCACAACTTGTCCGCGCCCAGCCGCGCCAGCGAATGCTCGACATGCACGGTGCCACGCAAGCGCACCACGTCGGCGGCGGTGTAGTTGCGGGTGATGCCGGCCCAGCGCGGGTTGCTGGCCCAGTCTTGCTGGATCTGTTCGGCGGTCTGCAGTGTGCTGCTCATGGTGCGTTCTCCTGGCAGGGATACGACGGATGCAACGAGAAAGGAAGGGGCGCATTGATACGCGCCGGGCATGGCAAGGCCGTCGTTGCGCGCGTGGGCGCAACCGGCGGTGTGGTGCATGACGCGGATGGATTGCAGCGACAGCGCGCGTGCGCCGGCGTGCCGCTGCAGCGTTGGCTCAATCGATCAGGCGATACGCCGGCACGGTGAGGAAGTCGGCCAGCGCATCGGCACGGCTGAGTGTGTCCAGCAGTGCAATGGCGTCGTCGATGCGTGCGGCGCCGGGCAGTGCATCGGTCGCACCCAGGCGTGCCGGCAACGCACGCAACGTGGCCTGCAACAGGGGCTGATCGATCGCAGTGCCGTCGTCCAGGTGCTGGCCGTGATGCAACCACTGCCACAGCTGCGCGCGGCTGATTTCGGCAGTGGCGGCGTCTTCCATCAGGTTGTGGATGGGCACGCATCCATTACCGTCCAGCCAGGCCGCCAGATAACGCACGCAGACTTCGACATTGCCTTCGAACCCGGCGCGGGTGACGGTGCCTGGCGAAGGCGCGATCAGCATGTCGCGCGTCACCTGCACGTCGTTGCGCAAGACATGCTGCTGATGCGCGGTGGGCATGTGCTCGTCGAAGATCTTCATCGCTACCGGAATCAACGCCGGATGCGCCACCCAGGTGCCATCGTGGCCGGCGCTGACTTCGCGCAGCTTGTCGGCACGCACGCGCGCCATCGCCTGCTCGTTGGCGGCCTCGTCGTGATTGATCGGAATCTGCGCCGCCATGCCGCCCATCGCATGGGCGCCGCGGCGATGGCAGGTCTTGATCAACAGTTCCGAATACGCCTTGAGGAAGGGCTGGGTCATGGTGACCTGGCCACGTTCGGGCAACACGCGGTCGCGATGCGCGCGGAAGGTTTTCAGATACGAAAAGATGTAATCCCAGCGGCCGCAATTGAGCCCGACGATGCGCTCGCGCAGCGCGTGCAGGATCTCGTCCATCTCGAATACGGCCGGCAGCGTTTCGATCAGCACGGTCACCTTGATCTGCCCGTGCGGCAGGCCCAGCATCGCTTCGATATGCGCCAGCGCGGTCTCCCACAGCGCGGCTTCTTCCATGCTCTGCAACTTGGGCAGGTACAGATACGGGCCACGGTCCTTGGCCAGTAGCGCGCGACCGTTATGGAAGGCGAACACCGCCGCATCGAACAGGCCGCCAGCCAGCGGCTGCCCATCGATGAGCACGTGCTTCTCATCCAGATGCCAGCCGCGCGGGCGCACGATCAACACGGCGCGCTCGGCTTCCGGGCGCAACGCGTAATGCTTGCCGTTGGGCGCATCGAAGCTGAGATCGCCGCGCACCGCAGCGGCCAGCGTGCGCTGGCCGGCCAGCAGGTTGCGCCAGGTCGGCGCGGTGGAATCCTCGAAGTCGGCCATGAACACCTTGGCGCCGGAGTTCAGCGCGTTGATGACCATCTTCGGATCGGTGGGGCCGGTGATCTCCACCCGGCGGTCCTGCAGCGCCGACGGCAGTGCGGCGACGCGCCAGTCGCCATCGCGGATGGCGCGGGTGTCGGGGCGGAAATCCGGCAGCTGGCCGGCATCGAACTCGGCCTGGCGGGCGCGCCGCTGGGCCAGGCGCTGCTGGCGGCCGGGTTCGATCGCGCGGTGCAACGACACCAGCAAGGCCAGCGCGGCGGCCGGCAGCAGTTCTGCCTGGCCTGCGATCTGCGTGGTCAGCGACAGCCCGGGCGTTGCGCGTTCGGTGGGACGTGGGGCAAAAGCGGTGGCAGACATGTCGGGGAGTCCTTGTGCATCCGGACCTGTACCGTGCGCCGACGGAAATTATTTGACAAAGCAGTTTTATCAATGCTGTAAATAAGCCTGACTTATATTGGGTTTCAGAACACACCCAGATGTCGCCAACCCCGCGATTTTCCTACAAATCCGACCGGCTCAAGCCCCTGCGTGCGTTCTGCCAGACGGTGCGTCTAGGGTCTGTCTCACGGGCAGCTGAGGCGCTGTATGTGAGCCAGCCGGCAGTGACCCTGCAGCTGCAGGCGCTGGAACGCGACCTGGGGGTGGCCCTGTTCGAGCGCTCGGGGCGCCGCATGGCACCCAGCCGCGAGGGCCAGCTGCTCTACGACATGGCGCTGCCGCTGGTGGAGAGCCTGGATGGGCTGGAAGCGAGCTTTCGCGAGAAGGTGCGCGGGCTGGATGCGGGCGAGCTCAATATCGCCGCCAACAGCTCCACCATCCTGTACCTGCTGCCGCGCATCGTGGCGAACTTCCGCGCGCGCCACCCAGACGTGCGGCTGACCCTGCACAACGCCATCAGCGCCGACGGCACCGACCTGCTGCGCGAGGACGCGGTGGACCTGGCGATCGGCTCGATGCTGGACGTGCCGGCCGACCTCAACTACGCGCCGGTGTATCGCTTCGAACAGCTGCTGATCACCCCGCCCGACCACCCCTTGGCCAGCAGGTCCACGGTCACGCTGCAGGATCTGTCGCCGTATCCGCTGATCCTGCCGCCGCGCCGGCAGGTGACCTATCGCTTGGTCGATCTGATCTTCCAGCAGGCACGCGTGCCCTACACCGTGGCGTTGGAGGTGGGCGGCTGGGAAGTGATCAAGCAATACGTGGCGATGGACATGGGCATCTCCATCGTCACCGCGATCTGCGTCACCGATGCAGACCGCGACAAACTCGCCACCCGCTCGCTCAAGGACTACTTCCCCACCCGCAGTTACGGCGTGGTGGTGCGCAAGGGCAAGTATCTGTCGCCGCAGGCGCGTGCCTTTATCGAGCTGATCCAGCCGGACCTGTTTACCCCGCGCGGGTATGACGAGAGTGGCGATTCGGAGCGGTGAGTCTGCTGCCGGCTGTGCGCGCGTGAGTTCGCATCGCGCCTGAGCTTGCTCGCCAGGCACCGCGCATGAGGCCGCCACGCGCTCTCCATCTGCGATCCCGTGTGCGACATGCGGGTTGCCGTTGACGGCGTCGTTCGATCAAGCCGTGCAAGCGCACACAAGCAGCACCGACGACGGTTCCCGCCTGCAGCGCGAACCACGCCACATTGCCGCAGCATGTCGGCTCGATGCAACGGCACGGCGGTTGTCGTCATAGACTAGGCCGATGCTGTGGGGACGGCATGTCACCGCTGATCAGTCCGGGGAAACAACTGACCAGATGCGCAGCCGTCCCGCACTGCAGGGGCGAGCCGACTCAACCAACCAAGGCTGACGCAATGAATCCGACCATGCTGTTGCTGGTGCAGTTGGCGCTGATCCTGGGCGCGGCGCGTGCATGCGGTGCGCTGCTGCAACGCTTCGGGCAGCCGCCGGTGATCGGCGAAATGGCCGCCGGCCTGCTGCTGGGGCCGATCGCATTCGGCGCGTGGCTGCCGGAGTTGCATGGCGTGTTGTTCGCCTCCAGCAGCTTGCCGCCACTATCGGGCCTGGCCAACATCGGCGTGGTGCTTTTCATGTTCATCGTCGGCGTGGAGTTGCGTGCGCCGGAAGGCACCGCTGCGCAGGTGCGCGCGTCAGTACTGGTGGGGCTGTCCGGTATCGTGCTGCCGTTGCTGCTGGGGCTGGCCGCCGCACCATGGTTATTTGCGCGCTTTGCTCCGCAGGGCATCGGCTTCTGGCCCTTCGCCTTGTTCATTGCCGCAGCGATGTCGGTGACTGCGTTTCCGGTGCTGGCGCGCATCCTCAAGGACCGCAACATGACCCGTACGCCGGCCGGCCGCCTGGCCCTGGGCGCGGCGGTGATCGACGATGCCACGGTGTGGATGTTCCTGGCGATCGTGCTCACCCTGACCCGCGGCAACAGCCATGGCGGCATTGCGTTCACTGCGGCCGGTGCGGTGGTGCTGATTGCGGTGGTGTTCGGCGTGTTGAAGCCGGTGTATGCGCGAGTGCTAAAGCCGCGCGCAAGCGATGGAAGCTATGCGCCGACTGCGCTGGTGTGGGTGCTGATCGGTGTGCTGGCCTGCGCCGCAGCGGCCGAATGGATCGGCCTGCATGCGATCTTCGGCGCATTCCTGTTCGGCATCTGCGTACCGCGCGATGACCGCCTGCTGGAACACCTGGCCGGGCGCATCGAACCCCTGGCGATCACCCTGCTGATGCCGGTGCTGTTTGCGGTCGCCGGCCAGGCCACCAGCCCCGGCGTGTTCGTCGGCGCAGGTGTGGCCGGCTTTGCGCTGGTGGTCGGCGTGGCGGTCACCGGCAAGCTGCTCGGCTGCACCCTGGGCGCGCGCCTGAGCGGCCACGATTGGCGCGATAGCCTGAGCGTGGGTTCGCTGATGAACGCACGCGGCCTGATGGAACTGGTGGTGATCAAGATCGGCCTGGACAGCGGCGTGATCGGGCCGGACCTGTTCACCCTGCTGTTTGGCATGACCTTGGTGACCACGGTGATGGCCTCGCCGATGGTGGCCTGGTTGCAACGCGGCCGGCACGCCGTCACCGCCAACGTGCTGGGCGCGGGCAACCGCCCGCATTGACGAGGCAGCGCCAGGCTGCCGGATGCGGCCACGATGGTTGCGTCGGCGCGGGCCTGCGATGTCGACCGAATGCGGTCGACGCCATGCACTCTCATCGCCGCGGCCACCGAGCCGCACGGCATCCACCTCTTCGCACAACACACTGATGTCCGAACTCTCCGAGTCCTGTTATGCCGAAAGCCCGGCACCGCCGGCGTTACACGCGCAGCTGCAGTGCAGTTGGCGGTTTCGCCAGGGCACGGCCGCAACGGACCCCGTGCTGGTCTTGCCCGATGGCAGCGTCGATCTGATCTGGGATGGCACGCTGCTGTTGGTTGCCGGGCCCGATCGCACCGCCGCCTTGGCAGCGCTGGCACCGGGCAGTGCGCTGAGCGGGGTGCGCCTGGCAGCGGGTGCGGCAGCCGGCCTGCTGAAGCTCCCACTACATGCCATTGCCGACCAACGCGTTGCACTGGAATCGCTGTGGGGCGTGCAAGGGCGCACCTGGCAACACCGCCTGGAAGACGGCGCCGACCCGCTACACACCTTACAGGCGCTGTGCCGACAGCACGGCACATCGCAAGACCGCCAGATGGCGTGGCTGTTCGATCGATTGAGTGCCGGCACCCCCGCCCGGCTGAGCGAATTGACCCAGGCGCTGGGCCTCAGCGAGCGCTCGTTGCGCCGCCGCTGCCAGGATGCGTTCGGCTATGGCAGCAAGACGCTGGAGCGGGTACTGCGCCTGCAGCGCTTTTTGCGTATCGCCGGCCAGCACCGCAGTCTGACCGACGCCGCGCTGGATGCCGGTTACGGCGATGCGCCGCACCTGGTGCGCGATGCGCGCCAGCTCACCGGCCTGAGCCCGCGCGTGTTGGTACGGCGCCACGCACGCTGAGTTGGCCGTTTTCGCCAAGCCAGTCATACGCGCCGACTGCATGCTGTACCTCCACTCGCGGAGGACACCACGCCATGATCGACAACACGCCGCAGCACCGCATCGACTACCTCGAATTCGCCGTCAACTCGATCGCCGTCGCCAAGGCTTTTTACGGGCAGGCCTTCGACTGGACGTTTCAGGATTACGGCCCAGATTACTGCGAATTCCGCGACGGCCGGCTGAGCGGTGGCTTCTTCCACGGCCTCGCCCAGCCCGGTGGTGCGCTGGTGGTCCTGGCCTCCGACGACCTCGCCTACAGCCAGGCACGTATCGAAGCGGCGGGCGGGCACATCACCAGGCCGGTCTTTGCGTTTCCCGGCGGGCGACGTTTTCATTTCACCGATCCGCATGGCTATGCGCTGGCGGTGTGGTCGAAGGACTAAGCGCGCAACATGCGCAGGCTGCAGCGGCATGGGTTGCACAGACAGCGCGGCGCAAGACGCAGTCCTTGCCCTGCAGCGCTGCGGTCGACCTGCAATGCGAGGAAGATCCGGCCTGCGATGCGGGCGGCGCTGCGCTGGCACGCGCATCGCAGACCGTCACTCGCGCCCGTACAAACCCAGGAACATCGCCACCGTCGATTCGGCCACCTGGGCGCGTTGCTGCGGCGACAGCGGCGGCTGGCCCATGGCGATCTGCGGCCAGAACGCAAAGCCCTTGATCAACGCCTGCAGTTGCTGCGCGCCGACCTCCGGCTCCACGCCCGCCAGCCGGCCGTCGGCCAGTGCGGCGCGCACCCAGGTGGTGGTGCCTTCTTCCTTGCTGCCCAATTGCGCGATCAGCGCACGCGCGCGCTCGGGCGAATGGATGCCTTCGGCAATGGCGACACGCGACAGGTCGATAAACGCAGGGTCGTCGAGCAGGTGCAGTTTCTGCTGCAGCAGCTGGATCAGCTGCGCGCGCAGCGGCTGGTCGGGCCGGTAGACAAGATTCACCGCGTCGGCGCTGCGTTGCCACAGCCCGCGCAGGATCTCGCCGAACAGCGCGTCCTTGCTGGGGAAATGGTTGTAGACGGTACGCTTGGACACGCCCGCAGTGGCCGCCACGCGGTCCATGCTGGTGGCCTCGAAGCCATGCTGGCGGAACTCGACAATGGCCGCCTCGACGATGGCGTGGCGCTTGCGGTCGGTCAGCCGCTGCGGCGCGGGCCGGGGGGAAGATGCGCTCGACATCGGATCATTTTACACCCGACAGTTTACTTTCAGCGGAATGAAACTACACTGCTCAGTGTAATTTCCTCCTGCTGTCGTTCCTTGCTCCCGATCGGACTCCCCATGGCTTCCTCTCGCCCTTCCCCGTATGCCGATTCGCCGCAGTTTCGCGGCGGCCGGTTCCGCAATGCGTTGCCGCTGCCGACCACCGCGCTCAGCCTGCGCAAGCAGATCGGCCTGATCTGGACCTTCCTCTTCGACAAGCCCAGCACCACGGTGCCGTCCGCGCCGCTGCCGGTACAGCCGCTGACACGCGCGCAACTGCTTGCCGCGCCCGATCGCAGCCTGTATCGCTTGGGCCATTCCACCGTGCTGATGAAGCTGGCCGGTGGCCTGTGGCTGACCGACCCGGTGTTCTCCAGGCGCGCCTCGCCGGTGCCGTTCGCCGGACCCAAGCGCTTCCATGCGCCCCCGATCGCGCTGGACGAGCTGCCGCCGCTGGCCGGGGTGATCCTGTCGCACAACCATTACGACCACCTCGACCGCGCCAGCATCCGTGCCCTGGCCGACCGCGTCGGCGTGTTCGTCGCGCCCCTGGGCGTGGGCGATCTGCTGGTGCGCTGGGGCGTGGACCCGGCCAAGGTGCGCCAGCTGGACTGGTGGGACACGATCAACATCGATGGCCTGCAACTTACCGCCACCCCGTCGCAGCATTTTTCCGGGCGCGGCCTGTTCGATAGTGGTCGTTCGCTGTGGTGCTCCTGGGCGATCCAGGAGCGCGAACTGCGCGTGTTCTTCAGCGGCGACGGCGGCTATGGCCCGCACTTCAAGACCATCGGCCAACAGCTCGGTCCGTTCGACGTGGCGCTGATCGAAAACGGCGCCTACGACCAGCAGTGGCCGCATGTGCATATGCAGCCGGAGCAGAGCCTGCAGGCCTACCTGGACGTCGGCGGGCAGACCCTGCTGCCGATCCACAACGGCACCTTCGACCTGGCCATGCACGCGTGGCAGGAACCGCTGGACCGGATCGTGGCCTTGGCCGACAGCGCCGGCGTTGCACTGGCGACGCCGCGCATGGGCGAGCGGGTGGATCTGAATGCGCCCGGCAATCGCCTGCGTTGGTGGCGACAGGATGCTGCGACTCAGGCATCGGATGGCCTGGTGGCGCCGCGCTAGCCAGTGCGGTGCACCATCCACAAACAAAAACGGGATGGCGCGTGGCCATCCCGTTTCGATTGCTGTTGCAGCTACTGCACACGCATGCGCCAACGACGCAGGCGCGTCATCCAGTCGCTCACTCCGTCAGACCACGATTTTCCAGCAGCGCCTTGACGCTGGGATCCTTGCCGCGGAAATCGCGATACAACGTGGCCAGGTCGACGGTATTGCCGCGCGAAAGGATCTTGGCGCGGAAGGTGTCGCCATTCTTGCGGTTCAAGCCGCCGTTTTCCTTGAACCATTCGAACGCGTCGTCGTCGAGCACTTCCGACCAGAAATACGCGTAGTACCCGGCCGAATAACCGCCGCCCCAGATGTGGTCGAAATAGCTGCTGCGATAACGTGGCGGCACTTCGGCCAGGTCCACCTTGAAGCGCTTCAGGGCGTCGGCTTCGAACTTGCTCACGTCCTGCAGCGGCGCATCGGCCGGCTGGGTGTGCCAGGCCAGATCGAGCAACGCGGCCGACAGGTACTCGGTGGTGGCGTAGCCGCTGTTGAAGGTCTTGGCCTTCTTGATCTTCTCCACCAGCTCGGCCGGCATCGCCGCGCCAGTCTGGTAGTGCCTGGCGTAATTGGCGAAGACCTTGGGATCGGACGCCCAGTGCTCGTTGAACTGCGAGGGGAACTCGACAAAGTCGCGCGAGGTGCTGGTGCCGGCGATCGAGGGGTACTTCACCTTGGAGAACATGCCGTGCAGCGCGTGGCCGAACTCATGGAACAGCGTGGTGACGTCGTCGAAGCTCAGCAGCGCCGGCTGGCCGGCGGCCGGCTTGGTGAAGTTGCAGACGTTGTAGACCACCGGCTTGGCGCCGGTGAGACCGTCCTGCTCGACGAACACGTCCATCCAGGCGCCGCCGGACTTGCTGTCGCGCTTGAAGTAGTCGGTGTAGAACAGCGCCATCGAGGTGCCGTCCGCGTCGAACACTTCATACACCTTCATGTCCGCGTGATAGGTCGGGATGTCGGTGCGCTGCTTGAAGGTGATGCCGTACAACTGCGTGGCCGCGTAGAAGACGCCGTTCTGCAGCACGTTGTCCAGCTCGAAATACGGCTTGATCTGCGCCTCGTCCAGGTCGTACTTGGCCTTGCGCACCTGCTCGGCGTAGAAGTCCCAATCGGAGGCGGCGAGTTTGAAGTCTCCCTTCTGCGCGTCGATCACCTTCTGCATCTCGGCCACTTCGCGGCGCGCCTTGGCAGTGGCGGCCGGCACGGTGTCGGTCAGCAGCTTGAGTGCGGCGTCCGGGCTCTTGGCCATCTGGTCGCCCAGGCTGTAGGCGGCGTAATTGTCGAAGCCGAGCAGCTTGGCCTTCTGTGCGCGCAGCTGCGCCAGGCGCTGGATGGTCTGGCGGGTGTCGTTGGCATCGCCCTTTTCCGCGCGCGTTTCCGAGGCCTTGAGCACGTCGGCGCGCAGCTGGCGGTCCTTCAGCGAGGCCAGCACCGGCTGCTGGGTGGTGTTCTGCAGGGTCAGCAGATACTTGCCATCGAGCTTGCGCGCCTTGGCCGCATCGGCGGCAGCGGCAATGTCGCCCTCGCTCAGGCCGTCGAGCCTGGCCTTGTCGTCCACCACCACCGCACCGGCGGCCGAGGCGGCCACCAGACGGGTATGGAACTGGGTGGAGAGCGTGGTTTCTTCGATATTGAGCTTGCGCAGGCTCGCCTTGTCGGCCTCCGACAGCTGCGCACCGGCACGCACCAGCTCTTCGTAGTCGCGCTCGACCAGACGCTTCTGCTCCGGCTCCAGGTTCAGCGTGTCGCGCTGGTCGTAGATCGTCTTGACGCGTGCGAACAGCTTCGGGTCGAGATTGATCTCGTCCTGGTGCGCAGCCAGCTTGGGCGCGATCTCTTCCTGGATCTTCTGGCGTGCATCGCTGGTATCGGCCTGCACCAGCCCGAAGAAGATGCGCGACACGCGTGTGAGCGTTTCGCCGCTGCGCTCCATCGCCTCGATGGTGTTGTCGAAGCTGGGCGGCTCGGGGTTGTCGGCGATCTTGCGGATGTCGGCCAGGTGCAGGCGCATGCCTTCTTCGAAGGCCGGCAGGTAATCGGCGTCCTTGATCTTGTCGAACGGCGGCGCCTGGAACGGCAGCGTGCTGGCGGTCAGCAGCGGGTTCGGCGCAGCATCCGCGGCCGGGGTGGTGGCGGTCTTTTCGGGCACGGTGGTGGACTCCTTACCGGACGAATCTTTTCCAGAACAAGCAGCCAGTGCCAGGGTGATGGCAGCGGCCAGAACGACGGTACGCGACATGGCGTGTGATTCCTGAGTGGGTAGCGCAGCCGGTCACGCTAGCGGGTTTGCGCAGCGTCGGCATGTGCCGTTGGATTGGGAAGATGGGTGCGATTGAGGATGCGCGCTACAGCGTCTCATCCTTGAAGATCGCCACATGCGGGCTGCCGTCGGCGCCGATCCAGCCGCGGTACATGCCTTCGGTATTGAACGGGAATGCGGCGTTGCCCTGCGCATCCAGCGCGATGGCACCCCCGTCGCCGCCGGCCTTGGGAATCTCCTGGTCGATCACCGTGTCGGCGGCCTGTTGCAACGACTGCCCGGCGTATTTCATGCGTGCGCAGATGTCGTAGGCCGCCACCGCGCGGATGTAGAACTCGCCCCATCCGGTGCCGGACACCGCGCACTGGCTGTTGGCATAGGTGCCGGCGCCGATGATCGGCGCATCGCCGACGCGGCCGTAGCGCTTGTTGGTCATGCCGCCGGTGGAGGTGCCGGCGGCCAGGTGTCCCGCGCGATCCAGCGCCAGCGCGCCCACCGTGCCGAAATGCTTGCCGGTTTCCAGGTCCAGTTCGGCCTGCGCCTGGCGGTCGCCGGCTTCGGCCTTGCGCGCTTTCTGCAGCTGCTGCCAGCGCTTGTCGGTACGGAAATAACCCGGGTCGACCAACGTGACGCCCTGCTCGCGCGCGAATTGTTCGGCGCCGTCGCCGACCAGCATCACGTGTTTGGAATGGTCCATGACGCTGCGCGCCAGCTGGATCGGGTTCCTGACCGTGTGCACGCCGGCAATCGCGCCGGCCTTGCCAGTGACGCCGTCCATGATCGCGGCATCCAGTTCGTTCTTGCCGTCATGGGTGAACACCGCACCGCGCCCGGCGTTGAACTGCGGCGCATCCTCCAGCACGGAGATGGTGGCGGCCACCGCATCCACCGCACTGCCGCCACCTTGCAGCACCGCGTGCCCGGCACGCAGTGCGCGTTGCATCGCCTCGCGCGCCTGCGCCTGTTCCTCGCTGGAAAGGCTGGATTTCTCCACTCCGGCGCCGCCGTGGATCACCAGCATCGGCGTGGCCGCCAGCACCGGGCCGGCAGCAAGCAGGAGGGAAAGCGACAAACACAGTGCGCGTGCGGACAAGCCCATCATGGTGTTTCCTCGGTGGAGGCAGCGAGGGTGCCCGGCGGCGCCGGTCATAAATGCAGGCGACCGGCAGCGACAAAAACCTTTCAAGCGCGCGGCCGCATTCTCACAGCGTATCGCGATGCTTGCCGCGCCACGGCCGGTACCAGGTGCGGATGGCGGCGATATCGGCGGCCATGTCGGTGCCGGTCCAGAACGGCTCGCCGATGCCCACGGTCTTGCTGGGGTAGTCGAAATACACCGGCAGGATCGGCACCTTGGAATCGGAGGCAATCTTCCAGAAGCCGGCCTTCCAGTGCTCCACCCGCTTGCGGGTGCCCTCGGGGGTAATCACGTACCACATCTGTTCGGAATTGCGGATCAGCCGCACCGCCTGGCCGATGGTGCCCTGCGGCGAGCTGCGGTCCAGCGGGATGGCGCCGAGCTTGCGCAGCAGCGGGCCCAGCGGCCACCAGAACAGCTGCGCCTTGCCCAGCACGCGCACGTCGAAGCCCAACGCGAACTTGGCCGCAAAGCCCAGGAAGCCGTCCCAGTTGGACGAATGCGGGGCGACGATCATCACCAGCTTGGGTTCGTCGGGCAGCCGCCCGAGCAGGCGCCAGCCGGTCAGACGCAGTGCGGTGCGCCCCAGCCAGCGGCCGAAGCGGCCGTGCGCACGTGGCATTCTGGGTGGAGAGGGCTGCAGCAGGATGTTGGCCTGTGTTACCGGTGGCAACGACGGGTCGGTGTGACTCACGCTTACTCCCAGTGGGACGCAGAGCGTCCACGCTTGATATGGCTGCGCTCACGCTTGGCATCCAGCCGCCGCAGCTTGGCACCATGACTCGGTTTGGTGGCGACCCGGCGCTTGGGCACCGACAGGCAGGCACTGATGATCTCGACCAGCCGCTCGCGCGCATCCTCGCGGTTGCGGTCCTGGGTGCGGAAGCGCTGCGCGTCGATCACCAGCACCCCATCGGCGGTCATGCGCCGGTCGCGCCGCGACAGCAGCCGCGCGCGCAGGGGTTCGGGCAGCGACGGCGACCCGGCCACGTCGAAACGCAGTTCCACCGCGGTGGAGACCTTGTTGACGTTCTGCCCGCCCGCGCCGCTGGCGCGCACGAAGCGCTCGACGATCTCGCAGGGCGGGATCGTCAGGCTGGGGGTGATCTGGATCGGGTCGCTGGCCATCGGGCCGATTGTATCGGCACCGGCATGGACGCGCGCGCGAACGCCGGCTTCCCGTATGCTGCGGCCGGTTCCCCGACTGTGCAGGATGCTCCGATGACACCGCCCCGTTCCGTTGCCGCCGCCCGCGCCTTGGCACGCCGCCTGATCGTGCTGGCCGCGCTGGCACTGGCCACGCCCGCCGCGTTTGCGCAGGCACCCAGCGATGCCGACATCAACCGCCTGCTGGCCGCCTCGCGCGCGCAGACCATGCTGGACACGATGCTGCCGCAGATCGAAGCGATGCAGCAGCAACAGTTCGCCCAGCTCACCGCCCAGCGCCAGCTCGACGCCGACCAGCAGGCCCAGCTGCAGCGCATCCAGGAGCGCACCCGCCAGACCGTGCGCAAGGCGCTGTCGTGGTCGGAGCTGCGGCCGATGTATGTGGACATCTACAAGCGCTCGTTCTCACGCGAGGACGTGCTGGCCATGGCCGAGTTCTACGAGAGCTCGGCCGGCCAGAGCTTGCTGGACAAGACCCCGGCACTGACCCAGAACCTGATGGGCGCGATCCAGCAGAAGATGCTGCCGCTGTTTGCCGACCTGCAGAAGGATCTGGAGAAGATCGTCAATACGCCGGCGGCGGCGCCGCAGAAGCCCTGAAGGGCGGGGATGGGGGAATCGGGATTGGGGAATCGGAACAGCGTGCCTGCTGCGGCGGTTGCTGCTTGCGACGGTGGCGTTGAGGGCGTTGACGATGATTGCGCCAACCCGCTTGTCCCATGCGGCGAGGGAGCGCTTGGCCCCTCTCCTGCGGGAGAGGGGTTGGGGTGAGGTACGGTTGTGCGGATTTCCAGCAGATCGTGTGGGCGTGTTGACCGTTAGCCGCGCGCACCGCATCAAGCCGTCTGCACCGCTCCCAGCGCGGCCGTCTCCCACCCGAGCAATGCGCAGGCCTTGGAAAATTCCACATCCAGCGGCGCAGTGACGCTGATGCGCCGCCCGTCGCCCGGATGCGGAAACCCCAGCCGCTCGGCGTGCAGCAGCATGCGGTGGATGCCGAGCATGCGGAAGCTGCGGTTGTGCCGGCCATCGCCGTGGCTGGTGTCGCCGATCATGTGGTGCGACAGGTGTTTCATGTGCCGGCGGATCTGCCGGAACCGCCCGGTCTGCGGCTGGCAGCGCAGCAGCGCATAGCGCGAGGTGGCAAAACCGGTGGACGGGATCTCCAGCTCGCCGGTCGCCAGGCGCTGGAAGTGCGTCACCGCCGGCTTCTTGACCGGCTTGCCGGGGCCCCCGTCCAGATCGTGGTCGACGATGAAGCGCTCCTCGGCCGGCCAGCCGCGGCAGACGGTCAGATAGTCCTTCTCCAACTCGCCGGCCATCAAGGCCTTGCCCAGCGCGCTGGCGGCCTCGCGGTCGAACGCCAGCAGCAGGCAGCCGCTGGTTGCGCGGTCGAGCCGGTGCACCAGAAAGATTGGCCGGCCCAGCTGTTCGCGCAGGCGGTCGGCCAGGAAGTCGTCCTCCCCGCGCGCCAGCTTGCTGTCGTGGACCATCAGCCCGGCGGGTTTGTCGACGACGGCCAGGAGCTCGTCCTGGAAGAGAATCTGCAAGTGCTTGGGGGATGTGCTCACCGGCGGATTATCCGCATCGTCGACACCGCATGCCACTGCGCCGCCGCGCCCTATGGCGCATGCCGACCACGCGCATCGAGGCCTGAGGGCGTGGCAGCTCGGCGGCGCACGCTCAGGCTGCGCCGCACACCGCCAGCAATTCGCCCTTGCCCACCGGCACCACGCTGCAGGTGACTGCCGGATCGTCAGCCAGCAGCGCGGTGAACGGCGCCAGTTCGTCGGCATGCGACAGCGCATTGTCGACCACCAGCAGGCCGCCGCCGCGCAGCACGCGGCGCAGTGCCGGCCACCAGCGCACGTACTCGCCGCGCGCCGAATCCAGGAAGACCAGATCGATACTGGCGCTGGCGGCCTGGGTCAGCCACGCGCCGCCGTCGCCGTGCACCACATCCACCGACGCGGCCAGGCCGCTGCGTGCAAGCGTGGCCTGCGCCAGGGCCACCTTGTCGGCCGCAAGCTCCACCGTGGTGACGTGCCCACCGATTGCGGCGGCCGCTTCGGCCAGCCACAGCGTCGAATAACCGTTGGAGGTGCCGATTTCCAGCACGCGCCGCGCAGTGGTGGCGCGTACCAGCACGGCCAGCAATTGCCCGGTGTCGGGCGTGATGTTGAGCATGCGCCGGCCACGCTCCGGCTGGTGCGCATCGTTGTCGCTACCGAACCGCGCCAGTTCGTCCTTCAACGCCTGCAGATCGATCATCACTACCTCGCCGGGGACGGCTTCGTCATCGTGCCGCTGCAGGCGCTGCCGCTACCCAGCCGGATGCAGCAGGCCGCCTGTCGCAGTGTCTTAGTGCTTCAGCGCCGCAGCCAGGCGACCAGCAGGGCCACCGAGCCGGCGCCGCCGCTGACCCAGCTCCATACCGGCACCGTGCCCAGGTACCAGCCATCCGGGTGCAGGCCATACAGCACGGCAGCCACCACCAGCAGGCCACTGCCGGTGATGGCAGTGACCACGCGCGTCTGCAGCTTGCGCAGGCTCAGGTCCAGCGCGCGCAGCTCGGCCGAGCGGATGTCGATCTGGTGGCGGCCTTCCACCTGCTGCTTCAACCAGCTGTGCACCAGGCGCGGCATGTCCGGCGCATGGGTCATGATTTCCGGCAGGCGCTTGCGCAACTCGCCGAGTACGCGGCGCGGGCTGTAACGCTCGCGCAGGATGCGTTCCAGCACCGGCCGCGCCACTGCCCAGATATCCAGCCTGGGGTCGAGCTGGCGGCCGACGCCTTCGATGTTGAGCAAGGTCTTCTGCAACAGGATCAGCTGTGGCTGCAGCGTCAGTTCGTAGCGCTGCGCGACGCGGAACAGCTTGATCAGCACTTCGGCCAGCGAAATCTCCGACAACGGGCGGGTGAAGTACGGTTCGCACACCGAGCGCGCGGCCGCTTCCAGTTCGTCGATGCGCACGTTGTCGGGCATCCAGCCCGCCTCCACGTGCAGCTCGGCCATGCGGCGGTAATCCTTGTGGAAGATCGCCATGAAGTTCTCCGCCAGGTAGTACTGATCTTCCTGCGAGAGCTGGCCCATGATGCCGAAATCCAGCGCAATGAAACGCGGATTGAGCCGGCGCTCCGGGTCGCTGTCGACCCAGATGTTGCCGGCGTGCGCATCGGCATGGAAGAAGTTGTCGCGGAACACCTGCGTGTAGAACACCCGCACGCCCTTGGCCGCCAGTGCCTTGCGGTCGATACCGGCCGCATCGAGCTTGGCGATGTCGTCGGACGGAATGCCGTACACGCGCTCCAGCGTGAGTGCACGCTCGGCGGTGTGCGACCAGATCACCTCGGGCACGTACAGATCGTCCGAGCCTTCCCAGAACCGGCGCAGCACGCTGGCGTTGGCGCCTTCGCGCTGCAGGTCGAGTTCGGCCGACAGGGTGCCTTCGATCTCGGCCACCACTTCGCGGGGCCGGATCTTGTCAGCGCGCGGGTGGGTGCGTTCGACCAGCGTGGCCAGCGACTGCAGCAACGCGATATCGGCATCGATCTGGCGCTCGATATCCGGGCGCAGCACCTTGACCACCACCTCGCGGCGCACGCCGTTGGCATCCGGCGGCAAGGTGGCCGCGTGCACCTGCGCGATCGAAGCCGAGGCCAGCGGCACGGTGTCGAACGCGGCAAACGCCACGCTCACCGGCAGGCCCAGCGCGCGCTCGACGATCAGCCGCGCCGCTTCGCCGTCGAAGGGTTTGACGCGGTCCTGCAGCAGGGTCAGTTCATCGGCCACGTCGGCCGGGATCAGGTCGCGCCGGGTCGACAGGATCTGCCCGAACTTGACGAAGATCGGCCCCAGTTCCTGCAACGCCAGCCGCAGCCGCGCACCGCGCGATTGCGCGGCGATCTCGGCACTGGCGCGCGGCACGAACGGCTTGGCCAGGCGCAGCCAGCGCTCGGCCGGCGTGTCCTGCAACAGGTCGTCCAGGCGGTAGCGCAGGATCACCCGGCCGATGCGGCTGGCCCGCAGCAGCGCCTTCATGCCGCACCTCCGGCCGCGCGCAGGCGCGCCACGCGTGCGGCCAGCCGTTCGACGTCGTCGCGCAGTTCGTCGACATCGTCGTGAAAGGCGTCCAGTTCGGCACGCGGCACCACGTCGCGCGATTCCTCGGTCACGAATTCTGCCGCGCTATGCGCCAGATCCACCGCGCTGCGGCGTGCCTGCTGCAGCGCTGCACGCACCGCATTGGCGATCTGCACGCCGAGGATCTCGCCGAACACCGCCACGAACGGCAGCTGCCAATCCGGATCGAAGCGGCCGGCCAGTTGCTGCAGCTGGCGCGCCAGCTCGGCATCGCCGGAGACCTTGAGCCGCCCGGCCGGTGCGCCGCTGCGGCGCGCGTTGGCCAGGAACGGCAGCTGGCCGAGCAAGCCGGCCAGGCTGCTGCGCACGGCCAGGTCCGGCTCCTGCGCCTGGTCCACCGGGCCGACCAGCAAGCGGCGCTCGTGCACGCGGATCTGCAGGGCCAGCGCAGGCGCCTCCAGGGTCAGTGCGATGCGTTGGCCTTCCAGTGGCAGCAGCGCATCACGGGTATCGGGGTCCAGTGCCAGCGCGCGGTTGAGCGCGGCTTGCAGGGCCTGGCCGGCGAGCGGCTTGAGTGAGTTGAACAGGGATCCGGGCATGGGCGCATTCTACCGTCCCCGCATGTCGCCACTGCTTGACGGTGGTGTGGCACGTGCAAGCCGGAGGCCGGGGTGGCGATCATGGCAGGGCGCCTTGTGGCCAGGCCGCGTGCGTCGATCATGCAGGACTTCCTTCGGCACGCCTGCCGCGGGCATGCTGGCGACCTCATCACGCAGGTGGCAGGAGCAGGCAATGCGCAAGATCCGGGTCGGTCTCATCTTCGGCGGCAAATCGGCCGAGCACGAGGTCTCGCTGCAATCGGCGCGCAACATTCTCGATGCGCTGGATCCGCAGCGCTTCGAGCCGGTGCTGATCGGCATCGACAAGCAGGGCCAGTGGCACGTCAACGACCCCGACAGCTTCCTGCTCAATGCCGACGACCCGGCCCGCATCGCCCTGCATCGCAGCGGTCGCGGCGTGGCCCTGCTGCCGGGCGCGCAGCAACAGCAGCTGCGCCCGACCCAGCCGGAACAGGCGCTGGCGCAGATCGATGTGGTGTCGCAACGGCACGTCGTCGATCGAACAGTGCGCAGCGCGGCCGAGCCAGGCGCATGAGCCAGGCCCGTATATGTGCGGTGCAACCGCACGACCACGGCGCACTGCTTGCGCTCAACAATGCGCATGCCACCGAGCTGTCGCTGCTGGATGCCGAAGGGCTGGCTGCACTGCTGCAACTGGCGTGGCACGCACGCCTCGTCGCGCCGGCGGATGGCCTGCTGATCGCGCTGGATCAAGGCGCGGCCTACGCCAACCCGAACTTTGCATGGATGGCGCAACGCTTCGCGCGCTTTGTCTACATCGACCGTATCGTGATCGCCGCGCATGCGCAGCGGCGCGGGCTTGCCAGGCAGCTGTATGACGAGCTCATCCACGCCGCGCGTGCAGCGGGGCAACCGCGGCTGGTCTGCGAGGTCAACCTGCTCCCACCCAATCCGGCATCGCTGGCGCTGCATCTGCAGCTGGGTTTCCAGCCGGTCGGTGACGCGCTGCTGGGCAACGGCAAGCACGTGCAATATCTCGAAAAACTGCTTTGAAACAGAAGCGATTCAACGATGGAGCGTCCACAACGCACATGGCCCGCCTCCTTGCGGAAGCGGGCCATGCGAGCGTCGACCGGCAGCGCCGCTGCCGTGACGTATCGCAGCTAGGCGTTATACCTTGCCGCGACGGAACATCGAGATCACAGCCAGGATCAGGAACACCACGAACAGGATCCAGGCGATGTTGGTCGCCGCACCGGCGATGCCGCTGAAGCCCAGCACGGCGGCAATGATGGCGATGACGAAGAAGATGATGGCGTAATGCAGCATGGCAAGGATTCCAGAAGTTGTCGTGCCGAATCGGCGCAGACGTATCCTGAAGATGCGGCGGTCTTTATCGAGTGATGGCGATGTCGTTGGAAGATGAGGATCGCAGCCGTTGCAGCCCCTCTTCGATGCTGACCTGCGGCACATAGCCGAAGTCGCGACGTGCCGGCTCCATGCTGTACCAGTGCGGCGTGCACAGCTGTTCCACCAGAAAACGCGTCAACGGCACTTCGCCAGGCAGACGCAACAGTGGCCACATGGTCTCGCAGATTGCACCGATTCTGTACGCGGTCTTGAACGACAACGAACGCGTCACCGCGGGTGCATCCACCGCAGCCAGCAGGCGATTGAGCAACTCGCGCATCGGCAAGGGCTCGCCGTTGGAGATGAAATACGCCTTGCCCGCACACGCGGCACCTGCAGCGAGATGCGCAAACGCATCGAAATGCGCCTGCGCGGCGTTGTCGATGTAGGTGCTGTCCACCAGGTTGCTGCCGTCGCCGACCATGCGCAAGCGGCTGGCGCGCGCACGCGCGGCCAGGCGCGGCAACAGATGATTGTCGCCCGGGCCCCAGATCAGGCGCGGGCGCAAGGCCACCGTCGCCAGTTGCGCATCGTTGGCCGCCAGCACCGCGCGCTCGGCGATCGCCTTGGTTGCCGCGTACGCCGCGCGCAGGTCCTCGCCATAGGGCACTTCGTCGGCACCCAGGCCTTCCACCGGATTGGTGGCGCGATGGGTCACGCTGGGCGTGGAGGTATAGATCAGGCGCGACACACCGTTGGCCCGACATGCGTCGAGCACGTTTTGCGTGCCCACCACATTGGCCTGGTGGTAGCTGTCATAGCTGCCCCACGCACCGGCCTTGGCGGCGTTATGGAAGACCGCATCGATGCCGGCGAAGGCGTGCCGCACCGCCTGCGGATCGGCCAGGTCGCCACGGATCTGGCCCACGCCCAAACTCTGCAGCACCGGATAATCGCCGCGCTGGAAACTCACCACCTCATGCCCACGCGCGATCAAGCCGCGGCACAACGCCTGGCCAAGAAAGCCACCACCACCGGTTACCAGGATGCGCACGCATCACCTCCATCGCAAGGACGCACACGATAACGGGCGCGGCCGGAATTGGCGATGCGGCCAGCTGCGTGCGCGATACGCATCGACAGGTCAGCCACGTTGCTGCGCCGCCCAGATCGCCAGCGTTTCGCGGCCGATCTTGGCGTTGTGGCGAATATCCACCGGAAATCCGGAATGGCGCAGGAAACGCGTAATTCCAGCCGTGTGCGGGTGCGCAGCGCCCAGCGCGCGCAATGCGGTTTCCACTTGCGCAAATGCCGATGCCACCACGCCAGGCTGCAATTCCACGCATAGCACCGGCTGCTGCTGTCCGGGTGCGCCGACACCGACCAAGGCGGTGCGCCGCACTTGCGGATGCACGTTGAAGACCGGCTCCACCTGCTCGGTGTAGAGCGGGCCGGTGGCGGTTTCCACGCGGTGGGTCTTGCGCCCGCAGAACCACAAGCGCCCTTCGGCATCGAAGTAGCCCACATCGCCCATGCGATGCACAATGCGTTCGCTGCCATCCGCGTTGCGCTCGCGGATCTTGGCAATCCGCGTGGCCGCGTCGCGGTTGAAGTAGGTGTCGGTGGTGGTGGGGCCAGCGACGGTAATCTCGCCCACCTCGCCCGCCGCCAGCACGCGCGCGCCGCTCCACTCGGGAATGGCCGCATCGTCGATGGCGATGATGCGCACCTCGTTCGGCGCGACGACCTGACCGACGCAGGTGCCGGCACCGGCCTCGGTGGCCGCGCGGGTGGCGTCCAGCGTACGCCCTTCAATCGCTGCCACCGGCAGGCATTCGGTGGCGCCATACGGCGTCCAGAATTGCGCATCTTCCGGCAACAGCGCGCGGATCTTGGCCACCACGTCCGGCGGCACCGGCGCACCGGCCGAGGTGGCCAGGCGCACGTTTGGCAAGGGCTGGCCGTAGTCGGCCAATACGCGCATCAATGCCGGCGAGCCGAACAACTGCGTGACTCCGAAGCGGTCGATCGCATCATGCAGCTTGCGCGGATCGGCAGTGGCCGGGCGGGTCGGATCCATGTCCGGAATCACCGAGGTCAGCCCCAGTGCCGGATCGAACAGGGCAAACGGCGGAAACGTCGGCAGATCCACGCCACCGGGCTGCATGCCGAAGGCATTGCGCAGCAATTCGATCTGGCCGACGAAATGCCGGTGGCGGTACACCACGCCCTTGGGCACGCCGGTCGAGCCGCTGGTGAACAGGATGGCGGCCACATCGTCCGGCCCGGTGTTGGCCAGCTGACTGCCGGCACCGGCGCCATCGCGCTCCAAGCGCGCCAGTGTCACCCCGCCCCAGCCGTAACGGCCACCGACGCTGACGATCTGCTTTGCAGAGCGCGCCCACCGCAGCAGACGACGCGCCAGCTGCGCAAGCGGAATGCCGATGAACGCCTGCGGCTGCGCTTCGTCCAGGCATTGCTTGAGCGCGCGCTTGTCGATGCCCGGATCCACCAGCACCGGCACCGCACCGGCCTTGAACAAGGCAAACATCAGCAGGAAGAATTCCGGCGACGGGCGCACCATCACCACCGCGCGCGCGCCGCGTCCGATGCCGTGCAGGGCCAGGCCGGCAGCGATCGCATCGCTGCGCGCGTCCAGCTCGGCATAGCTCAAGGTCACATCGTAGGCGGCAAACCCGTTGGCGGCGCGCCGGCCCGGGCAACGGATGGCGATCTGCTCGGGGCGCTCGCGCGCGAGTTCCGGCAGGGTGGCGGCGATATTGCAGAGAGTCGTCGTAGTCATTGCCGCATTATCACCCATGCGCCGACGGTGCTGGCCGCTTGACCGCGCTCAGGTCAGCTGCGCTGGTGCGTGCTCCCAACGCAGCGATGGCTGACGCGGCGATTGCGCGTCGTCGGGCCATAACAACACCGCGCAGTGCTCGCGCGCGAGGTGCCTGCCCGCGCAAGGCGCAGCGCCTTGCACACACGCGCTGCGTCGAGCGACGCAGATGAACCGCTAACCGGCGCACGGCCGCGCCACTTGTATCGCAGCGTGGTTCGGTCAGAATGCCGCGCTCACCACGTTGTTTCGCCGCGCAAGGCCCGGCATTCCATGGCACATCCCTGCCTCACCTGCGGCGCTTGCTGCGCCTACTTCCGCGTCAGTTTCCACTGGAGCGAAGCCGATCCCGCATTGGGCGGCAGGGTGCCGATCGAGCTGACCGATGCGCTGCGCACCCACGAACGCGTCATGCGCGGCACCTCGCAATCGCAGCCGCGCTGCATCGCACTGGACGCGGACATCGGCCGCTACAGCCGTTGCAGCATCCATGATCGTCGGCCCTCCTCCTGTGCTGCCGTGCCGGCCTCGCTGGAATTCGGCCAGCGCAGCGCGCAGTGCGACAAATCCCGGCTGGCGCACGGCCTGCACGCACTGACCGAGGCCGACTGGCTGGGCGTGGACGAGGCGCAACGCAATCCGCTGCCACCGTTGTAACGGCCATCGCTGCGAGTGAGCGCGGCATCCCCACGCAACGGCCAACAGAACGACGGCATGGCCGATCCCATCGTTCGTGCATCCGCGTTCTGCATGCAACAGGCACTCATCTAGCGAGCGCCTGCGTGGCCATGCCAGCAGCGCTTACAGCGGGTTGCGCTCCAGAAACGCACGGATCACCGGCACCAGCACTTCATGCTTGTCTTCCAGCACGTAGTGATTGGCATCGTCGAACGCGGTGACCTCGGCATTCGGCAATGCCTTGCGGAAGCCGGCCAGGAAGTGCTTGTCGAAGCAGATATCGCGCAGGCCCCAGGCGATGAACGCCGGGCGATCGGCGAACGACGGCAATGCCTGCGCCGAGCGCTCCAGCAGTGACCAGGCCTGGTCGGCGGGCGACAGCGGAATATCCTGCATGAAGCGAATGGTGGAGATGCGATTGCGCCAATTGTTGTAGGGCGCCACATAGGCGCGACGCGCCTCCGCCGGCATCCGCCGCGACACCCCGAACCAGGATGCGCCGGAGGAAAACGCATTGAACGTGCGGATGAACCATTCGCCCGGTCCCCAATGCCGCCCCATTGCGATCTGCCACGGCATCGGCTTTTCCGGCGGCAACGGGAACGCAGCGGTGTTGGTGATCACCAGCCGCTTGACCTGCGCATGGTGCGACAACGCCCAGCCGAACCCGATCATGCCGCCCCAGTCGTGCACCGCCAGCGTGACCGGACCGGTGATGCCCAGATGCCGCAGCAACGTGTCCAGATCATCCACGCGCGACTGCAGCGTGTAGTCGTAACGCGGCTGCGCGTCGGGCGCATCGTCCGGCTTGTCGGACAGCCCCATGCCGATATGGTCCGGCACGATGCAGCGGTAACGATCCGACAGGCCACTGACCAGGTGCCGCCACAGATAGCTCCACGACGGATTGCCGTGCAGCATCACGACCACCTCGCCATCGCGCGGACCTTCGTCTAGATACGACATCGCAATGCCGGGACGCACCTCAAGGCGCTGGGGAGTGAAGGGATAGCCGGGGTAGTTCATGGATCTCTCTATTTGCTGAAGCTTGGGCTGGGTGCGTGGCAAGTCGCCAGCTACATCGCCACGACAGTATCGAAAATACGCTGGATGTCTCTGCATCGTCGGCAACAGCCGTGCGCAAACGCATCGCTCACAGCGGCTGCGCCCCTTCGCTGAGGATGTCGAGATAGGCGTGATAGGCAAAAATACGATGCCGCTGCTGGCCGGTGAGTTCGTTGACGATTTCCAGCTCCTGCAGGGTGCGTACCGCAGCACGGATGGTGGGCGCACTCAACGACAGGGCGGGCGCCACCTGCGGCACCGCCAATACCACGCGCCGCGCGAACTGCTCAAACACCAGGCCGACGTTACCTGCTCGCTGGCCCAAAGCCGCAATGCGGGCCCGATCACGTGCCAACAGTGCCAGCAGGCGCTGCGCGGTGTCGACGGCTTGTTGCGCGGTCTCTGCCACACCATCCAGAAAGAAACCCAGCCATCCTTCCCAGTCACCGTTGAGTCGCACTGCATTGAGGCGATCGTAGTAATCGGCACGACGGCGCTTGAAATACAGGCTCAGATACAGGCTGGGCTCCCGCAGCACGCCTTCGCTGCACAGGATCAAGGTAATCAACAGCCGTCCCAGGCGCCCATTGCCATCGCTGAAAGGATGGATGGTTTCGAACTGCACGTGGGCAAGCGCCGCCTTCACCAACGGCGGCATCTGCCCCTGCGGCGTATGCAGAAACTGTTCGAGTGCCGACAGCGCGTCGGGCAATGCATCTGGCGGTGGCGGAACAAAGTGTGCAAGTGCAGGCGAGGCCCCGCCTACCCACACCTGACTCCGGCGGAATTCACCTGGCTGCTTGCCGGCTCCACGCCCGCCCTGCAGCAATAGCGCATGCATCTCGCGAATCAAACGCAGCGACAGCGGGAAATCGTCCTCGCGCAGGCGCCGCAAACCATGGTTGAGGGCGGCGACATAGTTGGACACTTCTTCGACATCGTCGACAGGCACGCCCGGTGCCGCATCCATCTCGAACAGCAACAGGTCCGAGAGCGATGACTGGGTTCCTTCGATCTGGGACGACAGCAAGGCTTCCTTGCGGATGTACTGATAGAGAAACAGCTCCGGGTCCGGCAGCATCAGCGTGATGCCGTCCAGTCGCCCCAATGCCTGGTCGGCGCGCTCTTTGCGCGCCACCAGTTCGGCCTGTGCGAAATCCAGTGCCGGCGCTGGCGGCAACGGATTAGGGACGAACGCCTGGTAACGGCTCCCTGCGAGAGCGCCAGCAACATAGTGTCCAGTAATGCGCTGAGCCATCGTCTTTCCTTACAGACCGCAACTGTTCCTGCAAGGAAACTTAGATACCACTTTTTTACTTAAGCAGCGATATTGCCCGGCGTGCAAAAGCATCGGCCGGGCACTATCACGCGCATTACCAGACCACTTCCGCCATCGAGCAGTTCAGGCCAGAACCAATCCCCATCAACGCGATGCGGTCGCCCTTCTTCAAGCGGCCGAGCTCCTTGAGCTTGCTCAGCACGATCGGGACTGAAGCCGGGCCGATGTTGCCGTGTTCGCCGAAAATGGTCATGACCTTGGCCGGGTCGATGCCGAACGACTTCACGAACGAGGCGGTATGCGGGCGGCTGACCTGGTGGATGACGAACTGGTCCAGCTCGTCCACTGCCCAGCCCATCGCCTGCTTGGCGGCCAGGAAGGTCTTCTGCGCCAGCTTGATGCCTTCGATCAGCAGCAGGCGGGTGTCGGTGACCATGCGGTCCAGGTTGCCGCGGCACAGCTTGTTCCACTCGGTGGCCGAGCGGGTCACGCCACCCTTGTAACGCGGGGCGTCGGGCACCAGCTCGGTGCGCGCCATCACCATCGCTGCGGCACCGCAGCCCAGGGTCAGCGCGGCGAGTTCATTGCGGAACTCTTCTTCGGTGACGTCGGGCGAGGTCATGCGCTCGAGGGTCTTTTCGTACACCAGGTTGGCGGTTTCGCCATCGACGACCAGCGCATAGTCGATCTCGCCGCGCTCAAGCATGCGGGCGGCGATGTCCATGCCGTTGATGAAGGCAAGACAGGCGTTGGCGACGTCAAAGGTGACGCAATGGTCGCCGACCCCGAGGTTGCCGGACACGATGGAGGCGGTGGACGGCTCCAGGTAGTCGCGGCTCACCGAGGTGTTGACCAGCAGGCCGATCTTCTCGATGCCGATGCCGGCGTCGAGCAGTGCCTTGCGCGCAGCCTGGGTGGCGGCGTCCGAGGCCTGGACATCCTGGTCCCACAAGCGCCGTGCATGGATGCCGGCAACGTCGCCCAACACGTCGGTTCTGATCCCGAGGCGGTCGTAGGTCGGTTGCAGGCGCTCGTTGATTTCCTTGGAAGTCAGCGTGTGCGGCGCATCAATATGCGCCAGTCCCGCGATGGAGACATTCTGGAAGAGCATCGAAGTAGCGCCATGGCGTCAGGCGAGGGGGCGCTAGTCTAGCCGCTGGCTGGTTTTACCGCATCTTTACAATTGCAGCGGCCGCGCCCCAGCCCAACGGTTCAGCGCGGCGGGCAGCGGAAGGCGTTGAAGCGCTGGCTGCCATCGGCCGGCTGACCCTGCGCCTGGACCGTATTGGCATTGGCGCCCGGCGCCTCGTTGCGTGCCAGCGTTTCCAGCTCTTCCTGCACCCGCAATGGGTTGCGGTTGTAGAAGCCGACCTTGCTCTTGACCGACACCACCACCTCGCCCTGCTGCTGACAGCCAGCTGGCACAGGGCCTGCGGGCAGCACCTGCACGCCTTTGCCGCTTTGCTCGATCGGCACCCAGGTGCAGGCCGTGGCAGTGGTGGCAACCAGAACAGACAGCATCAGCACGCGCATAAGTCTTAGACACCTGAGGACGAAGCCGGATTGTGCCGCAGTTGCCGGGCGGCGATCGGCGTGCGCTGCGCCGCCGCATGCCACGCATTCAGCGCGCTGAACACCAAGCAGATCGTCGTGTTCTCTCGCTTCGGCAGGTGTCCGGCGCCCGCAACCGCGTCCGGGTGTCCGGACGCGGACACCGCTGCGGCGCATAAATCCCTTTAAAAACAATCCACTGTAACTGGCACGCGGTTTGCTGCATGGCATGGGCAAGCAGCGGGAAGCGACCTCGATCAATGAAAATGACTGCCAGCTGAATAAATAAAACTGCGCCGCGAAAGTGATTGCACTTACCGAAACGGTGTACTACCTTACTACCACACCACTGATCACCCACACCAAGAGACCTCGCCATGAATACCCAGACCCTGCGCATCGCCCTCTCCGCCGCCCTGTTTGCCGGTACCGCCCTGGCCGGTTTCGCCCAGGCCGCCAGCCTGACCACGCTGGACACCGTGCAGGTCCGCCCGTCGGCCGACCAGATCGCCCAGCAGGCGCTGGAGCGCAACAGCGACATCCCTACCCTGGCCGCCGTGCAGGTGCGTCCGTCGGCCGAGCAGCTGGCCGCCCTCGCCGCCGAGCAGGCCGGCCCGCGCATCCTCACCCTCGCTGCGGTGCAGGTGCGTCCGTCCGCCGACCAGCGCGCCGACCTGGTGACCCGCAACGCCGCTGCCAGCGTGCAGAGCACCTCCGGCCAGGCTGCTGCCGCCATCGGCGCGCTGATGGGCCAGGTCATCGTCAACCTGCCGGTGCCGCAGCTGCAGCCGTCGCCGGTCGAACTGGAAGCGCTTGTCAACGCCGCCATCCGCCTTTGAGCACGCGCGCAGCTACACTGCGCGCATGTCAGCCCCCGTCCTCGATGTCATCCTGTTTCAGCCGGAAATTCCGCCCAATACGGGCAATGTGATTCGCCTGTGCGCCAACACCGGCGCGCGCCTGCACCTGATCGAGCCGCTCGGCTTCGACCTCAGCGACAAGCAGCTCAAACGCGCCGGCCTGGACTATCACGAATACGCAAGCCTGCAGGTGCATGCCGACCTGCCCACCGCCCTGGCCGCGATCGCGCCCAAGCGCGTGTTTGCACTGAGTACGCGCAGCACCGTGCGTTACGACACACCGCAATTTGCCGATGGCGATGCCTTCCTGTTTGGCCCGGAGACACGCGGCTTGCCCGCCGACGTGCTGGAGTCGATCCCGCCACAGCACCGGCTGCGCCTGCCGATGCGCCCGGACAACCGCAGCCTCAATCTGTCCAACACTGTTGCGGTGATGGTGTTCGAAGCCTGGCGTCAGTGGGACTTCAGCGGCGGCCGATAACCGTGGCGATGCAGACGGCTGGCTGACTGCGGCACCGTCCGCCCCGATCCCGGCCCGCTGCATGGTTCCCATACCGGTCTGTCACTCAACGCGTGCTCCGCGCTTATGTCAGTCGCGGGCGTTGCCGTTTGCGTGCTGCTCCGCGCCGCTGCGATGACCTCATTGCATCGCCTGGGCATCGGTCGCTGCCTGCAGCATGCCGCGGCAGCCTGCCCAGAGCGCCACCGCCAGCAAGGCGATGGCGCCCAGCGCCAGAAACGCGATGCGATAGCCGAAGGCGTGCGCCAGCCAGCCGCCCAAGGCCGGGCTCAGCGCCGCGCCCACACCTTGCACCGTCATCACCGCGCCCTGGCCGACATTGACGCGCCCGGTGCCCTGCAGCAATCGCGCCACCAGTGCCGGCACCACCACGGCCTGCAGGCCGGCGCCGAGTCCGTCGAGGATCTGCACCGGAAACACGCCCCAGCCATGGATCAGCGACGCTGCCACCAATGCACGCAGCGGCAAGGCCATGAAGGCCACCAGCAGCACCCACCAATGCCCGTGCACGCGGATCCAGCGCATCGCCAGCAACGCCACCACCACCATCGTGGCCTGCGCGACCACGATGGTGGTCGCCGTCAGCGCACTCGCATCGCCCGCATGCGCAGCCACGATGGCCATGCCGTAGAGCGGCAGCATCGCCGCATTGCCCAGGTGGAACAGCCCCAGGGTGATGGCCAGCAAGGCCAGTGGCCGGCAGGTCAACAACACCCGCCAGCCGCTGAGGGTGTCCGCGCCGTCGGCGTGGCCCAGGCCGCGCGCTGCGCGATGGTCGATGGCCGCAGACGGAATCAGCAGCACCGCCGCGATCGCCAGCACACCGAACGCGGCGGTGAGCACGAACACCGCCGCAAACCCGTAGCGCCAGCCCAGCCAGCCGGCCAGCACCGCGGCCAGCATGTTGCCGGCGTGGTTGGCGACCTGATTGCGCGCCAGTTGATGATCGAATCCGCGCGCGTGCACCAGCCCCAAGGTGATGCCGGTGAGTGCCGGGCCGATGCCGGCTGCCGCCAACGCCGAGACGATCTGCGCGGTGACCACACCGGAGGAAGTCGGATGCAGCCAGATCAGCGCCGTGGCCAACAGGATCGCCAGGCAGCCCACCACCACCACGGCGCGCTTGCGCCGGGTGCTATCGACCAGTGCACCGGCCGGGGTGGTGGCGAGCATGCCGGCGATGCCGCCCACGCTCATCACCGTGCCGATCGCCGCCACCGACCAGCCCCTGGATTGCAGGAACACGCTGAGAAATGGCCCCAGCCCGTCCTGCACATCGGCCACGCTGAAATGCAGCGCCTCCAGTGCGCGGCTGCCACGGGGACGCGGTGTGCTCATGCGCATCGGCGCTCTCCACGAAACGATGAAAGGCGACTGCGCATGCTGGGCGGCATGTGCGACCCAATTGCGGTCGCACGGCGCCAGCACGGCAGTCGCATTGCAGGCTGCTAGTGCTTCGGCTTCGGCTTCGGCTTCGGCTTATGCGCACCCGGACCATGCGGATGCTCGATCTGCTTCAGCGACGCGGCCTTGGCGCCCAAGGCATGCGCGTGGACCAGCACCCCGTGGGGGGTCGTCCTGGTATCGCCTTCGGCCACCAGCGTCTTGCCGACCACCAACTGCTTGGCGAAGTCCTCTCCGGCATGCGGTGGGAACCGCACCGTGACCTCGTCGTCCAGCAACACGCCATGCACCTGCCCGTGCGGGCCGTGCAGCAGGCGCGCGATGGTGCCGCTGTGCTGGGTGAGCTGCGGCTTGGGCGGCTTGCCGGCGGGCGGTTTGGGCTTGGGCTTGGCATGCGGCCCGTGCGGGCCCTCATCGACGATGCGCTTGCCGCCTTCCGGATCGATCGCCAGGGCCACCAGCATGTCCACATCGCGCGGCTTGAGGCCACGCACGCTCAAGGTGCTGCCGGGCTTGAGTGCCTTGAGCAAGGCGGCGGACAGGTGCGGCGGCGTGTGCACCTCGGTGCCGTCGGTCAGCAGCAGGCCGTCGATATCGGCCTTGGGGTTGAGCAGAAAGCGCGCCAGCGTGCCGCGGGTTTCGGGAAGGAAATCAGGGTCGACCCAATGCATGAAAAACTCCAGAGAAGTGAGAACCGGCCGATGCCGGCAAGCCGCGCCCGTCGCCACGCATGCGGCGTGTGAACAGGCGCGTAGAGGGGAACGCGACGGGTAAGCGCCGCCGCGTGGGCGGCGGCGCCCTGGATCAACGCGGCGCCGGAGCCGGCGCTGGCGGTGCAGCCGGCGGGACAGGCGGGGCCGGTGGTGCGGGCGGCACCGGGCCGTCCGGGCGTGGCGGGCTGAACAGCGCACGCTGCGAGGCGCGATCGCGGCCCAGTTGGGTGGCTTCGATGGCGCGGCCGTTGGCGGTGGCAACCCCGAAGCCGCTCACGCTCAATGGCGCGCCGGCCCGCAGCAGATCACCGAACTGCAGCGCCAGATGCGGCGGCATCCGCACCAGCGTGCCATCGCTCAGCAACGCGCCATTGGTCTCGCCACCCGGGCCGTAGACCAAGCGCTCGATGCGTCCTTCCGCCTGCAACGGCTTCAACGCAGCAGGCGCTGGCGGCGCCGGCGGCATGGCGCCCGCCGGCGGCTGGTCGACCACTTCGCGCCCACCACGATTGGAGCGGATGCTGCTGGCGCGCAGCACCGGCAGGCTGCCCAGGCGATAGCCCTGCACGCTCACCGTATCGCCCCGGCGCACCGCAGCCTGCAACTGTGCGGACAGATGCGGTGCAAATGCCACCTGGGTGCCATCGCGCAACCACAGGCCGTCGACCTCGCCATTGGGATTGAGCATGAAGCGCTCGACCGTGCCGGTGATGCGCACCGGGGTGGCGGCCAACGGCGCGGGCGGTGCGGGCGGCACCGGCGGGGCCGGCGGTGGCGTGCCGACCGGCGCGCGCGGCGCCAACGGTGCTGCCGGCGGTGTGGGAGCCTGCGCGGCAGCGGTCGCCACGCTGCAGGCCAGTGCGAAAGCAAGTGCGGTCTGACGAATCATGCGATGTCTCCAACGCGGCAGGAGCGCCGCTCGCCCTGGAGATAAAGCAGCAATCGTGCCAACAGCGAATCCGTTGTTTTACAAGGGTTTTGTGTCTGCACGCGCGCGGACAGTCGTCTGCGTTTCATCCACCACTGTCCGCTTTGCAGACACTTTGCAGCTCGGTTGTGCGTCCGACCCTGCAAGACAAGAATGTGCCGGGCACGCTCGTCGGCGGGGTGCGCGTGCCGATGTCCGGGCTGGATTTCGAACGCGTGGTGCTGCGCTTTCCGGCTGCGCCGGTTGCTGGTGGAAGGCCGTAGCCAATGCTGCGAGTGGCAGCGGCGACATGCAACCAACAGGTGCGCATGACAACAGGTGCACGTGCTGCTGTGCGCGTATTGCGTCGTGACCGAAGCGGCAGCCTGCAGACATCGCGTCCGGTGATCGCTGCGCCTACTGCAGGCCGTACTCATCGAGCTTGCGGTACAGCAGCTGGCGATGAATGCCGAGCCGGCGCGCGGCTTCGGCGCGGTTGCCGCCACTGTGCGCCAAGGCGTCCTGGATCATTTGCTTTTCCAGCCGCGCCACCGCCTCGGGCAAGCTGCCTTCCGGTGGCGCTGTCGTCGTGTGCTGCTCGGCATCGTACTCGAGCGCGTCGTCCAGATCCGCGGCAACGATGCTGTGGCCGCGCACCAGCAGCTGGCTGCGTTGCATGACGTTACGCAGCTCGCGCACGTTACCGGGCCACGGGTAGGCCAGCAGCCGCGCTTGCGCGTCCGCCGACAGCGCGCGCGCCGCGCCTTCGCCGCTGCGCAGGAAATACTGCGCAAGCAGCACGATGTCCTGCCCGCGTTCGCGCAGCGGCGGCAGTTCGATCGGCACCACATTGAGGCGATAGCGCAGATCGCTGCGGAACTGTCCTGCCGCCACCCACGCCGCCAGATCGCGATGCGTGGCCGCCAGCACGCGCACATCCACCTTCTGCGCGCCGCGCCCGCCCAGCGGCGTCACTTCGCCTTCCTGCAGGAAGCGCAACAACTTGGCCTGCATCGGCAGCGGCATGTCGCCGATCTCGTCCAGGAACAACGTGCCGCCATCGGCCTCGCGAATCAGGCCGATGCGGTCGCTGGTCGCCCCGGAAAAGGCGCCCTTGCGATGGCCGAACAATTCGCTTTCCATCAACTCCAACGGGATCGCCGCACAATTGACTGCCACGAACGCCGCATCTGCGCGTGCGCTGGCGCGATGCAGGGCGCGCGCGACCAGCTCCTTGCCGGTACCGGTTTCGCCGGTGATCAACACCGGCAGATCGGAAGCTGCCGCCAGCCCGATGCGTTTATGCACGGTACGCATCGCCGGACTGTGGCCGACCAGGCCGTCGTCGTCGTCGGGTGGTCCGCTCGCTGCGGCATCGGCATCGGCATCGGCATCGGCGCGACTCGCCAATGCACGCTCCACCACCTCGACGATATCCGCACGCCCCACCGGCTTGACCAGGTGATCGAACGCACCCAGCGTCATCGCTTCGATGGTGTTGCCGCTGGAGGCGTACGCGGTGAGCATCACCAGCGGCACCTGGCGCGCGCGGGGATCGTCCGCACGCGCACGCAGCACCTGGATTCCGTCCATGCCGGGCATGCGGAAGTCCACGAACGCCAGGTCGATGCCGCCCTCGTTCAGGCGCAGCAAACCATCGGCGCCGTTGTCGACCGCGACCACCGTATGGCCGAGCGAGCGCAGCGTTGCCTGCAAGGTGGCCAGAAACGCCGCATCGTCGTCAATGATCAGGATGCGCGCCATGGCAGCTCCAGAATGAAATGGGTCATACCGTCGGCGTGTGCATAACGCACCTGCCCGCCATGTGCACGGGCGATCTCGCGCACCAGCGCAAGCCCCAGGCCATTGCCGTCGGCGCGACCGCTGACGAACGGCTCGAACAATTGCGAAGCGATGGCATCGGCGATGGCCGCGCCACGATTGCTCACCCGTAGCTGCAGCAACCCATCGCTGGCGCTGGCCTCCAGTGTCACCGCGCTGCCTGCATCGGCGTGCTGGAGCGCGTTGCGCAGCAGATTGTGTACGGCACGGCCGAGCTGCTGCGGATCGAGCATCCACTGCAGCTGCGCGTCCGGGACGCGCAGCTGTGGCGCCGGCGCGCCCGGCGGCAGCATGGCAGGATCGAGCAAGCTCGCCAGCCAGTCCTGCACCACCACCGTCTCCAGCTGCAGCCGGATCGGCTGCACCATGCCGAGCAGGCTTTCGACCACCCCATCCAGGCGACGGATCTGCCCCAGCATCAGCTCAGCGTGCGCGGCATCGTCCGGCGTGCCCTGGCGCGTGGCGATTTCGTTCTCCACGGCCAGGCGCATCGTGGCGATGGGGTTGCGAATCTCATGCGCCACCGTGGCGGTCAGGCGCCCGAGTGCGGCCAGCCGCTCGTGCCGTGCCAGCTCGTCGGCCAGCCGCCGCGTCTGCGCCAAGGCCTGCGCATTGCGCTGTGCGTAATCGCTGACCGCAGCGCCCAGCCGGTCCAGCTCGGGTGCGCCGGTGACCGGAATCTGCGGAAGTTCGGTATCGGCGGCCAGCGCCTGCTGGATGCGCTGCAGGCGCTGACTCCAGCGCCGCACCACCACGCCCAGGGCAATCGCCGACATTGCCACCATGGCGAAGATCAGCAGCATGCCGATCGCCAGTGGCCGCCAGGCATCGGAGGTGCTGGCCGGCACCCGCGACATGGTCCAAGCGGCGGTTCCCGCGGCCAATGGGCAGGCACTGATCAACACCACTTCGCGGCTGCCGTCGCGACGAAAATCCACGGCCTTGTTGCCCACCGCACTCTGCCGCGCGGTACTGACGATCGTGGTCCACTCGGCGGCCGGGATATCGGTCTTGTGATCGCTGCCGTCGTAGGTGGGATAGGCGTAGGCAACGAATCCCTTGTCGAGGTTCCACACCCCGCCCTCCACACCGGGCGCATCGGCCAGCACCAGTTGCACCACCACCGCGGCCAACCCGGCGCCGTTGTCGCCGCTGCGCGCCGCCTCGCTCGCGCCGGCGTAGCGCTGCACGATGCGTGCGCATTGCGCGGTCAATTGCTGGCGCGCATCGTCCAGTCGCACGCCTTCGGTCTGTCGGTACAGGCCATACAACATCGTGGCCACGCCCACGCAGGCAGCCAGGATCACCACCCAGATCAGCAGCAACTGGCGTAACAACGAACGAGGCATGCGAGGGTCCGGTAAAGACGTGCAGTTTCAGAACGCGGTAACTGTGTCAGCGCATGTTGGTCTTGACCAGATCGATCACCTCGTCGCCACGCCCGCTCATCACTGCCTTGAGCAGATACAGGCCCATGCCCTTGGCCTGTTCCAGCTTGATTGCCGGCGGCACCGCCAGTTCCTGCGTGGCGATGCGCACATCCACCAGCGCCGGACCCGAATGCGCGAAGGCCTGCCGCAACGCCCGCTCCAGTTGCGCGGACTCATCGACCCGGATGCCCAGGATGCCCATCGCATTGCTCATCGCTGCGAAGTCCGGATTGCGCAACTCGGTGCCGGTGTCCAGATAGCCGGCGGCCTTCATTTCCATCGCCACAAATCCCAGCGAGGCGTTGTTGAACACCACGATCTTCACCGGCAGGCGCAGCTGCGCCAGCGAGATGAAATCGCCCATCAGCATCGCAAAACCGCCATCGCCGGACAGCGCAATCACCTGACGGCCCGGATACGCCGACTGCGCACCCAGCGCCTGCGGCATCGCATTGGCCATCGAGCCGTGGTTGAACGAACCGAGCAAGCGGCGTTGTCCGTTCATGCGCAGGTAGCGCGCGGCCCACACCGTCGGCGTGCCGACATCGCAGGTGAATACCGCATCCTGGTCGGCGATCTGGCTGATCATGCGCGCCACGAATTGCGGATGCAGCGGCTCGCCTGGATCGGCCGGCACCGCCAGATCGTCCAGTCCCTCGCGCGCCTTGCGATAGTGCGCCAGCGCCTTGTCCAGGAAGTCGCGTTTCTCGCGTCGCTGCAGCTGCGGCAGCAAGGCGGCGATGGTTTCGCCCACATCCGCTGCGATGCCCAGCTGCAACGGCGTACGCCGCCCCAGCGCGCTCGGGTCGCGGTCCACCTGCACGATGGTCGCGTCCTTCGGGTAGAACTGCCGATACGGGAAATCCGTGCCCAGCATGATCAAGGTGTCGCAGTTGAGCATTGCGTGGTAGCCGGAGCTGAAACCGATCAGGCCGGTCATGCCGACATCGAACGGGTTCTCCCACTCCACGTGTTCCTTGCCGCGCAAGGCATGCACGATCGGCGCGCCCAGGGTGTCGGCCAATGCCACCACCGCATCGTGTGCGCCCGCGCAGCCGCTGCCGCACAACAGCGTGATCGCTTCGCTCTGCTGCAGCAGCGCGGCCAGTTGCTGCACATCTTCGGGAGCCGGCAGCACGCGCGGTTGGCGCAGTTGCGGCCAGGCCGTGGGGATGTGCTTGTCCACTTCCAGCAGTGCGATATCGCCGGGGATCACCACCACCGCCACGCCTTGCTGCAGGATGGCCGCACGCATCGCGCGGTGCAGCACCTCCGGCAGCTGCGCCGGATTGGTTACCAATTCCACAAAGTGACTGCACTCGCGGAACAGTTCCTGTGGATGCGTCTCCTGAAAATAGTTCAGCCCGATCTCGGACGAGGGGATATGCGCGGCGATCGCCAGCACCGGCTGGCGGCTGCGATGACAATCGAACAGCCCGTTGATCAAGTGCAGGTTGCCCGGCCCGCAGCTACCCGCACACACCGCCAGCTTGCCGGTCACCGCCGCTTCGGCACCGGCAGCGAACGCGGCCACCTCTTCGTGGCGCACGTGCATCCATTCGATCGTCTGCATCTCGCGCAAGGCATCGGTCAGGCCGTTGAGGCTGTCGCCGGTCAACCCCCAGATCCGCTCCACCCCCGCGCTCTGCAGCGTCTCGGCCAGAAACCGCGCCAACGTCTTTTTCTTCGCCACGATGCAGCTCCACGCTTGTTCGACAAGCCTGGCATGCTCCCAGTCACAGTGTCAGCGCAATGTGCTTGCACGCCGCGAACGCGTAGAAATCACTGGAAAACAGCCATTCCTATACATGCGCATCACATCCACGCGATGTAACCGCCAGTGCATCACGCTTTGCGCGTGCGCTACGCGCATTGCAATTTGATGACAAGGAAGCGGAGCTGAACTGGGCGCGATGATTCATGGACCAGTCAGTCCAAAATTCATGTCGCGTTCCATCGAATAACGGAGAATTTACATCTCGGCAGCGAACGGCATCCGCCTCAGCGCCGGCCCAAACCATAAGTACAGGTATCGATCATGAAGAATTCCCTGCTGGCCCTCGGCCTTCTCGCAGCCCTGCCGTTTGCGGCCTCCGCTGCTGAAAACCTCTCCTACAACTTCGTCGAAGGTGACTACGTGCGCACCCCGACCGAAGGCCGCGACGCTGATGGTTGGGGCGTGAAGGCGTCCTACGCCGTCGCTCCGAACTTCCACGTGTTCGGCGATTACAGCAAGCAGAACGCTGACGACAACGACAACGTGTTCGAAAGCTCCAACTCCGACTTCCAGCAGTGGGGCGTCGGCGTGGGTTACAACCAGGAAATCGCCACCAGCACCGACTTCGTTGCCCGCGTTGCCTACCGCAAGCTGGACCTGGACACCCCGAACATCAGCTTCGACGGTTACAGCGTTGAAGCCGGCCTGCGTAACGCCTTCGGCGAGCACTTCGAAGTCTACGCCCTGGCTGGCTACGAAGACTTCTCCAAGAAGCGCGGCATCGACATCGGCGACAACTTCTACGGCCGCCTCGGCGCCCAGGTCAAGTTGAACCAGAACTGGGGCATCAACGGCGACATCCGTATGGATGGCGACGGCAACAAGGAATGGTCGGTCGGCCCGCGCTTCAGCTGGTAAGCCGCACGTTTGACTGCAACGCGACTCTCTCTCCCGCGTTGCATTGGAAGCCCGGTCCCCCGACCGGGCTTCTTTCTTTTGGGCGATCGGCTGGCGCTGCGCACATCGCGCTATAGCGGCATGTGCGCGATGCGGCTGCTGTAGAAGCACGGTCCCGCGCGCTCGAGCGGCTACAGCTTGCCGCCAACCTTTGCGATCGGCAGCAACAAGAAGCCCGGCAATGCCGGGCTTTTTGTTGGTGTCTACGCAGCGCGTCAACGCGCGATACCACGATCAGGTGAACAAGGTCTGCGGGTACTCGGGCTTGCGCTCGCGTGCCAGCAATTCCTTCAGGCCTGCTTCCGGGGTGATCTCGCCATGCAATACCGCACGCACGGCGTTGGAGATCGGCAGCTCGATGCCGTGATGCTCGGCCTGACGCATGACTTCATCGGCGGTCTGCACCGATTCCACCACCTGGCCAATCTCGCGGATCGCATCGTTCAGGCTCTGTCCGCGTCCCAAGGCCAACCCCAGCCGTCGGTTGCGCGACAGGTCACCGGTGCAGGTGAGCACCAGATCGCCCAGACCCGCCAGGCCCATCAATGTCTCCGGCCGCGCACCGATCGCCGCCGCCAGGCGCAGCATCTCGTTCAAGCCGCGCGTGATCAGGCCGGCACGGGCGTTGAGGCCCAGCTGCATGCCATCGGCCACGCCGGTGGCCACCGCCAGCACGTTCTTCATCGCACCACCGAGCTCGGCGCCCACCATGTCATCGCCCGTGTAGGCGCGGAAGGTGGGGCCATGCATGGCATCGGCCACGACCTGCGCAAAGGCCGCATCGTCGCCATGCACGGTGATGGCGGTCGGCAGGCCGAGCGTGACTTCCTTGGCGAAGGACGGCCCGGTCACCACGGCCAGCGGAACGCCGGGACCGAGGATGTCGCGCGCCACTTCGTGCAGGAACCGCCCGGAACCGGGCTCGAAGCCCTTGGTCGCCCACGCAACGCCGGCACCGGCCGGACGCAACGGGGCGATCAACCGGATCGTCTCGGTGAATGCATGCGAGGGCACCACGACCAGGATCCAGCCAGCATCGGCAATGGCCAGTTGCAGGTCGGTGGTCGCGCGCAGGCTCTCGGGCAGTGCAATCCCCGGCAGATAACGTGCGTTTTCGTGGGTGCGGTCGATGGTATCCACCATCGCCGCATCGCGTCCCCAGAGCACGGTCGGGTGACCGTGCCTGGCGAGCAGCGCGGCCAGGGCCGTGCCCCAGGAGCCGGCGCCGAGAACGGCGATCTTCTGCGTCGAATCGCTCATCGGCGCACGCAAGGCTTAGGCGTTGCCAGCCGGCTCGGAATCGGCCAGCGAGGTGCCTTCGCCCTGCGAACGCTGGCGCAGGGTCTCTGCATACAGCGCTTCGAAGTTGATCGGCTGCAGGTAGAACGGCGGGAAGCCGCCGGCCTGGATCAGGTCGCTGACCAGGGTGCGCACGTACGGGAACAGGATGTTCGGGCACTGGGTGCCGAGCAGCACGTCGATCGCCTGCGGCTCCAGGCCGACCAGGCCGAACACGCCGGCCTGCTGCACTTCGGCCACGTAGGCGGTCTTGCCACCGGCGGTGCAGGTCAGGGTCACGGCCAGCACCACTTCGAAGGCGTTGTCGTTGAGGCGCTGCACCTTCTGGTTGAGGTTCAGCTGCAGCTCGGGCTGGTTGGCGTCATTGAAGACGGACGGCGCGTTCGGCGATTCGAAGGAAACGTCCTTGACGTAAATCTTCTCGATGGTGAAAGCGGGGCCAGCAGCGGCGTCGGCCGGCGCAACCGCGCCGTTGATGATTTCGTCGGACATTCCTAACTCCAGAAACGGTTCGGTGGATGCAGCGTTGAATGATGCAGACGTGAAAGTGCGAGTCTCTCACGCCAGCAATGGGGACTTGCCCGGCGCCTCACAAGGTGCGGTCAGGCGCGGCCCTTGACCAGCGGCAGTTCGGCCATTTGCCAGGCGGCCACGCCGCCATCGAGCCAGTAGACCTGCTCGAAACCGGCTTTCTTCAGCGTCTTGGCCGCGCCTGCGGAGGCATTGCCGTTGCGGCACACCACCACCACGGGCGAGGACTTGGCGTTGGCGAGCAGCTTGCCGGCCGGGTCGAACTTGGCCAGCGCCACGTTGCGGCTGCCGGCGATGTGGCCTTTTTCGAAATCGGCGGTCGGCGACAGGTCGATCACCAACGCGTTCTCGCTGTTGATCAAACGGGTCAGCTCGGCCGGCTTGAGTGCGCGATACCCACGGAACAGGCGCGCGACCTCGGTGACGATCAGGGCGATGGTCAGGCCCACCAGGGCCAGTGACAACATGGGGTTGCGGCCGACAAAGGCCTGCAGCTCTTCGAAATTCACGGGGTCAGGGTCAGTCAAGCGGGCGGGAATTGTCGCACAGCTGGCGCGTGCGACGGCCAGGCACCGGCGGCACGGGCTACTGGCCCTGCCACAGATCGGGCAGGCCGCTGGCCAGCCACCAGCGTTTGCGCTCGGCGTCCCAGCGCCACAGCTCGATGCTGCGCACCAGCCGCTCGGCCTGGGTATTGCGGTTGATCACCCGCAACTCGACCTCTCGGCGCAAGTCGCCGTTGCCATCCTCGCCCACCCGCAGCTCGCGGTAGCCGGAGATCTGCACCTGTTCGTAGCGCGAGCGTTCCAGATCGCTGAGCGGATGCGCCTGGGCGTAGGTCGGCTCGACAAAGCCCTGCGCGGCATCGAAATCGCTCCAGCGCACGGCAGCGGTGTAGGCGGCCTGAGTGGTTTCCAGCGCGCGTGCCTGGGCACGGCTGCCGGCAGACGCCACCCCGCTGACGATCGCCAGCCCGAGCAACAGCATTGCCCCGATCACTGCACGCATGCGCATTCCCCCAAGTCCAGCGCGCATCCTACCGTTTTGGAAACGCCACGAAGCGCCCGCTCAGGGTGGCCGCCGCCGCCCCGGACCCCAGCGCGATCTGCGCACGCATGCCGATGCGCGCCTTGCCGCGTTGCCGGAAGGTGGCCAGGAATGCCTCCCAGCTGCCGAGTTCGGACGGCTCGGCATTGGCCACTAGGTCCTCGTAGACCGGGGCGACGTAGCGCAGCTGGCTGTCGGCCACGTAGACATCGGCGCTGTGCCCAGCCAGTTGCAGTTGCAGCGTCAGCCAGCCCCAGCTGGCCAGCGTCATCAACGAGGCCAGGCTGCCGCCGAACGCATTGGCCTTGTCGTTGACGTTGGCCTGCAGCGGCGCACGCAAGCGCAATGCGCCGTCATGCAAGCCGTCGACGGCAATGCCCATCGACAGGACCGGCGGCATGGCGACGAACTGTTGCTGCAGCGACTGCAGGGCGGATGCGAGCGTGCACGAAGGAGTCATCGGCGAAGGCTGAAAGACGGCGAAGGGCGGCATCATGCCGCAATGTTCCGCGAGCGTCTTGTGCACTGGAATGACATGCGGTACCGCATGGTGAACGCGTACGGCATCGCGTCGCCGCACGCCTGGGTCTCGCCCGGCTCAGGGCGCGAACACGACCTTGCGATAACCCTGCGCCACCCGCAGCAACGCGGTGGCCTTGGCCTTCCAATGCGCGCTGCGCTGCCTCTGCACGTGCGTCAACGGCGCATCGATGGTGCTGGTGAACACGATCTGCTCCGGAGCGGCGTGGAAGAACTTGTCCTGGATGCAGGCCGCCGGCGCCAGCTGATAGGTGGACAGCTGCTGTGCGACCGGCGATTCATTCCAGCCGAACAGGAAAATGTCCGCCATGGTGTGCGAGCGTGCGTCGGCCGCGAGCAGCAGGCGCGCCGCATCGCGGCTGAGAATCAGCGCTCCGGCGCAGACCGGCCAGCAGTGTTGGTGGGTCGAGGGACGCACCAGGCGCAGCTGCCGGCCACCGACCTCGGCGACCTCGGCATCGAGCTTGATGCGGTTGTAGGACGGCTCCAGCCGCACGATGCTGTTGCCGCCCGGCAGCCACTCGCTGCTGCGCAGCAGCGCCGGCAGCGCGTCGGACAGATGCATGTCGTCTTCGAAGATGGCGGTGTAGGCGTCGTCGGAGTCGGCTGCGATGCGCCACGCGGCCTGATGGCTCAGGAAGCACCCGATGTTGGAGGCGGTCCACTTGCGCGGGCCGGTGCTGAAGGCATCCCCGGAGCCTTCCAGCGGCCGCTCGCGTGCGAAATCGGCAATCTGCGCAGGCGTCAGGGTGGCGCCATCGACTGCGGGAATCCGCTCGAACGGCAGGCCCAGCGCGTGGAACCGCGTCGACATCGCCTGCAGGCGCTCGCCGCTGCGCTGCATGTTGATGAGGTAGGACTTGATCACGGCGCCACTCCAGCTCGATCGTCGTGGCGGATCGTGGGCGGTAGCGGTCATCGGCACAGACCCGGGGACGAGGTTCTGGCCGCAGAAACGCAGGCATGGCGTCGAGCAGGCACGCAAAGGCCAGACAGCGCGCGAGGATCGAATCGCTGCCAGCGCCAGCGCAGCGCGCAACACCCGCCCCCGATAACGCACGGCTCTCGCATAATCACTGGATGACACCTCCCACCCCAGCTGCCAACGTCTGGACCCTGATTTCGCTGCGGCCCAGCGGTGAACACGCGCCGCTGCGGCGGGCCGCCACGCGGCACGGCGGACGGCTGCTGGCGCTGTCGCCGTGGCGGCTGCAGACCAACGACACCCCGCAGGCACGCGCTGCATTGCGGCAGGCCTTGCATGCGCCGATCGCGGTGTTCACCAGCCCGGCCGCAGTGCACGCGGCGCATCGCCTGGCGCCGCTGCAGCGGCCGGCGCAGGCGCAGTGGGTGAGCGTGGGAGACGGCACTGCGCGCGCGCTGCAGGCCTGCGGCATCGACACGGTGATACGCCCCGCGCGCATGGACAGCGAGGGCCTGCTCGCATTGCCGCTGTTCCGGCAATCGCTGCAGGCCGTTGGGCTGATCACCGCCCCGGGCGGGCGCGGCATGCTGGCGCCGGCCCTGGAGCAGCGGGGCGCCCGCATCCTGCGCGCCGATGTCTATCAGCGAGTGCCGTTGCGCCTGCGCGCATCGGCAGTGCGTGCCCTGGCGAACGCGCTGCCCGCTAGTGTGCTGGCGCTGAGCAGCGCCGAAGCGCTGACGCTGGTGCTGCAGCAACTGCCCGGACCGCTGATCGACGCCTTGCGGCAACGCCCGCTGGTGGCCTCCAGCGAGCGCATGCTGCAAGCCGCACACGCCGCCGGCTTCCAGCATGCGGTGCGCGCTGCGGGTCCCTTACCCGAGCAATTGGCCGCTGCCGCCGCCGCGATCGTGACACCATCGCGACCTTGCTGAACTTCGAACTCAAGCACGGCTTGCGGCTGTCTGCCGCTGCACGCCATGCTGTGGCAGATGACTGCGGCACCTGCACCCGTCGTGACCGCGCGAGGATGGACGAATGACCGAAATGCCCGCTTCCACGCGACGCTTTCCCTTGGCATGGCTGCTGCTCGTCGTCGCCCTGGCCGCCGTGGGCGTGGCGCTGTTCTTCGGTTGGCGCGCATGGCAGGGCTATCAAAGTGCGCAGCTGCAGGCCGCCGAGGCGCAGCAGCAGCGCTGGGATGGCACGCAGCAGATGCTGGAGACCTTGCGCCGCGACCAACGCCTGGCCAACGAACGCCTGGCGGATGCGGCAGCCACCAACCGCGTGCTGCGCGACGAGATGCTGGGCCTGAGCCAACGCAGCGCCTTGCTCGAAGAAACCGTGCAAAAGCTTGCCGATCCCAACCGCCACGGTGCACAGGCGCTGCGGCTGGATGAAGTGGAACTGCTGCTGCGGCTGGGCCAGCAGCGGCTGAGCATCGCCGGCGACGCCGACGGTGCGCGCCGCGCCTACGCACTGGCCAATGCCGCGCTCAATGGCATCGACGATCCCGGCTATCTCAACCTGCGCCAGGCGCTGGTACAGGAACGCGACGCGCTGGATCGCCTGGGCGCCGGTCCGCAGGCGCAGGCGGGCCACACCCTGGACCAGTTGGCCGGCGACCTGCTGCGCCTGCCCGAACAGACCGCTCAAGAGAGCGAAGCAGCGCAGCCGTGGTGGCAGAAAGCACTCACACCGCTGGTGGACATCCGTCCCAGCCGTGGCGATGCGCTGCTGACCGGCGGCGATCGCCACGCCGCGCGCGACGCCTTGCAGATCGAGGTCAGCCTGGCCCGCGCTGCGGCCGAGCGCGGCGATGCCGCCGGCTTTGCGCAATCGCTGCGCCGGGTGGACACCTGGACCACCCGGCTGTGGCCGGATTCACCACAACGTCGCCAGGCACGTACCCGCCTGCGCACGCTGCAACAAGCGCCACTGCGTCCGCGCCTGCCGGAACTGGGCACCACCCTGCTGCAACTGCAGGCCATGCGTGAAGGGAGATCCACCCAATGAAAGTGTTGCGTACCGTCTTGATCCTGTTGGTTGCCGTGGCGCTGGGCGTGCTCGGTGCGCAATGGCTGTCGCATCAGACCAGTTACGACCTGGGCAATGTGGTGGTCAGCGTCGGCGGCAACGACTACCGCGCCGCCATGCCGCAGGCGCTGCTGATCCTGGTCATCGCGCTGCTGGTGCTGTGGCTGGTGTGGACGCTGGTCAGCCTGCCGTTCCGGGTCTGGGGCAAGTACCGCCGCAGGAAGGGCCGCGCCCGCCTGATCGAAGGCCTGCGCGCAGCCGATCACGGCCAGTGGCAGCGTGCCGAGCGCCTGTTGGTCAACGCCAGCGAGGATGCGGAGGTCAGCGGCATCGCCCTGGCCAGCGCAGTGCGGGTCGCCGATGCACGCGGCGACGAAGTGGCGGCGAACGCGCTGGCCCAGCAATTGGCAGAGCGCGACCCCACCGCGCATGCGTTGCTGCAGGGCGAGCGGCATCTGGCGCGGCAACGCCCGGTCGAGGCCATCAATGCGCTCGATCATGCCAACGCCCAGCCGCTGCCGGCGCGCGGCCTGCTGCTGCGCACGCACGCCCTGGCGCAGATCGGCCGCGCCGACGAGGCTTACGGCCAGCTGGGCGCATTGCGTCAGCAGGCGGTACTGGCACCGGAGGCCTACAGCGCCCTGGAAGCGACGCTGGCCGAGCAGACGCTGTTGCAGGCCGGCGATGCCAATGCCCTGGCCGAACGCTGGGAAGCGCTGCCCAAACCGCTGCGTACCTATCCTGCGGTGGTAGGCGCCTATGCACAGCGCGCCGCGGCGCTGCATTGGGACGACGCGGCAGTGCACAGCCTGGAGCAGGCGCTGGACACGCAGTGGGACGAATCGCTGGTGCGCCTGTACGGCGTGCTGGCGTTGGAAAAATACGATTCGCGCCGCGCCAGTGCGCAGCGTTGGCTGGCCCAGTACCCGGACAGCCCGGGCCTGTTGCTGACCCTGGCGCGCCTGGCCCGTCACCAGCAGCAGTGGTCGCAGGCCGAAGAGTTCCTGCATCGCGCGGTGGCCAATGGCGCGGGCAGCGAGGCCTGGGAAGAACTCGGCCACGGCTTTGCCGCCGCGGGGGATCTGCTGTCTGCACAGCATTGCTACGCCAACGCCCTGCGCGCCGCACGCGGCGAGCCGGTGCACGAGGGCTTGCCGCAGCAATCGCTGCACGGGCCGATCGTCTCGGCGTATGCCACGCCGCCGGCCGATCCGCTCGCACCGGACGATCGCGTGCTTTGACCTAAGGTCTGATCGCCGTTGCGGCGATGCGTGGACTCACCATCAGCCCCGGCATGTCCGGGGCTTTTGGTTTTCTAGATCAGGGCAGAAGCGCCGCCGGCAACGTTTGCCGGCCCGTCCTCACGTCCGCGGGGATGGCAACGCATGGACGTTACAAAGCTATCTGCAAACATAGCGGCGCAGATCACCCATCGCGCGATTCCCGGGGCGGCGCTGGCAATGCGCGCAAAAACGCGTCACAGGCACCGAAATAACGTGCCTGCTCGTGATCGACCGATTGCGCCGACAGCACGCGCGAACCGCGCCTGCCGATCAACAGCATCGCCGCCATCACACCGGCACCGGTCAGCCAGCCTGTCGCACCACCGATCCACAGCACCCTCACCAGCAACGGCACGATCGACGCCATCGCGATGGCGACACACCGCACGCGGCGGCGCTCATGCCACGCGCACAGGCTCAGCACGTGCGCACTGCGCTTGCGCAGCACGATGGCCAGGATCAGATACGGCAGCACCCCCATCAATAGGGTCAGATAGATCGCCGGGTGATGCCAATGGAAGATGTAGCGGCGCGGCGAGATGTCCGCCGCCGCATTGCACTTGACGCAACGCGGCGGCAGATCGGCGCCCGGCGTGCACACCAGCACATCGCCCTCGCGCCACACGGCGCCGTGCGTCGGAGGCAGATAAAGCGTAGGGGGCTCGTGTGAATCAACGTTCGACATCCATGCGTCCTTGCAGGTTGGGGATTCGGGATTGGGAATTGGGGATTCGTAAAATCAGGAGTCCGCAGCTGCTTTTGCGAATCCCCAATCCCGAATGCCCAATCCCACGCTGCGCAGCAGCGTCAGCGCTCGACGATGGCCACCACGCCCATGCCGCCAGCGGTGCAGATCGAAATCAATGCACGGCCGCCGCCACGTTCTTCCAGTTGCTTGGCGGCGGTGGCCACCACGCGTGCGCCGGTGGCGGCGAAGGGGTGGCCGGTGGCCAGCGACGAGCCCAGCGGGTTGATCTTGTCCGGGTCGATACGGCCCAGCGGCGCTTCCAGCCCCAGGCGATTGCGGCAGTAATCCTCGCTTTCCCAGGCGCGCAGCGTGCACAGCACCTGCGCGGCGAAGGCCTCGTGGATTTCGTAGATGTCGAAGTCCTGCAGGGTCAGGCCCTGACGCGCCAGCATCTGCGGCACCGCAATGGTCGGCGCCATCAACAGGCCTTCGCCATGCACGAAATCCACCGCCGCCACCTGCGCATCGCGCAGATAGGCCATCGGAGTGTGGCCATGCGCCAGCGCCCAGGCTTCGCTGGACAGCAGCACCGCGGCCGCGCCATCGGTGAGCGGGGTGGAATTGGCCGCGGTCAGCGTACCGCGGCCGGAGGTCTTGTCGAAGGCCGGACGCAGCGTGGCCAGCTTTTCCAGCGAGGTGTCGGCGCGCAGGATGTTGTCGCGCGAGACGCCGCGGAACGGCGCGATCAGCGTGTCGAAGAAGCCGCGCTCATAGGCAGCGGCCAGCTTGTGGTGCGAGGACACCGCCCATTCGTCCTGCGAATCACGCGAGATGTTCCATTCCTTGGCCATGTCCTCGCAGTGGTCGCCCATGCTCTTGCCGGTGCGCGGCTCGGCCACGCCGGGGAATTCAGGCTTGAGCTCGCTCAGCTTGAAGCCGCGCAGCAGGGCCTTGAGCTTGTCACCGGTGGCCTTGGCGCGGTTGGCGGCCATCAGCCGCGCGCGCAGCTTCTTGCCGTAGACGATCGGCACTTCGGAGGTGGTGTCCGAGCCGCCGCCGATGCCCGAATCGATCTGGCCCAGCGCGATCTTGTTGGCGATGGTGATCACCGAATCCAGGCTGGTGCCGCAGGCACGCTGCAGGGTGATGCCCGGCGTCAGCGGCGATAGCCCGGACGACAGCGCCGCCTCGCGGGCCAGGTTCCAGTCCGAGGAATGCTTGATCACCGCCCCCATCGCCACTTCGCCCAGTTGCTGCCCGTGCAGCCCGAAGCGCTCGACCAGCGCGCCCAGCGTGCGCACCGACATGCCCAGGTTGCCCACGTCCGCATAAGCGGTGTTCTGACGACAGAACGGGATACGAACGCCGCCCAGAATGGCGACGGGACGGGCTGCGGGCATCGGTTGACCTGGCATGGAGGACTCGGGGACATGGCCTGCACAGGGCCGGCAGGCATAATGGCCGCAGTGTAGCTTCGACCCCGTGATGGGCCAACCGCGAATCATGAGCAAGACCGAACACGGCGTGACCGCCATGGGTGTGATGGCGCTGGAATTGACGGGCGGCACCGCCCCCGAGCGCGGCGCCCTGGCGCCCGAGCAAGCCGGCATGCTGGCCGAACGCATCGGCCGCGACCTGGCGCAGTGGATCCCCGAAGTCCGCGCGCTCGAGCTCAGCGTGGCAATGGCGCACTTCGACCCGGCCGAAGTGCTGCGGCCGGGCTGGCCGCTGCATCGCCGGCTGGACGAGCTGCATGCGCGCGCCCCCGGGCGCGACCAGGGCCCGCGCGTGCTGGCGTTCGGCGCCGATGCGCAGGGCGAGATCCCCCTGCCCTTCCAGGCCGACGCACAGCTGACCGGCGGCGGCCTGCGCGTGCTGCCGTTCCTGCTCTCCGGCGATCCGCAGATCGTGGCGACGGTGGCCGATGCGATGGAAGAAGTGCTGCTGGCCCAGGGCATGGCGCAGGCCGATACCGCGCTGCTGGCGCAGGAAAGCTTCGGCGCACGCATCGAACACGCGCGGTATCTCACCGCGAACGATCTGGCGGCGATGATTTCCATGCAGTACGACAACCAGGGCCTGGCCCCGTTGTGGCCGCTGATCGAAGCCGCCCTGCTGGCGCCGCATACCGAAGAGTGGCTGGAACAGCCGCCCGAGCCGGTGCTGCGCTATGTCGAGGGCGAAGTGCGCATCGCGCTGTTCGACCCGGCCGGCTGGTGCGATTACTACGCGCACGACCGCGAGAATTGCGAGCGCCTGCGCGGCGTCTACGAACAATTCCTCTCGCGTCAGCGACAGATGGCCGCAGTGCTGGAAGCGCATGGCCTGCCGGTATTGTACGTGCATGTGGAACCGGGCCAGGATCCGCGCCAGGCATTGGCCGCGTGAGCCAGACGCCGGCTTCCACAGCGCCGGCGTTGCAGGGCGTACTGGAAACCGGCGTGTATGTGGCAGACCTGGAACGCGCATGCGCGTTCTATGCCCGCGTACTGGGACTGGCAGCCATGTATCGCGACACGCGCATGGCCGCGTACGCAATCGCACCCGGGCAGGTGCTGCTGCTGTTCCTGCAGGGCAGCACCGCCGCCACGGTCACGCTGCTGGGCGGCACGATTCCGCCGCACGATGGCAGCGGGCGCGCGCATTTCGCATTTGCCATCGCCACCGATGCGCTGGCTGGATGGGAGGCACATCTGCAGGCCTGCGACGTGCCTATCGAGGGCCGCACGCAATGGCCGGGCGGCGGGCACAGCCTGTACTTCCGCGATCCGGATGCGCATCTGCTGGAGCTGGCGACGCCGGGGCTGTGGCCGAATTACTGAGTGCCGATGACGCGGGTCTTGCGCAAGCGATCGACGTTGGTCGCCTGTGCGGTGCGCCCGGTGTGCGGTGTATCGACGGTTTGAGATGTACCGACAATTCAACAGGAAGCATGCAGCGCGCGACATGCGGCGTGCCGGATGCACTAGCGTCGGCACGCCGCAGGACCGGATCGCTCCCCCACCGTAGCCCAGAAACAACAACGCCGCGGTAATCGATCACCGCGGCGTTTTGCCTGGCTGCTGGCCTGTCCTGCTTACTTGGCTGCAGCTGGGGCGTTGTCGGTGGTGATCACACCGCAGGCCAGACGGCCGCCGGCGTTGCCGGTGGGCTGGGTTTTGTAGTCGTCGGCATCGGCGTGCACGATCACCGCGTGGCCGGCGATATCGAACTGGTCGGCCTTGCCCAGATTGACGTTGCTCGACACCGGGCCATCGATGCTGGCATTGCCCTGCGCATCGGCCTTGATGTTGGGCATGTCGCCGCCGTGGTGCGGATCGGCACTGACGGCGCCGTGATCGGACTGGGCCGGGTTGAAGTGGCCGCCGGCGCTGCTGCCGTCCGGTGCGCTGCAATCGCCCTTTTCGTGGATATGGAAGCCGTGTTCGCTGTCGGGCTTGAGGCCACTGAGCTGGCCGGTGACGCGCAGCGCGCCGTCGACGATCTTGAAGCTCACCGTGCCTTTGACGTCGCTGCCCTTGGTCGGCTTGAGCTCGGCGGTGGCGGTGGTGGTGGCCGCCGCTTCGGTGACCATGGACGCGGCGTGCTCACCGCCATGCGCCGCTTCGGCCGCTGCGCCGGCCTGCGGTGCGGGTGCAGGATCGGCCGGAGCGGGTTCGTCGCGCTTGCACGCGGTCAGCACCAGCGCGGTGGCCAGGAACAACGTCGTTGGAAGAATGCGCATGAGAAAACTCCTGTAGAAAGGCCGCAGCTGCAGCCAGGGGTGCCCCGACTCAGGGCTGCGAAGGGGGTGTGCGCCACTGGGTGACGCGGATGACGCCGCAGGCCAGACGTGCGCCGGCGTTGCCGCTGGGTTGGCTGCGATAGTCGTCGGCGTCGGCATGCACCACCAGCGACTTGCCGACCACGTCGGTGGGCGCGGCATCGCCCAGGGTGATGCCGGCAACGATCATGTCCAGATGCGCGACACCTTCGGCATCGGCACGCAGATTGTCCATGTCGCCAGCGTGGTGGGGAGTGTTGCCGGCACGTCCGTGCGCCGCACCGGTCGGATTGAAATGCGCACCGGCACTGCTGGCGTCGGCGGCGCTGCAATCGCCGCGTTCGTGCACATGAAAACCGGCCACGCCGCCCGGGCGCAGGCCACCGACCGTGCCGGTGATACGGATGCCTTGCAGCGCAGGGACCAGCACCACCCGACCGCTGACCAGGCTGCCCGATGCCGATGCCAGCGCCGCTTCGGCCTGCTGGACCGGACGCACGGGCACCACCCGCGCCGCCGGGGGCGGTGGTGGCGGAGGCGGTGGCGTGCTGCTGCAGGCGGCAAGCGCCAGCGCGGTGAGGGCAACGATCGTGGACGACCGGTAACGCATCGAGCTGTTCTCCTGATCAGGCTGGAAACCTATGCGGGCGCATGTTCACATGTCATGAAATGCGCCGCTGGCAGCACAGGAGTTTACGGGGTTGGTGTGGATGGTCGGGTTGTTGGAGGTGCGGGTCGATGGGATGTGGGTTGTTGGGATGGTGTGCGAAGCGCCGAGTACACGTGTCGTGAGCTGCTTGGACGATGGCGTCTGCACGTTAGAACTGCGATGGCGTCATCGAGCGCAAGGACGCGGCGGCGCGTCCCTGATCAACGCTTGCCGCGGGCAGTGTCGGCAGCCTCAGCTCGATCGAGGCACGGCGGAATAGATGCGCGTGCAGTAGCGCTTCCATCACCACAGCGACCCTCACCCCAACCCCTCTCCCATGAGAGAGGGGCTTAGATTCAGATCACCGGCGTTTGCGGCCCGGACCGAGTTTGCGGGTGACGGTGTTGCGGCCCAGACCCAATCGGGCGGCGGCTTCGGCACGGCGGCCCTGGGTGAGTTGCAGGGCGGCTTCGAGCAGGGTCTTGTCCAGGCGTTCGCGGGCTTCGGCGTGCAGGCCCTGGGCGCCTTCGCTCAGGCGTTGCGCAGCCCAGCTGGAGAGCATCTCGTCCCATTGCCCGTCACCGCGGCCGGCACGCTGGCGGCGGCCGCCGCGCGCCAGTGCCGATTCCACGTCCACCACGTCGATGATGTCGGCAGTGGCCAGGGCCGCCAGGCGCCAGCAGACGTTTTCCAGCTCGCGCACGTTGCCGGGCCAATCGTATTGGCGGAGTTGTTCCAGCGCGGCCGAGGACAGCCGCTTGGGCAGCATGTCGAGCTTGCGCCCGGCCATGGCCAGGAAATTCTCGGCCAGCTGCGCGATGTCGCCGCGGCGCTCGCGCAGCGGCGGCAATTGCAGGCGCACCACGTCCAGGCGATGCAACAGGTCGGCACGGAAGCGGCCTTGTTCGACCAGCGCCTCCAGGTCCTGATGGGTGGCGGCGATCACGCGCACATCGACGCGGATCAACTCGCGCCCGCCGACGCGGAAGAATTCGTTCTCGGCCAGCACGCGCAGCAAACGGGTCTGCAGCGGCAGCGGCATGTCGCCGATTTCGTCCAGGAACAGCGTGCCGCCGTCGGCCTGTTCAAAGCGGCCGATGTGGCGTTTGGTGGCGCCGGTGAAGGCGCCAGTTTCGTGGCCGAACAACTCGCTTTCCAGCAGTTCCGCGGGAATGGCGGCGGTGTTGAGCGCGACGAAGGGCTTGCGCGCGCGCGGCGATTCGTTATGCAGTGCGCGCGCCACCAGTTCCTTGCCGGTACCGGTCTCGCCGTTGATCAGCACCGACAGCGGTGCCTGCGCCAGCCGGCCGATCGCGCGGAACAGCGCCTGCATCGCCGGGGTGTCGCCGATCAGCGAGGCCGAGCCTTCTGCAAAGGGCGTCCCGATGATCTCCTCGACACCGGCATCGGCATCCGGCAGCGCGCGTGCGGCCAAGGCCACCGCATCGTCCAGATCGAAGGGCTTGGACAGGAACTCGTGCGCGCCGCCGCGGAAGGCGCCGGCGGTACTGGCCACATCGGTGTAGGCCGACATCACGATCACCGGCAGTTGCGGGTGCCTGGACTTGAGCTTGTCGAGCAGGCTCAGGCCGTCTTCGCCGGGCATGCGCACGTCGGTGAACAGCAGATCCGGGGTGGGCCGCATGGCCAGTGCCTGCAGTGCGGCGGCGGCGCTCTCGAAGCCATCCACGGCGTAGCCGGCATCGCGCAAGGCGGTGGACAGCACGAAGCGGACCGAACGGTCGTCGTCGACCACCCAGATGTGGTGGGATGCGGCGGCGGCCTCAGCCATGCAGATGCTCCTTGTCGTGATCGCCGGCCAGCTCGGGCAACAGCAGAGTGAAAACGGTATGTCCCGGCCGCGAGCGGTAGGTCAGCGTGCCGTGGTGTTCGCGCGAGACCTGCTGGGCCAGCGCCAGACCCAGGCCGCTGCCTTCGGCGCGGCCACTGACCAGCGGCAGGAACAGGTGCTCGGCCAGTTCCTCCGGCACACCGCCGCCGTCGTCGATGATCTCCAGCCGCAGCGACATCGCATGCACGCGGTCGCGGATGCGCTGGCCGTGCTCGACGCGGGTGCGCAGGGTCACCCGCGTGGCGCCGGCCTGGAACGCATTGCGCACCAGATTCCACACCGCCTGGGTCAGGCGGTCGCCATCGCCGAGGATGTCGGGAATGCTGGGGTCGTAATCGCGCTGCACCTGCACCGACCAGCCGCCCTCGGCCTCGGCCAGGCGCAGCACACGCTCGAGCACGACGTGGATGTTGAGGCGGTCGTGCGGGCGCGCCGGCGTGGGCGAGAGCAGGCGTTCGAGCAAGGTATTGAGGCGTTCGATCTCGGTGCCGATCAACTCGATCAGCTCGCGCTCGTCCTCGTCGCGCCCGGCCGAGCGCCGCGCCAGCAACTGCGCCGCGCCCTTGAGCCCGGCCAACGGATTGCGCAGTTCGTGCGCCAGCCCCTTGAGCGCGGCGCTCAAGGCATTGGGCAGCGCGTGGGTGGGATCCAGCGCGGGGAATTCGTCGACCGGATGGGTTTCCAGCAGCCAGCCGCCGTCGTCCAGCCGCGACAGCCAGCCTTCGGCAAAGCGCGGCGCGTCATTGGGCAGGCCCAATGCCAGCCGATGCAGGCGCAGCACGTCGCGCTCGTCGTTGAGCAGGAAACGGGCCAGCGCATCGCCCTGCACTTCCAGCGCGGCCAGCGGTTGATCGACCAGACGCCGCGCACTGACCCCGAGCCAGCGCGCGAAGGCCGGATTGACGCCCAGCACGCGGCCCTCGCGGTCGGCCCAGGCCACCGGTGTGCCCAGGCTGTCCAGCGACGGGAGAATGGACGACATCAGCATTGCACCAATTTAGTGCAAGCACGATCGGCCTGCGCATATGGCGCGCAGAACGAAGCATGCAGGCAAGGAATCGGGGCCGGATGGCAGCAGGTCGCACCGATCCAGCGGGCATCCGCGCCGACAGTCACAGGCGTGGGGCTGGTCATGCAGGCACCTCGGCAGTTGGTCCGCGCCCAGTCGGGCAACGGGGAAAACGGACCCGGCACGGCTGTCCCGGCCGGGTCGTTGCGCCACCCGCGGCAGCGTGGCCGCGGGTGTGCATGCTCAGGACTCGTATGCCGCTTCGCCGTGCGAGGTGATATCCAGGCCCTCGCGCTCGGCTTCTTCGGTGACGCGCAGGCCGAACACCAGCTTGGCGACCAGGAAGCCCACCACCGACACCACGCCGATCCACACCAGGGTGATGCCCACGCCCAGCGCCTGGATGCCGACCTGATGCACGATGTCGTAATCGCCGCCCTTCTGGCCGCCCAGCGAGGCCGCCGAGAACACGCCGGTCAGGATGGCGCCGATGATGCCGCCCAGGCCATGCACGCCGAACACGTCCAGGCTGTCGTCGGCGCCCAGCAGGCGCTTCAGGCCGGTGACGCCCCACACGCACAGCACGCCGGCGGCCAGGCCGATGACGATCGCACCGAACGGACCCACGGTGCCGCAGGCCGGGGTGATGCCGACCAGGCCGGCGACCATGCCCGAAGCCACACCCAGCGCCGACGACTTGCCCTTGATGATCTTCTCAGTCAGCGACCAGCCCAGGATGGCGGCCGCGGTGGCCAGCAAGGTGTTGAGGAAGGCCAGCGCCGCACCGGCATTGGCTTCCAGGTTGGAGCCGGCGTTGAAGCCGAACCAGCCCACCCACAGCAGCGAGGCACCGACGAAGGTCAGGGTCACGTTGTGCGGCTTGATCGCCTCACGGCCCAGGCCGGCCCGCTTGCCGACGAAGTAGGCGCCGACCAGGCCGGCGATACCGGCATTGATGTGCACCACGGTGCCGCCGGCAAAATCCAGCGCGCCCAGGCCGAACAGGTATCCGCCGGTGGCCCAGACCATGTGCGCCAGCGGCAGGTAGCCGAAGGTGAACCAGATCACCGAGAACAGCAGCACCGCGGCGAACTTGGCGCGTTCGGCAAAGGCGCCGACGATCAGCGCGCCGGTGATGCCGGCAAAGGTCGCCTGGAACGCCACGAACACGTATTCCGGCAGGCTCACGCCCTTGGTGAAGGTGGCTGCCAGCGTCTCGATGGTCACGCCCTTGAGCAGCGCCTTGTCCAGATTGCCGATCCACGGGCCTTCGCCGGAGAACGCCAGGCTGTAGCCGTACACCACCCACAGGATGGTCAGCAGCGAGAACACCACCGCGACCTGGATCAGCACCGACAGCACGTTCTTGGCGCGCACCATGCCGCCGTAGAACAACGCCAGGCCCGGCACCACCATCAGCAGCACCAGCAGCGTGGAGGTCAGCATCCAGGCGACATCGCCCTTCTCCACCACCGGCGCGGCTTCGGCGGCGGCCACCGGTGCGGCGGGCGGCTGCGCCGACGGCAGCGGTTCGGTGGTGACCGGTTCGGTCGGCAGCGGGGTGACCTGCGGGGTGGACTGCGCGTGCGCGCTGCCCATGCCGCCCACCACCAGCGCGCTGAACAGCATCAGCATGCAGACACTGTAGAACCGGGCTTTCCACCCGGCAAAAAGGGCTGTCTTCATAAGAACTCCGGGGGTGGGGGACTCAGAGCGCATCGGCGCCGATCTCGCCGGTGCGGATGCGCACGACTTGCTCGATCGCGGTCACGAAGATCTTGCCGTCGCCGATCTTGCCGGTGCCGGCGGCGTTCTGGATCGCCTCGACCACTGCGTCCAGCCGGTCGTCGGTCACCACCGTCTCGATCTTGATCTTGGGCAGGAAATCGACGACGTACTCGGCGCCGCGGTACAGCTCGGTGTGGCCTTTCTGGCGCCCGAAACCCTTGACCTCGGTCACGGTGATGCCCGACACGCCTGCTGCGGACAGGGCCTCGCGGACCTCGTCGAGCTTGAACGGCCGGATGATGGCGGTGATCAATTTCATGCGCATACCCCGAATGGTGGAAAAGACCGGCCGGCATTGCGCCGCCCGGCGGTGTCATTCACCTGGATGCCAACCCCGGCATCCGCGCGTTCGCGATTACGCAGACCTCGGCCGATGCAGATGCATCCGCCCCGTGGGAGAGGTCAGGCCCGCGCGTCGCGAACTGTGTGCTCTCTCAATACCCCTTCGCTCCCCGGCCGGTGCCGTGGAGCGATCAAACATGTGCGGCGATGGCGGAGGTGGGAGGGGGAGCCTCCGCCATCACCGCGGTGGAACTCAGTTGCCGTAGTACAGCTGGTACTCCAACGGGTGGGTCGCAGCACGGAACTTGGTCACTTCCTGCATCTTCAGCGCGATGTAACCGTCGATGAAGTCGTCGCTCATCACGCCGCCGGCCTTGAGGAACTCGCGGTCCTTGTCCAGCGCTTCCAGCGCCTGATCCAGGCTGGAGCAGACCTGCGGGATCAGCTTCTCTTCTTCCGGCGGCAGGTCGTACAGGTCCTTGTCGCTCGGCGCGCCCGGGTCGATCTGGTTCTTGATGCCGTCCAGGCCGGCCATCATCAGCGCGGTGAAGGTCAGGTAGCCGGACTGCAACGGATCGGGGAAGCGCATCTCGATGCGGCGCGCCTTCGGGTTGGTGACCCACGGAATGCGGCACGAGGCCGAACGGTTGCGGGCCGAATAGGCCAGCATCACCGGCGCCTCGAAGCCCGGGACCAGGCGCTTGTAGCTGTTGGTGCCGGAGTTGGAGAAGGCGTTGATCGCACGTGCGTGCTTGAAGATGCCGCCGATGTACCACAGCGCCATCTGCGACAGGCCGCCGTAGCCGTCGCCGGAGAACAGGTTGACGCCGCCCTTGGTCAGCGACTGGTGCACGTGCATGCCCGAGCCGTTGTCGCCCACGATGGGCTTGGGCATGAAGGTCGCGGTCTTGCCGTTGCGGTAGGCAACGTTCTTGATGATGTACTTCATCGTCAGCAGTTCGTCGGCCTTCTGCACCAGCGAGCTGAACTTGGTGCCGATCTCGCACTGGCCAGCGGTGGCCACTTCGTGGTGGTGCACCTCGGTCTCGATGCCGACCTGTTCCAGCGTCTTGATCATTTCCGCGCGCAGGTCGTGCAGCGTGTCGGTCGGCGGAACCGGGAAGTAGCCACCCTTCACGCCAGGACGGTAGCCGCTGTTGCCGCCGTCGTACTTGGCGCCGGTGTTCCAGGCAGCCTCTTCCGAGCCGACCTGGAAGAAGGTGTGGCCCATGTCGTTGGCAAAGCGCACCGAATCGAAGATGAAGAATTCCGGCTCCGGGCCGAAGAACGCCTGGTCGGCGGTGCCGGAGGACTTCAGGTAGGCCTCGGCACGCTTGGCGATGCCGCGCGGGTCGCGCTCATAGCTCTGCATGGTGGCCGGATCGAGGATGTCGCAGGTCAGCACGATGGTCGGATCGGCGAAGAACGGATCCAGATACGCAGTGCCGGCGTCCGGGAGCAGGACCATGTCCGACTCGTTGATGCCCTTCCAACCCGCGATCGAGCTGCCGTCGAACATCTTGCCTTCTTCGAACAGCGCCGGCTCGATGATGTTGGCCGGGAAGGTGATGTGCTGCTGTACACCACGCATATCGACGAAGCGCAGGTCGACAAACTCGACCTTGTTGTCCTTGATCAGCTTTTCAACATTTTCCACGGACATCGGAAGAAACCTCTGCAGGAGTTAAGTGGCTCGTGAGCGGAACTACAGCAGGGACCATGCCAAGCGCCGGATCTTCACAAGTCCTTGATTTTGCTTGCATCGCTTGAGGCCGCTCACGTCTAGCTAGCACCTTTTAGGTGCTAAGCAATCGCATGGTGCACCGATATGGTGCATGCCGCAATGCACTATCCTGACGCCTCCCCCATCCCCTCTCCAGTCCGATGTCCGATCTGATTTCCGCCCTGCTGTTGGGCATTCTCGAAGGCCTCACCGAATTCCTGCCGATCTCCAGCACCGGCCACCTGCTGATCGCCGAACAATGGCTCGGACGCCGTTCTGACTTCTTCAACATCGTCATCCAGGCCGGCGCGATCCTGGCGATCTGCCTGGCGCTGCGGCAGAAGCTGTGGACCCTGGCCACCGGCCTGGGCCAGCGCGACAACCGCGACTACGTGCTGAAGATCGGCGTGGCCTTCCTGGTTACCGCGGTGGTCGGGCTGATCGTGCGCAAGGCCGGCTGGCAGCTGCCGGAAACCGTGCACCCGGTGGCCTGGGCGTTGCTGATCGGCGGGCTGTGGATGCTGGTGGCCGAGCACTTCGCCGGCAAACTGCCCGAGCGCGACGTGGTGACCTGGAAAGTGGCCATCGCGGTCGGTCTGGCACAGGTCGTCGCCGGTGTGTTCCCCGGCACCTCGCGCTCGGCCTCGGCGATCTTCCTGGCCATGCTGCTGGGCCTGAGCAAGCGCTCGGCGGCGGCGGATTTCGTGTTCATGGTGGGCATCCCGACCATGTTCGCGGCCAGCGGGTATGCCCTGCTGGAGATGTACAAGGAAGGTGGCTTCGGCAGCGAGAACTGGGCCGATGTGGCGGTGGCCTTCGTGGCGGCGACCATCACTGGTTTTGTGGTGGTGAAGTGGCTGCTGGGCTACATCAAGAAGCACCGCTTCACCGTATTTGCGGTCTACCGCATCGTGCTGGGCGCCGCCCTGCTGCTGTGGCTGCCGGCGCTGGCCTGAAACGGCCACGCGGTCGCGTGTCGTGCCGGCTGAGCCGGCGCGGCATGCGAGGCACATGGCCGGGCAGTGACTTGCGTCATTGCCCTGGCCGCGCGGTGGCGGTATCACTGACATATCGATCACCGGGAGCCGCCGCATGCGTGCCGTGTTGTTTGCCCCTGCACTGCTGGCAGCGGGCGTGACGGCCTGCGGGTCGAGCACGCCGCCGCAGGCGCCCGGATCCAGCGCCGACGCCGCTGCCGCCGAGCCGGCCGCGACCAGCTCAATCGCCGCCGACAACGCGCCACTGCAGGCCACGTTGCGGGCGCAACACTGGCAGCTGCAGCAGGCCAGCGATGCGCACGGCACTGCCTTGCGCAGCCTGTTCGTCGCCGGCACACCGCCCTTGCAGCTGGATTTCAGCGATCACCGCATCCAGGTCAGCCAGACCTGCAACGCATTGGGCGCCGACTACAGCGTGGCGCAGGCGCATTTGCAGATCGGCCGGGTGGTGTCGAGCAAACGCCTGTGCGCGCAACCGCGGCGGATGGCCCAGGAGCGCGCTGCCAGCGAGTTGCTGTCCGGCCGCTTCGCGGTGGCGCTGAACACCGCGCAGGCCTCGCCGCAGCTGACCCTGACCCGCAGCGACGGCACCCGGCTGGTGTTCGGCGGTGTCGCCACGGCCGACACCCGCTACGGCGGCCGCGGCCAGACGCTGCTGATCGAAGTGGCGGCCGACACCGTGGCATGTGGGTCCGACCCGGCGCGCCAATGCCTGCAACTGCGCGAACAGGATGCGGCAGGGCAGCCTGTCACCCAGACCTGGCAAGCCTTCGAGGGCAAGATCGAAGGCTTCGAGCACGAGGCCGGCATCCGCACCCTGCTGCGGGTCACCCGCTACCCGGCCGCTGCAGGCACGGATGGCGCGCCGGTGTACGTGCTCGAGCAGATGATCGAAGCCAACGGTTGACCCGGTGTGGCGGCGATCGTGCGATTGACGCAGCACGCACCAAGGTCGCCGTTGGCCACAACCGGCCCCGCGCCGACCTGACCGGTGGCGCAGGACCGTTCGTTGCCGTCAGCGCAGCGCCGGATTCAGCGTGTAGGTGCCATGCAACGCCGCCTCGGCCAGCACGTGGCCCTGGATCGCCGCCAGCACATCGGCTGCGGTGAAGGTCTCGGGCAGGCTGAGCTGCGCCACGTCCAGCGCAAACACGCGGAAGAAATAGCGGTGCACCCGCAGGTCATTGAACGGCGGGTACGGGCCGTCGTAGCCCAGATAATTGCCGGCCATGTCGGCATTGCCGGCAAACCATTCGGTATACGAGTTCAGGCCCTGGCGCGCACCGGCCGGGCCGGCCGGCTGCTGCTTGCCCTTGGGCACGAAACCGTCGCTGCAGCTGCCTGCGGCGATCTCATGCACGTCGGCGGGGATGTCGGCCATGGCCCAATGCACAAAATCGGTGCGTGGCTGATCGACCGGGATCTGCACATCGTCGCGGCCCACGGTTTCCGGCACGGTCGGCACATCCGGATCCAGGCACAGCAGCGCGAACGAGCGCGTGCCGGGCGGCACCTCGCTCCAGGCCAGATGCGGGTTGCGGTTAGGCGCAAAGCCCTCGGGCGTTCCGGCGGCAAATTCCACCGCGATGGGCTTGCCGTTTTCGATGCTGTTGCTGGTCAGGCGCATGCAGGAGTCTCCGGGGCAATGAGGCCGACCAGGGTGCCTGGGTCCGCGCCGCAGAGGAAGCCATCGCCATGGAACCCTCTGGTGCGCCCGGCCGGGTTTATCGCGGCCGGTTCACCACGCCAGCGAACGCCGTGGCCGCGTGATCATGCATCGGCAAAGTGGACACTGCAGCGCCCGCGTGCGCGTAGCAGGGAGCGCCATATTCAGCCGGCCAATCTGCCCCGATTCGTAGGAGCGGACCTGGCCGCGACGGGGCGTTATCGGTAAAGCCACATCATTCGGTGGCAACGCATCGTCGGTGGCCGTGTTCATCGGTAACGCCTCGTCGCGGCCGGGGCCGCTCCTACGAGGTGGTGCGGGCTGCGCCGCCGAAGGCCGCCCCGGGCGTCGGCCGCGCCCACCGACAGTGAGCGCCACATTCGTTCGCCGACCAACCTGCACAGATTCGTAGGAGCGGACCCGGCCGCGACGGGGCGTTATCGGTAACGCCACATCATTCGGTGGCGACGCATCGTCGGTGGCCGCGTTCATCGGTAACGCCTTGTCGCGGCCGGGTCCGCTCCTACGAGGTGGTGCGGGCTGCGCCGCCGAAGGCCGCCCCAGGCGCCGGCCGCGCCCACCGGGCCGGGAGCGCCACATTCGTTCGCCGACCAATCCGCACCGAGCGTAGGAGCGGACCCGGCCGCGACGCGGCGGTATCGGTAAAGCCGCATCATTCGGTGGCGACGCATCGTCGGTGGCCGCGTCCATCGGTAACGCCTCGTCGCGGCCGGGTCCGCTCCTACGAGGTGGTGCGAGCTGCGCCGCCGAAGGCCGCCCCGGGCGCCGGCCGCGCTCACCTGGCAGTGAGCGCAGCCGTGCTGAGCGGTGCTCAGTCCTGCGGGTAACCGAAGCGCACCGCGATCAGCGTGAGCAGATCGAATTGCGCGCCCAGTACATTGCGGTAGTTGCGCCAGCGACCCGCGGCCAGGCGGGCCGGGCCGCGCGGTTCGACCAGCGGAAAGCGCAGGCCGAACGCCTGTTCCAGCGCGGTGGAAATGCCTTGCGGGTCGCTCTCGATGCCGTCCAGGCGGATGATCCGGTGCGGATACAGATCGCGCTCGTGCAGCACGGCGAGCTGTTCCAGCGCCGTCAACAGCCAGTCGGCGGCCTGCTGTGGCGATTGCACGGCCAGCGGTGCCGGCGCGCCGGCCGACAGCCAGTCCAGCAGCATGTCGCGCGGGTCGCGCAGCGCGATCGCCAGCCGGCCTTCGGGCAGGTGCGGGCGCAGCGCGGTCAGCAGGGTGTTGTCCCACCACAGCAGCCAGTCGATGACGTTGCCGTCGTCGATACCGCGCCGCGGCAGCTGCGCCTTCCAGCCTTCCACCAGCGCCATCGGCGCCAGCTCGCCGGACGCCAGCTGCTCGACAGTGCGGTAGCTCTGCAGCGCATCGGACGGCGGCGTGCTGCCATAACGGTCGTCGCGCACCAGCGGGGTGGCCGCGCCCATCACCGCGACCAGGCGTTCGACATGCGAGCCCGGCGTGCCCCATACGAACAGCGGCCGTGCCGTCACGCTCTCGGGAATGGTCCCCAGCTCCGGCCACTGCATCGGCTGCTTGGCGGCCTGTGGTGGCAACGGCAGGCGGTGCTGGGCCTGTTCGCGCTGGAACTGCATCCAGGTCGCCACGGCCGCCTCGGGCTGGCCGGCGCGGTCCTGCACATTGCCCAGCCACGGCCGCAGCACGGTCTGCTGTGGCTCGGGCAGCGAGTCGATCAGCGATTGCACGCAGGCGATCGCCGCCGGCGGGTCGCGCTCCAGCAGCGCCTCGACGATGCGCTGCTCGCCGCTGAGGCGGCCCGGCTCCACCGCCACGATCTGGCGCGCCACCATTTCCGCCTGTTCGGCGTGGCCCTGCATGTCGTGCACGCGCATCAGCGCTTCCAGTGCCGGCAGATGCTCGGGCATGGCCAGCAGCCAGCGCTCGATCACCGCCTGCGCCTGCGGCCCGCCGACCGGCTCCACCGCCAGCCGCGCCAGCCACAGGTCGTGCGCATTGGCCGAGGTGGCCAGCGCCGCGTCCAGGGTGTCGCGCGCATCGTCCACCGCGCCCAGCCGCTCCCAGGCGGTCAGCAAGGCATGCAAGGTGCGGCGGTCGGCCGGCCAGTGCGCCAGCGCCAGGCGCAGGTGCGCGGCGGCCTGGTCGGGGCGGCCGGCCTGCAACTCCATCTCGCCGGCGAGCCGGCGCATGGCCGGGAGATCGCCGCCGGGCTGGGCGAACACACCCTGCATCGCGGCCAGCGCATCGTCCAGGCGGCCCTGGCGCTGGGCCAGCTGAGCGATGAAGGCGCGCAGCGCCGTACCCGGTGGATTGAGCTCGACCACGCGCTCGAAGGCGCGCTCGGCAAACGCGAAATGCTCCTTCTGCAGATACGCAAAGCCCAGCGCGAACATCACCCGCGGGTCGTCGGGCAGTTGCTCGGCGGCGCGGGTCAGCAGCGACAGCGCGCGCTCGCCCTGGCCGCGGCGCAGTTCCACCACGCCATCGACGGCCAGCAACTGTGGGTGCTCGGGCGCCAGACGCGCGGCAGTGCGGCTCAGCCGCTGCGCCTCGTCCAGATCGCCGCGCGCCACCGCCAGATGCGCCTGCATCACGTAGGCGTTGAACTGGTTGGGGTCGAGCGCGGTGGTGCGCGACAACGCGTCGTCCGCTGCCGACAGCTCGCGCATCGCCAGCAGCAGGCCGGCGCGCAGCAGATGCAGGTCGGCATCTTCCGGCGTCAGCGTCAGCGCGGTTTCGATGCTGGCCAGCGCCAGCGCCGGTTGACCCTGCTGCTGCAGGGCCAGGCCCAGCCAGCGATGCGTGGCGGCGTTTTCGGGCGCGGTGAGCACCCACTCGCGGGCCAGCGCCACCGCATCGTCGGCCGCGTTGCGGCGCAGGGCTTGAAGAATGGCGTCTTGCATGGCGGAGGGCGTGTCCAGGACAAACGCCTATTGTAACGATGCGCGGGGTGCCGCCGACCTACCCCTGCGCCGCCAGCCGCTCGGCCACCCAGCGTTCGGCGAAACCATCGCCGCGGGCATTTTCCAGAAAGCCGCAGTGGCCGCCCCAGCGCGCGATTTCCAGCTGTGCATGCGCCGGCAGCTGCCAGGCGGCGAAATCCTCGAACGGAATGACCGGGTCGTCTTCGGCCATCAGGATGTCCACCGGCACCTGCAGGCCGGCCAGGCGCTCGCCGGCGATCGAATAACTGTCGAAATACGCTTCCAGCGAGCCATGCCCGGTGTGCTGCTCGGCCAGCCAGGCCATCAGCCCGCGCATGTCCAGCGCCAGCGTGGCGTCGTCGTAGCCGTGCTGGTCGGGGAACAGCTTGCGCTTGCGCAGCAGCGACTCGCGCCACTTGCGGCGGAAATACCAATCGTAGAACTGCGGGCCCTTCTCCAGCTGCAGCATGGTCGCCGCCGGATCCAGCAACGGGCACACCGCCGCCACGCGCGCCAGCGGCAGCCCGGCCGCCGGTGCCCGCAGCGCCAGCCGCAATGCGAAATTGCCGCCCAGCGAATAGCCCGCCGCCAGCAACTGCGGCGCGGGAAACCGCCGCCACAGATCGCCCGCCGCGTTGACCACTTCCTCGATGCGATCGGAGTGGAACAGGTCCACGTTGAGGTGGTGCGTGCCGCCGTGGTCGCGGAAATTCAGCCGGAACACCTGATAGCCCAGGCCGAGCAGGCGCGCGGCTGTCAGTCGCATGTAATTGGAGTCAGCGCTGCCTTCCCAGCCGTGCAGCAGCAGCACCGTGCCGCGCACTGGGGCATCGCCGGGCGGGATGCTCATCCAGCCCTGCAGGCGCACGCCGTCGCCGCCGTCGAGAATGTGTTCGCTGGTGACCGCGCCGCTGGCGGCCAGCAACTGGCGGCTACGGAGCCGGCGCAAGGCGCTGCTGCCCAGCACCGATTGCACATGCGGATTGCGCAGCCAGCGCGGCGGCAGATAGTCGGAGGCGTTCATGCGCTCATCGGGCCAGACAAGGGGGTGCAGGCCGCAGGGGTGATGAGCGCTTGCATCGTCGGCTCAGGACTCCATTGCCGCAATGATGCGTTGCCGCGAGGTATCGGCCAGGCGGCGGCGTCCTTCGATATCCAGCGCGCGGATCGGCTCGAGAAAATGCACCTCGGCCAGCCGCGACGGCTCGCCGAGCAGACGCACGATATTGGCGAAGAAACTCTCGCGCTCGCCGAACGCCACCACTGCCTGCGCATTGCCGCGCTCGCCGTAGCGCAGTGCCACCGGCTGCACCGGCACGCCGGCCTCGACCGCGGCCTGGAAGATGCGTGCGTGGAACGGGCCGACTTCGGTACCGCCACGGGTGCGGCCTTCGGGGAACACGCCCACCGGCTTGCCGCTGCGCAGGCGCAGCAGCATTTCCTGCAGCACCCCGCCCAGCGATTCGGTATTGCCGCGCTGATGGAAGATGGTCTGGCCCTTGGTCGCCAGCCAGCCGACCAGCGGCCAGCCGGCGATCTCGCGCTTGGCCACAAAGCCCATCACGCGCTGGCTGTGCAGCATCGAGATGTCGACCCAGCTGACGTGGTTGGCCACGAACAGGGTCGCGCCCGGCAGCGGGGTGCCGAAGCGCCGCAGGCGGAAGCCGAAGATGCGCATCAGGTTGCCCTGCCACCAACGGATCATCAGCTCGTCCAGGGTGTCGTCGCGCCCGGTGCGGATGCGCGCCAGCGGCGGCGCCACCACGCACAGCATGGTGATCGGCAGGCAGATGCTCAGATGCACCAGCAACAACGGCACCCGATACAGGTACCGGAACCAACGCAGCACGCTGCCAGCGTCGCGCGTGGCGTCCAGGGATGACTCGCTCATTGACGGAACCGGACCGGTACCAGGGGAAGGAAGCGCAACTATTGTGACAGCAGCGTGGCCTGCGCGCAGTGCCCGCCGCGGGTGGCGCTGTTCCACCCATGCACTTGCACGGCGTGCTCAGCCATTGCTGCGCGGGACCACGGCCAGGGTCAGCCGCGAGACGCAGACGCGCTTGCCGGCCGGATTTTCGATGGTGATGTCCCAGACCTGGGTGCTGCGCCCCACATGCACCGCACGCGCGGTGCCGGTGACCAGGCCATCGGTGGCGGCGCGCAGGTGATTGGCATTGATCTCCAGCCCAACGCAAATCTGCGCGGTCATATCCACGCACAGGTTGCCGGCGCTGCTGCCCAGGGTTTCGGCCAGCACCACCGACGCACCGCCGTGCAGCAGGCCGTATGGCTGCTTGGTGCGCGCATCCACCGGCATGGTGGCGCTCAACCAGTCGTCGCCGGCGGCGGTGAACACGATGCCCAGATGTTCAATCAAGGTGTCACGGCTGGAGGCGTTGAGGGCGGCCAGGTCGACGGGTTCACGGAAGGTCATAGGCTGGGGATTGGGGATTGGGGATTGGGGGAATCGGGAATCGGGAATCGGGAATCGGGAATCGGGAATCGGGAATCGGGAATCGGGACAGCATCTGCGGCGCTGGGATCTGATGCAACTGCCTTTGGCTGGTGCTGCACGCCAGGCCGCGATGGTGACTTCGGCGGATGGCGGTGTGTGGCGAGCCGCCCATTTACCTACCGCAGCGCACCGCGCCATTGCAGCGGTGCGTCACTCCACGATGCACCGGTTGCCACGCGCCGTCTCGATGCCGGCCCCGGGCCGGCACCGCTGCGATCAGAGGATCGGCACCAATCCCGCACCGAAGGCGGTCAGCATCCGCACCAGCAGCCACTTCGGGCCGACGTTGACCTCGGGGAAATCGCCTACCGCCACATAGCACTGCCGGAACTGCGGGTCCTGGCGCTTGAGCGGGAACGGGCAACCCGGCCCCGGCTGGAACTCGTAATTGGTGGCATAGCGCCAGGGCCAGAAATCCAGCACCGGCAAGGCTTCGGACACCTTGCCCACGCTGTAATTCAATCCGCTCAGCACCGGCGGCTTTTCGCGCGGGGCGACGGTCCAGGCGTTTTCCGGCGCCATGTCGCGCTCGATGCTGGCCGCCAGCGCCTGCGCAAAGCGCGCATCGTCGATCACCACCGCCGCTTCGGTGTTGTAGTTCTCGCTGCGCGGATCGAAGTTGTGCGTGCCGATCACGCCGATGCGGCGGTCCACCACCAACGACTTGGCATGCAGGCCCATGCGCGCACCGGCACGGGTCACCGGCAGCGGCTTGTTGACCGCGCGCGTGCCCAGGAACGAGGGCCGTGTCTCGGTGCGCAGCACGCGCCGATCGACCTCGCTGCCGCCGGGCGCACGGCCTGCGCCACCCCCGCTGCCGCGGATCGCAGTGCCGGCCGTACCACCGCCACCACTGCCACGCATGGCGTTGCCGGCCGCACTGCCGCCGATCACCCGGTTGACCCGACCATCGTCTTCGGCCGACTCGGCCGCCGCGGGGTTGAGCGGATCGGGCACCAGGTTGGCGTACTCCACCGGCGCGTTGAGCGGGAACGGCTTGAATTCATAGACGTTGAAGCCCAGCTCGCGCATGTTGCGGCGTTTGAACTTGTACGACAGCGCATACACGATCGGGTTGTCGGTGGCGGCCAGGCTATTGGTCGACACCACGATCCGCGGCGGCTGCGGGCGCTGGCGCAATGCGCGGAAGATCGCCTGCGCCTCGTCGGACAGCACCAGATACGGGGTCTGCAGCAGCACTTCCTGCTGCGCGCCGGCAATCAGGCCGTCCAGTTCCGGCGCGGTGGACACCGCCTTGGCGGCGTGCTCCTTGCGATGCTTCTGCGGCAGATCGGCCACGTACAGCACGCGCTGCACCGGCATGGCCGGGGTCACGAACGCATCGCGCACGAACTGCGGATCGCGCGCCTCCTGATCGACCCGCTCCACCCGATCGGGGCGGCGGAACGTGGCCGGTGGCATCTTGGGCGCGCCCTGCTCCAGCAGCAGGCGCCCGACATCGTTCAGACGCTCGGCCGGCACGCTGCGGCGCGCGCGCCAGAACGCATCGAAATTGGCGGCCATCGCGCGTACTTCCGGCCCGGCCAGGATCACGTCGCGGTCGCGGAAGTTGTACTCGCTGTCCCAGTCGTAATAGTCGTCCTGGTAATTGCGGCCGCCGACCACGCCGAGCACGTCGTCCACCACCAGCAGCTTGTTGTGCATGCGCTGGTTGAAGCGACGGAAACAGCACACCACGCTGCCGGCATAGTCGAAGTAATTGAGCTTGACCTTGCCGAAGGTCGGGTTGTAGATGCGCAGCTGCAGGTTTTCGTGGGTGCTGGCCAGCGCACCGAGAATCTGCAGATCGGCGATCGCCGAAAGCTGATCGATCAGGATGCGCACCTTGACCCCGCGCTGCGCCGCATCGGTCAACGCATCCAGCACCATCCGCGCGCTGTCGTCCTTGTCGAAGATGTAGGTCTGCAGGTCGATGCTGCGGGTAGCGCTGCGGATCAGGTTGAGCCGCGCCACCAGCGATTCTTCGCCGTGATCGACGATGGTGGCGTAATGCCGCGGCGCGGCCGGCGTGGAGGCGGTGATCGCCTCGCCACCCAGCGCGCGCAATGGCGAGAGCTGGGCGCAACGATTGGCCTGCGTGCAGCTGACCACGGTGCTGCGGGCAGCGGCCGCCACCCCGGCGGCACGGTTGCGTTCGATTTGCGACAGGCCGGCGCATCCGGTGCCGAGCAACAGCGTTGCCAGCACAAGCACCCTCAACAGGAACCTCACGGGCGCCGCGCCTCCTGCAACCGCCCACGCAGAATGAACGTCACCCTGTCGCCCAGGGCCATCTGCCACGCATTCATTCCGTAACGTCCACGCAGGACCGTACCTCGACTGATTACATCGCAATCATAGCCCGGCCGCGCGCATTCAGCCGGCACCACATGCAGGGTCTCGATGTGGGTGATTCCGCGAATGGTCAGGTTGCCGGTGATGTCGCCGCCCTTCTTCACCACCTCCGCGGTATAGGGAAACGACTCGAATTCCACCACCGGATACTGCGCGACGTCGAAAAAATCCTCGCCGCGCATCCACGCCGTGTAGCGGTCCTTGCCGGGAATTTCCACCTGCGTGGCGTCCAGACGGAAACGCACCTGCTGGCGCCCGTCAGGCAATTCCGCCAATTCACCCCGAAAACGCGGGAAGAACCCCTCGATCTTCATGCCGAAGCGCGTCCTGATCTCGAACCCGAAGCGCGATTGCACCGGATCGATGGAATGCAGCTTCTGCTGCGCCATGCAGGGAAGAGCGACCCAGAGCGCGAGCCAGGCAAACCAGCGCAACGACGATGACACGGATCAAGGCCACCAGAAGGCGGTCAGGCGGGCGATGCCCGGTTCGATGGCCGCATCCAGCGGCAATGCCAGCAGGGCGATCGCGGCGGTCGGCATGCCGCGGTAGTCGCCGGTCTGGCCGCTGTGCATCAAGGCGGCCAGCCGTTCCAGGCCCGGGTTGTGGCCGACCAGCAGCAGGCGCTCGGCATCGCGGTGTTCGTCCACCAGGCTGGCCAGGGTGCCCGGCGTGGCGTCGTAGATCCGCTCGTCCAGGCGTTGTTCGATGTAGCCGGTGAGTTCCAGCACCGCTTCCAGCGTCTCACGCGCACGTCGCGCCGGCGAGCACAGCACGCGGTCGGGCACCAGGCGCTGCTCGCGCAGCCAGCGGCCGGCAGATTCGGCCTCGGCGATGCCGTGCGGGGACAGCGGGCGATCCAGATCGGCCTGGCCGGTATCGGCCGGCTCGGCGTGGGCGTGTCGCAGCAGTATCAGTTCGCGCATGAAAACACTCCGGTCTAGGACTTCTTGAGCCACTTGAACAGCGGCTCCCAGTCCTGTTGATGGTCGCGCACCTGCGCCGAGCGGTAATCGAACAGGCTGCGCCCCAACCCGGCCATCACCACATAGGCCTGGGTGTCGCGCAGCTGGGTTACCAGGGGATAGGGCCAGGCGCCGATCATCTCGGCAGCTTGCTGCGAGGTTTGGGTCCAGGGACGGGCGCGGTTGAGCACCAGGCCCACCGGCAATTTGCGCTGATGCACGCGCGGCACCTTGGCCAGCGTGTTGAGGAAGCCGACCACCGCTTCGATATCCAGCGCCGAGGACAGGACCGGCACCACGATGGCATCGACGTGGTCGAGGAAGCCGCTCAGGTCATCGGCCATCGCACCGGCCGGGGCATCGATAACCAGTTGGTCGGTGCCATCGGGCACCGCGGCCTGCCAGTTGCGCCGGCGGGTGGCGTCGATCGGCAACACCGCACTTTCCAGGCTGGCGCGACGCTGCGCCCAGCGCGTGGACGAGCCTTGCGGATCGGCGTCCGCCAGCACGGTGCGCTGGCCCTGCAAGGCCGCATGGGCGGCCAGATTGGTGGCGATCGTGGTCTTGCCGACGCCGCCTTTGGAGCCGGCCACCAGGACTGTCTTCATGCACGCCTCGCTTCCGGGAGCAAGCCGGCAGCGTACACCGCGACGAAGTGAGGAAGTAGTCGAAAGGCGTTAAACGTCCACCGTCGATCGCTCTCGCACTGCAGCATCGTCCGCTGGCGAATGGCCGAGGCGACATGCGCCGGCCAAGCGGATCAGCGGGTCTGGTGGCCCGGTGCGCCCGGCTGCCAACCCGCTGGCGGCTGCACTGCAAGGCCTTGACGCTGTAACCGCGCACGCAACGCCGGCACTTCGCCCTGCGTCAGGACGGCCTCCAGCTTGTCGGACATGCCATCGACGGTGGACGCGCGGAGCTGCTCCTGCTGCTGTAGCCACTGCAGTTCCCGCACCCGCGCCTGCCAGCGCGTGGCATCGGCGCCGCTGCTCAGTGCCGCCATGCCTCTGCTGCCGATCATGGCGGTGGCCAAGGTGGACTCGTCATTGGCCACGTTGTTCAGCACGGCCATGCACTCGTCGCGTAACGCGGCCGTGACACCGGTGGGGCTGCAACGCCGCATCAGATCGCCCAGCGCGGGAAGTGCATGTGCAGACCAGGCACCCATCACGAACATCGCCGCCATGTCCGCGCCAGTGGAAGGCATGCCTTGCGCGTCGAGTTGCGCGCGCAGGCTGACCGAGGCCAGCGATGGCCATTGCACGCTGTCGTAGCTGGCATGCAGGGCCTTGCCGAATGCCAGCGCACCGCTGTCGAAATGATCGGACTGCACGGCCGCCTGCCAGGCGCGCTCGGCAGCCGCCTGGTCGCCGCGGCGCTGCGCAGCCGTATAGGCACGCAGATGCACACTGGCGTTGCCGGCATCGGCCTGCTCCAGGAAAGCCAGCGCAGCGCCTGGGTCACAGCGCAACGCAGGTGCGCAACCGGCGGCTTCCATGCGTGCCACCAACGGGTCGCGCGGCCGCGCGTCCAGGGCACGCTGCAGCCAGACCCGCTGGATGGGGGCATAGCCTCCGTCTGCGGCCGACGCCGCGTCGTCCTCGGCATCGACCCACAACAGACCGGCCAGATACAGCTGCCTGGGCTCGCCGCTGGACGCCATGCTGCGCAGGCGTGCCTGCATGGTCTGGCCGACCTGGCGTGCCCATTGATCCACCAGCGGATCGTTGGCCGCAGCCGCTGTGCTCGCAGGCGCTGCCGCCATGGCCGAATGTGCCGCGCAGACGCTGCTAAGCCATAGCAGCGCCGTGGTGATCAAGCGATATCCGTGCATGTATTGCTCCTGTCCATGTGGGCGCGCAGTGTTGCGGGCCAGCATTTCATACGGACCAGGCCCTATCAAGCCACCAGGCGTGCCAACAACCAGGCCCATGCAGGCAGGGTCAGCAGCGACAGCAGGATGCTGTAGCCGACCATCGCTGCGGCCAGGCGCGGCGCCAGCCGATGCGTGATGGCCAGCGCGGCGGCGGTGATCATGGTGGGCATGGCCGATTCGAGCACGTTGGTCTGCAGCATCGCGCCATGCAAGCCGAGCGCCAACGACAGCGGCAACGCCAGGATCGGCATCACTGCCAACTTGAAGGCCAAGCCCACGGCCAAGGGTTTGAGTTCGTCCGCAGGCAGGCGCAACTGCAGCGAAAAGCCCACCGCCAGCATCACCAGCGGCAGCATCGCGTCGGCCAGGCTCTTCAAGCCCGCGCCAATCCAGGTCGGCGGCTGTTCCGGCATCATCGTCAATGCAAACAGCAATGCCCATAGCGGCGGGAAGCGCAGCACGCGTAACAGGATCAGCTTTGCGGTCGGCGGAGTGTCGCCGCTGTAGCGGGCCAGCACATACAGCCCGAACGTCGATAACAGCACGAAGGTGCCGAACTGGTCGTAGACCACCGCATACGGCAGGGCGTGATCGCCGATCAACGCGCGCACCATCGGAAAGCCGATGAAGCTGGAGTTGGTGAACACCACGCACATCAGCAGCGCGGCGTGTTCCTCGCGCTTGAACCGGAACAGGCGGCTGCAGCCCCACAGCAGCGGCACGATGATTGCGGTCAGCAACCACGGCGTGGCGATCACTCCACCCAGCGAGGCATCCAGGTGCAACCGCGGCACATAGGTGAGCACCGAGGCTGGCAGGCAGATGTACAGCACGATGCGATTGAGTACATCGGCGCTGTTGTCCGGCAGCACCCGCAAGCGCGCGAACAGCAGGCCAAGCCCCAACATCGCCAGAATCAACGCAAATGCATCCACCGCCATGGCGTGGTCAGGTCCGTGGGAAAGCAGCAATCAGCATCGCATAGTGAGCGTCGTGCCTGGATCGGCGACGGGCCAGATCGGCAAGCATGCCTACGCGTGGCGCAGATCGGTCGCTCAACGCCTGGCGACAGGCATGTCGAGGCTTGCCGCTTCCGGGATGTTGCCAAAGCTAGTCCGTCGAGGGCGCGGTGGTCGAAAAAAGCTGCTTGCTAAACATGCATCGGCCACTGAGCCATTGAGCCGGCCCATCATTCTCCAGCGATGCACATCGCGCACCGCTCTTGACCGTGCACACCGACCATCTCGACGGGTCCTTGCCCGCTCACCGTCGCGGGACCTTACGCGGCATGGATGCCGCGTAAGAGCCTACACGGACGTACTTGCGGCGTGTCCTGCGATGGCGGGCGGGCAAGGGCCCTGCAGCCCAGCCGCAGATCAACCGTTCTACGATTGAGCTATCGCACGGGCGGCTGCTTCAAAAGACCGACCATCTCGACAGGTCCTTGCCCGCTCACCGTCGCGGGACCTTACGCGGCATGGATGCCGCGTAAGAGCCTACAAGGACGTACTTGCGGCGTGTCCCGCGATGGTGGGCGGGCAAGGGCCCTGCAGCCAAGCCGCAGATCAACCGCTTTACATGTGATCCATCCGCACAGGCCAATCGCAAGTCGCGATGGCCAGCCGGCGCCGGCCACAAACGCCGTGCGACGTGATGTACAGCAGCGCGCTACGGGGCTTTCTGCAGCGCGCTCGCCGCCGAGTTACGGAAACGCCGGCGGGTTCGCCTGCCATGCCGCAAAGACCTCGGCCAGGCTGGCGCGTTCGGCCTCGCGCCAATCCGGCAGCAAGGTGGCGTAGCTGGCGGTGCTGCTCCAGCGATCCGGCCAGGTGCGCACTGCGGCGGCATACCACTCGACCGCTTCCTGCTTACGCCCGCTGCGCCATAGCGCCAGCGCCGCGGTCGTCGGCAACCAGGCCGGCGCGGCCGGGCGGCCGTTGGCCAGGCCGGCCCACTGCTGCAAGGCCTTGTCGGGCTGGTCGGCGCGCAACAGATCCCAGCCGTAGTTCCAGGTGATGGCACGGTATTGCTGGCTGCCGTTGGAGACCAGCCCCAGGGCACCCTGGTAGAGCTCGTCGCCCAACTGCGTGCGTCCCCCGGCATAGGCCAGCGATGCCAGCTGCGCGCGCGGCTCGGCCGCGCGGGCGTCACGCTGCACCATCGCCGCCAGGCGGTCGACCACCGCATCGCCCTGCCCCTGTACCGCGACCACGGCCTTGGTGGTGCCGCGATCTTCGTCGAAATAGAACTCCTTGGGCTTGGGCAGGTTCTGCGCCTGCGCCATCGACCACACGCCCCCGAGCAAGGCCAACATCGCGGCCCATGCGTATTTCCTTTTCACTGGCTTTATCCCCTGACAGCAAACGACCCTTCCCGTCCCCATCGTAACCGCAGCGCGACGGCTGTGCATCCGCATGCAACGGGCGCGTGAAGAGCGACTGTTACACTTTGCACCGCCGTTTTGGAATCCGTCGGGCAGGTCATTGGTTTCAGATGACACGCACCGGGTCCCAGCCACCCTTTCCGGGCACGCCATGACCAGTACTGCTGCACTCTCTTCTCCCGACTCTGCCAACACGCCGGAGCTCGGCCAGGTGGATGCGGATTACACGCTGGAGCACAAGTACACGCGTGCCGACGGGCGCATCTACCTGTCCGGCGTGCAGGCGCTGGTGCGGCTGCCGTTGATGCAGCGCCTGCGCGATGACGCCGCCGGCCTTGCGACTGCCGGCTTCATCAGCGGCTATCGCGGCAGCCCGCTGGGCGGTTTCGACCTGGAGCTGTGGCGTGCGCGCAAGCATCTGGACGCGGCCAGGGTGACCTTCACCCCCGGCCTCAACGAAGACCTGGCCGCCACCATGGTCTGGGGCACCCAACAGACCAACCTGTTCCCCGGTGCCAAGGTGCAGGGCGTCTACGGCATGTGGTACGGCAAGGGCCCGGGCGTGGACCGCAGCGGCGATGTGTTCAAGCACGGCAACGCCGCCGGCACCTCGCCGTATGGCGGCGTGCTGGCACTGGCCGCCGACGACCATGCCTGCCGCAGCTCCACCCTGCCGCACGGTTCGGAAGAAGAATTCGTCAGCGCGATGATGCCGATCCTCAACCCGGCCGGGGTGCAGGACATCCTGGACATGGGCCTGCTCGGCTGGGCGATGAGCCGCTATACCGGGCGCTGGGTCGGCTTCAAGACCATTGCCGAGACGGTGGAGTCGTCGGCCTCGGTGGATGTGGATCCGTTCGCACGCAGCATCGTGTTGCCGGAGGACTTTGCGCTACCGGCGGGCGGCCTGAGCATCCGCTGGCCGGACCCGCCGGTGGACCAGGAAATGCGCCTGCACCGCTATGCGATCGCCGCCGCACAGGCCTTCGCACGGGCCAACCAGATCGACAAGCTGGTGCTGGATTCGCCACATGCGCGGCTGGGCATCGTCACCACCGGCAAGAGCTATCTGGACGTGTTGCAGGCGCTGGAATACCTGGGCCTGGATGCGCAGGCCTGCGCGCAGATCGGCATCCGCGTGTACAAGGTCGGCATGACCTGGCCGCTGGAGCCGGTGGGCATCAGCGCGTTCGCGCGCGGGCTCGACGATATCGTGGTGGTGGAAGAGAAAAAGGCCTTCATCGAGCGCCAGATGAAGGAGCTGTTCTACAACTGGCCGGCCAGCGCCGGTGCACGGCCGAGCATCGTCGGCAAGTACGACGAGCAGGGCGAATGGATCCTGCCGTCCACCGGCGAGTTGACCCCGGCCACGATCGCCGCGGTGATCGGCAAGCGCATCCAGCGCTTTGCACTGCCGTCCAGCGCGATGACCGAGTCGATCGAACAGCGGCTGCGCTGGATGGACAGCAAGGAGGCCGAAATGGCCTTGCCGCGCGCGCTGTTCCCGCGCGTGCCGCATTACTGCTCCGGCTGCCCGCACAACACCTCCACCGCGGTGCCGGAAGGCTCGCGTGCGCTGGGCGGCATCGGTTGCCATTACATGGTGACCTGGATGAACCGCTCCACCGACACCTTCACCCATATGGGCGGCGAAGGCGTGACCTGGTCGGGGCAGGCGCCGTTCACCGAAACGCCGCACGTGTTCCAGAACCTGGGCGACGGCACCTATTTCCACAGCGGCTCGCTGGCAATCCGGCAGTCGGTCGCCAGCGGCGTCAACATCACCTACAAGATCCTCTACAACGATGCGGTGGCGATGACCGGCGGCCAGCCGGTGGACGGCACGCTCACCGTGCCGGACATCGCGCAGCAGCTGCGCGCCGAAGGCATCCACACCATCGCGGTGGTCAGCGACGACATCGGCAAATGGACGCGCCGGCGCGAGCGCTTCCCCAGCGAGGTGGCGTTCCACGATCGCAGCGAACTGGATGCGGTGCAGCAGCAGTTGCGCACGGTCAAGGGCGTGTCGATCCTGATCTACGACCAGACCTGCGCGACCGAAAAGCGCCGCCGCCGCAAGCGCGGCAAGCTGGTCGACCCGCCCAAGCGCGTCATGATCAATTCGCTGGTGTGCGAAGGCTGCGGCGATTGCGGCGAAAAGAGTTTCTGCGTGTCGGTGCTGCCCAAGGAGACCGAATTCGGCCGCAAGCGGCAGATCGACCAATCCAATTGCAACAAGGATTATTCCTGCGTGTCGGGCTTTTGCCCGAGCTTTGTCACCGTGCATGGCGGTGCGCCGCGCAAGGGCAAACAGCGCGATGCCAGCGCCTTGCTGGGCAACCTGCCCGCGCCGCCGCAACGCACCACGCTGCAACAGCCCTGGAACATCCTCATCACCGGCGTCGGCGGTACCGGCGTGGTGACCATCGGCGCATTGCTCGGCATGGCCGGGCACCTGGAAGGCAAGGGCGCCACGGTGCTGGACCAGACCGGCCTGGCGCAGAAGGGTGGCGCGGTGACCACGCATATCCGCATCGCGCGCCGGCCGGCCGATATCCACGCGGTGCGCATCGCGGCCGGCGAAGCGGATCTGGTGCTGGGCTGCGACATGGTGGTGGTCAACGATTATTGGGCCCTGTCCAAGGTGCGCGACGGCCGCACCCAGGTGGTGCTCAACACCTACGAAGCGATGCCGGGCAACTTCACCACCCAGCCGGATCTGCAGTTCCCCGCCGCCGAGATCATTGCCGGCGTGCGCACCGCATTGGGCGGCCAGGAGCCGCTGTTGCTGGATGCCACGCAACTGGCGACCGCGCTGCTGGGCGATGCGATCGCCAGCAACCTGTTCGTGCTCGGCTATGCCTGGCAACACGGGCTGGTGCCGTTGTCGCATGCGGCGCTGATGCGCGCCATCGAGCTCAATGGCGCGGCGGTGGCGATGAACCAGCAGGCGTTTGCGTGGGGGCGCCTGGCCGCGATCGACCTGCCGGCGGTGCAGCAGGCCGCAGGACTGCGCAAGGGTGGCGAGCGTGCGCATGCACAGGGCGATACGCCGCCAGCGCGCGCACCGGGCAGCTGGGAAGAACACGATCTTGGCGGGCAGACCGCACCGCATGCGCTGGCGCAGAGCGACGGCAACACGCTGCATGGCGATGTCGATGCGCCCACGCATCCGCTCGACGACGAGCAGCTGGCGCAGTCGCTGGACGAAGCCATCGCGCGGCGCGTGGCGTTTCTGACCGACTACCAGGATGCCGCCTACGCACAGCGCTATCGCAGCCTGGTCGAGCGCGTACGCACGCACGAAGCGCAACAGGCGCCCGGCAGCAGCGCGTTGAGCGAGGCGGTGGCGCGTTACTTCTTCAAGCTGATGGCCTACAAGGACGAATACGAGGTGGCGCGGCTGTATACGCGCGGCGACTTCCAGCGCCGGCTGCAGCAGCAGTTCGACGGCGACTACACGCTGCGCTTCCACCTGGCACCACCGCTGCTGGCCAGGAAGGATGCGCACGGCCACGCGATCAAGCGCGAATACGGGCCGTGGATATTCACTGCCTTCAAGCTGCTGGCGCGGCTGAAGTTCCTGCGCGGCGGCAAGCTGGATGTGTTCGGCTACAGCGCCGAACGGCGTGGCGAGCGTCAGCTGATTGCCGACTACGTGGCAACAGTGGACACGCTGCTGCAACGGCTGGATGCCGACAACGTCGGCCTGGCCGCGCAGATCGCCAGCATTCCCGAACATATCCGCGGCTACGGGCATATCAAGCACGCGCATCTGGAAGAAGCCAAGGCACGCGAAGCGGCGCTGCTGGTGCAGTGGCGCAATCCCAAGGCCCTGCATGTGGTGCAGGCGGCGTAGGTATGCGGATCAGCGTTGCAGGATCAACGCGTTGCGCGCCGACCCGATGAGGTGTTGCCGGTAGTGCGGCAGTGACAGGCTGGTGGGTGGTGGCACAGACGCCGCGCAACGGCCGCTGCTGCGTCGACTGATCACGTTTGCCGCATGACGGCGGTCAGTGCGGGCTGGGGTGATGGGCTGCCGGCGCCGTCATCGATTCGGCAAGGTGTCACCGCCGCGCACGCGAGCGGTGTTGCGCATGCAGCGCCCACCCGTCATTCGAAATGCAGACCGCGTTTCAGGCGGCCCGGCCCGCGCACAGTTCGCACATCGACCACGTCGCCACGTTGGCTGATCTGCACCACGTCGCTGCCGGCCAGATCGGCGGCAACGCTGCGGATCTGCGGCATCAGCGCGCGCCAGCGCGCTTCGTCATCGCTGAGCGCGCGGGCGACCTCGGACGGGCAGATCGATTGCTCCGGCCGCCGGCGCGTTAGCAGCGCGCGGATGGTCGCAACGATCTGCGCATCGTCGATCCGTTGCACGCCAGAGGCCAGAACTCAGAGCGGGCGCAACACGCGCAGGCCGAACCAGTCCTTGGCATCGTTCCAGCCGTGGGTGACCTTCAGCCCCGCAGCGGCGGCAAGTTCGGCAAAGCGCGCGTCGGTGTACTTGTAGCTGTATTCGACCTGCATCGCCTCGCCTTCGGCAAATTCGAATGCCTTGCCGCCCACCTGCACGCGCTGGGCGCGCTGGCTGATCAGGAAGGTCTCGATGCGGCCGCGTTCGCGCGCATACACCGCGTGGTGGCGGAAGCCGTCCAGATCGAAGTCGCTGCCGATCTCGCGGTTGAGCCGCGCCAGCAGATTCAGGGTGAACTCGGCAGTGACGCCGGCCGCATCGTTGTAGGCGGCCTCGATCAGTCCGGCATCCTTGTCCAGATCGATGCCGATCAGGGCGCACCCGTCGCTGCCCATGGTCTGGCGCATCGCATCGAGCAACTCGACGGCGGCATCATCGGTGAAATTGCCCAACGTCGAACCGGGGAAGAACACCAGATGCCGGCGCGCCGGGCGCTGCGCCTGCGGCAGCTGCAGCGGCTTGGTGAAGTCGGTGCATACCGGCAGCATCTGGATCTGCGGGAACTGCTGCGCCAGCCGCGCGGTGCTCTCAAGCAAGGCGGTGCGCGAGATTTCCAGCGGCGTGTAGGCCACCACATCGCGCAGGCCCTGCAGCAGCAATTCGGTCTTGCGCCCGCTGCCGCTGCCGTATTCGACCACGTGCACGCCAGCGCCGATCGCCTGCGCGATCGAGGCCATGCTGGCCTCCAGCAAGGCCAGTTCGGTGCCGGTGAGGTAGTACTCCGGCTGCCGGGTGATCGCCTCGAACAACTGCGAGCCGTGCGCATCGTAGAAATACTTCGACGGCAGCGTCTTGGGCGTTTGCGACAGCCCGGCCAGCGCGTCGGCGGTGATGTCGTCCGGTTGCGGGCGCAGGTCGGTCAGCGCGGCGTGCGCGCGTTGCATGGCATGGGCGGCAGCGTTCAAGGCAGATCCTTGGCAAGGCGCACGCCGGCAAACTGCCAACGCGCATCGGAGGGAAAAAAGTTGCGGTAACTGGCGCGGACGTGGCTAGCCGGCGTGGCACAGCTGCCACCGCGCAGCACCCATTGCGCATTCATGAATTTGCCGTTGTATTCGCCCAGCGACCCGGGCCACGGCGCAAAGCCGGGATACGGCAGGTAGGCGCTGCCGGTCCATTCCCAGACATCGCCGAACAACTGCTGCAGGCCGGTATCCACCGCGTCGGCGCCGCGCGGATGCAAGGCGTCGCTATCGACGAAATTGCCCTGCACCGGCACACCGGTGGCGGCCTGTTCCCACTCGGCTTCGGTGGGCAGGCGCGCGCCGGCCCAGCGCGCGAACGCATCGGCTTCGAACAGGCTCAGGTGGCATACCGGCGCATGCGCATCGCGCGGGCGCCAGCCATCCAGGGTGAATTCGCGTCCGTCCGCGTCCCAATACAGCGGGTGCTGCCAGCCTTGCGCCTGCACCATCGCCCAGCCATCGCTGAGCCAGGCACCGGCGCTGCGGTAGCCACCGGCGTCGATGAACTCCTGGAACTCGGCGTTGCTGACCACCCGATGCGCCAACGCATGCGCACCGACCAGCACGCGATGACGCGGCGACTCGTTGTCGTAGGCGAAGGTGTCGGCCTGCGGCCATGCCGCTGCGCCGATCTCCACGATCTGTTCGTCGCGTGCCTGCCAGCGCAGCGTGCTGGCGACGGCCGCAGGCGGTGCCGGCGCATCGCGGTACGCCGGCTGCAGCGGATTGCTCCACAGCGCGTGCTTGATATCGGTCAACAGCAATTCCTGGTGCTGCTGCTCGTGCTGGATGCCGAGTTGCACGATGGTGCAAGCCTGCGCATCCAACACTCCATCACGCAGGCGCTGCTGCATCTGCGCATCGACTGCGGCACGGTAGTCGCGCACCTGCTGCAACGACGGCCGCGACAACACCCCGCGACGCGCGCGCGCGTGCATCGGGCCCACACTCTGGTAGTAGCTGTTGAACAGAAAATCCCAGGCCGGGTCGAACACACGGTAGGCCGGATCGGCCTGCAGCACGAAGCGTTCGAAAAACCAGGTGGTGTGCGCCAGATGCCATTTGCTGGGGCTGGCGTCGGGCATACTCTGCACCATCGCGTCTTCAGCGCTCAAGGGTGCGGCGAGGCGATCGCTCAGCGCGCGGGTCTGCGCGTAGCGTTCCAGCAGCGTCAGCTGCTGTTGCTGGTGGTGGCCCAGCAGAGATGAGAGTGCAGACATCGCCATATGCTTGAGGAGCGCCTGTGAACGCGCCGTGTCGGCAGCGTGGCAGCCAGCGGTAAGCTGTCGCCATGTCTTCTTTTTCTCTGTCCAGCCTGCTCCCCGCGCCCGTCGAATGGGAACACCACCAGCAGGCATTTGCGTTACCTGCCGACATCACCTATCTGGATGCCGCCTCGCGCGGCCCGCTGCTGCGCGCGGTGCAAGCGGTCGCGCATCAGGCGGTGGATGCGCTGGCCACCCCGTGGCAGCTGCCGTTCGATGCCTGGCTGCAGGACATCGAGCGTTTGCGCATGCTCGCTGCAGGCCTGTTCGACGACGATGCCGACGGCGTGGCAATGCTGCCCTCGGCCGCGCACGGCCTGGCGACTGCCGCACGCAACCTGCCGCTGCAACGCGGCGAGGCGGTGCTGCTGCTGGAAGGCCAGTTCCCCTCGAACCTGCTGATCTGGCAACGCCGCTGTGCCGAGGTGGGCGCGCACATCGTGGCGGTGTCCACGGCCGGTGGCGATGCCTTGACCGCGGCGGTGCTGCAGGCCATCGCCCAGACACCGGCCTTGCGCATCGTCACCTTGCCGCAGGCGTACTGGCTGGATGGACGACAGCTCGATCTGGACCGCATCAGCGCCGCGGTGCACGCACGCGGCGCAGCGCTGGTGCTGGATCTTAGCCAGAGCCTGGGCGTGCTGCCGACCGACCTGCCGCGCTGGCGGCCGGACTTCGTGGTCAGCGTCGGCCACAAATGGCTGCTGGGGCCGATGGGGCTGGCCTGGCTGTGGGTGGCCCCGCAATGGCGGGCGCAGGGGGTGCCGATCGAGGAACACTGGATCGGCCGCGATGCCGGCAGCAGCTGGGAGTTTCCGGTGGCCCAGGCGCCGTCCTATCGCAGCGGTGCGCGCCGGTTCGATGCCGGCGGCGTTGCCGATCCATTGCGGATCGCGATGGCGACGGTGGCCTTGCAGCAGGTCGCTGCCTGGCAACCGGCGCGCATTGCGCAGGCACTGGGTACGCTCACCGCGCGCTGGAACGCGGCGCTGCAGGCACGCGGCCTGGGCAGTTGGTGCACGCCCGCCCACGCGGCGCATCTAACCGCGTTGCAGCCGCCAGCCAATCAGCTGGATGCGGTGGCGACGGCGTTCGGCGCACGCGGGGCGATCTGCACACGCCGACACGGACGTCTACGTATCGCACCGCACCTCAATGTCACCGAGGATGCGCTCTCAGCCCTGATCGCAGCGCTGCCAACCGCGTAACCGTCGGGCTCAGCCGCGCTGGCGGATGCGCAGCCCACGCGGGGTGACCCAGCGCTCCAGGCCTTCGAACAGCGCCTGCACGATCAGCGCGAGCACCGCCGCAGGAATCGCGCCTTCCAGGATCAGGCCGATATCGTCCAGGCGGATGCCGGTGAGGATCGGCTGGCCGTAGCCGCCTGCGCCGATCAACGCGCCCAGCGTGGCGGTGCCCACGTTGATCACCGCCGCGGTCTGGATGCCGGCCACGATGGTGCGACGCGCCAGCGGCAGTTCCACCCGCCACAGGCGCGTCCATGCCGGCAGCCCGATCGCCTCGGCGGTCTGGCGCAACTCGCGCGGGATCGAGGTCAGCCCGGCATGCGTGTTGCGCACGATCGGCAGCAGGCTGTAGAGAAACAACGCGGCAATCGCCGGTTTGGCGCCGATGCCGAACAAGGGAATCATGAAGACGAACACCGCCAGCGACGGCAAGGTCTGCAGCACGCCGGTCAACGACAGCGCCACCTGCCCGAGCCGCGGCCGCCGGGCCGCCAGCACGCCCAGCGGCAACGCGATCAGCAAGGCAAAGCCCAACGAGATGCCGACCAGGGCCAGATGCTCGCGCGTATGCCGCAGCAGACGCGCCACACGCGAGTCGGCTGCCGATGCCGGCGCAACGCCCAGCCACTGCGCAGCCACCGCCGCCTCGGACTGACGCTCCAGCTTCACCTGTGCGTTGAGCCGCTGCATGGTCGCCTCGTCGATGCGCCCCTGCAGCCCCTGCAATGCCTTGAGCATCGCCGGCGAGCGCTGCGCCAGGTCCTTGCGATACAGGAACACCGCCTGGTAATCGGGAAAGTAATGGCGGTCGTCGCGCAGCACCTGCAGCCGGTAATACGGAATTTCCGCATCGGTGCTATACAGATCGGTGACCTCGATCGCCCCGCTCTGCAGCGCGCGATAGGCCAGATCGTGATCCAGCCCGGTTGCGGTCTGCGGCAGTGCATAGGCGGCGCGCACGCCCGGCCAGCCATCGGCGCGCTGCATGAATTCGTTGCTCAGCCCGATCTTGAGCGATGGATGCCGTGCCAGATCCGACATCGATGCGATGCCAAGCGCCTGCGCGCGCTCGACGCGCATGCCGAAGGCATAGGTGTTCTGGAAGCCGAGCGAGTCGGTCATCGCCAGCCCACGCGCGTCCAGTGCGGCGCGCAGTTCGGCCTGGCTGGCCTTGGGCAGCTGCAGCAGTTCCTGCGCCAGCGTGCCGGTGTATTCGGCGTACGCATCGATCTGCCCGGTCTCCAGCGCGCGCCACAGGATGCGCGTGCCACCGAGCTGCGCGCGGTGTTGCACGTCCACGCCGTCGCGCTGCCCGGCGGCGGTGGCGATCTCGCCCAGCAGCACGGCCTCGGTGAAGTTCTTCGAGCCGATCGTCACCTGCGCGGCCTGCGCACCGACGCTTGCGATCAGCAGTGCCACGGCGAGCAGCACGCGCGCGATCATGCGGCGTCGCCGATGCTGCGCTGCGCAGTGAGAAAGCGCTGCACGAACGGATCGGCCGGCTGTTCCAGCAGGCTGCGCGCACTGCCCTGCTGCACCACCTGGCCGGCCCGCATCAGCACCAGGGTGTCGGCCAGGTAGGCGGCTTCGGCAACGTCGTGGGTCACCAGCACCACGGTCTTGCCGAGCTGGGCGAACAGCGCGCGCATCTGCGCCTGCAGGTCGTAACGCACGATCGGGTCGAGCGCGCCCAGTGGCTCGTCCAGCAGCAGGGCCGGTGGATCCAGCATCAGCGCACGGATCAAGCCCACGCGCTGGCGTTGACCGCCGGACAGCTCGGCCGGATAACGCGCCAGCAACTCCGGCGGCAACTGGCAGAGCGCGCACAGGGTCTGCAGGCGTTGGTCGATGCGCTGCCGCGTCCAGCCCAGCGTCTGCGCCAGCAACACCACGTTGCTGCGTGCATCCAGATGCGGGAACAGCCCGCCCTCTTGAATCACATAACCGATGCGCTGGCGCTGCGCCTGCAGGCCGGCGCGTTGCAGCGGCGCGCCATCGAAGGCGACCGTGCCGCTGTCCGGCCACTCCAGCCCCACCAGCATCCGCAACACGGTGGACTTGCCGGCGCCGCTGGGGCCGATCAAGGCGGTGGTGATGCCGCTGGCGAACTGCAGGGAGACGGAGTCGAGGGCAATGGCCTGGCCGTAGCGCCGGCTGACCTGGTCGAGAGTGAACATGCGCTCGAGCTTGCCGAACGCAGCGTCAGACGCGCGCGAAGGTACGCATCAGCGCGGCGGCGCCAGCAACTCGCGCGCGCTCAGGTAGCCGTCGCCGTTGGCATCCTGCCGCGCGAAGCGCTCGATCAGCGTGGCGCGATGCGCGGCGCGGGTGATCGGCTTGCCGCGCCGGCCAGGTAGCTCATCGCCCTGCAGCACGCCGTCATGGTCCAGGTCGCGCTGCTCGAAGGCATAGCTCATCCAGGCCAGATATTCATCGCGGCTGACCCGGCCATCGCCATCGGTATCCATGCGTTGCAGATACTGCTGGCTGTCCTGCACCTGGGCCTGCGCTTGCGCAAGAAAAGCCGGAGCGCACACAACACCCGCCAGCAGCAGGCCGCGCGCGATCAAGCCATACGATCCACGCACACGCACAGCAGCACGCGTGCCCCGACGATTACGACCCACTCAGCGCATAACCCTTCAACCGCGCCGCATAGGCCTGCAAGGCGGCATTGCCGCTGGCTTCGGCTTCGTGACACCACTGCTGCAGGTGCTTGAGCCGTTCGGACGCATCGTGGCTGCGCGCCTCCAGCACTGCAGTCAGGCGTGCGCGGTACTCGACCAGCGTGCGCATGCGCGGGCGCTCGGCCACCCAGTGCTGCAGTTGCGCGCGCGCATCGGGCTTGAGCCACCGCCCGTCATCGACCAGGCCCTTGCGCAGCCGCCGCGGCAACAGCTGCCGCAACTTGGCGCCGGTGGCCGCGGCCTCTTCGCGTAGCGCCGGGGTGAACACATTGCGCTGGTAATCGGTCATCGCCTGGAAGCGATGCGAGAGCAGGGCCTTGAGCGTGTCGGCATCGGGCACGGCGATGTTGGGGCGGATGTCCAGCGACGGTGCCACCCGCAGCACCTTGGCCAGGCCGATCGCCTGCAGCCCGCGGATGGCGACCCAGCCGATATCCAGCTCCCAGCGCCGCATCGAAAACCGCGCCGAGCTCGGGAACGCATGATGGTTGTTGTGCAGTTCTTCGCCACCGATCCACAGCGCCCACGGCGTCAGGTTGGTGGAGGTGTCGGCCGACTCGAAATTGCGATAGCCCCACCAGTGGCCCAGGCCGTTGACCACGCCGGCGGCCCAGAACGGAATCCACGCCATCTGGATCGCCCACAGCGCGATGCCGGGCAAACCGAACAGCACCGCGTTGATCACCAGCAACGCGATCGGGCCGGCATTGGCATGCGGGGTGTACAGATGCCGCTCGATCCAGTCGGTGGGCGCGCCCTTGCCGTATTGCTCGATGTCGGCACGCTGCGCACGCGCTTCGCGGTACAGCTCCACGCCACGCCAGAACACCTGGCTGATGCCCTTGGTCTGCGGGCTGTGCGGGTCTTCCTCGGTCTCGACCTTGGCGTGATGCTTGCGATGGATTGCCACCCATTCGCGGGTGATCATCGAGGTGGTCAGCCAGGTCCAGAAGCGGAAGAAGTGCGCCACCACCGGATGGAAGTCCACACCGCGATGGGCCTGGCTGCGATGCAGGTACAAGGTCACTGCGAAGATGGTGAGCTGGGTGAACACCAGCAGCACCGCCAGCATGCCCCATACGCCCAGCCCGGCCACGCCGGAAGTCAGAAGGTCGATGATCGGGTCGGACAACATCGGCATTTCCACAGCGGCGCCATCGGGTTGGGTCGATGGAGACATGATGGGGGCGATGGCGGCAAACTTCACCCTCCGGATGCGTAGGGTGCGCCCTACATTTCTAAAGCGGTTCACACGCTCCCCTTCCCCACTGCGCCTGATGTCACCCGTATGACGGTTACTGCCGAAATGTCCACCGATCCTGCTGCTGTTGCCAACGCCATCCCGTTGATCGAGCTCGACCAGGCCAGCGTGATGCGCGGCCAGGTACGCGTGCTGCATGCGCTCAGCCTGCGCATCGCGCTGGGGCAGCACACCGCCATCCTCGGCCCCAATGGCTGCGGCAAATCCTCCTTCATCAAGCTGATCACCCGCGAGCTGTATCCGCTGGTGCGCGCCGACGGCCAGGCCGCGGTGAAAGTGCTCGGGCAGGTGCGCTGGCAGGTGGATCGCTTGCGCTCGCAGCTGGGTATCGTCACTGGCGACCTCAGCGTCAACCTGGCCGACATGCCGGGGCTGGATGTGGAAAGCGCGGTGCTGTCCGGTTTCTTCGCCAGCTATGTGGTGCCACCGCATCGCGAGATCAGCGACGACATGCGCGCGCGGGCACGGGAGGCCTTGGCCCTGGCGCGCGCGCTGCCGTTGCTGGACCGGCAATTTGCCGAACTGTCGGCCGGCGAGACCCGCCGCGTGCTGATCGCGCGCGCACTGGTCAACCGCCCGCAGGCGCTGCTACTGGACGAGCCGTCCACCGGCCTGGACCTGGTGGCGCGACAGCACCTGCTCGACACCATGCGTCACCTGGCCCGGCAAGGCATCACCCTGATCCTGGTGACCCATCACATCGAGGAAATCGTGCCGGAGATCGCGCGGGTGATCCTGCTGCGTGCCGGCACCGTCGTGGCCGATGGTCCGCGCGATGCGCTGCTCACCGACGCCAGCCTGTCGGACGTGTTTGGTGGCCCGGTGCGGGTGCAGCGCGACGGCGAGCGCTATTGGGCGACGGTGGGCGAGTAAGCGCCCCCCCCCTGCCGTGCGCGCAGGCCGGGGACCCTGCGCAAGCTGCGCGACGACAGCCGGCAGCGACGCGCTCCTTACAGCCCACAACCGCGCCCAACCGTACCTTCCGGGCATGACCTTGGACACGGGACGCCGTCACCGCGGCTGCGCTTAGACTCGGCGCACGCACAGACAGGAGTCGTCCCGATGGCCCAGTGGTATTTCCATGTTCCCGGACAGGCCGATCGCATCGGCCCGCTCGACGATGCCAGCGCCCGCGCGCATGCCCAGCGCCAGCCCGACGCGCTGGCCTGGCGCGACGGACTCGATGGCTGGACGCCGGCCCGCCAGCTGGCCGAGCTGCAGGGCGGCAGCGGCCTGCCGCCGCCGCTGACCGGCGCGGCCGGGCGCGCCGACGAGATCGACTACCGCATCGTCGGCAACGACATGCAGTTCGTCGAGGTCGAGCTGGACCCGGGCGAAAGCGCCATCGCCGAGGCCGGCGCGCTGATGTACAAGGACGCCGCGGTGCAGATGGACACCGTGTTCGGCGACGGCTCGCATGCCGGCCAGAGCGGCGGCGGCGGGCTGATGGGCAAGCTGCTGTCGGCCGGCAAACGCGTGGTCACCGGCGAGAGCATGTTCACCACCGTGTTCACCCATGCCGGCAGCGGCAAGGCCAGGGTCGCATTCGCCGCGCCCTATCCGGGCACGGTGCTGGCGCTGCGCCTGTCCGAGCATGGCGGGCAACTGATCTGCCAGAAGGACAGCTTCCTGGCCGGCGCGCGCGGCGTGTCGCTGGGGATCGCGTTTCAACGCAAGATCCTCACCGGCCTGTTCGGCGGCGAGGGCTTCATCATGCAGAAGCTCGAAGGCGACGGCTGGGTCTTCGTGCATGCCGGCGGCACCGTGGTGGAACGCGAACTCGGCCCTGGCGAACGCATCGATGTGGACACCGGCTGCGTGGTCGCCTACCACGCCGGTGTGGACATGGACGTGCGCCGCGTCGCCGGGCTGAAGAGCATGTTCTTCGGCGGCGAAGGCGTCTTCCTGGCCACCCTCACCGGCCCCGGCAAGGTGTGGCTGCAATCGCTGCCGTTCTCGCGCATGGCCGGCCGCATGCTGCAGGCCGCCCCACAGGCCGGCGGCCAGCAACGCGGCGAGGGCTCGGTGCTGGGCGGCCTGGGAAGGTTGCTGGATGGCGACAACCGATTTTGATGGGGTGACGCGGCAGGCGGGTGTGCGGGCACCCTTCTCCTGCCGGGAGACGGTGGCGCGTCGCGCCGGATGAGGGGACCGGCGAAGCCTGCTGCGATCCCATGTGGCCTCGCTCCTTACCCTCCCCCCCGCTCCGCGCCCCCGGCCCGTGCAGGTGGCTGCGGTCATCGCCCGAACGAACCGGCTCGCCCTTCTTGCCGGGACAAGGCAGTGCAACGCCTGCAAACGATGCCGTTCTGAACAATCTCCACGCACGCCTACCATCAGCGCCACCGTGACGGCACGCGTGTATTCTCCCTCGCCTTTCCCATCGACGTTTTCGCCATGACTGCGCTCCGCCGCCCACGCTCGCTTGCCCTGTTGTCCATGCTCGGTCTGCTCTCGGCCTGCGGTGGCGAGCCGCGCCCGGCAGCACCGGCGCCGGTGGTGCAGGCACCGTCTGCCGGCGCGGTCAAACCGGTCAAGATCGGCGTGGCGCTCGGTGGCGGCGCGGCCAAGGGCTTTGCGCATATCGGCGTGATCAAGATGCTCGAGGCCAACGGTTTTGCGCCGGTGGTGGTGTCGGGCACCAGCGCCGGCAGCGTGGTCGGGGCGCTGTATGCCAGCGGCATGGATGCGTTCCAGATGCAGGAAAAGGCCGTCGCGCTCGACCAGACCAGCATCCGCGATGTGCGGATCTTCTCCGGCGGCCTGGTGCAGGGCCAGAAGCTGCAGGACTACGTCAACGAACAGCTCGGCGGCAAGCCGATCGACAAGTTGCGCAAGCCGTTCGCGGCGGTCGCCACGCGGCTGGAAGACGGCGAACGCACCGTGTTCGTGCGCGGCAATGCCGGCCAGGCGGTGCGCGCATCCAGCAGCATTCCCGGCGTGTTCGAGCCGGTGACCATCGGCCAATACCACTATGTGGACGGCGGCGTGGTCAGCCCGGTGCCGGTGGATGCGGCGCGCCAGCTCGGTGCGGAATTCGTGGTGGCGGTGGATATCTCCAGCAAGGCCAGCGGCAAGAATCCCGGCGATCTGCTCGGCACCGTCAACCAATCGATCTCGATCATGGGCCAGCGCCTGGGCGAGGCGGAACTCAAGCGTGCCGATGTGGTGATCCGCCCCAAGGTCAACGACATCGGCTCGGCCGATTTCAACCAGCGTGGCGCGGCCATCCTGGAAGGCGAGCGTGCGGCGATGGCGGCGATGCCGCAGATCCGCGCCAAGATCGCGCAGTTGCAGGCGCAGCGCAGCAGCGCCACCCGCACTGCCGCCGAGCAGGCTGCCGCCGCCAAGGCGGAAGCGTATCGGCGCTGCCTGCAAGAGCGCTCGCGCTGGCAGAAACTGCGCGGCAAGGACGAGGCCTGCGTGGCGCCGTGAGGCAAAGGCGGTGCGAGGCGATGTGCAGCTGATGCGGGTGCCGCGCGAGGTCATGCGGAGCTGAGCGGGCGTGGGCGCCTGTTCCGAGACACGCGCATTTTTAAAGCCGATGCGTAGGGCGACTGCGTTGTTGGATGCCTTGTGTTGATGCACCGAGGGTGTGCCGGACGAGGTCGCGGCCGGGGCGGCGTTCTTTTCGGCTGCGCTGAGATGTGTCGCGGAGGGGGGCGCGGCCTGGGCCGCTCCTACGACGGCGGGGCATTTTTTTCAGGTGCGCTGAGGCGGGATGGGGTCGCGGCCGGGTCCGCTCCTACCAGGGGCGGGTGTATCGGCTATGTCGGCGCGGCCAGCACCACTCCTGTAGGAGCGGCCCTGGCCGCGATGCCTTACCGGTAACGCATCCGCTTCATCGGCAACGCCTCAATAGCGCCAACGCAACGACAGGCTGACAAACCGCGGCTCGCCGTAGTTCTGGTAATCCAGGTTGGCCCAGTAGGTCTTGTCGAAGGCGTTGCGTACCGCCAGCGTGGCGGTCCATTGCTCGCTGATGAGGTAGTTGGCGTTGAAGTGCACCAGTGCATACGGGTTCTGCACCACGGTCACCGGCGTGGTGGCGCCGGTGCCGTCGCCGGTGGGGCGCTGGATATTGAAGCCGCGCACCGCGCTCTGCCAGCTGACGCCGCCGCCGATGCTCAGGCGCTCCCAGGCGCCGGGCAGGCGCAGCTGCGTGGACAGCTGCAGGTAATCCTCGGGCAGGTTGGCGTAGATCGCATCGGTGGGAGGGCGCGTCACCTTGACGTGGGTAAAGCCGGCATTGACGGTCCAGCCGGGCAGGAGTTCGCCGTTGAAATCCATTTCCCAGCCCCGGCTCTTGGTGCCGTTGATACCGATGTAGGCCGAATTGCCGTCCGGCAGCGAGGATTCCGGCTGGGTCATGTCGCGCACGGCGAAGTTGTCCTGCTTGGCCTCGAACACGGCGGCGGTGGCCATCGCACGGCCGTCGAACAACTGCGCCTTGATGCCGGCTTCCAGGTTGGAACCTTCCACCGGGGCGAGCAGGTTGTTGTCCTTGTCGCGGTAATTCTGCGGGTTGAAGATCTCGGTATAGCTGGCGTAGAGCGACACATCCGGCACGATGTCGTAGACCAGTCCCACATACGGGGTGACTTCGTCGCTCACCTCGTACCGGCCGCTGGTGCCGGTGTAGGCGCCGCTGGCATTGAAGGCCTGGGTGCGGGTTTCCCAGGAGCTCAGGCGTGCACCGGCGATCAGCGACAGCGGGTCGGCCAGACGCAACCGGGTGGAGGCATACACGCCGCGCTGCGTGGTGCGCGCTTCGCTGCGGCGGCCGGTCCGCGCATAGGTCACTTCGGAAATATCGCCATCCCAGTTGCGGATATTGGGGATGAAATAACAGCGCTCGGGCGGGCCAAAGTCGTTAGGGCAGCTCGCCCAGTCATCGGGATAGGTCTGCGCGACGCCGTAGGAGGTCGACTGCAGATCCTGCCAGCTGCCGCCGACCACCACATCGTGCTGGCGGCCGAACAACGAGAAACCGCCGGACAGGTACACGTCCACGCCATCGCGCGCGTCGCTGGTTTCGCCGGCGCCGGTGCGCAGAAAGATGCCGCTGCCATCGGCGGCCGGATAGCCGGTGCCGTAAACGCGCAGGCTCTGCACATCGCCCTTGGTATGCGCGTAGTTGACGCGCAGCAGCCAATCCTCGCCGAAGCGTTGTTCGAGGTTGGCGAAGGCGGTGCTGGTCTCGCGCTGCCAGCGGCTCCACTTGGGCGCCATGTTGGTCGAGCGCGGCAGGTTGGCCGGCGAACCGTCGGCGGCGAAGAACGGCACCGTGCCCCAGGTCGAGCCGACGGGGGTGTTGTCCTGGCGCTGATAGCCGACGGTGAGCGTGGTGCTGTCGGTCAGGTCGCCTTCCAGCACCGTCATGCCCGACATCTTGTTGTCGTGGTAACGGTCGTAGTAGTAATCGCGGTCCTGCCAGGCCGCGACCACGCGGCTGCGCCAGCGCCCGTCTTCGGTCAGCGGCGCATTGACGTCGGCCTGCATGCGGCGGAAATCCCAGGTGCCGGCACTGACTGCGAACGAGGCATCGAAGTCCTTGCCCGGGCGCTTGCGCAGCAGGTTGACCGTGGCCGAGGGAATGCCGGCGCCGGTGAGCAGGCCGTTGGCGCCGCGGATCACCTCGATGCGGTCGTAGAAGACCGTGTCGTATTCCTGGTTGGTCGCACCGCTGTAGGTAGGCAGGCCATCGACCTGGAAGTCGGTGATCTGGAAGCCGCGCGCGAAATACAGCGGGCGCTGGGTGTCGTAGAACGACACGTTGACGCCGGTGACGTTGCGCATCACATCGTCGATGCTGAACAGCGATTGCTCTTCCAGCCGCTGCAGCCCGATCACGCTCACCGACTGCGGCGTTTCCTGCAAGGTCAGCGGCAGGCGTGTGGTGGTGGCCGGCTGCGCGCGGCTCACCGCACCGTTGACGTTGACCTGGTCCAGCGTCTTGGCATCGCGTGCATCGGCGGCGGCATTGTCGGCACGGGCAGCGCTGGGCGTCAGCGCCAACGCGCATAGCAAGGCAGCGGACAACGTGGCCAGGGGGGCGGAAATCGCGGGCATTGGAGGGTTCTCGTCGATCGGTGCGGGACGCGCGGCGTCACCGGGCAAAAAACGCAGGCATGCGCGGCGCGTCCCACTCGGGCGACGAGCTGGCTGGCCCTGTCGGGCTGGCGGATCGACGAGAAGACATGCCGGGCGCAGCCGGATGTTACGCAAATGTAAATCGTTATCGTTTGAGAGGCAAGTCACAGTGCACGCGTGCCTGCCTCGCAGCCCGCCGGATCAGCCCAGATGCGAGAGCGGCAGGCCTTCCGGTGCCTTCACCGTGCGCAGCACGAAGCTGGAATTGACGTCGGACACGCCGGTCGCATTGAGCAGGCGGTCGAGCAGGAAGCGCGAGAAATGCTCCAGGTCGCGCACCTGCACCTGCAGCAGGTAATCCATGTCGCCGGTGAGCGCCCAGCAGGCCACCACCTCGTCCCAGCCGCGCACGCCGTCGGCAAAATGTTCGATATCGGCCTGGCCGTGCTGCTCCAGCTGCACGCGCACGAAGGCCTGCAGCCCCAGCCCCAGCGCCTTGGCATCCAGGCGTGCGCCGTAGCCGGCGATGATGCCGGCCGCCTCCAGCCGCTGGGTGCGGCGCAGGCAGGCCGAGGCCGACAGATTGACCTGCACCGCCAGCTCCGCATTGCTGCTGCGGCCCTGCGTCTGCAGCAGGGCGAGCAGGCGTAGATCGGTGCGGTCCAGGGCGATTGGCTGGTCCATATGTTGCGCAGCAGCAGAGGATGACGCACGAATCTTGCGCCCGGAAGCATCGGACACGCAAGATTCGCAATCCCGTTGCGCGACCATCCGGCTAAGGTGAGCGCTGATCATCGGGAACCGCCGCCGCATGAACATCGCACCGCAACGCGTCGAGAATCAGCTCACCGACAAGGGCTATGTGCCGGTCTACACCACCGCCGTGGTCGAGCAGCCGTGGGATGGCTACAGCGCCGACGACCATGCCACCTGGGGCACCCTGTATCGCCGCCAGCGCGCGCTGCTGGTCGACCGCGCCTGCGACGAGTTCCTGCAGGCGCAGGATGCGATGGGCATGGGCGAGACCCACATTCCGCGTTTCGATGCGCTCAATGCGGTGCTGCAGGCGGCCACTGGCTGGACCCTGGTCGGCGTGCAGGGCCTGCTGCCGGAGCTGGATTTCTTCGAGCATCTGGCCAACCAGCGCTTCCCGGTGACGTGGTGGATCCGCCGCCCCGATCAGATCGACTACATCGCCGAACCGGACCTGTTCCATGACCTGTTCGGGCACGTGCCGCTGCTGATGAATCCGCTGTTTGCCGACTTCATGCAGGCCTATGGCCGTGGCGGGGTCAAGGCGCACGGCATCGGCGCGGACGCGCTGCAGAACCTCACCCGCCTGTACTGGTACACGGTGGAATTCGGCCTGATCGCCACACCGCAGGGGCTGCGCATCTTTGGTGCCGGCATCGTGTCGTCGAAGGGCGAATCGCTGCATTCGCTGGAATCGCTGGCGCCCAACCGGATCGGCTTCGACCTGCAACGCATCATGCGCACGCGCTACCGCATCGACAGCTTCCAGAAGACCTACTTCGTCATCGACAGCTTTGCGCAGTTGATGAGCGCCACCGCGCCGGATTTCACCCCGATCTATGCCGATCTTGCGCAGCAGGCGCAGGTGCCGGCCGGCGAGGTGCTGGACACGGATCGGGTCATCCAGCGCGGCAGCGGCGAAGGCTGGAGTACAGACGGCGACGTGTGAGGCCGCACCGACTCGACACCATCGCCGACGCAGACTATGGTCAAACCTCCCCATACCGCCTTCGCTCAATGGACCTGACGCAGCTTCGCATCCGGCGCTTGGAGCTGGACGACACCCGCCTGCTGTTCACCCTGGCCAACGGCATCCGTATCGACGAGCCGATCAAGGCGCAGCGGCTGTTGTTGAAGGCAACGCCGCCGCAACGCGCGCAATGGCAGCTCACCGACGACGGCTTCGGGGTGAACTGGCCGGCGGTGGCGCCGCCCACGGATGAGGGGCTGCTCAACATGCCCGATTTGCTGTGGCGCCGACGCAGCGCACGCGCGCAAACCAAACTGACCGCGCTGCGCGGACGCATGGATGCCTTGTCACCGGGCGAGCGCGAACTGGTGGCATTGGCGCGGCTGGATGCGGACATGAGCGAGAGCGGCTATGCACGCTACTTCGACCGCTGGGACGCCGCTACCCGGCGTGACGCATTGCAGGGGCTGGGCGCGATGGGCGCGGTGCAGGCGCGCCAGGCGATCGAAGGCCTGGGCACGGTATTCGAACGCCTGGAAGAAGACCCCAACCTGCTCAGCATCGAAGACATTCTCGACGCGATGAGCGAGACCGATCGCCAGCGCGTGGATGGCTGGGAAGAGGTCTACTACCGCCGCTCCGGCGAACTGGCCCGGCTGGGCCTGACCCACTACGGGGTCGACAAGGCGTAAGCACGCGTGCAATGACGCGCATGGCTCACAGCCGGCATCGCGCATCGTCCACACCCGCAACGCGCTACCGACGCACCGGGCCTATCTCAGCCTGCCGGCTTGGCGAGATAGGCCAATAGCAGCACCAGTGGCTCATCGCCGGTCTGCTGCAAGGCATGGGTGCTGCCCGGGCGCGTCAGCAGCGCATCGCCGGCAGTGACCTGGTACTGCTTGCCATCCAGCGCGTACAGCCCGCGCCCGCTGACGATGTAATAGATCTCGTCCTTGTCGTGCAGATGCAGGCCGATGCCGGCGCCCTTGTGCAGCACGCGCTTGCGCAGCACGAACGGCAACTGCGGTGCGTCGGCGAAGAACGGATACGCCATGGTCGGCCCGGCGCCGCCGTGCGGGCCGGGTTGCGGGCGTGCGAGATCGCGTTCGTGCACCACCAACGAGGGATGCGCCTGCGCCGCGCGTTGGATGGCGGTGTCGGGAGCGGCGCCGCAATCGGCATCGCGGCGCAGCTGTGGCGTGAGAGCGGGTTGCAGCTGCATCCAGCCATGCACGACCAGGCACGCCACGGCAGTGGCGCCGGCGCGGCTGAAGTGGGTGCCGTCGGCTTTGCCTTGTTCGGGAACGAACAGGAAGTACGGCCTGGCCGCCTGTTCGCCGAGGGCGCGGATCCAGTCGCTGGAACTGGCGTTGAGATCGATCAGGCCCACGTGTTCCTGCGCGGCGAGTTGCTGCATGGCCAGGGTGTAGCGGCCGTGGGTGTCGAGCAGCGCGCCGAAGTCGTAGAGCAGACGGGCGGCCGGCGTGATCAGGATCGGCGTGGCGCCCTTGTCGCGCGCGGCGATGATATAGCGGCGCAGGAACTGCTGATAGTCGCCCTGCGGGTCGGTGTAGCGGGTTGGATCTTCGTGTTTGGCGTCGTTGTGGCCGAACTGGATCAGCAGCACGTCGCCGGCACGGAGGTCCTTGGCGATGGCGTCCAGGCGCCCTTCGGCGATGAAACTGCGGGTGCTGCGGCCGCCCTTGGCGTGGTTGCGCACCTGCCATTGCGCCGGGTCGAACCACTCCTGCAGCATCTGGCCCCAGCCTGCCTGCGGCGCACGTTCGGCACCGTATTCGGCGGCGGTGGAATCGCCGGCGATGAAGATGCGGTGTGGGTCGGCGCGGGCGCCATTTGCGCAGAGCAGCAGCAATGCGAACAGCAGCAGACGCATGGTGGGCTCCGGTAAAAATGCTGAGTGCGCGACGCTGTTCCTTCTCCCATCGGGAGAAGGTGCCCGAAGGGCGGATGAGGGTGCGGCGGCACAGGAAATGTTGGACGGCCGTACTGTCGTCTCAAGCCTTTCAAGCCTCCCCTTTCAGGGCAGGCCGCGGCCTCACTTCCCCGCTCCGCGCCCCGGCCCGCGCCGGCAGCGCGGGCTCCAAGGCACGCGCGCCAGTGGCGCGCGAACAGTGCCCTCTCACCCCGCGGGAGGAGGGCTTTAGGCCGTTATGCTGCTGCGGCGGCGGCTTCGGGCTTGCCCAGCACGCCGGCGACGAAGTTGCGGATCTCGGCGTCCTGCGCATTGTCGAAGAAGCACTGCTGGAAACGCTCGCCGCCCACGGCCTGCTTGATCAGCTCCGGGTCGATGGCGCGCAGGCCGTCGAGGTAGGACTTAGCGGTGGCCTGCTTGACATGGGTCAGGATGCCGGCATTGGCGGCCTGCGATTCGCGACGCTCGGCCGGGTAGCCCATGCCGCGCTCGCCGCTGAAGGCCTTTTCGAAGATGTAGCGCACGTTGATTTCCGCGCCCCAGCCGTAGCCCTTGGCGAATGCCAGCGACAGCGCGTTGCCGTTGTTGACCTGGGCGAACAGGTAGGCGTCGGTCGGCTCGATGCAATAGCCGCAGAACACGCCCGGATGCGCATTGAGCGACATCATCGCGCCCTGGCCGGTGCCGCAGCCGGCGACGACGAAGTCCACGGCCTTGGAGTTCAGCAGCAGGCTGGCGACGATGCCCAGGTGGATGTAGGTCAGGCGGTGGTCGTTGTCGCCGTCCATGCCGACGTTGAAGACGCTGTGGCCCTGCTCGCCGGCGACGTCGTTGAGCTGCTGCAGGATCACCGGGTTCTTGCCGGCCTGACTGAACTCATTCATGAGTGCGATTTTCATGGGGATGCTCCGATTGGTTTGGGGAAGTTGTGTCGACTGTGGAGTTGATTGGTGTGCGCGCCTGGATGCGGTCTTGCTTCGCTTTTCAGGTGCCTTGTCGGTGAGCGATCAGGTGCTGAAGGTCTTGTCGGAGTTGCGGCACGCGTCTGGTCATGTACGTGCCTGCCGGCCCTCATCCGCCCTGCGGGCACCTTTTCCCGGAGGAAGAAGGGACCGGGTGGGTTTGACTCAGCGTGCCAGCCAGCCGCCGTCGACCGGGATGATGGCGCCGTTGACGTAGTCCGAGGCGCTGCTGGCCAGGAACACCGCGGTGCCACCGAGGTCGGCCGGCACGCCCCAGCGCGCGGCCGGGATGCGGTCCAGGATGGCCTTGTTGCGGTCCTGGTCGGCTCGCAGCTGGGCGGTGTTGTCGGTGGCCATGTAGCCGGGCGCGATGGCATTGGTGGTCACGCCCTTGCTCGCCCATTCGTTGGCCAGCAGGCGGGTGATGCCGGCGATGCCGGACTTGCTGGCGGTGTAGGACGGCACGCGGATGCCCCCCTGGAACGACAGCATCGAGGCGATGTTGATGATCTTGCCGCTGCCCTGGGCGATGAAGTGGCGGCCGGCGGCCTGCGCCATGAAGAAGGCCGATTTCAGATTGACGTTCATCACGTCGTCCCAATCCTGCTCGCTGAAATCCACCGCGTCGGTGCGGCGGATCAGGCCGGCGTTGTTGACCAGGATGTCCAGGCGACCCAGGCCGTCCAGCGTTTCCTTGAGGATGCGCTCGACCGGTTCGACGCTGATCAGGTTGGCCTGGATGGCTACGAAGCGGCGGCCCAGTCCCTTGACCAGTTCCTCGGTCTCGGTCGGCGCCTGGATGCCGGCAGCGGCGATGTCGGCACCGGCCTGCGCCAGTGCCAGCGCGATGCCCTGGCCCAAGCCCGTGTTGGCACCGGTGACCAGTGCGACCTTGCCTTCGAGACTGAACGGATTGCTCATTACCTTATCGCTCCTGCTGGGTGTGCCACGTTGGATGAGTGCGTGCGTCCGCGCGATGCGCGGCCGCTGGCATGGGGTGGAACTGGCGCGTTGATGGCGCGAGCGCATCGACGCGGTAAGTGCGGTGCTGGCCGGCACGCATGGCCTTACTTGAGCTGGCAGATGTCCAGCACGTGCATGTCGGTGTAATCCAGGTTTTCGCCGCCCATCGCCCAGATGAAGGCGTAATTGCTGGTGCCGGCGCCCATGTGGATGGACCACGGCGGCGACACCACCGCTTCGTTGTTCTGGATCACGATGTGGCGCTGCGCGTCCGGCTCGCCCATGAAGTGATAGACGCGGTCGTTGGCGCCGAGATCGAAGTAGAAATACACCTCGCTGCGGCGGTCGTGCAGATGCGGCGGCATGGTGTTCCAGACGCTGCCCGGCTTGAGCACGGTCAGGCCCAGCAACAGCTGCGAGGACTGGCAGGTGCTCGGCACGATGTACTGGTAGATGGTGCGCTCGTTGCTGGTTTCCAGCGCGCCGCGCTCCAGCGCCACGGCATCCTTGATCGACAGTTGCTTGGTCTCGAAACGCGCATGCGCCGGTGTCGAGGCCAGATAGAACCTGGCCGGGTTGGCGGCATCGTCAGAAGCGAAGCTGACATCGGTGCTGCCCATCGCCACGTACAGGCCGTCCTTCGGCCCGAGCGTGTAGACGGTGCCGTCCACGGTCACGCTGCCGGTGCCGGCGCCGACATTGAGGATGCCCAGCTCGCGGCGCTCCAGGAACGGATGGCCGGCGGCAGACGCCGGTTCGGTCTGCCTGGGCAGTTCCAGCGTGGTGCCGAGTGGTGCTGCGCCACCGAGCACGAAGCGCTCGTAGTGGGTGTATTTGAGCGTGACCGCATCGTCGACGAACAGGCCATCGAGCAGATAGAGCTCGCGCAGGTCGTCGTTGCTGGCGCCCTTGATGGCGTCGGGATGGGTGGCGTAGTGGGTCTTGCAGTACAGGGACATGCGCGATCTCCGGTGCCAAGCGCGGGGGGATTGGCTTGCACCGGGCCATTCTACCGACTCTGGTTAACCGGTGTCATTGCGCAGTGCACGATAGCCGCATGGCGGCGTGGCAGCGTGGGAATTCCTTCTCCCCTCGGGAGAAGGTGGCGCGTAGCGCCGGATGAGGGGACGAGGCTGCGCGCGGTGTTGGATGCGGGGCTTGATTGGTCGGGTGGAGGCTTATGTGCCCTCAGCTCATGGCTGAGCTTTCTCAGATGGCTGTCTGCCGCCCCAACCCCCGCCCCGCCCCGCGCCCCGCCCCGCGCTGGCGGCGCGGGCGCTCCAAGGCACGCGCGCCCATGGCGCGCAAGCCGTGGCTTCTCGCCCCGACGGGAGAGGGGCTTTGTTGCTCGCCTGGCGTCCCCTTGCCTGGGCTTTGACCTCGCTCAATCTTCCGGCGGTTGGCAGGAGTCGCGCACGATCAGGTGCGGGCGCACGCTGGCGGTGGGCAGTTGCGGGGCGTTGTCGGGCTGGATCAGCATCGCCGCGGCGGTGCGGCCGGTGTCGCGGGTGTGGCGGCGCACCGAGGTCAGCGGCGGCCACAGGCGCGAGGCCAGCGAGCTGTCGTCGTAGCCGATCACCGACAGCTGGCGCGGGATGCTGATGCCGGCGCGCAGCGCGACCTTGTAGATACCGGCGGCCATTTCGTCGTTACCGGTGAAGATGGCGGTGGGGCGCTTCTTGCCCAGCAGCAGCTTTTCGGCCGCGGCCACGCCCGATTCGAAGGTGTAGCCGGCTTCGACGATGCGCTCGGGCGGTAGTTCGATACCGCGCCGGGTCAGCGCGTCGGCAAAGCCGGAGGTGCGCTCGATCGAGGAACGGTAGGCGCTGGGGCCGGTGACCAGGGCGATGTCGCGGTGGCCGAGCGAGAGCAGGTAATCGGCGGCCTCGGCGGCGCCGTCGCGGTCGTGGGTGATCACCGTCTGCGAGGTGGTGTCCAGCGCCACCGAGGCGATGCGGGTGTAGCGGCAGCCGATCTCGGCCAGCATGTCGGCCAGCGCCTGGTCCTCGGAGGCGCGCGGCACCAGGATCACGCCATGCAGCTTCTGCGCCTGGGCGAAGCGGCGCACGCCTTCGATGTAGCCGGGGCTGCGGCTGTCGCAGGGGTGCACCACCAGCTCGAAGCTGGAGCCGCGCAGCGCGTCCAGCGCGCCGTACTGCATGTCCACGATGTACTGCGCGGTGGGGTTGTCGTAGACCATGCCGATCAGGAACGAGCGCCGGAACGCCAGCCCGCGCGCGAGCGGGTCGGGCGCGTAGCCGACCTCGCGCATCAGCGCCTCGACCTTCTCGCGGGTGTCCTGCCGCACCAGCGGCGAGTTGTTGATGATCCGCGACACGGTCTTCTTGGACACGCCCGACATCCGCGCGATGTCGTTGATCGTGGCTACCTTGCCCTTCGGCAGGCCGGGCATTCCCTCTTCAGGCATCTTGCGGGCGGGCATAGCGGTCAACCAGTGAAGTTGATTGGATTCTACCGGCCAGACGGCCGGCAGACCTGAGCGAAGCCTGCCGCCACCCCGAACCCGCCGTGCAGGACACGCCGCAGCCGGCAGTGCCGCGGCATGCCCGGCGATGCAGAACGGTCAGTCCAGGGCGCGGTAGCGGAAGTTGCGGAACTCCACCTGGCCCTGCCCGGCGGCATACAGCGCCGGCTTCAAGGCCAGGAACTTGCCGGCCACGTTGTGGTGGTAGCCGGACACTTCCATCTGCACCGGGTACTTGGTCCAGGTGGTGCCGTCGGTGCTGCTATGGATGGTGACGATGTGGCGGTTGTTGGTGACCCGCAGCCACAAGGTGCCACCGGTCGCACTGGGGGCCAGCGTGCCGGGGCGTTCCTCGCCGTAGCGGTGCATGACGAAGTTCTCGCCATTGCTGCCCACGCCGGCATAGAGCTTGTCGCTGTAGAACAGCAGCGCCCCGCCCTGCCCGCCCGGTGCCACGGTCATCTGCACCTCGAACTGGTAGGCCTGGTCGGTGGCGATCACCGTCAGCGGCGAGGCGTTGCGCGGGGCGCTGCCCTTGCCCTGCAGGCGCAACACGCCATCGCCGACCTGCAGCCGCTTGGCCTCGTCGGCGGCCGGGTTGAAGAACGCCCACTGCGGGCCCAGCGTGCTGGCGCGGAAGTCGTCCGACAGCGCCAGCCCATGCGGCAAGGCCTGCCCGCTGGGCTTTTTCAGCGGCGTGCCCAGGTCGCCACCCTTGGCGACGAACCAGCCGTCCGGGGTCCACTCGATCGGGTCCAGCAAGGCCTGCCGGCCCAGGGTCCAGTAGCCGTGTTCGTAGCCGTGGTAGAGCATCCACCAGCGCTGGTCGGTGCCTTCCACCAGGGTGGCATGGCCGCGCGACCACCACGGCTCGTCAGCGCTCCTGGTACGGGTGATCGGGTTGTTGGGCGCGTTCTGCCAGGGGCCGTGGATCGAGCGCGAACGCGCGGTGATCACCATGTGTCCGGTCGGCGGGCCGGCGGTGCCGCCGACGGCGGTGGTCATGTAGTACCAGCCGTTGTGGCGGGTGATCTTGGGGCCTTCCTGCGCGTAGCCTTCCACGTCCCAGCTTTCCGGGTATTTCCAGCCGTCGTAGACGTGCTTGGGCGTGCCGACCACTTTCAGGCCGTCATCGGAGAGCTGCACGTAATCGCCACCGCTCAGGAACAGATAGCGCTTGCCGTCCTCGCCCACTGCGTGGCCCGGGTCGATGTACTTGCCCAGGCCGATGTCGATCGGCGCGCTCCACGGGCCCTTGATGTCGTCGGCCCAGACCACGAAGTTGCTGCGCTCGCCCTGGTCGCCACGGCGCGCCGGGAAGTAGATGTAATAGCGCTTGCCGTGCTTGATCAGGTCCGGCGCCCAGATCGCGCCGACGTTCTGGGTGATGGCATGGCCCAGCGGCTGCCAGTTGACCAGATCGCGCGAATGCCAGATCGGTAGGCCCGGGTAGGCATCGAACGAGGACAGCGTGAGGTAGTAGTCCTGCCCGTCCTTGAGTACCGACGGGTCGGGGTGATCGCCGGCCAGCACCGGGTTGAGGAAGGTGCCGTCGCCCTGGTCGGCGATGCGCTGGTGCTCGATGCCGCGCTTCCAGTCGGCCGCGGCAGCGAGCCCGGCACACAGCAGCAGGCCGCCGGCCAGCAGCCAACGCAAACGGGTTGAAGCGATACGCACACGCATGCTTGCTCCTAGTCCCCGCTCGGCGGGGCGATACGACGGCCAGCGCCTGGAGCGTCGGCCGCCTGGATGAGGGCGGAACTACCTGCCAGCAGCAACGCCGGGCAGCGCGCCGGTAACGTCGCCAGGCGTTTGTCGGGCGAGGCGCGGCGCGCGGACATCGCATCGCACGCGCCGTGCAGGCCGCTGCCACGCATCGACCACGCCCACCTGACGGACGCAGTCGGGATCGCGGGCACTTACGCGCGCAGCGCGCGTGGCAACCACAGCGACAGTTCGGGGAAGAACGCCACGATCAGCAGCACGCCCAGGGCCGCCAGCCAGAACGGCCAGATGGTGCGCATGCTCTGGGCGATGGTGATCTGCCCGATCGAGGTGCCGATGAACAGCACCGAGCCGATCGGCGGGGTGATCAGGCCGATGCCGCCGGCCAGCACCATCACCAGACCGAAATGGATCGGGTCGATGCCGTAGGCCTTGACCACCGGCAGGAAGATCGGCGTGCAGATCAGGATCTTCGGCGCCAGGTCCATGAACATGCCCAGCAGCAACAGCATCACCACGATCATCAGCAGCACCGTGTTCTTGCTGTCGGCGATGGCCTGCAGGAACTTCACCGCCGCCGCCGGCACCTGCAGGTAGGCCAGCAACCAGCCGAACACCGCCGCGGTGGCGATCACGAACAGGATCACGCCGGTGGTGCGCGCCGCGTGCGTCACCGCGGCGAAGAACTCGGCCCACCGCAGCTGCCGATACAGCAGCGCGGTGACGATCAAGGCGTACACCACCGCGATCGCCGCGCTCTCCACCGCGGTGAAAATGCCGGCACGGATACCGATGAAGATCAACGCCACCAGGCCCAGGCCCGGCAACGCGCCGATCAGGCGCAGCGCCACTGCGCGCCAGCCGGGGAACGGCTCGGTGCCGTAGCCGCGATGACGCGCCACCGCATAGCCGGTGACCATCATCGCCGCGGTCATCAACAGCGCCGGGAAGATACCGGCCGCGAACAGGTCGGCGATCGACAGCCCGCCACCGGCCGCGGCCGAGAACAGGATCAGGTTGTGCGAGGGCGGCACCAGCAACGCCACCAGCGCGGCGGTCATGCTCACGTTGACCGCGTAGTCGCGGTCGTAACCGCGCTTGATCATCTGCGGGATCATGGTGCCGCCGACCGCCGAAACGTCGGCGATCGCCGAACCGGATACGCCGCCGAAGAACAGCGACGACAGCACGCTGACCTGGCCCAGGCCGCCACGCACGCGCCCCACCAGCGAGGAGGCCAGCGCGATCAGGCGTTCGGAGATACCGCCGCGCAGCATCAGCTCGCCGGCGAAGATAAACAACGGGATGGCGATCAACGAGGCCGAGCCGCTGCCGGCGGAAATCTGCTGCACCAGCACCACCGTGGGCAGGTCCAGATACAGCAGCGTGGCCAGTGCGGCCGCGCCCAGCGCATACGCCACCGGCACGCCGATCAGCAGCAGCACCACGAAGGTTCCCAACAACATCGCAATGCCCATCAGCGCACTCCTCCGGCCTGGATCGGGCGTAGCACACGCCACAGCTTGTACAAGGCAAAGATCACCATCAGCGCACCGCCGATCGACAGCGGCAGGTAGTTGATGCTCTGCGGCATCTGCGCGCCGGCCATCTTGATATCCAGGCCATCGAGCAGCAGCGCCGCGCTCCACCACGCCAGCACCGCACCGATGGACATGATCATCAACGGGCGGATCAGGTCGAACACCCTGCGCACCAGCGGCGGCACGTGTTCGCCCAGCAGGTAGAAGCCGAAGTGGCGGTTGGTATGCACGCCGGCGGCCGCGCCCAGGCTCAGGGCGGTGCTGAGCAACAGCAGCGTCACCGGCTCGGTCCAGCTGGGCGAGTCGTTGAGCACGTAGCGGGTGAACACCTGCCAGCCCTGCACGACCACCAGGCCCAGCAGCGCGATGGATGCCACGCCAACGGCGGTATCGGAAACGCGGTCCAGCGCGCGCTGCAACGGCGCGACCGGGACGGCGACGGTCTCGGGTTCGGTCATCGGGTCACCTCTATGCAAAATCGCGGATGCGGCGGTACAGCGCTTCGATCTCCGGCTGCTTGCGGTATTCGGCCAGCAGCGGTGCGGCGGCGGCGCGGAACGCCGGCATGTCGACCTGATTGAGCTTGACGCCGTAATCGATCACCTGCTTGCGCGCCACGGTCTCCGAGGCATCCCACAGATTGCGCATCACCGGTACCGAGGCGCGTGCCAGTTCCACCACCAGAGCGCGATCGTCCGGACGCAGCGATTCGAAACTCTGCCGCGACATCACCAGGATGTCCGGCGCATAGGAATGCTCGCTCTGCGACCAGTAATGCGCGGCTTCGAAATGCCGGCTGGACTGGAAGCTGCGCATGTTGTTTTCCGCACCGTCGATCATGTGCGTTTCCATCGCCGAGAACGTCTCGCCCAGCGACATCGGGGTGGGATTGGCACCCAGCATGCGCATCAGCTTGAGGAAGATGTCCGACGAGGCCACGCGCAGTTTCAGGCCCTTGAGATCTTCCGGGCGATGCAGCGGGTGCTTGGTGTTGTAGAAGCAACGCGCACCGGAATCGTAGATCGCCAGGCCCACCAGGTCGCGCTGCTCGAAGCTGCGCAGCACGCTGTCGCCGACATGGCCGTCGATGGCGCGGCGCAGATGCGGCACCGAGTCGAACACGTACGGCAGGCACAGCGCCTGGGTCAGCGGAAAGGTGTTGTTCAACGCGCCCGAATACACCCGGGTGATGTCGATGGCGCCAAAGCGCGCCATGTCGATCGCCTCGGATTCGCGGCCCAGCTGGCCGGAGTGGTACTGGCGCAGCTTGAGCCGGCCGTTGCTGCGTTGCTCCAGCTGCTTGCCGAACCACCGCACCGCCTCCACGGTGGGGTAGTCGCCGACATGCACGTCGGTGGCGGTCAGCAACTGCCCGCCGGGAATCGGCGTGGTGGCACCCGCGCCCAGCCAGGGGCCGGCCGCGGCGGCACCGAGCCCGGCACCGAGGAAATGTCTGCGTGTGATCATTGGCGCCCTCCCAAGCGTCTGGTCACTGGGTCCGGCGTTACTTGGCGGACACAGCCGTACAGGAAATGTCGCCGATGCCGGCGAAGCGAATCAGGGCATGCTGTCCCACTTCGATGTCATGGATACCGGTGGCATTGCCCGTGGCGATGAGATCACCGCGCTTGAGCGGACGCCCGCGCAGGGCCGAACGACTGAGCGCAAATGCGTAGGCCGCGCGCAAGCCGCCCGGCAGCGTGGTGGCCCCGCCGGTGCCGACCAGCTGGTCGTCAATCAGGGTTTCGGCGGTCAGCGCAGATTCGTCGCGCGCCAGCCAATCGGTCACTTCCGGGCCCAGGATCAGGCCGTTGTTGTTGCCGAAGTCGGAGATCACCACGCGCGGGCCCAGCTTGTTGATGGTCGCCAGCGGGCTGCTGGCGATTTCCACGCCGATGAACAGCGTGGCCGGCAGCTGCGCCGCCTGGTCAGGAGTGAAGTGGGTCTGCTCGGCCGGCGCGTCCGCGTCCAGGCGCAGCACGTACTCGGCCTCCACCGCACCGAAGCCGCCTTCGTAGATCTGGAATTCGGTTGTTCCACCGGTAGCATTCCAGAGCTTGTGCGAGAAGATCGGGCCCAGCAGGCGCTCGTCGCCCGATGCGTCGCGGCGCTCGGCGGCGATGTAGCCCACCTTCCAGCCGACCACCTGGTCGTCCCACTGGCTGATGGCGATATCCTGCACCTGGTAGGCGGTGAGCAGATCGTCGGGGATCTGCCCTGGAAAGTCCGGCAGCGATGCCCCTGCACGGCGTGCCTCCACAAAGCGCTGGGCGATCTGCGACAGCGAGGATGTGGAGGATGGTGGGGTGGCGGCGTCATTGCTCAAGGGTGTCTCCCTGATAGGTGTTTTTGTTGCACTGCCAATCGACAGTGGCACGGTGTGCTGTATATGGTAAACCGGTGTCATTGGCAATGTGCAGTGCGGCAAAACTGGCCGCAGCAACGAAGCAACCCTGGGAGGGGTGGATGGAACAGACAAGCCAGACGCGTGTGTTTGCCGCGTTTTCGAGCGTCATGCGCCGGTGCATGACGGTGGTGATGGTGGGAGCGCTGCTGGCCGGGCCAGTGCTGGCGGCCGAGGTGCCCGGCGCCGATACCGCAGCCGAGCAGGCCAGCCGGATCCTGCTATGGCCCAACGGGATGGCACCGGGGGACAAGCCGCTGACGCAGCCACAGCGCATCGTCCAACGCAGCAGCGACCCGGCCCTGCCCGATCGCTACATCCAGCAGATCAGCACGCCGTACCTGGTGGTCTACCGGCCCAAGCGGCCGAACGGCACCGCCCTGCTGGTCACCCCCGGCGGCGGCTACCAGCGCATCGTGCTCGACAACGAAGGCAGCGCACTGGTGCCCAGCTTCGTCGACCAGGCCGGCATTACCCTGTTCGTGCTGCGTTACCGCTTGCCCGGCGAAGGCCACCCGAACGGCGCCGACGTGCCGCTGGCCGATGCACAGCGCGCGTTGCGGCTGATCCGCGCCAACGCTGCCCGCTACGGCATCGACCCCCAGCGGGTCGGGGTGATGGGGTTCTCGGCCGGCGGCCATGTCGCCGCCAGCCTGGCCACCCGCTACGCCGCGCAGGTCTACCCCAAGGTGGATGCGGCCGATGCACTGAGCGCGCGGCCGGATTTTGCGCTGCTGATCTACCCGGTCATCGACATGGACAGCGCCAACGCGCACCCGGGCTCGCGCGAGCGCCTGCTCGGCAGCAGTCCAGCCGATGCGCAGGTGCGTGCGTATTCGCCACAACTGCATGTGGATGCGCATACCCCGCCCAGCTTTCTGCTGCATGCGCAGGACGACACCGTGGTGTCGGTGCGCAACAGCCTGCTGATGCACGACGCGCTGCTGCGCGCCGGCGTGCCGAGCGAGCTGCACGTCTTCCCGCAGGGCGGCCATGGCTTCGGCACCGCCAGCGGCAGCGGCCTGACCGTGGCCGCATGGCCGCAGCTGGCGCAGGCCTGGATCGCGCATGTCACCAAGGCACAGCCGCCGGCAGCTGCATCGGGACCGGCGCAGGACGTGGCGCGATGACAGCGCCGTCCACGCCCGACGCGCGCCGACGCACGCTGCTGCGTGGCGGCCTGCTCGCCACTGCCGCCGCAGCGTTCCCCGGCTTTGCTGGCGCCGCCGCACCCCCACCGCCGCGCGAGGCCAGCGCGCCGCTGGCACGCGTGCGTGGCGGCGCCTTGCGCGGTCATCGCGACCAGGGCATCTGCGTGTTCAAGGGCATCCCGTACGGCGGCGACACCGCCGCGCGGCGCTTCCAGGCAGCCGTGCCGGAAAATCCATGGCAGGACGTGCGCGATGCCAGCGCCTACGCGGCGGCTGCGCCGCAGCTCAAGGCCAGCGAACCCACCAGCGAGGACTGCCTGTTCCTCAACGTATGGACGCCGGGCCTGCGCGATGGCGGCAAGCGCCCGATCCTGTTCTATATCCACGGCGGCGGCTACACCACCGGCTCCGGCAGCGACCCGTTGTACGACGGCGTGCGCCTGTGCAAACGCGGCGATGTGGTGGTGATCACCGTCAATCACCGGCTCAACCTGTTCGGCTACCTGTCGCTGGCGCAGCTGGGCGATGCCGGCTTTGCCGACTCCGGCAATGCCGGGCAGCTGGACCTGATCCAGGCACTGCAGTGGGTGCGCCAGCACGCGGGCGAATTCGGCGGCGATGCCGGCAATGTCACCGTGTTCGGCCAGTCCGGCGGCGGCGCCAAGATCGCCACCCTGATGGCGATGCCGGCCGCGCGCGGCCTGTTCCACCGCGCCTGGACCATGAGCGGGCAGCAGGTCACCGTGGCCGGCCCGCGTGCGGCCACGCAGCGTGCGCAGTTGCTGCTGGATGCCTTGAAACTCGCGCCCGGCGAGCTTGCTCGCATCCGCACGCTGCCGGTTGCGCAGCTGCTGGCTGCCGCGCAGCTGCGCGACCCCTCGCGGGTGGAAAACAGCGCGCTGTACTTCGGCCCGGTGCTGGATGCACGCAATGTGCCGGTGCATCCGTTCTGGCCGACTGCGCCACTGCAATCGGCCAGGATTCCGCTGGTGATCGGCAATACCCGCGACGAGACGCGCGCGTTTCTCGGCAACGACCCGAAGAACTTTGCGTTGAGCTGGGACGAGCTGCCGGCCAGGCTGGAAAGCCAGCAGTACGTCGACCTGCTGCCGCAGGTGGTGATTGCCGAATATCGCCGGCTGTATCCGCAGTACTCGCCATCGGACGTGTTCTTTGCCGCGACCACGGCGGGCCGCTCGTGGCGCGGCGCGGTCGAGGAGGCCGAGGCGCGCGCGCGCCAGGGTGCGCCGACCTGGGTGTATCAGCTGGACTGGGGCTCGCCGCTGGACGGCGGCAAGTTCGGCGCCTTCCACACGCTGGACATCCCGCTGGTGTTCGACACCATTGCGCAGCCTGGCTCGCGCACCGGCGACGGCGCCGCTGCGCAGCGCATGGCCGAGCAGATGAGCGAGGCGCTGCTCGCCTTCGCACGCCATGGCGACCCGAATCATCGCGGCCTGCCACGCTGGCGCCAGTACTCGCTGCAGCACCGCGACACGTTGTTGTTCGATGTGCCGAGCCGGATGGACAACGACCCGCGCGGTGGCGAACGGCAGCTCTACCAGCAGGCGCCCTTCATCCAGCGCGGTACGTTCTGAGCGCTTTCGTTCCGGCGAGGCGATCAGCACGTGGTGTCCAGCCGCCACACGGGTACGAACGTTCCAGACCGGCAGGTCTGCGCAGGACACGCCAATTCCGCAGCGCTGGCCGCCCCCTATTCCGGCGAGCGCGCAGCCGTGGTTCAGTGGTTTTCGAGGTGATGCATGCGTAAGTATTTCTTTATTGCACCGATGCTGCTGACAGCGCTGGCCGCTGCCTGCCTGACGTGTGCCGATGCGGCCGCTTCCGCGCAGGTCGGTACGCCGCGCGCATCCAAGGCATCGGCCCCCACCGCCGCTGCGCCTGCGCTTGCGGCCAGCAAGATCGTGCTGGTCGGCGACTCCACTACCGCCGTGCAGGGCGGCTGGGGACCGAGCTTTTGCGCACAGCATGTGACCTCATTTCTGAGCTGCCTCAATCTGGCGCGCGGCGGCCGCAGCACGTCCAACTACCGCGCCGAAGGTTCGTGGGACATCGCGCTGCACGAACTGCGCAGTGGCGGGTATCGCCAGGTGTATGTGCTGATCCAGTTCGGCCACAACGATCAACCGGGCAAGCCGGGGCGTTCCACCGACCTGGCGACCGAGTTCCCCGCCAACCTGCGCCGCTATGTAGACGAAGCGCGTGCTGCCGGTGCGATTCCGGTGCTGGTCACGCCATTGACGCGGCGGCAGTTCGCGCGCGGTCAGTTGCTGGACGATCTGGCGCCCTGGGCCGAGGCCACGCGCACGCTCGCGCAGGAATTGCAGGTGCCGTTGATCGACCTGCATGCGCGCAGCCGCGCCCTGGTGCAAGGCATGGGCCCGGTGCTGGCAATGCGCCTGGCGCAGCGGCCGGCCGATCCGGAGCAGGTGCTAGCCGCGCAATCGGGCACCACCATCGGCAAGACCCCGGCGCAGACCACATCGACGCCCGCCACGCCTGCTGTCGCCACTGCGCGTGCACAGGACAACGCCAGTGCCGAGCCGATGGGCCAGGCCAAGCTGGCATTCGATTACACCCATCTGGGTGTCGAGGGTGCCGATCTGTTCGCGTCGATTGTCGCCGACGAACTGGCCAGGCAAGTGCCTGCGTTGCGGCCGCTGTTGATTCCGTGATGGGTGAGGTGATGCCTGGGGCGTGACGTTGTGCATCGCAAGCGCAGGCGTTTGCGATGCACCCACCACGCGTGAGCCTCAGCCCACAACAGGCACCGGTGCATCCGCTTCGATCACCTGCTCGCGCTTGAGCTCTTCCCATACCGCTGCCGGAATCGCCACGCGCATCGAGGCCGCATTCGCAAGCGCCTGCTCGGCCGTGCGCGCACCCGGAATCACCGCGGACACCACCTTCGGCGCGGCGGCAAACTGCAGCGACACTGTGCGCAGATCCACGCCGTGGCGCTCGCAGATGGCGAGTGCTTTCTGGCGCTTGGTCGGCGCCCATTCCGGCACGGTGCCGTCGTAGAGATAACGCTCGCGCCCGGCCAGATAGCCCGCCAGCAGCGGCGCACCGACCACTACCGACGCGCCATGCTTTGCGATCTTCGGGAAGGTGTCGTGCAGCGCCTGCGCGTGGTCGAGCAGCGAGTACTGGCAGGCCAGCAGGAAGATATCCGGATCGGCCTCCTCGATCGCACGCAGGGCCGGCTCAGGGCGATTGACGCCAAAGCCCCACGCCTTGATCAGGCCCTCCTTGCGCATCTTGGTCAGCTCGGGCATCGCCCCTTTCACCGCTTCGGCAAAACGCTGCTCCCACGGCATGCCCAGGTCTTTCTCGTTCTCCGGCGACAGATCGTGGATGTAGGCGATATCGATCTGCGACACGCCCAACCGCTGCAGGCTGTCTTCGATCGAGCGACGCACGCCGGAGGCGCTGTAGTCGTAGCGATAATCGAAGGGCGACGGCTGCTGCCACATCGTCTTCGGCGGTTTGTCGGTGGCGGTGAGCAGGCGCCCGACCTTGGTCGACAACACATAATCGTCTGCGGTGTGATTGTGCAGATGGTGACCGGTACGGCGCTCGGACAGGCCCAGGCCGTACCACGGTGAGGTATCGAAATACCGCACGCCCGACTCCCACGCCGCAGCCAGGGTCGCTTCGCTTTGCGCATCGCTGGTGGGTGCAAAGCCATTGCCGATCGCCACGCCACCAAAGCCCAGTCGACTCGAGGGCCGATAGCGTGCGCCCTTGCTTGCGGGATTGGTCGGCAATGCGGATGCGGCGGCCTTGCCGCGCGTGGGCATCACGCTGCCCGGTGCGGAAGTCTGTGCCAACAACGGGGCGGCGGCCAATGCCGCGGTGCCGGCAGCGGCGGCGGAAAGGAACTGGCGACGGGTATTCATGGGGGAAATCCTTGCGGCGACTCGATGCACAAGGATGGTCCCGCCTGCGTGCAGACAAGGTCAGCGCAGGGACCACAGGCCTACACATGCAGGCAACGAACGACTCATGTGCGACTCCACAAGCAGGCACGTCAGCACAGGTTAGTAGCGGTCGCTGCTGCTGGTCATCGCATGCACCGCATGCTCAGTGCATGCGGCGGTGGCCTGCATGCCCGGCCGATGCATTTCAGCGCACGGCATTGTCTAAAAGCGGCCAACAAAACGTAGCGATCTTCAGGTGGGTGCGGACGGCGCGCTCAGAAGCGCAGTGCACGCGTGGCACATGCCGATTCCGAGCAGCGACCGCGCACGCATGACGGCTGTGCAGTCGTTTTTTGCTGGCCGCTCCAGATCCCTGCACACGTCTCTGTTGCACGGATCCAACTTCCGTCAGCGTATTTCCAGCAGCTGCAGCTGCGCACGCGGCGGGCCATCGCCCAGCCACAGCGTGCCCACACTGATCGGCAAGCTGAAGCGACGCGGACCGGCGCTGCCCGGATTGATGTACAGCACACCGTCGTGCGTGTGTATCGACGGCTTGTGCGAATGCCCGCTGATGATCACATCGGCAGCAACATCCGCTGCCAGCGTTTTCAGATCGTGCAACACATGGATGCGCACGCCTGCGATCAGCAGATCCAGCGTTTGCGGAAGCTGCGCTGCCCATGGCTTGTTGTCGATATTGCCGGCGATCGCATGCAACGGTGCCAGCGCCTGCAGCGCGGCGAGGATCTCCGGCTTGCCCACATCGCCGGCATGGATGATCGCCGCGCAGCCCTGCAACGCAGCCACGGCCTCGGGCCGCAGCACGCCGTGCGTGTCGGAGATCAGGCCAATGCGTAAGACGGCAGCCGTCATCGGGTGTGGGTGAAGGTGGCGGGCGATCAGGATGCACTGCCCGGCGATGCCGTCGCGTCAACGGGCCAGGTTGTCGGGCCAGCCGCATGGTCAGCGACAAGTGCTCCGCCGCAGCTGATGCCCGGCACACCGTAGCGTGCCAGGCATCAATCACGTCAGTGCGTCGACTCAGCGCGCTGCGCGCGCTTCCACGCCCAGACGCTGTTGGGATCGCCCTGCAGCCCGCGCCGCCTGCTCGCACGCGCCAATTGCCAGTACGCCCATGCCAACACCAGGGAGATCAGGTCCACGACCAGCACCGTTGCGTCCTGCCACGGCAGCACCATGCCACGCGCGGAAACACAGCTGGCCAGCGGAATCAGCGCCGTGAGGACAGCACAGGCCAGCAACGCCTCGTACGCACCACGTGCGGTGGGGCGGATCAGCGCCCACACCAGCACGGCCGCAAAGACCGCGTAATAGACATAACGCTCCTGTCCTTGCGCAAGCAGGCGTGCGGCGATGAACAAGGCCGAGATACCGGCGACGCTGCCCAGGCAAACGCCGATGGTCAGGCGTGCCATCGCGTGGGTGCGGCGCGGTTGATTCACCAGCCGACGCTTGCGGCGTGTTTCGATCCACAACAGGTTGCCGCTGTAGAACAGGAACGCACCACCCAACCCGAGCAGGAAATACAGCCACTGCACCGGCGCATGCCCGAAATTGCCGAAGTGCAGCCCTTGCAGCCCGCGCAATGCAGCGGTGCCTGGCGACATCGTCCTTGGTTCGAGCACGCGCAGGACCTGGCCGGTTGCCGCATCCAATGCCACGCCACCGAGTGTGTTGAGGCGGCGCTGATCGTTGTGGCCATACACTTCCGCGCGTGCATTGGCATCGCCTGCATCATGGAACCCGATGCTCTCCGGTACCAAGCCCGGGCTGGCTGCGCGCGCCTTGTCCAGCAGCACTGCAACCGGCAACACCGGTGCCGCACGCCTGGCTGCTTGCACATGCGGGGTGAGTTCGAACTCCGGTGCCAGGATCTGCATCAATTTGCCGTCGAACACCAGGAACTGGAACGGCGCCAGCAACAGCACGCCCAGGCACAACACCGCGCCGGACCAGGCAAAGATCACATGGAACGGCAGCGACAACATGCCGACCACATTGTGCGCGTCCTGCCACAGGCGCTTGAGGTTATGCCCCGGCCGCAACGCGAACAGGTCCTTGAAGAACACCGGCGCGTACAACACCACCCCGCTGAGCAATGCCAGCCCGTACAGCACGCTCACCACACCGAACAGATAGGTGCCGAACACGCGTGGCAGACCGGCGGTGAAGTGCAGGTCGTAGAGGAAGTCGGCAAAGCCCACGCGCTGCGGCAATTCCAGCAGGCGGCCATCGGCGGCCTGTTGATACTGCCGCATGCCGCCACTGGCCTCGGCCTGGGGCCCATACCAGTACAGCCGCGGAGTCGGCCCGTGCTCGCCGGGCAGCAACACCAGGAAGGAGTCGGCCACCTGCGGATGCCGGGCGATCACCGTATCCAGCAAGGTCTGCGCGGCGGCGACAGGATCTGCCGGCGCACGCTGTGTGACAGGCGGCGTGGCCTGCCAGCCGCTCAATTCATGAGTGAACACGGTGATGGCGCCGGCGTAGAAGGCGATGAACAAGGCCATGCCCGCCAACAGACCCATCCAGCTGTGGACCGACAGAAACGCGCGCAAGGTCGATGCTTTCATGCGCCCAACTCCGTCCAGCCCAATGCCTTGATGCCTGCAAGCGCGAGGTAGCACAGCAGCGTCAGCCCGCCGAGCACGGCCCAGGCGCGCGATGCGCGACGGAACACGAACGGCAGCGCCATCGCACCCACCCAGGCCGGAAACATCAGCAGCAGCCATGCCAGCGTGTAACTCTGCTGCGGCCCCGGCAGCAACAGGGCGCACAGGCCGACCACGCCGACCGCCAGCGGCAGGCCCAGCACCACTGCGGCCAGCCACCTAGCCCACATGGCGCACCTGCCTGCGTTGCGTGCGCGCCTGCCGCCAGGCATCCAGATAGGGCAGCGCCACCGCCACCAGCATCAGCGCCGTCACTGCGGCGAAGATGCCGGCCCAGGTGCCCAAGGCCTGCATGGCGCAGCCCAGCGATAGCAGCAGTAATGCGCTGGCGCCGATGCGTAGCGCGCGTGCGGACAGCCGGCGCTGCGGCCACAGGCGTTGATGCCGTGTTGCCAGATAGAACGCCAGCGCCGACGCCGCAGCGCCGAGCAGATAACACCAGGTCATCAAACCGCTCATGCCTGCGCCTGCGCCGAAGCGGAGAACGGCAACACACCGAGCTGCGCTGGCCACATGCCGCCACATTGCGCGCCGACACACGGAGAACGTGCAGGCCGCACCAGTGCATGCGCGCATCCAGCGATGCGCACACCATGGATAAACGGCTCAACCATCGAAGAAACCACAGCCATCAAAACGCCCACGCACAACACTCCCGTACACACGGTCGACGGAAGGCATGGCGGCGGCTGTGCCCGGCAGCCCTCTCCGGGCCGCCTACGTAGCGGGTGGCACCCCGGCTGCACCGCCCGGTGGGGCGCGCGCAGCGAGGTGTTGGCCGCTCTACGGCGCGCAATCTAACAGGTGCTACAGCGCCGGACCAGCGGTCCGGCGCTGTGTGTGCTGCATCAGCCCTGCGGCGTCAGCACGATGACGCCCAGCGGCGGCAGCAACAGCGGCAGGGATTGCGCATGGCCGTGCATGGACTGCTGCTCGGCGCTCACCACACCGCCATTGCCCAGGTTCGCGCCGCCGTAGATGCCGGCATCGCTATTGAACACCTCACGCCACTGGCCGCCTTGCGGCACGCCGATGCGGTAGCCGTGCTGCACGATCGGGGTGAAGTTGATCACCACCAGCACCGGCGCATCGCCGCGCTTTGCCTTGCGCAGGAACGCCACCACGCTATTGGCCGCGTCATCGCCGACCACCCACGCAAACCCGGCCGGGTCATCGTCCTGCGCGTGCAGCGCGGGGTATTCGACATACAGCCGATTCAGATCGCGCACCAGGGTCTGCACGCCGCGATGGCGCGGGTCATCCAGCAGATGCCAGGGGATGCCGCCGTCGTGGTTCCACTCGGTGGGCTGGCCGAATTCGCAGCCCATGAACAGCAACTTGCGCCCAGGGTGGGTGAACATGTAACCCAGGTAGGCGCGCAGGTTGGCAAAGCGCTGCCAGTCGTCGCCCGGCATGCGGCCGAGCAACGAGCCCTTGCCGTGCACCACTTCGTCGTGCGAGATCGGCAGCACGAAGCGCTCCGAATACGCGTAGACCATGCTGAAGGTCAGCTCGCCATGGTGGTAACGGCGGTAGATCGGATCCAGCGCGGCGTAATGCAGGGTGTCGTGCATCCAGCCCATGTTCCACTTGTAGTGGAAGCCCAGGCCGCCGTGCGCCACATCGGCAGTGACGCCGGGGAACGCGGTGGATTCCTCGGCAATCATCACCGCACCCGGGGTGTGCTCGCGCACCACCTCGTTGAGCCGGCGCAGGAAGGCGATGGTCTCGTAGTTCTCGCGCCCGCCATGGATGTTGGGCACCCACTCGCCGGCATTGCGGCTGTAGTCGCGGTACAGCATCGAGGCCACCGCATCCACGCGCAGGCCGTCGACGTGGAAGCGCTGCAGGAACTCCAGCGCACTGGCGATCAGGAACCCGGACACCTCGCGCCGCCCGTGGTTGTAGATCAGCGTGTTCCAGTCGCGGTGGAAGCCTTCGCGCGGGTCGGCATGCTCGTACAGCGCGGTGCCGTCGAAATGCGCCAGGCCGTGGGCGTCGGTGGGGAAATGCGCCGGCACCCAGTCGACGATCACGCCAATGCCTTCGCGGTGGCAGCGATCGACGAAGCGGGCAAAGCCATCCGGCGAGCCGAAGCGCGCGGTCGGCGCGAACAGGCCCAGCGGCTGGTAGCCCCACGAGCCGCCGAACGGATGCTCAGTCACCGGCATCAGCTCGACATGGGTGAAGCCCATATCGGCCACGTACGGAATCAAGCGGTCGGCCAGGCCATCCCAGTCCAGGTCCACGCCTTCCTCGCGCAACCAGGAGCCGGCATGGATCTCGTAGATGCTCATCGGTGCGTCGTGCGCCTGGCGGCGCGCACGCGTGGCCATCCAGCCGTCATCGCTCCACTGATGCGGGGTGGGGTCGGCCACGATCGAGGCGGTACCCGGCGCCAGCTCGGCACGCCGCGCCACCGGGTCGGCCTTGGCCGGCAACTCGTTCCCATGCGGGCCGCGCAGCTGGTACTTGTAATGCGCACCGGGGCCGACGTCGGGCACGAACAGCTCCCACACGCCGGACTGATGCCGCAGCCGCATCGGATGCCGGCGCGCGTCCCAACTGTTGAAGTCGCCCACCACCGCCACGCGCGTGGCATTGGGTGCCCACACCGCAAAGCGCGTGCCGCGTACGCCATCGACTTCGATCGCATTGGCGCCGAGTGCATCGGCCAACTGCAGATGATGGCCTTCGCTGATCAGATGCAGGTCGAAGTCGCTGAGCTGCGGGCCGAACGCATACGGGTCGGCGGTATCCTGCTCGCCGCCGGGCCAGCCGATGCGCAGGCGGTAGCCGCCCTGCGCCGGCAATGCGCCGGCGAACAGGCCCGGCTCCGGGCCTGCCTCCAGCGCGATGACGTTGCCATCGTCGAGCACGGCATTGACGTAGTTGGCACCCGGTTGATAGGTGCGCAGCAGCCGACCGCTGTCGGTCGGGTGCGCGCCCAGGATGGCGAATGCGTCGCCATGGCGTGCCTCGGCCAGGGCGCGGGTTGCGCCGGGATCCCATCGATTGGTCACTGCTGTCATCACTCCACTCATCATGTGTCTCCCGCACCAGCGCGCGCGCGGTGCAGGATGCGTCGCAAGCCCTCGATCGGCACCATCAGCCAGCCGGGGCGGTTGGCAGCCTCGTAACGCACCTCGTAACAGGCCTTCTCCACCAGGAACAGCAAGGTGGCTGCGTTGAACGCTGCCGGTGCGATCCACGGGTGCGTACTGGCGTCGAGCACGGCATGGTACGCGTCCAGAAACGCCTGTGTGGAGCGGCGGCGGAACTGCACCAGGAACTCGTCCAGATGCGTGTCCACGCCCACGCCCGCACGGGCAGCAGTGCCTTCCTCGCCACGTGCCGACACTTCGCTGGCGTAATCGAGCGAGCGCAGGAAGCCGGCCACATCGCGCAACGGGCTGGCCTTGGCGCGTCGCTCGGACAGCGGCTTGGCCGGCTCGCCTTCGAAGTCGATCAGCACCACATCGTCGAACGCCACCAGGATCTGGCCCAGGTGGAAGTCGCCGTGCACGCGGGTCAGCAAGGAGTCGGCCAGCACGCTCGGTGCCTGGGCGAGCAAGGCATCCAGCTGCGGGCGCTCGGCCAGCACTGCCTGCAGCGCTTCGCGTTCGATCGCATCGTCGCTGCCGGCCAGGCGTGCATTGACGGTGTCCCACATCTCTTCGACCTGGCGTGCGACGCCAGCCACCACATCGTTGGCGGTGGGCAGGTCGATGCGCTGCGGGGCGAAGTCGGCGTCGTCGGTGTCGCGCGACAAGGCCTCGTGCAACTCGGCCAGGCGCTTGCCGACCACCGCGGCGAAGGCGTCGTAGCCGGCGATGGCTTCGGCACGCGATTCGTCGGTCTGCGCGGTGGCGTACTCGTCGAAGCTGCGTGCCAGATGGTCCAGCGTCCAGCGCCAGGCATCGCCCTGGTTGCGGATGAAGCCCTGCAGCAGCGCGATCGTGGTGATGGTGCCCTGCGCATCGATGCGGCTGACGCTGCCCAGCAAGGGCGCCGCGTTGGCATAGCCCATCTCGGTCAGGCGACGGCCGATCTCGATTTCCGGGTTGGCACCGTTGGCCACGTGCCGCAACAGCTTGAACACCGCCTTGTCGGCCACCACCAGCGAACTATTGCTCTGCTCGGCCGACAGCCAGCGGATCTCCGGATCCTGCGGTATTTCCAGCGTGGCCAGCGCCGGTGTCGCCTCGAAGCGCACCTGTCCCTGCTGCGAGGCATCGTCGCCATCGCAGAACTCCAGCGCGGCGTTGTCGCGCAAGGCGTCGATCACCCCGCGCACCATCGGCTTGAGCGCGAAGGCATCGGTGAGGTAACCCACCTCGCGGCCCTGGCGCACCCGTGCCAGCGCAAGCTGCTCGGCCAGGGTGCTGGGCTGGTCGCGCTCCCACACGATGCCGACCGGCAGCATGTAGCTCTCGTGGTGGCCGTCTTCCAGCTCCACTTCCAGCTCCAGCAGGCTCATTGGCTCGGCGCCCGGCAGCGGCGTACGGCGCGAGATGCGCACGTGCTTGAGTGCCTGGTCCTTGGCCGAGAACCAGCGCCGTGCCGACAACCAGGCCGGCAGGATCTCCGCTTCCAGCGTGGGCAGATGCGGCAGCAGCGCATTGCTCTCGTCGGTGTCGCTGCGCAACACCAGCGTGCGGTAGTCCGGCAACGGCACCGGGCTGGGCACATGCCAATCCGGCAAGGTGCCTTCGCTGACCAGCTGGAATGCGTAGAAGCCGAACGGCGGCACCGTGAGCAGATAGGTCAACCGCCCGACCGGCGGGAAACTGCCGCCGCCGATGATGTCCACCGGCACGCGGCCCTCGAACTCGGACAGGTCCAGCTCCACCGCCTGCAGCGTATGCGACAGGTTGGCCACGCACAGCACCGTCTCGTCCTGGTAGCACCGCAGATAGGCCAGCATGCGGCGGTTGCCCGGATACAGAAAGCGCAGGCTGCCGCGGCCGAAGGCCTGGTAGCGCTTGCGCACGCTGAGCACGCGGCGGGTCCAGGTCAGCAGCGAATGCTGGTCGCGGATCTGCGCTTCCACATTCACTGCCTGGAAGCCGTACAGCGGGTCCATCACCGGCGGCAGCACCAGCTGCGCCGGGTCGGCGCGCGAGAAGCCGCCATTGCGGTCAATCGACCACTGCATCGGCGTGCGCACGCCATCGCGGTCGCCCAGATGGATGTTGTCGCCCATGCCGATCTCGTCGCCGTAGTACAGCACCGGCGTGCCGGGCATGGTCAGCAACAGGGAGGTCATCAACTCGATGCGGCGGCGGTCGCGCTCCAGCAGCGGCGCCAATCGGCGCCGGATGCCCAGATTGATGCGTGCGCGGCGGTCGGCGGCATAGGTCTGCCACAGGTAATCGCGCTCCGAGTCGGTGACCATTTCCAGCGTCAACTCATCGTGGTTGCGCAGGAAGATCGCCCACTGGCAGCTCTCCGGAATCTCCGGGGTCTGGCGCATGATGTCGGTGATCGGGAAGCGGTCTTCGCGTGCGATCGCCATGTACATGCGCGGCATCAGCGGGAAGTGGAACGCCATATGGCATTCGTCGGCGTTCTGGCCGAAGTACTGCTGGGTGTCTTCCGGCCACATATTGGCCTCGGCCAGCAGCATGCGGTCCGGGTATTCGGCATCCAGCGTGGCGCGGATCTTGCGCAGGATCGCGTGGGTTTCCGGCAGGTTCTCGTTGGAGGTGCCGGAGCGCTCGATCAGGTACGGCACCGCATCCAGACGCAGGCCGTCCACACCGCGGTCCAGCCAGAAGCGCATCACTTCCAGCACCGCTTCCAGCACCGCAGGGTTGTCGAAGTTCAGGTCCGGCTGGTGCGAATAGAAGCGGTGCCAGAAGTACTGCCCGGCCACCGGATCCCAGGTCCAGTTGGATTTTTCGGTATCGCAGAAAATGATCCGCGTGCCTTCGTATTCCTGGTCGGTGTCCGACCACACATAGAAGTCGCGCTCCGGCGATCCGGCCGGCGCAGTGCGTGCGCGCTGGAACCACGGGTGCTGATCGGAAGTGTGGTTGATCACCAGCTCGGTGACGATGCGGATGCCGCGTGCATGCGCCTGCGCCACCAGCTGCTCGAAGTCTTCGATGCTGCCGTAGTCCGGATGCACCGCCATGTATTCGGCGATGTCGTAGCCGTCGTCGCGGCGCGGGCTGGGGTAAAACGGCAGCAGCCAGATGGTGTCCACGCCGAGTTCGGCGATGTAATCCAGCTTGGAAATCAGCCCCGGGAAATCGCCGATGCCATCGTCGTTGGAGTCGAAGAACGACTTGACGTGCACCTGATAGATGATCGCGTCCTTGTACCAAAGCTGGTCTGCAACCACCGCGGACTGTTCCGCGTCGGCTTGTAACGATGGGACTGCATTCATGCGACCTCTCCTGCGCGGATGCGCCATAACGCGAACGGCCGCGTCGCCTCTAAACGGATGTGTTGCTGTTTTCCCTGCCATGTGAAGCGATGGCCGTCCCACAGGTCGTCCACCGCCACGCTGGCGTGATCGGGCAGGCCCAACTCCCACAATGGCACTTCGATTGCGGCATCCTGCGCAGCGTTGGGGTCCAGGTTGATCGCCACCAACACCATGCTGCGGCTGCGCGACAGGTAGCCGGCATCCAGGAACTTGCCGAAGTACAGCACCTGATCGTTGTGCGCCTGGTAGAAGCGCGTGCCCAGGTGCGACTGCAGCTCCGGGTGCATGCGGCGCAGCTGATTGAAGCGGGTGATCTCATCGACGATGTCGCCGGGTGCACGCTCAGGCCAGGCGCGCAGCTGGAACTTTTCCGAGTCCAGGTACTCTTCCTTGCCCGGCGCCAATGGCGTGGCCTCGCACAGTTCGAAGCCCTGGTACATGCCCCATAGTCCTGACAGCGTGGTCGCCAGCGCGGCGCGGATCAGATGCCCGTTGCGCCCACTGGTCTGCAGGAACAGCGGATTGATGTCCGGCGTGTTGACGAAGAAGTGCGGGCGGAAGCATTCGCGCGGCACGCCCTGGTTCAACTCTTCCACATACTCCTGCAGCTCGTGCTTGTGGTTGCGCCAGGTGAAGTAGGTATAGGACTGCGAGAAACCGCACTTGGCCAGGCGGTACATCATCTTCGGCCGGGTAAAGGCCTCCGACAGGAACACCACATCCGGCCGTCGCCCGCGGATATCGGCAATCAACCACTCCCAGAACGGGAACGGTTTGGTATGCGGGTTGTCGACGCGGAACAGCGTCACGCCCTCGTTGACCCAGAAAAGCACCGCATCGCGCAAGGTGTTCCACAGATCCGGCACCGCACCGCTGGCATAGAAGTCGACGTTGACGATGTCCTGGTATTTCTTCGGCGGGTTCTCCGCATACGGAATCGAACCATCCGCGCGCCAGGTGAACCAGTCCTTGTGATCCTTCAACCACGGGTGATCCGGCGCGCACTGGATGGCGAAGTCCAGCGCCACTTCCAGCCCATGCGCACGTGCGGCCTGGATCAAGCGGCGGAAGCCCTCAAGCCCGCCGAGCTCGGCATGCACCTCGGTGTGGCCGCCATCGGCCGCGCCGATCGCATACGGGCTGCCCGGCTCGCCATCGACCGCAGTGACCGAGTTGTTGCGGCCCTTGCGGTTCTTCGCGCCGATCGGGTGGATCGGCGGCATGTACAGCACGTCGAAGTTCATCGCGCGGATATGCGCCAGCCGCTTGATCACATCGTCGAAGGTGCCGTGTTGTTGCGGATCGCCGCTTTGCGAGCGCGGGAACAATTCGTACCAGCTGGCGAAATGCGCCGCGCGCCGCTCGGATTCCACCCGGAAGGTCACCGGCGTCTCGGAGCGGAACGGCTTGTCGTCGGCCGCTGCCATCGCCTGCGCGGTGTCCGGCTCCAGCACGATCGCCAGCTGCTGCAGCGGCTCGCTCTGCGCGCCGATGCGGGTGAGGACGGCCTGCAGGCGCTCGGCCAAGGCACCGCTGCTACGCGCATGCGCGGCCTGCACCACGGCCACCGCTTCCTGCACGTCCACCGGCAGCACCGTGTTGGCGGCACGCTTCTTTTCCAGATCCGCATGCAAGGTGGCGAACACATCGCGCCAGCCTTCCACCCGGAACTCATAGGTGCCGATGCGCTCCAGCGGGAACTCCGCACGCCAGCGATCGTTGCCCAACGCACGCATCGGCGCGCTGGCCCAGGTCTTGGCATCGGCCGGGCGCCACAGCACCGCCACCGCGATGCGGTCGTGCCCATCGCAGAACGCATCGGCTTCCACGCAGATGCGGTCGCCCACGGTGCGCTTGACCGGGAAGCGGCCGTTATCGACCGACGGGGTCACCGACTCGATGCACACGCGCGGCCAGGCGGCCGCGGTCTGCGGGCGCGGGCGCATGCGCGGCACCGCCAGCACGTGCCGGGCCGGCACGCTGCGATAGACCCGCACCTCGCCCGGCTCCAATGCTTCCAGCGTCGCGCCGGACAGCGTGCTGCCGTCCTCGCCCACCAGTGCTTCGGCATCGCCGAGCAGGCGCAGCAGATCCGGCGCCGGGACCGGCACCACATGATCGGCATCGCCATTGATCAACAGCAGCGACGGCAAGCCACCCAGCGGCTCGATCGCCACCGCCGTCAGGCCGGTGCCCTCGCGCAACAGCGGACGCAACCGCAAGCCGGCATTGCTGGGCGGTACGCCATCGCGGGCCCTGATCGACAAGGGCACTGTCTCCAGCTGCGTCTCGTCCAGCAGCCACGCCCCTCCCAGTGCCTGGGCCAGTTGCCAGTGCTGCCCGGCAGTGGCGGCACGTTTGCCATCGGGCGCGCCCACCACTGCGACAACCTGCGACGCCAACGCGCGCAGCGCCGTGTCTTCGTCGAAGAACCAGCTGCCGCGGCCGTCCCACCATGCGAGCGAGGAGAACGCCACATCGAACCCGGCACCGGCCAGCTGCTGCAAGGCCTCGATGCCCAGGCCCGGCGTCCACGCCGCAAACACCACCTCCGGTGCCTGCGCATGCACGCGGGCGATCAACTCGCGCCAGCGTTGCGCCGGCACCTGCTGCGGCTGCAACAGGCGGAAGCCGGCCACGCCCTGCGAGGCCCAGTCCAGCAAGCGCGCGCTCCACCACTCCACCAGCGCCGCACCTTCCTGCGCATAGGTAAAGCGTGCCTCGGCCACTTCCGGCGTGGCGCGCGGCTGGCGCGGGTCCGGCACCGCCGTGCTGCGTGCCCGGAACCATTGCGGGTTGTCGCGCACCACGGCGCTGGCACCGCCCACTTCATCCAGGCGCACATCGAGCAGCAGCTTCACGCCGGCCCGGTGCGCGGCCTGCACCACCTCGCGCAGCCGCTGCGCGTCTTCGTCGCCGGTGGTGGCGACCTCGCTCAGCCGGCCTTCGGCGTCGCGTGCAAATGGCGGCGCGAGCACCACATGGTCAAAGCCGGCCTCACGCGCCGATTTGCAGCGCTGCTCCAGCCCGGCCTGCTCGCCGGTGGCCTCATTGAGAACACAGATCCGCATGGCGCCCCCTCAGCAGACCACGGCGCGCGCACGCACCGTGACGAAGGAAACGACGCGGGCCGACCCACCCCGCAGATCCACCGGCGCTCGGTCACGACGCACCAGTCCAACTCCCGTCCGGATCGACCCCTGCCTACTCAAGGCCTGGTCGACCCTTTCTACCGTGACTGCACTCATGCGCAACTCCGCAACGATTCTTGACCGATGCAGTCAAGCACCCCCACTGCGAATTTCATGTGTCGGTGGAATTGACGAAAATCAAACAAGCGCGGCAGTGGTGAGGGCTCAGGCAGCGCTGACCAACTCCCAAGGGTTGTAGGCTATGGCCTCAACACGCAGGGAGAGCAAGGATGCGCAGCTACGTCATGGCGGCACTGCTGACCACCGCCACAGTTGCAACGGCAAAGGATCAGAGGCTAAGCCCGAGCCGTGCCGGAGAGATCGTAGGGCTTTGGCAAGACGTCAGCGTCAACGACGACATCGTCAAGGAGGACTACGCCGGCTTCGTCCAGGTCGTCGACCTGGACAAGGATGGAGTCGATGAGATCGTCTATCTGAGTTCTTCGTATTGCTCGGGTTCCACTTCCGACTGCCCCAACAGCATCGATGTATTGCGCAAGCACCCACGCGGGAAGGCACCCAACGTCAGCGCTCCGCTCGACCAATGGGAAACCAGGGCACGCAAGACCGGTTACACGCCAGACGCCAGCGAGCAGATTCCTGGCGAAGTGATGACGCTTGCAGTCCAAGGCAATCGCATCGAGGTCGTGTTCGTCGTGCAGGAGAACTCGCCAATCTGCAAACGGGAACAACCCAATCCGGACGGGTCGCAGCGCTGTCCCGTCCCCGGCCGCTACAGCTGGACGTACACCTGGAAGCCAGGCGCGTTGACGCGCCTTACCGGCGCTGGCAGCTATGAACCACACGTCCCCAAGGCGCATTTTCCCGAGCAACTGCGAGGCGCCTGGGTCACCGCAGGGATCGCCTGCCGCGACGCCGAGACAGCGGACCCCAAGCACCTCATCCAGTTCGGCTGGGATCACATGACCGGCAAGGGCGAAGACCTTTGGTCCAATGCGGTCACGCTGCTGGCACGCACACCATGGACATGGCGCATCATCACCGCGTCTGCCGACGCGCCGAAGAAGGACGTTCCTGCAGTCTTCATCCTGAGCCAGATGGAAGACCGCCTGATCATTGCGGAGCAAACGCGCGTCAGAACCTTCGATCGTTGCCGCTGAGCAGAAAGTCGATTGCCATCGCGTTTACGGCAACGCGACGTGGGCTCGAACGCATCGCCAGAGAACGTTTGATCGACGTCCGCGCAGGTCCCTAGAGCTCAAGATGGCGACGTCACGCTCACTCGCCGCTTGCAGGCCAGGCGTGGCAGACCGGCGATCTGCCACGCCCACGCTCACATCGCCGTCTTGATGGCTTCCGCCTTCGCCAGGTGCTGCTCGACATGCGTCTTGGTCTCGGTCAGGTGCTGCTTGACCGCCTCGGTCGACGCCACCGTCATCATCTGCGTCTCGATCAGCTGCAGCGCGTCCTTGTGCCCGGCGATCATTGCATCGATGTAGGCCGCCGCGTAGTCCTTGCCGGACTTCTGCCCCAGCGTGGACAGGTCCTGCTCGCCCTTGCTCTCCAGCTTCTTGACGTCCGGGGTTTCGGCCAGCGTCCCCAGCGCCGTGGTCTTTTCCAGGTTCTCGGTGTGCTCTTTCTCCATCATCTTCGCGTAGTCCAGCACCGCGCCGGTGACCTTCTTGTCCTGCGCCTGCTTCGCTGCGGCGATCTCGTGCTTGTCCACCGCCCCGAGCAAGCCAAGGGCGATGTCGTCTCCGGAACTCGCGCGTGCCGTGCCTTCAGGCGCCGGGCTGGCTTCGCCGACAGGCGGCGTGGTCGGGGTCGCCGCGCCACCGCTCGGCGTCGGCTCGGTGGACGCGGCAGGCGCTGCGGCCTCCTTGTCGGCATTCGGCTTGCAGCCAGCGAGCGCCAGCGCCGCGACGATGGACAGGACCAACAGTGACTGTTTCATGCTCCACTCCCTCTCGATTGGAGACAGCAGCATCTGCCTGCCCAGGTGAAGAAGGCTCATACACGTCCACTGCGTGATTCAGACATACGCATCTCCCGGAGGCGAATGCACAACACCGCACCACACGCGTCACCGCGCCGCAATCGGCGGCCCGCTCCTGCGCGCGGGCGCGGACCTCGACGTGGTCAGCGCAGCTGTGGCATGCGTGGCGTGTGGTGGCACTTTCCTGCTGAAAGACGGCCTGGTTTGCCGCACACTACCGCGCCACATTTGGAGTGATAGCCATGCACAAGGCCTGGATGCTTGCCCTGTTGGGCGTTTCGCCGCTGGTCCACGCCGCGCCTGCCGACGACGATGCCACCTGCCGCAATGGGTTGTTCACCAGTGCGCCGGTGGCATTCTCACTCGGCAAGGTCATCCCGCCGCGCCTGTACCTGCTCAAGGACACCGATGGCTGCCCGGACACGGGCGGGGCCGCATGCCAGGGACGCGCCTACGTGGTCAAGAACGATATCGTCCTGACGGCGCAGCGCCGCAATGCCTACGTCTGCGTGCTCTATCCCAACAAGGGAGGCGGCAATGCTGGCTGGGTCGCACAGTCGAGCCTGCAGATGCAGCCAAGCGCGGCCACGCCCACACCGCAGGCGTGGAACGGCTACTGGCACGACGGCGACAACACGCTGCAATTGACCACCAACGCAGACGGCAGCATCACCGTCAACGGCGATGCGTACTGGCCCAGCGCCTTTCCCGACCCGGAACAGACGTCGGGCGGTCCGCACACGGGCTCGGTCACCGCGCGCGGCTATCCAGAAGGCAACCGCGTCGAAGTCAACGAGGACACCTGCAAGGTGCGCCTGCAATTGCTGGGCGACATGCTGCTGGCCGACGACAACCTGGAATGCGGCGGAATGAACGTTTCCTTCGGCGGGGTGTACCGAAAGAAGTAATCGCAAGCCTAGCCACTCCGGTGCGCCGCACGCCTGCAGTGGCAGGCGCAACGGAGGCAGGCACACCATCGACTACCGCGCGACATAAAAGCCGATGCCAAGCGGTGCAGTGCGGTTTACGGTGGCCCGCAACGACCAGAACGGGTTCGGCTCGCTCGATCCCGCAGCGGTACGGTGGATGCTGATAGCAGCAGGACGCGCCAGAAGACCTTGTCAGGGGTGACGCACCACGTAGACCGGCGTCATCTATCATTGCCGATTGCTGTTTTGAAGGAATTGCGTTGAGACGTTCCGCCACGCGTTTGATGCGCGCGCCGCTGCTTGCTGCTGTGGCGTTGCTTGCTGCTTGCAGCACAACCAACACCACCAACAAATCGTTGCCGCCGTCGGCGGACAATCCCGTCAACACCAGTTACTGCATCGGGCGTCTTGCCGTGACGACCGATGTGCCCCTGCACTTTCTGGGGAGTTCCGCGCAGTTTTATTGGGGCGACATCGATACCTACCGCGAAGACGCGGCCAGCTATGCGCAGCGCCTGCTGAGCGCACAAGCATCGGCCAGCGATGGCAAGGTGCGCCAACTGATCAAGCCGGTGGAAACGCTGGCACAGGATGATGGCAGGGTCATCGTCGCACACGCGGAAGACACGTTGCCGCTCGACCCGAATGTCGTACAGGTCACCGGCTTCGCCCATCGCGACGGCACCACCTTTCGTTTCCAGAAGACGGCGATCAGCCGCCTGCAGGACATCACCGAACGGCGCACCAAGGAAATCCTGGCCTCGATCACCAACAGCGCATCGCCCTTCCCGCCAGCGGCACAATCCCAGCAGGGGTTTTGCGTCATGCACGGTACCGTCAATCTGGCACCCGGACACGACTGGCACGAAGCCTCCAGGGTCGAAGGGGAATTCACCCTGCAGGAAATGCGCTACCGTTTCAGTCTGCGTTCGCGCTACCTGCGCTCGCTGTCGTTGAACGAACAGGAAGTGACAAACCAGCGCGACCTGCTAGTGGCACTGGCGGGCGCCGTACCGGGCTCCGGCCTGGCGCCGATCAGTGAACTATCGGGCGCCGACCGCAATCCATCGCAAGGCAGTGCCCGCCTGCTCGAGATGACGACAGCCGACGGTACGCACCAGGTCTATGAGTGGCACATGCCGGCCGTCAGTACAGCACCCAATACGCCAGCGACGTTTCTCTACATCTGGCCAGCGTCCGGGCAAGCGTCAGCGCAGGACCAGACCAATTTCATGCGCTGGGTGATGGCCCATCCGCAGCAGACGACACCGCTGTTACAGATAAAGCCAATGGCCAGCAACGGTGAACATCAACAGGCGACGCCAGCAGTAGAAGAGAGCAGGCTGGTGTACCGGATGCAGCTGCATTACCACGGCGACCAGGCTGCCGGCGGGCGCCATTACGTGATCTACAAGGATGGCCAGAAAGTCGACGATGGACGCAGCGATGCCAACGGATTCACCAAGGCACACAATGCCGACTACGACCAGATATGGACAACCAAGGTGCTAAACAAATGAGTCCCTGCTTCAGTGCGGCGCACCCTGATCTATAACCAAGCACGCTGGAGACGACCGGTAACCATCCGGTCAACCTATCCTCCTGACCGGCGCTGAAGATAGGCATCCAGGCAAGACGTCTCGCTTTCGAAAGTGTAGGCGTTCGAGCAGCATATCCGGGCTTTCAAGCGCACTCTGGTTACCCGCCTTTCGGAATCCGCTACGCTCAAACCTCAACACGTGGACACGAGACAGGCAATGAAGCTGACAGCTGCGCAAATCCTTTCGACGCCTGGCCAAATCGAAGAGAACATCGGTAAGCACCTCGATGTCATTCGCCTGGCGGCGAGCAGGGGTGCGGATGTGCTGGTCTTTCCCGAGCTGTCCCTCACCGGTTACGAACCCGGGTTGGCGCAGGCGCTGGCGGTGCAGCCGGCTGATCAGCGCTTTGATCCGTTTCAGGTGGCAAGTGACCGGTACGGCATGCTCATCGCCGTTGGCGCGCCCACGAAAAGAGCAAAAGGCACCGAAATCAGCATGCTCTGCTTCCAACCGGGGCTGGAGCGCACAAGCTACTCCAAACAGCAGTTACACCCCGACGAGTTACCGTTCTTCACCGCAGGTACCGAGCAGCTTGTGCTCAGACACGCAGGTCAGGTGTTAGCGCCTGCCATTTGCTACGAGTCACTGCAGGCAAGCCATGCAGAACAAGCTGCAGCGTCAGGTGCTGGCGTGTATCTGGCAAGCGTGGCCAAATCGGAAAGGGGCGTGACATCGGCCTACAGTCATTATCCGACGATTGCAAAAACGCATTCCATGACTGTCTTGATGGCGAACTGTGTAGGCCCCGCCGATACCTTCGTAGGAGCGGGCCGGTCTGCCATCTGGAGCAGTGACGGTGACCTCGTTGGCAGCGCTGATGCGTTTCAGGAGGCATTGGTGGCGTACGACACGAGGGATGGAGAAGCGAGCGTCTTCAGCCTAGCTTGAGATCAGGCCAAGGCCAGTAACAGGCAGCCCTGACTGTGCGGTGGCACTCGGCAATCCCACTTGCCCGCTGCGTCAGCAGCTGCGCGAGGACCTCCGCGGCGGCGGGTTTGGCTTGAACGTATTGTCAGCAAGCAACGACCTGGGGGTACAGGTCAACACGGACTCAGCGCCACTGCGAAACAAGGTCAGCTTAGCCTTATAAATGAAGCTGACACCGTTCTTGGTCGCCCGGCATCGATGAAGTGTCAGCCAGCATCTGCGAACTCCCCACGAGCTGCCACGAGCCGCGACCAGACCTCTGGCGTGCCGCTCTCCCAGGCGCCATGGAGCATCTTGCGAAAGACGGGATCGGTGCCTGCCTGCGCCTCGATGCGCTCAATGAATACTGCACCGGAGCCATCGAGCAAGTCTTCGACCAGCCCGGCGGCGACCATACCAAGCACACGCTCTGTTGGCCGGCGCCGAACTACCTCAAGAATGCCGGCCCAACATTGCTCTGCATTTTCACCGACCAGCTCCACCATGAACTCATAGGCAGCCAGATAGTCCGGGTGCGAATCATCCAGTGAAGCCTCGGCCTCATGAACGCGGATGTATGCATGCGCCCACTCTTCAATGCTGGACCATGCATGCATTCTGACCACACCATGATTCGAAGTGCGCCGTGCACCGAAATGGTGCCGACTTGAATGAATTGCTTTACGCCGCCGGATTGCGGGACACAGACTAGCCGCTAGGCAGCATGCTCAGGCTCCCAACGACGGTAGGCAATATGGGCCAACGCCGAAAGCTTGTGTGGATATGCCACGGAAACATGCTGATCATCTAAATTCCACGGCGCCGGGAAGTCAGCAATCACTTCCGTCGCAGCGCATGCGCTGCTGTCGAGCGCAGCCTTGGAAGGCTCTCCGTCGTACTCAAATCGCAAACGAACAACGCCTGTCCCGGGATCAGCCTCAATCGACGCTTGTCTAAGCTGTGGATGGGCCTCACCAAGCAAAGCACGCTGGAGCGATAACAGAAGAGCCGCGCCGCAAGGCGGCGTCGACATAAATGAACTGTAGAGCCTCACAACGCAGGCCCGCGAGACTCCACGGCGGCTAGTAATCGCTGCATTCGGTGCGTGGCCTGATCCAAAGGGCCGCCGCTGTAGCCAAGCTTCCGTGCTTGGCACAATAGCGAGTGCACCTCATCGGAAGCGCCACGGGCGGCAGCTGCGGCAGCCAAGTTGGCATACGGAACCGGGTACAGATGATCTAGTGCCAATGCATGTTTCCAGGCAGCCTGCGCCTGCTCAAGCTCACCCAGCGCCGCGTAAGCTACTCCGAGGTTGTTGGTCACCATGGCAGCGAGGCTTGGAGTATAAGTAGACCAGCCTAGCCAGAGCGCGAGACGCCGCCATGGCTGTGCTTGGAGCTGAGTGAGCTGGTGATGGAACTGGACGGCCGCCTCCTCAGGCTTGCCTTCAGCAAGTGCGCGCTGCCCTCGAAACAGAGGCCGCAGCAGCAAGCCCTGAAGTCTGCCAGGCACAAGGAGGAGGAAGCCAACCGTAAGTAATGCAGCACTGGAGCCGCCTGCAGCGTGGACCACGGTATATGTCAGCGCGCTTAGCGCGCCAAGTACGAGCAAATAACCCGTTCTGTATCTAGCGATGCGAGACATGCTGGTGAGCCTAACGCCTAAGTTGAGCTGCGCCGTGAGCGGCTTCGGCTTGAATGATTGGACTAAGCCTCAAGAACCTTGGCCGCATTCTTTCACTACGATTGGCTCAAGATACTCGGGCAATGTTCCTGCAGCATTCATCTGAGTTAGCTCGTCTAGTCTCGGGATCCGTGCCGCCGGATCCGCCACAAGAAACGCTCTATAAGCCTTGAGCATGCTGCGCATACCAGCGACTTGTCCGGGCACGACCTTCCCCTTGTCGCTTGGGTTGCCAATTTGGTGCGCGGCGCTTCCAAAAATGAACTGTACCAATAGCTCTGCGGAGTTGGGAACATCGGTCGCTAGAATTGGTGTAAGTACGCCTGGGCAAACGTAATCGACTACATCCTTGCTCTTCTTTTCCCAATCTATGAGGAGCGAGCGAATGGCCGGCGCGCTTTCGTCAAGCGGCTTCTCCTCAAGGAATCGTGTCAGGTCTACGACTTGATCTGTCTTAAGCCTGAGTTTCCCGCCATGCGCTAGCGGAGCCGCAAGCAAGGTGCTCGCTAGAGCAATGGCCAGGAGTGCTGCAAGTTTCATCGGAGTGCCCCGCTTAGGCCTAACGTTTGATCAAGCCTTCCCGTGAAGCGGGTACAGCTTGAGTGGATTGATAGACTCCACTCTACAACGCTTCTGGATGCGAAGAGCGAAGATATGGGATGGAAAACAGGGCCAGTTGATTTTTAAGTGAACCTCACTCGTTCTGCGCTAAATCTATGAAATCCCCAGCCGAGGCATCGTAGAACCGCGCGCCAAGCAAATTGCACAGCCTGCAAATTGCAGACTCTCTTTGACCCCAGGCGGCTGATACGGATACGGTCCGCGGCTCCTCGCTATCCTCAGGTTCCTCGACTCGGAAATTTAGTCCCAAACTGGCATCCTCAGCGGGCACGCAACTTCCGATTGCAGCCAGGACATCTGCCCTTGGACCAAGTGGCTCTGGAGCCCAGTCCGCAGGTAACTCACCCAGATCACTACTTGCGCGCAAGATAACTCCGGTGTTTGCTCTGCAACGTCATGGGCAAAGCCCTTGATGGCTGCGCCAGCCTAACACCCTTGCATAGATCAGCGAGAAGCCTCGTAGATTGCTGTACTTACGATCATCCCGGCGATGCCGGCTGCCACCATGAAAAATCCCCTCCGGTCCCAAGTCGAACGAAACGGCCGCTTCTCGGGCGCGACAAGAAACGCGCCCCAGCGTATCAATCCACCGGCGCCGAGCAAGAAACCGGCGATCAGCATGCAAAGAATGTAGACGAATTTCATGTCGAGAAGGCCGAGTGGATTAATTGATCAGGTTTATGAGCCTGACCCCATTCTTAGCAGATTGCTGAGCTCATGGCTCCCCTTCCTATCAAACTTTTCTACGGGTCGACTCGTCGATTTCCAAGCCCTATGCTGCGCGTCAGTCACCGGCGACGAATGAGAAAAAGCGCCAGCCGCCCTTTGTAAGCTTGAAGCCAGCGCGGTGGTTAGCGCCAGCTTGTGCAGGGCATTCCAGATAACCGGGCGACGTGAGCGCGCACTTGCCCACTGTGACCTGCTCCAGTTGCTTGAGGTAGGACCGATCTTGACCCCAGAGATCAATGGCCTCATCGGGCCCGCCATCACCACCAAAGCTTGAAACAAAGTCGGACGCCATGAACTTGCGTAGGGACTGGGGCCTTTCAGAGACCGCGGCGTCATGTACCGCAGTGACTAGTTGAGCCGCAGCCTTGGGAATGGGTGTCTGACTACCGTGCGCGAGGGCGTCACTGGAGCAAAAGATCAAAAACAATAGGAGCGCTTTCAGCATGACCCAACCGTCTTTTTGTGTCACGTGATGGTGTGCGAGGCATGGACCGCCGTCAATTGCGGTCTCCCTTGGGGTCTGTCGCCTTGTCGCTGAGATTAGCAACGCTGACGACCAGATCGCGTTGCACAGGCAGGTAGAGAGCTTACTGCCGATGGTGGAGCCAAGTTGTTCCAGCCAGCGGCCGCGTAGGCGCAGGGTGGGGATGCGTTGGTGGCTGGTGAGGTAATAGCCCTGGCCGACGGTGCGGTGTTGCAGGGCACGTGGGTGGGTGGCGGCACATTAGGCCATCTGGCGTTTGAGTTCAGCCGCTGCCAAAGCAGGTTTGCCTTGAATGAATTTTCTGACGCGACATTGGATCTTTAGCGGGTTGGGTCATAGATATCCAATTCTAAGGAAATACCTCTTTGTCCAAGCGCCAACAGGGCTTTAGCGGAAAGCGCTAAACCGTCATTCCTCCCAGCCATGAAGATGCCGCAGAACAGGTCAGGCTGATAGCGATTGCTCAAGTGTTCCCACACGGTCAAGTCTTGGGTGAGCTGGTTCAGGATTTCGAAAATCTGTGCCTCGAGATCCTCAGGCTCGCGTTGCGTTGAAGTCAGTCTCCAGCTGCCAGTCTTGGCAATGCGCACTGCGCCGTTCTTCAACTTAAGTTCTTGCCCCTTATGCCTGGAGGCCGTTGGGCTGCCCAAAAGCAACGCGCTGATCTCGTCAGGCACCAGATCGTCTCCAAAGAATCGGAGTGTTGCTACGGAATACTCTAGTGCTCCCATTGGACTCCAATGTCTGAATTAACCCGTACCGCGAAGCGGCGTCGGCTTGGACGAACTACCAGGCCTACTTCTGAGTTGACGCATGCGCGGCCAGGAACTTGGTGATGCTGTCAGGCTCGCGCTTGGAGTCCCACACGCGACATAAGGCGATCATGACCGAAAACATTATGGATTAGCTCGGCGCGTGCCCACTAAGCCTTCCCAAAGTAATTCCACCAAGCCTTCTTGCTCGGCTTTTCGCCATGTTCCAGCAATGACCCACGGCCGGGGCTGACGAAATGGTACTGGCCCGACGACTTCATCAGGCTGTGTAAATGGTTGCGCCCTTCTGCACGCTTCTCGGCGACGTAGGCCAGCTCGTCAGGCTTCAAGATCTGCACAGCTGCCAGGAACACGTCCTCCGCGGGAAATTGGATCTTCTTCGGGAGCTCAGGGTGCTCAACCCCAATCATGACGCCCACCATGCCGTGTTCGTTCTGGAAGTCCTCCAAGCCGCAATCTTGAGCGAAAAGCTCCATCGTGATGACGCCGTGTCTTTCGATAAAATCGGCGATCTGCCCGCTGTATGCGGCTTGCTGGGAGAGTGCGTAGACCAACTTGAAAAGCCATGACCCTGCAATGTCGCCAGTCAACTTCTCTTTTGTCTCCGCGATGATTTCCAGCCTATAGCCGTTGTTCGGTTCTTCAACATCATCGAACGGGTCTGAAAGACCGTTGCTTGCCACCCTAATGCTGTCGCTTGTGCGGATGACGCTGAATGCCTGCCTCAGTGCAGGCCAACTGGGCCCGCCCATAAAGGCCGGGTTTACAACATGCGCGATGACATCAGGATCGACCTTTCCCAGAGATCCAAACAACTCGTCACGCGCCGCGTTTGTCTTTTGGTAAATTTCCGAGCTCATGGTTTCCATTCCCATCAAATTTTCTAAGTTTTCTGATCTACTTACCGGCAAAGCAGTCCTGCTAGCACTGACGGCTAACGGGATGTGCCGTATTGCAAAGCTCTTTGATATCTACCTTGCCGGCGAAATCCCACGTGCAAAACACAAGACGCTCGGATCGCCAGTGAGCGACCAGCACAGCGCTACGCGTGCTGGTGCGCGGCCGGCGTCAGCATGATGCTCGTCGAGTCGGTGCCTACGGTCAATTGTTGGCTGCCTTGTCTGGCGCTTTCTCGCCATCGTCCGCCACGGTGACGACCAGCTCGCCGTTGCGCATGCTTATGTTGAGTTTGCTGCCGATGGTGAAGCCCAGTTGTTCCAGCCAGCGGCCGCGTAGGCGCAGTGTGGGGATGAGTTGGTGGCTGTCGGGGTAGTAGCCGTAGCCGACGGTGCAGTGTTGCGGGGCACGCGGGTGGCCTGCGCGGCGCGGCTTGTTGGGATCGGGGCGGGGCTCGGGGATGGGGGGGTGCGCTCGAGGTAGGGCCGCGGCGGGATCGAGGGATCGAGCGAGTGCCAGCCGATCTCGGTGGGTGGCGGCACCGTGGCGCGCTTGCGCACTGGCTTGGGACTGGACGTGGGTCGACGCATGGCAAAGCCCTCCTTGACGAACAGGCCCCGCCGCCGGCTGGCGACGGGATGTCGGGAGGTTAGAAACCGCTAAGAGTCGGCGGGCGTATTTCCCCGGATAATATTGGCCAGGAAACACTACAAGGCCAGTTTACTTCATTGGTGATCTCGACGTTCCAGCTTCAGAACAACAGCACACACCCTAGTCAGGTTGATTAAATGATCTCGGCCTCTCGTTCTTAATTTTTCACGTCTGATGCCGATCAATTATTTTCAAAACTTGGCTTTACCGTTTTTCTGTTTAAACTACTGCCTACAGTCAATGAGTAGTTCGAGCGCTCACCCAGATCATCGACCACTATCCTTACGCCATCCTTAGTTGGCTTATATCGAGCAACGTAGATGTGACGCGGCCTCATATCAGCCATCTTAACTAATAGTTCTACGCGATAGGATATTATAGACTGATAACCTCCTGCAAAACCTGTGGTGCAGTGTATTAAAAATGAGTGTGGCCCTGGTCTTACTCGAACCCAGACAGGAAACGTCATGCGCGATGTCTTATTCTGGTCTACTGCTTGAATCGTTGATACCAGACACACAGAAGCACCTGATGAATCGTCAAGTGCGGAAAAAACTGCCGTGTCGCTCAAAGGATGATCACCACTGTACATCTGGTCAGGCTGAAGATGAGCGCACCCGACAAGTCCAAAAGTTATTATTGAAATTTTTACGAACCTACTTCTAAAGTACATACCCCCCCCAAGTAATTATTTATAATTAAAACCTGACATCAGGAACAGCTAGCCTCGCGTTCCATTTACTCTCTATAAAATTAAATTGCCCCCCTTCAATCTGAGCCTATGTGCTCGCCACGCGAAACGATGCCGCCCCCCGCTTTCTGCTTTCTAAACTGAGCCGTTCCACTAAGCGGCTTTGGATTAAGTCAACTGCTAGGGACGTTGCCGGTGCCATTGACCACCTGTGCCCATGTCCACCAAGATCTCTGCGCCCAAAGCCTCAAGTACATGCATCATCGGTTGAACGTGATCTACAGATATGTCATGGATCTCAACATGCTCGCGCGCGAGTACTGACCTTTCGATTTTCCGGCGCTGCGCTGGCGACGCACTTATCCCTCGCCGAAGGCGGCGTGAGAACTCAGCAGCGGCATGCACGCCTTCAGCTCGCCATTGAACATCATCTAATCGCCACCCAACCACTGAGATCGTTGCCATACGCGCCTAGCTGCTATCAGACCGCTTAAGCGCGGTATAGCGCGATCCTCGCCGAGTCGTTCACCGCAGTCAATCGCCCCACGCCTGCGTAACCACCGCCCGACCCGCAGCACGGTCACGTGCCTTATCGAATTCCGATTCCAGGCTCGCAGGTTATCGCACGGTGCTTTTATGGGTCGCCATAGCGGTGCTCCATTCGCCGATCAAGGATTGCGCGCACGGCGTTGGCGGCATCGAAGATGGCTTGACCCAGCGTGGGCAGCGTCTGCGCCTCCAGGCACTCTGGTTTGCTCATGGCGATCACGTCGCCATGAGCGATGAGGCTGCGTAGCAGGCGGTCGAGCTGGTCGCGTTGGTCCAACATGAGATGCAAGACGACGGCGGGGTGCTCCATCTGTGTCCTCCTCTGCGCGGTGAGCGGGGCGCGCGCACGGTGTGGCGATTGGCGCGGGGCGTGCGGGTGCGTGCTGCGCGTACGCTGCGCACCTGGTTAGTCCGTAGGTGCCACGCTGACGACCAGCTCGCCGTTGCGCATGCGGATGTGGAGCTTGCTGCCGATGGTGAAGCCGAGTTGTTCCAACCAGCGGCCGCGCAGGCGCAGCGTGGGGATGCGTTGGTGGCTGTCGGGGTAGTAGCCATAGCCGACGGTGCAGTGTTGCGGGGCACGCGGGTGGCCTGGGCGGCGCGGCTTGGTGGGATCGGGGCGGGGCTCGGGGATGGGGGTGCGCTCGAGGTAGGGCCGCGGCGGGATCGAGGGGTCGAGCGAGTGCCAGCCGATCTCGGTGGGTGGTGGCTCCGTGGCACGCTTGCGTGCTGATGTGGGACGGGACGTGGATCGACGCATGGCAAAGCCCTCCTTGACGAACAGGCCCCGCCGCCGGGTGGCGACGGGATGTCGGGAGGTTAGAAACCGCACAGAGCCGGCGGGCGTATTTCCCCGAAGGGTGTTGTATTAGCCGCCCTCCCGACGCAGGCATCGCGTCGGTTGCACCCGCAAGACGCTGCAGGCACAAAAAACCCACCGGTTTGACGGAGGTGGGTACCGCTCTGTGAGGAGTTTCTACGCTCCTTGGTGTAGAGATTGCTGCGGGTTTGTTGGGATGTCAACTGCTTGGGGTGGCAGAGCGCAGATAAGCTTCTGAGAGTGCCTCCCCTCCCGATGCGGCCCGCGGAAGATATCCCTGAGCCACTATCTAGCCGACTTATCTCGAGAAGTGAACCTGACCTCGTTTCTCCGTTAGGCGCGATCCCAAATTGGGGCGCGCCGAACCCCTGTCACGAGAGAGTGCAATGAGGCGATTGCCTCGTGAATCTTTGCGCTCGCTTCTTTTATGTCTGCCAAGTGAATCTGCTCGGTATGAAGCTTAAGACTGCCTCTCGCAGTCGCATAGGAAACGGAAACTGCTCCCGTGGCCTCATCATAGGTAATCCCATTGTGCGAGAACTTGTTCCTGGATTTTTGAGCCGCTTTAAGTAGCTTCTGGGTAATATCAAAATCGGCAAGGTGTGGATACGAGGGCGCCAGATGTTCGCAGAGAGAAATGATTGCATCGACTCTCTGTTGGAAAGTCATGTGTGCAGTAACAATCACTGCTCGCATGTCTAACAATTCGTCATAGCCTGCTAGTTTACTATAGGCGACTGTCGTTGAAGCTTCGAGGCCACTCCAAAGTGCGGTCATGCGACCGAGCTCGGTGAGGTACTCGGTCGGAGCCGGCCAGCTATCGGGAAATGCGTGTCTGCGAGGGTCCATTCGAGTGCTAACGCCTGAATTATGCCGCGCCGCAAGGCAGCATCGGCTTGGATGAGTTGCTAGCCAATAGTGAATGCACCGATCGGCTCAATGCTATCGGATAATATTGCAAGCAATTGCTTGAAGTAGCTATGTATCTCGACATATGTAGCATTCGTTGTGGAAACACCCATTGCTGGCTTGTGAATTACTACCTCGGGTGTCCAGCGACGCGCATCAATGCTTGGCATTGCCTCCTTAGCTAACGACAGGAGGTTATTGTAGTTCTCACCGAATTGCTGATGAGGCTTTTGCTCGCGTTCTTTTACCGAAAGCTTCTCTAGGGCAGAAACCGCAGCTTCTATCTGCGAGTGAATTTGATCTGCTGTGACATAAATGATCTTCTCCTTGGACAAGGCTTGAATTAAACCGCGCCGCGAAGCGGCGTCGGGTTGCATGATTGTTAGAGTAGCAACGGGGTCGTGTTGACTTCTTGAGTGAGCTTAACACTGTTCCTTTCTGCGACGTGGAGGCTTCGGCTTAAGCTAATTTTTATACGTACTCATTCGTGACCTGCTTCTAACAGCGCATCGGCGTCAACATACTTAAGTTGATCGTACTCGTCGATTTTGAGTGAGCAGTACAAACACTGGAGATCAGTAACGTAGATGCCTGAGATGTACCCAAAGTTAGTGCCGTCATCTGGGTCATAGTCATAATCATAGTCGGGTTCAAGCGTGGCAACTGCCAAGTTTCCACAGGCTGGGCATGGACAGTCTGTGGTCTCGCTCCGCTTGGTTAGGTAGGCGATGGTCGCCTTCTCTGCGTATGACACGGCTCTTGCATCTTTGGATTTCTCATCCCAGATCTTTCTGTGGCGCGCCAAGAGCGCTTCCATACCGGCCTGAAAGTTGTCATGCGCAATTAGCTCCTCGCTCAGAGCTTCGAGACGAGTGGAATGCTCTCCAAGGAAATCTTTTGCGGATAAAGACAGATCGGCCGATATGTCGCGAATCACGTTGTACAGATCACGGAGAAGGAGACGGTCAACCCTAACCGCATCGAGCTCTTCGCAAGAACGATGCAGAGCAATGTCTCGAAAATCAGCCAGAGTGTGGATGAACTGTGCGTTGTCTTTGACGCCTCTGCTGAAGAGTGAAGCGCGCTGGATCGACGCCTTAAGTGTTATGACGTCTGAAGATGCCTTCTTCTCTATGTCAGCAACCCTATCTGTAGCAGTGATTGCTTCCCGATGACAGTGAAGTACGACGCTATCGAAGTCCTGCGACTTTAGGATGAGCGCGGGATTCACCTCAGCAATGATGTGCTTGAGCAGCTTCTCGATCCCGATCGCGACCAGCACGACAGCTTGAAAGCGCTGATCGCTCGTGGCTCCTTTGGCAATCGCTGGAGCAGCCAAGCTAATATGACTTTTCGCGTCATTCAAGTAGCGGCTAGTCTTTGTCATGAATAGGTCTAACGCCTAATTTTTAAACTGTGCCGCTTTGCAGCAGCGGGGAACGGGGTTAGGTTGACTTATCAAGTTAACCTGACTCTATTTCTTTTTGAAACGGGATCAATTTAAAATTTAACCCGACCCAGCCTTCCTTTTATGCGCCACCGTCTGCGACCTCATGTACGGTTTGGTCTAACAGGAGAAGCACAGTACATCCATGCTCAAAACATTCTGTCGTCTTAGCGATGGGAAGCTCCGCAGCGCCACCGTGAGCAAAACTATTGCGCGCCTTTACTAGATCCGTAAGCGCTCCCTTCAGAACAGGTTTGTCCGCAAGCGCGATTTTTTCATCGAATCGTAACCGCCAACCTTCGTCGAACTCGGACAGCATTACCTGGATCATGTCTAGATTTGGATTGCAGCTTGAATTACGAATTTTTCTGGCGACAAAGTTCTTCAATTGCGCGTGACTGTCCCGGTCGACCCTATCAGCGATTATTTGCTTGAAGCCGGCCTCAATGCTTCCCGCTGCCCTAATAACAGCGTACTTCTTGACATACGAGGCAGGACGAGCCGCGTCACCGATGCCGGTTAGCAATGCTTGAATCGCGTGGAGTTCATCGCGACACTCTTGCAGTAGGCTCATCACCTCCAGATTGTTCATCCTCAAGCACTCATAAGCGCGTCGCGCATTTCAAATGCGCGACGGCGAATATTTGCACTACGCATAGTTTCATGGGAAAGAATTTCCTGAAACCCTGGATCGGCAAGCTTCTTGAGCTTAGCAGCCGAATAGTATTCGGCCGACTTACTTGTGTCGCCACCCTCTGTCATCAACAACCAAGAGCCGACCATGACTGAGTCGAATACCGTCGAGCTCAGATTAGACAACAATCGTGTTGGATCGCTAGGAGAAACATTGTGGAATGCAGTAACACCGAATATCCGATGCACGAAGGCTATCGTCTTCTCGAACTTGGATCGCAGCGTAATGACGTCACCATCGGTGTTGTGGGATCCCATGTACTCGTTTAGATACTTCTTGAGCGATATATTATAAGGAGCACTTTGACTCTCAAGTATATATTCATCAGAAAGCGCAAAAAATCTGAGGATGAGCTCCAGATCTCTCATCCGACTGTCACGCCTGGGATTACCTAGCAGGTCGCGCCACGCCCTGTCCTCGTTTAGCGAAATCAGAAGCGTATTGAGCGGACCCTGATAAACACAGTTCCTTATTTCTTGCGGCAACAGCGAGCGCCCGCTTGTGTTTATTCTCTCGAATATCTGATAAAGGCTTGTGTCATCAGAGCTCGGATGCTGCTGCATGAAGATGATTGCATGAATTGTGGTATTCCTGATCTTGCGCTTGTCTTGCTCGTCTAGCTGCGCAAACGATTTTCCCCTCCAGCGATCATGAATCTTCTTGCTATTCGAGAGGCTAAACTGAGAGTTGTCGTCAGAAAATACACCCTTAACGAAGTCGCGCACAGTCATTAGTCGTTGATAGCCGTCAATAATTAACAGTTTTTCATCTTTTGTTTTTGCAAGAAAGATGCTGGGAACTGGCAGTCCAAGAAGTACAGAATCGATGAATCGCGATGCTTCTACTCGGTCCCAAACGTAGTGTCTTTGTAGCTCAGGCTTGACAAGCTCATTGTCGTCGTATCGGGCTATAAGCTCTCGAAACGAGAGGTCTGCACCCCACGACGAGATCTTGAACAAGTCTTCATCCGTATAGGAGTCATCCATCTCTTCTACTGGCTTATCGATCTCAATCTGAATTTCGGACATCAATCTCTCCATCTGACGCATAACGCGTTAGTTAGTTCGCCCCCGCGAAGCGAGTTCGGCTTCAATAAATTGTTAAAGCTCACTTATAGCTTACGAACAAGGCGGCAACGATGAAGATCGCGATGATGAGCAGAGACCCAGGAACTATCCAACGGCGAAGTCTGTTGTAAGCCGGCTCACCTATTTTTACTCGCTTCCACTCTTGATCAATGAGGTCTCTTGCGCAGGAGTTTGAATCGGTTATTTTCTTAATAATTTCCTCGCCACACCCATCAATTGAATCCGGCCAGTTCGAATAGCAATTTTCAATGTCGCCTAGCGATTTTAGCAAATTTGAATGTAGTGGCTTAGTCGAGTTTAGGCGCAATTGAATCTTATAAAAAGACAGATTTCCCGTGATAATTGCCTCCTCGAGCTTGGTGCGTTTGAACCCGGTTTTGCCCGGCTCGCTAGTCGCAAGCTCATCTGACGCTCTAGCCAGATGACGCATTGCCTGAAAATACTCAGAAAGCTCGGTCCGCAGTGATTCAATCCAGTCTCGCCTCATTTCTGAAACCTTCAGCTCCTTGTTCAGCGTCAGGCTCACTAATCCAATGAGCGATGTAATTAAGGTGGCTGTTATTGTTGCCAAAGCAACGAGAGCTTGCGCGGGAAGTTCGATCATGTGAGTCCTAATACCTAATTTATGGTGAGTCGCGAAGCGAGCTAGTTAGGCATCATCTTTGAGGGTTCGTCCTGTACTGTCAGGTTCGAGACCGATCCCCGCACTGGGCGCAGGCTTCCTAGTGCATTGTTGCGCTGAGTTACCTCAGCAATATTACCTTCCGTCACCAGACGCAGCAGCACGCCCTTCCCAACGCTACCACTCTGCACAGCCAACCGCACCACCGCTGTTCTCGGCACCAAATCCTGCGGAGCTTCCAACGCCGGAAACGCCCCCCGCGCCAGCTCCTTCCCCCGCCCATCCTCCAACACCACAAACCCGGCCGGTGCATCGGCATGCCCGAGGCTGTGCACGGTGACCTCGATAGCGTCCGCAGTCACCCGCACATCGCCATGGCCAATCCCCAGATCCGGGCGCAGTTCGACCGGGGTGGTGGCGGCGATGCGTTCGAGCTGCAGGACAGTGGTGCGGCCTGCGGGGAAGTCGATGTCGATGGCCGCGCTTTTTTCGAAAGCGACCTCTTGCGTTTTGGCTGCACTGTCGAGCTTGCCGTCATTGCCTTTGCTCACGCCCTGGGTGATGCGCCACTGGCCCGGGGCGACGTTCCAGCCGGTCATGCTGGCGCGCTGGGTTTTACTGGAGGTGTTGTAGGCGATGACGGTGAAGCGGTCTTGCCGGGGTGCGGGGATGGCGATGGCGACCTGTGTCGCCGCTTCTGGATCGGCGAAGCGCCAGCTCACGGTGTGGCCGGGGTAGGTCTGGTTGCGCTTGAGCGCCACGCCGCCAAGGCGTGCGCGTTGCAGGTTGACCGTGGGGGATTCCACGCGGTCGCTCCACCAGTGGCCTTCGGTGTTCATGTAAAAGTTCTGCAGTTTCTCCCGCGCCTCGCTGCGGTAAATGGCGGCGAGATACTCGATATTGCCGGTTTGCTCCCAGGCCACGTGATGCGGGAAGTCCGGGGCGCTGCCGTCGTCCTTGTTTGCGGCATCGATGAGCTTGCCGCTCCAGTCGCTGCGCTTGCCCATGACGTCGAGGAAGTTCTCGTTGAGCAGGGAGAGGCCATTGGGGCCGCTATTGGCGACGCGGTAGTCGATCGGCTTGAGATAGCGCTGCTCGCCGGTGAAGCGGTAGGCGGCCCAGAAGGTGTGCAAGGTGTCGGCGCCGCCGCTGCCTTCGAACAGTTCGCCGCCGCGGGTTTTACCGGTTTGCCAGTTGATCTCGTTGGGTAGGGCCCAGTTGCCCTTGGCGTTGGTGTAGGCGTGGGCGAGATAGCCATCCGCTAACCCGGTGACGATGCGGCGGCTGTTGGGGTCGGCGTTATAGCCGCCCAGCAGGATGGCCGGGTGCACGATGGGGAAAGAGTACGGCTTTTGCCATTGCCAGTTGGGCTCGCGGTAGACCTTGCGGCCGCCGAACCAGTTGCTGGCAAACAATAGGTGGCCTTGCGGGTTGACCTGGATGATGGTGTCGAAGGCTTTGACCGTTTGCATCAGCCGCTCGACAGTGCGCGGGTCGCCCCAGTTGAGGTACAGCAGGGCGCTGTTGAGGTTGATGCCCTCTTCATACGAATGCAGCTCGTCGGTTTCGATGGTGGACAGGCCGTTGGTGAACATGCCGTTGCGGTAGTTGGCATCGGACAGCGCCAGCATGGAGGCGTTGAGCATGTCCGGGTCCACGCCCATCAGGGCGACGCCGGGCCATTGCTGCACCAGGTCCGAGTCGTCGGAGATGCCGCCGCCGAAATCGCCGTAGGCCACCTGGCGCTGCTCGATCCACCAGCGGATATAGCGGCGGGTGGCGCTGAGATCCTGCAGCTGCCAGAACGCCCAGGCGGGCACGCCCTTGGGTACGGTGGGCATGTCCACCGGCAGCGTGCCCTGGTTGGCGTAGCTGATGTCGTTCCAGTACTGGCGGCCGAGGGCGTGGTCCGGGTCGACGCGCAGCAGGTCGGTGATGTCGGCGTCCAGGCGCTTGTAGAGCAGCTGGCGCTTGGAGGTGGTGTGCTCTTCCACCAGAAAGCCCCAGTTGTCCTTGACCTGGTTGAAGCGGTCGGCGACGTGCTCGGTGATGGCCTCGGCACGCGGCTTGAACACCAGCTGCAGCTGGGTGCCGTCGAGTGCGTTGGCATCGAAGCCGGGCGCGGCGGCGGCGATGCTGAGCATCAGGCTGTCGTTGCTCAGGATTCTGTCGCGCAGGTCAAGCCACAGCGTACGGGCCTGGCCGGGGGTGACCGCGACCGAGACATCGATCATGTCGCGCGCGGGCCAGATGGGATCCTTGATGCGGATGTTGAGCGGGATGCTGCCGTTGTGGGTGGCCGGCAGGTTGAGCGCCGGCAGGGTGATGGCGATGCCGTCCAGGCCGTCGTGCATGTTCTCCCAGCCGTAGGACCAGCTGCGCATCAGCGCCTGGTCCGGTGGCGGGTTGCCCAGGCTGGAGGGCACCAGGATGTGCACGATGGGTTGCTGCGCGCTTGCTGCGGCCTTGTCGCTGGGGCGCTTGCGCGCCGGTGCCTTGGTGGGCAGCGCGATCACGGTCTGCCGCTCGCCTGGCGGGTAGCGGCCGGCGATGGCATCGCGCAAGGGGGCGAGGTTGTCGTAGTCGGGCTGGATGTCGCTGCGCACGGTGTAGCTGAGTTGCGCGCTGCCTTTGGGTACGGCGCCCGGCTGCACGTTGTAGGCCCAGATTTCCTGGATGGGGGTTTCCTGCGCGGTGTTGGCAAAGCGCAGGGTGCCGCCGCGGCGCTCGGGGAACTGGTCCACGCTGCGTACGACGCCCTGGCTGCGTGCGAACAGTGGCTGCGCCTGTGCGTTGGGCGCGGCATAAGTGGCCTGGCCGTAGGCAGCACCGCGTAGCTCGATGCGGTTGACCGGCTCGTCCGGCAGGGTGAGGTCCAGCGCCTTGCCGCCTTCGACGTAGGTGTTCCAGTCCGGCAGCTGGAAGTAGTCGTCGCGCCCGGGCAGGCGCGAGCGGTTGTAGACGCCGGGCCATGTGGTTTCGGCGATGCCGTCGGTGGCCTTCCACATCCATTGCTTGAGGTCGCGCGCATCGGCGAACTCCACCTTGCGGATGCCGGTGACCGGCGCATCCAGCAGCGGCGGTGCGTGGCCGTTGTCCCAGCCGTAGCGGTGCAGGAAGGCGGCGTGTTGCGCGTTGCCGGTGGGTGCTTCGGCGGTGGCGGGCTCCTGCAGGCGTGCGAGCGCGGCGGCAGCGCTGGCGTCGAGCATGCGGTCGTAGATGCGGATCTCGTCGAAGTCGCTGCCGCGCAAAAAGTTGTAGCGGCTCTGCACCTGGTGCGGCGACATCACGCGGCCGGCCAGGCCGAACTGGTCCAGCGCGGCGTCGAAGTCGAGTGCGCCGCCGTTGGCGCAGGGCGCACCGCAGTCCACGCGTGCGGCTTCCTTACCGTCCACGTACAGGCGCACGCCGCGGGTTTCGTCCCAGGCAAACGCGATGTGGGTCCAGTCGCTGGCGGCCGGGGCGTTGTCGAGCTTGAAGGAGACGCGGGTGCGCGCGAGGTTGGCGTCGGTGACGAAGGCATCGAAGCCATGGCCGTTCCAGTCGATGCGCAGCCAGGCCATGTCCCAGCTAGTGTGGTCGGCATAGCCGACGCGGAAGATCACGAACGGCGCTTCGCCCACGGGATAGCGCGCGCGCCAGAAGAAGCTCAGCGTGCCGCGCTGGGTGTAGAGGTTGCCGGGCGCATTCCACGACAGCACGCCGTCGTCGGCCCATTCGATGGCGTTGCCGCGCTTGCCGGTGGGCACCAGCGTAATCTTGTCGCGGAAGTTGGGCACGCCGTCGCCGCGGGCCAGATCGGCCTGCAGGTCGCGGTCGGCCGACACCCGGAACAACAGCTCCGGCGCGGTGGTGGTGGCCGCGCTCACCGGCAGCGCGATCAGGCACAGCATTCCCAACAAGAACTTCGACACGCTCACCTCGTCAATTCCAAAACGTAAAACAGCCACCGCGCGCTTGCACGCGGTGGCGACGACGCACTTACAGACCGTTGGCGGTACGCCACTTGGGAATGTCGTCCTTCAACAGCTTGTCCGGCCAGGTGCCGTGCCAGGCATAACCGACGCGGCGCTCGTTGGGCACCTGCATGTACTCGGTCAAGGCCTTGCCGTCGCGGTTGGCGTAGAGCGGGCGTTGATTCTGCAGGTCGTAGAAGCGTGCCCATAGTGACGCACCCGGTTGCGCGACGAGGATCACGTCCTGGCCGGTTTCCTGGGTGGGGTCGTCGATCTTCTTGGTGGCCAGATCGCGCATGCGGTGGGTGTCGAACCAGCGTGCAGCGGCCTCGACCGATGCCTTGATCTGTGCGGACGGGGTGGGTTGGCGCATCAGAAAGCGCACGATGCTGACCGACTCGCTGGAGGCCAGCGAGGCCAGCTCATACGCACGCGCCTTGGCCGGCTTGAGCGTGACCTCGTCGTACTGCGCGCCCCAGATGGTGAGCGTGCCGCCGATCTTGACCTGGGTGGCGAGCACGCATTCCAGCCCCTTGGTCACCGCCTGGCGGGCGCGTGCACCATGGCTGGCACGCAGCAGCGCGCCGGTGTCGCCCTTGCCCTCGCTGATGTCCTGCAGCAGGTTGAGCACGCGCACCATCGCATCGTCGTTATAGGTGATCTGGTGATGGTAGGACGACAGGTCCGGGTAGAACTGCGGCCAGCCGCCGTTGGCGTATTGCGCGGTGAGCAGATAGTCCACGCCGCGCTTGGCGGCGGCCACGTACTTGGCGTTCTTGTCGGTCTTGTAGAGCGTGGAGAGGTAGCCGATCTCGTAGGTGGTGGCCTTGTTGTCGATGGTGGCGTCGTCCTTGCGCCCGGGTTGCTGCAGCTCGGCGATTTCCGCAGCGGTGAAGGTGCGGTTGTAGTCGACGGCGACGCCCTTGTACTGCTTGGACCAGCCGCCGGAGGCGGTCTGCAGCAACAGCATGTTGTCGGCGATCTTGTCGGCCAGTGCGGACAGCGGTGCCAGCAGCAGCGCAGTGGCGAGGGCGAAGGTGGTGAGCTTGCGCATCAGAACGGCCTCCAGGTGCCGAGAATGGTGTTGCGGTCCAGCGCGGCGGCTTGCGCAGCAGTGAGCTGGCGCGACCACTTCACGCGGCGCGACGGGTTGGCGCCGGTGCCGCTGCTCTGGTATTCGCTGTAGCGGGCGGTGGCCTCGTTGGCGGCGTTGCCCCAGTTGTTCCAGCCCTCGGGCAGGATGTGCGCACCGAGCTGGCTGCCGATGAAGCTGACGCTGGCATACGGCCGCCACGGCCGGCCCAGGAACACGCGGCTCACGCCGCTGGCAGCGGTGACGCGCGCATTGCGGAACACGAAGCCACGCGCGCTTTCCTGCGGGGTGGAGGCGGCCGTGAGATAGCCATCGCCCAGCGAGTGCAGCTGCACGTTCTCGAACAGCGCGGTGCCGGCACCGAACACGAAGTCCACGGTGCCTTCGACATAGCAGTCGAGGAAATACGACAGCTTGGCGCCGCGCAGGTACAGCGTGTCCTGGTAGCCGAGGAAACGCACGTTGCGGAACGCGGCGCGATCGCCATCCACACGCACCGCCACCGCCTGCCCGACCGGGCCGGCGTGATTGCCGAAGCTCAGTTGCTCGGCAGTGAAGTCGTTGCCGGCGATGATGACGCTGGACGAGCCGGAGGTGCCGTACTCGGTGCCGGTGGCCGGATTGATGCGTGAGGCGTAGTTGTCGTAGGTGATGATGGTCTGGGTGGCGCCGGCGCCGGTGAGCTTGAGCGCCGGTGCGTTGGACGGCACCACGATCAGTTCCTGGTAGGTGCCGGCGCCGATGTTGATGTGCGCGCGTTTGCCGCCCTGCACGGCCGCATCGATGGCGGCCTGCACGGTGCGGTAGCCGGCGCTGCCCTGCTTGGCCACGGTGTAGACCGGGTCGGCGGCAATGGCGGCGTTGCTGCACAGGCCTGCCACGGCCACCAACGCGGTGGCGGCCAACTGACGTAAGACGGTTCTGCGATGCACTTGCATGTCGCTCTCCTGGTCAGAACTTGTAGCGCGCGCCGATGTAGTACTGGCGCCCGGTGACGGTGTACTTGTCGGGCAGTTCCAGCGTGGAATCGACGTAGCGGCGGTCGGGGGTGTCGAGCAGGTTGATGGCCTCGAAGGTCAGCGACAGCTGGTCGTTGAGCTTGTAGGACATGTTGAAATCCACGTTTTCCACGCTGTATTTGCCGGTCACGTCGGCCGTGGCCAGGCGCTTGCCATCCAGGTCGTAGACGTCTTCCTGGGCGAGGATGTTGTTGATGTAGCCATCGCGATAACTGGTGGACACGCGCGCACTGAAGCGGCCGTCGTCGTAATAGACGGTGGCGTTGTAGGACTGCGGCGAGAGGTTGAGCAGGTCGCGCTCGGTGGCGGTGGTGGTGATGCTGGTATTGCTGCTGCCGGCGGTACTGAACAGGTAATTGATCTTGGAATCCACCTGGGTGTAGTTGAGCTGCACGCCAAAGTTGCGCCAGAAGCCGGGCAAGAAGTCGAACGCCTGCTGGTAAGTCAGCTCGAAGCCCTTGAGCGGGCCGCCGGGCGTGTTGAAGTAGCTCTGCACGTTGAAGATGGTGTCCGGCGTGAAGCCTGCGGGGAGCAGGTCCAGCGAGTAACCCATCGCTTCCCAGGTGCTGAGCACGCGGGTGCGCTGCACGTAGCTGTCGATGTCCTTGTAGAACACCGCCGCCGATAGCAGCGAGCCTTCGCGGAAATACCACTCGGCGCTGAGGTCGTAGTTGGTGGAGCGGAACGGGTCGAGCTTGGGGTTGCCCAGGTTGATCGAGAAAAAGCGCCCGTCGTCGAAATACTGGGTGGGGCCGCCGCTGACGCTGGGCGACAGGTACGCCAGCGTGGGGCGCGCCATGGTCTTGGCCGCGCCGAAGCGCAGCACCACCTCGTCGCTGACATCCCAGGACAGGTTCAACGAGGGCAGGATGTCGCGGTAGTTGTGGTTGACGGTGGTGGGCACCAGCAGGCGCTCGCCGGCTGCGGCGGTAGCGCTGGCCACGCCGAAGAACGACTGGCAGTTGGGCGAAACCGCGCCGGCCGCGGTGGCCGTGCACGGCGCATAACCGCTGGCGGCGATCTGCGTCTGCACGTAGCGCACGCCCAGGTTGCCGCGCAGCGCGCGGCCCCACAGGTCGGTGTTGAAATCCAGCTGCAGGTAGGTGCCCAGGCTCTTTTCGTTGACGGCGAAATTGTTGTTGGACGAGCCGAAGTGGCCGACATCGGCCAGGCGGTAGTCGCCGCCGGGCACGCCGGTGTCGCAGTCGCAATTGATGTTGAGCAGGTCGGCGACCTTCTGGAAATCCGGAATCACCCAGGTGGTGGGGAAGCTGCCGTTCAAGCTGCGGCCGAAGCCGTCCAGGTTGGTGCTCAGGTCACCCACGCCCACACCGGCCGGCAATGCCTGCGCCAGTCGCCCGTAGGAGATGTTGCGCGACTCCGACGTGTCCATGTCGTAGTTCTTGTAGGCCAGCCCGGTGCGGAAGGTGAAGGTGGGGCTGATGTTGAATTCCAGATCCACCTTGGCGGTGTCGAAGGTATTGCCCACCGACTGCGGGTTGAGCCGCACCTCGCTGATGTTGGTGCCGCGCGCGGTGCCGTTGCTGTTGACCGGTACTGCGCCGTAGCCCAACCACTGCCAGTTATTCGGGTTGCCCGCATCGAACGGGAAACTCATGCTGGGGTAATCGCCGCCACCGCGCCGGTCCAGCACGAAGCCGTCCAGGTTGGTGTTGTCGAAACTCACCATCGAAAACTCGGGGCGTTCGTAGTCCGAGGTCGAGTGGCCGACCAATGCATTCACGCGCACCTGGTCGTTGAAGCGGTGCTGCAGGTCCAGGCTGAACTGCTTGAACTCGGTGGATTCTTCGATGTTGCTGGATTCGGTGCGGAAGTCGACGTTGTCGAACACGCCGTAGGTGAGGCGGTTCTGGTCGTCCACCTGCGCCTCGCGCACGGCGATCTGGGTCTTGCCACCGAAGTTGGCGGTGCGGTGCAGGTTGGCGCCGACCGAGTCTTCGCGCTGGTCCTTGTCCAGCTTGGAATACAGCATGTCGAAGTTCAGCAGGGTGTCGTCGCTGACCTTGAATTGCAGCGCGCCGGTGACGCCCAGGCGCTTGATCTCGTGGTCGGTGCGGATATAGCGCGGGTAGCGCGGAATCCAGGCGTTGGTGGCGGTTTCGTAGGCCTGGATGTTCTCCGGCGTGTTGGCTGGGCGCGCGATGCCGGTGCCGCAGTTGGTGGCGCTGATGCCGTAGCTGCCCCAGCCGTTGTTGCGGTCCTGGTTGGCCTGCGAGCCGACCCCGGCAGGGGTTTCGTTGGCCAGCGGGTTGCGCGGGGTCTGCGGGTTGTAGCCCACCGGCGAACAGAACCCGTAGGTGCCGTTGTTGGTGGCGGTGCTCTGGTTGGAGTTGCGGTAGTTGCCGTGTTCCCAGCGCACCGGGTTGTAGCCTTCCTCGCGCAGGTGGCGCTCGCTGTAGGACACCGACATCAGCGCGCCGACGCGGCCATCGGCCCAGATGTTACTGATCAGGCCGGAAAAGCGCGGGTCCTTTTCGCGCGAGAGATCGTTGTAGCCGTATTGCGTGGACGCGGCCGCTTCGAAGCCGTCGAAGTCGAACGGGCGCGAGCCGCGCAGGTCGACCGTGGCACCCAATGAGCCTTCGTCCATCTGCGCCGACTGGGTCTTGCTGATGGTGACGCGGCTGAAGAGTTCGGAGGCAAAGGTATTGAAGTCGAAACCGCGGCTGCGGTTGACGCCATCGCTGCCGCTGCCGGCGGTGGCCAGCGCTTCCAGCCCGTTGATGCGCACGCGGGTGAAGTCAGAGCCCAGGCCGCGCACGGAGATCTGCTTGCCCTCGCCGCCCTCGCGGTCGATGGAGACACCGGCGATGCGCTGCATCGATTCGGCCAGGTTCAGATCGGGAAACTTGCCGATGTCTTCGGCATAGATGGCATCCACCTGCTCCACGCTGTAGCGCTTGGCATCCAGCGATTGCTGCAGGCTTTCGCGGTAGGTGGCCTTGACCTGCACGCGGTCCAGGTCGACCGCATCGGTGGGCGTGGCCGGCGGGCCGACGGTTTGCGCGGCAGCGCTCACACCGTGCAAGGCCAGGACGATGGCCACCGACAGACGTGCGGCGGACAGGCGGACGCCTGCCTCGGCGGCGGGACGACGCAAACGGGCTTGCATGATGCACTCACTCCAATGGCACTGGCTGCAATGACGCGCTCAGCCTCCCCACGGGCCACCGGCGTCGACATGAGCGACCGACAGCACCGCTGCGCAGTCGTCAGGCGACTGTCCGCTGCGTGGTGCCTGACGCTTCCAACATCACGCCCACCGCGTTGCATGCGTGCAGCAACGGCAACGCATGCGCAGCGATCAGGCGTCGAATCGGGGCCCGCTGCGCGTGTGCGCAGCGGGCAGACAGCGGGTCAGAACTTGTAGCGCAGGCCCAGCAGGTACTGGCGGCCGGTTTCGGCGTACTGCAGCGGCAGCTGGCCGGTCCGCGGCGAGGACACCCATTCGTCGGAGGCTTCGTTGGTGAGGTTGATGCCTTCCAGGCTCAGCTCCAGCTGCTTGCTGATCTTGTAGCGCAGCGAGGCATCGAGGATGGTGGTGCCGGTCATGCCGTGCACGCCGTCGACGTTGAAGCCGGTTTCCGCACCCGGTGCCTGGGTGAGGTAGTCGTCGCGGTTGGTGGCCGACACGCGCCCAGCGAAGGAGTCGCCTTCGTAGAACAGCGTGGCATTCCACGACGAGCGCGACAGCCCGAGCAGGTCGTTCTTCATCACCGGTGCGCCGCTGCTGGCCAGGTACTGGATCTGCGAATCGACCCAGGTGTAGTTGAGCTGCACGCCCAGGTTGGCCCACTTGCCCGGCAGGAAGGTGAAGGGCTGGGTGTAGTTGGCTTCCACGCCCTTCAATTCGCCGCCCGGGGTATTGAGCGGGATGCTGAAGGCGAAGTCGTCGTTGACGGTGGCGCCGGTGCCCTCCAGCAACGAGGCCGGCAGGCCGCTGCTGGAGTACGGACGCACTTCGCGCGCGGTCTGGATGAAGCTCTCGATGTCCTTGTAGAACAGGCCGACACCGAGCATGGCGCCTTCGTTGAAGTACCACTCCAGGCCGAGGTCGACATTGGTGGCTTCGATCGGGTCCAGGTCCGGGTTGCCGCCGGCCACGGTGCGCGCACCACCGGCCACCGCCACGGTCACGCCGGGGGTGAGGCTGCCCAGGCCGGGGCGGCTCATGACCTTGGCCGCGCCCAGGCGCAGCAGCAGGTCCGGAGCCAGCTCGGCGACCAGGTTGAACGAGGGCAGCGTGTTGTTGTACTTGCGGCCCACGGTGGTCAGCGCCGGTGCGTTGTTGATCAGCGCATAGCCGGTGGACTCCTGCTCGGTGCGCACATAGCGCACGCCGAAGTTACCCGACAGCGGGATGGAGCCCAGGTCGGTGGAGAACTCGCCCATCAACCACACGCCGCGGTCCTTTTCCTCGACGCTGCGGCTGTTGTTGACGCGCGGCGCCACGGCGAAGGTGCCGCTGTTGCTGTAGATGCCGAACAGGTCGGCCACCGCATCCAGGTTGGGCACCACCCAGCTGGACGGGCTGCCGCTGATGCCCTTGAGCCCGGCCTGTTCGGTCAGGTCGGCCGGCACGATGGTGCTGCCGTTGGCGAAGGTGGGCACGGACAGCTCGTTGGCGCGGCGCAGCTCGACCGTGCTGAAGCTGTAGTTCTTGGCCAGCACGCCGCCCTTGAGGCGGAAGCCGGGGCTGATGTTCCAGTTGAAGTCGATCTGGCCGGTGTCGAAGTCGTTGTCCACCGACTGCGGACGCAGGCGGATTTCGGCCAGTTCCCAACCGGCGGGGTTGGTCGGGTCGATGCCGTAGTTCAGCACCGGCGCGCGGCTGTTGCCACGGTAGTCGTAGCTGTACCCGTCGACGTCGTACTTGTCCATGATGATGGTGGTCTGCACCGGGTTCTCGTGCGCAGAGCGCGAGGTGCCGACCCGGGCATTGATGCTGAAGTCGTCGTTGAAGCGGTGCTCCAGGTCCAGGCTGACCTGGGTGAACTTGGTGTTCCACTCGTCGTGGCGGTTTTCCGAGCGGATATCGACATTGTCGAACTCGCCATAGACCAGCGCGTTGTTGCGGATCTCGCCGTTGCGCACGATGGTGCCCGGCTTGCCGTCGCGCTCCGGCCGGCGCGGGGTGAGCCCGTCGCGGTTGCGGCTGAAGGAGATCGCTTCGATGTAGTGCTCGTCGCGCTTGGCGTCGATCTTGGAATACAGCGCATCCAGCGACAGCGTGGTGCGGTCGGTGGGCTTCCACTGCAGCGAGCCGGTGACGCCCAGGCGTTCCTGGTCGTGGATCTGCTGGGTGTAGCGCGGGAAGCGCGGGTGGTAGACATCGGCCGAGCGCGCCGCGGCGTACGGCGAGGCGGCGCTGAAGTTGCCGTTGCTGGGGCCGTTGGCCCAGCGGCCGGTGTTGGCGCCTTCTTCCAGCACCTCGCGCTCGGTGTAGGCCACCGACAGCAGGGCACCGAAGGTGTTGTCGGCCCAGGTGTTGGCGATCAGCGCGGCCACGCGCGGGTTGGCCTTCTCGGCCATGGCGTTGTAGGCAGCCTGGCCGCTGGCGGCGAAGGTGAAGCCGTTGTAGTCGAACGGGCGCGCGGTGCGCAGGTCGACGGTGGCGCCGAGCGAGCCTTCTTCCACATCGGCCGAGGCGGTCTTGCGCGCGATCAGCTGCGAGAACAGGTCCGAGGCGAACACGTTGAAGTCGAAGCCGCGGCCGCGGTTGGTGCCGCCGCTCTGGTCGCCGGCACCGACGGTGGTGAGCGCTTCCATGCCGTTGATGCGCACCCGGGTGAACTCCGGGCCCAGGCCACGCACCGAGATGGCGCGGCCTTCGCCGGCCTCACGGGTGATCACCACGCCGGGGATGCGCTGCAGCGACTCGGCCAGGTTGAGGTCGGGGAACTTGCCGATGTCCTCGGCGACAATCGCATCGACCACGCCGGCTTCGCCGCGCTTGATGTCCAGGGCCTTTTCCACCGAGGCGCGATAGCCGGTCACCGTGACGGTGTCCAGGTCGACGGCCGGTTCTGCGGGCGCTTGGGTGGTTTCTTGTGCTGCCAGGTGGCCGCTCAGCGCAAGGCCGATCGACAACGCCAGCAAGGTAACCGGTGTCTTCCGGCTGGTGGTCCGAAATTGCATGTCCTCCCCTCCCAAGGGTCCATGAACAACATGAAAGTCTGGTTGTGAGCGGCAATGACACCGCTGGTCAAAACGACGTTACCAGCTGAATCCTCCCGTAACATCTTGCAGCGCAGCAGAAAACGTCACCAAATTTGCCCAAAAGGGGTGCAAGCGGTCACTGCGCGTCGCATCATGGGCCTCGCCCGGCGCGTTTGGCGCCGGCTAGAATGACACCGATGGTCATCCTGACGCGCGACGGTTCCCCCACACCGTGACGCACCACACAGCCGAGGTAATTGCCGCATGAGTCGTGCCCGTATCCTGTGCTTTGGAGAGTTGTTGCTGCGCCTGGGGGCGCCTGGTCACGAGCTGCTGCTGCAGCAGCCGCGGCTGGACGTGCATTGCGGTGGGGCCGAGGCCAATGTCGGCGTGTCGCTGGCGCATTTCGGCCATGACGTGGCCATGGTCAGCACGGTGGCGGACAACCCGCTGGGTGCGGCGGTGCTGGGCGAGTTGCGCCGCCACGACGTGGACACGCGGCATGTGCGGCGGGTGGATGGGCGCATGGGGCTGTACTTCCTGACCACCGGCGCGATCCACCGCCCCAGCGAAGTGGTCTACGACCGCGCCGACTCGGCGTTTGCGCTGGCCCCGGCCGACGCCTACGACTGGCCGGCCCTGCTGGACGGGGTGCAGTGGCTGCATCTGTCCGGGGTCAGCCCGGCACTGGGTGCGGACGTGGCGCAGGCCACGCTGGCGGCGGCACGCGCGGCGCGTGCGGTCGGGGTCAAGGTCTCGTTCGACGGCAATTACCGGCCCAAGCTATGGCAACGCTGGCAGGGCGATGCGCGCGGCATCCTGCACCAGCTGTTCGCCTGTGCGGACGTGGTGTTTGCCGACTACCGCGACATCGGCGTGGTGCTGGGCGGCGAGTTCCCGCAGGACACGCTGGAAGCACGCGTGGAAGCGGCCGCGCAGCAGGCCTTTGCCGCATTCCCGCAGCTGCAGCTAATGGCCTGCACGCAGCGCGTGGCGCATAACGTGGACCACCACAGCCTGGGCGCACTGCTGGTGCCGCGCAGTGGCGCGGTGGCGCGCGCGCCCAGCGAGGAACTGAGCCCGATCATCGACCGCATCGGCGGCGGCGACGCGTTTGCCGCCGGCGTACTGCACGGCCTGATCGAAGGCTGGTCGCTGGACGACACGGTGCGCTTCGGCCTGGCGGCCGGCTGCCTGAAGCACTCGATTCCCGGCGATTTCAATCCGCTGTCGGTGGCCGATGTGCAGGCCTGCGTGGGCGATGCGCGGTTTGATGTGCGGCGCTGACGCGCTGGGAATCGGGATTGGGGAATCGTAAGAGCTTAAGAGCGCTGGTTTTCGGCGCTCTGTCCAGGCTTGTTGCTAACGGAGCGCGGTGCGCTGAGGGCTGATGCGCCCGTGGGCAGCGGGCAGGTGCTTGCTAGGTGTTGTTCGCTGCGCTCACGCGTTTCAGGCGGGCGCACGGCTGCGGCGTTTGTTGGTGATCCATTTGAAGCCTGCGCTCAGCAGCACCACACACAGCGACGCCGGGACGCTGAAGAACAGCGTGATCAGCAAGGCGTGGTTCCAGGGCGGTGCAGAGCCGTCCCGCATCACCACGGCGCAGACGACGGCCGTGGTGATCAACAGATTGGCGATCGCCTTCAATGACCAGTGCAACCTGACGAAGCGCAGCAACACGGCACAGGCCACGCTGACTACAACGGCCAGCACCAGAAAGGCGATCAGTTTGTCCATTGGGGGCGGGGATTTGGGATTGGCGAGTGGGGATTCGTAACAGCGAGGGCAACCGGCATCGATTGCCGATTGTCCTTCGCAATGCATTTGGATCCGCCGAAGATCAGCGGTGCAGTCACCCACCGCGCTTGCAAATCCCAAATCCCAAATCCCGATTCCCGAATCCCTGCTCTCAGCCCAGCTCGATGCAGTCGAACTTCACATCCGTCTCCACATCGGCGTCGTAATCCACATCGTCGCGTTCGAAGCCGAACAGCTTGAGGAACTCGTGCTTGTAGCCGGCGTAGTCGGTGAGCTGGAACAGGTTCTCGGTGGTGACCTGCGGCCACAGCGCCTTGCAGGCGTCCTGCACGTCGTCGCGCAGTTCCCAGTCGTCCAGGCGCAGGCGGTTTTCGGCGTCCACCTCGGCGGGCTGGCCGTCTTCGCGGTACAGGCGCTCGCGGAACAGGCGGTCGAGCTGCTCGATGGTGCCTTCGTGCAGGCCCTTTTCCTTCATGATCTTGTAGACCATGGAGATATACAGCGGCATCACCGGGATTGCGGCGCTGGCCTGGGTGACCACCGACTTGAGCACCGCCACGTTGGCGCTGCCGCCGCGCTTGGCCAGGCGCGCGTTCAACCGCTGCGCGGTGTGGTCCAGATCGACCTTGGCCTTGCCCAGCGCGCCGTGCCAGTAGATCGGCCAGGTGATCTCGGTGCCGATATAGCTGAAGGCCACGCTGCGCGCGCCGTCGGCGAGCACACCGGCGCCTTCCAGCGCGTCGATCCACAGCTCCCAGTCCTGCCCGCCCATCACGGTGACGGTGTCTTCGATCTCCTGCGCGCTGGCCGGCTCGATCGAGGCCTGGATGATGGTGTCCTTGTTGGTGTCGATGGCGGTGGCGGTGTAGGTGTTGCCGATCGGCTTGAGCGCCGAGCGCTTCACTTCACCCGTGCCCGGCAGCTTGCGCACCGGCGAGGCCAGCGAATACACCACCAGGTCGACCTGCCCGCCCATCTCGGTCTTGATCAGCTCGATGACCTTCTCGCGTGCGGCATCGGAAAACGCATCGCCGTTGATCGACTTGCTGTACAGGCCCGCGGCCTTGGCGTGCTTGTCGAACGCGGCGGAGTTGTACCAGCCGGCGGTGCCGGCCTTGCTGGGGCTGCCGGGTTTTTCGAAGAACACGCCCAGCGTGTCGGCACCGAAGCCGAACGCGGCGGTGATGCGCGAGGCCAGGCCGTAGCCGCTGGATGCGCCGATCACCAGCACCTTCTTCGGGCCGTCGTTGCGGACGCCGCGCGCGCGCGTGGCCGCGATCTGCTCGAGCACATTGCGCTCGCAGCCAAGCGGATGCGTGGTGGTGCAGATGAAGCCGCGCACTTTGGGATGGATGATCAACGTGGACTCCTGGTCAGCAAGATGCTGGCGGCATCTTAATCGCTGGCCTGCTGGCGAAACAGCCTGAGGCGCACCACACGCCGCTGTATGGCGCTGCGTGAAGCCCGCTTGCAGCGCCAGGCATGCCGCACGACCGGGCATGCATCTTCCGCGCACGGACGCGAACGAACGGCGATCACCATCGATTTCCTGCGTCAGCGCCTGTGCTACTTTTGCGCCTGCCGTGCCGTGCCTGGCCGCGCCTGATGGCGATCGTCGAGGCTCCTCCCACCGTGCGACCGGTATCCGAGCGAATGTCTCTTCGAAGCGAGCGCGTCACGCAGCTGGGCTCCGTCCCGCGGTTTCGGCTTGGGCCCTTGCTGGTCGAGCCGGAACGGCTTGCGCTGATCGACGACGGCCAGACCATCGCGCTGGAACCGCGCATGATGGAAGTGCTGATCGCGCTGGCCGAACGGGCCGGCGAGGTGGTCAGCGCCGAGCAGTTGCTGATCGAGGTGTGGCACGGCAGCTTCTACGGCGACAACCCGGTGCACAAGACCATCGCCCAACTGCGCCGCAAGCTGGGCGACGACAGCCGCCAACCACGCTACATCGAAACCATCCGCAAGCGCGGGTACCGGCTGCTGCCCAAGGTGGTGTTTCCCGACGATTATCGCGGTGCGGTGATGGGCACGCAGGTGTGGGGACACGGCAGCCCGTACGTGGGGCTGCAGGCGTTCGATCCCGCACACGCCGAGGTCTTCTTCGGCCGCAGCCATGCGATTGCGCAGGTGCTGGGCGCGATGCGCGCGCAATTGCACAGCCAGCGCGGGCTGGTGCTGGTGAGCGGTGCCAGCGGCTGCGGCAAGACCTCGTTGCTGCGCGCCGGCGTGGTGCCGTTGCTGGCGCAGCCCGGCGGGCTGGATGGCCTGGAAGCCATTGCGGTGGCGTATTGCAACCTGGCGCAATGTCGTGGCGGCGATGTGCTCGATACGCTGGCGCGCGCACTCGGCGACTGGGCGGCCGGCGGGCGGGCGGTGTTTTCGCCGGCGCAGATGGCGGCGTTGCCCGAGTGGCTGCAGCGCCCTGCCCCGCTGCATGCGGCCATTGGCGAGGCGATGCGTCAACGCCCACCAGCGCGCGACAGCGCACAGACCCAGCGCCATCTGCTGCTGGTGATCGATCACGCAGAAGCGCTGGTGGCCACGCCCGGGATCACCGATGCCGACCGCGCCGCACTGGCCGCGGCCTTGCAGGCACTGTGCAGCAGCGCGCAGGTGGCGGTGCTGATGCTCACCCGCAGCGATTTCTACCCGCGCCTGATCGACGCCTTGCCGCAGATCGTCGAACTCAAACGCGGCGACGGGCATGTGGATCTGCTGGCGCCGCGCGATGGCGAGATCGGCCAGATCATCCGCGTGCCGGCGGCCATGGCCGGGCTGCGTTTCGAAGAGGACCGCGACAGCGCCAGCCGGCTGGACGATGTGCTGCGCGATGCCACCGCGCGCCAGCCCGATGCCCTGCCGTTGCTGCAGCATCTGCTGCATGCCTTGCACGCGCAACGCAGCGACGATGGCCTGCTGACCTTTGCCGCCTACCGCGCATTGGGCGGGCTGGAAGGCGCATTGGCGCACCATGCCGAACACACCTTCCGTGCCCTGCCGGCTGCCGCACAGGCGGCATTGGGCGAGGTGCTGAGCTTGCTGAGCGTGATCCATCCCGACAGCGATGCGGTGACCGCGCGGCGTGCGCTGTGGTCGGCGCTGCCGGCGCATGGCGCAGCGCGCGTGCTGGTGGATGCCTTCGTGCAGGCGCGCCTGTTCGTCAGCGAGCTGGTGGCCGGCGAGCCGGGGTTTGCGGTCGCGCACGAAGCCTTGCTGCGGCAATGGCCGCGCGCGGCCGAGTGGATCCACGAAAACCGCCGTCTGCTGCAGGCGCGCAAGCGGTTGCAGCTGGCCGCACAGCGCTGGGCTGCCGAAGGCCGGCGCAGCGATCACCTGCTCAACAGCGGGCGCCCGTTGAGCGAAGCGCGCGAGGCGGCGCGGCGCATGCCGCAGGATCTGGACGCGCTGGATCACGCGTTCCTGCATGCCTGCGAGCGCTCGCAACGCCGCCGCCGCGGCCTGTATGCAGCGGCGGCGACCTTGCTGGTGGTGCTGGCGAGCGCCTCGATGCTGCTGGGCTGGCAGGCGCGGCAAGCGCAGCAGGTGGCCGAACAACGGCGCGACCAGGCCCAGCAACTGGTGAGCTACATGCTGGGCGACCTGGCCGAGCAGTTGCGCACGGTGGGCAACCTCAAGCTGCTCGACAGCGTAGGCAGCCGCGCGCTGCGCTATCTGGAAGACCTGCCCAGCGCGAGCATGCAGACAGGCGATCTGATCAACCACGCCCGTGCGTTGCGCACCACCGGCGAGGTGCTGATGAACCAGGGCAAGCTGGACGAGGCGCAGGCGGCATTCACGCGTGCCGCCGCCACTGCCGAGCAGGCGCGTGCGCGTGCGCCGGAGTCCCTGGAGGCGCACGCCGAAACCGGGCAGACCGCGTATTGGCTGGGCGATCTTGCCTACCGGAGCAAGCAGTTGCCCGTGGCACAACGCTACTGGTCGCAATACCTGGCCGCCTGCGAACAGCTGGTGCGCGCCGCGCCGCAGGATCCGTACTGGCAACTGGAACTGTCCTACGCCCTCAACAACCTCGGCACACTGGCCAAGGAGCAAGGCCGGACAGGTGCGGCGATCGGCTTGTTTGCACGCTCGATCGCCCTCAAGCGCCAGTTGCTGGCGCGCACACCGGACAACGCGGCGCTGCGCTACGAGCTGGTGGACAGCCTGTCCTGGCTGAGCCTGACGCAGGAAATGCAGGGCTCGCTGGCCCCCGCCGAGCAGGGTTACCGCGAGCAGATCGCCATGCTGCGTGTGCTGGTCGACCACGATCCCGACGCGCATGCCTGGCGCAGGCGTCTGGCCGGCTCACTGATCCGCGTCTCCAACCTGGCGCTGGCGCGCGGCCAGCTGCACCAGGCGCAGACCGATGCGCAGGACAGCCTGCGCATGCTGCAGGCGCTGGTGGCCTTGCAGCCGGACAATGTCGCCTGGCGCCGCGATCTGGCGCATGCCGACGCCCAGATCGGCTGGATGGCCGCGCTGGACGGGCAGCCCGAACTGGCGGTGCGGCACCTCGAGCGCGCCCGCCAGACCATGGCCGGGTTGCTGACACAGGCGCAACCGCTGCCGGAGTGGCAGTGGCTGGACGCCATCATCGCGCTGCGCCTTGAGCGCGTGCAGCGCACGCGCGCGGGCAACCACGCCAATGGCCTGGCGCCGATCGTTGCGCAACTGGATGCCCTGCACCGCGCCAGGCCCGACGATCTGCTCGGCCTGGCCGCGCTGGCCCAGGCGCTGGTCTGGCAGGGCGAACAACAGGCCGCCGCCGGCGACGCAGCCGGCGCACGCGCGGCGTGGCAGCGCGCGGTGGCGGTGTTGGGCAAGGACATCGGCAACAGCCGCGACAAGAACCTGCTGGACCCATGGATTCGCGCACAGGTGCATCTGGGCCAGCGCAGCGCCGTTACGCAACAGCTCGGATGGCTGTATCACGCGGGCTACCGCCACCCGGGATTCGTCTCCCTCTATGCCCCGCTTTTCAAGGAACAGGACAGCTCATGACGGACTTCAAGATCAAGCTCACGGTGGCGCGGGTGGGATTCGGCGGCAACACCGGTGCCGGCGAGTATTTCTACAGCTTCGCCCCGGACCTGCTGATTGTGGACAAGCACGACAAGGCATCGACGCTGCACTATTACTTCGATGAAGACGTCGTCCCCCGGCATTTCAAGATCAGGAGCCTGCTGAGTTCCGATGCCTTGAAACAGATCGGGCAACCCACGATCAGCCCCGACGGCCGCAGCGTGCAGGTCACCAATGCCAATAGCGTCCCGACCCTGATCTTCCTGACCATCATCGTCGAGGACGAAAGCCGGAAGGACAAGAAGACCTGGTTCAGCTGTGACCCCCAGGTGGGCAACGATCCGCAGATCAACCCGCAGGAAACCCCGCCCCGGCCGTAAGCCCTGCGTCGACCACCGTCTGGCGGCTCGCCGCCAGGCGGTGTGTTGCTGCGGCACAGCGTGCGCATGCGCGGGGCTTGGGCCAGCGATGGCCGAGCCACTGCCGCAGATACCTAAGGTCGACCTGCACACTGGACCAGTTGCCACGGAGGAGACTCCTGGCGGTCGCGATATATCTCGCTGCGAGCTGGCTGGCGTACGCGTTGCCGGGCGCTCCGGCCAACCGTAGATCGCGGCAGGCAGGCCCGCCGCGGTGTCGCCCGCGTCGCCTGACGACGTTCTTACTTACCCCACGCAGTCCCGCACGCGCGGCTGGATGCCGGCCGGCGCGTTCGCCAGGCCGGCAATGCAATGCGGTGCCACCGGGTGGCGACGGTCATCGCGCTCGGAGCCGTTGCTGAAAGCCACCTTGAACTGGCCGCGGCTAGACCACGCGCCGGGCGTGCCGGTGCCGATGCGATGGGTGCTGCCAACGCCGCGCCCTGCCCATGACCGACAGGCCGGGCCGCAATCCCCCTGATCGGTTTGGGCGGACAAGCTGTCGCAAGTCCGGGCCACTGCGCCCTGCGCGGTCAGGTCGCAGGGCGCCACGCCGACGCGCAGGTCGCGCTCGGTTGGCGACTGGGTATGCAGTGCGGCCTGGACCCAGGCGATCGGCAAGTCGGCCTGGGTGGGTGCCGCCCAGGCGCTGGTGGACAGCACCACGATCAACACGAACAGATACCGGACCAGGGGCATGACGGACTCCGCAGCGGACCGGAGCGCGGCGCGTCCCCGAGCGACCTCGGTGGCCGCCGGACGACCTTCCCGCCTGGCCGCCCGCACGACCTGACGGCAACCTTACGGTTGCTACCCAATCCTGCCGAAGCCGGGAAATCCCTTATGAAACAATGCCATGTAACCTGGCGAGATCGTGTCATCCACCATGGTGGCGATGTGTCCAAGCGTTGCGCCAGTTCCCGCGTGCGGCGGTGGCAGCGCTCTAGAGCCACCGCCCTTCGACTGGGAGGAATGGGCCAACGCCAGCACCGACAGCACCGACAGCAGCGAAACTCGGCCAGCGAGGGGCAAGCGCCAAGCAATTCGGGCTGACCGCCCGCTCTTCCTTCTCCCTGCGGGAGAAGGTCCCCCGCAGGGGCGGATGAGGGTACGGGCGAAGCCTCGTGCCATCTCATTCCAGGAGCGGCTTCGCCCCCCGTACCCTCACCCCAACCCCCGCTCCTGCGATTCCCGACTCCCGACTCCCGATTCCCGCTTCTTGAGTCCGCTCTAACCAATCCCCACTCCCGACTCCCCAATCCCCGCCCTCAAATCACCCGCAACGTGATCGCCTTCAACACCGCCCTTGTGCGGTCGCGGGTGCCGAGCTTTTCCAGGATGGTGGAGACGTAGTTCTTCACCGTGCCTTCGGCCAGGAACAGGGTCCGGGCGATCTCCTTGTTGGAATAGCCGCCGGCCAGCAGGCGCAGGATCGCCACCTCGCGCTCGCTGAAGGTCTCGCGCGGGGGCTGCTGGTCGCGGAACTGGTAGCGCGCCCGTACCGGGTCGGTGCTGACCGGCTGCAGCAGGGTCTCGCCGTGGGCCACCCGCTCGATCGCCTCGCGCAGGTCTTCCGGGGCGGCGTCCTTGAGCAGGAAGCCCTGCGCGCCGGCCTCGGTGGCGCGCAGCAGCAGGTCGCTGTCGTCGAAGGTGGTCAGCAGCAGTACGGGGGTGCGGTCGCCGCGGGCGCGCAGTTGCTGCAGCGCCTGGATGCCGTCCACGCCGGGCATGCGGATGTCGCTGAGCACCACGTCCACGGTGGTGCTGACCAGCGCGTCCAGCAGGCCCTGGCCGTCGTCGGCCTCGCAGACCACCTCCACGCCCTGTTGCTGCAACAGCGCGCGCAGGCCGGCGCGGACCAGGATCTGGTCGTCGGCCAGCGCGATGCGATGGGCACTCATGCCGGTAGCCTCGCCATCAGGTGCATGCCGCCAGTGGGCGTGCGGCCAAGCTCAAGCTGCCCGTGCAGGGCGGCCAGGCGTTCGCGCATGCCGGTGATGCCGTTGCCTTCGCGGATGCGCTCGGCGCGGCGGCCATCGTCGCAGATGTCCACCTGCAGCTGCGCGCCCGCGCACTGCAGGTGCACCGCGACCTCGTTGGCGTCGGCATGCCGCACCGCGTTGGTCAGCGCCTCCTGCACCAGCCGCAACAGCAGCTCGGCCACACGGGCATCGGTGATGCGCACGGCCGGGTCGATCTGCAGGCGCAGCGCCGGGCGCGGGAACGGTGCGGCCAGCGCGCGCAAGGCGGTCTGCAGGTCCAGGCCCTGATCGTCGCGCAGCGACTGCACCACGTTGCGGATGTCCGACAGCAGCTCGGCCGACAGCTGCTCCACCACCGCGACCTCGTCGCGCCGCGCCAGCACCGGGTCGGCACCGAGCAGGCGCAGGTTGATGCGCATGGCGGTGAGCTTGTGCCCGGCCACGTCGTGCAGCTCGCGCGCCAGGCGCAGGCGCTCGGCATCGCGCGCGCTGTCGGCCAGCAGCGCGCGGGTGGCCAGCAGGTCGGCATTGACGTAGGCCAGCGCATCGCGTGCACGCTCGGCGCTGCGCGCGTAATGCGCGGTCAGCGCGGCGAAGGCCTGGAAACCGGCATAGATGCCGACGATCAACCACGGGCGCTCGAACCCGGCCTGCACCAGCAGCGCATACATGCCCGCGTTCAATGCCAGCGCCAGCAACAGCACGCGCACCGGCGGCCAGGTCATGCCCGCCTGCGCGACCAGCATGACCAGCAGCACCGGGGCGGTGCCGGCACGCGGCTCCATCCACACCAGCAGCAAGGCCAGGACCGCCTGCAGCAGCGTGGCGGCAGTGCGCAAGGCATGCAGCGACGGCAACACGGTGTGCAGCAGGAACAAGGCGGTGAAGCCGGTCAGCACGCCCCAGCGCCAGGCGCCCTGCGGTGACGCATCGGGCATGAACGACAACGCCACCGCCGCAATGGTGAACGCACCGGCCAGCCGCAGCGGATGCGAGAGATGACTCAGGGAAGAATGCATGCGGCGATGCTGACGGCCGCGCGGCCACTCGGCAATGGTGCGCGTGCAGAAAGTGACTTCCGGCAGGTGCGATCGATGACCTGCGGCCCCTGCGATCCATGCGGCGCGTGCACACACTGGCATCACCAGCCCACCCATCGCTACGGAGTCACGCCATGTCCGCTTCCAGTCTGTTTCTTGCGCTCAATCTGTTATGGGGCGGCTACGAACTGCTGCTCAGTCGCCGCCGCCGTGCCGGCGACGGTGGCGCGCACGATCAAGGCACCCTGCAACACCTGTGGCTCGTGTTGTCTGCAGCGGTGGCCGTTGCGGTGGCACTGGCCTACAGCGGCCTGGCGCACTGGCCGCAGGGTTGGGGCGCGCCGCTGCAATGGGCCGGCTGCGCCTTGATCGGCAGCGGGCTGGCGCTGCGCGTGTGGGCCATCCAGGTGCTGGCGCGCTGGTTCACGGTGGATGTGACCATCCAGCCCGATCACCAGCTGGTGCGCAGCGGCCCATACCGCTGGCTGCGTCACCCGTCCTATACCGGCGCGCTGATGGCGTTCTACGGGCTGGCGCTGGGCATGGGCAATGGGTTGTCGGTGGCGGCGATCGTGGTGCCGGTGACCTGGGTCTTCCTGCACCGCATCCGTATCGAAGAGGCCGCGTTGCAGCGTGCGTTTCCGGTTGCCTACCCGGCCTATGCCGCGCAGAGCCGGCGCCTGCTGCCGCTGGTGTGGTAAGAGTTGATAAGGCAGCGGCGCAGCACCACTGCGCTGGGCCTTGCCGGGCTTGCGTCCTGCAGATTGCGCAGCGGTCCACCGGCCACACCGATGGTCTTACACTCAGCGGCTACCCCGCCGCTGCCGTTCGTCTTCGATGATCATTTCCGCCGCTTCCGACTACCGTGCCGCCGCGCAGGCGCGCCTGCCGCCGTTCCTGTTCCACTACATCGATGGCGGGGCGTACGCCGAGCACACCTTGCGGCGCAATGTCGCGGATCTGGCCGATATCGCGCTGCGCCAGCGGGTGCTGCGCAACATGTCGGACCTGAGCCTGGGCACCGAGCTGTTCGGCGAGACGCTGGCGATGCCGGTGGCGTTGGCGCCGGTCGGGCTGACCGGCATGTATGCGCGGCGAGGCGAAGTGCAGGCCGCGCGCGCGGCGGCCGCGCGCGGGATCCCGTTTACGTTGTCCACGGTGTCGGTGTGCCCGATCGAGGAAGTGGCGCCGGCGATCACGCGGCCGATGTGGTTCCAGCTGTACGTGCTCAAGGACCGCGGCTTCATGCGCAACGCGCTGGAGCGCGCCAAGGCGGCCGGGGTGACCACGCTGGTGTTCACCGTGGACATGCCCACGCCGGGCGCGCGCTACCGCGATGCGCACTCGGGCATGAGCGGGCCCAACGCGTCGCTGCGGCGCATGCTGCAGGCGGTGACGCATCCGCGCTGGGCCTGGGACGTGGGCCTGCTGGGTCGCCCGCACGATCTGGGCAATATCTCGACCTACCGCGGCAGCCCGACCGGCCTGCAGGACTATATCGGCTGGCTGGGCGCCAACTTCGACCCGTCCATCGCCTGGAAAGACCTGGAATGGATCCGCGAGTTCTGGACCGGGCCGATGGTGATCAAGGGCATCCTGGACCCGGACGATGCGCGCGATGCGGTGCGCTTCGGCGCCGACGGCATCGTGGTGTCCAACCATGGCGGCCGCCAGCTCGACGGCGTGCTGTCCAGCGCGCGCGCATTGCCGGCCATTGCCGATGCGGTGAAGGGGCAGCTGAAGATCCTGGCCGACTCGGGCATCCGCAGCGGCCTGGACGTGGTGCGCATGCTGGCGCTGGGCGCCGACGCGGTGCTGCTGGGGCGCGCGTTCGTCTATGCGCTGGCGGCCGGCGGCCAGGCCGGCGTGGAGAATCTGCTGACCCTGATCGAGCGCGAGATGCGCGTGGCGATGACCCTGACCGGCACCCATTCAATTGCCGAGATCAGCAGCGATGCGTTGAGCCGGGTGACGCGGGAGAACGCGGTCTCGCCTTGATGGGATTCGGGATTTGGGATTTGGGATGCGTTGGTGGCTGAGAGCGGGTGGTCTGCGACTTGGCTGCAGGGCCCTTGCCCGCCCACCCTCGCGGGACACGCCGCAAGTACGTCCTTGTAGGCTCTTACGCGGCATCCATGCCGCGTAAGGTCCCGCGACGGTGCGCGGGCAAGGACCTGTCGAGATGGTCGGTGTGCTTGGTCAGGCTGTGTGCGTGATGCGTATCTGATCGCATAAGCGAGCAGTCGTCGGGTCGGTGCGGGCTGCGCGCAGGACCCGCGATGTACGCGTTACATGCCGGCGCCGAGCATCGACCGCGCCCGCTTGGTGGCGGCGCAGTCGTCTTGTTGGCTGCTCTTAGTGGTTGTCGTCGCCGGTGGGCAAGTATTGCTGCAACGCCAGCACCGATTCCCACGGATCTGCACGCTGACGCTTGGCCCGTTGCAGGGCCTTGTCCATCGGGAAAGCGTCCGGGCCGCTGATCTTGCCGAGTTCTTCCCAGCGCAGCGGCACGGCGACGGTGGCCTTTTCGCGCGCACGCAGCGACCACGAACACACGCTGGTATTGCCGCGCCCATTGCGCAGCCAGTCGACGAAGATCACGCCGTGGCGCTTGGCCTTGCTCATGGTGGCCACGTAGCGGTCCGGGGCGTGCGTGGCCAGCGCCTGGGCGAAGGCCTCGCAGAAATCGCGCGCCTGTTCCCAGTCCGCTTCCGGCACGATCGGCACCACCACATGCAGGCCCTTGCCGCCGGACAGGCGCACCGCGCTCTCCAGGCCGGCACTGCGCAGCTTGGCGCGGATGTCGCGCGCGGCCGCCACCACGTCGGCCCAGGACACCCCGTCGCCCGGGTCCAGGTCGAACACCAGCCGATCCGGATGCTCCGCATCGTCGACCTGCGCGCCCCAGGGATGCAGCTCCAGCGTGTTCATCTGCACCAGCTCGAGCAGGCCGGCGGCATCTTCGACGTAGATGTAGTCCTCGGTGCCGCTCTTCTGCTGCAGCGGAATCGCCTTGATATGCGTGCCCAGGTGGCGGCCTTCGTGCTTCTGAAAAAAGCAGTCGCCACCGGCGCCATCGGGGCAGCGCAGCAGCGACAAGGGACGGCGCGCGATCTCTGCCAGCACCAGCGGCGCCACTGCGCGGTAATAGTCGGCCACATCGCCCTTGCTTAGGCCCGCTGCGGGAAACACCACCCGCTCGGGATGGGTGATGGTGATGCCGTCCGTCGACGTAGACGTGGATTTCGATGTTGTGGACTTGGACGCCGTGGATTTGGAGGTCGTGGACGTGGACGCTGCAGCCTTTCTGGATGTCGTGGCCGCAGTCGTCTTCGATGCCGTCGACCGCGCGCGCTTGCTGGCGGTGCTGGTGGATGGGTCGACCGTCGTTCTGGAGGTCTTCTTGGTCGCTGTCTTGCGCGCAGGCGCAGCGGCCGTGGTCGCAGCACTGCCTTTACCTGCAGCACGCGCCTTGCCCGGCGCGGCGCGGTCACCGCCCAACTCGCTCATGGGTTTGTCCTCGCGCAGACGCTTGAATGCGGCCTGCCGCAGCAGGCCTTCCTTCGCCCAGCCGCGGAAGGCGACCTCGGCGATCAAGACCGGCCGTACCCAATGCACATCGCGTGGCTGCCCGGGGATGTGCGTCGGCAATTCCAGCGTGGCAGTGTCGCTGTGCAGCGCCTGCAACAGCGCGGTGATCTTGCCGAGCAAGGCATCGTCGAAGCCGGTGCCCACACGCCCGACATAACGCAGCGTCTTGCCCTCGCGTTGCGCCATCAGCAAGGCGCCGAAGCCGCTGCGCGCGCCCTTGGGGTCGGTGTAGCCCACCACCACGAACTCGTCGCTGTCTTCGTGCTTGGTCTTGACCCAATCGGCACTGCGCCCTTCGCGATACCGCGCATCGGCGAGCTTGCTGACGATGCCTTCCCAGCCGGTGCCGGCGCTGGCCGCAAAGACCTCCGGGCCGTGGCCGATCACATGGTCGCTAAACGCCAGCGTGCCCGGCACATCGCCCAGCACGTCGTGCAGCAACTGCTTGCGTTGCAGCAGCGGGGTGTCGCGCAGATCCACTCCGGCCACGCCGAGCAGGTCGAACACGATGTAGCGCAGCGGCTGCGTGACGCTGCCATCGAGCGCGCGTTGCAATGCCGAGAAGTCGCTGCGCCCCTGCGCATCCAGCACCACCAGCTCGCCATCCAGGCGCGCATCGCGCACCGGCAGGGCCTGCACTGCGCGCACCACGTCCGGGAAGCGCTGCGTCCAGGCCTGGTCGTTGCGCGAGCGCAGCTGCACCTGGCCATCGACCATGTCGGCCAGCAGGCGGTAGCCGTCCCATTTGATCTCGTGCAACCAGCGCTCGCCATCCGGCGCCTGCTCGCGCAGCAAGGTCAGTTGCGCGCGCAGCTCGGTTGGACATGGCGCATCGCGCGCGCCGTCCAGCGCCAGGGCGCGGGTACGCCATTGCCGGGCGTCCGCACGCGCCGGGCGCGCGCGTTTGCCGGCTGCAGTTGTCTCGGCGCTCGCCGTTGCTGCCGGCGCGCGCCGCGCCCGGCTGGCCTTGGCACGGGTTGCCGGCGTCACTGCAGCCGATGCGCCGGCGGCCTGCTGCGCCACCAGCGCATCGGCATCCAGATCGGCCGCGTACGCATCGCTGCGCTTGAACAGCAGCCATTGCGGTTTGCCGCCGCGCATCTGCGTGCGCACCAATGCAAAACCGCCGCGCAGCAACGTGCCCTGCAGTTCGAACTCCAGCTTGCCGGCTTCCAGTGCCGCCAACGCATCGCCTTCGCACTGCCAATGCCCGTGGTCGAACACATCCACATGCCCGGCGCCGTAATGGCCCTGCGGAATATCGCCCTGGAAGCTGGCATACGACAGCGGGTGGTCCTCCACCTGAACCGCCAGGCGCTTTTCGCCCACGCGCAACGATGGGCCCTTCGGCACGGCCCAACTCTTGAGCACGCCGTCGGCTTCCAGCCGGAAGTCGTAATGGCGCGAGCTGGCGTGGTGCAACTGCACGACGAAGATCGGCTGCTTGCTGGCGCGCGCCGGCGTGTCGCCGGCCGGTTCCGGGGTCTGGTCGAAGCGGCGCTTGGCGTTGTAATCGTGCAATGACATGGGCGGGGCCTAGCCGGCCTTGCGGCGCGGCGCCGCCTTGCTGGCGTTGGCTTTGGTGGCCTTGGTGGCCTTGGCCGCGGTCTTCTTGGTGGCCTTCTTGGCCACTTTCTTGGTGGCGGTCTTTTTGGCCGACCCGGTTGCCGGCGTGCTGCTCTTCTTGGCCGGCGTGCGCGTATTGGCCTGCAGGCTCTTCTGCAACAGCGACATGAAGTCGACCACGTTGGTGCTGGCGTCTTCGTGCTGCGGTGGCTCGACATCCACGGTGGTGGTGCCGCCCTTGGCCTGGATGCGCTTGCGCAGGATCTGCTCGAGCTTGCCGCGGAACTCGTCGTGGTAATCCTCCGGCTGCCAGGTGCCGGACATCGACTCGATCAGCTGCTTGGCCATCTCCTGTTCCTTGGGCGTGATGCGGTACTCGCCCACCGCGCCGGCCGGCAGCTTGAAGTCCTGCGGGTCCACCACTTCCTGCTGGTAGCGCAGCAGCAGCAGGATCAACGCATCGCCCTGCGGCATCACCGCGGCCAGGTATTCGCGCGTGCGGATGACCACCTTGGCAATGCCCACCTTGCCGGTGTCGCGCAGCGTCTCGCGCAGCAGCACATAGCCTTTTTCGGCCTTCTTGCCCGGCACCAGGATGTAGGGCTTCTCGAAATAGCGTGGGTCGATATCGGCAGCGTCGACGAAGGTCTCCACCTCCACCGTCTCGTGGCTTTCCGGCGATGCCGAGCGGATGTCCTGCTCTTCGACGATCACATAGCTGCCCTTGTCGTACTCGAACGCCTTGACGATCTCCTTCCACGGCACCTCATCGCCGGTGTCGGCGTTGACGCGCTCGAAGCGGATCGGCTTCTTGTCGCGCGAATCGAGCATGCGGAAATGCAGATCCACCTTGCGCTCGCCCGACATCAACGACACCGGCACATTGAGCAAGCCGAACGAGAGCGTTCCGGTCCAGATCGGTCGTGCCATCGGCGTGTGACTCCGGGTGTTGTATGAGTTGACCCATAGCTGTAGCGCGGCCACCGTGATCCATGCGTGAGCCGTGCGTCTGCAGCAGCCACTGCGTCCCCTTCACTACGCGCGCGGTGAACTGCGCATCCATCCCATGACCAGGAGCACCGCATGTCCCGCGACCCAATGCGCGACCAACCGACCCAGCCGGGCGAACAGCACGGCAAGCGCGATGCCGAACACTATGAAGACCGCGGCGCCGGCGATGCGCCCGACACGCTGGTTCCTGCCGATGGCGACACCCCGGCCAAGACGCCCGGCACCGCACCGTCGACCGTGGCAGACCGCTGAAACCAGCCGGCTGATTCCCCGCCCGGCAGCACCGCCAGGCGGGCGAGGGTTAGGCCCGGCCTGCCCGCTGCAGCTGGGCAAATTCCTCATCGGCAAACAGACGCGAGCGCACCAGAAAGCGCACGCCCTCGCCGTTTTCCAGCGAGAACATGCCACCGCGCCCCGGCACCACATCGATGATCAGCTGGGTGTGCTTCCAGTATTCGAACTGCGAGGGGCTGATGTAGAACGGCGCGCCGCCGATCTCGCCCAGCAGCACGTCGCGGTCGCCGACGATGAAGTCGCCCACCGGGAAACACATCGGCGAGGAGCCATCGCAGCAGCCACCGGATTGATGGAACAGCACATCGCCGTGGCGTGCGCGCAGCGTATCGATCAGCTGCAACGCCGCCAGCGTGGCCATCACCTGCAACGGCGGGTCTGTCTGCGTGGTGGTGTCCTGCATCGTCTGCCTCCTGCGGCGCGGTCAGGCCGCCATGTCGAGCACGATACGCCCCTCGATCGTTCCGGCGTGCATGCGCGCGAACACCTCGTTGATGTTGTCCAGGGTATCGGTGGCCACGGTCGCCGCGACCTTGCCCTGCTCGGCGAAGGCCAGCGACTCCTGCAGGTCCAGCCGGGTGCCGACGATCGAGCCGCGCACGGTCACGCCATTGAGCACCATGCCGAAGATGTCCAGCGGGAACTGGCCCGGTGGCAGGCCGTTGAGCGACACCGTGCCGCCACGCCGCACCATGCCGATCGCCTGCTCGAACGCCTTGGGCGATACCGCGGTGACCAACGCGCCGTGTGCGCCGCCGATTTCCTTCTTGAGGTAGGCCACCGGATCGGTGGTGCGCGCATTGACCGTCACCGTGGCGCCCAGGCGCCTGGCCAGCGCCAGCTTGGCGTCGTCCACATCCACGGCGGCCACGTTCAGTCCCATCGCCTTGGCATATTGCACTGCCATGTGGCCGAGCCCGCCGATGCCGGAAATCACCACCCACTGGCCCGGCTTGGTATCAGTGACCTTCAATCCCTTGTAGACGGTGACGCCTGCGCACAGGATCGGCGCGACCTCGACAAACCCCAGGGTGGCGGGCAGATGCCCGACGTAATCGGCATTGGCCAGCGCGTACTGCGCGAAGCCGCCGTTGACCGAGTAGCCGCTGTTCTGCTGCGCCTCGCACAGGGTTTCCCAGCCGCCCAGGCAGTGCTCGCAATGCCCACAGGCCGAGTACAGCCACGGGATGCCGACGCGGTCGCCTTCCTTGACGTGGCGCACGCCCGCACCCACCGCCACCACATAGCCCACGCCTTCATGGCCGGGGATGAACGGAGGATTCGGCTTGACCGGCCAGTCCCCCTGCGCGGCGTGCAGATCGGTGTGGCAGACCCCGCAGGCCTGGATTTTGACCAGCAGATCGCCGGCCTGGGGCCGCGGCACCTGCACTTCCTCGATCACCAGTGGTGCGCCGAACTGGCGCACCACTGCGGCTTTCATCGTCGTGTCCATGCTGCACTCCGCACTGATAGTGCGGCCCACTCTAGGCGCCTTGAGGACGCCGTGCCTTGATCGAGGTCAATTCGCGCGTGCGCGGTTCATGAACAGCCGGTGCAGCGGCCCGGCGTTCCTGTGCCCGATCCATCACGCATTGCAGTCGAGCAGTAGCAGGCCTACGCATCAGAAAAACCCTAGCGCCTTGGGCGAGTAGCTCACCAACAGGTTCTTGGTCTGCTGGTAATGGTCGAGCATCATCTTGTGATTCTCGCGGCCGATGCCCGACTGCTTGTAGCCGCCGAACGCGGCATGCGCCGGATAGGCGTGGTAGCAGTTGGTCCACACGCGCCCGGCCTGGATCGCGCGGCCCATGCGGTACAGGCGCGACGCATCGCGGCTCCACACACCGGCACCCAGGCCGTACAACGTGTCGTTGGCGATCGCCAGCGCCTCGGCCTCGTCCTTGAAGGTGGTCACCGACACCACCGGCCCGAAGATCTCTTCCTGGAACACGCGCATCTTGTTGTGGCCCTTGAACACCGTCGGCTTGACGTAGAAGCCCTCGGCCAGCTCGCCATCGAGTGTGTTGCGTTCGCCGCCGATCAACACCTGCGCGCCCTCCTGCTTGCCGATGTCGATATAGGACAGGATCTTTTCCAGCTGCTCGCTGGAGGCCTGCGCGCCGACCATGGTGTTGGGATCGAGCGGGTTGCCCTGCTTGATCGCGGCCACGCGTGCCAGCGCCTTTTCCATGAACCTGTCGTAGATCGATTCCTGGATCAGCGCGCGCGAGGGGCAGGTGCACACCTCGCCCTGGTTGAAGGCGAACAGCACGAAGCCTTCCACCGCCTTGTCGAGAAAATCGTCGTCTTCGGCCATGACATCGGCAAAGAAGATGTTGGGCGACTTGCCGCCCAGCTCCAGCGTCACCGGGATCAAGTTCTGGCTGGCGTATTGCATGATCAGCCGGCCGGTGGTGGTTTCGCCGGTGAAGGCGATCTTGGCGATACGCGGGTTGCTGGCCAGCGGCTTGCCGGCCTCGAGCCCGAAGCCGTTGACCACGTTGAGCACGCCCGGCGGCAACAGGTCGCCGATCACCTCCATCAACACCAGGATCGAGGCCGGGGTCTGCTCGGCCGGCTTCATCACCACGCAGTTGCCGGCGGCCAGCGCCGGTGCCAGCTTCCAGCACGCCATCAGCAGCGGGAAGTTCCACGGAATGATCTGTCCGACCACGCCGAGCGGTTCGTGGAAGTGATAGGCGATGGTGTCGCTGTCGATCTCGGAGATGCCACCTTCCTGCGCGCGGATGGCGCCGGCGAAATAGCGGAAGTGATCCACGCACAGCGGCACATCGGCATTGAGCGTCTCGCGCACCGGCTTGCCGTTGTCCCAGGTCTCGGCATAGGCAAGCAGCTCCAGATTCTGTTCGATGCGGTCGGCGATCCTGAGCAGCACATTGGAGCGCTCGGTGGTGGAAGTCTTGCCCCAGGCATCCTTGGCCGCATGCGCCGCATCCAGTGCGGCTTCGATGTCCTGCGCGTTGGAGCGCGCGATCGAGGTGAACACCTTGCCGTTGATCGGCGTGGTGTTGTCGAAGTACTGGCCGCTGTGCGGCGCCACCCACTGGCCGCCGATGAAGTTGTCATAACGCGGTTTGAAGATGGACTGCGGGTCGGTGTTGAGCGGTTTTGCAGAGGCAAGCGCGTTCATCATGGTCTCCTGCGGAGGTGGTCCGATGCGCACGTGTATACCCGCGCGAGCGCTAGCGCAATGTCATGTCATGCGCTGTTGCGCTGCGTCATTGCAGCGCAGCCGTGTTTCCCCGCGCCGTGGTGGACGTTGCGCTGCAGCGCATCATTGCGTGCACGCGGCAAGGGCTCCGCAACCAGGCGCCGGATCGGCCGCCGTGCACCAGCACGCATTGCACAACCATCAAATCCAGACGTCGTTGTCTGCGGTGTATGCACCGCCCGCATCGCCGGTATTGACCACACCGCGCGGCTCGACCAGCAGCACGCTGCATTCGTGCTCCGCCGCCGGGCGGTGTTCGACCCCCTTGGGCACCACGTGCATCTGCCCGGCCGACAGCGCCACCACGCCGTCGCGAAACTCGATGGTCATGTTGCCGTCCAGCACGATGAACACCTCGTCCGTGTCCGCATGCTGATGCCACACGAACGCACCCTGCAGCTTGACCAGTTTGAACTGGTAGTCGTTCATTTCCGCGACGACACGCGGGGACCAGTGCTGCGACAGCAGGGCGAGCTTGTCGCTGAAATCGATCGGGGCGTAGCGCGTGTTCAACGGAAACATCCTTGTGCGGGGAGTGCGCTTGCAAGCTTAGTGCATCGCATCACCGGCAGTCACCGCTGCATCAATGCGGCGCATTGCAGCCGCGCGTGGCGAACAGCGCAAGCGGTTTGCCCGGCGCGATGGGTTCATGCGCGCGCGGTGCGGGCGTCTGCCGCGCGCCACGCCCGCACCGCTGCGATGACCTGCGCACCGTGACTGGCGCTGGCATCACGCGCGGCAAAATCATGCGGCCGCCATTGCACCTGTGCGGCCAGCCGTGCGCAGGCGGCATGCCCGTCTGCCAGCACGTCGGCCTGCTCTTTTGCGTTCAACGCCAGCAGAAGCGAGAAGCCGGTGGCCGAGATCGTGCAGTTGATGTCCAGCCAGTAGCGGTTGTCCTCGCGCAGGAGAAACCAGTCTGCGGGGGCGTGATCGATGACGATCATGGTGGGGCCTGGTGTGGTGGTCAGTGGCGTGTCGATGGCAGACCGTGCGTTGGCGGGATGGCTTTGTCGCGCCCGGGGGCGCTCCTACGGGCGGTGCGCGTTGTTGAATGCGCACCGCCTGCGGCCGGATCAGTCGCCGAAATCACGCTGCAGGCCGACCGTTTGTTGGAGCGCATCGCCGTGGCGACGCGCGCATTGGCGGGACGGCTTTGTCGCGCCCGGGGGCGCTTCTACGGGCGGTGCGCGTTGTTGAATGCGCACCGCCTGCGGGTAGCTCAGCCGCCGAAATCCCATTGCAGGCCGACCGTGTAGGTGCGGTCCGGACCGGGTTCGTAATAGCGCCCGTTGCCGTCGTTGACGATCACCGAGCCGATGTAGTGCCGGTCCAGCGCATTGTCGATGCGGGCAAAGGTGCGTAGCCCGCCCAGCGTAGTGGTCCAGCGCCGGGAGGCTTCCAGGTTGACCAGCGCGTAGCCGGGCGCACGCTCGCTGGCAAGGTCGTTGACCACGGTGGCGTCGGAGGCCACCGTTTCGGCGGCGAACTGCCATTGCGCCGGCTGCCACTGCCAGCGCGCGAACAGCTGCTGGCGCGGCACACCCGGCAGGCGCGCGCCGCTGGCCACCGGCGCGGTGGGCGTGGCGCAGCCGCTGCTGGCGCAGGTGAGGTAGCCATCGCGCACGGTGGCATCGACGAAGGTGTAGGCCAGCTGCAGCTGCTGGGTGGTGCCCACCGGTTGATTCCAGCTCAGCTCCGCGCCCTGGCGGCGGGTGGCGCCGATGTTGCGATAGGTGCTGCGGCCATTGGTGTTGCTGGCCACGGCCAGTTCGTCGTCGGTGTCGGCGCGGAACAGCGCCACTTCCACCGCTGCGCCGCTCTGCGCGCGCCACTTGCTGCCGATCTCATAATTGCGGCTGGTCGCCGCGCCCAGATCCAGCGCCAGGCCGGCGCCGCCATCGCTGCGATAACCCAGCTCGTTGAAGGTGGGCGTTTCGAAACCGCGCCCGACCGAGGCGTAGAAACGCAGGTCTTCGGCGGCACGGAACACGATGCCGGCCACCGGCGTGGTTGCCGAATAATCGCGCCGGCCGCTGTCGTCGGGGTTGCGCCCGAGGATGTAGTGATCGTCCGAGTCGAAGCGCACCTGGCTATGCCGCACGCCCAACAAGGCGGACCAGCGCGCGCTCCACTGCCACCACGCCTGCGCAAACTGGTCCACGTTCTCGACCTGGTCGCGCTGGTTGCGGCGCAGCGCGCCCTTGACGCCGAGCGTGTCGCCGACGAAGTTTTCGTAACCGGTGCGGTGCTGACGCTGGCGATCGACGTTCGCGCCCACGGTCAGCTGCAACGGCCGGCCCAGCGCCTCGCCCTGCCAGGCCCAGCGCGCATCGGCGCCTTCGTAATTGCTGTCCAGATCGATCACCCCGCCCGAATGCAGCGGGTTGCGCTGCACCGCCACCGGGATCGCCAGGAACTGCTCCACGCTGCGCTGCCCGCCGTAGGCCATCAGCCGCAGCGTCTGGCTGTCGAACTGCTGGGTGAAGATGGCGCCGGCCTGCGACTGGCGCACCGACTTGCGGGTGTTGAACTGGGTGGCCACCGCCGTGGCCTGCGCCGGGTCGGCATTGAACTGCGCGCGGGTCAGGCCGAGCGGGTCCTGCGCGTCGGGTGCGTCCAGATAGTTGAGCACCAGGTCCAGCCGGCGCCCCTCGGCCAGATCGAAGCCGAGCTTGGCATTGACCGAATCGCGCTTTGCGCGGCTATGGGCGCGGAAGCCGTCGGTTTCGAAATGATTGGCCGCCAGGTTGTAGTGCACCGCGCCCTGCTGGCCGAGCAATTGCGCGCCCGTGTTGACGGTGGCATTGCTGCCATAGGTGGCGCGCAGCCGCCATGGGTCGCCCGGCGCGCCGTCGGCGCTCCACAGCTGCAGCACGCCGCCGGAGGAGTTGCCGTACAGCGCCGAAAACGGCCCGCGCAGCACTTCCACCCGCTCGGCGCCCAGCACGTTGAAGTGCGAGAGCTGGCCCTGGCCATCGGGCATGCTGGCCGGGATGCCGTCGACCAGCAGGCGCACGCCGCGCACGCCGAAGGTGGAGCGCGCGCCGAAGCCGCGGATCGACAGCTGGGTGTCCTGCGCGTAGTTCTGGCGATCGCGCGCCACCAGGCCGGGGATGCCGTCCAGCAGCTCGGACACCTGCGCGCCGCGGCGGTTGTCGGCATCGGCCGCCACCACGGTGAAGGAGGCCGGCAGGTCGAAGTCGTCCACCCCGCGCACGCGTGCGGCGTCCACCTGCACGGTGGGCAATCGCTGGATCGGTGTGGAGGCGGGCGGCGCCGGATCGGCAGCCAGGACGGGCGGCGCGGCGCTCGTGGCGAACAGGCCGCAGGCGGCGGCCAACAAGGTAAGTCTGGGCATGGGCGTAGTGTCCCTCATCCGTACTGTGGCCGCATCGTTGCGTACGGAACGAAGCATGCTACGCCGGCCATGGGCTGCTACGATGAAGTGGTTTGGCCCAGCCGCGGCCGAGCATCCCGGAAGTCCCTCACTCTTTCGTCCTTCAGCGAGTCATGCCGTGTCCTTCTTTGCAAACGTGGAACAGGTTCCAGGCGACCCCATCCTGGGCCTGACCGAGGCCTACAACGCCGACAGCCGCCCCAACAAGGTCAACCTGGGCGTGGGCATCTATTACGACGAGAACGGGCGCATCCCGCTGTTGCGCGCCGTGCACAAGATCGAGCAGCAGCTCGCGCTGGACGCCAAACCGCGCGGCTACCTGCCCATCGACGGCCTGGCCGCCTACGACAAGGCCACCCAGGAGCTGCTGTTCGGCGCCGAGTCGGCGCTGGTGGCCTCCGGCCGCGTGGCGACCTCGCAGACCGTCGGCGGCAGCGGCGCCTTGCGCGTGGGCGCGGACCTGCTCAAGAAGCTGCTGCCCACCTCCACCATCGCCATCAGCAACCCGAGCTGGGAAAACCATCGCGCAGTGTTCGGCGCGGCCGGCTTCGAGGTCGTGGACTACACCTATTTCGATGCCGCCAGCCATGGGCTGAACTTCGACGGCATGCTCGCCGACCTGGCAAAACTCGAACCGGGCACGGTGGTGCTGCTGCACGCCTGCTGCCACAACCCGACCGGCGCGGACCTGAGCAAGGAACAGTGGAAGCAGGTTGCCGGGCTGTTGAAGGAACGCAACCTGTTCCCGTTCGTCGACATCGCCTACCAGGGCTTTGACAAGGGCATCGAGGCCGATGCGTACGCGGTGCGCCTGCTCGCTGCCGAAGGCATCGACAGCTACGTGGTCGCCAGCTCGTACTCCAAGTCGTTCTCGCTGTATGGCGAGCGCGTGGGCGCGCTGTCGGTGGTCTCGGCCACCGCGGCCGAAGCCAAGGCCGTGCAGTCGCAGGTCAAGCGCATCATCCGCACGATCTACTCCAGCCCGTCCACGCACGGCGCCGCCCTGGTGGCCGGTGTGCTGACCAGCCCGGAGCTGCGCGATCTGTGGGAGCAGGAGCTGACCGAGATGCGCGAGCGCATCCACGCCCTGCGCGCGGGCCTGGTGGCCAAGCTGGACACATTGGGCGCGCCGGAGTTTGCGTTCATCCAGCGCCAGGCCGGCATGTTCTCGTACTCGGGCCTGACCAGGACCCAGGTGGACCGCCTGCGCGAGGAGTTCGCGATCTACGCCGTCGGCACCGGCCGTATCTGCGTGGCCGCGCTGAGCCAGCGCAACCTGGACTACGTGGCACAGGCCGTGGCCACCGTCAGCCGCATGTAAGCGAGCGCATCGCGATCGGCCACCGCGGCCGACGCCGGCAAACCGGGAGCGCGCCAGCCTCCCGGTTTTTTTTGTGGGTGATTCACCGCCTCTGCGCATGTGCAGAGCTGCGCCAAGACCGCGTGGTACATGTCGGCAACCCTAGTCTTGGGCACCACATTCGCGCATGTTCGATCAGGTTTGCTGCAAAACGCGCATCCAGTGATCGAAATCTAACGGCGCAATGGCGACAATGGCGGACCACTTCCTACACAGGCTGCCCGCTCCCATGTCGCGTCCCTCGCTGACCCGCTTCCTGATCGAAGAGCAACACGCCGGCCGTATCGACCCGGAATTGCGCCAGCTGATCACCATCGTCTCGCGCGCCTGCAAGCGCATTTCCATCGCCGTGAGCAAGGGCGCCCTGGGTGGCGTGCTTGGCGATGCCGGCACCGGCAACGTGCAGGGCGAGGCGCAGAAGAAGCTCGACGTGCTCAGCAACGACATCCTGCTCGAAGCCAATGCCTGGGGCGGCCACCTGGCTGCGTGCGCGTCGGAAGAAATGGATCACAGCCAGCCGGTGCCCGACCAGTACCCCAGCGGCGATTTCCTGCTGCTGTTCGATCCGCTGGATGGCAGCTCCAACATCGACGTCAACGTCTCGGTGGGCACCATCTTCTCGGTGCTGCGCGCGCCCAAGGGCACCGAGAAGCCCGGCGACGAGCACTTCCTGCAGCCGGGCACCCAGCAGGTTGCCGCCGGTTACTGCATCTACGGCCCCAGCACGATGCTGGTGCTCACGCTCGGCCACGGGACCCATGCCTTCACCCTGGAGCGCGAGGAAGGCAGCTTCCTGCTGACCCAAGCCAACATGCGCGTGCCCGAAGACACCGCCGAATACGCCATCAACATGTCCAACCAGCGCCACTGGGAACCGGCCATGCAGTCCTATGTCAGCGACCTGCTGGCCGGCAAGGACGGCACCCGCGGCAAGGATTTCAACATGCGCTGGATCGCCAGCATGGTCGCCGACGTGCACCGCATCCTCACCCGCGGCGGCATCTTCATCTACCCCTGGGACAAGAAGGACGCGTCCAAGCCGGGCAAGCTGCGCCTGATGTACGAAGCCAACCCGATGAGCATGCTGGTGGAACAGGCCGGCGGCGCAGCCACCACCGGGCGCGAGCGCATCCTGGACCTCCAGCCGACGCAGCTGCATCAGCGTGTGCCGGTGTTCTTGGGGTCGAAGAACGAAGTGAATGAGGCCACGCGCTATCACGTTGCGTTTGATAACGCACAAGGCTGATATTTCAGGTCTTTTTAGCGGCCCTACGGGCGCGGCATCCGAGACCTGATTCCGGATGCCGGTTCCATGGAGCCCCATCGCCATGCGTGGGGACTGTCGCGTCGTTCCGCTGCGTTGTTCAAGGATTCCTGCAACTCAGGGGCGTCACTGCGCACTTCCGGTCTGCAGCTGGCCAGCATCCTTGAGAAGTGCAAGCGCCCACTCCACACGCGCCGATGCGGTGGCGATCAGATCGTCCGGGTGTTCGCCCAGCAGCGCGCGCAGTTGATGCGGCGCGAACACCAGGTCGACGAAGTGGCTTGCCAACGCAGACGGATTGGCCGGTTGATCTGGGCCGTCCAGGATCGTCATCTGCACGCGTCGTAGCCCGCCCTCCCAGCCGATGCGGTTGACTTCAGCGGCAAGCGCCGGCGCGCGGATGGAGGTGCCGACGACCAGGCGCATCATGGCCACCGTCTGGGGCTGTAATGCGTGCGCAAGTATCCCTTGTCCTGCGTGTCTCAGGCGCCCCTCCAGATCCATGGGGACGCTGGCTGCGGCAGGCTGCGGCTGGGTGTCGACATCGCGACGGACCACCGCCTCGAAGATGGCGTCTTTGTTGGCGTAGCGCGCGTAAAGGCTTGCCTTGCCCGCGCCTGCCAGCCGCGCGATGTCCTCGCACGACGTGTGCTCGAACCCGCGTTCCAGGAAGAGTTGCAGTGCCGCATCGAGTAAGCGCCGTTCGACATCGCCCGCCTTATCGAGTGGCGGCCGTCCGCCTTTTGATTTTTGCTTGACCGCTTTCATGCACGAAAACTTACACGCCGCTTGCATTGCCATCAACTGAACGTTATCGTTCAGTTATTCGCTGCGTGGTCTGCCAAGCCGGCGAATGGCCTGGGTGCTGCGTGACAGACAGCCTGCATCTTCTGTTGCAGTTCCCGTTGCCGTCGTTGGCGCAAAAGACCCAAGCGAGAGGCAAGTCATGACGTCAGATGTGAGATCCCCAATCGTTGTTGCAGGCGCCACCGGCGACCTGGGTTGCCGCATCGCCTTTGCCCTGCAGGACCAGGGCGCCGCGGTGGTTGCGCTTGTTCGGCAAGGCGCAGGCAAGGACCGTATTGCGGCCCTGCAACGCAGGAACATCACGATCCGCTACGTCGAGATGGAAGACGCCAACTCGTTGCGTGAAGCGGTCGGGAATGCGGCATGCGTCGTTTCCGCGCTCAACGGCCTGGAAGACGTCATGCTGGGTCAACAGGGAAAGCTGTTGCATGCAGCGGTCAGCGCCGGCGTGCCTCGCTTCATCCCGTCTGATTTCTCGCTGGACTATACGAAGACACGGCCGGGCGACAATCGAAACCTGGATTTGCGGCGCCGATTCAGAGACCAACTCGATGCCGCGCCGATCGCGGCCACGTCGGTTCTGTGCGGCGGTTTTCTGGAGCTTCTCGAGGGCAGTGCGCGCCTCGTGTTCCCAGGCCGTCGTGTGATGCATTTTGGCGACGCCAACCAGCAGCTCGATTTCACCGCCAAAGACGACGTTGCCAGCTACACGGCGGCGGCCGCACTGGATTCCACGGCCCCACGGGACCTGCGCATTGCCGGCAACAGCATTTCGCCCAACGACATCGCGCAACTGCTCACCCAACTCACCGGGCAGCGCTATCGCACGCTCAGGCCAGGTGGGCTCGGGACGATGTCGGCAATCATCAGTGCGGTGCGTGCACTCACGCCCGCAAGCGATGACCCCTTCCCTCCCTGGCAGGGCATGCAATATCTGCGCGACATGATGAGCGGGCGCGGCAAACTGGTCCCACTGGATAACGATCGCTACGGTGCGCGCGCCTGGCAAACAGCCCGCCAGACACTGGCCAATACCTATGTACGGGAGTCTTGAGATGCGCGATGGCATTGCAGCGTTCCACATCCAGGTTGCACAGGCGGAGCTGGATGACCTCGCACACCGGCTCAGGCAAACGCGGTGGCCAAGTAGGGAAACCGTGGAGGACCACAGCCAAGGCCCGCAGAGCGAGCGCATCCGGCGCCTGGTGGACCGCTGGCAGTCTGGCTACGACTGGCGTGCGACCGAGCGGTTATTGAACGGCTGGAACAGCAGTCGCACCACGATCGATGGACTGGAGATCCAGTTCCTGCATGTCCGCTCGCCGGAGCCAGACGCGCTTCCGTTGCTGCTGACGCACGGGTGGCCCGGATCGGTGCTCGAATTCCGCGAGGTGATCGGCCCCTTGAGTGACCCGGTGGCCCATGGCGGGCAGGCGTCGGACGCGTTTCATCTCATCATCCCATCCTTGCCTGGCTTTGGTTTCTCTGCAAAGCCAACCGCCCGTGGCTGGGGCGTCGGGCGCACGGCTGCCGCATGGGTCGAACTGATGCGCCGTCTGGGTTATGGCGAGCGTTGGGCCGCACAGGGCGGCGATTGGGGCAGTGCGATCACCACCGCGCTTGGATTCATGCAGCCACCCGGCTTGCGGGGTCTCCATCTGAACATGGTGATGTTCGAACCCAGCACCCAGGAAATCGCCGAAGCCACACCGGCCGAGCAGAAGATGCTGGAAGACGCCCAGCGCTACTACGCGGAATTTTCCGGCTACATGAAGCTGCAAAGCACACGGCCGCAGTCGGTGGGCTTCAGTTTGGCTGACTCCCCGGTGGGCCTGGCTGCATGGATCTATGCACTCTTTCAGGACGTCTCACAAAGCGACGGCGAGCCGGAGAACGTGTTCGCCCTGGACCACCTCATCGATGACATCATGCTGTACTGGCTCCCGAACGCAGGGCCCAGCTCTGCACGCCTGTATTGGGAAGCCGCGCATGAGGCGATGGCGGAGATGCCTTCGCATCCAATGCCCACGCCCACCGGCATCAGCATGTTTCCCGGCGAGCAGGTGCGCGTTTCCCGGCGCTGGGCAGAGCGACGCTTTGCCGACCTCCGCTTTTTCGGCGAAGCGGAGCGGGGCGGACATTTTGCGGCAATGGAGAATCCGCCGGTGTTTGTCGATCATCTGCGAACGACCTTTCGGTCTCTGCGGTGACGGCGGCCGCGCCTGGCATGCCCGCATTGCCTTCGCGCCACGGCCCTGCCGACGATGCCGATGTCTCCGCTTTGCAGTTGGAGCTGCCTGACGCCAGGCCGGCACTGCCCCCTTGACCGCCGTCGCCTGCACGGGCCAGTCTCGGGGGCTGGCGCGGCGGGGAGTCGTGCCGCTGGCCTTCAACGGAGAACCGCCGTGGACCGTCGTACCTTCCTCACCCTGTCCGGCATCGGTGCTGCCGGGCTGCTGCTGCCGAACACGCGCCTGATCGCGGCCGAGCAGTTGCTTACGCCCAACGATGCCGCGCGCAGCCGTCGCTTGTCCGATACCGCGCTCAGCACCGCCAAGGCCGCTGGTGCCAGTTACTGCGATGTGCGCGTGGGCCGTTATCTGCGCCAGTTCGTGATCACCCGCGAGGCGCAGGTGGAGAACGTGGTCAATGCCGAATCCAGCGGCGTGGGCGTGCGCGTGCTGGCCGATGGCGCGTGGGGGTTTGCGGCCACCAACACGCTCACCAGCGATGGCGTGGCCACCGCCACGCGCCAGGCGGTGGCGATCGCCAAGGCCAACGCGCGGCTGGGCGGCTCGCCGGTGCAGCTGGCGCCGGTGACGCCGGCCGGACAGGTCAGCTGGAAGACGCCGATCAGGAAGAACGCAATGGAGGTGCCGCTGCAGGACAAGGTGGCGCTGCTGATGGACGTCAACGCGGCCGCACTCAATGCCGGCGCCACGTTCGTGGCCTCGCGCCTGTTTGCGATCAACGAGCAGAAGTACTTCGCCAGCAGCGATGGCTCCTACATCGATCAGGATGTGCACCGGTTGTGGCTACCGTTCACCGTCACCGCGGTGGACAAGGCCAGCGGCAAGTTCCGCACCCGCGACGGGCTGTCTTCGCCAATGGGCATGGGCTACGAATACCTGGACGGCGATGCCAGCCAGAAGCATCGGTTGCCTGGCGGACTCATCGGCTACGGCCACAGTTACGACGCGCGCGAGGATGCGACCGCCGCCGCCAAGCAGGCACGCGCCAAACTCACCGCACCGTCGGTGAAGGCCGGCAAATACGATCTGGTGATCGACCCGAGCAACCTGTTCCTCACCATCCACGAGTCGGTGGGCCACCCGCTCGAGCTCGATCGCGTGCTCGGTTACGAGGCCAATTACGCCGGCACCAGTTTCGCCACGCTGGACAAGCGCGATGCCGGTTTCCGCTGGGGCAGCGATGCGGTGACCTTCGTCGCCGACCGCACCCAGCCCGGCAGCCTGGGCGCAGTGGGGTACGACGATGAAGGCGTCAAGGGCAAGCAGTGGGAGCTGGTGAAGGACGGCATCCTGGTCGATTACCAATGCACGCGCGATCAGGCGCATCTGCTCGGCAAGACCGCGTCCGATGGCTGCAGCTATGCCGACTCGTGGTCCAGCGTGCAGTTCCAGCGCATGCCCAACGTCTCGCTGGCGGCAGGCAAGACGCCGCTGGCTGTTGCCGACATGATCAAGAACGTCGAGCGTGGGCTGTACATCCACGGGCGCGGCTCGTATTCGATCGATCAGCAGCGCTACAACGCGCAGTTCGGCGGGCAATTGTTCTACGAAATCGAGAACGGCCAGGTCACACGCCTGGTGGAAGATGGCGCCTACCAGATCCGCACGCCGGAATTCTGGAATGCCTGCAGCGCGGTCTGCGATCAACGCGATTTCCGCCTGGGCGGCTCGTTCTTCGATGGCAAGGGCCAACCCAGCCAGGTATCAGCGGTCTCGCACGGGTCGTCCACGGCGCGCTTCGATGGGATCAACGTGATCAACACCGCGCGCGCCTTGGGTTGAGAGAACCTGGTCGGTAGAGGGCGTGGTGCCCTCACCAAACAGTTGATTGGTTGCCTTGTTTAAAACCATGCACCCCGACCATCGTGACTGGTCCTTGCCCGCCCACCCTCGCGGGACCTTACGCGGCATGGATGCCGCGTAAGCGCCTACACGGACGTACTTGCGGCGTGTCCTGCGATGGTGGGCGGGCAAGGACCATGCAACCAAGCCGCAGATCAAACGCTTTTCAGCCAGACCCCCATGAAGCAAACACCGCCGCCGGCGACCTGCGGATCGCACATGCACGATCGCAGACAAACCACGCATGCCCGACATCCAGAGCTCTTAACGCACAGCCACATCCATCGCAGCCGGTCAGCAGCGCTCGCCACACGCGCAGGCCTGCTGCGCTACTCGCTTCATGCAGGTATAGCGTTTGCGCAACGACCCCTGCCGAAAGTCATTTGACGCAGCGTTCATCGCCCGGCAAGAATCGGCGATACCGCGCAGATAGCGATCTGTGCGTCACCACACTACCTGCGCGCCGCGCGGGATCATTGGGGAGTTGCCGTGCAGCGACGTGATTTCCTGGCCCTGACCGGGCTGACCATGGGCGGCCTGATCGTGCCCGCCTACTTCGGCAAGGCGATCGCCGCCGAGCAGTTGGTGACGCAGCTGGATGTGGGCCGCAAGAAGCGCCTGGCCGATGCCGGCCTCAACGCCGCGCGCCAGGCCGGTGCGAGCTATTGCGATGTGCGCATCGGCCGTTATCTGCGCCAGTTCGTCATCACCCGCGAGGACAAGGTGCAGAACGTGGTCAACACCGAATCCATCGGTGCGGGCGTGCGCGTCCTGGTGGCGGGCGCCTGGGGATTTGCCGCCACCAACGAGCTCACCGAACAGGGCGTGGCCAAGGCCGCCTCGCAGGCTGCCGCGATCGCCAAGGCCAATGCCAAGGTGCAGGGCACGCCGGTGCAGCTGGCGCCCACGCCGGGCGTGGGCGAGGTCAGCTGGAAGACGCCGATCAAGAAAAACGCGATGGAAGTGCCGATCAAGGACAAGGTGGACCTGCTGCTGGGCGTCAACGCTGCCGCCACCGCTGCCGGCGCCAACTTCGTCAATTCGATGCTGTTCGTGGTCAACGAGCAGAAGTACTTTGCCAGCACCGACGGCTCGTATATCGACCAGGACGTGCACCGCATCTGGGCGCCGCTGAGCGTGACCGCCATCGACAAGGCCAGCGGCAAGTTCCGCACCCGCGACGGCTTGTCCGCGCCGATGGGCCTGGGCTACGAATATCTGGATGGCGCCGCCTCGGGCAAGTTCGTCTCGCCCAATGGCGTGGTGAATTACGGCCTGTCCTACGACATGAAGGAGGACGCGATTGCCGCGGCCAAACAGGCGCAGGAAAAGCTCAAGGCGCCGTCGGTGAAGCCGGGCAAGTACGATCTGGTGCTGGACCCCTCGCACACCTGGCTCACCATCCACGAGTCGGTCGGCCACCCGCTGGAGCTGGATCGCGTGCTCGGCTACGAGGCCAATTTCGCCGGCACCAGTTTCGCCACGCTGGACAAGCTCAAGGCCGGTTTCCAGTACGGCAGCGACAAGGTGCACATCCTGGCCGACAAGACCCAGCCCGGCAGCCTGGGCGCGGTGGGCTACGACGATGAAGGCGTCAAGACCAAGCAGTGGGACCTGATCCGCGATGGCAAGCTGGTGGACTACCAGGCCATCCGCGACCAGGCGCATATCCTCGGCAAGACCGCCTCCGATGGGTGCTGCTACGCCGACTCGTGGTCGAGCGTGCAGTTCCAGCGCATGGCCAATGTGTCGCTGGCCGCCGGCAAGACACCGTTGAGCGTGAGCGATCTGATCAAGAACGTGGAAAACGGCATCTACATCATCGGCGACGGCTCGTTCTCCATCGACCAGCAGCGCTACAACGCGCAGTTCGGCGGCCAGCTGTTCTACGAGATCAAGAACGGCGCGATCACCCGCATGCTCGAGGACGTGGCCTACCAGATCCGCACGCCGGAATTCTGGAACGCCTGCAGCGCGGTGGCCGATCAACGCGACTACCGCCTGGGCGGCTCGTTCTTCGACGGCAAGGGCCAGCCGAGCCAGTCCTCGGCGGTCTCGCATGGCTCGTCCACCGCCCGTTTCGACGGCATCAACGTCATCAACACCGCCCGCTCGCTCGGCTGACAGGAGAAACCCACATGAGCATCCTTACCGAAGCGCAGGCCAAGGCCATCCTGGACAAGGTCATCAAGCTGTCCAGGGCCGACGAGTGCACCGCCACGCTCAGCGGCTCGATCGACGGCAATATCCGTTTCGCACTCAACAACGTGTCCACCAGCGGCATCGTCGACAACACCGACCTGCAGGTGCAGGTGGCGTTCGGCAAGCGCGTGGGCATCGCCACCATCAACGAGTTCGACGACGCCGCGCTGGAGCGCGTGGTGCGGCGTGCCGAAGACCTGGCGCGGCTGGCGCCTGAAAATCCGGAGTTCATGCCGGCGGTGGACAAGCAGACCTACAGGCCCAGCCCCACCTTCAGCGAATCCACTGCCGCCATCGACCCGGCATTCCGCGCGCAGGTGGCCGCCGATTCGATCGCCCCGTGCAAGGGCAAGGGATTGATCGCGGCCGGCTTCCTGGAAGATGGCCAGAGCTTTACCGCGTTCGCCAACAGCAAGGGCAACTTCGGCTACCAGCGTGGCGCGCGTTTCGACTACACCTGCACCGTGCGTACCGAAGACGGTCGCGGCTCGGGTTGGGTGGGCCGCAACCTCAAGGATGCCGCCGACTTCAAGGCCGAGCAGGACATCCGCATCGCCATGCGCAAGGCCAGCGACTCGTCCGAAGCCAAGGCGCTGGAACCGGGCAAGTACACGGTGATCCTGGAGCCGGCAGCGGCGGCAGGCCTGATTTCTTTCATGATGCGCTACTTCGATGCGCGCATGGCCGACGAGGGCCGCAGCTTCCTGTCCAAGAAGGGCGGCGGCAACAAGCTGGGCGAGCAGGTCTACGATCCGCGCGTGAACATCACCGCCGACCCGTGGGATGCACGTGCCGCCGTGCTGCCGTGGGACGAGGAAGGCCTGCCGCGCGAGAAGATGCCGATCGTGGAGAACGGCAAGATCGCCAACCTGCAGTATTCGCGGTTCTGGGCGCAGAAGAACGGCAAGCGCGCGGTCGGCGAGCCGGGCAACCTGCTGATGGCCGGTGGCGACAAGAACATTGCCGAGCTGGTGCGCGGCACCGAGAAGGGCATCCTGGTCACGCGCACCTGGTACATCCGCATGGTCGACCCGCAGACCGTGCTGCTGACCGGGCTGACCCGCGACGGCACCTTCTACATCGAGAACGGGCAGATCAAGTACCCGGTGAAGAATTTCCGCTTCAACGAATCGCCGATCATCATGCTCAACAACATCGACGAGCTGGGCAGGCCGGTACGCGTGGCCGGCGATGAATCCAGCTACGTGATGATGATCCCGCCGATGCGGCTGCGCGACTTTACGTTTACCTCGTTGTCGGATGCGGTGTGAGGAGGAGCCGGGAATCGGGATTGGGGAATCGGGAATGGGAGAGCAAGAGCCGCTCTTCCCAACCGGATTGTTTACCAGCGCTTCCGGTTCCCTGTTTCTTCATGGCCCCGACATCGCGCCGTCATTTCCTTGGGTTGCTGCTCGGTAGCGTCGCTGCGTTGGCGTTGCCGCAGCGCGCGCGGGCGGCGGGCAATTACGATTTCTGGTTTACCCGGCTGCGGTATGACTCGGGCGATTGGGATGTGGATGCGCGCATGCCGTCCAACCTGATCACCTCGCTGATCGACTACACCCAGCTGCGCGTGGACCCGCAGGAACATGTGCTGGACCTGGCCGATCTGCGCATGCTGCAGGCGCCGTTCTGCTATCTGTCCGGTCACAAGCTGGTGGAGTTCAATCCCGCCGAGCGGCGCAACTTCGAGCGCTATGTGCGCAATGGCGGCTTCGTGTTCGTGGACGATTGCAACCACGATATCGACGGGCTGTTCGCCACCTCGTTCGAAGCGCAGATGACCTCCATCTTCGGCAAGACCGCGCTGCAGAAATTGCCCAAGAACCACCGCCTTTACAGCGCATTCTTCAATTTCCCCGACGGCCCGCCGGCCACCAGTTTCGAGCTCAATGGCTGGGGCGACGACCTGGTGCACGATTATCTCAGGGGCATCAGCATCGACGGCCGGCTCGGCGTGTTGTACAGCAACAAGGATTACGGCTGCGAATGGGACTACGACTGGCGCAACAAACGCTTCCTGGCCGAAGACAACACCAAGTTCGCAGTGAACATCGTGATGTATGCATTGACCAACTGAAACCACCCTGTGGGGCGCGCTGGCGCGCGATGCCGTACCGGTAACGCAGCATCGCGCGCCAGCGCGCTCCTGCACACATCGCGTGAGATGTTTTGCAGGCACGGGCACGGCATCCACCGCCAACCACCGCCATCGCACCCGCGAGTCCCGCACGCCTTTGTAGGAGCGCGCTTGCGCGCGATGCCTTAGCGCTAACGCCGCATCGCACGCTCCTACGCCAGCAGTCCCACAACGAGACGGTTCCCATGACTTCCCCCAACGACGACACCCTCACCCGGCAGCTCTCCCAACTCGGCGCGTTGCGTGCGGCCCTGGCGCAGGCGGTGGTGGGCCAGGACGCGGTGGTGGAGCAACTGCTGATCGGCCTGCTCGCCGGCGGCCACTGCCTGCTGGAAGGCGCGCCCGGCCTGGGCAAGACGCTGCTGGTGCGCTCGCTGGGGCAGGCGCTGGAGCTGCAGTTCCGCCGCGTGCAGTTCACCCCGGACCTGATGCCCAGCGACATTCTCGGCACCGAGCTGCTGGAAGAGGATCACGGCACCGGACATCGCCAGTTCCGGTTCCAGCAGGGGCCGATCTTCACCAACCTGCTGCTGGCCGACGAGCTCAATCGCACCCCGCCCAAGACCCAGGCCGCGCTGCTGGAGGCGATGAGCGAGCGCACGGTGAGCTACGCCGGCACCACCTATGCGTTGCCGGCACCGTTTTTCGTGCTGGCCACGCAGAACCCGATCGAACAGGCCGGTACCTATCCGTTGCCGGAAGCGCAGCTGGACCGCTTCCTGCTGCATGTGCGGGTGGACTATCCCAGCGAGCAGGAAGAGCGCGACATCCTCAGCCAGACCACCGGCACCAGCAGCGCGCAGGTGCCCAGGGTGATGGATGCCGACAGCGTGCTGGCGCTGCAGCAGCAGGTGCGGCACGTGCATGTGGGCGCGGATCTGCTGACCTGGATCAATCGCCTGGTACGCGCCAGCCGCCCAGGCCCGCAGGCCAGCGAGGACGTGCGCCAGTGGATCAAATGGGGCGCCGGCCCGCGCGCCGGGCAATCGCTGGTGCTGGCGGCCAAGGCGCGTGCGCTGTTGCATGGCCGCCTTGCCGCCACCCGCGAGGATGTCGTCGCGCTGGCCGCGCCGGTGATGCGCCACCGCCTGTTGCTGTCGTTCGCCGCCGAGGCTGAGCAACGCAGCGCCGACGATGTGGTCGCCGCGCTGCTGCGCGCCGTGCCGTTCCCGGCGTGAGGCGCGTTGCGGCGTGAGCATGGACGTGCCGGCACTGATTCCCGCCGAGCTGCGCAGCCGCCTGCGCGGCCTGCAGCTGCGTGCGCGGCAGGCGCAGGGCGCGCAAGGGATCGGCCAGCACGCCAGCCGCAGCCGCGGCGCCGGGCTGGAATTCTCGCAATACCGCGCCTACGAGCCCGGCGATGCCTTGCGCCAGATCGACTGGAAGCTCTACGCCCGCTCGGACCGGTTCTTCGTGCGCGAGGCCGAGCGCGAAAGCCCGCTGACGCTGTGGGTGTTGCTCGACGCCACCGCCTCCGCCGGCCAGGCCGACCAGGCGCGCCCGCAGGTCACCCGCCTGCAGGCGATGGCGACCCTGGCCGCGTGCGCTGCCGAGGTCGCGCTGCGGCAAGGCGACCAGGTCGGCCTGTTCGCGGTGCATGGCGATGGCCTGGTGGCCGTGCCGGCCGGTGGCGGGCCGCGCCAGCGCGACCGGCTCTGGCTGGCCCTGCACGGGCTGCGCGCCGGTGGCCGCTGGCCGGGCATGGACGCGCTGCGTCCGCTGTGGGAACGCATCGCCGCCCATGCGCTGGTGCTGTCGATCGGCGACGGCTTCGACCAGGACCTGCTCGGCGCGCTGGAAAAACTCGCCGCCGCACGCCGCGAGGTGATGCAGCTGCAGGTGCTGACCTGCGACGAACGCGATTTTCCCTTCAGCGGCGGGCACCGCTTCCGCGACCCGGAAACCGGCGAAGAACTGCTCGGCGACGGCGCCGCGATGCGCGCTGCGTATCTGCAACGCTTCGGCGCTGCCCAGCGCGCGCTGCAGGCGCGCTGGCAGGCGGCCGGCATCGCGCACGCGGTGCATTACCTGGATGCGCCACCGGATGCGGCATTGCGCGAGCTGTTTGCACACGGTGCGCGGCGATGAGCCAGCGCACCGGCGCCAGCGCCGCAGCTGAGGGAGCGCAGCAGTGAACCTGCTCCTGCTGTTCCCCGCCGGCCTGGCCGCATTGGCCGCACTGCTGCTGCCGTTGCTGATCCATCTGGCCCGACGCAGCGAACACCGGCCCACCGACTTTGCCGCATTGCGCTGGCTGCGCGCGCAGCCGCGGCCCCGGCACCGGCTGCGTTTCGACGAATGGCCGCTGCTGCTGGTGCGCCTGCTGCTGCTCGCCGCAGTGGCACTGCTGCTGGCCGAGCCGGCCTTGCGCGACCACCAGCAGGCGCGCCCGCGCATCGCGGTCAGCCCCGGCGTGGATCTGGCCGCGGCCCGGGCGCTCGGCCACGCGGCCAACGCGCAGTGGGTGTGGCTGGCCCCAGGCTTCCCGCCGATCGCTGCCGATGCGACACACCCACCCGCCACGCCCGCCGGCACAGCGCCGCCGGTCGGCAGCCTGCTGCGCGAACTCGATGCCAGCCTGCCGCCGGAGACCGCGCTGCGCGTGATCGTGCCCAGCCAGTGGGGGCCGCTGGATGCGCAACGCCTGCAGCTGTCGCGCGAGGTGCGCTGGCAGGTGCTGCCCGGCCAGTCGCCGGCGGCCGCCGTGGCGCCCGTCCCACCGTTGCGGCTGCAGGCAATCGCCGATGCCCCCACCGAGCCGGCCCTGCGCTATCTGCGCGCCGTACATGCCGCCTGGGCACTGCCCGGCGCATTGCCGGTAAGCACCCCCGGCGCGGCCGAGCCGGCACGCTGGCCAGCCGGCACGGTGGTGGCCTGGCTGTCGCAGCGCCCACCACCGGCGCCGGTCATCGCCTGGGTCGCGGCCGGCGGGCAGTTGCTGCTCGATGCGCAGACGCCGGCCCCGCCCGCACTGGCGGGCCCGCTGCAAGCGCTGCTGCAGGACGCACACGGCGCCGCGCTGATCGATGCCGCAACGGTTGGCCGCGGCCGCCTGCTGCGCTGGGCCGCGCCATTGCAGCCGCAGCGGCTGCCGGGGCTGCTGGATGCCGACTTCCCCACCCGCCTGCACGACGCCCTGCAGTCGACACCTGCACCACAGCGCGCGCTGGCGCAGACCCAGCAGCCGCAGCGCGGCCCCGCCATCCGCCTGGCCAGTGCCCCCTGGCCGCTGGCGCCGTGGCTGATCGGACTGGTGCTGCTGCTGTTTGCGATCGAACGCTGGCTGGCCACCGCGCCCCGCCGGAGCCGCGCGGCATGAGCACGCCGGCCCTGCACCACGCCTGGCAGGCCGCGCGGCGGCGGCAGGCCGCAGGCGTGCTGCTGTGCGGGCTGCCGCTGGCCGTGCTGCCGGCGCTGCTGGTGTGGCGCACCGGTCCGCAGCCGGCGATCCTGCCGTTGCTGCTCCTGGGCCTGCTGGCGCTGATCGGCGTGGCGCTGCTGGCGGCACGCCGGCTCGACCAGACCTGGCTGATCCGCCGGCTGGATCGCGACGCGGATCTGGAAGACAGCAGCGACCTGCTGTTCGCCCCGGCCGGGCAGCTCGGCCCGTTGCAGGCCCTGCAACGCCAGCGCCTGGAACAACGCCTGCGCAGCACCCCGCGTGATCTGCGCCCGGCCTGGCCCTGGCGGTGCGCCTGGGCATGGGGCCTGCCCGGCCTGCTCGCCTGCGCCGCGGTGCTGCTGTGGCCGCACCCCGCTCACCGGCCCACCGCAGGCAACGACCGGATCGCCGCCGCACGCGCCGGCACCGACGCCCCCACCCTGGGTCAGGCGCGGCTGCACAGCACTCCGCCCGCCTACACCGGCCTGCCGCCCGCACGCCTGCCCGGCCTGGATGCGCGTGTGCCCACCGGCACCCGGCTGCACTGGCAGCTGCAGGTCAACCCGGCCCCGCGCAGCGTGGGGCTGCGGCTCAGTGACGGCCGCAACATCGCGCTGGCCCGGCAAGGCAGCACCGATCAATGGCAGGGTCAGTGGGTCGCCGAGCGCGCCAGCCTGTACCGCATCCTCATCGACGGCGCGCCGGCCGACCGCCAGCTGCATCGCCTCGACGTGCTGCCCGACCGCCCGCCGCAGGTGCGCGTGCTGGCGCCCGAACAGAGCCTGGTGCTGTGGACGCCGTCCCAGACCGGCAATCGAGGCTGGACGCTGCGCTTCGAAGCCAGCGACGACTACGCGGTCGCCGCCAGCGCCGAGCTGCGCCTGACCCTGGCCCAGGGCAGCGGCGAGAACATCACCTTCAAGACCCAGCGCCGCACGCTCGGCGGCAGCGGCCCGGCCCGGCTGCGCGGCTTTTCCACCACGCTGCAGCCGCAGGCGCTGGGCATGGCCGCCGGCGACGACCTGATCGCCCAGCTCATCGTGCACGACACCCGCCAGCCCGGCCCGCAGGAAGGGCGCAGCGCCAGTGTGATCCTGCGCTGGCCACCGCCGGAGCAGACCATGGCCGCCGGCCTGGAGGCCAGCGTCAAGCAGACCTTGCCGGCCTACTTCCGCAGCCAGCGCCAGATCATCATCGACGCCGAGGCGCTGCTGAAGGAAAAGCCGCGCCTGGACCCGGCCACCTACCTCAAGCGCGCCGACGCCATCGGCGTGGACCAGCGCCTGCTGCGGCTGCGCTACGGCCAGTTCCTGGGCGAAGAGAGCGAAGGCGCGCCCAAGGGCCCGCCGACCGCCGACGAAGCGCCGACCAGCGACGCCCCGGCCGAGGATCTGCCCACCGCCGACATGCCCACCGCGGATGCGCCGGCAACGCCTGCGGCGCCCGCGCCCGCCCGGGACGAACACGGGCACGATGCGCACGGCCATGCCGCCGAGTCCGGCGCTGCCGCGCTGGACGACCACGACCATGCGCATGGCAACGGCGGGCCGGAGCGCGGCGGCTTCGGCCAGGCGCAGGACGTGCTGTCCGAGTTCGGGCACACCCACGACCATGCCGAAGCCGCCACCCTGCTCGACCCGCAGACCCGCGCGCTGCTGCGCGCCGCGCTGGACCAGATGTGGCAGTCCGAGGGCGAGCTGCGCCAGGGCCACCCGGAGCGTGCGTTGCCGTTTGCCAACAAGGCGCTGGGTTTCATCAAGCAGGTGCAGCAGGCCGAACGCATCTACCTGGCGCGGGTCGGCACGCAGTTGCCGCCGATCGACCCCGGCCGCCGCCTGAGCGGCGACCGCGCCGGCCTGGGCGACCGTGCCGCCGGCCTGGACAGCCGCCCGGATCCGGACCCGTCGGCGCTGCAGTTGTGGGACGCCCTCGGCGAGCAGGCCCCGGTACCCGACGCCACCCTGGCCCGCTACGCGCAGTGGCTGCAGACCCAGCAGGAGCGCCTGCAGGATCCGCTGGGCCTGGCCGCGGCGGTGGAAACCCTGCGCGCCGAACCCGCTTGCGCCAGCTGCCGCGCCCAGCTGCGCGCCCAGGTCTGGCGCACCCTCGTCGCCCCGCCGGCCCCGCTGCACCGCCGCGCCCCTGCCGACGCGCGCGGCCAGCGCTATCTGGATGCCCTGCGCCAGGAGCCGCAACCATGATGCCACCACCACCCCGGTTGACCGCACGCGGCAGCGTGCGCCTGCTGCATGCGCGCGCGGCGACCCGCCGCGTGGGGCCACGGCGGGCTGGATGCACGCAAGCGGAGCCGCAGGCATGACGCTCGCGCTGCCCTGGCTGGTCGGCAGTGCCTTGCTGCTGCTGGTGATGCTGAGCTGGTTCCGGCTGCTGCGCGCACATGCCCGGCAACCACGCGCGCGGCTGTGGCTGTTGCTCGCCGCCCAACCGCTCCTGGCCGGCCTGCTCTACCCGGTGCTGCTGCCGCCGCCGCGCGCCGGCAGTGCGAGCGAACTGCATGTCGCCACCGCAGGCACCCCGGCAGACCAGGTTCGCCCGACTGCTGCGCCGTGGGTCGCCCTGCCCGAGGCACCCGCCTTGCCCGGCGTGGCACGCGTGCCGGACCTGGCCACCGCGTTGCGGCGCGCGCCCGGCACCACCGCGCTGTTTGTGCATGGCAGCGGCCTGCCGGCGCGCGACCGCGACGGCCTGCGCGTCCCTGTGCGGCTGGCGCTGGCTCCCGCGCCGACCGGTCTGGTCGCCGTCTCCACGCCGCCGCCGGCCGCACCGGGCGAACGCATCGCCATCAGCGCGCGCGTGCAGGGCCTGCAGGGCGCGCGGGTGGAGCTGCTGGACCCGGCCGGGCAGGTGGCCGACACCGCCGCCGCCGATGCGGCCGGCCAGGTGCAGCTGCGTGGCCAGGCGCGCGCACCGGGGCAGGTGCTGTTCGCGCTGCGCCTGCGCGATGGCGCAGGCGCCGAACGCAGCCGCGTGCCGGTGCCGGTGCTGATCGCCGCAGTGCCGTCCGCACGCGTGCTGTTGCTGGCCGGCGCGCCGCAGCCGGAACTGAAATACCTGCGCCGCTGGGCCAGCGATGCCGGCATGCAGGTGCGCAGCCAGATCGCCGTCGGCCCGGGCGTGCAACTGGGCGAGGGCGCTGCACTGGATGCCGCCAGCCTGGATGCGCTGGACCTGCTTGTCATCGACCAGCGCCGCCTGGTCGCCCTGGGCAACGCGCAGCGCCAGGGCATGCGCGCCGCGATCGGCCGCGGCCTGGGCGTGCTGGTGCGCACCGACGGCCCCCTGGATGCTGCCGCCCGCGCCGCGCTCGGCGAGTTGGGCCTGGCCGTGACAGGCGGCAGCACCGGCGCAGCGGTCCCCGCGCCGCGCTCGCTGGTGGCATCGCCCGGCGCCAGCGACCCAGCCGCAACGCCGGCCGACGCCACGCCACTGCCGCCCCTGCAACGCCGCACCCTGCAGCCGCAACAGGCCGACGCCGTGATCGCCGCACGCGCAGACGACGGCAGCGCGTTGGGCTGGTGGCGGCCGCAAGGCCGCGGCCGCATCGGCATCGGCCTGATCGAAGACAGCTTCGCCCTGGTCCTGGCCGGCCGCAGCGACCTGCATGCCGCGCTGTGGGCGCAGCTGGTGAGCGCTGTCGCCCGCGCAGGCGGCAGCGCGCCGGCTGCGGTGCAGACTGGCTGGTCGCACCACCGCATGACGCTGTGTGGCGTCGCCGCGGACGCAGCAGTCATCGACCCTACGGGCACATCTCAAGCGCTGCTGATCGATCCCATCAGCGGCGCGCGGGCCTGCGCCGCCTACTGGCCGGCCGCCGCAGGCTGGCATCGTCTGCAGACCGGCACCGAACAGCGCTGGCTCTATGTCCGCGCGCCCGGCGATGCCCCCGCGCTGCACACCCAGCAGATCCGCGACGCCACCGTTGCGATGGCCGCCATCGACACGCCCGCAAGCGTCGGCGCGCCAACAGCACAGCCCGGCGCCCGCTGGCCCTGGCTGCTGGCCTGGCTCACGCTGGCCGCAGCACTGTGGTGGCTGGAACGACGCCGGCGCTGACTGCGGCAGTGCACGGCCACTTCATCAGCGCAGGCCCGCGTGCGGCGCGCTTTCCAGGGCCTTTGCACTTCACTGGAAAACAGCGGCGCTGCAATATCAGCAATCTCTCGGCGACACACTCAACGCGACTGACGCGCCCACACCCGGCAACAGTTGTTCGCCGGCAACGCCACATCGTCGATCAACTGCAAGCCCACCGACGCCGCCAGTGCATCCACCGCTTCGGCATCGCGAATGCCCGATGCGGCATCGCGTTCGCGCAGCATCGCATCGAACGCGCGATTGCTCTGGCTGGTGAATTGGCCATCGCGGTTGAACGGCCCATACACCACCAGCAGCGCATCCGGCGCCATCACCGCCGGCAACCCCGCAAACAACGCCTGCACCTGCGGCCAGCCCATGATGTGCAAGGTATTGGCGCTGTAGACCGCGTCGTAGCCGGCAGGCTCGCCCGCCTGCGCAGGCGGCAATGGCGGCGTGGGCGCCAGGCCCGGTGTCGGCGTCAGCGCCGCCTGCAATGCAATCGGTGGCGGCGTATTCGGCAGTGCCGCCTCGTCCAGCCACTGCGTCATGCCCGGCAGATGGTCGGCATGATCGCTGGCCTGCCAGCGCAACCACGGCATCGCCGCCGCAAAATGCACCGCGTGCTGCCCGGTCCCGGCACCGATTTCCAGCACATTGCGGCGGTCGGCAAAGTGCCGTTGCAACACCTCCAGGATCGGGTCGCGGTTGCGCGCGGAGGCTGGCGAAAAGGGTTTGGTCATGGAAGATATCCAGGAAGAGCGAAGCCGATTGTCGCGCGCGGCGGCGGCGTTGCGCAGTGCGCACGAGGGCATCGATGCGGCGCCGCGCCCGCATGCGAGTGCGCGTGCATCAACGCAGGCCCGCAAATTCCGTGGATGCTTGCAGGTTGCCTGGATGGAGCTTGCAGCTTGCCTGCGGCAGATGCGCGGCACCGCGGGGCGTTAGGTTCAACGCGCCGCCGGCAATGCGTCATACGCACGTCGCACCGCTTCCTCGCCATAGCGCCGCTCCAGCCGGCGCACGATGAAGTGCCCGCGCGCCATCGCCTGGAAGTGGCGCATGAACACGGTATTGAGGGTTGCGCCGCTCACCGCACCGACCAGCGGCACCGCCTGCACGGCGAGTTTTTCGCCGACATTGACCGAGAACTTGGCCGCAACGCGCGACACCAGCGACACCAGCACCGGCGCGCCCTTGCTGGCAAACCCGTGCGCGGTGACGTAATGCGCCGCAGCGCTGAGTTGTTGCGCCATTGCCGCGCGCACCGCGAAGTAGCCCGATTCGGCGCCGTCGTCGCTGACACTGCGCCCGCCATGCGCCAACACTTCCAGGCAGGCCAGCGCGGTGTCCGGATCCTGCAGCGATTCGCCTTCGGAACGGGCGATATCGGCGATGGAGCGCAACATCACCGTAGTGGTCACCGGCAGCTCCACCAACAGCCCGGGCAGGCCGAAGAATCCGCCGGCACCACCGGCGACAGCCACCGCCATGGTGTGGCGTGCGGTGGACGCAGGCTGCTGCAGATCGGTCTTGCCGCGCAGGCTCAGTAATGCCGATTTCATCGCCACCTGCAGCGCGCGGCGGGTCACGCCGTCGATGCTGCGGGTGACCAGCTTCGGCAGCCGTCGGGTGATCAGGCTCTCGATCGGCGCGCCCATTGCATTGGCCAGTCGGGCGGCCACGCCGGGGTTTTCCAACAGCGCGTGCGCGGTGGCCAGATCGCGTTGCGCGGCAACGTCCATCACCGGGATCGGAAGCGTCGTCATGCCTGCTCTTCGTCGTTGGGGGCTTGCGGCGATGGTACCCAGCGCCATGTGAGCGCCGGACGAGCGAACTCGGCAAGCGAAAAACACCATCCTGCAAATGGCTGGCAAAATGCGCGATCATCGGGGTTCAAGCAGCCAATGCCGATCACATGAATCGTGAGATCCGCCACAGCATCGTCATTGCGGCCGCGCCGGAAGTGGTCTGCGCCGCTTTGTCCGAGCCCATGCAGCTGGCGCGCTGGTGGACACGCGAGGTGAGCCTGGTCGAGAACCGGGTGCGGCTGGACTGGAGCCGGCAGGGCTGGCGGGTGGAGCTGAGCATCGACGACGGCGCCGACTACCGCCTGGTGCGCTGGCGCTGCCACGCCTCCAACATGCTCGACACCGACGCCTGGAAGGGCACGGTGATGCGCTTTGACCTGCATTCCACCAGCCAGGGCACGCAGGTGGAGTTCGAACACTCCGGCTATCGCGACTCGCCCTGCAAAGAGGCCTGCGCACGCGGCTGGCGCTTCTTTCTGGGCAGCAGTCTCAAGCGCTATGTGGAAACCGGCGAAGGCATGCCGTCGGCCGATATGCGCAGCCCTGAGCTGCCCGACAGCGGCGGTCGCCTACCACGCTAGGGGCGGCGACTGCAGGGATCCATTGGCATAGCGGCGTGCACGCTCGCCCGCCCCTGTGTGAATCCAACCGGCCTTGTGTGCCCGCGTTGGCACACAAGGCCGATCGCGCCGGGTCCGCTTACGCCGTATGCGGCTGGCCCATGGCAGGCGCCGTGCTGCCAGGCAGCTGCGCATCCACCGTCACCGGGCTGTCGCTGCGCAGCAATGCGCGCGCCTCGGCATCGGTGGCCACCGCCGGCGGCGAGCCGCGCAGCGGCAGGCCGGCGGTTTCGCGCACGAACAGCATGGTCACCAGGCCGATCGCCGCCGCGCCCATCAGGTAGTACGCCGGCACCAGCGGGTCGCCGCTGCGCTCCACCAGCCAGGCGGTCACCAGCGGCGTGGTGCCGCCGAACAACGACACCGACACGTTGAAGGCGATCGACAACGCGCTGTAGCGCACCGGGGTGTAGAACAGCGCCGGCAGCGTGGACGGCATCGAACTGGTGAAGCACACCAGCGCCAGGCCGAGCAGCATCAGGCCGGCGAAGATCAAGCCGTCGTGGCCGCTGCCGATCAGCAGCAGGCAGGGGATGGCCAGCGCGAACAACGCAATGCAGGCGCCGATGATCATCGGCCGGCGGCCCAGCCTGTCGCTGAACAGGCCGCCGACGATATTGAGCGGCATCATCACCAGCATCACCAGAATGATCAGCAACAGGCCCTTGCTCTCGGCATAGCCCATGGTCACGCTGAGATAGCTGGGCATGTAGGTCAGCAGCATGTAGTCGGTGACGTTGAACACCAGCACCAGCCCCACGCACTTGAGCAACTGCGGCCAGTGCAGGCGCAGCATCGTCAGCAGGCCCTGCGCGGCGGTTTCGCGCTCGCGCTGTTCGGATTGCTCGGTATAGGCGCGAAATGCCGGGGTTTCTTCCAGCTTCATGCGCATGTACAGGCCCAGCAGGCCCAGCGGGCCGGCAATCAGGAACGGCACGCGCCAGCCCCAGTCGAGCATCTGCGCCTGGGTCACCGTCATGTGCAACACCGTCACCGTGGCGGCGCCGGCGATGTAGCCGCCCAGGGTGCCGAATTCCAGCCAGCTGCCCATCAATCCGCGATTGCGGTCGGTAGCGTATTCGGCGATGAAGGTCGCCGCGCCGCCGTATTCGCCACCGGTGGAAAACCCCTGCAACAGCCGCGCCAGCAACAGCAGCGCCGGCGCCCACAGGCCGATCTTGGCGTAGGACGGAATCAAGCCGATGCTGAAGGTGCCCAGGGCCATCAGGATCATGGTCGCGGCCAGCACCTTCTGCCGCCCGTAGCGGTCGCCGAGCGGGCCGAACACCAGCCCGCCGATCGGCCGCACCAGGAAGGCGACGGTGAAAGTGGCAAAGGTGGCAATCAACTGCGCGGTGGGATTGCTGGCCGGGAAGAACACCTGCCCCAACGTCACCGCCAGGTAGCCGTACACGCCGAAGTCGAACCACTCCATCGCATTGCCCAGCGCGGCGGCGCCTACTGCCTTGCGCAGCATGCCGCGGTCCACCACGGTGACTTCGTCCAGTTGCAGTTGGCGGCGGCGCTTGAACCAACCGAAGTGCGAGGCAATCGCGCGCGTGTCGTGCATGTGTTGTGTCTCCATGTGCGGCCATCGCTGCCCGCTCGCCCTGGCAACGCACAGGACACGGCGCATCACGCAGGCATGGCAATGGCACATGCACAAGATGACGCCGGAGGCATTCCCGGACGGCCGCGTGGACTCAGCGACGCTGCGGGACAGACGACCAAGGGATGGGCAATGCCCAAGGGCTTGATCAGCCCGTTATGGTACTACAGCGCGCAGATCGCTGCAGCCGCGCTACGGCAGCAGCGCGGAAAACTGCTTGTTTCAAGGCAGTTGGCGTGTTGGGCGCGTACTTTGCGCCCTCGGTGCACTGTGCATGTCCTGCCATAGTGCGCGCCATCGATCAGGCGCGGTGCATGCTTACACCAGCGCCTCACCCAGCTGCGACAGCAGCGGCTGCAGATCCTCGCGCGTCTGCGGGCGCACCGCGCGCGCCACTTCCACACCGTCGCGCAGCAGGATGATGGTCGGCCATAACCTGACGCGGAACGAGCGGCCCAGGGGCCGCCCTTTTCCATCTTCGATCTTGCGGTAGTCGAGCGCCGCCACGCCACCCAGCAGTTTCTGCAGCAGCGGTTGCGCGGCAATACAGTGGCCGCACCAGTCGGTGCCGAACTCCAGTACCTGCAGACCGGCCTGTGCATCCACCTCGCTGCGTTCGGGCGCCTGGGTGGCGTAGTCGCGAACAAACCCCATCGTCTAGCCGCTCCGGTGTGCTTACGACAACGCGCGCTGGATCTCTTCCAGCGGCAGGTTGGTCAGGTCCTTGGCCAGGTCGCCGACCAGGCGCTGCTGGGTTTCCTTGTGCAGCAGCGGGCGCACGCGGCCCAGCGTGGTCGGGTCGGCGACCAGCACCAGATGCGTGTACTCGTGCTTCAGCGCGCCATCGTTCAGCGCATGCGACAGCTGCTTGGCGAAGGTCATTTCGTCCATGTCCGCCTCGCTGAGATCCTGCGGCGCCTTGCCGGCCGGGCCATCGTCGTCGACGTTCTGCACATCGGTGCGCGCGTGCTGGCGCAGCACCACCTTGGCTTCGTTCCCGGTGTTGGTGAACCAGCGCGCTTCGCCGCCATCGGCCACCACCACCAACGCACCCTGAGGAATTTGCAGACTCATTCGATTCTCCTGATAGAACGGCGCTGCATGTGCAACGCCAGTCGGCCTCAACCTAGGTGAGAGGATGTAAGCGCCGCGCCTAGCCGGTGTCAGCGTGGCGTTAGCGTGGTGCGGCCAGCGGCGGAGGCGGCAGGCCCAGGTGCTTGCTGAAGAAACGCGCCGCCACCCGCAGCGCCTGCTGGCTTTCCGGCAGTGCATTGGTGAGGTGGAAGGCGTGCCCCAGGCCATCCCACACATGCAGGTCCGATTCGCGGCCCAGATCCACCAGGCGCGCATGCGTGTAGGCGGCATTGCTCAGCTCGGCAGCACGCGTGGCGGTCAGAAACAGCGTCGGTGGGAACTGCTGCAGTACCGCATCGGAAAACACCGGCGACACCAGCGGGTCGTGGAAGTCCACGTTGTCGCCGTAGTACAGGTCTTCCCAGATCGGCAACGCACCGGCCTTGTCCGGCAGCAAGGCATCGTTGACTGCCGCCACCACAATGCGCGAATCGCCGCGGTAGCGCGCATCGCCTGCGGCGCAGAACAGCCCGGCCGCCGCCGGCATCGGCAACTTTTCCTTGGCGAACCACGCCAGCGATTCACCGGTGAGCACGCCGCCGGCCGAACAACCGAACAGGCCGATGCGCTCTGGCGCATAGCTCTTGAGCGCGGCACGATACACCGCCGCCACATCCTCGCTGGCGGCCGGGAAATGGTGCTCGGGCCCCATGCGGTAATCCACCGCAACCACGGTCATGCCGGTCATCGCCGCCAGCGGAATGGCTTCCATCAAGCCGAACGATGCCGCGCTGCCCATCACGAAGCTGCCGCCATGCAGTTCGATCAACATGCGCTTGGCCTGCTCGGGTGTGCGCGTGCGCGGCTCCACCCGCAGCACCGGCACGCCGTTCCAGGTTTCGGGCGTGATCTCCACCGCGTAGCGCGTGCGCAGCTGCGCAATCACGCCTTTGGCCCAACGCTCGGTGTCGGCGCGGATGCTCGGCAATTGCTTGAGCAAGGTGGCGTTGTCGGCCTTGTCCAACGGGTCGGCGCGGGCCACCCCGGCGGCCATATGCGCACGCGCGGCCGGGCTCAGATACTCCGACACCGGCAGGTCGAACGCGGGCACATGCCGGATGCCATCGGGGGCCGATGCGGTCGCCGGTGGTGCCGGCTCGGCGGCGGTTGCGTGCACGCTGCACGCGGTACAGATCAACGTGAGTGCCAGCGTCTTGTTCAACCAATGACGTGTCATGCAGTGCCCTCCCAGGCAAGTCGAACCGCCAAGGATACCGTCAGCGGCCGGCTTGCATCGCGTGCAGATAATGGCGCTGCATGTAACGACGCGATGTAACGCAAATGCTGCAACTACGCACACCACAGCGTGCAATCGGAGCATCGCATCAAGCGTGCGCGAGCGTTCAACGTCGTAAGCACGTCATGCATTGCTGTGCATCCGGCGGACATCGATATCGCGGTCACCGGCATCGCCACGGCGTGCGCCGGTGCATCGACGCATGCACTGAAGTCATGCGCTCAGGCGGCAGGTGTCGACGCCGCGGTTGGTGGCAGATGATGCAATGCCTGCAGCGTGGAGGTGGTCAGTGGCGACGGCAGTGCGTCCAGTGCGAACCAGCCGATGTCGGCGATCGCCTCGGGCTCGCGGCGCTCGGCGTGCTCGCTGCCCTGGATCGCGGCCAGATACACCGGCGCAACCCAATGCTGCGGCGGCGTCAGGTCCGGCTCGAAGTAGCTGACGATGCACAGCACGCCTTGCAGTTGCACGTGCAGGCCGGTTTCTTCCAGCACTTCGCGCACCACCGCGTGTTCCACCGTTTCCATCCAGTCCACCTTGCCGCCGGGCAGGCCCCAATGGCCTTGCTCGGGCGCACGCCCGCGCTGCACCAGCAGCAGGCGGCCATCGGCGCGGCGGATGAACGCGCCGCAGCCAACGCGTGGACGTAGGTCGGTATCGATTGAGTTGGACATAGGCATTCCGGACGGTGTGGCGCGTTAGTGTCCCAGATGTGCGGCAGGCAGGTGGTGCATCTGCGTCTTGCATGCCGGTGGCGAGGATGCCGGCAAGGCTGCGCGATGCCGCAAGTCGATGCGGTGCATCGCACGCGCCTGCTCGCGTGATGCGCAGGGCAATCGCCATGGCGCCGCACTACGCAAGCACCCGCTGGATCGAATCCACGCACCTGCAAGTGCATGCGCATACGGAGCGCCTCTCCACGCCCATCCACGCTGCCTTAGCGCCAGGTTGGCGAGGATGCGTGCAGCCCGCGCCGTCATGGCGCACCGTCTTGGAGGTTGGAATGTCGCGTATCGTCGTGATCGGTGGCCATGGCAAGGTCGCGCGTCTGCTGACGCCGTTGCTGGTGCGCGGTGGGCACTCGGTCACCGCACTGTTTCGCAATCCTGCACACGCAGACGATGTGATTGCCGACGGCGCCACCCCGCAGGTGTTCGATATCGAACATGCCGACACCGATGCGATCGCCGCGCAACTGGCCGGCCACGATGCGGTGGTGTGGTCGGCCGGCGCCGGTGGCGGCGATGCGGCGCGCACCTATGCGGTGGACCGCGATGCGGCGATCCGGTCGATGCATGCCGCCGCACAGGCACGCGTGCGCCGCTACGTGATGGTGTCCTATCTCGGTGCCGGGCTGGAACACGGCATCGGCCCGGACGATGGCTTCTTCGCCTACGCGCAGGCCAAGGCCGCCGCCGATGCGCAGCTGCGCACCACCCCGCTGGACTGGACCGTGCTGGGGCCGGGGCGGCTCACGCAGGAGCCGCCAAGCGGCCGCATCACCCGCGATCCGGGCAGCGATGCCGATGGCGGCGTGTCGCGCGCCAACGTGGCGCAGGTCATCGCCGCAGCGTTGGCCATGCCGGCCACCATCGGCAAGACGGTGGGCTTCATCGACGGGCAGACGCCGATCCAGCAGGCCTTGTCGCAGCTGGAATGAACGCCAGGCCTATCGCGATGCCTGCGCGCGGTGCACCGTGCACCCGCCTAACGAATTCCTAAAGCCGGCCTCGGCATAGTCGCGGGCGCAGCCCATTGTGGAGGTCGCTTATGTCTGCATTCGTCACGCCACGCCGTGCCGGCATCCTGCCGCCGTACATGCTGGACCATGTGGCCCAGGCCGCGCCCGAGCGTGCGCGCCAGTGCGCGCTGTTGTCGCGGCAGATCACCGCGCAGCTGCGCCAGCAGCGCGCGCTCGGCCTGCTTGCACGCGCCCAGGCGCTGGCCGCCGATGCTGCCAGCACGCCCACCGCGCAAGCGGTGCAGCGGCAGATCTACGACGCCCAACAAGGCACCGCGCTGCCCGGCACCCTGGTCCGTGCCGAAGGCGCTGCCGCCACCGAGGATGTGGCGGTGACCGAGGCCTACGATTATCTCGGCGCCACGCACGACTTCTTCCAGACGGTGTACGGGCGCAATTCCATCGACGGCGACGGCATGCCGTTGATCGGCACCGTGCATTACGAGCGTGGTTACGACAACGCCTTCTGGAACGGCGAGCAGATGGTGTTCGGCGATGGCGATGGCGAGGTCTTCAACCGCTTCACCATCGCCATCGACGTGGTGGGCCACGAGCTGACCCACGGCGTGACCGAGCGCACCGCCAACCTGATCTACCAGGGCCAGTCCGGTGCCCTGAACGAGTCGCTGTCGGATGTGTTCGGCGTATTGATCAAGCAGTACACGTTGCAGCAGCAGGCAAGCGAGGCAGACTGGATCATCGGCGCCGGCTTGTTGATGCCCGGCATCAACGGCGTGGGCCTGCGCTCGATGCGCGCGCCCGGCACGGCGTACGATGACCCGGCCCTGGGCAAGGATCCGCAACCGGCCAGCATGGCCGGCTACGTCGACACACAAGAGGACGATGGCGGCGTGCACTACAACTCCGGCATTCCCAATCACGCGTTCTATCGCGCGGCCGTGGCCATCGGTGGCTACGCCTGGGAGAAGGCCGGGCGCATCTGGTACCGCGCGCTCAGCGGCGGCAACCTTGCCGCCGGTGCGGATTTCGCCACCTTTGCCGCGCTCACCGTCAGCATTGCCGGTACGGACTACGGCGCCGGCAGTGCCGAGGCAACCGCGGTGCAACAGGCCTGGCGCGACGTGGGCGTGCTGGCATGAGTCCACAGCGTCCACCGGTGGATGCAGGCGTGACCTTGCGGCTGGCACGCGAGGGCGGGGTGGCCGCCTTCCCCGCCATGCGGCGCGAACGCCAGCTGGTGATGGATGACCTGGACGATGCGCAGCGCCTGCAGCTGCGCACCTTGCTGGACCAGTGCCTGGTGCATGCGCTACCGCGCCCGCAGGCCGGTGGCGGCGACCGCCGTTATTTCAGCATTGCCTGGGACGGTGCCAGCGAACCGCTGCGCATCCCCGAAGAACATGCACCGGCCGCGATCGTGCGGCTGTGGAAACAGGGCACGCTGTAGCGCGCCTGTGCCGCGATGCCGCCGCAAGCAATGCCGCGCGCGTGCCCATCGCCATCCACAAACGAAGACACCGCGCAGTGCGCGGTGTCTTCGTATCGAAAGTGGTCCAACTGCGGATGCCTGCACCCTTTAAGCTGCCTAGATGCTCTAGGGCTGCACAGCTGGTGACGCATAGTGCGGCCTGCGGCGTTAGCGCCACGTGCAGCGCAGCAGTCAACTTGAAGACACCCCACTCATCGCTGCAGTGCAGCAGGTCATTGCCGGTATCCGGCCCTGGCGCGCGCGCGTGGCGGGCGCCATTGGCATCGCCCGCCGACGCACGCCTGCATTGCCGTCAACACCGGCTTCGCGGATAGTCGCTGCACCGATCGGACGACTCCTGGACCTTTGTGATTGTGTTGCTGCTTGCTGCCGGACTGCTTGCCGGCCTGGGACTCGCCGGCGTCGTCGCCTGGCTGCTGCTGCGCCAGCGCGCGCGCACTACGGCTGCCTCTGCCGCGTCTGCCACCGTCACGCATGCCGCAGCGGCGCCGCACGTGCCGCAGCCGGCGGCTGAGCAGGTGCCGGCGCCGCCGCAGGCCCAGGCGCATGCCGCCGCTGCAGCACAGCCTCTGCCGTCCGGGCCGCCACCGATGCAGCCGCTGCTGCGCCGCATGTATGCCGCGGTGATGTCCACCCCAGCGCTGGCCGACGGCCACCTGCCGACCGACCCGGCCCAGGCCGCGGTACTGGCGGCGGTGGGCGCTGCGCTCGACCACGTGGACCTGCGCCCGCAACTGTTGCCGCGCCGCCCGCAGTTGTTGCCGCAGCTGATGCGCGCGGTCAACGACCCGGATGCTTCCGGCCGCGGCATCGCCGCGATCATCGCGCAGGACCCGGCGCTGGCCGCCAACCTGCTGCGCATCGCCAACAGCGCGCTGTATCGCCCGCAGGGCGGCCCGCTGGAAAGCCTGGAGCGGGCCGTGGTGCATATCGGCACCGAGGGCGTGCGCCAGATCGTCGCCGCCGCGGTGATGCAGCCGGTGCTGAGCCTGGAGGGCGGCCTGTACGCACGCCTGCCGGCCGCGGTGTGGGACTACGCCCTGCGGACTGCCGCCGCTGCGGCCGCCTACATGCGCGAGCGCGGTGGCGACACCTTGTCGGCGCAGCTGGCCGGCCTGCTGCAAGGCCTGGGCGCGGTGGTGATCCTGCGCGTGCTGCGCGATGCCTATGCCGAGCGCCCGAGCCTGCCCTACAGCCTGGAAGTGGCCGCCGCGCTGGTCGAGCGCCACACCGCCGCCGTCGCCAAGACCATTGCCACCACCTGGGACCTGCCCGCCGCGCTGGGCACCGCCCTGGACGAGCAACGCCCCCAGCACGACACCACCCTGCTCACCAGCTCGCTCGGCATGGCGCTGCGTTACGGCCGGCTGGCCGCCGCGCTGGCCATGCTCGCCCGCCACGGCGCCGAGCAGGAGGAGCATGCGCTCAGCGTGCTGTCCTCGCTGGAGCCGGACCACGCGGCCAACGCCGCGCTCTGGCAACGGCTGGTCGCCGCCAGCGTGGAGTGAGGCCGGCCCGGTTGCCGCAGGCCGGGCACACGCACCTGCCCTGACAGGCGCATGCGCAGCGCCACCGCTCAGCACTCGCTCGCAATCATCTCCTTGACCCGCGTCGCCAGCAGGCTGACGCTGAACGGCTTGGCCAGCACCGCCATACCCGGTTCCAGGTGGCGGTCGTTCAACTGCGCGTGTTCGGCAAAGCCGGTGATGAACAACACCTTGAGCCTGGGCCGGCCCACACGCGCGGCATCGGCCATCTGCCGGCCGTTCATGCCGCCGGGCAGGCCCACGTCGCTGATCAGCAGGTCGATCCGCGCCGGCGACTGCAGGATGCCCAGCCCGGTGGCGCTGTCGCCGGCTTCCAGCACGGTGTAGCCCAGTTCTTCCAGCACCTCGGTGAACAGCAGGCGGATGGAGGGTTCGTCATCGACGATCAATACGGTTTCGCCGGCCAGCGAGGGTGCCAGTTCCAGCGTGGCGGCACCGCCGTCGCTGCTGTCGTCGGCACCGGCATGCCGCGGCAGGTAGATGCACACCGTCGAACCCTTGCCCACTTCCGAATGGATGCGCACCTGCCCGCCGGATTGCTTGGCAAACCCGTAAATCATCGACAGGCCCAGGCCGGTGCCCTCGCCGATCGGCTTGGTGGTGAAGAACGGATCGAACGCGCGCGCCACCACATCCGGCGGCATGCCGGTGCCGGTATCGCTCACGCACAGCGACAGGTAGTGGCCTTCCGGCATGCCCAGCTGCTGGCCCATCTCGCGGTCGATCCGGCGGTTGCTGGTCTGCACGCACAGGCGCCCGCCGTCGGGCATCGCATCGCGCGCATTGATGCACAGGTTGAGCAGCGCGTTCTCCAGCTGCGGCGCATCCACCAGTGCCAGCCACAGCTCGGCTGCGGCAAGGTTTTCCACGCAGATCCCCGGGCCCACGGTGCGCTGGATCAGCTCCAGCATGTCCACCACCAGCCGGTTGACGTTGGTCGGCTTGGGCAACAGCGTCTGCCGCCGCGCAAATGCCAGCAGCCGGTGGGTCAGCGCGGCCGCGCGCGTGGTGGCGCCCTGCGCGGTGGCCACGTAACGCTCCAGGTCGCGGAAGCGGCCTTGTTCGATGCGTAGGCTCATCAGCTCCAGCGCGCCGGAAATGCCCGCCAATAGATTGTTGAAGTCGTGCGCCAGCCCGCCGGTGAGCTGCCCCACCGCTTCCATCTTCTGCGATTGGCGCAGCGCCTCTTCCACCGTCATCAACTCGCGCGTGCGCTCAGTGACCCGCTGCTCCAGCGTGTCGCTCAGCTCGCGCAGTGCCGCCAGCGCGCGGTCGCGCTCTTCCGACAGCGCGTGGCGCGCCTCGATGTCCAGCAGCACGCCGGGAAAGCGCAGCGGCGTGCCGTCGGCGCCCTTTTCGACCCGGCCATTGGCCTCCAGCCAGTAGTACTTTCCGTCGCGCCGCTTGACCCGGTACTGGTGCGCGTAGGCACCACCGCGGGCGAGCGCTTCGCCAATGGCCACGCGCAGCCCCTCGCGGTCGTCCGGGTGCACGGTCTGGATCACCTGCTCCAGCGACAGGCCGCTGCGGCTGGTGGACGGATCGAAGCCGAAGTTCTGTGCAAACGCCTCGTCCACCGAAAACGCGTCGGTGGGCAGGTCCCAGATCCAGGTGCCGATGATCGCCCCGGCCGCCAGCGCCAGCTGCACGCGCTCGGCATTGCGGCGCGCCACGGTTTCGGCCTCCAGCGCGCGATCGCGCTCGCTGGTGCGGTTGACCACCTCGTGCACCAGATGGGTGTTCTCGTTGCTCAACATCGCGTGCTGGATGTCGCGGTTGCGGTCGGCCGCCACCTGCGCGGTGGTTTCGATGGCGATATTCATCAGCCCCACGATGCTGCCGTCTTCGCCGCGGATCGGCGAGGCGGTGGCATTCCAGTAGGTCATCTCGTTGACGCCGTTGCGCAGCATCGGCAAGGCGATGACCCCCTGGCCGAAGCCCTCACCGGTTTGCATCACCCGGGCGAAGTCCTGTGCGATGGGCGCGTAGGTTTCCTTCCACACCTCGGTCACCGGCTGGCCCAGCGCCTGTGGATGACGGTCGCCCATCGATTGCACGTACACGTCGTTGTAGAGCAGGCGCAGCTCCGGCCCCCACAGCACCGCACCGAGCAGGGTGGAGTTGAGCACCACCGACAACGACGAGCGCAGCGACTGCGGCCAGGTCTCCGGCGCCCCCAGCGGCGTGGCGGCCCAGTCGTGTGCGCGCATCAACGCGCCCATCTCGCCGCCCCCCGCAAGAAACTCCAGGCCGGCGGACTCGGTGGCGGGGCGCTGTGTGCTCACGTGACGGCATTGCCTGGCGGAAAGTGCGCGCATTGTGGCACGCAGCGACCTCAGCAAGCCGTGCAGACGCGCGCGTGCCCCGTGGTGGCGCTGCGCGCGCCAGCTGGGCGTGCTGACGCGGGGATGACGGCATGCCCACGTCGCACTCACGTCCTGCGGGTACAGACTGGGCCGCAACATCCCCAACCGTATGAGGCACCCCGTGGACAAGAACCGTATCGAAGGTACCGCCAAGCAGGTCAAGGGTTCCATCAAGGAAACCGTTGGCCGTGTCACCGGCGACAAGAGCACCGAGCTGGAAGGCGCTGCCGAAAAGAATGTCGGCAAGGTGCAGAACAAGGCTGGCCAGGTCGCCGACAAAGTGCGCGACGCCGCCAAGTAACGCTGGCAAGTCAACACTATAGGCAGGCATTACGCCCGCCGCGCTGAAGCAGTGGATTGGCCGTCAGGCGTCAGGTTTGACGATGCAGACGCTATACCCCACTTCGGCGAGAGATCGCACCAACGCCCCGACATGATCGGGGCGTTGGCGTTTTTGGGGTTTGGAAATGGTTCTTGATTTACCGGGCTGACGGCCAGGAGTGTTTGCACGTCGCCGCAACGATGATCTAGCCACGTGCACGCACACAACGCACTCCCTGGGCTGCGTCCTAAACGCCGGCCTTGCGCCCGCGTGCAGCGGGCCGCTTCGCAACGCTGTCGCCATGTTGCTGCCACCACGCGGTCAGCGCTTCCATCGTTGGGCCCAGTCCGCGCGCCTTTGGCGTGATGGCGTATTCCACGCGCGGTGGCACCTGCGCGAACACGGTGCGCGTGACCAGGCCATCTGCTTCCAGCTCGCGCAATTGGGCGGTGAGCATGTGTTGGGTAACACCGGGGATGGCCTTGCGCAGCTCGCCGAAGCGATACACGCGCTGATTGAGCAGCCACATGATTTCCAGCTTCCATTTGCCAGACAGCAACGCAAATGCGCGACGCATCTGTTCGTGCATGTTGTGCTCGCCGTCCTCAATGGTCTGCTTTTTCATACTAAGCCCTGGTGATTCACCCTACTTTTCAATCGGTATCTTAGGCGACATTCTGATGGCCGGTTGCATTGACATAGTGGCTGGCAAACACCATGAGCATTTCTATTTACTGGATCAGTACCGCGCTGCTGTGCCTGTTGTATCTGGCCTCTGCCGGCATGTATCTGGCCAAGGGCGAGTTCGTGCGCAAGGCGCAGGCCGAGCTGGGGTATTCGGCACCGTTGCTGGTGCCGTGGATGATCGTCATCAAGATCCTGGGCCCGGAAGCGATTGTGTGGCGCTTCAACACCGCGCTGAGCGATCTGGCCTACGCCGGCATGTTCTACCACCTGCTGTTGTCGGGCATGGCGCACCTGGGTGTGCGCAAGCCCAAGGACACGGTACCGGCCGTGTTGGGGCTGCTCTTCCTGCTCGCTTCGTTCGGTACGCAAAACGCCGCGCGCCAGCCGCCCTCGCCCTATGCACCAACTGCAGCGGCCATCCATGCAACGCTGCAGTAACGCGACACAGGGTGGACGCTGCCAGCTGGGCGGCTATACCGCACCAACTCCCAGCCGGCACCCTCACCCGCACGCTAGTTCCGGATCGCCTGCGTATGCGTCTTCAATGCATCGGTGAGGCCATCGATCTGCTCGGCACCGGCAGGCACGGCAAGGCGCGAAGCATGGGGTGGCTCTGCCCGATAGCTGAGCCCCCTGCGCGCTGCTACGCGTGTACGGTCATATGTTCCGAAACGGCACCCTCCTCCCGCATCCCGCTGGATGGTGCAGCGGCAGTTCTCCCGGCTCGGCACCAAGCGGGCTGAACCACCCGCTTGCGCGGCGCGTAGTCTAGGATCGGTGCGTACAGGGGGAACACCATGGACAGGATCATCACCGCGCGCCGTGTCGCGCTGGCACTAACAACGCTGTGCTTGCTTGCGTGCGCACAAGGCGTGTCGGCGCAGAGCATGCGCTCGGCCACAGGTAAGACGAACAGCAAGTACATCCCGCCAACGCGGCAGCCGTACAACTCCATGGCGCGCGACACCACGCCCTTCAATTGCGAGCAATACCGCGCGCACCCGCACCCGGGCATGGTGCGTTACTGCCAGGGCATCGAGAACATGATGCTGCGTAACGAGGCGCGCAGCCAGGGGCGCCCCGCTCCTTCCGATTCCATCATCGCGCTGCCGGGGCTGGGGACTGCAGAGGCCAAACAGCTGGGCTATGCGTGTGTGGGCGGGCAGGCGATGAAGCGGCTGCGCAATGGATGGGAGCAGGTGTCGGCCGCTGCGGGTGGATGGCAGCGGTGTCAGGGTGGGTAAGTAAGCCTACGCTGCGCTGGCTCTAAACGAGGCTAATAGACGCCAATAAATGGCGGCACTGATCAACAAGGAAATCCCCACCGCTAGCAGCGGAGCGAAGCGAAGTGGCGCACGGTTGAAGCTTGGCCACGAGAATGCTCGCTTGGTCAGCAAGAGCGGATATCCCAGTACAAAGGCGAACAGGATCGGATTCCAACTGAATCCGGCGCCATGTGGCACGCCATTGAAGACTACCTCAAGGCCAACATAAAGCATGTAGGCAGCAAGGCCGATGAGTATCGCAGCATGGACTTTGAGGGTGGTGCCAAGCTTTTCCCGGCGAATGAACGCAAGCACCGAGAATGCCAAGGCAATGATCACAGCGGGCACAGAGACACAGGCAATGGCAACGCGTTGCGCCATCTCGGGCACCTTGCCGGTGCTCACCAGCAGCAAGGCACCCCCATGCGCGAGGAGTACGAACGCGCATAACGCAGAGTTTATGCAGAGCATCGCAAAGGAACTGATGCGATCCAGCCCATCCATCACTGAGTCAATAACTTTCACGGCTACCTGATTAGTTGTGCAGTGATGCGAAGCGGCTATTTTCGACTAAGTCGTTCAACATGCTAGTCCACGATGTTGAACCTGGCCCGTGCCCACCTGGCAAGTTAAGCCTAGGCAAGAAGCTGACTTGGCTTGGGTGAAGTGTCACGGCGCGGCATCGGATTGATTGACTTTTTTGGGCTTAAGCTCGTCCAGCCGGGCGCGTAAACTTTGGCGATCGAGATGACCACGAACCAGGGGCCACTGTCTCGCCCAGCAGGCAGCGTAGCCTACCCATGCGCCAACAAGGCCCAAGGATAGAGAACCTAGTGCAAGAGCAACTGGATGGACTGTGTAGCCCTGAGCAATTTGAAAGACAAGCATAATAAACGCTACAAAAGCCAGATTGAGCAACAGTAACGGCCAGCGTGTTGCAAGCAGCCGGGGATTCGGACGATCCATGCGTGCTAGAAGTGCTGATAAGAATTTGCGCTCATCCATAATATGTCTCTTGAACCCTAACTGCTGTTGCGCTGGTTGGAATGCGGCCTAGCATAGGCCGCACTTAGTCATCGATCGCTGTCTTCTTTTCGCTGCGCCACTTTCCGATCCTGCAAAAAGATTGGGGGTCAAAGCGGAACTCGCGGCCGACGCCGACCTGTGCAGCGACCCAATATTACTCGTCCACTGCCGCGCGGCAGGCGGCCAGGGCGCGGCTGATGTGCTTTTCCACCATCTTGACCGAGATGCCCATGACGGCGGCGACTTCCGGGTAGGTGAGGCCGTCGAAGCGGTTGAGCATGAAGGCCTGGCGGCATTTGGGTGGCAGCGCGGGCAGCGTGTGGGTGTGCAGGTGCTGCAGGGTGCGGCGGGCGTCCACCAGCTGGTCCACCGCCGTGCCGGCGGCGGCGAGCGGTTCGCTGCCCTCCAGCGGCACATGGCGGGAGGCGTGCCTGCGGTGGCGCGTGCGCCAATGCTCCAGCACCACGTTGTGGGCGATGCGGTACAGCAGCAGCTTGTAGCTGTGGATGTCTGGCGTGTCGCGGTAGGCCAGCAGGCGCAGCAGCGCTTCCTGGGCGAGGTCGGCGGCGGTGTGCGGGTCGCGCAGGCGCCGCCGCATGTAGGTGAGCAGCTCTGCCTGCAGCTGCACCACGGCCTGGTCGAAGCGCTCCCTGACAGGCGCGCGCTCTTCACGCACCTGCCAGCGCGTGGTGAAGCGGCCAAGCGCGTAGATGCCCGCCATGGGCGCGCGGGCCGGCAACTCGCGCACGGCGTAGGCGCTGCGGTGGCGCCACGGGTGACTGCCGTAGCGCTCAACCGGCACCGCGCTTGCCACATGCGCGCGTGCCGCCACCGCCTGACCGATGACACCGTGGCGGTCTGTACGCGACGCGCCGGTCATGCCCTCACTCATCATGCGACGTCTCCAGCAACGGGCCGGGCACATGTGGTGCGCACATGCGCTGCGGCGTGATCAATGTGGGTCTACAAGGCTGATGACCAGCTCGCCATCGCGCTGGCGGATGTGCAGCTTGCTGCCGATGGCAAAGCCCAATTGTTCCAGCCAGCGGCCGCGCAGGCGCAGGGTGGGAATGCGCTGGTGACTGTCGGGATAGTACCCATAGCCGACGGTGCACTGCTGCGGCGCACGTGGGCGGCCCGGCCGCCGCGGTGTGCGGGGTTCGGCGCGGGGTTCGGGGACGGGCGTGCGCTCGAGGTAGCGCCGCGGCTGGATCGAGGGATCCAGCGAGCGCCAGACGACTTCGGTAGGCGGCGGCACCGTGGCGCGCTTGCGCGCAGGCGTGGAACGGGATGGGGATCGACGCATGGCAAAGCCCTCCTTGACGAACAGGCCCCGTCGCACGACGCGACGGGATGTCGGGAGGCTAGAAACCGCACACAGACGGCAGGCGTTTTCCCAAAGGGATTCGCATTAGCCGCTTTCCGACGCAAGTGTCACGCCGATTACGCATGCAAGAAACTGCAGGCACAAAAAACCCACCGGTTTGACGGAGGTGGGTGCCGCTGTGTGAGGAGTTTCTAGGCTCCTTGCAGCGAGATTGCTACGCGTTGGGTGGTGTGTCAACTGGTTGGAGCGACTCATTGCAATGCTGCGCTTAGCCAAAAAATTCTTTTATGCAGGCGGTTTGTCCGCACTCCGACAGTCACCTCAGCTTGACCCTGCCCTGCGCCACCCGCACACTTCCAGCCGGAGCCTAGAAACTCCCCACACAGCGGTACCCACCTCCGAGTTTTGGTGGGTTTTTTGTGCTCGGCCATCTGGCCTGGCACTGCTCGGCGTTCCTACGCCGGGAGGGCGGCGAATACAACACCCGCAAGGGGAATAAGCCCGCCGGCTGTGTGCGGTTTCTAGCCTCCCGGCATCCCGCTGCGTTGTGCAGCGGGAGCTGCCTCACGGCAAGGAGAGCGGCATGCACAACGAACCCGGTTACTGGATGTCCGAAGGCGCGCAGTACCACCTGCTGCGCGTACGCGACCAACTGCGCCTGCTCGCTACCCTCGCCACACCACGTACCCGCGACGAAGCCACGCTGGAGACGCCAACGATTCCACTGCAGCAATGGGCCCATTGCCTGCAGAACCTGGTCGAGCAGGTGGATGATGTGCTTGGGGATTTGAGTACCGCCCCCTAGCGCTGCCTGTCTCTGTCAGCGTGTCAGCCCTGCAATCGATGGGCTGGCCGGTTTGGACGTGGGCGAGTACCTTGCTTTGTATCGACGCGCCGCGCCGGCATACAAGACAATAATGACACGCTTTCGCTTATTCACGCTGCTGCCTTGCTTGGCACTAACCTCGGTGCTGCCCAGCGCGTGCACCCGGCCGTCTGAGAAAGCGGGTGATCTGCCCGCTGCAACATCGCCCACACCCGCAGCGCGTTCTGCGCAAACCGCCATGACGCAGGAAGCCACCCTCAGCATCCAACAGATTGAAGCCGGGCTTTTGAGATTTGCAGCGTCACTGGAACAACCCGGCGACATGAGCCATAAGCGGATGGAGGAGATGCTAGGCATCACATTCGACCCGCCGAAGGATCTTGCGGTGTCACGGCGTGTGCTGAGAAACCTTCCTCTGGCGAACGGCTATACGTTGTATGTATCGCATAGCCCGGAGAAAAAAGGATTTAGCTTTATCAACATGCTGATCGGATTGCCAGACAAACACGACCCGACGCGCGTACCCGATGCCGCATGTGTTTGGGATGCGGCCGACCTCTCGGCCAAGCTTGAGGCCATGGGTTACAAGCGTGGCGGGCAACGGCCGTTCCAGGGCGGCACCCAGCGGCAGCACTGGCGCGCCGTCCAGAACGGAGCGCAAGGCTTTTCGGTTGCCTTGCTGATCTACGAGACCACCGCCGGTGGCACAAGACGCGAGTGCGTATATGGTGCCCAGATCGATGGAGGTGATGCGTGACGCCAGTTGACCCACGGATTGAGCCATTGCTCTTGCAGATGCGCAAAGACCCCAACCTTCCCGAAGGGGCTGAGGCATCCCTCAGACAAGCCATCTCCGAATCGCCGTACCTGTCCAACTTATTGGTGAATGCGATAGCGAACGGGCAGATTGGTGCCATCGCCGTCTCGCATGGCCAGCACAACGCTGGTCACTTTCAGGACGGCAAGGATGGAAAAGCGGGCACGCTCAACGTCAGTGGATCGCTGTTTCAGGATTGGCAGGGCCGTGCGCGGATCGATCACCTCACAGAAGTATTGGGTCACGAAACCATGCATGGCGTGCTGGCAGAGCATCGCGCCAACGCGTTGGCAGCGTTCGGCAGGACCATGGGCGACAAGATGCAGGACGCCCACGCACAGCGAGAGAGTCAGGTAGACCTTACAGAGCCGACGCGTGTCTATCTGGACAAGACGCGACAAGACGAGGCTCTGGCGGAAATCTCAGCGCTAAGAGCACTCAACAGCCGCATCAAGCACGAGAACCCTGGCATCTCCACACAGGATGCCGAGGGCATGCTGCTGGACCGCTCAGTCACGCGCTGCGTCGACAAGCACGTGATACCCCCAGCATTTGCCCAGGGTCTTAGCTATGAAGCGCTGACCACACACGACCAAGCGCGAGGAAAACCGCTCACCCGTGCCGTGGAGCAATGCTTCTACGACAGCAGAGGCACTCTTGGCCCGCATGGCGATTCCGATTACCGGAAATACTACGGCGTCAGCGCGATCAGCCCCTAAGCATGATATCTACTACGAGATATCTTCACTTTTCCCCATCATATTCAAGAAGCTTGAAATAGCTCTTTTTGAGATGGATTCGGAATAAACGAAAATTCAGCGCCTATTAACGTGTTGTCATCGTTAGGGCCAATTCTATTAATTCTGTTTTTCAGGCTTGATGCAAATCTAGTCGGCGATGTTAAACTGGAAACTGCCAGTCGTGGACGAACACTCCAGAATTTATGCGCGCCGTCAGACATAATGTATATTCTTATTTTTCCGTCAGTCATTTCAACCTGATTTAGAGGAATCAATAACTCTTGGTACATCGGCTCGACATTTCTCGATATTGCACTTGTCAAAGTGCTTTCGCCAGCATGGCTTTTGAGCTCTTTCTTTGTGTAAATGCCCTCATCAAATAGCCTTTGATGCTGGGTATGATCAACCGTAAGCTGGACTAGGCGGCCCTTCTCAAAAAGGTAAGCGCGGCAATCTCCAACATGTCCTATCTGAATCCCAAACGATGAAATATAACAAAATGTGAGAGTGGTGGCAGCATTTATAATGCTAGGGTTACTTTCACCCGCGTTGATGACAGCCTTCCATGCCCCATTCATTATAGAGTTAATGTCAACACTCTCGGAGAATTCTTGCCCAGCGATAAAATCCACTACGACAGAAGATGCTATTTCTGAACCAATATAAGAGCCAACGCCATCTGCCACTGCCATCATGTAACCGTTACCGAATCGTCTCGGAAGCAACCAAGAGTCTTGGTTAACGCTATTTTCTCTCTTTGGCCTGCTAAAACCACCGCATTCTGTTAGATAGATCATTCTTTAATTCCTGAGACGGCAGTGAGATCCTGATAGATCGCATTGACATTTTCATAGCGTGATACAGGTCGGTGGTGAGTGCACTTATCTATTATTTTTCCTAGCCATTTAGCCTCCGAATGACCCAGCTTATCGAAGACAACACCCAGAGAGTATATATCACTCCTCTCTGAATATTCTCCCGCCGCCGAAGATTCCGGCGCCATATATTCTTTTGTCCCCATTGCCGTGGCAATATTTGTTAAGACTTCGCTGTTCTTCTTCGGGTCGACGTTTTTAGCCAAGCCAAAATCTGACAACTTATAAACATATCCAAAAGGAGTTAGAAATTTTAATATGTTTTTTGGCTTAATATCACGATGTAGCAATTTTTTAGCATGCAGGTAAGCTACGCCACGCAAAATCGACTTCATTATCTCAAGCTTATCGTCATCATTTAATGACCCCGCATCCATCTCCTTCTGTAAATCACATTCAGCTAAATCCATCAAAAACCAAGGTATTTCGCCGATTTTGTACATGTAAATTTGCACAATGTTTTCGTGACTGCACTCCGCTTGATATTTTACTTCTCGGGCAAATCTCGGCAGATAATCATTTGCAAAAGATGGATCACTAGGAGAATATATTTTTATGGCGTACTTTCCGCAGAAATGTTTACTATGGTTATACAGATCCACTCTCTCTACACGACCGAACCCTCCGCTACCAAGCTCATCTAACGTTTCGATCAGATAATTTCCGTGAATAATCTTCATAGCCCGCCCTTAACTTAATCCCGCACTGCTTTTACGTCATTCGATTGCTGAACGCGCATTTACGGACTTGCTAGCTTCCTTCTGCCAGGCCAACTCAAGCATCGCTGATCCCTTGAAGCTGGTATCTCTTCAATCTGCCATTTGTCGAGTTAATTCGACACACCAGCGCATTGAGCGGTTCGAACTCGCCTCGTGCAACCTTCCCAAGATTATCGGCCATTATTGTTTTTTGATGATCATCCAGATCAATAGAAGGGCTAAAGCTATGTGATATTGATTCGATGTCGGTTATAAACCTGCCCGTTCCCGTTCGCGCATTAAATCTGCTAACGCCTACACGGATAATTTCGGAATCAGTTTCAACAACCTCTGTTTCAAGATAGTTTAGCGTTTCATCGTCGAGTGTGATTATCGCCGTTCGACCCATCGACAAACACACTGACAGACCCTGATGTTTAACGGGAAGATGGGCCTGGGCAAGGGCTCGCTCGAGCCTACCATGCAGGTCCTCGTTAGCACGCATTAATTGCTGAATTCTTTTTCTTGCTTTCCTATTCTTGATGACGAATGGAATTCCTAAGCAACTGGACATTAGAAACTTTAAGACGTCATAGATTCCGTCTTTTGTAAGATCTGCTAGTAACTCAACCGTAGCTGGATCAGTCACCAAAAGCTGGATCAGCTGCTCAAGTGAGCCTTCTTGAGACTTCTTAAGTACTAACCTGAACCCCTTTGCGGCAGGAGCTTGTACTACCACCTCTCCGTGAATTCCAGCATGCAATGAAAGCAAAAGTATTTCTGAAATAGCAGCCAACGAATGGCTTCCATAATACATATCCAAGCCATTAAATTTCTTTGAACCATTTGAATATTTTATTTTAAACGTCAAATCCACTATGACCTCTCTATTTATTTAAAAAATCAATTTCTCGCTTTTTTTCTTACTTGCTGCATTTGAAAATACGAACCGAGTTAATTTTATGTCTTTCCTCTCCCACAACGTTCGATAAGCCTCATTTCATAAGGCAGATAGCCTCAAGGGCATGATTGCGGCTCATACCTTTGCAGGCCTAGATCCGCTACGCACTAAAGGAGTAGCGTGGATCATCTTTGGCAACAACACTGCTCGAATCATGCCCAGCGGCTGCGTACTACTCGTCAGCACAATAGGCTTGCCTTGAGCAAACTGATTGGACGCTTTTTTGTAAGTGCCAACGCAAACTATCTTTATCGCACTAGCGTTGTGGCATGTGAGCAGTTCATGTATATCGCGCGCGACACTGGTGCCCGCTTGCTGGCATTTACATTCCTTACATCGCAGCAGCATTGGGTGCCCGTTTTTAACCAAAATCAGGTCGATGCCGCCATCAGCGCCACGCAGGCCGATTTCCACCCCGACATAGTCCTGGTAGTAGCCTAAGGCTGGGCCCACCATCAATTCGAACTGGCTCGAGCGATTGGTGTCCACACCCTCTAGCGTATTGCGGGTGTCTAGCGGTATGCCGCGCTGGTTGCTGTCGACAAATGAAACGAGCGCGGCCAGCCAGCACATGCCCAGCACTACCCATGCGACATGTACGAGCGCTGTGCTGAAGCTTTGGTTGAAGCCTTGTGCGCGTAGGACACTATGATGCGGCGGCAGCCATCGAACGCTGGTGCGGGTAATAAGAAAAGTACCAACTTCCACAGCGAGCTCAAGCGGCCATGGTAATGACAGCACTGCGGTAAACCCTGTACTTCCCCGTTTGCATCCCATGCATGAAACCCCCGTTCCAACCTGCACACTACCGTTGTGTAGTGGTTTTGTCAGCGGGGTACGCGACATTTTGTATCAGCGGTGTCATCCGCTGTGATTGGACGCACTAAATTGCATGATTAGAGATGCTCACCGTTGTGCGAACGCCTCTACTCATTTACTGCAGCGCTTGCTTACTTCTTTTTGCTTTTCTTGTCCGGTGCTTGGCTCAAAGCGGACGCAGCTGCTGTTTTCGATGCCTTGCCGGTGCTGCCGCTACGCAAGACCTTGCTTGCGGCCTTGGCCGCTTTGGGGCCGGTTTTCTCGTTGGTCGCCATACGTGTGACCTCCTCGCCACCCCAATGGTGGCGAGGCGAAACTAGGCCGATTATGTTGGCCGCGCAAGTCTGGTTGCAGGGCGCGATACGGCAGATACTGCAAGACCGCCGGTGTGTTATCTGGGTCAGTTCTTTGGCGACATGCGTGGCGCTGTGTGCCTGCTGTTTTAAGGCCGGCGTGCCACAGCAGCGTGCCGAGTCAGCACTGCGGCGATGGTTCGGGCAACGGCTGCCGCGCCTGGCCCCAGGTGAGCATTGCATCCAGCGCAGGGCACAGGGCCTGGCCCCACGGCGTGAGGCGGTAATCCACCTGCGGCGGCACCTGCGCGTAGACGGTGCGCAGCACCAGTCCGTCGCGTTCTAGCTGGCGCAGCTGTTGGGCCAGCATCTTTTGCGAGATGGCGGGAATCAGCCGCTCCAGGTCCGAGTAGCGCTGCACCTTGCCGTCGAACAGGTGGAACAGCAGCAGCAGTTTCCAGCGGCCTTCGATGAGTTTGAGCAGGGCTTCGACATCGCACGCGGCGGTGTCCGGGGTGTGCGGCTTTCCCATGGGTGCGTGACTTACCTTTGCGTGCGTTCTTGCGGCAGGCGATGCCGCTGCCGATCATGGCATACCGTTTCTACCGGACCGCCGCCATGTCGCTTGCCCTGCCCGCCGCCATTGCCTGCTTTTTTACCGCCAGCAACGCCGGCGATGCCACGGAACTGCTGCCGCATCTGGCCGACGATGCGGTGGTGCACGACGAGCACCGCCAGCACCGTGGCGCTGCCGCCATTGCGGCTTGGCTGGCACAGGCGCAAGCCACCACGCCGTATCGTGCGGTGCCAATTGGCGTGCACACCCAGGGCGAGCAGGTGAGTGTCACCGCGCAGGTGTCTGGCGATTTCCCGCAGAGCCCGCTGCAGCTGGAGCATGTGTTCCAACTGGTGGACGGCAAGATTGCGGCGTTGGAGATTCATTGACTGGGCGTGCTGGCATGAAGTGAAGGCCGCACGTACTGGATGTACTGCAGCGATAGCGTGCATCTCTGTGCTGTAACGTGGCGAACGCTATCGCAAGGCGGTGGATGCAATGTCAGATCCTTCAATGCCCTAGGTCCCGTGATTCGTCGGCGGTGGGAGCATGGCGTGGGCATGGCAGCCTGTTTACCTAAGCAAGGCCGGCGTCTGGCGGCCTGTGATCGCGGATGTACTGCTCGATATACGCCATCACAAGCGCCGCACTGTGGTCGTGTTCTAGCAGGTCGATTGGCCGCTGATTGCCTAGGTACTGGTTCCGCGCTTCTGCCCACTGGAAGAAATCCCTGGGCTTTGGCTTGATCGGCTTGGCAACGATCATGGCCGCCTGTAGAAGATCGGGCCGTGTGTACCAAGAGATGGGTTTGACTGCATCCTTGCTCTTTCCAGGAATCACGCGTGGCAGCTGAGAGGCAGCGAGCTCTTCCAGCGATATGTGCTTGCGCGTCCAGTGCGCGTGCTTACGCAGTTCGCCGTTGGGCTGGCGCTCTTTCTTAGGTGGGTTTTTGTCATCAAGCCTAGTTGGAATCACCAAACCGATGACCATGTGCGGCTTCTTCTTTCGAACCAGCTCCAGTGCGGGTGCTATGTCGGTATCGTTGGTGACGACAACTAATTGATCAAGCTCGCTGCAGCTGATTGCGTCGTCATATAAGGAAAGCGCCAGATTTACGTCTGATTGCTTCTCCTCCAGTTTCCACACCGTGACCTTTCCGCACTCACGTGGATCTTTGTCAGGATTCGCTGCATCTACGACGTACTGGTTCGATTTGCTGAGCGAGTAATAACCCGAAGTGATCGAGATTCGGTCGTTTGCAGCCAAGGCACGATGGTACTGAAGTTGTGAAGAAACCGAGTCAGTACCTTTTGCAGCACGGGGCACGATGGGAGCGGTGAAATAACGGATTGCGCAGTGGTCCAGGACCATCTGCGAAGCAGGTGCGTCTGGCGCGGTCCGATGCAGAATCGAAGGCAAAATATGCTTTCCAAACAGCTCGATCAGATCCAGCCACTTGTAGGGTGTTTTGCGCAGACACCCGTAATACAGGTTATAGCCGTCTATATAGACCCGCGTCCTTAACGCTGCCATTTCCGCTTCCCTGAAATGAAAAAACCGGCTCAAGGCCGGCTTTTTCTCCCTGACTCCTAAGGTGCGAGCCCGTAGCAATGAGGGTTAGTTGTTAGGGAGTAAATTAGCCAGGACTGACAGACATGTCAACCGGGCCTGACGCTGTGCGGTGCTGCCGTGGTCCCGCTCAAAGACCCGCGAGAACTCGGTGACGCTCTCGATCAGCATGGACATGCTCGTTCGCCTGCTACTGCCTCCGAAACACTCAGCCGTTGAGCGTGCGGCCGCCGTCGACGATGAGTTCTGAGCCCACCGTCCAACGGGATTCGTCCGAGGCCAGGTACAGCACGGCCTTGGCCACTTCGTCCGGGGTGCCGAAGCGGCCTAGCGGGATGGTGGCGGCGATGTCCTGGTTGACCTGGTCGCGGTATGCGGCGGGGATGCCGAGCTTGTCGTACAGCGGGGTTTCCACCGGGCCGGGGCTGACCGCGTTGAGGCGGATGCCGCGTGCCAGCAGTTCGCTGGACAGGGTCTTGGCCATGCTCAGGAACGCCGCCTTGGTGGCCGCATACACCGATGAGCGGGCCGCGCCCACATGCGCGTTGATGGAGGTGTTGAGCACCACCGCGGCGGGGTTGGCGAACACCGGCAGCAGCGCCTGCATGAGGAAGTACGGGCCTTTGACGTTGATGGCGAAGGAGGCGTCGAAGGCCTGCTCGGTCCAGTCTTCGATCGGTGCCCACACCGACACGCCGGCGTTGAGGAAGGCGATGTCGAGCTGGCCGTAATGCGCCTGCACCGCCTGCGCCAGCTGCTGCTGCGCGGCGACGCTGGCCGAATCGGCCCGCAGCACCAGCACCTCGGCACCCAGCGCGGCCTTGGCATTGGCGATGGACTCGGGGTTGTTGCCGGTGACGATGACGCGGGCGCCTTCGGCCAGGAACTGGCGGGCGGTTTCCAGGCCGATACCGCTGGTGCCGCCGGTGATGAGGGTGCGTTTGCCTGCTAGACGGGACATGGGGTGCTCCTGGGAGGTGGCAGGCCCGCCGCGTGTGGCTGGCCTTCGATGGGGTGCAGCTTGGGCCCATGCCGAATGTGGCGGAAGACCGCGCCGGCACATACCATTCATGCGATATGCGCATGAATGGGAGTGGGTAATGGACCGGTTTCTGCTGATGACCTGCTTTGCGCGTGCGGTGGAAACCGGCAGCTTTTCAGCGGCCGGGCGCGACCTGGGCCTGGGCCAGCCCAATGTCAGCCGCCACGTGGCAGCGCTGGAAGAGCACCTGCACACGCGGCTGCTCAACCGCTCCACCCGCAAGCTGGTGCTGACGCCGGAAGGAGAGCGCTACTACGCGGAGGTGCGCCGCATCCTGGATGCGGTGGGTGAGTCGGAGATGGCGCTGCACGACAACGTGCAACCGTCCGGCTTGTTGCGGGTGGCCTGCCCCACGGCCTTGTCGCACCACTATGTGATGCCGCTGGTGCCGGAGTTTTTGCGGCGCTTTCCGGGCCTGGAGCTGGACCTGCAGATCAACGACCGCTTCGTCAATCTGCTCGACGAGGGCGCGGAGCTTGCCATCCGCATTGGCCACCTGGAAAACAGCGCGCTACGCGCACGGCGGATCGGCGCGTTCAAGCGCGTGTGCGTGGCAAGCAATGCCTATCTTGCCGAGCGCGGCGTGCCCCGCGTGCCCGAGGACCTGCGCCAGCACGATTGCGTGCTGTACACCCTGCTGGCCTCCGGGGCGACGTGGCGTTTCAAGGATGTGGAAGTGCCGGTGTCCGGCCGGATCCGGGTCAATTCGCCGGAAGCCGCGCGCGAGTCGGTGAGCGCGGGCCTGGGCATCGGGCAGGGGCCGGAGTGGTTGTTCGAGCAGGGGCTCAAAGCCGGGCAGCTGCAGATCGTGCTGGGCGCATTCTCCGCACCTGCGGTGCCCATGCACATCCTGTATGCGGCCAACCGGCTGGTGCCGAAGCGGGCGATCGTGTTTATGGATTTTATTGCCGAGGCGTTTGCCAAGATTCCGCAACTGAATGTGGGAGGCTGATCGCCCGGCATTATTCCAGCGGCCGTGGCGAGGGGCGCTGGTCCTTGGAAAACGTCTTGTGCAGTGACGCGGCGCGCTCGTCGGCAACGACGTTTTCAACACTGCTCAGGCCACGCGATGCGATGACGGCCGAGGCTTTTGCATCTCCCAACAGGTAGGCCAGGCGCAGGTAGGCCAGGCTGTCGACCAGGTTCTTGTTTGCGGTGTCGCTGACGTACACGTCCGACAACCCGTAGTACGCATACAGGTTCCCCGCCACCGCGGCCCGCCGCAGGATGCCGATGCCCTGATAAAAACGGCCCGCCAGTGCGGTCTTTTTGCCGTAGATCACCGTTGCGGGCTGGTTGCCTGCCTGCGACTCGGCCTTGAGCTGGTCCAGCGTCAGGGTTTCCAAGCGGGCCAGTTCGTGTTCCGTCGGGTAGCCGTGGCGCAGCAGCCACTGCGCCTCTGCATCGGAATTGGCGATCAACGGTCCGCCGGCCGGGCAGGCATTGGGGCCCCGCGGGCAGAGATAGCGCCTTGCCTGCTGGCTGACCGAAGGCGGATGGCTGTTGGCCGCCTGGGCGGGCGGCAGTGCGGTGGCGTTGCCATCTGCGGTGGCGGGGCTGGCTGCTGCCTGCGCCGATGTGGGCGCCTTATCGGTTTGCGCGGCTTGGTCTTTGTCTGCGCAGGCTGCAAGCGCAAGGCACAGCGCTGCCATGGACAGGAGTTTGGTGACGTGCATGGGCCATCCGTTGCGGGCTGCAGTGCCGGTGCGTGATGTTGCGCGATGCCGGCCTGCGATGCGACTGCCTCCCCTTGCCGGCCGCGCCGGCAGTTGCTCCCACGCACTGCCGCCCAGGTGGCGGCGCATGCGTGCGCCATTGCGCGCCTGCCCCGCAGCCCGGGCGGGCGCACCCGGCGCGGCGTTGTGCCGGTTGCTGGTGCCGCACGCGCCAGGCGGCCGGTCGCAGGCCCTGGCCTGCGCAGGTTTGCGCGGCGCACAAAAGCGGGCGCTAGCGCGGGCCCGGGCGCCGGCCTTTATGCCCAAAGCGACGCGATCTTTGCGCAATCGGGTCGCTTGAGACGATTCGCAACCCTGGTCTGCGTCTTTCCGTATACCGTGACACACATCACACTCAAATGTGATGCAAGTCTCACTTCACTACGGACGAGGGATCTGGCGATGGCCGACAACGGGATGGGGCTGCAGGCGCAGCCGCTGGGCGCGCACGGTGGGGCAGGTCAGCCGTGGGCTGCGCTACTGCCGGCGTTGACGACGTCTCCGGGCGACGGCCGCGCCACGCCCACGGGCACCGACGTGGCCGGCCTCAAGCGCCTGCTGCGCAAGGGTGCGCGCGGCCTGCTGCGCACCCTGCCCTGGCGGCACCAGGACCGGCTGTACTACCTGCACACCTTCGGCCGGCTGCCGGATCTGTACGCGCCCAAGTGCTTCAACGAGAAGATCCTCTACCGCAAGTGCGTGCACGGCGATTACCCGCTGTACCGGCGGCTGGCGGACAAGTTTGCGGTGCGCCCGTATGTGGCGGCCAGGATCGGCGAGGCGCACCTGATCCCGCTGCTGCTGGACAGCACCGACCCGCAGGAGCTGCTGCGCCTGCCGCAGTGGCGGCAGACCGTGATCAAGGCCAACCATGGCGCGGCGATGGTAGAGGTGGTGCGCGATGAGCCCGATGCGCAGCAGAAGCGCCGCATCATCGAGCGCTGCGGCCAATGGCTGCGCACCGACTTCTCCGACAAGGTGCGCGAGATCCATTACCGCGATATTCCGCCGCGCATTTTGGTGGAGCAGTACATCGGCGATGCGCAGCAGGTGCCGGTGGACTACAAGTTCCACATGTTCCGGCAGGTGGACGGCAGTTTTCAGTACGTGCTGCAGGTGATCTACGGGCGCTTCGACACGCCGAAGTTGGGCATGACCTTCTTTGTGGGCAACCTGCACGAGGCCTTTCACCGCATCCGCGACGACGGGCGCGCACCGCCCTGCGCGCCGGCGCTGCTGGAACAGGCGCTGGAGTTGAGCAAGCAGCTGGCAAGCGACTTCGATTACGTGCGGGTGGATTGGTATATCCAGCATGGGCAGGTCTATTTCGGCGAGCTGACCTTTACCCCGGGTGCGGGGCTGGTCACCGGCCTGGACCGCGGGCTGGACCGGATGATGGGCGACATGTGGGTGCAGCGGCGTGCGCCGGTGGAGGCGGCGTTTCCCACCCAGGGTTTGGGCGCCAGCGTGCGGGTGCCGGTGCGGTGAGAGCGCTTGCCCGGCCCGTCCGGGCGGCAGGCAACTGACAGCGTGGCCTGAGCGCAGCACGCCTGCGGCCGCCATGGCTTGCTGCATGCGCGGCGCGCTCCCGTCACCGCAACGCGCGGCTGCGATGACGATCCACGCGTGCCGCCTGCAGCGCGGCGTTTATCCGCGCGCCTTCAGATGCAGCATGGGGTAATGCGCATACTGGCCGGCGCCGTGTTTGATGATCGGGTCCTGTGCGGTGATGGCGGCAATGTCCTGGTCGTCGGCAATCTGATACAGAGACAGACCAAAGCCGCCGGTTTCATCGATGACCGGGCCATGCGCCAGCAGGATTCCCTCGGCCAGGCGCTGGTCGAGAAACGCGGCATGCTGCTGCATCAGGGCTTTTTCCTGATCCGACATGGTGGCCAGAAAGTCCGCGCGCGGCGGGATGAATTTGCAGAAATACGCTTTCATTCTCGTGTACTCGTGGCAAAGGGGATGCGTCACGGCTTTAGCAAAGCCGTTGATCGGGTGATAACACGGGGTTTTGCGCGGTTTACTTGATTGAATCAGCAGCTGGATCGGCGCTGTATGTAACGCACAGCACTCAGGCTGTTTTGATGCTTTTGAAAATCGCGCCTTCAAACATCTTTGGCAGGTAACTCTGCAGGAACAGGATCATGCCGGTCATCTTTCCGACCGGGTTGCTGAACTTGGGGTCCTTGGCCTGGATCAGCTTCTGGATGGTGTCCACCACGGCATCCGGTGCTTCTGCGGTGTCGATTCCCTTCTGGGTCGACGCGTTGGCCTGCGTGCGGTAAGCGTTGTAGTCGGCAATGGGGTTGCCGGCGGCAGGCACTGCGTTGTGGCCCAGATTGGTCTTGAACCAGACCGGCTCCACCATGTTGACCTTGATATTGAACTGGGCAAGTTCGAACCGCAGCGATTTGAAGTACCCCTGCACCGCATGTTTGGAGGCCGCGTAATACGACAGGTTCGGCGGCCCGATCAGCGCCACGATGGAGCTGACGGTGATGATCTGCCCGCTCCGTTGCTTGCGGAAATACGGCAGCAGCGCATTGGTGGTTTTGACCGTGCCCCAGAAGTTGGTTTCGAACTGCTGGCGGCCCACGTTGATGGCGGTTTCTTCGGCGATACCGGTGACCATGTAGCCGGCATTGTTGACCAGCACATCCAGGCGGTCGACCGATTGAAACAGCGTTGTGGCAAACGACTGGATCGAGGCGTCATCGTCGATATCCAGGCGCAGCAGCTTGAACGGCAGCTTGGCCTGGTGCTTTTCCGGCTCGCGGCTGGTGCCGATGACGTTGAAGCCCTGCTTGTGCAGGTTGGTGGCCAGCAACAGGCCAAACCCTGAGGATGCGCCGGTGATCAGCACTGTCTTTTTCATCGTGGTGTCTCTGAAGGAATGCGGTTTAGGGAAGGTGGAGAAACATCGCCAGCCATCGGCGTGCAGCTGCGCGGTGCCTGACGCTGACCTGCATTGCGGTGTGCGTTGATGCGGACTGCCGCCGCGGTTGCCGCCGCGGCCTGGGCGCCATCACTTGCCTGAAACGCGTGGTTGGACTGCCCATGCGCCGCATGCTAGTATCGATTTGATAGTGAGTCAATACGGAAATGATATGAACTCAAAAAATGCGTCGGACAGCCTGTGCCCGATCGCGCGCAGCCTGACCTTCCTGGGCGATGCGTGGACGATGCTGATCCTGCGTGACGCCAATTCCGGGCTGACCCGCTTCGATCAGTTCCGGCAGAGCCTGGGGATTGCCCCGACCATGCTGACCAAGCGGCTGGCGACGCTGACCGAGGAGCGGCTGCTGGAAAAGCGCCTGTACTCCACCCGCCCGCCGCGCGAGGAGTACGTGCTGACCCAGGCAGGGCGCGATTACCTGCCGGTGCTGTTCATGATTGGCGCGTGGGGCAGCAAACACCGTGGCGAGGGCAAGCTGCTGCGTTTTCTGGATGCGGAAACCGGCACCGAGCTGCAGCCGGTTGCCATCGATGCAGTCACCGGTGCAGAGATCGGCACACGCGCGATTCGCATGGTGATGCCGGAATGAGCGCGGCGGCGTGGTTGATGGCTCTCAGCATGCGTTGACGCCTGGCGCGCTACCCTCCCGCGCCCTGGCTGCCTCGACCTGGGCGACTGCGTGACGCGTTGGCGTCATGTTGCGCACCGATGTCTAGGACAGCCGCGCCGCTCTTCCATTCCCTACAAGGACGTCACCGTTGTCGCACGTTTCCCTACGCCGCTTCCTGCCGCTCGCCTGTCTAGGTCTGCTGTCTGCCTGCAACGGTGGCACGGCCACCCCCAGCGCGCCGCGCCCGGAGTCCGAGCACTTCACCCTTGCCGAGCTGCAGCAGCTTGGCTGCACCGTCACCGCCACACCCAAACGCGATGTCCGCAAGATCCCGTTGCTGGGCGAGGTCGATGGCTATGGCGTGACCAGCACCAACGCCTGCGCCACCCACATGATCAGCCTGCTGCAGCCGATGAGCTACGAGGACGCGGTGTGGGAGGGTGCACGCAGCGCCGCCGGCACCTTTGCCAAAGAGCACGGGCTGGAGCGCGAGAGTTATGAAGGCCGGCTCGGCGAGTACAGCGAGATCGAGGTGTTCAGCCGCGGCGGCAAGCCGGTGGGCTTTGAATACAACGTGCAGGCAAAGGGCACGTTGCATTCGGTGGTCGTGCTCTCCGACAGCATCGCGCCGGATGCGGCGTTCGAGGCGGTGATGAAGACCAAGCTGTGAGGGTGTGAGCCTGACTGACAACCGTTAGCTGGCGCGCCAGATCAATGATAAAGTGGCTACCACCTAATGGTTAACTGGATAACGCCATGACGAATCTGGTCAAGCTGGCGACCGCACGTGCTCTGGTCGACGCCAGTGCGGTCAGGCACGCGTCGGTCATCGGGGAAGCCGGTGCCTGGACCGTGCAATTGCAGACCCATGACCAGACCCGTGTGCTGGCCACCAAGGCGAATGCGCCGCGCCGGTTTGGCAGCTTCGAAAGTGCGTTAAAGGTCTTGCGCGAGATGGGCATGCCATTGGACGTGCTTCACGTGGACGCTGCGCAGTGGGACGCCGAGGGCGGCAATGCGAAGCGCCGGCCTGACCGCTCCGAGGCGATGAAGGTCAAGGAGTTGGATGCACGCTATGCGGTGTCGCTACGCACCCAGACCGAGCATGCCCTGGCCGACCCCCGCCCCGCACTCTCCAGCGCGCAGTCGAAGCAGCAGATGGAGACGCTCAAGACGCAACACCGTGCGGCGCTTGAGGCAGCCCTGGCTGCAAAGGGCACGCGTGCGTGAGCGTGGCCTGGAAGCAGAGCGCGCTGGATGCGCGCACCGCGTTGCTCGCTTCAGCATTGGCGCGCGCGATCGAAATCTCCGACCCGCAGATTTATTTCGCCGCATGTGAACAGGACGAGCGGATCGAAACCGAGGGCGACGCGCTGGATGGTGCCGCCACCTATCACTCTGGGCCATTGCCGGGAACGCGTTTGTACACCTGCCAGGACGGCAGATATCTCCTGATCTACACACGCGACGGCGACGATGTGCTGATCCTTGCCCTCGTATCTGCGCGCTCTGATTGGAAGCCGACGCAGTCAGGCGATCAATAGATCCATGACGCGTCGATGCTACCGAGCGATGGGCATACGCGACTGCTCGACGACATCGACAGCGCGCTACATCCCACCCAACGGCTGCAGGCACAACCAGATTGCGCACCAGTGCGAGAGCGCGCCGCCAAGCACGTGGGCGTGCCAGATGGCGCGGTTGTAGACCAGCGACTTGCGCACGTAGAAGGTGACACCCACGGTGTAGAACGCGCCGCCGGCGGCGATCAGCCACAGCACGGTGCTGTCCAGGCCGGCGAGCAGCGGCTTGATCACCACGATGCCGGCCCAGCCCAGCAACAGGTAGATCACCACCCAGAAGCCCTTGGCGATGCCGGGCAGGAACAGCTTGGCGAACACGCCGAACAAGGCCACGCTCCACACGCCCAGGATCATCGCCCAGCGCCAGGTGCCGTCGAGGGCGACCAGCAGGAACGGGGTGTAGGAGCCGGCAATCATCACGAAGATGCCGGCGTGGTCGAACTTGCGCAGCATCGGCTGGCGTTGCGGCGGGGCGAAGTTGTACGCCGCCGAGCAGCCGAACATCACCAGCAGCCCCATCGCGTAGACGCAGGTGGCCAGCAGCATGGTCTGGTTGGCATGCGCGCGCCAGACCATCCAGGCGCCGCCGACGATGGCCAGGAACAGGCCGGCGGCATGCACGATCACATCGGCACGGCGGGCGGAACGGGTCTTGTAGTGCGGCGCGGTGAGGCTGGGGGAAACGGGCACGGCAGTTCTTCGAGATGGGGGAGCCACAGCGTGCAAGGCAACGGTGACGCGGTGGGGGCAACAGAATACCCGGCTTGCTGAATCCGCTCAGTGACACAGGCTCGCCGGTTCGGCGCTGGTCTCATACCCTGAGACACCTCCCCTGTCTCATGCCCCTCTTTGGGAGCCGCCGTATGCCTCCGTTTGCCCTCGCTCCCCGCACCGAAACCGCCGAACGCGCGCTGGCCACCACCGATGGCCGGCCCAGCCGCGATGGCGCACTGCTCACCGAACGCCTGGAACGGCGCTACCACGACCGCATCACCGGCAGCTTTACCCTGCCCGGACGCGACGGCCGTTATGCGCCGATTCCCGCCGACGTGCCGGCCGCGCTGGCCGACGCCTTGCGCGCGCGTGGCATCAGCCAGCTCTACAGCCACCAGGCCGATGCCTGGGCGGCCACCCAACGCGGCGACCATGTGGCGATCGTGACGCCCACCGCGTCGGGCAAATCGCTGTGCTACACGTTGCCGGTGGTGAGCGCGGCGATGCGCTCCGGGGCCAAGGCACTGTACCTGTTCCCGACCAAGGCGCTGGCGCAGGACCAGGTGGCCGAGCTGCTGGAGTTGAACCGCGCCGGCGAGCTGGGAGTGAAGGCCTTCACCTTCGACGGCGATACGCCCGGCGATGCGCGCCAGGCGATCCGCCTGCATGGCGACATCGTGGTGAGCAACCCGGACATGCTGCACCAGGCGATCCTGCCGCATCACACCAAGTGGGCGCAGTTCTTCGAGAACCTGCGCTATGTGGTGATCGACGAGATCCACACCTACCGCGGCGTGTTCGGCAGCCACGTCACCAACGTGTTGCGCCGGCTCAAGCGTATCTGCGCGTTCTATGGCGCCAACCCGCAGTTCATCCTGTGCTCGGCCACCATCGGCAACCCGCACGCGCACGCGCAGGCCCTGATCGAAGAACAGGTGCATGCGATCACCGAATCCGGCGCGCCCACCGGCGACAAGCACGTGCTGCTGTGGAACCCGCCGGTGGTCAACGCCGATCTGGGGCTGCGCGCATCGGCACGCTCGCAGAGCAACCGCATTGCGCGCATTGCGATCAAGAGCGGCCTGAAGACGCTGGTGTTCGCGCAGACGCGCCTGATGGTGGAGGTGCTGACCAAATACCTGAAGGACATCTTCGACCACGACCCGCGCAAGCCGCCACGCATCCGCGCGTACCGCGGCGGCTACCTGCCCACCGAGCGGCGCGAGGTGGAGCGCGCGATGCGCGCCGGCAATATCGACGGCATCGTGTCCACCTCGGCGCTGGAGCTGGGTGTGGATATCGGCGCGCTGGATGTGGTGATCCTCAACGGCTACCCCGGCAGCGTGGCGGCGACCTGGCAGCGCTTCGGCCGCGCCGGGCGCCGCCAGCAACCGGCGCTGGGCGTGCTGGTGGCCAGCTCGCAACCGCTGGATCAATACGTGGTGCGGCATCCGGATTTCTTTGCCGATGCCTCGCCCGAACATGCGCGCATTGCGCCGGACCAGCCGCTGATCCTGTTCGACCACATCCGCTGCGCCGCGTTCGAGCTGCCGTTCATTGCCAGCGAGCCGTTCGGGCCGATCGACCCGCTGGTGTTCCTGGAAGCGCTGGCCGAGAGCGACGTGATCCACCAGGAAGGCGACCGCTGGGAGTGGATCGCCGACAGCTACCCGGCCAATGCGGTGAGCCTGCGCTCGGTGGCCGACGGCAACTTCGTGGTGGTGGACAAGAGCGACGGCAAGCAGCAGATCATTGCCGAGGTGGATTATTCGGCCGCGGCGCTGACCTTGTACGAAGGCGCCATCCACATGGTGCAGAGCACGCCATACCAAGTGGAGCGGCTGGACTGGGAAGGCCGCAAGGCCTATGTCACGCGCACCCATGTGGACTACTACACCGACAGCATCGACTACACCAAGCTGAAGGTGCTGGACCGCTTCGACGGCGGCGTGGCCGGGCGCGGCGACTCGCATCACGGCGAGGTGCATGTGGTGCGGCGCGTGTCCGGCTACAAGAAGATCCGCTATTACACGCACGAGAACATCGGCTACGGTCCGGTCAATCTGCCCGACCAGGAACTGCACACCACCGCGGTGTGGTGGCAGTTGCCGCAGGCCACGTTGGGCAAGGCGTTCGCCTCCAAGCAGGATGCGCTGGATGGGTTCCTGGGTGCGGCCTATGCGCTGCACGTGGTGGCCACGGTGGCGGTGATGGCCGATGCGCGCGACCTGCAAAAAGCGGTGGGCAATGGCGACGGCGCGTGGTTTGCGGTGGCCGACCAGACCGGGCGCGGCCAGCTGCGTGGCGTGGACGAAGGCGAAGAAGGCGCGGTGGAATTGCAGCAGGCCTTCGTGCCCACGGTGTATCTGTACGACAACTTCCCCGGCGGGGTGGGCCTGAGCGAGCCGCTGTGGCTGCGCCAGGCCGAGCTGCTGCAGCGCGCCGACGAGCTGGTGCGGCGTTGCGACTGCAGCGCCGGCTGCCCGGCCTGCGTGGGCCCGGTGCTGGCCGCGCATGAGGAAGGCAAGGGCGAGTCGCCCAAGTCGTTGGCCTTGACGGTGCTGGCGCTGTTGTTCGATGCGGATGCGCCGTTGCCGCATGCCACCCAGGTGGACGACGACCTGGCGCTGGACGTGCTTGCATGAGCGTGAGTGCGGACCGGTTGCGCTTGTTGCGGCGTCAGGCCGGACACGCCGATGTGCCGGCGCCGGCGGCGCTTGCAGATGGCGCTGCAGTGGATGGTGCGGATGTTTCCGCTGCGGCCGATGCGCAGGCCGATGCCCACCCACTGCGCGCGGCAGCGGTGGCGCGCACCTCGGGTGATGCAGTCGGTGCGGATGCAGTGCCGGGCGATGCGCACACGCGTGCCGCAGGTGACATGCCTGCGGCGGCGCAGCCGATGCGTGCGCCGGCAGCGCCGGTGCCTGGCAGCGATCCTGGGGTGAGCGCAGAACGCTTGCGCCTGCTGCGCCGCCAGGTCGGCGGGCTGACACCCACGGCGCGCAAGGACGATGCGGTGATGCCCACGCGCGCGCAACGCCAGCCTGCGCCGGGTGCTGCTGCGTCTGGGTCACGCGCTTTGCCGCGCGATGCGGCTGTACGAAGCGCGCAGCCCGGCAGCGCAGAGGCGGCCGGTGCACCGGCCATGACGCGCCGCGCCCTGCAGGCACCGGTTGCTGCAGCGCCTGCGCGCGATAGCTCGGCGTTTGCCTGGGTGGACCACGATGTGCGCCACAAGCCGGCAGGTGCAGCGGCCGATGCGGCAGCGCGCTTGCCGGCTGTGCGCGCGACACCGGCTGCGCCCACATCACTGCCGGCACCGCAGCGACGCACCGATATCGCCGGCCTGCGCAAGATGATCGGCCTGCGCGAGCGCGCGGTCTCGATGCACGCGCCGGTACGCGCGGCGTCCACCGACCGGCATCTGCCCGGCAACGAGATCGCGCCCGGCCTGCACCTGATCGAAGCGTTCCTGCCGCAGGCGATCCCGCGCCAGGCGCTGTCGCTGGCGTTCGCCAAGCGCGAGGACGCGGTGGACCCGATGGACCTGCTGTTCTTCGATACCGAAACCACCGGCCTGGCCGGCGGCACCGGCACGCGCGCCTTCATGATCGGCGTGGCCGATTGGTACACCGACGCTACGCAGGGCAGCGGGCTGCGCGTGCGCCAGTTGATGATGTCCACGATGGCGGCCGAAAGCGCGATGCTGGATCTGTTCCGCAGCTGGCTGTCGCCGCAGACGGTGCTGTCCAGCTACAACGGCCGCTGCTACGACGCGCCGTTGTTGAAGACGCGCTACCGCCTGGCGCGCCGCGGCGACCCGATCTCTGCACTGGACCATGTGGACCTGCTGTTCCCCACCCGGCGCCGCTATCGCGGCACCTGGGAGAACTGCAAGCTGGCCACCATCGAACGGCAGCTGCTGCGCGTGGTGCGCGAAGACGACCTGCCCGGCTCCGAAGCGCCGGCCGCCTGGCTGAGCTACCTGCGCGGCGGCAGCGCGCGCAACCTGCGCCGCGTGGCCGAGCACAATCACCAGGACGTGGTGACCTTGTCGCTGCTGATGCAGCGCCTGGTGGCGGTGGAAGCGCAGGACCGTGACGTGATTCCGATGCTGGAGACGCCCTGACAACAGGCCGTCATCGGCCGTGGCGCCAGCGCACTCACACAGGCACTTCCAACAGCTCGGTCACCATCTGCCACGCCGCAAACTCCTGCTCGAATTCGGCCAGGGTCAACAAGCCCATGCAGGCATGCGCGCCGATCGGTAACGCCTGCCCTGCGGCAAGCTTGCGCACCAGCAGGATGGCGGCGAAGCAGGGAATCTCCGGGCCGTGCAGCATTGCAGCGGTGAGGTCCCACTGCAGTCGCAGCGGCCGGGGATCGCCAGCCTGGGGATGGCTCATGCCTCGCAGCTCCACGCGCATGCCACCGAGGTCGGTGCCGAAGCGGTCAAACCAGCGTGCCGCACGTGCAAACACCTCGGCCAGGCGCGCCATCGGCAATGGCACGCCGTGCTGACGCAGCCAGGCGACACCGGCCAGGCAGCGCTGCAGGAACGGCACCTCCAACGCGGCGCGAAACTGCACGCTCTGCACGCCTGGATAGCGCTGTGGCAGCAGATCGTGATCGGGCACATCGCAGGGCGACGCAAGCCGCGGCGCGAGCTGCGCGAACTCCACCTGCGTGGGTCTGGCCCAGCCCACCACCGTTTGCCAGCGGCCCTCATGCAGCCATGCGAACGGCGTGCCGCAGTACGACAACACCGCACGCACGGTCGCCAGGCCAAGCGGTGTGCCTTGCGCGGGTGCGATGACCATGCGGATGTCATGCAACGCTGAAAAACGCGGCAGCAAGGCATCGATGACCGCACTCGACAGCGCGGGCAAGGTGCTGGCGCCGCTGATGGCCACACGCTGCGCTTGCCTTGCCGCTGCATCCACTGCCGCGGGGAAATCGCGGACGAACGCGCGGCCGTCGGCCAGGTCGATGTAGTGCATGCCGGCCTGCAGGCAGGTGTGCGCCACGGCGTAATCCTGGCCCTGGAACGGGCCTGCGGTGTGCACCACCGCATCGGCGGCAGTGGCCGCCAGTTGCGCGGCAAAATCGCTTGCGTCGATATCCAGGCGACAGCATGCAATGCGACCAGGCGCGACATCCGGCCACCTGGCCGCCACATCGCCGGGATGCCGCCCGGCCGCGATCACCTGCAGTTGCGCCGTTGCCGCCAGCGCCCGCACGATGCGCGCGCCGAAATGCCCGAAGCCCCCCAACACCACCACCCGGTACGTCATTGTCTGCTCGCCGTCTGCGCCTGTTGCGCAGTATCGGCGAGTCGCGGCGTCACCGAGTCACCAGCGCTGTGTGTCGCCTGCCGCGCGTGCCTGCACGGCGCGTGCGGCGCCGAGCCGGTTTGACGCCCGTCACTGCCTCCGGCCGAGAGGGCGCCAGCTGCTCGCCGTCTGCGCGTGCTGCACAGTCCCGGCGAGCAGCGGCCTGCGGCGATCAGCCCTCGATCTGTGTGGCCAGCCCCTGTGCGATCGCCTCGCGCATGATGCGCTGGGCTTCCTTGTCGGCGCGCACGCTGGCGGCGGCCTGCTGGCTAGACAGGTCTGCCTGCTCGGTGGCGAGCGCCGCCTGCTGCCTGGCCAGCGCCTGCATCCGCTGGTCGGCGCCGCTGCGCTGCATGGCCTGTTCGGCCTGGCGTACTGCGCGTTCTGCTTCCCGTGCCGCACGCTCGGCGGCCTGTTGTGTCAGTGCATCAGTGTCGAGCAAGGATGCATTGACGTGCTTTGCGGCCGCGTCGGCAGCACGTGCACCCAGCTCGGCCATCTGCGCACCCAACTCGCCCTGCTGTTCGCCGAGCTTGCCCTGGCGCTCGCCCAGCGCGCCCTGCGCCTGGCCCAGTTTGGTGACTGGCGCATACACCGCATTCAAGCGCTTGAAGGTGTCGGGATCGCGCACGACGTACTGCTTGCCATCCTTGCGGAACCACATCAGCTGACCATCCTTGCCGGCCAGGCGACGCACATGCTTGAGATCGTCCACCGAGCCATTCATGACGCTGTCGTTGCCCTGCAGCAGCACGTAGGCATCGCGGTCGGGGTCATGCGACAGGTTGATCTGGCCGTGCGTGGAGGTGGTGGTGAAGGTCTGGCTGGTGGATGACGCCGCTGCAGCCGGTGCGGCGGCGTTTGCCGGTGCGGCGTTCGCTGCCGCAGTTGCCGGTGCGGCTGCAGCGGCGGCAGTGGCCGGTGCCACGGTGCTGGACACGCCGGCAGCTGGCTTGGCTGTTGCTGCCGCTGATGCGGCAGCAACAGCCGGCGCCGCGGGCATCGCCACCAGGCGCAGCGGCAGCACGCCGGTGATGGCCACCGCGCCCAGGATCAGGGCCGCGCCAAACCGCGGGAACGAGGTCGGGTTCTGCAACATGAGCAATCTCCGTTTGAGGCTGAGGAAGGACGGCGAGGCGCTGGCCACGCCGCCGTGCGGGCGCGGTGCCACGCCCAGTTGCAGCAACAGCCGGCCATAGTCGTGGCGGCAATGACGGTGGCCTGCGACCACCGCGGCATCGCAGGCGGCCTCGCGGGCAGTGGCGTATTCGCGCGCGGCCAGATGCACCAGCGGGTGGAAGAAGAACAGGTGCTGGGCCAGCGACGGCAGCAAGCCCCACCACAGATCGCGCCGGCGCAGATGGATCAGTTCATGGGTCAGCGCCATATCCAGATCGTCGTCGGCCATGTGCGGCAGGCGTGCGGCGGGCAGCAGCAACACCGGGCGCCAGGGCCCGATCAACTGCGGCGAGGCGATCTGCTGCGATAGACGTATTTCCGGCGGCTGCGACAGGCCATGCGCTTCTGCGGCCATGCGCAGTGCGGCGACCAGGGCGCGATCGGTACACGGTGCGGCAGCGCGTACCAGGGCGCGGCTGCGTCGGTATGCGCGCACTGTGCCGAGCGCCATCACTGCAACGCCGGCAACCCATAACGCGGCCAGCCACAGCGCCCAGGACGGACCGCTTGCACCCTGCAGCACGTCAGCCGCGCCCGCACTGGCGACCGCGCCGGCGCCGGATGCACTGGCATTGGCCATCACCATCGGCGCCAGGCTGTCGCCGGCAATCAAGGCAGGCGTGGGCGTGGCTGCGGGCAACACCGGCAACTGCAGCGGCGCGTTCCACAGCAGGCCGACCACGGCCTGCACTCCCACCAGCCACCACAACCAGGTCTGCGTGGTGGCCGGCAGCCGCCGCACGCTGCGGCACAGCGCCCACACCGCCAACGCCAGCACGGCGGTCTGCACGCTGGTGGCGCCCAGTTTCCAAAGCAAGGCTTCGATCATCGGCGACATGCTCAATCCTCCTTGCGCTGCGACTGCAGCTTGGCGACCAGGGCTTCGAGCTCGGCCAGCTCGCTGTCGCTGACCTCGGCGCGCTGCGACATCCACGCCACGAACGGCGACACCGAGCCCTGCAAGGTCTTTTCCACGAACTGCCCCACCGCCGAGCGCACCACCGCGTCCTGCCCGCTGGTGGCGCTGTAGCGATACATGCCATCCACCTGCTCACGGCGCAGGAAGCCCTTGGCGCGCAGGCGCTCCATCATGGTCAGCACGGTCGAGCGCGCCAGCCCGCGCGGCTCACCGAACGCGGCCGCCACTTCGCCGACACTGGCCTGCCGTTGTTCTTCGATGTGTTGCAGCAGGGCCAGCTCCTGGTCCCCGATGGTCTTGCCACGCATGCCGCTCTCCATGACTACAGTTGTCGCTACCGTAAGCGTGACGACAACTGTAGTCAATAGGTCGGATGGAAGGGGGACGGTACAGATGAAGAATCAGACGGAAAGCCGTGACGAAGAGGTTCGCCAAGATTGGCGCCTCCGACGGACCGTTCCCCACTGCAAGATTTACCAACCTGACGGAGCCAACCGGGGCATCAGGGCTGCGTCAGTTATCGCTCCTCAGCGGACAGCCGACTCGAACTTGCTGCCGCGCATGCATGCATCTCAAGGTTGGCGATGGAGTCAAAGGCTGCTACCGGCTTCAGACATCGTTTCCTGGAGTTCGTCGTTCACCAGCGCGTTTCGTCAGATTGTGTGCCCTATCTTGAGCCTGCTCAGCTATGTTGCGCCGGGATCTGCAAGCACATTGCAGATGGGGCTCAGATCAATACCTACAAGGACGTGCGGACACATGAAACGCTGGCTGTTTGTTGCTTTGCTCACCCTTTCATTCGGGGCGAACGGCGTTGTCATTCGTGCCGATGTTGACGACTCAAATTATCGAATCGATCGATCCGCGTTTCCAGCTCTGGCGGACATGCCAGGCGAAGGGCACGGCGTCCTCATCGCGCGGAAGTGGGTCCTCACCGCCGCACACGCGGCTCCCATGGACGGCATGGACGCGGAGGTGGTCATCAACGGGAATGCCTACAAAGTTGCTCGGGTCTTCGTCCACCCTGGCTACAAGCGCATGCCCGACGCACTGGGCCAAGAAGCGTTGAAGTCGGGCGATCCGTCCAGAATTCATGCCTTTCTGGCAGGTTCGGATGACATTGCTTTGATCGAATTGGATGCACCTGTTGAGCAGGTTGTACCGGTCGCTCTTTATCGAGGTGGCGATGAGGTCACGGACGTCGCCATGTTTGTAGGAAAGGGGGCAACCGGCAATGGCATTGAGGGGCAGATTCCCGGCTCTCCACATCGTGGCGCGCTGAGGCGGGCTTACAACGCCATTACTGGAGCGAACGACCGCTATCTCTGGTATCGATTCGATCCCCCTGCACAGGGGCTTCCCCTCGAAGGTGTATTGGGAAGCGGTGACAGCGGCGGCCCGCTCGTGGTGCAAGGTCAGGGCGCCTGGCAACTCATTGGACTGGGATCTTGGATCACGGCAGTTCCGGAACACGCGCTAGAGGCCGGTTTCTATGGGCAAATGGTCTATAACGTCCGCATCTCGCGATATGTCACCTGGATCGATGACGTGATGTGTGCGGCAGATGGAGCCTCCTGTGCGGAGAACTAGCCAGCGCCGCTGCCACTAGCGCGTGCCAGGGAGAAACCATCGCGATGAAGCGGGCGGCCTTCACGTGCGCCACCATGCCGGCGCGCATGATCACAACCTCTAGCGGCGCATATGCTGCACAGGTCATGTCTCGATGCCGCCACAGCGGAAGGCTTCTGCATTTTCTCTCTGGTGGCAGTCGATTACCCAGCCAGCAGCAACCCTGCAGCATCCGTCGGTGCGCGATGCCGTGCCTGAAGGCGTGGCCTTGCTTGGCGACGAGCAGATGGAGGCGCTGGGGCACAGCCTGGCACAGGCGCATGTGCTCTATACCGGGCCAACCCGCGAGCTGCTGCTGTCGCAACTCAAATTCAACGAGCGCTCGCTCGGCACGGCCGCAGCGCGATTGGCCGAAATGTCTGCCGATGGCTTGCGCCTGCATCCGGCCGGCGAGTGGTTATTGGACAACTATTATCTGGTGGAAGAGCAGATGCGCCTGGCGCGTCAGCATCTTCCGCCCGGGTATAGCCGGCAATTACCGCGTCTGCGCACGCCAACGTCGGTGGGCCTGCCGCGCGTCTACGAGCTGGGCTTGCAGGTGGTGGCGCATGGCGACGGGCGCGTGGATGTCATCACGCTGAGCCGTTTCATCGCGGCCTACCAACAGGTGGCGCCGCTCAAGCTCGGCGAGCTGTGGGCGATTCCGATCATGTTGCGGCTGGCGCTGATCGATAACCTGCGCCGCGTTGCCGACGACATCATGCACGATGGACGCGACAGTAGCCTGGCGGCGCAGTGGGCGGCATTGCTCAACGCCACTGCCGCCACCCAACCCAAGGATGTGGTGGTGGTGGTGGCCGACTTGGCGCGCTCGCAGCCGCCGGCGACCGGTGCATTCGTGGCCGAGCTGACGCGCGGCATCCAGGGCCGTGGGCCGGTGTTGTCGATGGCCAGCGCCTGGGTGGAGCAATGGCTGGCAAGCGAGGGCCACAGTGTGGAAGCGCTGGTGCACGCCGAAAGCCAGCGCCAGGCAGCCGAGCAGGTCTCGATCAGCAACAGCATCGGCAGCCTGCGGTTCCTGGATGACATGGATTGGCGCGATTTCGTCGAGGCCATGAGCGTGGTCGAGCAGACCTTGCGCAAGGATCCGGCAGACGTCTACGCACGCATGGATTTCCACACCCGCGATAGCTACCGGCATGTGGTGGAACAGCTGGCGCAGCGCCTGGACCGCGACGAGCTGGACGTGGCCGAGGCCGTGCTGCAGCTGGCGGCGCACGCAGATGCCGCGATGCCGGTGGCCGGCCACGTGGGCTATTACCTTGTGGATGAGGGATTGCCGCGGCTGCGTGCCGCGCTTCGCGACCCAGCTGCGCCAGATACGCCGCCCCCCCCTCGCCCGCGCGCGCATCGCGTTGCGCTGCCGCTCTACCTGTTGCCGATCGCAGCCATCGCGTTGCTGTGGACCGGCGTGCTGCTGCAGGGCGTGAGCGCACTGCCGCCGGCGCTGTGGTGGATCACCGCCGGCATCGCGCTGCTGGCCGCCAGCGAGCTGGGCATTGCCCTGGTCAACTGGGTGGCAACGCTATGGGTGCGCCCACGTCCGTTGCCGCGCATGGACCTGCGTGCCGGCATCACGCCCGACTGCCGCACGCTGGTGGTAATGCCGAGCATGCTCGCCAGTCACGAGGCCATCGACGAGCTGGTCGGCGCCTTGGAGGTGCATTACCTGGCCAACCGCGACGCACAGTTGTACTTCGCGCTGCTCACCGATTTTCTCGATGCCACGCAAGCGCTGTTGCCTGGCGACATGGCATTGGTGGCACATGCGGCGCAGCATATTGACCGGCTTAACGCGGCCTATGCCGATGCGCACGGCGATCGCTTCTTCCTGCTGCATCGCGCACGCCAGTGGAGCGCGGGCGAAGGCTGCTGGATGGGCGCAGAACGCAAGCGCGGCAAGCTCGAGGCGCTCAACCGCCTGCTCTGCGCCGACGACGCGCGGCTGCAGGCGGCCAGCGAATTCCTGCAGGTGCAAGGCGATGTCGCCGCGCTGGTGCAGGTGCGCTATGTGATCACGCTCGATAGCGACACCCACCTGCCGCGCGATGCGGCACGCGCGCTGGTCGGGGCGATGTCGCATCCGTTGAATGTGCCGCGCATGGATGCGGCCGGGCAGATCGTCGAGGCCGGTTACGGCATTCTGCAGCCGGGCCTGGGCACCGGCATGAGCGAGGGCGGCGAGTCGCGGTTTGCGCGCATGTTCGGCATCGAGCCGGGCATCGACCCGTACACGCGTGTGGTGTCGGACGTGTATCAGGATCTGTTCGGCGAAGGCTCCTTCATCGGCAAGGGCATCTATGCCGTGGCCACCTTCGAGCAGGTGCTGGCCGGCCGCTTTCCCGATAATCGCGTGCTCAGCCATGACCTGCTGGAAGGCTGTTACGTGCGCGCCGGGCTGCTCAGCGACGTGCGTCTGTATGAGCGCCACCCGCAACGCTATGCCACCGATGCCAAGCGCCGCGCGCGCTGGGTGCGTGGCGACTGGCAGTTGCTGCCGTGGTTGCTGCCGTGGGTGCCCGACCGGGGTGGCCGGCGTGCGCGCAATCCCTTGTCGTGGCTGTCGCGCGGCAAGCTGCTGGACAACCTGCGCCGCAGCCTGGTGGCCCCGGCCGCGCTGAGTCTGTTGCTGATCGGCTGGTTGTGCTCACCCACGCCATTGCGCTGGACGCTGTGGCTGCTGGTGCTATGGCTGCTGCCGGGGCTGTGTTCGGCGCTGTATGCGCTGGCGCATCCGCCCGAGGGCCTGGGGCTGCGTCATCACGCGCGCCAGGTCGGTGTGGGGCTGCGTCAGCATCTTCTGCGCACCGGCGTGGTGCTGGCCTGCCTGCCGTTCGAAGCAGGGATGCAGCTGGCCGCCATCGCCCGCACGCTGGTGCGGATGTCGATCACCCGGCGCCATCTGCTGCAGTGGGCGCCATCCAGCGAAGTGGAACGCAGTGCGCGCAGCGGCAATGCCGAGCAACAGCTGATGGCCGGCGCCGCGTGCAGCGCGGCATTGGCGATCGCCGCGGTGGCATGGTGGTCGCCGTTGGCGCTGTGGGCGGCATTGCCGCTGGGGCTGGCATGGATGGCCGCGCCCTGGCTGATGGCCTGGCTGGGCGAACAACCCGCCGCACCGGTGGCGCAGTTGTCGCAGGAACAATGCGCTTTCCTCGGTGGATTGTCGCGGCGCACCTGGGCGTTCTTCGAAAGCCATTGCACTGCGCAGCACCACTGGCTGCCACCGGACAACGTGCAGGAATACCCGGTCACGGTGGTGGCCAACCGCACCTCGCCGACCAATATCGGGCTGGGCCTGCTGGCCAATCTGGCCGCCTACGATCTGGGCTACCTGACGGTGGCCGGCGTGATGACCCGCGTGGCCGATACCTTGACCACGCTGGAAACGCTGCCGCGTTATCGCGGCCACTTCTACAACTGGTACGACACCGAAACGCTGGTGCCGTTGTTGCCGCGCTACGTCTCCACCGTGGACAGCGGCAACCTGGTCGGGCATCTGCTGACGCTGCGGCAAGGCCTGCTGGCACTGGTGGATGCGTCGGCGGTGTCGATGGCGGTGTTCGATGGGCTGGCCGACACCCTGGGCGTGCTGGCATCGCGAGCGCAGACACGCAGCGACGACGCCGCCAATGCGCTGGACGCAATGTCGCAGAGCTTGCAGAGCATCCGCAGCCAGCCCGCGCCGAGCCTGCACCAGGCCGACCAAGCGCTGCGCCTGCTGCTGGCGCAGAGCCACACGATCCTGGCGCTGATGCCGGACAGCGACAATGACGAGCCGTGGCCGCAACGCTTGATCGACAGCTGCGAGGCGGCCCTGGCCGAAGTGGGCCACTGTACGGCGGCGCCTGCCGGCAGCGCTGCGCAGGCGACCGAACAACCCGGCGATGCGGTCGCCACGCTGCGGCAACTCGCCGCCAGCGACCACGCACCCGGCGTGCAGACCTGGGCCGCCGGACGCGTGCAGGAGCTGCAACGGCTAGCGCATATCGCCGGGCAGCTGGCGCAGCTGGACTACGACTTCCTCTACAACCCCGCCCAGCAGTTGCTATCGATCGGCTACAACGTCGACGACCAGCGCCTGGATAGCGGCCATTACGATCTGCTCGCCTCCGAGGCCCGCCTGGGCATCTTCGTGGCGATCGCCCAGGGCAAGTTGCCGCAGGAGAGCTGGTTCGCACTCGGGCGCACGCTGACCGACACCGGCGCCGAGCCCACGCTGCTGTCGTGGAGCGGCTCGATGTTCGAGTACCTGATGCCCGATCTGGTCATGCCCAGCTACCCGCAGACGCTGCTGAGCCGTTCGATGCGCGGTGCGGTACAGGCGCAGATCCACTATGGCACCGCACGCGATGTGCCGTGGGGCGTGTCCGAATCGGGCTACAACACCGTCGATACGCAGCGCAATTATCAATACCGCGCGTTCGGTGTGCCCGGCCTGGGGCTCAAGCGTGGCCTGGGCCAGGATCTGGTGATCGCCCCCTACGCCAGCGCGATGGCGCTGATGGTCGAGCCGGATGCAGCCTGCCGCAATCTGCAGCAACTGCAGGCGCTGGGATTTGGCGGGCGTTTCGGCTTGTACGAGGCGATCGACTACACCCCGTCGCGCGTGCCGCGTGGCGAACAGCATGCGCTGGTGCGCTCGTTCATGTCGCATCACCAGGGCATGGCGCTGCTGGCGCTGGACCACGTGTTGCGCGATGCGCCGATGCAGAAGCGCTTTGTCGCCGACCCGCAATTCCAGGCCACGCTGTTGCTGTTGCAGGAGCGTGCACCACGCGCTGGCGTGTATGTCAAAGGCCTGGCCGACGCCGCCGAGCGCCCGGTGGCCACCGAAGCCGGCATGGCCTTGCGCATCCATCGCGACCCCAATCTGCAGCAGCCGGCGCTGCAATTGCTCTCCAACGGGCGTTACCACGGCATGCTGACGTCGGCCGGTGGCGGCTACAGCCGCGCGCGCGACATGGCGGTGACGCGTTGGCGCGAAGACGGCACCCGCGATCACTGGGGCACGTTCTGCTATCTGCGCGATGTGGACAGCGGCGCGGTGTGGTCGGCCGCGCATCAGCCCACCTGCGTGCCGGTGGAGCGGTACGAGGCGATCTTTTCCGATGCCAAGGCCGAGTTCAAGGGCAGCCACCAGCGTTACGATAGCCATCTGGAAATCGCCATTTCCGCCGAAGACGATGTGGAACTGCGCCGCTTGCGTATCCGCAACCGCTCGCGGCAGACGCGGGTGATCGAAATCACCACCTACGCCGAAGTGGTGCTGGCACCGGCACAGGCCGACGAGGCGCATCCGGCCTTCAGCAACCTGTTCGTGCAGACCGAGATCCTGGCCGACAAACAGGCGTTGCTGTGCACGCGTCGCCCGCGCGGGCACGACGAGGCGCAGCCGTGGATGCTGCATTTGGTGGCAGTGCACGATGCCGACGTGGCGTCGATCTACTACGAGACCGATCGGGCTGCATTTGTCGGGCGCGGGCGCAGCACCCGCAATCCGCTGGCCCTGCGCGATCAGGCCAGCCTGTCCGGCGCGGCCGGCTCGGTGCTGGATCCGATCGTGGCGATCCGCTGCCGCATTTCGCTGGCGCCGGATCAACAGGCGCAGGTGGACATGGTCTACGGCGTCGGCACCCAGCGCGCGGCCTGCACCGCGTTGATCGACAAGTACCGCGACCGCCGTCTGGCCGACCGCGTGTTCGACCTGGCGCTGACCCAGAGCCAGGTCATCCGCCGGCAGATCAACGCCTCGCTGGAAGACGCGATGCTCTACGAACGGCTGGCCGCACGCGTGCTGTTCGTCGACCCGCAATTGCGCGCCGACAGCGAGGTGCTGCTGCACAACCATCGCGGCCAGTCGGCGCTGTGGAGTCACGCCATCTCCGGCGATCTGCCGATCGTGCTGTTGCGCATCGCCGACCCGGACAATCTGGAGCTGGTGCGCCAGCTGGTGCAGGCACACGCGTACTGGCGCCTGAAAGGCTTGCGCGCGGATCTGGTGATCTGGAACGAAAGCCAGGCCGGCTATCGGCAATCACTGCAGGACGCCATCCTGGGCCTGATCGCCGCAGACCCCGAGGCCAATGTGCTCGACCGCCCCGGCGGCATCTTCGTGCGCGCCATCGAACACATCTCGCAGGAAGACCGCGTGCTGCTGCAGACCGTGGCGCGCGCGATCCTCAGCGATGCCAACGGCAGCCTGGACGCGCAATTGCAGCGCCACCCCAGCGCGCGTGCGCATCCGCCGTTGCTGGAGCCCATCAAGCAACTGGACAGCGCCGATTACCTCAGCAGCACCCACGCCGCCTACCTGGACCGAACCCTGCAGGCCGCCGCCGAAGAACCGGTGTTGTTCGACAACGGCCTGGGCGCCTTCGCCGCCGACGGCCGCGAATACCGCATCACCCTGGACGAAGGCACCGCCACACCGGCGCCGTGGTGCAACGTGATGGCCAACGCGCAGTTCGGCAGCGTGGTCAGCGACAGCAGCCCCGGCTACAGCTGGGCCGAAAACGCGCACGAATTCCGCCTCACGCCGTGGCACAACGACCCGGTCGGCGATGCCTCCAGCGAAGCGTTCTACCTGCGCGACGAAGACACCGGCCAGGTGTGGTCGCCGATGGCGCTGCCATGCCGCGGCAGCGGTCGCTACACGGTGCGCCACGGCTTCGGTTACAGCGTCTACAGCCATATCGAACACGGCATCGGCAGCGAGCTGTGGGTGTTCGTGGATGTGGAGCGCCCGATCAAGTTCAGCCATCTGCGGTTGAAGAATCTTTCCGGCCGCCCACGCCGGCTCAGCGTCACCGGGTACGTGGAATGGGTGCTGGGCGACATCCGCACCCGCTCGCAGTTGCACGTGGTCAGCGAGGTGGATCTGGGCAGCAGCGTGCTGACCGCGCGCAACCCGTACAACACCGAGTTCGACGGGCGCGTGGCGTTCTTCGATGCCGATGCACCCAGCCGCAGCATCACTGCCGACCGCAGCGAATTCATCGGGCGCAATGGCAGCCTGGCCGCGCCCGCCGCACTCAGCCGGCAACGTCTGTCCGGGCGCGTGGGTGCCGGCCTGGACCCGTGCGCGGCGATCCAGATCCCGGTCACGCTGGCGGCCGAACAGAGCTTCGAAACGGTATTCCGCCTGGGCGCGGCGGTGGATCGCGACACCGCACTGACACTGGCCCGCCAGAGCCGTGGCGTGGCCGCCGCGCACACCGCCTTGCTGGCGGTGCGCGCGCATTGGCAGCAGATTCTGGGCACCGTGCAGGTGACCACGCCCGATCCGGCGGTGGATCTGCTGGCCAACGGCTGGCTGCTCTACCAGACCATCGCCTGCCGGTTCCTGGCACGCAGCGGCTACTACCAGTCCGGTGGCGCGTACGGCTTCCGGGACCAGTTGCAGGACAGCATGGCGATGGTGCACGCGCAGCCAGCGCTGGCACGCGCGCATCTGCTGCGCTGCGCCGCGCATCAGTTCGTGCAGGGCGATGTGCAGCATTGGTGGCACCCGCCACAGGACCGCGGCGTGCGCACGCAGTGCTCGGACGATTTTCTGTGGTTGCCGCAGGCGCTATGCCGCTATCTGGATGTCACCAACGACGCCAGTGTGCTGGACGAGCGCGTGAGCTTTATCGACGGGCGCGCCCTCAAGCCCGACGAGGAATCGTATTACGACCTGCCGCAGATCACCGCCAACATGCAGTCGCTGTACGCGCACGGCGTGCTCGCCCTGCAACGCGGCATGGCACGGCTGGGCGAACGCGGCCTGCCGTTGATCGGGAGCGGCGACTGGAACGACGGCATGAACCGGGTCGGCAAGGACGGCAAGGGCGAGAGCGTGTGGCTGGGGTTCTTCCTCTACGACACGCTGCTAAGGTTCGCAGAGGTGGCCGTGCAGCACGACGATGCGGCATTCGCGGCGACCTGCCGTACGCATGCGCAGGCCTTGCGCACCGCGCTGGAACAGCATGCCTGGGATGGGCGGTGGTACCGGCGGGCCTGGTTCGACGACGGCACACCGCTCGGTTCGAGCGATTCGGACGAATGCCGCATCGATTCGCTGTCGCAGAGTTGGGCGGTGCTGTCCGGTGCGATGGACCCGGCACGCAGCGCACAGGCGATGGACGCGATGCACCAGCAGCTGGTGGATCCCGACGCCGGCATCGTCAAGCTGCTGGTGCCGCCGTTCGATCGCACCGGGCACGACCCCGGCTATATCCGCGGTTACGTCCCCGGCGTGCGCGAAAACGGCGGCCAGTACACGCATGCGGCGGTGTGGGCGACGATGGCCTTCGCGCATCTGGGCGACAGCGCGCGGGCCTGGCAACTGGCCGGCCTGATCAACCCGATCCACCACGCCCGCGACGCGGCGGGCGTGCAGCGCTACAAGGCCGAACCCTATGTGCTGGCGGCCGATGTCTACGCGGTGGCGCCGCACGCCGGCCGCGGCGGCTGGAGCTGGTATACCGGCGCCGCCGGCTGGATGTACCGCTTGCTGACCGAATCGCTGCTCGGCCTGCAACGCCATGGCGAGCGCCTGCACCTCGTGCCGTGCATCCCGGCCAGCTGGCCCCAGTACCAGCTGCGCTATCGCTTCGGCACCAGCACCTACGTCATCGACGTCACCCAGCGCCCCGGTGTCGAGCCACGGCTGGAAGTCGACGGCATAGCGCAAGCCGAGCTTGCTTTCACTCTGGTCGACGACGGTGCGGTCCACGCTGTCGCCCTGGACTGGCCGGGAGACGCGACATGAGCACACGCATACGCACCCACACCAATCACCAGCTTTCCGATCTGGGCAAGATGTTGTCGGTCTGGCCGCAGCGGGTGCGCGACCCCAGCCAGTTCTGGCCGCAATTCGATGCCTTGGCCAAAGGCATTCTGGATGAGGCGGCTGCAGCCGATCTGCAGCGGGTGCAATGCCGCCTGCGGCAGCTGCTGCGCCGTCACGGACTGACGCGGACGCAGTAAGCACGCAGGCAGCCTCCGCACGCGCCAAGGCCGCTGGTGGTCGATCTCGGTGACATTGCGCTGTACGTGCAGATGGTACGCAGCGCCAGTTTTGCCGGGGCCGCGCGCCGACTGGGGCGCCACGCCCGACAGCGTCAGCTGGCGTGTGCGCGGGCAGTCTTCATGCCACGCCAACAACGCTTTCTTCACGCTTGCGCCATTCTTCCGCTGGAGATCTCCGATGATCCGCACCCTTGCTCCGCTCGCTGCCGTGTTGTTGCTCTCGGCCTGTGCCTCCAACCAGGTCGTGCAGGTGCAGCCCATCGACGGGGCCATTTCCGGGCAGTGCCATATCGACAAGGTGCGCGGCGCAGTCGGCTTGGCCGCAGCGGCACAGACCATCGAACGCGCGCGCGTGGACAGCGACAGCCTGCAGGTCAGCGTGCGCCGCGGCGAGCGCGCCACCGGTGGCACCACTGCCAGCGGGCTGGCCGACCCGGCCCAGGGCGCCAGCGAAAGCGGTGGCGATCACCTCACCGTCGAGACCGGCCCGAACAACAACATCACCGCGATCTACTGCGGCTGAGTCGTTTGGGATTCGGGATTGGAGATTCGGGATTCGGTAAGGCACTGTTGCTATCCGGCTCCCAGTCCTCCACTTGGAGTGGCTGACAAAATCTAGCGCGTCGGCTTCACGTAAGCGTGGACGGCGAGCAGCAACCGCACTGTCCTTGTGGCACCTGCCGCGCCCGCCTGGGGGTCAGCGCAGTCGTTTTTGTCGCCGTTTTCAAGCGGACTTCCGTTTTGATGCAGGCCTTGCCCGTGCCTTGGGCTTGTTACGTGAAGCGCTCAAGAACTTCAGCGTGGCCGCCTCCCATTGGCGCTCGCCGCGCACGCCGGTGGCCATGGCCTGCAAGTGACCGGCGCGCCAGCCTTCGAACACGCACGGGTCGATATACGCCTTGCGACACACCGAGGGTGTATTGCCCAGCGCATCGGCCACTTCGCGGATGACATCGTTCTGCACCTGGGTCAGCGCGCGCTCGCTCATGCGCTCGGGCAGCGGCAACCGTGCCAGGCGTTGCAATGCCGCCAGCGTGCCGCCCCAGGTACGGAAATCCTTGGCGGTGAAATCCTCGCCCATCGCCTCGCGCAGGTAGTCGTTGACCTCGCCCGAGTCCACCGGCTGCAGCTGGCCGTCGTCATCGCGGTACTGGAACAGCGATTGCCCCGGCAATTGCTGGCACTCGCGGATCAGTTTGACCAGTTGCTTGTCGTCCACCTCGATATCGTGATCCTGGCCACTCTTGCCGCGGAACTTCAGCCGCGCACGTCCCCCGCGCAGGAATTCCATGTGCCGGTTGCGCAACGTGGTCAGCCCGTAGGACCGGTTGCTGCGCGCATATTCGGCGTTGCCCACGCGCACCAGCGTGTCGGCCAGCAACGCCACCACGATCGCCAGCACTTTCTCACGCGGAAATCCCGGCAAGACCAGATCGCGGCGCAGCCGTCGGCGCAGCTTGGGCAGCGCCTGGCCGAAGGCGATCACCCGTTCGAACTTGCCTTCGCCGCGCACCTGCGCCCAATCGGCGTGGTAGCGGTACTGCTTGCGCCTGCGCGCATCGCGGCCGGTGGCCTGCAGATGGCCGTTGGGCTTGGCGCAGATCCACACCTCGGTATACGCCGGCGGAATCGCCAGCGCGCGGATGCGCTGCAAGGTGTCGGCATCGGCCACGCGTTGTCCATCCGCGCTGCGGTAACTGAAGCTCTTGCCGGCCTTGCGGCGGCTGATGCCGGGCTGCTGATCGTTGACGTAGGTGAGCCCGGCCGCGCGCGCGGTGGCCTTGGCCTGTGCAACCGCGGCCACGCTCGCCACCGCGGCGGTGGCGGCCACCGCGCCAGCGGCAACGGTGGCCAGCTTGCCGGCCGCGCTGGCGGTGGCGGCGGCATTGCGAAGAACACGTTTGGCTTTCATTGCGCACGGATCGAAGGACAGGCGCCGATTGTTGAGCCGGTCAGGACTAGGCCGCGTCAACGCTGCGACAACGCCATGTGGGCAAGCGATGCCCGCGAGCGGGTTTTCTGCTTATGCTTGGGCCTCCCCTACTGTGCTGGAGTCATCGATGCGCGCTGTCCTGCCTACCGCCCGTCTGGCCTGTACCCTGGTCGTGCTGGCGGCATTGACTGCCTGCGGTTCGCCGCAACCGGACGAGCAGGAAGCCGTCTCCGCCAAGGCGCAGCAAGCCGCCGAACAGGCCGCCGCACCGGCACCGGCGGCCGCGCCCGAAGCGCCGCCGATCGGCAGCTGCGATGCCACCCAGGTGCAATCGCTGGTGGGCCAGGCGCTGACCGATGCGGTGAGCGACCAGGCCCGCACAGACGCAGGCGCCAAGTCGGTGCGCGTGCTCAAACCCGGCCAGATGACCACGATGGAGTTCAACGGCGAACGGCTCAATCTGGAAGTCGATGCCAAGAACGTGATCGCCTCGGTGCGTTGCGGCTGAGCACAGGTTGGCGCCTGTTGACGAACAGGCGCCAAGCCAGCTGGCACAAGGCCTTGCAGCCGCCCTCGTTGCAGCTGTAACGGTGTATTGCGGCACCGCATCAACTGTGGTCTAGTCGATCATCCGGTGACCTCTTCGAAACGCTCCACGGATCGAGCGCTGCAACGTCGTCGCCGCTCTCCCAGATCGCAAAGAGGCAGACATGGCCCCCCGCACTCGCCAAGGGCTCAACGACCACGGTCTCTACAACAGCGCGCGCGATGAGCGCGACGCCTGTGGTTTTGGCATGGTCGCCCAGTTGGACGACCAACCTTCCCGCTCGCTGGTGGACACCGCAATTGCGGCGCTCTCTCGCATGACCCACCGCGGCGGCGTGGCGGCCGACGGCCTCACCGGCGATGGCTGCGGCCTGCTGATCCGCCAGCCCGATGCGTTCCTGCGCGGGCTGGCGCGCGATGCCGGCATCGCCCTGGGCACGCGTTACGCGGCCGGTGTGGTGTTCCTGCCGCTGGACGAAGCCGATGCCGCACGCTGTCGCACCGAACTGGAAACCCAGTTGCACAGCGCCGGCGTGCAGTTCCGCGGCTGGCGCGTGGTGCCCACCGACGACAGCGTCTGCGGCCAGCTGGCACGCGACACCTTGCCGCGCATCGAACAGGTATTCGTCGATGCCGGTGCCGAGCAGAGCGAAGACGGCTTCACCCTGGCGCTGTTCCTGGCGCGCCGCCGCGCCGAGCAGGCGCTGCGCGAGGTGGAAAACTTCTACGTCACCACGCTCTCGCCCAACGGCATCAGCTACAAGGGCATGGTGCTGCCGGACAAGCTGAGCACGTTCTACCCGGACCTGCAGCGCAGCGACCTGTCCTCCAGCGCGATCGTCTTTCACCAGCGCTTTTCCACCAACACGCTGCCGCGCTGGCCGCTGGCGCATCCGTTCCGCCTGCTCGCCCACAACGGCGAGATCAACACCATCGAAGGCAACCGCCGCTGGGCGCAGGCGCGCAGCAAGGTGTGGCAGACCCCGCGTTTCGACATCGCCGAGTTCGACCCGGTGATCTCCATGCACGGCTCGGACTCGCAGAGCCTGGACAACATGCTCGAGCTGCTGATCGCCGGTGGCATGGACCTGCTGCAGGCGCTGCGCATCCTGGTGCCGCCGGCGACCCAGTCGCTGGAGTTCAAGGACGCCGACCTGGCCGCGTTCTACGAGTTCTACGGCCTCAACACCGAGCCGTGGGACGGCCCGGCCGGCATCGTCGCCTGCGACGGCCGCTATGCCGCCTGCATGCTCGACCGCAACGGCCTGCGCCCGGCGCGCTGGATGCTGACCTCCGACCGCCATTTCCTGGTGGCCTCCGAGGCCGGCGTGTGGGAACTGCCGGCTGAGCGCATCACCCGCAAGGGCAAGCTCGGCCCGGGCGAGATGATGGCGATCGACCTCAAGCGCGGCGACCTGCTGGACTCGGACGCCATCGACCGCATCAACCGTGCGCGCGCGCCGTACAAGCAATGGCTGCAGCAGGGCGTGACCTATCTGCAGACCGAACTGATCGACCCCTCGCTGGTGGAAGAACCCTTCAGCGAACAGACCTTGCGCAGTTACCACAAGCTGTTCCAGCTCAGCACCGAAGAAGTGGAGCAGATCCTGCGCCCGCTGGCCGAGACCGAGCAGGAAGCCACCGGCTCGATGGGCGACGACACCCCGATGGCGGTGCTCAGCCGCCAGACCCGGCCGCTGTACGACTACTTCCGCCAGGCCTTCGCGCAGGTCACCAACCCGCCGATCGACCCGCTGCGCGAAGGCATCGCGATGTCGCTCACCACCCAGCTCGGCAAGGAGACCAACATCTTCCACGCCGGCGCGGAGACGGTGAACCACGTCATCCTCAACTCGCCGGTGCTCAGCCAGCGCAAGCTGCGCCAGCTGCTGAAGATGGAGCAGTACGTCGAGCGCAACCGCCTGATCGACCTGTCCTACAGCGTGGAGGAAGGCCTCAAGGCCGGCCTGGAACGCATCTGCCAGGAAGTGGAAGCGGCCGCGCGCGCCGGCGCCGTCATGCTGTTGCTATCGGACCGCTACCCGGTCCCGGACCGGCCGATGGCGCATGCGCTGCTGGCCACCGGCGCGGTGCACCACCACCTGTGCAAGGTGGGCCTGCGCTGCGACGTCAACCTGATCATCGAAACCGGCACCGCGCGCGATGCGCACCACATGGCCTGCCTGCTCGGCTTCGGCGCCACCGCGGTGTATCCGTACCTGGCCTACCAGACGCTGTTCGACCTGGGCCGGCGCGGCATCCTGCAGCTGAGCAAGGGCGGCGAGCAGTCGCAGATCGGCCGCCGCTACCGCAAGGGCATCTACAAGGGCCTGTCCAAGATCATCTCCAAGATGGGCATCTGCACCATCGCCAGCTACCGCGGCGCGCAGTTGTTCGAGATCGTCGGGCTGGACCCGGACGTGGTGGAGCTGTGCTTTGCCGAGACGCCCGCACGCATCGGCGGCGTGGGCCTGTCACGGCTGGATACCGAGGCGCGCGAGCTCACCGCACGCGCCTGGAACGACCAGCTCAAGCCGGAAGTGGGCGGCCTGCTCAAGTACGTGCACGGCGGCGAGTACCACATGTACAACCCCGACGTGGTCATGACGCTGCAGCGCGCCACCCGCACCGGCGATGCCGGCGACTGGCAGAAGTACGTCGACGCGGTGCATGCGCGCCCGGCCTCCACGCTGCGCGATCTGGTCCAGCTCAAGCGTGCCGACACCCCGACCCCGCTGGACGAGGTGGCCCCGGCCGAAGATGTGTTGCGTCGCTTCGACACCGCCGCGATCAGCCTGGGCGCGTTGTCGCCCGAAGCGCATGAGGCGCTGGCCATCGCGATGAACCGCCTGGGCGGGCGCAGCAATTCGGGCGAAGGCGGCGAAGACCCGGCGCGCTATGGCACCGAGAAGCGCTCCAAGATCAAGCAGGTGGCCTCCGGCCGCTTCGGCGTGACCCCGGAATACCTGGTCAACGCCGAAGTGCTGCAGATCAAGGTCGCCCAGGGCGCCAAGCCCGGCGAAGGCGGCCAGCTACCCGGCCACAAGGTCAACGAGCTGATCGCGCGGCTGCGCTACGCCAAGCCCGGCATCGGCCTGATCAGCCCGCCGCCGCACCACGACATCTATTCGATCGAGGATCTGGCCCAGCTGATCTACGACCTCAAGCAGGTCAACCCGACCGCGCTGGTGTCGGTGAAGCTGGTGGCCCATGCCGGCGTCGGCACCATTGCCGCCGGCGTGGTCAAGGCGGGTGCCGACCTGATCACCGTGTCCGGCCACGACGGCGGCACCGGGGCCAGCCCGGTCAGCTCGATCCGCTATGCCGGCGTGCCGTGGGAACTGGGCGTGGCCGAGTCGCACCAGGCGCTGGTGGCCAACGACCTGCGCGAGCGCACCATCCTGCAGACCGACGGCGGCCTGAAGACCGGCCTGGACGTGGTCAAGGCCGCGTTGCTGGGCGCCGACAGCTTCGGCTTCGGCACCGCGCCGATGATCGTGCTGGGCTGCAAGTACCTGCGCATCTGCCACCTCAACAACTGCGCCACCGGCGTGGCCACCCAGGACGAGCGCCTGCGCGCGAACTACTTCACCGGCCTGCCGGAGCGCGTGGAGCATTTCTTCCGCCTGCTGGCCGAGGAAGTGCGTCAGTGGCTGTCCTACCTGGGCGTGCGTTCGCTGGACGACATCGTCGGCCGCACCGACCTGCTCGAACAGCTGGAGGTCTCCCCGCGTGCCGGCGTCAAGGTCGACCTGTCGCGCCTGCTGACGCATGCCCGCTACGACGGCAGCCACTGCGCCGCCCAGCGCCTGTACGAATCGCCCGATAGCCTGGCCACGCAGATGGACGGCCTGCTCGCCGATGCGATCGCCAACAAGCGCGGCGGCGACCACCGCTTCCTGATCCACAACACCGACCGCTCGATCGGCGCGCGCCTGTCCGGCGCCATCGCACGCGTGCACGGCAATCACGGCATGAGCGATGCGCCGTTGAACCTGCGCTTCCGCGGCACCGCCGGGCAGAGCTTCGGCGCGTTCAACGCCGGTGGCCTGCAGCTGGAGCTGGAAGGCGAAGCCAACGACTACGTCGGCAAGGGCATGGCCGGCGGCCGGCTGGTGGTGCGCCCGCCGCGCGGGGCGCGCTTCGAGGCGCGCAGCACGCCGATCGTGGGCAACACCTGCCTGTACGGCGCCACCGGTGGCGAGCTGTTCGCGGCCGGGCGGGCGGGCGAGCGCTTTGCGGTGCGCAACTCCGGCGCGCTGGCGGTGGTGGAAGGTGCCGGCGACCACTGCTGCGAGTACATGACCGACGGCGTGGTGCTGGTGCTGGGCAAGGTCGGCCTGAACTTCGGCGCCGGTTTCACCGGCGGGCTGGCCTACGTGCTGGATATCGAACGCGACTTCGTGGACCGCTACAACCACGAACTGATCGACATCCACCGCGTCTCCGCCGAGGGCTTCGAGAACCATCGCCAGCACCTGCACACCCTGATCAGCCGCCACCGCGAGCTGACCGGCAGCATCTGGGCGCAGCAGATCCTGGACGAGTTCCGCGACTACATCGGCAAGTTCTGGCTGGTCAAACCCAAGGCCGCCAGCATCGAGTCGCTGACAGAGTCGCTCAGGCGTGCCGCCTGAGTGACGGGATTGGTGAATCGGGATTGGGGATTCGCTCAAGCTATGCGAATCCCGATTCCCGAATCTCCACTCCCGGCCTTCCAGCGTCGTGATTGTTTGTTCGAGATTCGCACCGCGTCCGCCCCCCGTCGCCCGCTGTTGCAAATCCCCAATCCCAACTCCCGAATCCCAGCCCTATGAGCCGCAAGCAAGCCTTCCAATTCCTCGACCTGCCCCGGACCATGCCCACGCGCATTCCGGTGGAGCTGCGTACGTCCGGTGACTGGGGCGAGCTGTACGGCAAGTTCGACAAGGCCGACGCGCAGTACCAGTCCGGCCGTTGCCTGGACTGCGGCAATCCGTACTGCAGCTGGAAATGCCCGGTGCACAACGCGATCCCGCAGTGGCTGCAGCTGGTGCAGGAAAACCGCATCGAAGAAGCCGCCGCGCTGTGCCACTCCACCAATCCGCTGCCGGAAGTGTGCGGGCGGGTGTGTCCGCAGGACCGCCTGTGCGAAGGCAGCTGCACGCTGGAGGAATTCGGCGCGGTCACCATCGGCGCGGTGGAAAAATACATCGTCGATACCGCCTTCAAGATGGGCTGGCGCCCGGACCTGGGCAACGTGCAGCCGAGCGGCTGGCGGGTGGCGGTGATCGGCGCCGGCCCGGCCGGCCTGTCCTGCGCGGACCGCCTGGTGCGTGCCGGCATCGAGGCGGTGGTCTACGACCGCTACGAGCAGATCGGCGGCCTGCTGCAGTTCGGCATTCCCAGCTTCAAGCTGGACAAGTCGGTGATCGGCAAGCGCCGCGAGATCCTCGAAGGCATGGGCGTGCAGTTCCGCCTGGGCGTGGAAGTGGGCCGCGACGTCAGCATCGAGCAGTTGCTGAGCGAGTTCGATGCGGTGTTCCTGGGTACCGGTGCCTACCGCTACACCGATGGCGGGCTGCCCGGGCAGGACCTGAAGAACGTGCTGCCGGCATTGCCGTTCCTGGTGCAGAACAGCCGCATCGTCAGCGGCAACGACCCGCACGGCCGGCCGATCGCCGGCTGGGAAGACCAGATGGCGCTGCCCGATCTCAACGGCAAGCGCGTGGTGGTGCTGGGCGGCGGCGACACCGGCATGGACTGCGTGCGCAGCGCCATCCGCCTGGGTGCGGCCAAGGTCACCTGCGCGTACCGGCGAGACGAGGCCAGCATGCCGGGTTCGGCACGCGAGGTCGCCAACGCGCGCGAGGAAGGCGTGCGCTTTTTGTTCAACCGTCAGCCGCTGTCGATCGAATCCGGCGCCGACGACGAGGCGATCGGCGTGACCGTGGTGGAAACCCGGCTCGGCGAGCCCGATGCCAGCGGGCGGCGCAACGCGGTACCGGTGGAAGGCAGCGAATCGCTGCTGGAGGCGGACGTGGTGATCATCGCCTTCGGCTTCTCGCCGACCCTGCCCGACTGGCTGGCAGCGCAGGGCGTGGAAGCCGGCAGCAACGGCCGCATCGTCGCACCGGCCGACGACAACGGCCGCCTGCCCTACCAGACCAGCAACCCGCGCCTGTTCGCCGGTGGCGACTGCGTGCGCGGCGCCGACCTGGTGGTCACCGCGGTGGCCGAAGGCCGCGATGCGGCCGGCAGCATCGTGCAGCTGCTGGGCGTCAAGGCGCAGGTCAAGGAACCGGCCGCGGCCTGAGTGCCGACCAGCGCGTGGGCTCAGCGCCCACCGCTGGTTACCGGCTCGCGTGCGGGCAACCCGCACGCTGCGTTGGCGGCCAGGCCGCATGACGCTGCTCGATGCAGCGCATCCACCGCGACCTACCGCGCGGAAAACGCTCCTGTAGGCGACCAGACTCTCGCCTGACTCATGCCCCAGGGTTCCACCTGCTTGCCACGCAGGCCACACGCCTCGTGGCGCAACGCCGATATCGCATTCCGCGATCGGCATCTCGCTGGACACACGGCGCGCCGGACGGGAGTGCCAGCAAAACGCAAGCGCGCAGCCGCCATGCAGCCTTTCGCACACACGCTTGAGCCTGCCATCGGCATGCGCCCGGGCCCGCATCGATCTGCAGCCTCGACGATTGCACCCACTCTAGAAGTGTGATTTAAGTCACATATCTGCTGTCGCCGTCCAACGCGATGCTGCCGACTCACCAGCGACGCGCAGCACGCCCTGCGTCGAGCCGGATGTCCTCGGCAATGACGGCAGTCGGTCCCATCCCGGTGCGCGATACCGCCGCCGCGGACCCCAGACCTCATTCATCTGTCGCCGCGCCCCGCGGCGGCGAAGCCGTGGGCCCCACCAAGGAAGCAACCTCATGACACAGCAACTCACTACCGGCCAATACGGACGCGACGACTGGGTGGACTGGCTCCGCGGTGCCAGCGTGTTGATGGTGATCGTGCTGCACGCCTACGGCTTTGCCTTCGATGCCTACCCGGAACTGCGCGGCGGCGCTGCTGAAGAAAGCAGCGCACTGATGCTGTCGATCGAGCGCCTCAACCGCTCGCTGGCGCCGCTGCGCATGCAGCTGATGTTTCTGCTCTCGGGCCTGTTCGTGGCGCGTGGGCTGGACAAGGGCATCGCGCCCTACCTCGGCGGCAAGCTGCGGCACGTGCTGTATCCCTACCTGCTCTGGTCGGTGCTGATCTTCGCCCTGCGCGAGGCCGGATCGGTGCTGGCCAAGGCCGAACCCATCGCCTGGGTGGACCTGGGCAAGATCGCAGTCGGCAACGTGGCACTGACCTGGTTCCTGTTCTACCTGTTCGTGTTTCTGGTGCTGATGCCCTTGCTGCGCCGGCTGCCGGCGCCGTTGGTCCTGGCCGCGACCGTGCTGGGCTCGGTTTGCCTGGGTCCGCTGCTGCGTCAGGGTGCCGATCCGTTCTATTACTTTGCGTTCTTCTACATCGGCACGCTGCTGGCCGGCCGGGTGCCGGCCCTGCTGCGGCAGGCACCGCGCTGGATCTGGCCGCTGTCGTGCCTGAGCCTGTGCGCCATCGTGCTGATCGCCAATCTCACCGCGCTGCACAGCATCTGGATCGGCTACCTGCCGCTGGTGCTGGTCGCGCTGCCGCTGCTGATCACCGCGGCGATGTGGGCGAACCGGCAACCGGCCGCGCAGGCAATCCGTTATGTGGGCCGCAACTCGGTGGTGTTCTACCTGAGCCACTTTCCGCCGTTCATCGTGCTGGCCTACCTGCTGCCGCGCTGGATCGATGAGGGGACGGTGCTGTTTTTCGCCTTATTGAGTGTCGGCGTGCTGGCGCCGGCGGTGCTGTGCCTGCTGCGTGCACCGGGCCGCCTGCCCGCGCTGAATCTGCTGTTCTCCGCACCGCTGCCGGTGCGTCGCCCACGCAGCTTGCCTGTCGCCGGCAAGCTGCATGCCTCGCCGGTGTCCGCATAGCCGGAGTCCATGCCGGCAGTGCCGCCCAGCGGCGCTGCCGATCCGACTGGTACGGCTGATTTCGTGCGGTCATACGAACACACACCGCCGTCCTAACCCGGGTGATGCATTCCATGCCGCATCACCTGGGCCACCGTAGCGCAGGCAACCGACCCGCAGCCCTGTGGCAGGGCTGCAGGCCAGGCGATCAGGCCGCCTTGTCCAGCGTGGCCATGTCGATCACGAAGCGGTACTTCACGTCGCTCTTGAGCATGCGCTCGTAGGCCTCGTTGATCTGGTCGGCGCGGATGGTTTCGATGTCCGAAACGATGTTGTGCTTGGCGCAGAAATCCAGCATTTCCTGGGTCTGGCGGATGCCGCCGATCAACGAGCCTGCCAGAGTACGGCGCTTCATCACCAGATTGAACACGCTCGGCGAAGGATGCGACTCCTCGGGCACGCCCACCAGCACCATCGCGCCGTCGCGCTTGAGCGCATTGAGGAACGGGTCCAGGTTGTGCGGCGCGGCCACGGTGTTGAGGATGAAGTCCAGCGTGTTGGCCTGTGCGGCCATCTGCGCCTCGTCCTTGGACACCACCACTTCGCTGGCGCCCAGGCGCAGCGCATCGGCGCGCTTGCTCTCGGAGGTGGTGAACAGCACCACGGTGGCGCCCATCGCCTTGGCGATCTTCACCGCCATGTGGCCCAGGCCGCCCAGACCGACCACGCCCACCTTCTGACCGGGACCGACCTTCCAGTGCGCCAGCGGCGAATACGTGGTGATGCCGGCGCACAGCAGCGGCGCCACTGCGGCCAGGTTGTCGCTGTGCGAGATGCGCAGCACGTATTTCTGGTCGACCACGATGTGGTCCGAATAGCCGCCGTAGGTGTTCTCGCCGCCACCGAACATCGGGCCGTTATAGGTGCCGGTGAAGCCCTGCTCGCAATACTGTTCTTCGCCTTCCTGACAGGACGCGCAGCTGCGGCAGCTGTCGACCATGCAACCGACGCCGGCCAGATCGCCGACCTTGAAGCCGGTGACCGCATCGCCGACCGCGGTGACGCGGCCGACGATCTCGTGGCCGGGCACCGACGGATAACGCGTGTTGTGCCATTCGTTGCGTGCGGTGTGCAGGTCCGAGTGACACACGCCGCAGTAGGCGATATCGATCTGCACATCGTTGGGGCCGGGCGCACGCCGTTCGAACACGAACGGTGCAAGCGGCTGATCGGCAGTTTGGGCGGCGTACGCGTGGGCTTGGCTCATGGGGGAGACTCCAGATGTGACGTCCCCCGCGACAGTGCGGGAGACTAAAAAAGGGTGGCGCTAGCTTAAGACAGGCGCCTGTCGCACTCATGCGACAGTGCGTCTTGCCTGGCGGGTTGCGGACGCGACCGCAGCGGCATGGTGCGCCCTGCGGGTGTTTGCGCGCGATCAAATCGGCGTTCGCCGGCGTGAATGGCGCGCTAACGCCGGAGCTTCTACGCTGACCAACCACCGTCCTGCGCTGCACCATCCCTGCTGGCCGTGCCCTCCCCCTGCGGCCGCCTACGTCGATGCCGAAGGAGGCTTCCATGTTCCGCTCTCCCCCCAACCTCCCATCCTTGCGCAGTGCCGCACTCGCACTGACCTTGCTGGCCGTACTGCCGCTGGCGCACGCCAAGGAGCATGCGCGCCCCGGAAAGGAATCCAGCGGCCTGAAGTATGTCGGCGTCAATCTGTCCGGCGCCGAGTTCAACTCACGCAAGAAGCCCGGCACGCTGTTCAAGGACTACACCTACCCGGCCGCGTCGGACTTCAGTTATTTCGCCGGCAAGGGCATGAATACGATTCGCCTGCCGTTCCTGTGGGAACGCCTGCAACCACAGCTCAACGGCGATCTGGATTCGGCGCAACTGGCGCTGCTGAAGAAATCGGTGGATGCGGCCAAGGCCAACAAGCAGTACCTGATCCTGGATGTGCACAACTACGCCAAGTACAACGGCAAGCGCATCGGCAGCAGCGAGGTGCCCACCGGGGCGGTGGCAGATCTGTGGCGCCGGCTGGCGCTCGAATTCAAGGACGACAAGTCGGTGATCTTCGGGCTGATGAACGAGCCCAACGGCATTTCCGCCACCGATTGGGCGAGTGCGGCGCAAGGTGCGATCAACGCGATCCGCAAGACCGGCGCCAGAAACCTGATCCTGGTGCCGGGCACCGCCTACAGCGGCGCGCACAGCTGGCGCAGCTCCAACTATGGCGTCTCCAATGCCAAGGCGCTGGAAATCCTCAAGGACCCGGCCAATAACCTGGCCTTCGAAGCGCACCAATATCTGGACAACGACTACAGCGGCACCAAGCCGGTGTGCACCAGCGCCACGGTCGGCGAGGAAAAGCTGCGCGGCTTTACCGCATGGCTGCGCGAGAACAAGCAGAAGGGCTTTCTGGGCGAGTTCGGCACCGCCAACAATCCGGTCTGCGACCAGGCGCTGGAAGGCATGCTGACCTACATGGAAAAGAACAGCGACGTGTGGCTGGGCTGGACCTGGTGGGCCGCTGGCGCCTGGTGGAAGCCGGAGTATTTCTTCACCGTGCAGCCGGGCAAGGACGGCAGCGACAAGCCGCAGATGTCGATTCTGAGCAAGTACGCCCGCCGCGCGACCAAGTAAGCCGCGCGGGAAGGTCGATCACGGTGGTCGCAGCGGTTGCTGCGGCCACCGTTTTTTTTTGCGCGCCATGCGCCCTGTCCTGCCACGCGTCACCGATGACATCCACCAACGATTGCAGACCGCGCGCTGCATCCATCTCAGCCGCAATCCGATCTTCTTATTGCAGCAGGTGCACTGGCTGCCCGCTGCCAAAAGCATGACGCCGCCCACACCTAGTGCGCGGTGCACATGGCAAGTGCCGAGGTTGCGCGACCGCACTAGGTGACTTTTGCATGTGCGTGCGCGTTGATCGCGCAGCAGCACGGTGGCGATGGCAGGTGCTGCGCCGCGCGTTGCGCGTTGCGTTCTGATAATTCCCCGCGCAATGCGGCGTACGTCGCAATTGCGATGCGCACCACTGCCAGGCGCACGGCGCCATCGACCTGCAACGTTGCGATCGCACCATGGCGGTCCAGCGATGCGGGAGGCGGCGTTCCGCAGCCATTCGGCGCAGATTGCAATCGGCATGCAATGCGCGTGACCGTGCGGTGTCGCCTTACCACAACAAAGCGTGCGCATGTTTGGCAATAAACGCGAAGTCGCTCACAGCTCCAATTAAGTGATAGCTCGCATTCGTAGTTTGAATGTCTCGATGCGCTTAGGGTGAAACGCGATGCAGTGTCGTCATGCACGCGGCAGGTCCACGCCAGGGCAATGCATCTCCCCCGCGAATGTTTCAGGAGTCACCCATGCTGCCCTCCCCCACGCCGACGCGCCGGCTGTCCAGCCGTGCGTTGTCATTGCTGCTGCTTGTCATCGTGCTGCTTGCAGGTGTGCCGTTCGCACAGGCACAGAACCGCCTGAAGTACGCAGGCGTCAATCTTTCCGGTGCCGAAATCAAATCCTCGCAAAAGCCCGGGGTGCTCAACGTCGACTACCTGTATCCAGCCGCCAGCGATTACCGCTACTTCGCCGGCAAACACATGAACATCGTCCGGCTGCCCATCCTGTGGGAGCGCCTGCAACCCAAGGCCGGAGGCGAGCTGGATGCGGCGCAGCTGGCACTGATCCGCCAGGCCGTGGCCAACGCAAAGGCGGCCAAGGTGTACCTGATCCTGGATATCCACAACTACGCCCGGTATTACGGCAACAAGATCGGCAGCGCGCGCGTGCCGATCAGCACCTTCAACGATCTGTGGCGACGCCTGGCGATCGCCTTCAAGAACGACAACAGCGTGATCTTCGGGCTGATGAACGAGCCTTACGACATCAATCCGCAATCATGGGCCAATGCCGCGCAGGCATCGATCGACACCATCCGCAAGACCGGTGCCAACAATCTGATCCTGGTGCCCGGCGCGCTATGGAGTGGCGCGCACAGCTGGTATTCCACCGTTGCCGGCCAGTCCAACGCGGTGGCGCTGGCCTCCATTCGCGACCCGCTCAATCGCTACGCCATCGAAGTGCATCAGTATCTGGATACGGACTCCAGCGGCACCAGCGCCGGCTGCGTCAGCAGCACCGCCGGTGCCGACCGCCTGCGCAGTTTCACCCAATGGCTGCGTCTGAATCACAAGCAGGGCTTTCTCGGCGAGTTCGGTACCGGCAACAACGCCACCTGCAATAGCGCACTCAACGGCATGCTGGGCTATCTGGAAACCAACCGCGACGTATGGGTGGGCTGGACCTGGTGGGCCGCCGGCGCGTGGTGGAACCGCAGCTACCCCTTCAACGTGCAGCCCGATGCGCAGGGCCGCGACAAGCCGCAGATGTCGATCCTGAGCGCGCGCGCAAAACGCATCACCCAGTAGTCGGAGCAAGCAGCGTGCGATGGGCAACCGTCGCACGCTGCGCAGCAAGCACCCAGCTCACGCATGTACACCCGGTATATGCCGATGCCCGGCAACAGCCGTGCCCAGTCGCGGTGAGCACAGTCGTCACGCAGCAAAACGCCAGCACTCAGCACGCGCTCTAGCGCTCGCTGCGTGTGCGTGCGCAACAGCAGTGCAGCGTCGGTGATCCGGCGCCGCGCCGTTGACGGCGAGCGTATCCATCCGCCGATTTTTCGACAGCGCCATGCATGCGATGGCGGTGTCGACAAGCGTGCGCGACCGCTTTTCAGCGCGGCGCGTCACAGCGTGCTGTTCCAGAACGTGACCCTTGCGGTAAGTGACTGCGACCCAGCCTACACATTTAATTCACATTCGATGTGGTGAGCGTTTAGGCACGGCAGATGCATTGGTTACGACAGGTGTGGCGCACCTCGCGCAGATCGCACGCAAACCGCTGCGACACACCATCCCCGTCGTCGAAGGAGTTGTTTCATGTCTGCTGTCTCTCAAACGCTGCGCACCGTTTTCCGCTGCGCCCTGCTCTGCATTCTGTTCGGCACATTCGCACCCGTCTACGCACAAACACGCGCACTGACGTATGCCGGCGTCAATTTATCCGGCGCCGAATTCGCATCGTCCAAAAAACCCGGCGTCCTCAATAAGGACTATATGTATGCCTCGGCCAGCGATTACACCTATTTCGCCGGCGTCGGTATGAACACGATCCGCCTGCCGGTGCTGTGGGAACGTCTGCAGCCCAGTGCACGCGGTGAACTGGATCCGACCCAACTGGCCCTGGTGCAGCAAGCCGTGGCACGCGCAAAGGCGTCGGGCATGTATCTGGTGCTGGACATCCACAATTACGGCAAATACTACGGTTACAAGATCGGTGGCGACGAAGTGCCGATCGCCACATTCGCCGATTTGTGGCGCCGCCTTGCGCTGGCGTTTCCCAGCGACAATGCGGTGATCTTCGGGCTGATGAATGAGCCCAATGGCGTCTCGGCCAGCGCCTGGGCTGCCACTGCACAGGCAGGCATCAATGCGATTCGTGCCACCGGTGCGAACAACCTGATTCTGGTGCCGGGCGCATTATGGACCGGTGCGCACAGCTGGTATTCGCCCACCAACGATGGCTATTCCAACGCAACCGCATTGGTTTCGATCTACGATCCGCTCGATCGCTACGCGTTCGAAGTGCATCAATACCTGGATGCCGATTCCAGCGGCACCACCAATGTCTGCGTCAGTGCCACCATCGGTGTCGAGCGTCTGCGTAGTTTCACCGAGTGGCTGCGCACCAACCACAGGCGCGGGTTTCTGGGCGAATTCGGCACCGCCAACAATCCCGTCTGCAATGAGGCACTGCGCGGCATGCTCCGCTATATCGATGCCAATGCAGATGTCTGGTCGGGCTGGACCTGGTGGGCCGCCGGTTCGTGGTGGAATGTCAGTTATCAGTACAGCGTGCATCCTAACAAGGACGGCACCGACAAGCCGCAGATGTCCATCCTCTCGCCGCAGGCGGTGCGCGCCACACGCGCCATTCCGTGACGTGAGGCAGGTGGGTTGAGTCGAGCGAGCCGCCGCAAGGCGGCTCGCTTCTTTTGCATCTTCGCACTGGCTATCTATTGGATGACAGGCCGGGCAGGACGGTTTCGATGTGACACCGTTTACGTCGCTCCCAGCACACTACGCGCCCATTGCGCCGCAATGCCGCAAACCACTGGCTGATGAACGTGCGAACGTGCGTGCGCCATCGGACGCACCCCGAGCGCTTCATCACCGAAGCTTGAGCTCACTGAACTCTTGCTGCGGCTTTTGACGGCCATTCACCTGGCAGCGATAAGACCGCGTCCAGCATGGGCGCACTTCACTGCAGGAGCATCACATGGCACATCGACTGATGAAGACCGCGCTGATCGGCGCACTCGCATTGGCAGCGCAGGGCGCGTTTGCGCAGGCCGCCGCCGACAAGCCGGCCAAGGCGCTGACCTCCCGCGAGGTCACCAGCATGCTGACCGACAAGGGCTATACCAAGGTGCACGACGTCAAGTTCGAACATGGCGTGTGGACCGCCGACGCACGCAGCGGCGACGGCAAGGACGTGGATGTGCGTATCGATCCGGTGACCGGCCGCGTGTACGGCGACCAGACCACTTCCAAACTGAGCGAGGCCGATATCCGCGCCGCGCTGTCGGCCGGCGGCTATTCCAACGTGCACGACCTCAAGTTCGAAGACGGCTTGTGGAAGGCCGATGCCGAGCAACGCGGTGGGCAGAAGGTGGATCTGCATGTCGATCCGGATGACGGTCACGTGGTGAGCGTGGATAACGATTGACCAACGCACCCCGGAGTCGGCGGCGCGCCGACAATGCGCCGCGTTGATGGCAACGCGTTGTCGGCAGCACGATTGAAGGCCTCTCCCAGACCGGTGGCATCCTCTCTCAGAAGAGCACCGACGAACAGACATACTTCAGTGGGAGGCGGCACGTGATCTGACGCATCGATGCACTGCATCGACACGGATCGTGACCTCGTCCGCAACCGTCACGACCAGGACGAACCAACACAAAGGGCCTCCAACAGGAGGCCCTTTACGTTGATCGCGATACGCGCGCGCGGCGCTACCGCTCCCCTTGCAGGCCGCATCACGACGCCATGCAGTAGCTGCATGACATCGCATGCGGTGCTGGCGTCGTTCAACGTACCGGCGCCGCCTTCTTGCCCTCGGCAGCTGCGTCCTTTTCGGCGTCAGGCGCCGCTGCCGCGGCGCCCGCAGCGGGCTTGCCGGCCATCATGCGATCGCGCGCAGCCTTGAACGGGTTGCCGGCATACCAGTTGGGCCAGCGCTGGCCGGCGGCCACCTCCTTGCCCACGCCATACACCGCCTGCAGGTCTTCGATGGTGCCATCGAGCTTCCAGCTGGCCGCATCGTATTCGTCGCCCGGGGCGTGATAGCGATTGCGCCCATAGTCTTCGGCGGCCGCGCGCCCGGCCGCAGTACCGCCCTCGCGCAGGTCTTCGCCGCCATCGGCATACAGCGCCGGCACACCGGCCTTGGCGAAGTTGAAATGATCCGAGCGGAAATACGAGCCGCTTTGCGGCGTGGCTTCGGCATGCAGGGTGCGGCCCTGCATCGCGGCGATCGGCTTGAGGATGTCTTCCAGCTCCGAACTGCCCATGCCCACCACGGTGACATCGCGTGCGCGCCCGGCCACCGACATCGCATCCAGGTTGATCACCGCCGCGATCTTGTCTAGCGGAAAGCTCGGGTTGGCCACGTAGTACTTGGAACCGAGCAGGCCGGATTCTTCCAGCGTCACCGCAACGAACACCACCGACCGCGCCGGCTTGGGATCCTGATGCGCAAACGCGTCGGCAATCTCGAGAATGCCGGCCACGCCGGTGGCGTTGTCCACCGCGCCGTTATAGATGTTGTCGCCGCTCTCGCCCGGGTGTTTGCCCAGGTGATCCCAGTGCGCCATGTACAGCACCGCCTCGTCGGCATGGCTGCTGCCCGGCAGCACGCCGACCACGTTGCGCGAGGATTTCTCCGCGATCGTGCTCTTCAGGTCCACCGACCAGCTGGCCTTCAACGGCACCGGCTTGAAGCCACGCTTGCTGGCGTCCTTGTAGGCCTGCGCCAGATCCAGCCCGGCATTGGCGAACAGCTGCTTGGCGGTCTCGGCGCTGATCCAGCCCTGTACCGGCAGGCGCGGATCGGGATCGTCCTTGGCCGGCAGGTCGTATTGCGGGCCGGCCCAGGAATTTTTGACCACGTCCCAGCCATAGCTGGCGCCCGGGGTGTCGTGCACGATCAGCGCGGCGGCCGCGCCCTTGCGGGCGGCTTCCTCGAATTTGTAGGTCCAGCGGCCGTAGTAAGTCATGCGCTTGCCGTCGAACAGCTTGGCATCGCCGGTATGGAAGCCCGGGTCGTTGACGAACATCACCACCGTCTTGCCCTTCCAGTCCTGGCCGGCGTAATCGTTCCACTGCTGTTCGGGCGCATCCACGCCGTAGCCGACGAATACCAGCTCGCTGTTGTCCAGCTTGACCTCGGCCTGGCCGGTGCGGGTGCCGACCACGATGTCGGTGCCGAAGGCCAGGGTGCGGGTCTGCTCGCCGCTGCGCAGGCTGGGTGCGGTGGCTGCATCGGCGGTGGTTTCCACCATCGGCACGTCCTGGAACCAGCTGTCGCCGTTGCCCGGCTGCAGGCCGATGCGCTGCATCTGGTCGCGGATGTAGGTGACGGTCTTCTCTTCGCCCGGCGTGCCGGGGCCGCGTCCTTCGAATTCGTCCGAGGCCAGCGTCTTGACCAACTCGGCAAAGTCGTCGCCGGTCAGCTCCGGCGAAAAGGTGTGGCGGCTGACCGGTGCGCTGGCCGCCGTGTCCACCGGCGCCTGTGCGGCGGGCGCGCTTGGTGCGTCGGCGGATTCGCGCTTGCAGCCGGCCAGGGCCAGCGTCGCGGCCAGGCACAACAGGATCTTGCGGGGCATCGGGACTCCTCGTGCGGCGAAGGTCCCCCGATTCTAGGCGCTGGCCCCGTGGTGAGCGCGTCAGTCCTTGGGTGCCACGTCGCTGTCGAAGCTGCGCGCGGTGGCGCCGGTGACGGCACCGATCTTCGCAGTGCGGTGCACGTACAGGCTGACCTCGCGCTCGAACTCCAGCGGGCCATCGACCACCGCATCCGGGCCGATCACCACGCGCGGCTTGCGCGCAGGCTTGAACGAAAAGCTGAAGTTCGGCTTGGTGACCTCGATCCCGCCATGCACATGCGAGCGCACCCCGACGGTAATGTCGCCGTTGACGGTCTCGATGCCCTTGCCGAGCTCGGTTTCCACCAGGCCGATACTGCCGTTGACGGTTTCCACACCGCCGCTGATACGGCTGCCGCGCTCCACCAGCACGCTGCCGTTGACCGTCTCCAGCCCGCCGGATACCACCACCTTCTGCCCCAGCGTGATCGCGCCATTGACCGTGGAGACATCGCCGGTGCGAGCGTTGTCGCCGATCTGGATACTGCCGTTGACCGTTTCCACGCTCCGGGTCTGCGCGCCGGCGCCGACCTCGATGGAGCCATTGACGGTGTCCAGCCCGCCATAGACCTTGCCGGCCTCGGCGCTGATGCGACCGTTGACCTTGCTGATGTCCTCGTCGGCCCAGGCGCTTGCGCAGACCAGGGACAATGCCAGAAGAAGATGCTGGGGCTTCATGCTGAACCTTGCGCGGCGGCGGCTGTCTTGGGCGTGGCGGTGATCACACCATGCTTGGCTACAATCGCGCACCTGCCTGAAGTCACTGGACCTTTCGTTGCCCCTGTCGCCCGCCCCGCGCTCGCGCCTGCCGTCCGCCCCCGCCACCGGCCGCTGCCGCGCGTGGCTGACGGTGACCGTACTGGCCTGCACGCTGCTGGGCAGCACCGCGGCCGGTGCGCAAAGCCAGCGCGAAACCGAGCGCAAACTGCAGCAGCTGCGCGACGAACTCAAGACCATCAGCGCCGACCGCCGCGAGCTGGAAGGCAAGCGCGGCACTGCCGCCCAGCAACTGCGCCAGGCCGATGAGAAGGTGGCCAGGACCTCGCGTGCGTTGAGCGAGACCGAAACGGCGATGCGCGAGCAGGAACAGCATCTGGGCAAGCTGCAGCAGGAGCGTGCGCAGCTGCAGCGCGGCCTGCAGAACCAGCGCGTGCAGCTGGCTGCGCTATTGCGCGCCGCCGACCAGGTCGGCCGCAACGCGCCGTTGAAGGTGTTGTTGTCGCAGGACACCGTGGGCGATGCCACGCGCATGCTGGCCGATCATCGCTACGTGCAGAACGCGCGTGCGCAGCGCATCCAGGCACTGACCACGCAGCTGGATGCGCTGACCAAGGTGGAGCAGGACATCGCCAACCGTCGCCAGGCACTGGATGCGGCGCGTGCGCAGCAAAAGGCGCAGGCCGCATTGCTGCAGAAGGATCGCTCGCAGCAGGCGGCGACGGTCGCGCAGCTGGACGACCGCTACAAACAGCGCGCCGAACGCGAAAAAGCCCTGGGCCAAGACGCCAGGTCGCTGGAGCAGCTGCTCGCCAACCTGCGCGCGGCCGCTGCCAAGGCCGAGGCCGAACGGCGTGCCGCCGCCAGACGCGCCGCCGCCGAAGCCGCCGCGCAGGCCAAACGCAGCAAGACCGAGCGCCCCGAGCGTCCCGGCAAGACCCCGCCCAAGGTCATCGCCAGTGCGCCGGCGCCCAAGGTCGGCGGCCTGAGCTGGCCGGTGGCGGGCAACCTGCTGGCGCGCTTCAATGCCACCTTGCCCGATGGCCATACCAGCAAGGGCGTGCTGATCGGCGCGCCCAAGGGCAGCACCGTCACCGCGGTGGCCGATGGCACGGTGGTGTTCTCCGACTGGATGACCGGTTACGGCATGATCCTGATCGTGGACCACGGCAACGGCTACATGAGCCTGTACGCGCACAACGACACGCTGTTGCGCGATGCCGGCGCGTCGATCAAGCGCGGCGAAGCGGTGGCCAAGGTCGGCAGCTCGGGCGGGCAGGGCGTGCCGGCGCTGTACTTCGAACTGCGTCGCAACGGGCAGCCGGTGGATCCGTCGAGCTGGTTGCAGCGCCGCTGAGTGGCGCGCACGCCGCGCGCGTGCCGGTGCATGACCGCCGCCATACCTGGCCCCGCCAAGTCAACGCGGATTTACCGCGGCTTCGCGCATAATCCAGGCTGCTCCGTTGCGGGGCGTCTTGTCTCTTTGTCGGAGTGCTTCATGCGCGTAGCCGTCCTGTCCGTTGCCCTGTCGCTGGCGTTGTTCGCCTCACCCGGTTGGGCGCAGAAAGCCAGTCCCGCCGCCGCCCAGGCCACTGCGGACGATCCGGAAGCCAACGAAGCCGCCGTCTCCAAGGTGCCGCTGGATGAGATCCGCCGCTTCGTGGCGGTGTACAACGCGGTCAAGCAGGCCTACGTCGACCCGGTCGAGGACAAGAAGCTGATGCACGCCGCGGTGCGCGGCCTGCTCTCGGACCTGGACCCGCACAGCACCTATTTCGACAAGGAAGATGCCGAAGCCTTCGACGAGCAGGCCACCGGCGCCTACGACGGCATCGGCGTGGAATTGCTGCAGCAGCAGGACAACACGCTCAAGGTGATCGCGCCGATCGACGACACCCCGGCCGCACGTGCCGGCATCCGCGCCGGCGACGTCATCGTGGCCATCGACGGCAAGCCGATCGACGCCAGCAAGGCGATGGAGCCGCTGCGCGGCGAATCCGGCAGCAAGGTCGTGCTGACCATCGTGCGCGACAAGGCGCCCAAGCCGTTCGACGTGACCCTGCAGCGGCAGACCATCCGCGTGGCCAGCGTGCGCAGCAAGCTGCTGGAGCCGGGCTATGGCTATATCCGCATCAGCACCTTCCAGGCCGACACCGGTGCCGACTTCCAGAAGAACCTCAAGCAGCTGCAGGCCGGCGGCAAGTTGCGCGGCCTGGTGCTGGACCTGCGCAGCAACCCGGGCGGTCTGCTGACCTCGGCGGTGCAGGTGGCCGACGACCTGCTCGACAAGGGCAACATCGTCAGCACGCGCGGGCGCATCTCCATCAGCGATGCCAAGTTCGACGCCACCCCGGGCGATCTGCTCGGCGGCGCGCCGGTGGTGGTGCTGGTGGACGCCGGCTCGGCCAGTGCCTCGGAAGTGCTGGCCGGCGCGCTGCGCGACAACCAGCGCGCGCGCATCATCGGCAGCCGCACCTTCGGCAAGGGCTCGGTGCAGACCGTGCTGCCGCTGGACAACGGCGACTCGGTCAAGCTGACCACCGCGCGCTATTACACCCCCAGTGGCAAGTCGATCCAGGCCAGCGGCATCGTGCCGGAAGTGCTGCTCACCCCCGAACCGCAGCCCGGCGATGCCGACGTGCCGGCCAGCCTGGCCGACTTCAGCGAAGCCACGCTGCCGGGCCATCTGCGTGGCGATGCCGAAGGCGAGGAGGGCTACACAGCCGGCGACGTGCTGCCGGGCGATGGCCCGATCGCTTCCGCGCTGGCCGAGCTCAAGCAGCCCGGGTCGGCGGCCAAGGCGCAAGCCGCGCTCAAGGCCAAGGCACAGGCAGCGCAGAAGGCCAAGGCCGCCAAGACCGCAGCCGAGCCCAGGCCGGCCGCCGCGCGCCCGGCAGCAGCCGACAAGCCCAAGCCTGCCGACAAGCCGAGCGAATCGGCCGACAAGGCCAAGCCCGCGCCGCCGGTGGAACCTGCCGCGCCTGCGCCGGCCGAACCGGTCAAGTAATCCGGCCACAGCGCAGCGGGTGAATCACCCGCTGCGCGCCAGGCCCGATCGCTACGCATCGGCACTGCCACGCCACCTGCAAGCATCCCTGGATCACCCGGCCGCCACAGCGCCGGCGGGTTTGGATCCCAAGGCGCTTGTAGGAGCGACCCCTGTCGCGACAAGCCTCCCCAAGCGCACGATCACCGCGTCAACCACGCGCTATCGCGTAATCGCCAATGCCTCGGGGTTGACCAGGTTGCGCGGCGCACCGGCGGCAAATGCCAGCACATTGTCGAACGCTGCTTCGAAGTACAGCGCATAGCTGTCGCTTTCCACGTAGCCCAGATGCGGCGTCGCCAGCACGCGCGGATGCTGCTGCAGCGGGTCGCGCGGATCCAGCACCGGCTCGCGTTCGAATACATCCACCGCCGCCTGTGCCGGCCGGCCCGCATCCAGCGCGGCCAGCAAGGCGCCGGGCGCGATCAGCTCGGCGCGGCTGGTGTTGACCAGCAACGCATCCGGACGCATCCAGGCCAGATCCTGCGCGTTGATCTGGTGGCGGGTCTGCGCGGTCAGGCGCCGATGCAGCGACAGCACATCGCTGCGTTCGAACAGGTCCTGCCGGCTGGCGGCGATTTCGAAGCCATCGCGCGTGGCCTGTGCGCACGAGGCCTCGCCGCCCCACACCAGCACCTGCATGCCGAATGCACGCCCGAAGCCGGCCACGCGCTGGCCGATGCGCCCGTAACTCCAGATGCCCAACGTGCGCCCATGCAACGCGCGCCCCAGACCGGGATCGCCCAGCGCCTGCCAGCGGCCCTGGTGCAGCGCGCGCTGGTACTCGCCCAGGCGCCGGCTGGCCGACAGGATCAAGGCCCAGGTCAGTTCGGCCGGTGCCACCGGCGAGCCGACGCCTTCGGCCACCGCCACTCCGAACTCGGTGCACGCGGCCACATCCACATGCGCGCCGATCCGGCCGGTCTGGCTGATCAACTTGAGTCGCGGCAGTCGCCGCAACAGCGTGGCGTCCACGCGGGTGCGTTCGCGGATCAGTACCAGCGCATCGGCTTCGACCAGCCGCTCGGCCCATTCGTTGGGGTCGGTGGCCAGCGCGCCCAGCACCTGCACATCGTGGCCGTGCAGGCGCTGCAGGCAGGGCAGGTGACGCACGGCGCCCTGGTAATCGTCGGGCACCAGGATGCGCATCAGCGCGGCTTGGTCGGCAACGGGAACGGCGTGACCACCTTGTCGCCGGTGGTGGCATCGCGGATCACCGACTGGCCCTTCTTCTCGACTTCCTCGATGCGCACGATGCTCTGCATCGGCAGGTGCAGCGTCTTGGTGTTGCCGAACTCTTCGCGCAGGCGCTCTTCGGTGGGGTCGACCACCAGCCCGTCGTGCACGTCGAACACCAGCTCGCCGATCTGGTTGAAGCCCCACAGATGGCTGCCGGTGACCTGGCGGGCGTAGAGCTCGTAGACCTTGCCGTGATTGAGGAAGGTGACTTTGTACAGAGGCTTGGACATGCGGCGATTATAGGCGCGCCACCGCGCAGCGACGCAGCGCGCAGCCGGCGCAACACGGCGCTCCGGTGCCCCTGCACGATTGCCGCCGCGCTAGAACCCGTGGCGCTTGCGCAGCCGCCGCGCGATCGCCGCGCGCACATACAGCCCGTACACGATGCCGAACACGAACCCGGCGATATGCGCCGACCACGCCACCATGCCGAAGGCCGGGCCGATATAGGCGAACACCACCTGCAGCAGCGCCCAGGCGCCGATCAGCAACGGCGCCGGTACCCGGATGAATTCCAGAAACAGCCCCAGCGGCAGCACCACGCCCAGCTTGGCGCCGGGAAACAGTGCCAGATAGGTGCCGATCAACGCCGACACCGCGCCCGAGGCGCCGATGATCACCCGGTCCGGGGTGCCGATCGCGAAGATCGCCGCCAGATTGGAGGCCGCGCCGCCGACCAGGAACAGCAACAGCAGGCGCCACGGCCCGAGGATGCGCTCGGCCGGCAGCCCGAAGATCAGCAGGAACACCAGGTTGCCGAGCAGGTGCGACCAGTCCGCATGCAGGAACAACGCGGTGAACAGCCGCAGCACGCTACCGTCGCGCAGTGTCGCCCACCAGTCGCCCAGGTTGGACACGCCGCTGGACAGCGCGCCCCAGTCCAGCCACAGCGTATTGCGCGCCTCGCCGGGCCGGCTGATCGACCACAGGTAGGCCAGCCAGACGGCTGCGAACAGCAACGGCACTGCCCAGCGCGGGGTGGGTTTCTTGCGGGAAGGGAGAGAGACGAACATCGGAGTGGCACTCTAGCGGGTTCACGCTCCTGAACCCATCCCTAACCTGTCCAGACGATCAAAACGTGCTTCGTTATTGTTCGGTTAATTGTGGTGGGTATACTGCGTACGGCGTCGTATGTCGGGGGGGGGTCTCCGGCGCGCTCCAGCAGCCACTTGGCGCTGGGCGCGGGCGCTGTACCGACCACTGCAGTCTTTATCCGGAGAGCACCACCTTATGTCTACCGCTTCCACTCTCAGCCGCGCCACCCTGTTGGCCGTCGGTATTGCCGGCGTACTCGCCGTTGGCCAGGCCCACGGCGCCGCCTTCCAGCTGAAGGAAAACAGCGCCAAGGGTCTTGGCCGTGCCTTCGCCGGTTCGGGCAGCGCCCCGGACGATGCCTCGATCATCGCCAACAACCCGGCCGGCATGCGCCAGCTGGACGGTCGCCTGTTCCAGGCCGACGTCAGCGCCATCAGCTTCTCGGCCAAGTTCCAGCCCGACACCGCCACCTACGCCAACGGCGCCCCGGTCTCCGGCGGCAATGGCGGCGACGCCGGCATGATCGCGCCGGTCCCGGCGATGTACTTCCACGTGCCGTTCGGCGAGAACGACAACATGCACCTGGGTACCTCGCTGACCGTGCCGTTCGGCTTCAAGACCGAATACGACCGCGACTGGGTCGGCCGCTACCACGGCACCAAGACCGAGCTGCAGGCGATCGACTTCAATGTCGCGTTCTCCTATGACGTGAACCCGTACGTGTCCTTCGGTGCCTCGGTGTTCGCCGAGCGTCTGGATATCGACCTGGCCAATGCGGTCGATTTCGGCAGCGTGCTGGCCGCGCGCCGCGTGCCGGGCTTCGCGCCGGGCAATGCCGATGGCTACTCGCGCATCAAGGGCGACAGCACCGAAGTGGGCTTCACCCTCGGCGGCTTGTTCAGCATCGACGAGAACACCCACATCGGCTTTAGCTACCGCTCGGAAGTGGAACACAAGATCACCGACGGCGATGCCGACTTCACCGTGCCGGGTCCGGCTGCGGCAGTCCTGGGCGTTGCCGCGCCGGGCACCTTCGTCGACACCAAGGGCCGCGCCACCGTCAAGCTGCCGGCCAGCGCCACCGCCAGCTTCACCCACAACGTGAACGAGCAGTGGTCGATCATGGCCGACGTCACCCGCACCGCCTGGAGCAAGTTCGACCAGGTGACGGTGGACTTCGCCTCCAACCAGCCCGACAGCGTGCTGGACTTCTCCTACCGCGACACCACCTTCGCCTCGATCGGTGCCGACTACCGCATGAGCGAGACGCTGACCCTGCGTGGCGGCCTGGCGTACGACCAGACCCCGACCACCGCCGAGCACCGCGACGTGCGCGTGCCGGATGCGAGCCGCAAGTGGGTCTCGCTGGGTCTGAGCTGGCGTCCGTCGCAGCAGGCCGAATATAACTTCGGTTACACCCACCTGTTCACCAGCGACCCGACCAGCGACACCCGCAGTGCCACCGGCGACCGCCTGGCGGGCAGCTACAAGGTGAAGGGCGACGTGCTGGCCGCTTCGGTCAACTACAAGTTCTGATCGTCGTAGCCCAACGCGTGTAACGAAAAACCCCGCTTCGGCGGGGTTTTTCTTTGCTGCCTTGCGCGCGCCGCCGGGCGCGCTGTGCAGGCGGTAGCGCAGGTTGCTATGGTCGTGCGCATGAGCCAACCCGACTTCATCCAGATCACCGACAACGCCGTCTCGCGCGAGGATTGCGCCGCCATCGTGCAACGCATGCGCGACAGCCAGCAGCTGCATCCCGGCCGTATCGGTGGCGGCGTGTTTCCCGAACTCAAACACAGCCGCGACCTGCGCATCAGCAGCGTAGCCGAGTGGGCGGCGGTGGAAAACCGCCTGCAGCAAGCGGTGTTCGAAGGCGTGCTGACCTATCTGCGGCATTATCCACAAGCCCTGATCTCACCGCTGATGCTGCAGGTCACCACTGCCGACGGTAGCCCGCACCGGCTGGTGGCCGAGGACATCGCGCAGATGAGCGACCAGGCGCTGGGCGACCTGGCCCGTACCTGCCTGCGTCCGGGCGCGATCAACCTGCAGTGGTACACCGCCGACCAGGGCGGCTATCCCTACTGGCATTGCGAGCTGTATCCACGCGATGCCAGCGCCGACACATTGCACCGGCATCTGCTGTGGACGCTGTACCTCAACGACGAGTTCGAACAGGGCGAAACCGAATTCCTGTTCCAGCAGCGCAAGGCCCGCCCGCGCACCGGCAGCCTGCTGATCGCCCCCACCGCCTTCACCCACACCCACCGCGGCAACCGCCCGGTCGGCGGCGACAAGTTCATCGCCACCAGCTGGATCCTGTTCCAGTCGGCGAGTGCCTTGTACGGCGGGGATTCGTGATTGGGGATTGGTAAGGGCCGGTCATTGCAGTGCGTCGGCTGTTACGAATCCCCAATCCCAAATCCCCAATCCCCGCCCCTAGAACAGACTGCCTTGCGGCGACTGCGGCACCGGCTTGGCCGGCGGAGCGGGGCGGCGGAACTTGGTCGTGTCCAATGCCGGCATGTCGCGTGCGTCGAAACCGCTGCGGCGGTGGGCTAGCGCAAAGCGGCGTGCGAGCAACTCTGCATAGACACCCTGGCCGCGCAGGCGTGTGCCGAAGGCGCTGTCGTAATCCTTGCCGCCGCGCAGTTGCTGGATCGTGCTCATCACGTGCCCGGCGCGTTGCGGGTGATGGGTCTGCAACCAGTCGCGGAACAGCGGCGCCACTTCGTGCGGCAGCCGCAACAACACATAGCCGGCACTGTGCGCGCCGGCGGCGGACGCGGCCTGCAGGATCGCTTCCAGCTCATGGTCGTTGATCCACGGGATCACCGGCGCGGCCATCACCCCGACCGGCACGCCGGCCTCGTGCAGTGCCCGCATCGCGCGCAGGCGGGCATGCGGTGCGGATGCGCGCGGTTCCAGCCTGGCCGACAGATGCGGGTCCAGCGTGGTCACCGAAAAATGCACGTTGACCAGGCCCTCGCGTGCCAACGGTGCAAGCAGGTCCAGATCGCGCGTGACCAGCGCATTCTTGGTGATCAGCGTGAACGGGTGCCGGGTTTCCCACAGCACCTCGATCAGGCGCCGCGTCAGTGCGCGTTTGCGCTCGATCGGCTGGTAGGCATCGGTGTTGATGCCCAGTGCGATCGGGCTGGGCACATAGCCCGGGCGCGACAATTCGCGGCGCAACAGCTCCGGCGCGTTGGTCTTGGCGAACAGCTTGGTCTCGAAATCCAGCCCGGGCGACAGATTGAGATAGGCATGCGAGGGCCGCGCAAAGCAGTAGCTGCAGCCATGCTCGCACCCACGATACGGATTGACCGATTGCGAAAAGCCGATGTCCGGCGATTGATTGCGGCTGATGATGCTGCGCGCGGTTTCCTCGGTGACCTGGGTGCGCAGCGCCGGCGCGGCGAACTCCTCGCCGTCGTCGGCGTACCAGCCATCGTCCACCGGTTGTTGGGTGGTGGTTTCGAAGCGTCCGGGCAGATGGCCGGTCGCCCCACGGCCCTTGATCGCTGTTGCCATCGCGTCATCGTACGGCCGGCGGGTCTCAATCGATGCGACCAGGGGCGCGCCACGATGAAGCTTTCAGACCCGGCGCGGCGATCGCATCGTCCCCACGCTCACCGCAGTGGTACGTGCGCCCCGTAGAATCCGCGCATGCTCGCATCCGTACAGGGCGCGTGGGAGTGGCTGGCCACCATTCCCCACCTCGAAGCGCTTCTCCTCGCCGCCTACGTGCTGTACCTGCTGTGGATCGCCAGCTGGATCGTGCTGCAGAAGCGCGAGCCGGTGGCCACGCTCAGCTGGGTGCTGTCGCTGGCGGCGCTGCCGTACCTGGGCCTGTTGATCTATTACTGGCTCGGCCCGCAGAAGGTCAAACGCCAGCGACTGCGGCGCGGCCGTTCGCGCTCGGGCATGGAGAGCTATAGCAGCGTCTGCCCGCCGGATGCAGACTGCACCGAGCTGGCCAAGATCGCCCAGTCCACTACCGGGCTGGCCCCCAGCAGCGCCACCGAGGTGCACTGGCTGGTCGATGGCGCGGCCACCTATGCGGCCATCATCGAGGCCATCCGCGGTGCGCGCGACCATATCCATCTGCAGTACTACATCTTCCAGCCCGACCACAGCGGCACCGCGATCTGCGATGCGCTGATGGAGCGCGCACGCGCCGGGGTCAAGGTGCGCCTGCTGATGGATGCGGTGGGTTCGTCGGCGATGACCCGGCGCAGCTTGCGCACGCTGCGCGCGGCCGGGGTGGAGACCGCCTGGTTCCATCCATCCCAGCTGCTCAAGCCGTTCAAGCGGCCGTGGTTGAACCTGCGCACCCACCGCAAAGTGGTCGTGGTCGACGGCAGGATCGGCTTCACGGGCGGCATCAACGTCACCGACGAAGAGAACGAGCAGGTCCGCAGCGATGCTTACCGCGACCTGCACATGCGCCTGCAGGGCCACGTGGTGCGCAGCCTGCAGCTGGTGTTCCTGGAAGACTGGCTGTACGCCACCGGGCAGGGCCGCGCTGCCTTCCACGGCCAGCAACTATGGCCCGAAGACGTGCCGAGCCGTGCGCAGGGCGATGTCGACGCGCAGGTGCTGGTCTCCGGCCCGGATTCGTCGTGGGAGTCCATCCACCGGCTGATGGTCGCTGCGATTCACGAAGCCCGGCATCGGGTCTGGCTGGTCACGCCGTATTTCGTGCCCGGCGAGGCCGCGCGCATGGCGCTGACCTCGGCCGCACTGGGCGGCCTGGACGTGCGCCTGCTGGTGCCGCGCGTCAGCGACTCGCGTCTGGTCACCTACGCGGCGCGTTCGTATTTCGACGAGCTGCTCGAGGCCGGCGTGCGCATCTACGAATACGGCCCGCGCATGCTGCACACCAAGGCGTTGCTGGCCGACGACGAGGTCTGCATCGTCGGCAGCGCCAATTTCGACAGCCGCAGCTTTCGCCTGAATTTCGAGCTGTCGATGCTGTTCCGCGACCAGGCGGTGGCCGCCGAGCTGGCCGGTTTGATCGACGCCGACCTGCAGCAGGCGCAGGAAGTGCGCTTCGCCCGCCACCGGCCATTGTGGCGATCGCGGCTGCCCGAAGCCTGCGCACGGCTGCTGTCACCGCTGCTCTGAGCCGCATCGCCGCGCCCACGTGGAACCATGCCGGGCGCGGCGCTACACTGCCGCCACTGATCGGGGAGCTCGTCATGCACTGGCTGTTTCTGCTTATGGCATTGGGTGCGCTGGTGCTGGCGTTCAGCACGCCGCACGTGTGGTTGCTGGTGGCCTCGCTGCTGGTGGCACTGCTGTTGCTGTTGCTGTGGACGCGCGGCTGGTTCGCCTCGCGCATGGGCGATACCCAGCGCGACACCAGTAGCCTGATCGACCCGGCCGAGCTGCGCCGTCTGCGCGAGATCGCCGAAGCCCGCAAGGCGGCCGCCCTCAACGCCACGCGCGACGGCGAGCCGCAGGCCTGAGACCGACGCAGTGACCACCCAGCTCAGCGTCAACGTCAACAAGATCGCGGTGTTGCGCAATTCGCGCGGCGGCCACGATCCGGATGTGGTGCAGGCCGCACGCACCTGCATTGCCGCCGGTGCGCACGGCATCACCGTGCACCCGCGCCCGGACCAGCGGCATATCCGCGCCGACGATGTGCTGGCGCTGAGCGCGCTGACACGCGAGCACGGTGTCGAATTCAATATCGAAGGCAACCCGTTCGCGCCGCCGCGCGACGGTTATCCGGGCCTGCTGGACTTATGTCGTGCCACCCGCCCCGAACAGGTCACCCTGGTACCGGATGGCGATGGACAACTGACGTCCGACCACGGTTTCGATTTTGCCCAGGACACCGCCCAACTGGCCACGCTGATCACCTCGTTCAAGGCCATCGGTGCTCGCGTCAGTCTGTTTGTCGATGCCGAAAATCCCGCTATCGCGCAGGCGGCAGCACTCGGTGCAGACCGGATCGAGTTGTACACCGGCCCATATGCGCACGCGCATCTGAGCGGCCAGCCGGATGCTGCATTCAAGCTGTTTTCCCACGCAGCGCAGCGCGCCGCGGCCGCAGGTCTGGGCATCAATGCCGGCCACGATTTGTCGCAGGCCAATCTCGGCGACTTTCTGGGCGCTGTCCCGGGCGTGCTCGAAGTCTCGATCGGCCATGCATTGATCAGCGAAGCCTTGTATCAAGGCCTGGATGCGACCGTGCGCGCCTATCTGGACATACTGCGCGGCGCATCGATCAGCGCTTGAGATAATCAAGTCGATTATATGGTTGCGTTGCTTGGTTACCGGATATTGAATCGGGGCAGGGCTTCTGCCCCGATGCAATCGTTATCGATGACTTGCGGCTGATTTACCAGGCTGGTTAATCACCCATTTACTGCACAAAACTGATGCGATCCACCTGCGCATTCTTGGCTGCAGCCAGCACCTTGGCCATCACCGCGTATTCGGCATCCGCACTGGCGGCGATGCGCAGCTCTGGCTGATTGCCGGCTGCCTGGCGCATCTGTTCGATCAACCTGGGCTGCAATTGCTGCAGCGTTATCGGGCTGGCATTCCAGAACACTTGCCCGCTGGCGTCCACACGCAACCCGATCGGTGCAGGCGGCTCCATGCGTGACTGGGCGTGCTCGCTGCGCTGTGGCAGGTCCACCGTGATTGGCCGCGCCAGCATCGGAGCGGTGACGATGAAGATGATCAACAACACCAACATGACATCCACCAGCGGCGTGACATTGATCTCCGCCAGCGGTCCCCGATTGCCTGCCGTACTGAAAGCCATGACTGCCTCCTGTGCTATGAGCGTGGGTGCTGCGCGCTCGAGCATACACCTGGTTGGCAGTGAGGGAAGGGCAGGGCAGACGCCTCTGGCAGGCCGAGCCCCGAAGCTTGCCGTTGCGACTTGCCGCTGCACCTCCGGCGGTTTGCTTGCGCGGACGACCTGAGGGTCACTGCATGCATCACTCGCCCGGTGCCCGGGAAACGGATATCACGTCCTGGCAAACAGCCGGCCGCATGCATGCGCGTCGAACATAGCGGCAGCAACCACCCCATTGATCGAGCATAAAAAAACGCCACCGTTTCCGGTGGCGTTGCAGTCGCGTCATGACTGTTGTGTTGCGGTCTTGCGATGTCTTACTGCATGAAGCCGATTTTCTTCATCTGCGAGTTCTTCGCCGCAGCGAGGACCTTGGCCATCACTTCGTACTCCGCATCTTCATTGGCGTCGATGCGCAGTTCCGGCTGATTGGTCGGATCGGCCTGCACCACTTCTTCCATCTTCTGCTGCAACTGCGCGACCGGGGTCGGGCTGTTGTTCCAGAACACCTGGTTGCTGGCGTCGATCCGCAACTCGATCGGCGGCGGCGGTTCGGTCGTCTGCGGTGGCGGGTTGAGCACCCGCTGCGGCAGATCCACGGCGATCGGGTAGGTCATGATCGGCGCGGTCACGATGAAGATGATCAGCAGCACCAACATCACGTCCACCAGGGGCGTGACATTGATGTCGGCCATTGGGCCGCGGTTTCCACCGGTACTGAATGCCATGGCTTACTGCCCCTTCTCTTTGGTTGCGACGAAGCCGACGTCCAACATGCCCTGACCCTGCGCGATCTTGGTGATCTCGTTGATCGTACGCATCTTAGTCGTGCGGTCGCCACGCAAATTGAGCGGCGGCTGCGGTGTCTGCTGTGCGGCGGTGGACAGGCGCGATTCCAAGGCTTCCTTGGAAATCGGCTCGTCGTTCCAGTACAGCGACCCGTCTTCCTTGACGGCCAGGGTGATCGGCGCGGCGCGTTTCTCCGCATCTTCCTTCTGGATCAGGTTGGCCTCTGGCAGCTCCACCTTGACCTTATGGGACATCAGCGGTGCCGTAATGATGAAGATGATCAGCAGCACCAACATCACGTCCACGAGGGGCGTCACGTTGATGTCGGCCATCGGGCCACCGCTGTTTCCACTACTGAAGGCCATAACGGGCTCCGTCTAAATCGTTGCGAAGTCGTTCTTTACTACGGATTAGCGAACGCGCGAACCAGTGGCGAAGAAGTCGTGCAGGTCGTGGGCAAAGGTGTCGAACTTGGCAATCACCGAGCTGTTGACCTTGGAGAAGAAGTTGAACGCGAACACGGCCGGGATTGCGACGAACAGACCGATCGCGGTCATGATCAGCGCTTCACCCACCGGGCCGGCAACGGCGTCGATGGAGGCCGAACCGGTTGCACCGATCTTGATCAGCGCGCCGTAGATGCCCCACACCGTACCGAGCAGACCGACGAACGGCGCGGTCGCACCGACGGTGGCCAGCAGGGTCATGCCCGACTGCAGCTTGGTGCTTTCGCGGGTCACGGCCTGACGCAGGGCGCGATCGACGAATTCCGAACGGCTCAGGCTCTCGCCCAGACCACCGGTGCTGCCTTCGGCGCGCTGGTGGTGAGCAGCAGCCTGCGCTGCGTCCAGTGCGATCTTGGAGAACGGCTCGGAAGCCGGCTGCTCTTCCATGGCGCGGATGGCGTCCTGTGCATTCGGGGCATCCCAGAACGCGGTGGTGACGCGGTCAGCCGCGCTCTTCAGACGGGTGGCACGGAAGATGTTGATGACAGTCCAGTACCAGGAGGCAGCGGACATGGCGATCAGGGTGATCAGAACGACCCAGGACACGGCGAAATCGCCGGGGCTGGACGTCATTTCAGTGATCAAGTGCTCGAAGCCCATCTGCGACAGGGCGGCCGACGGATTGGAGCCCCCTGCAGCGGCGGCGATAAAGAATTCCTGCAGCATGACGCTTACCTTTGTTGTGTGTGGTGATGAAGGGTGGAGCGAAAGGAAGACAGGATCCTGGGCCGACCGTGGCCGGCCCGTGGGATCAGTTCAGAGCAAAGTTGACCGGGACGCGGACACGTCCGGCGGCTTTCTGCCCGTTGACAGTGGAGGCGTTGAACTTCCACTTGCGTGCTGCGTCCATCGCGGCACGGTCAAGGTCGCGGTTGCGGCTGGACTTTTCGACCGACACATTGGTCACGTTGCCGTTGGCATCCACATCCACGATCAGGATGACCTCACCTTGGACACCGGCACGGAATGCAGCCGGCGGGTACTTCGGCGGGTTCATGTTCTTGGACGAGATATCGACACTGGCGCCGATGTCACTCGGCGGTTGCGGCGGAGCCGGCGGGCTCGGCGGCGTGACGATATCGCTGGGACGCGGTTCGGGAACATCGACAACCGGAGCTTCCGGCGGCGGCGGAACCGGTGACGGCTTCGGCGGCGACAGATTCTTGACCGGCGGTGGCGGCTTGTCTTCCGGCGGCGGCGGCGGCGGCGGCGGCGGGGGAGGAGGCGGTGCATCCACCAAGGTGACCATGGTGGTGCGCTCCTTCTCTGCCGGAGCCTTCGGCGCCACTGCAGGGATCAGCAACATCATCAGTGCAGTGAGGTGCAAGGCAATTACGAAAGCAATGCCGATAATGCGGGCCCAGCTCAGACCCTGGTTCCCGGCATCATAGTCATGCCTGTGGATAACGAGTTGTTCCGTCATGCGCCAATGGCTCTTTCAGTGGGGGCCCCGGATCACTGTGATGATCCCCAGGTTTTCGGACGGCTTTGACACCGCAGGAACCCCCAAGCTTATACCAATCCCGAGTCCTGTAACCACTAAAAACACAGGGATTTCGGGGGTTTATTTTCTTTTTTACTTCAGATTGATGATCTTCTTGGCGTCATCAGGTTTTTTGACACCCTTGGCGATTGCCTGCTGCGCGGCCTGCTTGGCCTCCGGGATGCGACCTTCCGAATGCAGCACCTTGGCCAGATTCAGATAGGTCTCGCCGTCCTTGGAAAGCGGTGCGGCCTTTTGCCAATTCTCGATCGCCTTGGGCACGTCGTCGCTGTAGTAATACGACTGTGCCAGCGCAAGGTATGTCTGATAATCGGGTTTAAGGATGCCTTTTTGCATACCTTCATTGATGACCGCGATGACGTCCTTTTCCTTGTTCTCGGTGTTGGCGTAGATGGAATACAACTGCTTGTACTCCTTTTCTTCGGTCAACTGCCCGGCAGCGCGCAGCTTGTCCATCACTGCGGCGGCCTTGTCCATCTGGTCGGCCTGCATATACATGCTGGCCAGGTTGAGTTGGGCCTTCTTGTCGTTCGGGGTCTTGGCGGCGAGCGCTTCGGCAGCGGCCACCGCTTCACCGGTCTGGCCGGCTTCGGCGTAGGACGCCATCAGCAACTGGTTCCAGGTGTCCTTCGGCTCGGGCGAGGCGGCGATGGCCTGCTTCAGCACCGGAATGGCTTCCTTGTAGCGCTCGGCCTGGTACAGCGCCTGGCCCTTGAGGATCAGGTCTTCCGGACGCTGCGACTTGCTCTCTTCCAGATACTTGTCCAGCGTGGCCAGGCCTTCGGCCTGCTGGTCGTCCTGCATCTGCAACTGCGCCAGCATCAGCATCGACTGGAACTGGCCGTTGTTGTCCAGCGCATTGAGGCCGATCGCCTGCTGCAGGTACTTCTTGGCAGCGGCGGTGTCGTCCATGTTGTACGCCGCCTGGGCGGCCAGCTGCGAGGCCAGCGCCTTGTCAGCTTCGTTGGCCGAGCTGTTGGCGAGGATCTCGTCGGCCTGGCTGCGCACGGCCGGGAAGTCTTCGCCCTTGTTGAAGGTTTCGATCAGCTTCTGCAGCTTGCTGCCCATCTTGGAGGAGGGCTTGATCGTCGGCGCGGCACGGGTGGACTGCGGATACAACTCTTCGGCCTTGCCGCTGTTCTTGGACTTGCGGCTGGCGCGCTCGGACGACCGATCCGACTGCGCAACCGCGTCGGTGACGACAGCCCCGCCCAGGGACGCGGCGATGAACAGGGACAACAGGGCTTGCTTGCGGTTGAGCAGTTTCATGTTTCACCTCGGACGAGCCGCCGTCGGGCGGTACGAAAAGCGGAATAAACGCTGTACGAAAAATCTGAGCCGGCAAACTTAGCAGAAAGTCTCAGTTCCCGAAAACGGTTTCCATGCTGTGTTGCGACATTCGGTACGTGAGCGCTGCGAAATCAGCCGCAACGCGGCACGCGCCCGTCCTGTCGCGCCTGCTGGTAAACCGGTTCGAGTTGATTGACGTCTGCCTGCAGTTCGCGGATGCGATTGGCGGGGTCGGGGTGGGTGGACAGCCACTGCGGCTGGCGATTGCCGCTGGCGGCCATCATGTTCTGCCACAGCGTCACGGCCTGGGCAGGGTCGAAGCCGGCCTGGGCCATCAGCCGCTGGCCGACCACATCGGCCTCGCTCTCCTGGGTACGCGAGCCGGGCAGCAGGAACACGGTCTGGGCGGTCATCCCGCCGACCTGGTTGACCGCACTGGCGGCACCGTCGCCGTAGGCCGCACCGGCCAGCGCGCCGATGATGCCCAGACCGGTCTGCGCGCCGAGCTGGCGGGTGATGCGCTCTTCGTGATGGCGGGAGATCACATGCCCGATTTCGTGCCCGAGCACGGCGGCCAGCTGATCCTGCGTCTTGGCGACAGTGAAGATGCCGGTGTTCACGCCCACCTTGCCACCGGGCAGCGCAAAGGCGTTGGCTTCGTTATCGACAAATAGCGCGGTTTCCCAGCGGGTTTCGCGCCACTGCGGCGGCAGCTGCGCCACCAGCGCATTGACCACGCACTGCACGTAGGCGTTCTGCTTGCCGTCGGTACTGACTTTTTCCTTGGCCTTGGTCTGCGCGAACGATTCGGCGCCAAGCTTGTCGAGCTGGTCCTGCGTGACGCCTCCCACCACCTGTCGGCGGCCGGTCGGCGAGGTTGTGGTGGCACATGCCGTCAGTGCAAAGACGGCGACAACGATCAACAGCCTGGCTTTCATTCAATCCCCCTTGAACCCTGGGGGCATTTTGGCAGGCTCGTCTTAACTTTTCGTCAAACGGCTCAGCCGATGCCAAAAAAGTACAGTGCCGCCAGGGCGGTGGCGTTGTTGACGCCATGCGCCACGATCGGTGCCCACAGCGTGCCGGTGCGCCAGTACAGCCATGCGAACGCCGCCCCCATGCCGCCGTACACCAGCCACAGCTGCACGATGGCAGCCGGTCCGTTGCCGCTGACGCCGGGCACTTCGTGCACCAGCGCAAAGATCGCGCTGCTCAGCGCGATGCCCAGCCAGGGCCGGCCGGCGGCGAGCAGGCGGCCGAACAAGACGCGACGGAACAGCAATTCTTCGTACGCCGGGGCGATCGCCACGGCAAACACCACCAGCGCCAGCGGCCATTGCCTGATGGCTTCTTCCATCAGCGGCAGGTTGGTCGGCACCGGTTTGATGCCCAACGCCGACGCCGCGACGCTGACCAGATTGCTGAGCAGGAACACGCCAACCGCGATCAGCGCGGTCCAACCCCAGGTGGAGGCACGCCTCGCGGCGGCGCGCGAGGCCCGGTGTTCGTCTGCGGTCGCACGGCGGCGCCAGTAATACAGCAGCAGCGCCGGCGAGGCGGTGCTGACCAACGCGGTGAGCAATTGCACCAGCACGCCGGGTTGGCCGATGGTGGCCATGATCTCGCTCGAGGACAGCGTCAGGCCCTGCGCCTTGGCAGCCTGCACGGCACTGACGCCGCGGAACACGCCCCAGAGCGCGAACCCGGCCACGCTCAGCGACAGCAGCAGGCCGGTGGCGATCAGCACATCGATGCCGAAGCCGAGCAATGGCGGCAACAGCGGGGCGGTGCCGGCGGCCGGCGTCGGTACCGGCCGCGGGGAAGGATCTGCGCTCATCGTCGTCCTGAAAAAACCGCAGGCGTCGACGCAACGCCTGAGCGGTGCGCCGACGGGCAACGGTGGCTCAGATGTCCAGGTTGGACACCTTCAGCGCGTTGTCCTCGATGAAGTCGCGGCGTGGCTCGACCACATCGCCCATCAAGGTGCTGAAGATCTGATCGGCGGCCACGGCATCTTCGATACGCACCTGCAACAGGCGACGCGTGTCCGGATTGACCGTGGTTTCCCACAGCTGTTCGGCGTTCATTTCGCCCAGGCCCTTGAAGCGCTGTACCTGGCGGCCGCGCTTGGCCTCTTCCAGCAGCCAGGCATGCGCCTGGGCGAAGCTGGTGATCGGGTGGGTCTTGTTGCCGCGCACGATCTGCGCGCCTTCGCGCACCAGGTCGTGCAGGGCCAGCGAGACCTCGCGCAGCGGACGCAGCTCGCCGCTTTCGAACGCGCCCATCGGCAATACCTGGGTGAATTCCTCACCCATGTGCCTGCGCACCGCCACCAGCGACGCCGAGGCGCCATCGGTGGCCGGGTCGAAGCGCAGCTGGTAGCGCGCCGTGCCGAGGGTGCCGCGGTTGAGCACCGCCTGCAGCGCATCCAGGGTGGGATGCACCTCGCCTTCGGCCTGCAGCTTGTCCACGTCCAGCGGCGGCAGGTCGATCAGCGCGGTGAGCAGCGCCGGGTCGTAGCGGTGTGCGTTGCGCGCGATCGCCTCGTTGGCGCTGGTGAACAGCATCAACAGCTTTTCCAGCGCCTCGCCGGTGATCGGCGGCTCGTCGGTGGCGGGGATCAGCGCCGCGCCTTCGACCGCGTTGCTGGCCAGGTAGGCGTTGAGCGCCGCGTCGTCCTTCAGATACAGCTCGCTCTTGCCCTGCTTGAGCTTGTACAGCGGCGGCAGGCCAATGTAGATGTAGCCGCGCTCGATCAGCTCCGGCATCTGCCGGTAGAAGAAGGTCAGCAGCAGGGTCCGGATGTGCGAGCCGTCGACGTCGGCGTCGGTCATCAGGATGATGCGGTGGTAACGCAGCTTGTCCGGGTTGTACTCGTCGCGGCCGATGCCGGTGCCCAGCGCGGTGATCAGGGTGCCGACCTGGTCGGAGGCCAGCATGCGGTCAAAACGCGCGCGTTCAACATTGAGGATCTTGCCGCGCAGCGGCAGCACCGCCTGATTCTTGCGGTTGCGGCCTTGCTTGGCCGAGCCACCTGCCGAGTCACCCTCGACGATGAACAGTTCGGACAGCGCCGGGTCTTTTTCCTGGCAGTCGGCCAGCTTGCCGGGCAGGCCGGCGATGTCCAGCGCGCCCTTGCGGCGGGTCAGGTCGCGCGCCTTGCGGGCGGCTTCGCGCGCACGGGCGGCGTCGACGATCTTGCCGGTGATGGCCTTGGCTTCGTTCGGATTCTCCTGCAGGAATTCCTGCAGGCGCGCACCGAAGGCGTTTTCCACCGCCGGACGCACATCCGAGCTGACCAGCTTTTCCTTGGTCTGCGAGGAGAAGCTGGGGTCGGGCACCTTGACTGAGAGCACCGCGATCATGCCTTCGCGCATGTCGTCGCCGGTGAGCGCGACCTTGGCCTGCTTGGCGATGCCGTTCTGCTCGATGTAGGTGCTCAGCACACGCGTCAGCGCGGCGCGGAAGCCGGCCAGGTGGGTGCCGCCATCCTTCTGCGGGATGTTGTTGGTGAAGCAGTACATGGTTTCCTGGTAGGCGTCGGTCCACTGCAGGGCCACGTCCACCACGATGCCATTGTGCTCGCCGGTCACCGAGATCACGTTCGGGTGCAACGGCGACTTGAGCTGCGCCAGATGCTCGACGAAGCTGCGGATGCCTCCTTCGTAGTGGAAATCGTCGCGACGGCCGTCGCCGCGCTCGTCGATCAGGGTGATCTTGACGCCCGAATTGAGGAACGACAGCTCGCGCAGGCGGCGCGCCAGGATGTCGTAATGGAACTCGACGTCGCTGAAGATCGCCACGGATGGCTTGAAGCGCAGCGTGGTACCGCGCTTGGTCGAGGCTTCCAGCTGCTTGAGCGGGTACTGCGGCTCGCCCAGCGCGTATTCCTGCTGGTAGTGGAAGCCGTCGCGCCAGATGTCCAGCCACAGGTGCTCGGACAGCGCATTGACCACCGACACGCCCACGCCGTGCAGGCCGCCGGATACCTTGTAGCTGTTGTCGTCGAACTTGCCGCCGGCGTGCAGCACGGTGAGGATCACCTCCGCCGCCGAGACGCCTTCTTCCTTATGAATGTCGACCGGCACGCCACGGCCGTTGTCGGACACCGCAACCGATCCATCGACCAGGATCTTGACCACGATGTCGTCGGCATGGCCGGCCAGGGCTTCGTCGACCGAGTTGTCGACCACCTCGAACACCATGTGATGCAGGCCGGTGCCGTCATGGACATCGCCGATGTACATGCCGGGGCGCTTGCGGACGGCTTCCAGGCCACGCAGCACAGTGATCTTGCTGGAGTCGTAGGTGCCGTTGGGGGTGGGCGAGGTGTTTTGTTCGTCGGTCATGCGTGTGCCGTTAGCTCCACAACACGGGCGCAGGCGGCAGGAGCCGCATCGCACCGTGGGAAAAGGGGGATAGCCCGGAAATTATACCAGTCGGCCCACCTGCGCCGCCGACGGTTACGCGGAGGGCGTCAGCACGGCCACATTGCCGTGTTCCACGTGGAACCGATGCAGCAGCTTGCCGGATTCGGCCAGACCGGGCGGCATTTCGGTTGCGGTGATCAACACCTGCGCTGGCGCGGACGCCAGGCGCTGCAACACGCGTGCCTGGTGGTGGCGGTCCAGCTCCGAACCCAGGTCGTCCAGAGCGATCACTGGCCATTCGCCGCGCTCATGGGCGAAGTCTTCGGCCTGCGCCAGCAGGCAGGCGAGGGCGGTGAGCTTTGCCTGGCCGCGGGAGAGCGCATCCTTGCCCGGCAATGCATCGAAGGCTGGCGCCCAATCGGCTCGGTGCGGTCCCTGCGAGGTGTAGCCGTTCTGGCGATCACGCTCGCGTGCCAATAGCAGCGCGTCGGCCAACGACACCTCATGGCGCTTCCAGCCCGGTGCGAACGTCAGCGCGGATAGCCCGAGCGACGGAGCGATTGCGGTGGCGACCGGAATCAGTCGCTCCTGCAGGCGCTCCAGGTAGCGAAGACGACGCGATGTGAGCGTTTCGCCGGATTCGGCGAGTTCATGATCCCAGGCATCGAGCATGCGCGGCTGCGCGCCCTGCTTGAGCAAGGCATTGCGCTGTTTGAGCGCTCGCGCATAGCGCCGCCACAGCGCCAGGAAGTCAGGTTCCACGTGGAACAGCCCCCAGTCCAGGAAGCGCCGCCGCGGCTCGCCGCCGCCACTGATCAACACGTGGCTGCCGGGCTCGAAGGTCACGACAGCCAGAGCGGCACATAAGGCGCCCAGCTGGGCGACATCTTCGCCATCCAGCCGACCCGTCCATTCCTGGCCGCTATGGCGCAGCCCCGCCCGCCGCGTGCGTTCCCCGGTCGCGGCGGTTCCTTCGCGCCACTCCACAAAAACTTCCAGATCGCCAGCGCCTTGCTGGATCAGCCCGTCGCGCACACGGCCACGAAAGCTGCGGCCATAGGCCATCAGATGCAACGCTTCCAGCACGCTGGTCTTGCCCGCGCCGTTATCGCCGGTGAGCAGGTTCAAGGAACTGGCGGGGTGGAGGTCGACGGTCTCGAAACGACGAAGTCGATGGATGGACAACCGCACTACGTGCATCGATCGGTCTGCTCTGCGCTGTGATCCGGCATCCCGGTCGGAGCGGAGGATACGTGATCGATGCGGATCCTGCCCGTGCAGACGTGAGGCGACCCGAGGGGACAGGCAGGGGACAACCTGTGGATAAAAACCAGGCCCGAGCAGCCGCTCCCGCTTATCCACAGGTTGCCGACCTCTCTACACGGGTCTAGACACAGGGTTTCGAGGTCTAAAAGTAATTTAAAAACAAACACATAGGGTAGTTTCCGGCGAAATCTGGCCCTACCATCACCACCAAGCTCTTAAATTATTTATAGATTTAAAAGCAAAGCGCGATGTGCATAACTCAAAAACCGGCTCAAGGACGCTCACGCCAGACGCAGCTGTACGTACTCGGTCGGAGCGGACCACCTTGTCTTTTATGAACTGATTCAGGCTGACTCCAGTCAGTGCGACTTCGCTGGACGACAAACCGCAACGTGTATGACCAATTAATCTCACGGGAGCTGCGACAAAACAAGCTTGCCCCAATGCGGTGAGTGACACGAGGAGAAAGCACGTTGTTCCACGTGTATCCCGTGGACCTGCCAACAACGCCTTCGTAACTCGACAGGTCGCGGTTGGGTTTGGCTGCTTGCCCAGAGCGCAGCGATCGCACGCGGCGCGTTCCCTAGGCAAGACAGCTCACTGATCCTTGGGCATGTCTGAAACACAGATGGGCAAAGTATCCGTGCTGACGACAGCAGCGCACCGGGCTGATGCCAGTTTTTTGATATCGCTCGTGTTCCAACTCACACCCGTCAAGCCAAGCAAACGAACCAGTGCCCTTGTCCGGTCGTCGAAGTTTGACTATCCGTGAGTGGCGTCTATCGAACCGTTATTGGCCTGGTGAACGTGCGGCGTTGCTACTCCGAGGATCATGCCCGAAAGCCAACGTAACTCCGGCTAAGGCACCAAGACATCTGGGCACCTAACCAGCGCAGAGCGGATGCCCAAAAACGCTCAAGCCTCCCAAAGCCTTACACCGAACGACTTCAGCACTCTCAATCTTGAAAACGAAAAAGCCCGGCTTTCGCCGGGCTCTTCGTGTTCCACGTGGAACGCGGCGTCAGAGACGCAGCGGCATCACCACATGACGCGACTTCTCGCTGCTAGCCTCACGGACCAGTGCCGACGAGTTCGCATCGCGCAGCTGAATGACCACGTGCTCATCGCGCAGTGCAGACAGCGCGTCGAGCAGATAGTTGACGTTGAAGCCGATGGCCAGATCGTCGACCTTGGTGTCGGCCTCGATTTCTTCCTGAGCTTCTTCCTGCTCCGGGTTGTGTGCGCTGATCTTCAGCTGACCCGGTGACACTTCCACCCGCACGCCACGGTACTTCTCGTTCGACAGAATCGCCGCACGCTGCAGCGATGCGCGCAGTGCCTCACGGTCCACCTTGACCTCGCGATCGGCGCCGATCGGAATCACCGCCTCGTAATCCGGGAAGCGGCCGTCGATCAGCTTGGAGGTGAAGGTCACATCGCCACGCTTGACGCGGATATGGCTACGACCGACTTCCAGCTCCACTTCGCGGTCCGCCGCTTCCAGCAACCGCAGCAACTCGGTTACGCCCTTGCGCGGCACGATGATCTGACGCTTGGCACCGCCGGATTTTTCCAGCTCGGTCTCGCACAGCGCCAGACGGTGGCCGTCAGTGGCCACGCAACGCAGCAAGCCCTCGCGCAGGTCGAACAGCAAACCGTTGAGGTAATAACGCACGTCCTGCTGGGCCATGGCGAACGCAGTGCGCTCGATCAGCTCCTTCAACGCCGCCTCCGGCACCGCAACCCGTTCGGTGGCTTCGACTTCGTCCACCGACGGGAAATCGTTGGCAGGCAGCGTGGCCAGGGTGAAGCGGCTACGCCCGGCCTGCACCGTGACCTTGTCGCCGGTCTGCGAGATGGTGACGCGGCTGCCGTCGGGCAGGGCACGCAGGATGTCGAACAACTTGCGCGCCGGAATCGTGGTTTCGCCGTCCTGCGCGTCTTCCACCATCGTGCGCGAGATCATTTCCACTTCCAGATCGGTACCGGTCAAGGAGACCTGCCCGTCCTTGACCTGCACCAGCAGATTGGCCAGAACCGGCAGGGTTTGACGGCGTTCGACCACATTGACCACCTGGGCCAATGGTTTGAGGAAGGCTTCGCGCTGCAGTGTAAAACGCATGTGGTTCCGTGCCCCTATGCTTTAAAAGATAATGGAATAAATCAAAAGCTTGGTGGTGATGGTAGGGCCGTTTTCAGCGGATAACCACCATAACTGTTTGTTTCCAAAGACAAATTAGCGCCTGAAAGTCGTTGGACTAGTGCCCCTGGTCTGGCGGTAAAACCTGTGGATAGTTTTCCGCCCGACCTGCGAGGCAACGTTATCCACAGATTCTCCCGCATTTGACCCCAACGTTTCCACGCTTTTCTCCAAGCGGGCGGTCAAGACCGTTGCCGGCTTACTCGCTGAGCTTGCGAATCAGCTTTTCCCAGTCCTCGCGCAGCTTGCCGTCGGCCTCCATCAGCGTGCGGATCTGCCGGCAGGCATGCAGCACGGTCGTGTGGTCGCGGCCGGCGAAGGCGTCGCCGATCTCGGGCAGGCTGTGTTCTGTGAGTTCCTTGGCCAGCGCCATCGCCACCTGGCGCGGACGCGCCAGCGAGCGGGTGCGTCGCTTGGAGAGCAGGTCCTTCATCTGCAGGCCGTAGTAGTCCGCCACGGTCTTCTGGATGTTGGGGATGCCGATCGCCTGCTGCTGGGCGCGTAACAGGTCGCGCAGCGTCTCCTGGGCAAATTCCACCGTGATCGAGCGGCCGGTGAAGTTGGCGCGTGCCACCAGCGTGTTGAGCGCACCTTCGAGGTCGCGCACGTTGGAGCGCATCTTCTTGGCGATCAAAAACGCCACGTCGTCCGGAATCTCGGCGCCGCGCTCGCGCGCCTTGGCCAGCACGATCGCCGCGCGGGTCTCGAAATCGGGCGGGTCGATCGCCACCGACAGGCCCCAGGCCAGGCGCGACTTCAGCCGCGGCTCCAGGCCTTCGACCTCACGCGGATAGCGGTCGCAGGTCAGGATGATCTGCTGGCGGCCATCGAACAGCGCGTTGAAGGTGTGGAAGAACTCCTCCTGCGTACGGTCCTTGCCGGCGAAGAACTGGATGTCGTCGATCAGCAGCGCATCGATCTGCTGGAACTGGCGCTTGAACTGGTCCATCGCCTTGTCCTGCAGCGCCCGGATCATCGCGCTGAAGAACTGTTCCGAGCGCAGATACATCACCTTGGCGGCCGGATTGGCCTGGCGCAGCGCGTTGCCGGCGGCAAACATCAGGTGGGTCTTGCCCAGGCCGGTGCTGCCGTACAGCAGCAGCGGGTTGTGGGCGCGGTCACCCGGCTTCTGCGCTGCCTGGATCGCGGCGGCCAGACCAAGCTGGTTGCTGCGACCCTCGACGAAGTTGGCGAAGGTGTAGTGCGAATCCAGATTGCCGGCGAACGGCACGATCGGCGCGGCAACCGGTGCGCTGGGCGTGGCCATCGGTGCCGGCTGCGGTTCCGGCGCACGCGGGCGGGAGCCGACCGCCAGCGCCACTTCGCCGTTGCCGACGAAATACGCCACCAGCTCGCGGATCCGCGGCAGGTAGCGCTCGCGGACCTGGTCGACGATGAAGGCGTTCGGCGCATACAGCACGATGCTGTCGCCGCGGTCTTCGGCTTGCAGGGGTTTCAACCAGGTGTGGACGTCCTCGGGCGGGAATTCGGCTTCGAGACGTTCCAGACAGCGGGGCCAAGCATCCATCAAAGTATGATCATCTGTTGCTGGCTGCGGCGCGCAGAAAAGCGCCGTGCTCGCAGCCCGGTAGTGAAAAGAGGATGCGCCAGACTAGCACCGAGGACAGGGTTTTCCCAGACTTATTCACAGGTCCATCCACAGGGCTTGACCGCCATCACCTCCCCTGACGTCTGCGGGGAGTTGACCCGGCCTCTGATGGCCCTATAGAATTGCCGGTTCTATTCGTCTCCATTCATGCAGAGGGCCCCATGGCCACCAAGCGTACTTTCCAACCCAGCAACCTCAAGCGAGCACGCGACCATGGCTTCCGCGCACGTATGGCAACTGCCGACGGCCGCAAGATCCTGGCTCGCCGCCGCGCCAAGGGCCGCAAGCGCCTGAGCGCTTGATTGCCGCGCCGCTCCCTGCGGCCGAGGCAGTCCCTAACGTGAACGCATCGAACCCGTGCAGGCGATTTCCTCGCTCTGCGCGGGTTCGTACGCGTGCGCAATATACGGTCGTTTTCGATACTGCACGTCGTACCTCGGACCCGTTGCTCAGCCTGCACTGGCGGACCGGCGATACGCCGCCGCGCCTGGGCATGGCGGTGTCGCGCAAGGTCGACACGCGTGCGGTGGGACGCAACCGGATCAAACGCGTATTGCGTGATGCCATGCGGCATCTGCTGCCCGAGCTTGCCGGCGGCGATTACGTGATTGTGGCGCGCTCCGCAGCCGCAAAAGCGACCAATCCACAGATTCGCGACGCCTTCCTGCGTCTGCTGCGCCGTGCCGGCGCATTGCCCCTGCCTGCTGCGCCCGGCACAATGCCGCCCGCCAGGACGATGCACCCATCCTCCCTTTCCCCGACAGAGCCGGAACCCAGTTCCGACTGAGCGAGTTGCTGCCCGATGAACCAGACCCGTGTTTTCCTGATTTTTGCCTGGCTGATGGTCGCGGCGCTGCTGTGGATGGAGTGGGGCAAGGACAAGGCCGCCGCCAATGCGCCGGTGGTTGCGGCGACGCAGTCGGTGCCGGCTGCGCGCGATCTGGACGCTGCGGCACCGTCGGCCAATGTGCCGGCGGCCCAGGCCATTCCGCAGGCGGGTGTGCCGGGCGCCGTACCGGCGACCAGCACGACTGCCGCGACGCCGGCTGCTGCCGGTGCTGCGCCGGTGATCACCCTGACCTCGGACGTGCTGCGCCTGAAGCTGGACGGCCGCAGCGTGCTCGATGCCGAACTGCTGCAGTTTCCGCAGACCAAGGACGGCACCGCGCCGGTCAGCCTGCTGACCGAAGATGCCGCGCATCCCTATAACGCCACCAGCGGTTGGGCCAGCGAGCATTCGCCGGTACCGGGCGTGGGCGGCTTCCGCGCCGAACAGCCGGGCACCGCGTTCGAACTGGCCAAGGGCCAGAACACCCTGGTGGTGCCGTTCGTGTGGAATGGCCCCAACGGCGTGTCGATCCGCCGCACCTTCACCCTGGAGCGCGGTCGCTATGCGATCTCGATCAAGGACGAGGTGATCAACAAGAGTGGCGCGCCGTGGAACGGCTACGTGTTCCGCAAGCTGAGCCGGGTGCCGACCATCCTCAGCCGCGGCATGACCAATCCGGATTCCTTCAGCTTCAACGGGGCGACCTGGTACAGCCCGCAGGAAGGCTACGAGCGTCGCGCGTTCAAGGACTACATGGACGACGGCGGCCTCAATCGCCAGATCACCGGCGGTTGGGTGGCGTTGCTGCAGCACCACTTCTTTACCGCGTGGATTCCGCAGAAGGACCAGGCCTCGCTATACGTGCTGAACCAGGACGGCCCGCGTGACGTGGCCGAACTGCGTGGCCCGGCCTTCACCGTGGCGCCGGGCCAGACCGCGACCACCGAAGCGCGCCTGTGGGTGGGCCCGAAGCTGGTCAGCCTGATCGCCAAGGAAGACGTGAAGGGGCTGGACCGCGTGGTCGACTACAGCCGCTTCTCGATCATGGCAATCATCGGCCAGGGCCTGTTCTGGGTGCTGAGCCATCTGCACAGCTTCCTGCACAACTGGGGCTGGTCCATCATCGGCCTGGTGGTGCTGCTGCGTCTGGCGCTGTATCCGCTGTCGGCCGCGCAGTACAAGTCCGGTGCCAAGATGCGCCGCTTCCAGCCGCGCCTGGCGCAGCTGAAGGAGCGTTACGGCGACGATCGCGTCAAGTACCAGCAGGCGACGATGGAGCTGTTCAAGAAGGAAAAGATCAACCCGATGGGTGGCTGCCTGCCGCTGCTGATCCAGATGCCGATCTTCTTCGCGCTGTACTGGGTGCTGGTGGAATCGGTGGAACTGCGCCAGGCACCGTGGCTGGGCTGGATCCAGGATCTGACCGCGCGCGACCCGTACTTCATCCTGCCGGTGCTCAACATCGCCATCATGTGGGCCACGCAGAAGCTGACCCCGACCCCGGGCATGGACCCGATGCAGGCCAAGATGATGCAGTTCATGCCGCTGGTGTTCGGCGTCATGATGGCCTTCATGCCGGCCGGCCTGGTGCTGTACTGGGTGGTCAACGGCGGCCTGGGTCTGCTGATCCAGTGGTGGATGATCCGCCAGCACGGCGAGAAGCCGAGCAAGATCATCCAGGCCAACGCCAAGTAAGCGCAGTTGCACAGAGCCCGCCGCAAGGCGGGCTTTCTGCATGTCGCCGCAGTTGCTGTCTGCCCTGTTGTCTTCATCGCCAAGGACGCCGTCGTGATGTCATCGCCGCTGTATCGCCTGTTGCTGTGCGCCGCTTGCGCCGGAATGCTGGCGATGGCCGGCTGCGGCAAGCAGACCGCCGGCGAGGCAGCGTCTGCTGCCAGCACCGCTGCGCCGGCCGCCGCTGGTGCGCCAGCCGAAACCGACAACGACGACGCACGCGCACTGGTCGCGCAGCTGCGCGAGCAACTGGACCGGCATCGCCGCATCATCGTGTTGCTGGCCGACGCGGATGCCCAGACGCCACGCGATCGCGCCACCTCCAGCAGCGTGGGGCAGCAGCTGTTCCATGAAAACCTCCAACAGCGCGAACGCATCGCTGCGCGATTCGAGACGGTGTTGACGTCGAATGCAGCGCGCCGCTTCGCAACGATCGCCACGGTGCTGGACGAGATCGAATCGGCACCGGATCTCTACGATGCCGACCGCCTGGCGTTTGCCGAAGTGTTGCGCGACCTGCACGCACGCATTGGCCGCGACTCGGCACTGCCGGCAGTGAAGCTGCATCAGCGCATCGGCGAGGATCTGGAAGCGCTGGACGAGATCGAGCGCAGCTATAACAAGGAACTGACGCAGATTTTCAGCCGCTTCGATCGCAGCCGCGCGATCGTGCCCAAGCGCGAGAAGTGGGACGACTACGTGGCGCATCTGCGCAGCCTGTACACGCGCGAAAAGATCCTGCGCGATCATGGCGTGGTGGAGCCGTACCCGTTCTCCGCGCGCGATAGCGACAGCGAGATCTTCGGCCGCGACCTGCCGCCCAAGACGGTGGTGCTGACCTTCGACGATGGCCCGCACAAAGCCTATACCGAGGAGATCGTGGCCATCCTCAAACGCTACGACGTGCCGGGCGTGTTCTTCGAAGTGGGCCGCAACCTGGGTAGCCTGGACGCGCAGGGCAAGCCGACACTCGCGCCGTTATCCAAGATCAGCCACACGCTGATGGAAGAAGGTTATGCGGTGGGCAACCACAGCCTGACCCATGCGCAGTTGTCCAAGACCACCGGCGATGCGTTGCGCAGCCAGGTGCTGGACACCGACACGTTGTTGCGCGCGGTGGACGACAAGCGTGCGCCGTTGTTCCGGTTTCCATATGGGGCGCGCAATGCCGAAGGCTTGCAGCTGCTGGGCGAGGCAGGCCTGAAGTCGATCATGTGGAACATCGACTCGATGGACTGGGCCGACCCGGTGCCCGAGTCGATCGTGCAGCGCGTGCTCGACCAGGTGAACAAGGAGCAGCGCGGCATCGTGTTGTTCCATGACATCCACGACCGTGCAGTGAAGGCGCTGCCGCAGGTCATGGATCGCCTGATCGCCGATGGCTACCAGTTCGCCGGCTGGAATGGCCGCGAGTTTTCGGTGGCGCACGCGCCCAGTGCGGCGGCCGAGGCAACCGTGACCACCGGCTACGCCAACTCCTGGGCGATCGTGATCGGGATCGACGACTACGCGCACTGGCCCAAGCTCGAATATGCCGCCAACGACGCGCAGGCCATCGCCAGCACCTTGACCGGCCCGTTGGGGTTTCCGTCCTCGCAGGTGATCGTGCTCAAGAACGGGCAGGCCACGCGCAACAATATTCTTGCGGCATTCCACGATCGCCTCGGCGAGGGACGCGCGCAGACCAACGACCGCGTGTTCGTGTTCTTCGCCGGGCATGGCGCCACGCGCCGGCTGGCATCCGGGCGCGACCTGGGCTACATCATTCCGGTCGACTCGGATCCGCAGCAACTGGCCAGCGATGCGATCGCGATGAGCGACCTGCAGAACATTGCCGAAAGCCTGCAGGCCAAGCATGTGCTGTTCGTGATGGATGCCTGCTATAGCGGATTGGGGCTGACGCGCGGCGGGCCGACGTCCGGCGCCTACCTGCGCGAGAACGCGCGACGCATCGCCCGCCAGATGCTCACTGCCGGCGGTGCCGATCAGCAGGTGGCCGACAGCGGCCCGAACGGGCATTCGGTATTTACCTGGGTGCTGCTGCAGGCGCTGGCGGGCAAGGGCGACCTCAATGGCGATGGCCTGATCACCGGGACCGAACTGGCGGCCTATGTCGCACCGGCAGTGTCGGCAGTGTCGGCGCAGACCCCGGCATTCGGCAGCCTGCCCGGCTCGCAGGGCGGGGAGTTCGTGTTCCAGGTACCGAGTGGCGAGGAGTTCCTGACCGCCGGTACCGCGCAGTTGTCTGCCGATGCGATCGCACTCAACGGCCGCGTGGATGCGGCGCGTCCTGCCGCCACCACCAGCGGTGCTGCAACAGCTGCGGCGCCGGTGACGGTCAAGACGCTGCAAGGCGGCGAAGCCAGGCTGGTCTTGCCGACCGCGGTGAAGAGCAGCGACCGCCAACGTGCGCAGCTGGCCAACGAGCGCGGCCTGCAGTTGTACAAGGAAAAACGCTACGCCGAAGCGGCCGAGCAGTTTGCCGAAGCCTTGAAGCTGCGCCCGGATTTCGCCTTGGCCGCCAACAACCTGGGCTTTGTGTACTACCGCCAGGAACGCTTTGCCGAATCGGCGCGCTGGCTGGAAAATACCTTGAAAATCGATCCGTCGCGTGCGGTGGCCTATCTCAATCTCGGCGATGCCTACGCAAAAGCCGGCGATCGCGACAAGGCACGCAAGGCCTACGCCACCTATCTGGAACTGCAGCCGCAAGGCAGCGGCGCCGAGCAGGCACGCACGCAACTGCAACGTCTCTGATCCGCGCAACCTGTCTGCCTATGTCTTCTTCGCCATCGACCATTGTTGCCATCGCCAGCGCCGCCGGAACCGGAGGCATCGGCATCGTGCGCCTGTCCGGGCCGCAGGCGGCGCAGATCGCCGCCGAGCTGGGTGTCCCGAATCTGCAGCCACGGCAGGCACGCTACGCGCGCTTTCGCGATGCGCAGGGCGGGGTGATCGACGATGGCATTGCCTTGTGGTTTCCGGCGCCGCACAGCTTCACCGGCGAGGCGGTGGTGGAACTGCAGGGACACGGCAGCCCGGTGCTGTTGCGGCAGCTGGTGGCGCGTTGCATTGCGCTGGGCGCGCGGCAGGCACGCGCGGGCGAGTTCAGCGAGCGCGCCTTTCTCAATGGCAAACTCGATCTGGCGCAGGCCGAAGCCATCGCCGATCTGATCGCCGCCGGCGATCTGCGCGCGGCACGCGCTGCGCGCAGATCCTTGGACGGTGTGTTTTCGCAACGGGTCGATGCGCTCAGCGACAGCCTCACCCGGCTACGCATCCATGTGGAAGCGGCAATCGACTTTGCCGACGAGCCGCTCGACACCCTGGGAGGGGCGCAGGTGCGCGACGGGCTACAGCAGGCGCGCGCATTGCTGGCGCAACTGCTGCGCGATGCCGAGCGCGGGCGCAAGCTGCGCGACGGCCTGCACGCGGTGCTGATCGGCCCGCCCAATGCCGGCAAGAGTTCCTTGCTCAATGCATTGGCCGGTAGCGAGCGCGCCATCGTCACCGATGTCGCCGGCACCACGCGCGATACCTTGCAGGAAGCCATCCAGCTCGATGGTTTCGAACTCGTGTTGGTCGACACCGCCGGCCTGCGCGAAGGCGGTGATGCGATCGAGCGCGAGGGCATGCGGCGCGCGCGTGCGGAGTTGCAGCGCGCAGACCTGGCGCTGGTGGTACTGGATGCACGCGACCCGCAAGCCGCGCGCGATGCGATCGGCGATGCCATCGATACGGTGCCGCGTCAGCTGTGGATCCACAACAAATGCGATCTGCTGGCCGAAGCCACAGCGCTCGATCGCGACGCGGTCGCGGTCTCGGCGGTGACCGGGCAGGGACTGGAGCAGTTGCACGCCCGGTTGCGCGAGCTTGCGCTGGGCGACGGAGTGGACAGCGTGGAAGGCGAATTCTCCGCACGCACGCGGCATGTCGAGGCATTGCGCCGCGCCGAACAGCATGCAGACGCAGCGGATCTGGAGCTGGGCTTCGAACAGCTCGAACTGGCCGCCGAAGAATTGCGCCTGGCACAGGAAGCACTCGGCGAGATCACCGGCAAGCTGAGCGCCGACGAATTGCTGGGCAAGATCTTTTCGAGTTTTTGTATCGGCAAGTAAACCGCTTACCTGCCGCGACGCATGATGAGCCGATGCAGACGCTGGCTGTTGGTGTTCTGCATCAAGGATCAGGGATCAGGGATCAGGGACGGCGACAAGCGCAACGCTTTTACAGCGGGTCACATGCCGATACCGAAACTCGAAACGAGCGCCCGCAACTGCGCTGCAAAACGCGTCACATCACACCCGGCAGCACCGTCTGCAATGCCGCGTTCTCGGCATCGCATGCTGGCGATGCCGCGGCTGTGGCAGGTTGCTTTGCACGTGACTTGTCGATCTCGCGGCGCGCAGCGGCTAGATCCTTCTGGAACTCGGGGTTGTCGTGCAGGGCGGCGACGGTGGCGGCGCCCATGATGCGGCCCTGCAGGACATCGCTCTGCCAGTGCACGTTGCAGACCAGGCGGCTGTCGCCGAAGGCGCGGCCGCGGGCGAGCAGGGCGTCGCGCTGGGCGGGTGCCAGCTCGGCCAGGATCAGGCCCCAGCTCCAGCCGATGGCGGTGTGGCCGGAGGGGTAGGAGCCGTTCTTGCGCAGCGCCGCGTCATCGTCGGGCGTGCACATCGGCTGGTCGTTGCGCATGAACGGGCGTGGCCGCTGATAGCGTGCCTTCGCCGCGCTGGTGCTGGTGCTGGCGTCGCGCATGCTGCGTTCGAGCAGACGCAGCAGGTGCGGGGTGTGGGCCTGGTCGATCTGGATGCCGAGCGCGCAACTGAAGTGATTGGCGGCCGCCGGGAACGTCAGTGCAGCATCCTGTGTGGCCAGGTCCCAGCGTGGTGTGCCGCGCAGGGCAAGCATGGATGTGGCGATGGCCTGATCGTTGGCGAGCGCGGCGCTGCCGTCCTGTGGCGGTGGCGGTACCAGGCGCAGGCTGTCGGGCACCTGTGCTTTTTCCAGGTAGCCGTGTGCATCGGTGGCGATCACCGAGCCCGCCGGAGCCGCCTTGTCGCGGGCGCTCGCACTGCCGCATCCCCATGCCAGCACCGCGATGGCGACGCTGGTCAGCGTCCGGAAACAAGCGCGAGCAATGCGATCGGACATGCAGCAACCCTCGGACAACACGGATGGATGAGGGCGCAGATTACGACGCGCAGATGACATCTGCATGCCAGCGCAACGCAGTTGCGGCGCGGAATGCGCAGCCGCTGTCGCAGCACTGTCATGTCCCGGTCGCATCGGCGCAAGACAGCTGTCGCACGCTTGCCGTCATCTTTTGACTCGTCCCCCCTGCCGCTCATGCCCAAGACCCATCTGTTAAGTGCCGCCGTCCTTACCGCGCTCGTGCTGTCGCCGGCCGCCTACGCCGCCGATCCCGAGGTGACTGCCGACACCGGCACGACCGTGCAGCAACTCGACGCGGTCTCGGTGATCGGCCAGGGCGAAACGCGTCAGGTGCAGCGCATCACCCAGCAGGACATTCCGGTGTTGCCGCCGGGCACCAGCATCCAGAAGCTGCTCAACCGCATGCCGGGCGTCAACGTGCAATCCAACGATGCCTTCGGTGCCAACGAGGAGTCGCAGACGATCAGCCTGCGTGGCTTCAACGGCACGCGCCTGGGCTATACGCTCGACGGCCTGCCGCTGGGTGACAACGCCTACGGCAACTACAACGGCCTCAATATCAGCCGCGCCCTGATTGCGGAAAACTTCGGCGGCGTGGAGCTGGCATCGGGCATCGGCGCACTGGGCACCGCGTCCACCAGCAACCTGGGCGGCACCATCCAGTACTACTCGGCCGATCCGTCCAGCGTGTTCGGCGGGCAGCTGTCGCAGACGGTGGGCTCCGATGCCAACCGGCGCACCTTCCTGCGCGTGGACACCGGCGACTACAACGGGTTTTCGGCGTATCTGTCCGGCATCAATGCCGAAGCCGACATGTGGGCGCGCCCGGAGTCGCCGACCACCACGCGCCAGTTCAATGCCAAGGGCGTGTACCAGTTCGATGGCGGCAAGCTGACCGCGTTCGCCGACACCTCGCGGACCTCGCAGGCCGATTATTCGTATCTGTCCAAGAGCGGCATGGCGCGTGGCCTGGGCTGGGACTGGAACCTGTACGCACCGGACTGGAACCGGGCGTTGGCCGCGGCGTACTGCGCACCGGCCACGCGCAATGCGGCGCGCTGCGGTTTCAGCGGCGGCGTGGACAACATCGACGATGCGTACTACCAGAGCCGCGCGTTGCGCGACGACGATCTGTTCTATGTGGCCGGCGACTTCCAGCCCAACGATGCGATCAGCCTGCACACCCAGGTCTACCACCACGAAAACAAGGGTCAGGGCCACTGGTGGTCGCCGGGCCAGGCGTCCAACCCGGGCACGCCGCAGGCATTGCCGATCTCCATCCGCAGCACCAATTACTGGATCAACCGCACCGGCGGCATCGCCTCGCTCGGCTGGAACCTGGGCCCGCATCACCTCGAAGCCGGGCTGTGGTACGAGCGCAATCACCACGATGTGGAGCGCAATTTCTACTGGATAGACGGGCCGGTCAGCGACGACAAGTTCCTGCAGGATCCCGACCGCAGGCTGTTCTCGCAGAACTACATCATCACCACGCGGCAGTTCTACGTGCAGGGCAACTTCAAGTTCCTCGACGAGCGCCTGAGCGTGGATCTGGGCATCAAGAGCCCGAGCACCGAAATGACCGCGCGCGAAACGCCGGGGCTGGCGGTGGAAGCGCCGGTGGCGACCGGTTCGATCAAGGCCAGCGAGTCGGTGCTGCCGCAGGTCGGTCTGGGCTATCGCATCGCAGACGGGCAGGAAGTGTTCGCCTCGTACGCGGAAAACATCGCCGCGTTCCAGGGCGGCGGCGCCGGTGGTCCGTTGCTGGTGACGCAGGCCTCCTTCGATGCCAGCGTCGGCGCCCTGGAGCCGGAAAAGTCGCGCACCGTGGAAGCCGGTTACCGCTTCGTGCGTGACCGCTTCGAAGCCTCGCTGGTGGGTTACGACGTGACCTTCGACAACCGCCTGCTCTCGCTCAATCCCTGCGCCAGCATCCAGCAGGGCACCACGCCGGCCTGCACCACGCGCTTCTTCAACGTGGGCTCGGTGAGCAGCCGCGGCGGCGAACTGACCGTGATCTGGAAGCCGACCAGCTACCTGCAGTGGTACAACTCGGCCTCGATCAACCGCTCGACCTACGACGACAACTACGTGCAGAACGGGGTGATCATTCCGACTGCCGGCAAGACCACGGTGGATACGCCCAAGCGTATGTTCGCCAGCGAAATCGCCTTCAACTACGCCAACTGGAACATCAACCTGCGCGGCAAGTACACCGGCCAGCGTTATTACACCTACACCAACGACCAGGGCTTCGGCGGTTACACCTCGTTCGATGCGGGCGCCGGGTACGACTTTGGCCAGGCCGGCGTGCTGCAGGGGCTCAAGCTCTCGCTCAACGTGACCAACCTCACCGACAAGCGCTATGCGTCCAACCTCACCGCGTTCGCCAACAGCGATCCGAATGGCCGTCAGCTGGCATTCCATGCCAGCGCGCCGCGGCAGGTGTTTTTGACCTTGGATGCCAAGTTCTGAGTTAGGGATTTGGGAGTCGGGATTGGGGATTGGTAACAGCGGGTCTTGTGGCTGCTGACTGATTTCCGGTGGCGATCGACGTGGATGGTTTTAGAGTGGCTGGCAAGACTTAGGGAGTGGTTGTCAGGCTAGTGCGGACGATGCGGAGAAAGCGGGATGTACACATCGTGCATCCCGCCTCGCTCATCGGCCGCGCTCGTCTGGCGGTTGTGCCGTGGTGTTGATGGCTGCTTTTTTGTTGGAGAAAGGCATGATGCAGTTCCACCGTGCGTTGGTGTTGGGAGCGATGATGGTCGGCATGAGCGGGCCCGCGTTGGCAGAGGCGCCGTTGGCGAAGACGGTGCAGATCTTTGCGCACCGTGGCGCCAGCGCGTTGCGCCCGGAACACACCCTGGCCTCGTATGCCAGGGCGATCGTCGATGGCGCCGATTTTGTCGAGCCGGACCTGGTGTCCACCAAGGATGGTGTGCTGGTGGCGCGTCATGAGAACGAGATCGGCGGCACCACCGATGTGGCCAGCCACCCGGAGTTCGCCGCGCGCAAGACCCGCAAGACCATCGATGGCCAGGCGATGGAAGGCTGGTTCACCGAAGACTTCACTCTTGCCGAATTGAAGACCTTGCGCGCGCGCGAGCGGTTGCCGCAGTTGCGCGGCACGCGTTGGGACGGGCAGTTTCAGATCGTCACCTTCGATGAGATCATCGATTTCGTCGCAGCCGAATCGGCAGCGACCGGGCGCACGATCGGGCTGATTCCGGAGATCAAGCACCCGAGCTATTTCAGTGCGCTGAATCTGGCGATGGAAGACAAGGTGCTGGCGAGCCTGCGTGCGCATGCCTACACGCAGACCGCGCCGGTGGTGATCCAGTCGTTCGAGACCGGCAACCTGCGTTACTTGCGCGGCAAGATCGGGCGCAACAGCACTATTCGCTTGCTGCAGCTGCTGGGCGGCGCGCAGATGGCGCTGCCCGATGCGGGCGTGGGCAACGCGCCGCGCACCTACGCGCAGATGATCACGCCAGAAGGGCTGAAGCAGGTTGCCGGCTATGCCGATGCGATCGGCCCGGACATCCGCAGCATCATTCCGCTGGATGCGCAGCAGCGCCTGGGCACGCCGACCAGCCTGGTGCACGACGCGCATGCGGCAGGACTGCAGGTGCAGCCGTATACCTTCCGCCCGGAGAATTATTTCCTGGCCGCCAACAACCGCAGCAGTGCTGCGGTGACCGAGCGCAACGAGGCCGGCGCATTGGCCGAGTTGAAGGCGTATCTGGATGCCGGTATCGATGCATTCTTTGCCGATGATCCCGGCTTGGCGCGGCGTGCGTTGAGCGAGCGTGCGACGCGTTAAACGTTGGACGCATATGCGGTCTGTAGGAGCGCGCTGGCGCGCGATGGGGCGTTCCCGATAACGCCCCGTCGCGCGCCAGCACGCTCCTACGTCCCAGGTGGCCGTTCGCGTGGCGGGAAGTGCAGCACCACGTTCTGCGAGCCGTCTTCCTGGCGCTGCCACAGCACTGGCACCTGGCGTGGCGGCGGCGGTTCCAGCACGTCGCGTTCGGCGTTGCTGATCTCCCAGGCAGCGTCCTCGTCCTCGTCTTCCCAGCTGTAGCGCGGCCTGGCCTGTTGCGGGTCGCGCAGGCGCAGCAGCAGTGCAGCGATCAGGCCGGCCACTGCGCCGCCCAGATGCGATTGCCAGGATACGCCGGCCTCGTGCGGCAGGATGGTCAGCAACATGCCGCCGTAGAACAGGAAGGCGATCATGCTGGTGGCAATCGCCGGGCGGTCGCGGCGCAGCAGGCCCAGCACGAACACCAGGAACATCAGCCCGTGGGTGACGCCACTGGCGCCCAGATGCCGGCTGCCGGGCTCGCCCAGCAACCACGCGCCCAGCCCCGAACCCAGCCACAGCAACGGCAGCGCCAGGGCGGTGGCACGCGGATATACGCTGCCGGCCAGTGTGCCCAGGATCAGCAGTGCGGCGGCGTTGGCGCCCAGATGCGCGAGCGAGCCGTGCAGCAGCGGCGCGGTGAGGATGCCGAGCAGGCCGTCGGCCTGCAGCGGTGCCACCGCCCAGGCGCGCCAGTCGAACATGCCCTGGGCGGTGAATACCGCCACCAGCAGCAACACGGCAGCCAGGCTGAAGTTGAAGGCACGCAAGACCCGGGAACGATCCAGGCGGCTCTGGGTGGTGGGATCGGGGGCAAGGGAATGCGTTGTCATGCATTCACGGATGGCGGCGTGGTTTTGCCTTTGCAAGCCCTATTTGCGCGGGATAACCGGATCCGGCGGCGGGACAATCCTGCTGCCCGCCGGGCTGATACGAAGCCCGGCAGGCAGGCCGCGGCGGCCAATACCTCACCGCAGTTAGGTGTGGTGGCAACCAGGGCGCGGTCCCAATGCTCCGGTACCGCCTGTGGTGCGCTGCAGCCGAGTCGCGTAATGGGCGACGGAGCCGACGATCACGGCCGAAGACCACGACCGGCCCCAGTGGCGAGAGCCGAAGCGAAACCGCGGCATCCTTTGCACCATCATCTGCAGCCAAGCACAACCCAGATTCCAGATTCCCGATTCCCGATTCCCGATTCCCGATTCCCGATTCCCGATTCCCGAATCCCGAATCCCGAATCCCGAATCCCGGCCGGTCAGTGCCGAGCCGGCTTGGGCGGCCGCAGCAGGCTCAGCACGATGGTGAAGACCAGGATCACGATCACCACCGCCAGCGAGACCAGCACCGGGATCTTGTACAGATCGATGATCATCATCTTGGTGCCGATGAACACCAGGATCACCGCCAGCCCGTACGGCAGCAGGTGGAAGCGGTCGGCCATGCCGGCCAGCAGGAAGAACATCGCGCGCAGACCCAGCACCGCGAATACGTTGGAGGTCAGCACGATGAACGGGTCGGTGGTGATCGCGAAGATCGCCGGGATGCTGTCCACCGCGAAGATCACATCGATCACCGCAATCAGGATCAGCACCACGAACAGCGGGGTAAACCAGCGCTTGCCGTCCTTGATCACGCTCAGCGCATGGCCGTGGTATTGCGGGCTCAGGCGCAGATGGCCGCGCATCCAGCGCAGCACCGGGTTGGCTTCCAGGTCCGGCTCCTTGCCGGCGGAGAACCACATCTTGATGCCGGTCAGCAGCAGGAAGGCGCCGAACGCGTACAGCAGCCAATGGAACTTGGTCAGCAGCACCGAGCCGGCGAAGATCATGATCGCGCGCAGCACGATCGCGCCCAGCACGCCGATGATCAGCACGCGCTGGCGCTGCTCCTCGGGCACGCCGAAGTAGGTCATCACCATCAGGAACACGAAGATGTTGTCGACCGCCAGCGATTTCTCGACCAGGTAGCCGGTCAGGAACTCCAGCCCGATGCGGTCGGCCGCCGCATCGCCCATGCTGCCCTGCAGGTACCACCACAGCCCGGCGTTGAAGGCCAGCGCCAGCAGCACCCAACCGATGCTCCACCAGGTGGCTTCCTTGAAGGTGACCTTGTGGGCACCGCCGTGGCGCATCAGCACCAGATCGACCAACAGCGCCACGATCACCACGATCGCGAAGCCGCCCCATAACCAGACATTGCCAATGGTTTGCATACAAGAATCCCGAAAGTGAAACGACCTGGACAGCCGGTGGGCTGAGGCCTTGTGACACGGAAATCGTGGATTCCGGGTGACGGACCTTCGCCTGCGCGGCGAAGGTCTCGCTCACAACCGGCCGGGCCGGTTGCCGTTGCACCGGAGCGCCTGTTGGCAGGGCTCGTCATGACGGCGACAACGCTGGGAGCTACTCCCCTTCTATGCCCGATTCTGCGTGCCCGGGGCAGGCACGTCAATCCAGCCGGATACAATGGGCGGATGAATACTCCTGTCCCCGTCGTCCGACTCAAGAATGCGTGGCGCTCCAGCCACCCGTGGATCTTCCAGAAGCTGGTGGAAAAGCCCGCCGCCAAGCCCAAACCCGGCACCATCGTCGATGTGGTCGGCGTGGACGGGGAGTGGGTCGGCCGCGGCTTCTACAACGGCCACTCGCGCATCGCCGTGCGCATCCTGGAGACCGACCAGGCGGTGCCGGTGGATGCGGGCTGGTTCTCGCGCAAGATCGCCGCGGCAGTGAGCCTGCGCCGCGACTGGCTCAAGCTCGACGCGGTGTCCGATGCCTGGCGCGTGGTGCATAGCGAAGGCGACGGCCTGTCCGGCCTGGTGGTGGACCGCTATGGCGATCTGGTGGTGGTGGAGTTCTTCGCCGCCGGCATGTTCCGCCACCGCGAATGGATCTACGAGGCGCTGCGCGAGCAGTTCCCGGGCTGCCGTTTCCACAGCTTCGCCGACGAACACGTGCAAAAGCAGGAAAGCTTCGATTTCCACGGCAACACCACCACCGAAGCGTCGGTGATCACCGAGTACGGCATCAAGTTCCGTGCCGACCCGGCCGGTGCGCACAAGACCGGCTTCTTTGCCGACCAGCGCGAGAACCGCCAGTGGCTGAGCGAGCAGGTCGAAGGCAAGAGCGTGCTGGACCTGTGCTGCAACACCGGCGGCTTTGCGGTGTATGCGGCTGCGCGCGGCGCGTCCGAGGTGCTGGGCGTGGACATCGACGAGGACGTGATCGCCATCGCCAAGGGCAACGCCAAGCTCAACAACGTGCGGCCGAAGTTCGTGCAGGCCGACATCTTCCCCTGGCTGCGCGATGCCTCCAACCGCGGCGAGCAGTTCGATGTGGTGATCCTGGACCCGGCCAAGATGACCCGCGACCGCGAGCAGGTGATTCCGGCGCTGAAGAAGTACCTGGACATGAACAAGCTGGCGCTGGGCGTGGTCAAGCCCGGTGGCCTGTTCGCCACCTTCTCGTGCACCGGGCTGGTGGCCGAGCAGGAATTCCTGGACATGCTGCGGCGCGCCTCGTATTTCTCCGGTCGCACCATCCAGATCCTGAAGGTGGCCGGTGCCGGTCCGGACCACCCGTTCATGGCGCACGTGCAGGAATCGCGCTATCTGAAGGCTGTTTTCTGCCGCGTGATCTAGCGCGGCGATCAACCCCTGGAGCGGCCAGTCGATGACAGCGGACGATGAGGAACGCAAGGCGCTGAGCCGGTTGCTGCGCGAGATCGAGCGGCCCCATGCCAGTCTGTTGGCCAGCAACTGGCCGGTGTTCGGCGTGTGGCTGCTGTTCGCCGGCGCCTTCATGTACCTGTTCCAGACCGGTAGCGGCTCGCCGTTGCATCCGTTGCTGCTGGCGCTGGGCTCGACCTGCCTGGGCGTGCTCGGTGCCTGGATCGTGCTGCGCTCGGTATGGGCGCGGCAGTGGCTGCACGTGCGCGAGCACGTCGATGTCGAGAGCGTGCGCGCGCGCCTGGCCGAACTGGGCGATTGAACCCACACCTGGCCCCGCACGCCATCGCCAGGCGAGCGGTCACGGTGGGCCACGCATGGATCCCTGCGTGCGGCTGCAAGCTGGGCGCGGCGTACAGACGTTGGCACTGCGCGCAATGTGGTTCCGTGTGTATTTTTTCAGAGCCGCAATGTGCGCATCGCCTGCGCCGTGGCGCGTGCAGTACGCGTGCCGCAAGCCGTTATGATCCGGTGACCCCCACCTGGCTGTGAGATCGCATGCACCTGCACACGCTGTCTCTGTCTGTCTCGCTGTTGCTCGCCACCGCGCTGCCTGCCCACGCGCTGGAGTTTTCCAAGGCCGAACTGGCGCGCGCCACGGCGCTGCAACAGCGCCTGGTCACGCTGGATTCGCATCTGGACACGCCGGCCAACCTGGAGCGTCCCGATTTCGACGTGTTGCAGGCGCATGCCGGCAACCGGCTGTCGCAGGTGGATTATCCGCGCATGGTCGAAGGCGCGCTGGATGGCGGCTTCTGGGCGGTCTACACCGCGCAGGGCAATCGCAGTGCGGCCGCGCACCTGGACGATCGCGATGCCGGTCTGCAGCGGCTGTTGAAGATCCACACGCTGCTGGCCGCGCAACCGCAGCGCTTCGCCTTCGCCACCACGCCCGCCGATGCCGCGCGCATCAAGGCCGATCGCAAGCGCGTGGTGTACATCAGCATGGAAAACGCCAGCCCGCTGGTGGCCGACCCCACGCTGCTGCGCTTCTATTACGCGCAGGGCCTGCGCCTGATGAGCACCGTGCATTTTCTCAACAACGAGTTCGCCGACTCGGCCACCGACCCCAAGGGGCCGGAGTGGAAGGGCCTGAGCCCGGCCGGCAAGCAACTGGTGCAACAGGCGCAGGCGCTGGGCATCGTGATCGATCAATCGCATGCCTCCGATGCGGTGTTCGACCAGTTGATCGCACTGTCGCCGGTGCCGATCGTGCTCTCGCACAGCGGCGCGCGTGCGGTGTTTAACCATCCGCGCAATATCGACGACGCGCGGCTGAAGGTGCTGGCCGAGCACGGCGGGGTGATCCAGGTGAATTCCTACGGCGGCTATCTGGTCGATAGCGGCGCCAGCCCCGAGCGCAAGGCCGCCGAGAAGGCGCTGACCGAGCAATACGGCGGCTGGGAGCACATCAAGATCGCCGACGGCACGGCCCTGAGCGCCGCGCTCAAGGAGCTGGATGCGCGCTACCCGATCAAGCGCGCCACCGAGGAGGATTTCTTCGCCCATCTGGAGCATGTGCTCAAGGTGGTCGGGCCCGAGCACGTGGGCATCGGCATGGACTGGGACGGCGGCGGTGGCGTGGTCGGCCTGGAAGACGTCTCCGACCTGCCGCGCATCACCGCCTGGCTGCTGCGCAAGGGCTACACCGAGCAGCAGATCGCCGGCATCTGGGGCGGCAACCTGCTGCGGGTGATGGGGCAGGCGCAGGCGTATGCGGTGGGGAATCGGGAATCGGGAGTGGGGAGGTAGTGCTGGGATTGGGGAGTCGGGATTCGGGATTCGCAAGGCCGAGGCGGTCTGTCGTGCGGGGCTGGGTGCTGCGTCGGCGCTGGCTGTCGGCCCGGTAGTTACTTGGCCGGGTGACCGCGCGGTATCGGGTCGGCCAGCTCTGCACCAGCATGGTTGCTGCAGCGTTCCGAGCCTCGCACACGCTCGGGACACCTGATGTGGATTTGGGCAGTTGCACAAAAACCGGTGTGTGCCTGCCCGCAGACAGGCGGCAGGCTGACGATGCTTCCGGGAAAAAGCTCCAACTAGAATGCGCCGACCCCTGTGTGGTGCCGGTGCCAGCACTGCGCGCCGGTGGGCCCACCGACTGCTGGAGCGTGCGATGACCCAAGCCACCCGGCCACTGCCGCCCACCGATGGCATGGCCCCGACCTACCGCAAGATCCTGTGGCGGCTGATCCCGTTCCTGTTCGTCTGCTACCTGTTCAACTACCTGGACCGGGTCAACGTGGGCTTCGCCAAGCTGCAGATGCTCGGCGATCTGGGCATGAGCGAGACCGTGTACGGGCTGGGTGCGGGCATCTTCTTCATCGGCTACCTGGCCTGTGGGGTGCCGAGCAATCTGATCCTGCAGCGCATCGGTGCGCGCCGCTGGGTGGCGATCATGATGGTCAGCTGGGGCCTGCTGTCGACCTGCCTGATGTTCGTGCGCACGCCTGCCGGCTTCTACACCCTGCGCCTGCTCACCGGCGCGGCCGAGGCTGGCTTCTTCCCCGGCATCGTGCTGTACCTGACGCGCTGGTTCCCGCGCGCCCAGCATGGCCGGGTCATGACCGTCTTCATGTCGGCCATCCCGATCTCCGGCGTGCTGGGCGGGCCGTTGTCGGGCTGGATCCTCGGCCATTTCTCGGCCGGGCAGGGTGGCCTGGCCGGCTGGCAATGGATGTTCCTGCTGCAGGGCCTGCCGACCGTGCTGTTGGGCATCGGGGTGTGGTTCCTGCTCAGCGATGGCGTGCAGCAGGCGACCTGGCTGGACCCGCAGGAGAAGCAGGCACTGACCCGCGCGCTGGCCGCCGACGAAGCCGGCAAGCCGGCCGGCGCCTCCAGCTCGCTGGGCGCGGTGCTGCGCAGCCCGGCGGTATGGATGCTGGGCACGGTGTACTTCTGCATCCAGAGCGGGGTGTATGCGATCAACTTCTGGCTGCCTTCGATCATCCAGGGCAGCGGCGTCACCGACCCGACTCGGATCGGCCTGATGAGCGCCATCCCGTACCTGGCCGCAGCGGTGTTCATGCTGCTGATGGGGCGCTCGGCCGACCGCCGCCGCGAGCGCCGCTGGCATCTGGTGATCCCGTTGCTGATGGGGGCGGCCGGGCTGTGCATCGCCGCCAGCGTCACCGACAACCTGGCTCTGGCCCTGTTCGGCATGACCCTGGCCACGATGGGCGCGGTCAGTGGGCTGCCGTTGTTCTGGCCGCTGACCAACGGCTTTCTCACCGCCGCCGCCGCGGCCGGTGGGCTGGCGCTGATCAACTCCACCGGCCAGGTCGCCGGCTTCGTCAGCCCGTACCTGGTGGGCTGGATCAAGGACGCCACCCACAGCACCGAGCTGGCGCTGTACGTGCTGGCCGGGGCCATGCTGCTGGGCGCCGCGCTGGTGCTGCGGGTGCCGGCACGCGCGGTGAACCAGTGATGCGTCCGTCCCAGCGAGTGTGCCCATGAAGATCGTCATCGCCCCCGATTCCTACAAGGAAAGCCTGTCCGCGCTGGAGGTGGCCACCCAGATCGAGGCCGGCTTCCGCGAGGTGTTCCCCGACTGGCAGTACCGCAAGGTGCCGGTGGCCGATGGCGGCGAAGGCACGGTCGATGCGCTGGTGGCCGCCACCGGCGGGCGGGTGATCGACTGCAAGGTCAGCGGCCCGCTCGGCACCCCGGTGCAGGCGTTCTTCGGCCTGACCGGCGACGGCCGCACCGCGGTGATCGAAATGGCCGCCGCCAGCGGCCTGGCACTGGTGCCGCCGGCCGAGCGCGCGCCGCTGCGCACCAGTACCGCGGGCGTGGGCGAGTTGATCCTGGCCGCGCTGGATGCCGGCGCGCGGCGCTTCATCATCGGCATCGGCGGCAGCGCCACCAACGACGGCGGCGCCGGCCTGGCGCAGGCGTTGGGCGTGCGGCTGCTGGATGCGCAGGGCGAGGCGATCGGCCCCGGTGGCGGCGCGCTGGCGACGCTGGCGCGGATCGATACCCAGGACCTGGACCGGCGGCTGCAGGACTGCCAGTTCGAAGTGGCCTGCGATGTGGACAACCCGCTGATCGGCCCGACCGGCGCTTCGGCGGTATTCGGCCCGCAGAAGGGTGCCACCCCCAGCATGGTGCGCCAGCTCGACAGCAACCTGCAGCGCTACGCCGATGTGCTGCAACGCGACCTGGGACTGCGCCTGCACGACCTGCCCGGCGGCGGTGCGGCCGGCGGCCTGGGCGCGGCGCTGGTGGCCTACCTGGGTGCGCAGTTGCGGCCCGGGGTGGAGATCGTCGCGCAGGCGCTCGGGCTGGATGCCCTGGTCGCCCAGGCCGATCTGGTCATCACCGGCGAAGGCCGCCTGGACAGCCAGAGCCTGCACGGCAAGACCCCGGTGGGCGTGGCGCGGCTGGCGCAACGACACGGCAAGCCGGTGATCGCCATCGCCGGTTGCCTGGGCAACGGCGCCGCGCTGCTGCATGGGCACGGCATCGACGCGATGTTTGCGGTGGTGCATCGCGCCTGCACGGTGGAGCAGGCGCTGGCCGAAGCCGCCAGCAACGTGCGCATCGCCGCCCACAATGTGGCCGCGGCGCTGCAGCTGGGCCAGGCCTTGGCGCAGTTGCCTGCGCGTGCAGCCACGCGCTGACGGCAGCGCGCGGGATGCCGTGCGCAGGCTGTGCCACGCGGTCGCCACGTGATCCACTGATGCTGCCTGCCTGCCTGCCTGCCTGCCTGCCTGATGCATGCGCGCAGCACAGGACGGGGCACCGCCATGCAGCACCGAACATGCCACCGTGTCCTCCCCGATCGCGCCAACAGACCCCACGCCCATGCTCACGCTCGACCGCACCCTGGCGCAGTCCATCGTCGACCGCGCGATGACCATCATCGACGGCAACGTCAATGTGATGGACCACACCGGCGTCATCATCGCCAGCGGCGAGCCGGCGCGCATCGGTCAGCTGCACGAGGGTGCGCTGCTGGTACTGTCCAGGCAGGGCCGGGTGGAGATCGACGCGGCGCTGGCCCAGCAGCTGGATGCGGTTCGCCCGGGCGTCAACCTGCCGCTGATCGCCGATGGCCGCATCGTCGGCTGCGTCGGGCTGACCGGCGACCCGCAGCGGATCGGGCAACAGGCCGAACTGGTGCGCATGGCCGCCGAAGCGATGCTGGAACAGGCCGGCCTGCTGCGCCTGCTGGCCCGCGATGCGCGCCTGCGCGAGGAAGTCACGCTCGGCCTGATCCGCGCCGACGGGCCGACCCCGGCACTGGCCGGCTGGGCCGAACGGCTCGGCATCGCGCTCGACCTGCCGCGCGTGGCGGCGGTGATCGAAGTGGAAAGCGACACCCTCGACCTGGACGCGATGCTGGTGGAACTGCAGCGCCTGCACACACTGCTGTCCACGCCCGAACGCGGCAACCTGATCGCCGCCACCGCGCTCAACGAACTGGTGGTGCTCAAGCCCGCACTGGACCGCCGCGGCCACTGGGATGTGGACGAACAACGCCGCCGCGCCCACACCTTGCTCGAGCGCATGCGCGCCAGCAGCCCGCTGCGGATCCGCCTCGCGCTGGGGCAGTACTTCCCGCAGCCCGGCGGGCTGGCGCTGTCGCACCAGATCGCGCGCACCACCATGCGCATCGGCAAGGCGCGCGCGCCGCAGGCCGATGCGTTCTTCTACGACGACCATCGCCTGCCGGTGCTGGTGGACGACCTGCGCCAGGCCTGGCAGGCCGAGGAACTGCGCAAGCCGCTGCAGGCGCTGCTGGCCCAGGACCGCCGCGGCGACCTGGTGCAGACGCTGTCGGTGTGGTTCGGCGCCGGCATGCGCATGGCGCCCACCGCCAAGGCACTGGCCATCCACCGCAATACGCTGGATTACCGCATGCAGCGCATCGCGGAACTCTGCGGCGTGGACCTGCGCAATACCGACGACTGCGTGCGCCTGTATCTGGCCCTGCAGATGCGCGACGACAGCGCGGCAAGCGGGACCGAGCCCATCCAGTGACGGAGCGTGTGGGCTGCGCACAAGGCATCTTCTGTGCGATGGCGCACGCAACGCTGCGTTAGCAGGTATGTTCGGTCCGCTAGACTGAGCGGATTGCCCGGGGGACCAAGCGAGCATTTCATTGAGCCACTGCGACGCCGTCGTGTCATCCACCTCCCGCGAGGCCGAGCGGCTGTCGCGTCTGGCGCTGTTGCAGGTCGTCGATACCGATGCCGAGCCGTTCTTCGATGCGCTGGCCGCCGCCGCGCAGGCGATCGCCGGCACGCCGATCGCGCTGGTGTCGCTGGTGGACGAACATCGCCAATGGTGGAAGGCCAATATCGGCCTGCCCGATGCCAGCGAAACCCCACGCGAACTCGCGTTCTGCGCCTACACCATCCAGGACGATGCGGTGATGGAAGTACGCGATGCGCCGGCCGATCCGCGCTTTCGCGACAATACGCTGGTCACCGATGCGCCGGGGATCCGTTACTACGCCGGTGCGCCGATCGTGTTGTCCGACGGCTTGCGCATGGGCACGGTGTGCGTGATCGACCAGCGCCCGCGCGCGCTGGAACCGGCGCAACTGGCCGCCTTGCAGCAGCTGGCCCGGGTTGCCGCCGAAGGCCTGGAGCAGCGCCGGCTGATGCTGGAACGCCAGGCCGCCAACGAACAGCTGCAGCAACGCCTGCGCGAGAGCGAGGCGTTCCTGGAGCGCACCGGCCGGGTTGCCGGCGTCGGCGGCTGGGAAGTGGACGTGGCCAGCGGCACCCTGACCTGGTCGGACCAGACCTGCCGCCTGCACGATCTGCCGGCCGGCTACCGGCCGACCCTGGCCGAAGGGATCGGCTTCTACCCGCTCGATGCGCGCGCGGTGATCACCGAAGCGGTCGAGGCCTGCGTGCGCGATGGCACGCCCTGGGATCTGGAACTGCCGCTGGTCAGCGCCACCGGCCGGCAGCTGTGGGTGCACAGCACCGGCTCGATGGAGCATGTGGACGGACGCACCCGTCTGATCGGCGCGATCCAGGACGTCACCGACCGCCATCGCGCGGTGGATGCGCTGGCCGCCAGCGAACGCAAGTTCCGCAACATGTTCCAGTACAGCCTGGGCCTGATCTGCACCCACGACATGGATGGCCGCCTGATCAGCGTCAATCCGGCCGCCGCACGCTCGCTGGGCCGCAGCGTGGAGGGCATGGAAGGCCGCTCGTTGCTGGAATTCGTCCGCCCCGAGCTGCATGCCGCCCTGCACGGCTATCTGTCGCGGATGGTGCTCGACGGCCAGGACGCCGGCGTGATCGAGCTGGTCGCCAGCGATGGCAGCCTGCGCCACTGGCAGTACCGCAACGTGCTGGACGTGGAGGCCGACGCCACCATCGTGCTGGCGCACGCCCAGGACATCACCAACCAGTACCAGCAGGAGAAGCAACTGCTGGAATGGTCGTTCACCGACCCGCTCACCAACTGCTACAACCGCCGCTTCCTGGACGAGCTCGACAAGCGCGACCCCAGCGTGCGCTGGGGCTGCATCGTGGTGGATCTGGACAAGTTCAAGCTGGTCAACGACACCCATGGCCACCAGCGCGGGGACGAGGTGCTGGTGCAGATGGCCTGGTTCCTCAACCAGCCGCTGCGCACCCAGGACCGTCTGGTCCGCCTGGGCGGCGACGAATTCCTGGTGCTGCTGCATCAACCCACCCAGCCGCAGCTGGCGGCCCTGGTGCGCGACTACATGGCCGCCATCGACGAGGCGCCAATCCGGTTCACCCTGGGTACCGCCCTGCGCAACGACGGCGAGGCGCTGGCGGCAGTGGTCGACCGCGCCGACCACTCGCTGTATGCGCTGCGCCGGGCGCGCCGCGGCACCGGCCTCAGCGACCAGCGCGAATAACGCGCGCTTTGCTGCTGCAAGCGGCCACTGCCGAAGCTGATCGGCGGCTGACCCCGTCTTCCGTCCGGCGCCCGCAGACGTGTCAGGTGAATACGCGATCGCCTATCATGTAACCGTTTTCAACTACATGGTTTGGAATGGACACCTTCGATCGCACCCAGCTCAGCCCCAAGTGGCAGTTCCGTTTCGATTTCTTCGACCGGCACGGTGGCCCCAAGGACCCCAGTTACAAGAACGCACTGAAGACCTTGAGCTTTGGTGAGAAGGTCAAGGTCGGCATGAACTTCTATGCCTTCTTCTTCGGCGTCATCTACTTCTTCATCATCGGCCTGTGGCGCAAGGCGTTGAGCCTGATCGGCATCAGCGTCGTGGTGAGCATCGTGGCCTCGTTCCTGCCGGCCGCGTTTCAGAATGTGCTGTGGCTGCCGCTGTCGTTGTTGACCGGCATGATCGCCAACTACGCCTATTACCTGGACAAGGTGAAGGGCAGCACCAGCTGGAACCCGTTCGAAGGCATGCGCTGGATCTGAAGCAACTGCGTCACCGGTGCGTCGGCCCCTCCCGCCGCCACGCCAGCGTCGCCAAGCCCGGTCACTGACCGGGCTTTTTTTATGGGCCAACCAAGCCCCGGGAACCAAGCCCCTCTCCCCCGGGGCGATAAGGCACAGCGTGCGCGCCACTGGCGCGCGCTTGGGAGCGCCCGCGCTGCCAGCGCGGGCCGGGGCGCAGAGCGGGGGGATGAGGTGAGGGTCCGGCCCCCTGATACGCGACACGCCCAGGCGCACCTCTCTCAGCCAACCGCGTGCGACGCAGCCAGATCACCCCAAGCCGACTCATCCGTCAGCACAACTGACACGCTTCAAAACTGCTGCACCCGGCCACGCGCAACAGCCTGATTCAAAACGCCTAAAACGCCGAAAAACTGCCAGACCCCGCACACTTTGCTGCGCCGCGGTGTGCAGCCGCAGGTCGGGAATGCTTAATCTTTGCCAACCGATGACACAAAGTGGTACCGGATTTAGATCGATCCAAGTACGCCATTCCCCGCAAGTGTTTGAAAAAGAGAAAGTCTTTCCGTCGTACCACCGCCCTCGACGAGACGCTTCAATGACCGATTACCGCCGTTGTCGCCCGCAGCTGCTGTCCCGTGCCGTGCTGCTCGCATTGCTGTCGCCCCTGTCCGCCCTGGCCCAGCAGGCCGGTGCCCCGCAACAACTCGATGCCGTCACCGTGACCGGTTCGCGCATCAAGCGCGTCCAGGCCGAAGGGCCGGCGCCGGTGCAGATCATCGGGTCCGAGGAGATCCGCAGCCGCCTGTTCAGCCCGGTCGGACGCGAGATCGCGGCAGAATACGTGTTCGATTTCTGAGCCGCTGCCCACCTGTCGCAAGCCGCCGCCAGGTGGCTATCGACCGGTCGCCGCGTCTGGGGCGTCGGCACGCGTCATCCACCTGCGGCCTCGGCCGCTCTCTCCCCCGAGGTGTCCTGCATGCCCTTCGCCGTTGCATCCGATCGCTCTTCGTCGCATTTCCCATCAACGCCGCGGTGGCGCCGCGCCGCCGCCGGCCTGTGCCTGCTCGGCATGGCGGTGTGCGCGCCGCTGGCCGCGCAGGACCCGGCGCAGGTCAACACCTTCATCGGCAGCAAGGACGACGGCAACACCTTCCCCGGTGCCTCGGCGCCGTTCGGCCTGGTCCAGGTCAGCCCGATCGGCGCGCACTACGCCGGCTGGCGCTACGACGACCCCAGCATCCGCGGCTTCGGCCACTCGTTCCTATCCGGGGCCGGCTGCTGGGAGCAGGGCGGGCAGGTCTCGGTGCTGCCGGTCACCGGCCGCATCGGCCCGGGCGGCGATTTCGACACCGGTGACGCCAAGGCCTTCGACCAGAAGCGCTACGCCGCCCGCTACACCCATGACGGCGAAGTCGGCCAGGCCGGCTACTACAAGGTGCGGCTGACCGACTACGGCGGCATCGACGCCGAAGCCACTGCGCTCACCCGCGCCGCCGCCGAGCGCTACACATTCGCCCCCGGCGCCGACACCGGCCATGTGCTGGTCAACCTGGGCCAGGCCAACGACCGCCACGTGGTGATCGGCAGCCAGCTGCAGGTGGTCGGCGACCGCGTGGTCGAAGGCAAACTGACCACGCAAAGTTTCTGCGGCGGCCACGAATACACCACCTGGTTCCGGCTGGAATTCGACCGCCCGTTCACCGCGCACGGGGTCTGGGGCGAAGACGGCGGCGTGCCCGACGCGCGCCACGGCATGGGCGGCGAACTCAAGCCCAATGGTGCCTGGCTCAGTTTCCCGCTGGGCAACGACAAGAACGCGCGCGCAGTGACCGTGGTCAGCGCCATCTCGCACGTGGATGCCGAAGGTGCCCGCAACAACCTGCGCGCCGACGGCATGCTCGGCGGCAAGCTGCTGGGCCTGGAGCAGATGCGCCAGCGCGCGCAACAGGCCTGGCGCAAGCAGCTGGCCAGCCTGCAGCTGGATGGCGCCAGCAACGACGATCGCAGCGTGGCCTACACCGCGCTGTATCACGCCCTGCTGCAGCCGCTGACCGGCAGCGATGCCGATGGCCGCTATCGCGGCTTCGACGATGCGATCCACCGCGCCGATGGCTGGACCTACTACGAGTATTTCTCGCTGTGGGACACCTATCGTTCGCAGAACCAGCTGCTCGCCTTGCTGCAGCCGGCGCGCGCGCGCGACATCGGCCGCTCGCTGCTGGCGATCCATCAGCAAGGCGGCTGGCTGCCGCGCTGGGGCTATGCCAACTTCGATACCAACATCATGACCGGCGACCCGGTGACCCCGTTCCTGGTCGACCTGTGGCGCTTCGGCGCGCTGCAGGACAACCAGGCGCAGGCGTACGCAGCGCTGCGCCAGAACGCCTTCGAACAACCGCCAATCAACTCGCGCCACGCCGGCCGCTCCGGCAACGCCAGCTACCTGTCCAACGGCTTCGTGCAGTACGACCGCGCGTTTCCGTCCAAGGGCATGGACGTGGACCCGCACCACGGCGGCTCGGCCACGCTGGAATACGCGCTGGCCGACTGCGCGCTGGCACAGATGGCGCAGGCACTCGGCCACCCCGACGACAGCGCGCTGCTGCGCAAACGCGGCGGCAACTGGCACAACGTCTGGGACGCCGGCGTGCGCGATGCCGACACCGGCTTCAGCGGCTTTCCACGGCCGCGGCTGGAAGACGGCAGCTGGTACGCCCCCTCGGACGATCGCTACAGCCCGCGTTCGCAGCACGGCTTCCACGAAGGCACCGCCTGGCAATACCAGTGGCTGGTGCAGCAGGACATCCCCGGCATGCTGCAGGCCATGCACGGCAGCGAGCAGGCCGGCCAACGCCTGGATGCCTTCTTCGCCTACGACGACCTGCTGAAGGACCCGCTCAACGCCGCGCGCACGCACTGGGTGGTCGGCCCGTACAGCTACTACAACCAGTACCGCTACAACCCCAACAACGAGCCGGACCTGCACGCCCCGTGGATGTACACGTTGATCGGCCAGCCGTGGAAGACCGCCACCGTGGTGCGCGCCGCCCAGCAGCTGTTCACCAATGCGCCCAACGGCGTCACCGGCAACGACGACCTCGGCACGATGTCGGCCTGGTACCTGTTCAGTGCCCTGGGCCTGTATCCGGCGGTGCCGGGCAGCGGGCAGTTCCTGCTGCATGCCCCACGCTTCAAGCGGGCCACGCTGGACCTGGGCAACGGCAAGCGCCTGCGCATCGACGCCCCCGGCGCCGACGGCCGCGCGCTGCAATACGTGGACAGCGTGCGTTTCAACGGCACACCGCAGCGGCAGGTGTTCCTGGACTGGGCCCAGCTGCAGCAGGGCGGCACGCTGTCGTTCGCGCTGACCAGGCAGCCCCCGACCCAGGGCTGGGGCACGCAGGCGGATGCACTCCCAACCTCGTTCTGCGCCACGCCTGCAGCCACGCCTTGAGCCAACGCTCCTCCCCGGGTTGCGGGGAGTGCGAGGGAAAGCCCTGACGTCGCCGGAGCATGAGCTAAAGCCCCTCTCCTGCGGGGCGATAAGGCACAGCTTGCGCGCCACTGGCGCGCGTGCCTGGGAGCGCCCGCGCCGCATGCGTGGGCCGGGGCGCGGAGCGTGGGTGGGGTGAGGGTAGGGAGCGGAGCCCCTGACCAAGTTGGATAACACCAGGCGTCGCCCGTCCCCTCATCCAGCCCCTCGGGCCACCTTCTCCCGATGGGAGAAGGCAGTGGTCAGCGTGCATCCGCAAGCCGTCGTGCAGCACGGGACGGCTACCGCCAGGACTTTCCCATCGACGATTCAAGCTTGAAGGCGCGTGGCGACGCGTTCGTCAGGCATGGCACTGAAAGATATCTGGGGCGCCCCTCATCCGGCCCCTCGGGCCACCTTCTCCCGATGGGAGATGGAACTAGCCAACCTTCGCCAACCGGCTATTCCGCCGCCCATAGGCCACATACACCACCACGCCCAATACGTTCCAGACCAGGAACCAGCCCTGCGTGGTGCTGGGCAGGCTCCAGAACAGGTACAGGCAGCCCAGGATCGCCACCGGCCCCACAACCCACGCCAGCGGCGTGCGGAAAGCCCGCGCACGCGTCGGCTCGCGCACGCGCAGCACCAGCAGGCACGCCGCCACTGCGGTGAACGCAGCCAGGGTGCCGGCGTTGGCCAATGCGGCAATTTCATCCAGGCGTGCCACACCGGCCAACGCGGCCACCAGCACCGCCGTGAACAAGGTGATCGCCACCGGTGTGCCGGTGCGCGCGTTGACCTTGGACAAGCCGCGCGGCAACAGGCCATCGCGCGACATCACGAAGAAGATGCGGCTCTGCCCGTACAGAAACGCCAGCAGCACCGTCGGCAGCGCGATGATCGCCACCGCGCCGATCACCAACGCCGCCTTGCCGTGGCCGAGTTCGCGCATGATCAGTGCCAACGGCTCGGGGCTCTTGCCAAACACGGTGAAGCTCATCGCGCCCACCGCCGACAACGCCACCAGCACATAGATCAGCGTGCAGCCGATCATCGAACCGACGATGCCGATCGACAGATCGCGGCCCGGGTTCTTGGTTTCCTCGGCCGCGGTGGAAATCGCATCGAAGCCATAGAACGCGAAGAAGATGATCGCCGCCGCCGCCATCACCCCGCGCTCCACGCCATCCGGGCCCGCGGTCTTGGGGAAGCCATACGGCATGAACGGCTGCAGGTTGGCACTGTCGAAGGCCGGCAACGCGATCGCCACGAACACACCCAGCGCCACGATCTTCAGCACCACCAGCACCGCATTGAGCGTGGCGCTTTCCTTGGTGCCGGCCATCAGCATGCCGGCCACCAGGAAGGTGATCACCACCGCCGGCAGATTGACGATGCCGCCGGCGTGCGGCCCGGCCACCAGGGCATGCGGCAGGTTGACCCCCAACCACTGCAGGAAGCCGACGAAATAGCCCGACCAGCCCACCGCCACCGTACTCACCACCAGCGAGTACTCCAGCACCAGGCTCCAGCCCACCACCCAGGCGATGCTCTCGCCGAGCGCGGTGTAGCTGTAGGTGTAGGCGCTGCCGGCGGCCGGCATCATCGTGGCCATCTCCGCATACGCCAGTGCCGCGCAGGCGCACACGATGCCGGCGGCCACAAACGACAGCAGCACCGCCGGGCCGGCCTTGTCCGCGCCCACCCCGATCAACGTGTAGATGCCGGTGCCGACGATCGCGCCGATACCCAGCGCGATCAGATGCGGCCAACTCAGGCTGCGGACCAGTTGCCGACCGGCCTCGTGCACGGTGACCTGATCGATGGATTTGCGCCTGAGCCAAGACGACATGCGGACCTCGCGGGAATCAAAGAATTCCCGAGTGTCGCCCAACGCGCTGCAGCAAAGCTATCGGTCCGAGGTCATGCGTCGGTGCGGGCAGGGCAGCGCAGGCACGCCCACCGCCTGCTGTGAGCGCGCGCCACACCTCGCCGTTCCCTGGTCAAACGCGACCGCCCCGCACAATCCCGCTCACTCAACCGACGGGCGATGCGGTGGACGCACATGGCGATAGACCAACTGCACCGCCCACGCGCCCACCAGACCCACCGCACCGGCGGCAAAGTGGGTCCAGTCGAGCAGGCGTGGCGCCGCCCCGTTGGCATCATGCCCCCAGAAGTTGAACCACAGCAGCACCAATGCGGTAACCCCGATCCCGATCCAGAACCACAGCCGCGTGCCGCCGATCGCATAGAACCCGAACGGCAACGCCGCACCGATCAAAAAGTGCACCGGGAAGAAATACGCCGTGCCATACGGCCGCATCAGGTACCACACGATTGCCGCAAAGCTGCCGAGAAACGCGAACAGGCCCAGCGCGAACAGACGGGTTTGGTTGGTGGCAGTGGTCATCAGCTGGCCTGGCAGGAACGAAGCCCCACCCTAGCCATGCGCAGGTCACGTTGAGGTCAATGCGCTGCGAGCAGCCTGCAACTCCATCACCGTGGCGGTGTCTGGCCCGCTTCGCGCAGCGGTTGCAGGCATCTGCGCGAAGTGGCCCCGACGTGCTGCGTTGGCGCAGTGCGCGCGCCCCCAACTGCGCCCTGCAGCCGCCGCCGGCCGGCAAGCCACTGACGCAGCCCCTGCGACCGGCCCGGCTACACTGCGCACATGTCATCCGAATCCCTGATCCTTCTCGGACTGCTCGTCGCAGTCCTGGTGTTGCAGCTGATCGCGCTGCTGCGACGTCCTTCCACCAGCGGCCTGGAGCTGGCGCTGCGCGCCGAGCAGCGCGACGGCCGCGGCGAATTGCGCGAACAACTCGAAGGCCTGGCGCGGCAGCAGGACAGCCGCCTGGAAACCTTCGCGCGCAATCTCACCGAACTGTCCACGCGCACCGACCAGCGCCTGGACCTGTTGCGCGATGCGCTCGGCGAAGACGCCCGCAAGGCCCGCGAAGAAAGCGCCCTGGCGCAACAACGCACCGGCGAATTGCTGACGCTGCGGCTGACCGAATTGCGCACCCAGCTCGACGGCTTCGGCCAGCAGCAGGAAACCCGCATCCAGGTGTTCGGCCAGCAACTGACCGAGCTGATCGCACGCACCGACACCCACATGGCCGCCCTGCGCGATGCGCTGGCCGAAGATTCCCGCAAGGGCCGGCAAGAGGCCGGCGAGTCGCAGCAGCGCTTCACCGAGGCCTTGGGCCAACGTCTGACCGAACTCACCCAGCGCAACGAACTGCGCATCGGCGAAATGCGCGCCACGCTGGAACAACAGCTGGCCAACCTGCAGAACGACAACGCCAGCAAGCTCGAACTGATGCGCGCCACCGTCGACGAAAAACTGCAGACCACGCTCAATACGCGCCTGGATGCCTCCTTCAAGCTCGTTTCCGAACGCCTGGAGCAGGTGCAGCGCGGCCTGGGCGAAATGCAGCAGCTGGCCACCGGCGTGGGCGATCTCAAGCGCGTGCTGACCAACGTCAAGGACCGCGGCGGCTGGGGCGAGGTGCAGCTGGAGAACATCCTCGAGCAGACGCTGACGATGGAGCAGTACGCGCGTAGCGTGCGGGTCAGGCCCGACAGCGCCGAAGCGGTGGATTTTGCGATCCGCCTGCCGGGGCGTGGCGACGACACCGTGGTGTGGCTGCCGGTCGATGCCAAGTTCCCGCGCGAGGACTACGAGCGCCTGATCGATGCGCAGGAAAAGGGCGACCTGGACGCGATCAAGAATTCGACCGCGCAGCTGGAGCGCGCCATCCGCATCCAGGCCAAGTCGATCAGCGACAAGTACGTCTGCCCGCCGCAGACCACTGACTTCGCAGTGATGTTCCTGCCGACCGAAGGCCTGTACGCCGAAGTGATCCGTCGCGCCGGCCTGGTCGACCTGCTGCAGCGCGAACATCGCGTGGTGCTGGCCGGCCCGACCACGTTCACCGCCCTGCTCAACAGCCTGCAGATGGGCTTCCGCACGCTGGCGATCGAGAAGCGCTCCAGCGAGGTCTGGCAGGTGCTGGGCGCGGTGAAGAGCGAGTTCGGCAAGTTCGCCGGCATTCTCGAAAAGGCCGAGCGCCAGATCAGCACGGTCGGCAAGAGCCTGGGCGAAGCCAGCCGCAAGACCCGCACCATCGAACGCCGCCTGCGCGGCGTGGAAACCCTGGCCAGCGAGCAGTCCCAAGCGTTGCTGGACGATCCCGGCAGCGACGACACCGGAAGCAGCAGCGAAGACGACAGCAACGACGAGCAGGAGTAATCCGTTGCGTAAGGCGATGCCACACGCCATGACGTAGGAGCGCACCCGGGCGCGACCAGGCATTACCGATAACGCCTCATCGCGCCCGGGTGCGCTCCTACCAACGCAGGCCTCCGGCGCCGATAGCGAGCACGCCGCGCAGACATCGCCACCGCGATGCTGGTACCCACCTGGTTCAAGACGAGAGTTTCAACATGGCAACCCGATGGATCCACGCAGTGCTCTGCGCGCTGCTGTTGACCGCATGCAGCAATACCCCGGCGGCCAGGTCGGACGCTGCGGCGGACGCCCCGCAGGCTCCGCGCGCCGTTTCTGCCGACGCTGCCGACTGCACGGCAAAGGGCGGGCAGCTGCGTCCGGTCGGCCGCATGCAGACGGTGCGTTGCGTGGTGCCGTATGCCGACGCCGGCAAGACCTGCAGTGACAACTCCGACTGCCGCGGCGATTGCCTGGCCACCAGCATCGTGCCGACCGGCACCGCGACCTCCGGCACCTGCCAGCGCGACAGCGACCGCTTCGGTTGCCGCCAGGAAGTGGTCGGCGGCATGGGCCAGGCCGCGTTGTGCATCGATTGATGGCTGCGAACAGGGTCAAGCGCGCGCACGGGCCGATCAGCCGATCGGGCCGTGCGCGTCGCGACAGATAACTGCAAGCGCCATGAGCCAGCGGCATCGCTCGCTCCACCCTGGCGGTTTATGCTCTCGGCTCTACCTGTCCAGGACGCACCGATGAGCCAGACGCTGTACGACATCCCTGTGGCCCGCATCGACGGTGAGCCCGCCACGCTGGCCGACTATCGCGGCAAGGTGTTGCTGGTGGTCAACGTCGCCTCCAAGTGCGGACTGACCCCGCAGTACGAAGGCCTGCAAGCGCTGTATCGCGACAAGCAGGCACAGGGGCTGGAAGTGCTGGGCTTTCCGGCCAACGACTTCAAGGGACAGGAGCCGGGCAGCGAGGCGGAGATTGCGCAGTTCTGCCAGCTCACCTACGACGTGAGCTTTCCGATGTTCTCCAAGATCGCCGTCACCGGCGCCGAAACCCATCCGCTGTATCAGGCATTGACCAACGCCCGCCCGCAAGCCACCGGCGATGGCCCGATGCGCGAGAAGCTGGCCGGCTACGGCATCGCACCCAACCCGGCACCGGGCGTGTTGTGGAACTTCGAGAAATTCCTGATCGGCCGCGACGGCCAGGTCATCGATCGCTTCGCCCCCGACGTGCCGGCAGACGATGCGCGCCTGCGTGCAGCGGTGGATGCGGCGCTGGCGGCGTAGCACCTGGTGCGGTGGCGAACTGATTTGATCCGCGTCGCTGCGATCGCTGTTTATATTGCCGGTGATCCGCGCCATCTAAGGGAAGGCCTTGCAGGCGGAGTTCCCTCCACGCGAGATCGTGGCCCGGACGGTGCTCCAGCTACCCCAGCCGCCACCGTCAGCCGGAAGGCCGTAAAAGACCAGCGCACAAAAAAGCCCGGGATCGCTCCCGGGCTTTGTATTCATCCAAACCGCAAGCTCAACAGATCAACGGATCCACTGCGGGATCGGCATCGCATCCACCGGCACGGTGCTGTCCTTGTCCTCGCGCAGGTAGTCGGGCAGCTCGTTGTCCTTCTCGCGATGGCTGCGCAGATCGCGCACGATCTGGTAGTTGCGGCGCTGCATCCACGCATCGCGGGTCAGCGCGTACTCGTCCGGTGCCTGGTCGCGCAGCGAATCCAGCGACATCAGTTGCGAGCGCGTATCCACCAGCTGCAGACCCTGCAGGGCGAAGCGCGCACCGCTGTCGTCGACCTGGCGCAACGGCGACAGCGGAATGTCGCCGCCCAGGCCGAAGGTATCGCGCACGGTGCGCGGGCCGAACAGCGGCAACTCGAAGTAGCGCGAATTGCGCCAGCCCCACACGCCCAGGGTCTGGCCGAAGTCCTCGCTGCGGCGCGGAATGCCGGCCGCGGAGGCCGGGTCGAACAGACCGGCCACGCCCAGCGTGGAATTCATCACGAAGCGGCCCAGCGACTGCACCGCATACACCGGGTGGCCCTGCAGCAGCTGATTGACCATGGTCAGCGGCGTGCCGAGATTGTCGAAGAAGTTGGTCACGCCCAGGCGGGCCGGACGCGGCACCACCTTGGTGTAGCCGGTGGCCAACGGACGCGCCACGCCGCGGTCCACCGCCAGGTTGAAGCGGTGCATGCCGCGGTTGTAGCGCTCCCACGGATCGTAGGACGGCGCGTCACCGGGCTGTGCCGGTGCACCGTTGGCGCCGGCCTGCGGGGTGGTGGGGCCGTAGAGCGCAGCGAAGTCGTCCTCGGCCGAGGTAGGGGCACCGGCCGTGCCGGCATCGGCGCTGGTCTGCTCGGCAGGCGCCGCCGCGGTGGCCGGCAGGGCGTCGGGGGCGGCAAAGCCGGCGGCGGCCGGCTGCGCGGTCACACCGGCATCGTCGCGTGCCGGCGCGGGCGTCGCATCCGGGGCGGGCGCGGCAGCGGCCGCAGGCGGTGCGGGCTTTGGAGCATGGCTGGCACAGGCGCCAAGCAGCAGGCAGGCCAACAGGGAAAGGGGGCGAAGCTGGGTCATGGGGTGGCGCTCAGGCCTGGAAATCGAAAGTAGGGGACAAACGGTAGGCGGCACGCAATTCGTCCAGACCGGACGCTTCACCCACCACCGTGACAGGACCGGCACCGCTGCTGCGCACACGTGCAGCCAGTTCGGCCAGCATCGCCACGCCGGCACTGTCCAGGCGTTGTACACCCGACAGGTCCAGCGTGCGAATGCCGTCCAGCTGCGCGATCGCCTGCGGCCAGGCCGCAGTGACCGCGTCGCGGTCGAGCACGCCGGTGAGTACCAGCGTGTCGCCATTGCGTTGCACGGAGCTGTTACTTGCCATTGGCCGGTGCCGGACCGACCTGCAGATTGCCACTACGCAGCTCTGCGGCGACCTTGGCGATGCCCTTCTCGCGCAGCGGGCCGTCGAACTGGGTCTTGAAGGTCTGCACGTAGGAGATGCCTTCGATCATCACATCGAAGATCTTCCACTGGCCACCGACGTTACGCATCATGTAGTCGACCGGGGTCGGGTCGTTGCCGGCGCGCAGCAGGTCGGTAGACACCTTGACGCCGCGGTTGCCCGGCAGCGCGCTCTCGGACTTGGCGCGGAAGGTCGGCTTGCCTTCGAAGTTCAGCAGCGCGGTGCCGTAACGCTGCATCAGGTTGTCGGCCAGCGCATCGGCGAACAGCTTGACGTCCGCATCGGAGGCGCCACGGCCGTTGACGCCCAGCACCAGGCGGGCCGAGTAATCGCGGTCGAAGGCCTTGTTCAATTCGCCATTGATGTACTGGCGCAGGGCGGCCGGGTTGCTGCGGAACTCGGCGCGGCGCTGATCCAGCGTGCTCAGGATGCGGGTGCTGCTGTCGATGACGGTCTTGGTCGCCGCGCCCTGCGCAGGCGCGCTGGCGGCAGCCGGCTGCGCCAGCACGGTGGCCGGTGCGCACACCAGCAGGGTCGAGGCCAGGATGGCGGAAAGCAGGGTGGTCTTCATTGGTGTGGTTCCGTAGAGGGAGAAGCGGTCTGGGCAGGCGCCGGGGCCTGGCCATCGGTGGCGGCCGGGGCATTGCTGCCACCACCGCCACCACTGAACATGTACTTGCCGACCAGCTGCAGCAGATCCACCGCCGGCTGGGTGAAGCCGATTTCTTCGCCCGGCTTGAGCGTCTCCGGGTCGCCGCCCGGCTGCAGCCCGATATAGCTCTCGCCCAGCAAACCGCTGGTGAAGATGCCGGCGGAGGTGTCGGCGGGCAGATCCTTGTATTTGTTGTCCAGCGACAGGGTGACCACCGAGTCGAACTTGGTCGGGTCCAGGCTGATGTCGGACACCTTGCCGATGGTCACGCCGCCGATCTTCACCGGCGCCTGTGCCCGCAGCTGGCCGATCTGGCTGAAGCGTGCGGTCAGCGTGTACTGGCTGGAGCCGAAGCCCCAGCGCTGGTTGGTCGAGGCCACCGCCAGCACCAGCAGCGAGGCCAGGGTCAGCAGCAGAAAGGCGCCGACGGCGAATTCGAGTCGTGGTCCACGCATGGCCATAGTTATTCCACTCACCTAAACAACATTGCAGAAAGGACGAAGTTGAACATCAGCACCAGCAGCGAGGCGTTCACCACCGCACGGGTGGTGGCGATCGAGGTGCCTTCGATGGTCGGCTCGGCGTGGAAGCCCACATAGGCGGCGACCAATGCGGCCGTGCCGCCGAAGATCGCCGACTTGAGCATCGCCACGCCGAAGTCGTCCCAGAAGTCCACGCTGTTGCTCAACCCCGACCAGAATGTGCCGTTGTCGATGCCCAACACGTGTACGGCCTCGAAGTAGCCGCCGGTGATGGCCAGCGAGCAGAACACGCCGGTGAGCAACGGCACCGTCAGCACCGCCGCCCAGAAGCGCGGTGCCACCGCCTTGGCCACCGGATCGATGGCCATCAGCTCCAGCGCCTTGATCTGGTCGGTGGCGCGCATCAGGCCAAGTTCGGCCGCGATCGAACTGCCGGCCCGGCCGATGAACAACAGCGCGGTCAGCACCGGTGCCAGTTCGCGGTACAGCGACAGTCCCAGCAAGGTGGACAGCGCATCCGACGCACCATAGGTGGTCAGCGTGCGGTAGCCCTGCAGGGTCAGCACCAGGCCGACGAAGGCGCCGCCGACGGCGATGATCGGCAGCGAGCGCGCACCGACCTTGTAGATCTCGCGCACCAGCTCGGCGATGAAATCGCGCGTGGGTACCGAGCCGCGCAGCACGGTCAGCGAGAACAGCCCGGCGCGGCCGAAGGCGCGGATCGAGTCGACCATGGCCATCAGGCAGCACTCCGGTCGCGCCGCGGCGCCGCATCGAAGGCGATCGGGCCATCCGGCTGGCCATGCAGGAACTGCTGCACCAGCGGGTCGGTGCTGTCCTGCAATTGCTCAGGCGTGCCGGCGAACACAATGCCGCCATTGGCGATGACCACGGCCTGGTCGCTGATCGGCAGGGTTTCGTGCACGTGGTGACTGACGATGATGCTGGTCAGGCCAAGGCTGTCGTTGAGGCGCTGGATCAGGCTCATGATCACGCCCGAGGCGATCGGGTCCAGCCCGGTCAGCGGTTCGTCGTAGATCATCAGCGGCGGGTCCAGTGCCAGCGCCCGCGCCAACGCCACACGCCGCGCCATGCCGCCGGACAGTTCGCGCGGCCAGGCATCGGCGGCGGCCAGCAGGCCCACCGCATGCAGCTTCATCTGCACCAGGCGCTGCAGCACCGGCGCCGGCAGGCGAGTGTGGGTGCGCAGCGGCAGCGCGACGTTGTCGGCCACGCTCAGGTCGGTCAGCAGGCCATTGCCCTGCAGCAGCACGCCGACATTGCGACGCATCTCCAGCAGTGCACGGTTGCCATGCGGGATCGCGTTGCCGAACAGGGTGACCGTGCCGGCGACCGGACGCAGCTCACCGGTCAGTGCGGCCAGCAAGGTGGACTTGCCGCTGCCGGAAGGACCGAGCACGGCCGTAATGCTGCCGCGCGGCACATCGAGCGAGACGTCGCGCAGGATCGTGCGACCGCCGCGATCGATGCGGACACCGGACAACTGCACGACAGGGGATGCGGACGCCGTCATCGAAGCCTTTAACAGAATTCCAACGCGATAGAGTAGCCGTCATCCGGCTGAACATAACCGAACCGGCGCGTGCAGTATTGTCGCATGACGCCTGTACTGCAGCAGACGCGTCACCGCCGGCGCATATGCAACAGGCCGTCTCATGCATGACGCAATGCAATCTTCGAACGCGCAGGTGTTGTCGCAGGTATGCCCTACGTGGATGATCGGATTCCCAGCCGACCATGAGCACAAAATGGACTTACTGACCCTGGAGCACTTTGCAGGCAGCGTCAACGACACGTTCTCGGCTGCATTGAACGAAGGCGAGGTTCCATTCGTGCTGGTCGAGGCGCGCGCGCTGCCCACCACGCACGCGGTGCATCGCGCGCCATTCTCGCTGCTGTTCCGCAACAGCTCGGCATTTCTGTTTCCGCAGCAGACCTATCGGTTACGTCACACGCGGCTGGGCGAGATCGGCATCTTCCTGGTGCCGGTGGCGCGCGAGCGCGACGGGTTTCTGTATCAGGCCGTTTTCAACTGAGCGCGTTCAACTGCGGTGCTGGGGAAAATGCCAGTGCATCTGCAGATGCGTCTGGTTGCTCATGCCCGTGACGAAACCGTGGCGGACATACAGTCGCTGCGCGGCGGGGTTTGAGTGCAGCACATGCAGTGACAGTCCGCATCCCGCCTCTCGCGCAATCGCTTGCGCGTAGGCGAGCAGTTGCGAGCCGATGCCCTGGCCGCGCCAGTCCGGCAGCAGGCTGATATCCACCAGCGTAAGTTGCGTGGCAGCGCGGTGCAGATACAGGCGCCCGATACGCAGGTCCTTGGCCTGGACGATCAGAAAGTCGCCGCCTTCAAAATGTTGCTGGTAGTGCGCGCGCTGCAGCGCAAACTGCTGCTGAAGAAAGGCACGTTTGCTCGCCTCCGGCCACGGTACCGGTGCCAGCTCGTCGCTGCGGGTACTGGCATAAAGCGCCTGCAGCCACGCGATGTCGGCTGGCTGCTCGGGGCGCAGCGCAAGATCCACCGCGCCCCGACTAGCGGTAGCGCTCGTTACCAACTGCATCTTCATCGCCGCCTCTGCAACGCGCCCGGGTGACGGCAGCTCAGTTGAACGCCGGATAGTTGCCCTGCAGCGCGATGCAGAAGTTCACTGCCAGATAGGGCTGGCGGTTCTCGTGCGCCTGGCCGGTGCCGGTGGGCAGCAACATGGTCGGGGAGAATTGTTTGTCCGGCGCAACCGCCAGGAATGGACGCTCTGTGTTGACGTTCAGCGACGACAGCGCCACACCGTTGGCCGGCGTGCCGGTCTTCTTGGTCGCGTCCGACTGCGAGTACGCGTTGATGCCATGTTGGTGCATCGGGATCTGCGTGCTCAGCAGGCTTTCCGAGACGGAGCCGAAGTTGCTGCCCAGCGTGTGCGGGGTCAGCCCGGGCCCTGCGCCCTGATGGCAACCGGCGCGTGCGGAAAAGTTCGGCAACTGGAAGGTGCTGCTGCCGTTGCCGCCATAGGCCACGCCAAGCAGGGAGTACAGCGTGGTGTTCTGCGTGATCGGCAGCGTGGCGCCGTTGCAGAAGGCCCAGCCGTAAGGGTTGTAGTCGAAGCCGAACAACTGGATTTCGCCGATATAGGGTTCGGTCATGAGCGGATTCCTTCGATGCAGCGGATGCGTGCCGCAGCCATGTCGGCGCGGCGCTGGGATCAGGCCTGTTGCGGGAAGATGCCTGTGGTGGCGATGCAGTACTGCACCGTCAGCGTCGGCATGAGGTTGTCGTGTGGCTGGTTGCCGCCGGCGAACGAGGTGCTCTGCGCGGACATTGCCAGCGTGGTGCTGCCGGTGGTGTCGCTTGCGTAGAACAGGCTGCCGTTGACTGTGCCTGGCAGCAGACCGGCTGGCGCGGTGGCGGTCGCTGCCGCGGTGGTGGCCTGGGCGGTGTGCGTGTGCGCCGGCATCTGCGGTTCGGTCAATGTCACCGTCTCGGTGCCGGAGCGCTGGGAGAGCACGTAGTTGCTCAGGCCCGGTCCCTGACCCTGATGGATCGGCAGGCGGCCGCGCAGATCCGGCACGGCGAAGGTGCTGGTGCCATTGCCGCCGTAGACGGTGCCGAGCAGGACATACAACGGTTCGTAGTCGGAGATCTGCAACAGCGAGCCGTCGCACGCCTGCCAACCCTGTGGTGTGCGGCCGAAGCCGAACATGCGGATTTCGCCGATGAAGGGAGTACCCATGAAATTCTTCCTGGTCGATGGGGCGTCGTACGCAAGGCTGCGTACGACGGCGCCCCCGGATACGGATGCGCCTAGCTGCGCGAAGGGAAGATGCCGGACAGCGCGATGCAGAAATTGATCGTGGTGTACGGCTGCAGATTCGGATGCGCCTGGCTGCCGCCGCTGCTGGCGACGGTGGACTGCGACAGCGGCACCATCGCGCCGGGCGCGCCGTACAACGCGTGTGGGGTCCCGGCATTCATGCTGTTGTTCGCGAACAGGCGGCCGGTCGGCGTGCGGTTGTCGCCGTTGGCGCTGCTGCAATCCATCAGGTGGGTGTGCGGGGGCAGGTTGTCCACCACCAGCGTCACCGTCTCCGCGCCTGCCGCCTGGCCCATGGGAGCGGCGGTCGGCTGCCAGTTCGGATCCGCCGACGGCCCATAGCCCATCGGGGTGCGCCCACGCATGTCCGGCAAGCCGAACGTGGTTTTGCCGTCGCCGCCGAAGCGCGTGCTGAGCAGACTGAACAGGGCCTGGTTCTGATTGATCGGCAGCAATTGCCCGTTGCACTGCGCAAAATACTTCGGCGCAAATGCGAAACCGGTCAGCATGATCTGACCGATGAAGAACTCGCTCATGCAGCTCTCCCTACGTAGGTACGTCACCGACCGACTGTCGGAGACTGCCGTACTGATACCTGCCGAGATTGCATACCACAAGCCACCAGCGTCCAAAACTGGGATGAAGTATTAATTTTTCATTCTTTAACTGGCAGTCAGTTCCTGTTTAAATGGCGCCGCAGTCCAACCGTATGCCTGCGCAGGCATCGCGTTGAGCTGATCCGAGGCACCAGGACCGTTGCCGATGCCATTGGGGTGGCGTGTTTTTTGGGGGAAAACATGATGTCTACGACCTTCGCCGCCGTGGGTGGCGTGCGTCCGCTGTTGCGCTGGATATTGGCGCTGTTGCTGTTGGCGACCTCTCACGTTGCCCTGGCGGCCTATTGCACAAGCCCGAAAAGCGCCACCATCAACGCGGGCGGTTCAGTGACCTTCGATGTCAGCGACTGCGACGGTCCGTCCAATACCGGTATGACCGACGACGGCGTGCCGCCTGCGCATGGCAGCTACGTCCTCAGCGGTCAGTCTGGTCCTGGCACCCAAACGGTGACCTATACCAACAACGGTGATGGTGCGACCTCGGACTCGTTCTATCTGTTGGACGAGGACAACAACCAGGTTGTCTTCAACATCACCATCAACCCTGCGATCAGCGCCAGCATCGCGGTCTCGCCGTCCAGCGCCAACGAAGACAGCGGCACATCGTTCACCTACACGGTGACCTTGAGCCAGACCAGCAGCTCGGCCACCACGGTCAACCTTACCCGCAGCGGCACCGCCACCAGCGGCACCGACTACACGGGCGCGGTGGCCAGCATCGTGGTGCCCGCCAATACCGCCTCGGCCAGCTTCGCCATCACCCCGGTTGCCGATACCACCGTTGAGGCCGACGAGACGGTGGTGATCAGCGTGGCCAGCGGTAGCGGCTATGGCATCGGCAGTCCATCCAGCGCCACCGCCACCATCGTCAACGACGACTTTCCGAACGCATCGATCGCAGTGGCTCCGTCCAGCGTGGCCGAGGACGGTGCGACCAACCTGATCTACACCGTCACGCTCGACCAGGCCGCGCCGAGCGCGGTGTCGGTCGCCTTCAGCGTTGGCGGCACGGCAACCTCGGGCACCGATTACGCGGCCGTGAGTTCGCCACTGGTGATCGCCGCCGGCCAGACCACCGGCACCATCACCATCAATCCGACCGCCGATTCCACCATCGAACCGGACGAGACCGTGGTGCTGACGCTCGCCAGCGGCACCGGCTATAACGTGGGGTCACCCAATAGCGCCACCGGCACCATCCTCAACGACGACCAGCCGACGCTGTCGATCAACGACGTGTCGGTGAACGAGGGCAATGCCGGCACCACAAATGCCACCTTCACCGTCTCGCTCAGCCAGCCGGCGGGCACCGGCGGCGTCAGCTTCGATATCGCCACCGCCGACGGCACCGCCACTGCCGGCGTGGACTACGTTGCCTCCAGCCTGACCGGGCAGACCATTCCCGCCGGCAGCAGCAGCGCCACCTTCACCGTGCTGGTCAACGGCGACACGCTCAGCGAGCCGAACGAGACCTTCTTCGTCAACGTCAGCAACGTCACCGGGGCGAGCGTGGGCGATGGCCAGGGCCAGGGCACCATCGTCAACGACGATGCGCTGCCCGCACTGTCGATCGACGACGTCAGCGTCAATGAAGGCAACAGCGGCACCACCACGGCCACCTTCACGGTGAGCCTGAGTGCGGCCAGCGGCCAGACCGTGTCGGTCAATTACATCACCGCCGATGGCACCGCCACCGCCGGCAGCGACTACGCCGCCCGCTCCGGCACGCTGACCTTCGCGCCGGGAGTTACCGCGCAGGGCGTGGCGATCACCGTCAATGGCGACACCGCGGTCGAACCCAACGAGACCTTCAGCGTCGGCCTGTCCGGCGCCAGCAACGCGAGCATCGCCCGCGCCACTGGTACCGGCACCATCGTCAACGACGATGTGGTGGTGGTGGTCGGGCCGGCATCGCTGCCGGCGGCGACCGCGGGCAGCGCCTATAGCCAGACCCTGAGCGCCAGCGGCGGCACCGCGCCGCACACTTTCGCCATCACGGCCGGTGCGTTGCCGGCCGGGTTGAGCCTGAGCGCTGGCGGCGTGCTGTCCGGCACGCCCACCGCCAGCGGCGGCTTCAACTTCACCGCGACCGCCACCGACAGCGGCGGCAGCCCCACCAGCGGCGCCCGTGCTTACACGCTGACCGTGGCCGTGGCCACGACCACCTTCCCGGCGACCAGCCTGCCGGCCGGCACCGCCGGCCAGGCCTATTCGAGTGCGCTCAATCCGGCGACCGGCGGCGTTGCGCCGTACACCTACGCCGTCACCGCCGGTGCCTTGCCGGCGGGCATCACGCTCGACGGCAGCAGCGGTGCCCTGACCGGCACCCCCAGCAGCGTGGGCAGCTTCAGCTTCAGCGTAACCGCCACCGACAGCACCACAGGCACGCCGTCGCAGGCCACACGTAGCTACACCTTGACCATCGCTGCGCCGCCGATCGTGGTCGCGCCGTCCGCGCTGCCGGCCGCCACCCGCGGCACCGCCTACAGCCAGACGTTGAGCGCCAGCGGCGGCACCGCGCCGTATACCTACGCGCTCGCCAGTGGCACGTTGCCGGCAGGCATCACCCTGGCCAGCAACGGCACGCTGTCGGGTACCGCCACGGTGGAAGGCAGCTTCAACGTCACCGTGACCGCGACCGATGCGGGCAGCTTCACCGGCAACCAGGCCTACACCCTGACCGTGGCTGGCCCGAATCTGGTCTTGCCGGCGAGCACCTTGCCGGCAGGCACGGCCGGGCAGGTGTACTCCGCGGCGATCACCCCGGCCACCGGCGGCACTGCGCCTTACAGCTATGCATTGACCGGCGGTGTCCTGCCGGCGGGTGTGGTGGTGGACGCGGCCACCGGCGCGCTCAGCGGCACGCCGACCGTGGCAGGCACGTTCAACTTCACCCTGACCGTGTCCGACAGCACGCCCAGCCCGGCGGCGCAGGCCAGCCGCAGCTACACGCTGACCATCGCGGCACCTGTGGTCGTGATCGCGCCCACTACGCTGCCGACCGCCACCCGCGGTACCGCCTACAGCCAGACCCTGAGCGCCAGCGGCGGCACCGCGCCGTACACCTATGCAGTCAGCGCGGGCAGCCTGCCGGCCGGCATCACGCTGGCCAGCAACGGCACGTTGTCGGGTACCGCCACGGTGGAAGGCAGCTTCAACGTCACCGTGACCGCGACCGACGCGAACACCTTCACCGCCACGCAGGCCTATGCATTGACGGTGGCCGGCCCGAACCTGGCGTTGCCGGCCAGCACCTTGCCGGCAGGCACGGCCGGGCAGGCGTACTCCGCGGCGATCACGCCGGCCACCGGCGGCACGGCGCCTTACAGCTATGCATTGACCGGCGGTGTCCTGCCGGCAGGTGTGGTGGTGGACGCGGCCACCGGCGCGCTCAGCGGCACGCCGACCGTGGCGGGCACGTTCAACTTCACCCTGACCGCGTCCGACAGCACACCCAGCCCGGCGGCACAGGCCAGCCGCAGCTACACGCTGACCATCGCGGCACCTGTGGTCGTGATCGCGCCCACCACGCTGCCGGCCGCCACCCGCGGCACCGCCTACAGCCAGACCCTGAGCGCCAGCGGCGGCACCGCGCCGTACACCTATGCAGTCAGCGCGGGCAGCCTGCCGGCCGGCATCACGCTGGCCAGCAACGGCACGTTGTCGGGCACCGCCACGGTGGAAGGCAGCTTCAACGTCACCGTGACCGCGACCGACGCGAACACCTTCACCGCCACGCAGGCCTATGCATTGCCGGTGGCCGGCCCGAACCTGGCGTTGCCGGCCAGCACCTTGCCGGCAGGCACGGCCGGGCAGGCGTACTCCGCGGCGATCACGCCGGCCACCGGCGGCACCGCGCCTTACCGCTATGCATTGACTGCGGGCGCATTGCCCAATGGCGTGGTTGTCGATGCAGCGACCGGCGCGCTCAGTGGCACGCCGACCTTGTCCGGCACCTTCAACTTCACCCTGACCGCCACCGACAGCACGCCCAGCCCGGCTGTGCAGGCCAGCCAGAACTACTCGGTCACGATCGCGGCGGCAACGCTGGTGCTGGCGCAACCGACCCTGCCACCGGCGGTGCGCGGCAGCGCGTACAACCAGGTGCTGACGGCCAGCGGCGGCGTTGCGCCCTATCGCTACAGCATTGCCAGCGGCACGTTGCCGGCCGGCCTGACGCTGACCAGCGACGGCACGCTGTCGGGCACGCCGACGACGCAGGGCACCTCGTCCTTCACCATCGCGGTGGCCGATGCCGGCAATGCCAGCGCCACCCAGGCCTACAGCTTCACGGTGAGCGATGCGGCGCCGGTGGCGGTAGCGGATGTGGCGGCCACCATGTCCGATGCTGCGGTGACGGTGGCGGTGACCGCCAACGACACCGGCAACATCACCACGATCGCCATTGCCGCTGCGCCGACCAACGGCACCGCCGTGGTCAACGGGCTGGAGCTGGTCTACACGCCGGCCGCCGGTTTCGTCGGCACCGATGTGGTGAGCTACACGGTCACCGGCAGCGGCGGCACCTCGGCGGCGGCCACCGTGACCATCGCGGTCAATGCGCGGCCGGTTGCGGTGTCGGTGACTGCGGCGGCAGTGCCGGGCGAGGCGCAGCAGGTCGACCTGACCCGCAATGCCACCGGCGGGCCGTTCGTGGCGGCAGCCGTGGTTGCGGTGCTGCCTGCGTCGGCCGGTACCGCCACCATCACCCAGGTTGGTGGTCTGGCCACCGCGGCGGCGGCACGTGCATCGGGCCCGTCGCCGGCGGCGGCTGCAATGGCCGAGACGCCCACCTTCATGCTGACCTTCACCCCGAACCCGGCCTTCGTCGGCCAGGCCACGGTGCAGTTCACCTTGTCCAACGCGTTCGCCACCTCGGTGCCGGCCAACGTGGTGTTTACCATCGCGCCGCGCCGCGACCCCAGCGTGGATGCGGAAGTGCGTGGCCTGATCGATGCGCAGTCCGAGTCCACGCGGCGTTTTGCGCGGGCGCAGATCGACAACTTCCAGCGCCGTCTGGAAGCCACCCATCGCGGCGGCAGCACCTTCAGCAACGCGGTGAGCTTCCAGCCGACCTCGCATTGCCGCCAGGCCGACCGCGGCATCAGTGCGCAGCCGTGCAGCCCGGACACGCAGGAGGCCGACAACGACTTCCGCGATGCGCCGGCAGTGGCCAGCAGCGGCACCAGCACTGCGCAGGGCCAGGGCGATCTGGGGCTGTGGGTGGGTGGTGCGATCCGCTCGGGCAGCCTGGACAAGCAGTCCAACAGCAACGGCGTGGACTTCCAGACCGACGGCCTGAGCGTGGGCGCCGATTACCGGGTGGCGCAGTCGTTGGCGATCGGTGCGGGCCTGGGTTGGGGCCGCGACGACAGCGATGTGGGCAGGAACGGCAGCCACTCCAAGGCAACCGCCTACACCATGGCGTTGTATGCCAGCTTCCATCCGGGCAAGGCGTTCTTCTTCGACACCCTGGTCGGCTACCAGCTGCTGTCCTACGACCTGCGTCGCTATGTCACCGACGACGCCTCGATGGCCGAAGGCAACCGCGACGGCAAGCAGTGGATCGCCTCGCTGTCCACCGGTGCGGACCTGCAACGCGGCGAGCTGCAGATCACCCCGTATGCGCGTGTGGATTTGGCGCGCGCCACGCTGGATGGCTATGTCGAAGATGGCGTGGCGCCGTTCGCGCTGCGCTATGACGACATGGACGTGGCCACCACCACCGGCAACCTGGGCCTGCGCCTGGAATGGCGCCGCGAAGTGGCCTGGGGCCGGCTGACCCCGCAGTTGCGCGTGGAATATCAGCGCGACTTCCAGGGCCGCGGCGATGCCACGCTGAGCTACGCCGATCTGAACGGTGGGCCGTTCTACCGCGCGGGCCAGAGCGCGTTCGATCGCAACCGCCTGATGGTGGGCATCGGCGCGGCGTTGCTGACCGAGCAGGGCCTGTCGACGCGGCTGGAATACCGCGGCATCACCGATGGCGACAGCAACAACGATCAGACCTGGATGATCAACCTGGAAAAGAAATACTGATCGTCTCCAGCGTCATGCTCCAAGCCAACGCGATGGGCCGGGCGAAGACCCCGGCCCATCGCTTTTTGTGATGCCGCCGCAGGGGTATTGCATGGCGGTGCCGGCGCCTGGAGGCGCGTTGGTCGACGGCGGCTTGCAGCGATATCGCCGAGCGCCGCGGCCGCACGGCATCGCAGGCAATCGGCAATTCGCTCGTGCCTGCTGCATTCGGGTGCAGTAGCTCCAGCGTGTCGGCCGTCATCGCCACGGTTGGCCGCGCGCCTGCCCACTCCAGTACGGCCCGAACAGCGGCGCCACTCGCTGCGCGCCGCCCTGGGCCAACAGCGCAGCACGGCCGCATCCGGCACAATGCGCACACGCATGCACGCCACTTCCGCGCCCGATTTCCGCCTCTATCCCTCAAATGCGCTGGATACGCTGGCTGCCTTGCTCGCACAGGAGCTGCGCCGGCCGGTGCCGGAGCAGCCGTTGCTGCAGCCGGAGGTGGTGCTGATCCCGCAGGTGGCGATGCGGCGCTGGCTGCAGTCCACGCTGGCGGCCGAGCACGGCGTGGCGGCCAATCTGGAATTCCTCACCCCCGGCGAGTTCGTCGCGCGCGCGCTGGAATGCAATCTTGGCCCGGCCGACGACGACCTGGACATGGCGACCACGCAGTGGCGCCTCTACACCGCCTTGCAGGCCGATCTGGGCAGCGACGCGGCGTTGGCGCCCCTGGCCGGTTATCTGTCCGATGGCGATGCGCTCAAGCCCTGGGCGCTGGCCGGCGAGCTGGGCAATGTGTTCGAGAAGTACCAGGCCTGGCGACGCGACTGGTTGCTGCGCTGGGAAGGCGGCGCCGACCCTGATGATCCGCAGGCGCGGCTGTGGCGCAGCATCGCCGCCGGCCGGCAATACCGCGCGCGCCGCATCGGCCAGTATCTGGATCGCTACGCACGCCCGGACGGCCCGCTGCCGCAGGGCTTGCCCGGGCGCCTGTTCGCCTTCGCCATCTTGAATATTTCGCCCGACGTGCTGCGCGTGCTGGCCACGCAGGCGCGCGTGGGCACGCTGCATTTCTACCTGCCCACGCCCACGCAAGGTTACTGGGGCGACCTGCAAACCCTGTGGCAGCGCCGTCGCGAAGACGGTGCGGTGCAGCTGTTTGCCGAGCAGGTGCAGGAAAACCCGCTGCTGCAGGCCTGGGGCGCGGCCGGGCGTGACTTCATGGCATTGGTCGGCGACTACGAGGTGGTGCACCCGCTGGCCGAGATCGCCGCCTACGCCGACCCATTGGAGTCTGGCCGCCGCGCACTGGCCGACGGCGGCCTGGGCGACAGCCTGCTGCGGCGCATGCAGAGCGACCTGTTCCATCGCCGCGCGCCCAGCGTGCCTGCCGCGTTGCCGGCGGTGAATCTGCACGACCCCAGCCTGCAGGTGCACGCCTGCCACACCCGTCTGCGCGAGCTGCAGGTGCTGCACGACCAGCTGCGCGCCTTGCTCGACGATGCGCGCTTCGACCCGCCGCTGCAGCCGCGCGAGATCGCGGTGCTGTCGCCAAATATCGACCCGTACGTGCCGTATCTGGATGCGGTGTTCGGCAGCCACGGCAACGACGATGCCTTGCCGTACGCGCTGGCCGACGCCAGCCCGTTGGCCAGCGAGCCGCTGGCCGAAGTGTTCCTGAGCTTGCTCGGCCTGCCGATCGCACGCTTCGGCCTGCACGAGATCCTCGACCTGCTCGCCAGTGCGCCGATCGCCGAGGCCGCCGGCCTGGACGAAGCCGGGCTGGAACGTCTGCGCGGCTGGCTGCATGCGGCCGGCGCGCGCTGGGGGCTGGATGCGGCGCACCGGCGCCAGCATCAGGCACCGAGCGACGACGCCTACACCTGGCGCTTCGCGCTGGACCGGCTGCTGCTCGGCCATGCCAGCGGCACCGACGACGATATCGAGGGTGTGGCGCCATGGCCGCAGCTGGAAGGCAGCGCGCTGGCCGCACTGGATATCTTGTTGAAGCTGCTGCGCGTGCTCGAACGCCACCAATCCGTGTTGGCCGAGGCGATGACGCCGGTCGAGTGGCGCGAGCGGCTGCTCGGCCTGCTGGAGGCGCTGATGCCAAAAGCGCCTTCGGCACCGCGTGCGCAGCGCGCGCTGGACCGCTTGCGTAGCTTGATCGACCAGTTCGCCCGCGATGCGGTGCGCGCCGAGTACGCAGGCAGCGTGCCGGCCGAAGTGGTGCGCGCGCATTTTGCTGCAGTGCTGGGCGAGTCGGACACGCGCGCGCCGCTGCTCACCGGCGGCATCAGTTTCGGCCGCATGGTGCCGATGCGCTTGCTGCCGTTCCGCGTGATCTGCCTGCTCGGCATGAACGATGGCGACTTCCCGCGCCGCGACCCGGCCGCCGGGCTCAATCGCCTCACCGCGGAATTGGGCACCGAGCGTCGCCGGCACGGCGACCGTTCAACCCGCGAGGACGACAGGTTCCTGTTCCTGCAGTTGTTCGCCTCCGCGCAGGAAGTGTTCTACCTGAGCTATCTCGGCGCCGATGCGCGCGACGGCAGCGCGCGCGAACCGTCGGTGCTGGTCAGCGAGTTGCTGGGCAGCGCCGCGCAGTACCACGCCGACCCGGCGGCAATCGACACGCTGGTGGTGCACCACCCGTTGCAGCCGTTTGCCGCCGCCGCCTTCGGTGCGCCGGGCGATCACGGCGCCGACCCGCGCCGTTTCAGCTATCGCCGGCAGTGGCGCCCTGCGGTGGACAGCCTTACCGGCCAGCGCCAGCCGCTGGCGCCCTGGGTGGCCGGTGCGTTGCCGGCCGATGACATCGCAGTGCCGACGAATGTGTCGATCGACGAACTGCGCCGCCTGTTCGCCGACCCGGCCGGGCAGTTCCTGCGCCACCGCCTGGGAATGCGCCTGCCGGATCCGGCCGGCGAAGACAGCGATCTGGAGCCGCTGCTCGCGCCCACGCGCGGGCTGGAGCAATACGGCCTGCAGCAGCATGTGTTCGACGCCGCGCTGGCCGGCGACACCGAGCGGCTCTACGAGCGTCTGCGCGCGCGCGCGTTGCTGCCGTCCGGGCCGCTGGGGCGACGCCAGCTCGATGAGCGGGTGGCGCAACTGCGCCCGTATGCCGAGGCATTCCGGCACTGGCGCGGCGAGGCGCCGGCGCAGTCGCGCCGGTTGCAGGTGCAGATCGGCCAGACCGAGGTGCACGGCCGTGTGCCCGGCTGGTATGCGAGCGGGGTGGGGCGGGTGCAGGTCGGCGCGCTCAGCGGCCGCAGCGCGATCCGCCACGGCCTGGAATGGCTCCTGCTGCGCGCCGCCGGCGAGCACGCGCCGTATGTGCGCTTCTTCGAAGACGAAGACGGTTTAGGCCCGCATCCCATCGATGCCGAACCGCTGTCGCAGACCCAGGCGCAGGGCGCGTTGGCTGCGCTGCTGCAGGTATACCGGCAGGGCTTGCAGACGCCGCTGGCGTTCGCGCCCTACAGCAGCTGGAAATACCACCAGGCCGCGCGCAGCGACGACCTGGACAAGGCCATCAAGGACGCCGCCGGGCAGTGGCAGTCCAGCTTCGGCTGGAGCGAATCGCACAGCCCGGAACTGCGCCTGGTCAACCGCGGCCGCGACCCGTTCGCCGACGCGCAGCGCTTTGCCGATTTCGCCATCACCAGCCATCGCGTGTACGACCTGCTCGGGCGCGGCAACGCCGATGCCACGCTGGATCCGGAGCGTCTGATCGAGAGCTGGCGCCACTGGCATGGCGCGCAGGAAGAGGCCGAATGAGCGCCAGCCCGGTCACCGACCCGTATCTGCAGCTGCCGCTGCATGGCGTACGCCTGATCGAGGCCAGCGCCGGCACCGGCAAGACCTTCACCCTGGCCACGCTGTTCACCCGGCTGGTGGTCGAGCGTGGCCTGCGCATCGGCCAGATCCTCGCCGTCACCTTCACCGAGGCCGCCACCCAGGAACTGCGCCGCCGCATCCGCGAGCGCCTGGTGCTGGCCGCGACGCTAGTCCCCGACGCCCCCGTAGGAGCGGCCCCGGCCGCGACTGACTTCGCCGACGACCCGTCGCGGCCAGGTCCGCTCCTACACGAAGCGCCCGACGCCTTTGTCGCCACGCACCTGGCCACTGACACCGAAACACCCACCGCCCCCGTAGGAGCGGCCCCGGCCGCGACCGACCTCACCGACGACCCGTCGCGGCCAGGTCCGCTCCTACAGGACGCGCCCGACGCCTTTGTCGCCACGCACCTGGCCCCTGGCACCGAAACACCCACCGCCCCCGTAGGAGCGGCCCCGGCCGCGACTGACCTCGCCGACGACCCGTCGCGGCCAGGGCCGCTCCTACAGGACGCGCCCGACGCCTTTGTCGCCACGCACCTGGCCCCTGGCACCGAAACACCCACCGCCCCCGTAGAAGCGGCCCAGGCCGCGACCGACCTCGCCGACGACCCGTCGCGTCCAGGTCCGCTCCTACAGGACGCGCCCGATGTGCTGCTTACGCGCGCCATCCTCGCCACCCACCTGGCCACCGGCACCGAAACACCCGCCGCCCTGCGCCGCCGCCTGCAACAGGCGGTGGAAGAAATCGACCTGGCCGCCGTGTTCACCATCCACGGCTTCTGCGCGCGCGTGCTGCGCGAGCATGCGCTGGAAAGCGGCCAGGCTTTCGCCGCACCGGAACTGCTCGCAAACGACCGCGAACTGCTCGGCGAAGTCGCCGCCGATCTATGGCGCCAGCGCGCCGCCGATGCGGCAATGGCCGAAGACCTGATCGCGCTGTGGTCGGGCGGCCCCGATGCATTGGCCAGCGATCTGCGCGCCTTGGTGCGCCATCCAACGCTGCTGCCGGCCGCCGCCACGACAAACGACGATTCCGCTGCGCTGCTGCAAGCGGTGCAGGACGCCAGTACTGCACTGGCCGCGGCATTCCAGGCGCACGGCAGCGCGTTTTTCGACACCATCATGGCCGCCATCGACGGCGGCATCCTGAGCAAGGTCAGCTACAAGCCCGAGTGGCTAACAGCGTTGTGGCACTGGTTCGACAGCTTCGCCGCCGCACCATCGATGCACGCAACGCCGCACGCCAAGCTGATCAAACTCACCGCCGCGGAACTGGCCGCCGGCACCAACAAGAAGTTCGTCGATCGCACCCCGGCCTCGCCGCTGAGCCACGAGATCGACGGCTATCTCACCGCGCTGGCCGGTGTCGAAGCATGGCGCAGCCGTCGCCGCATCTGCCTGCTGCACGCCCTGCGCGAGGACGCCATTGCGCGGCTGGCATTGCTCAAGCGCCAGCGCCGCGTGCAGACCTACGACGACCTGGTCGATGGCGTCGCGCACGCGCTGGAAGGCGCGCAGGCGCAGGCGCTGGTCACGCGGCTGCGCGCGCAATACGCCATCGCGCTGGTGGACGAATTCCAGGACACCGACGACCGCCAGTGGGCGATCTTCTCCAACGTGTTCGGCGAAGGCGCGCTCGCACGCGCCACCGGCCTGGAGCCGGCGCTGTTTCTGATCGGCGACCCCAAGCAGGCCATCTACGGCTTCCGTGGCGGCGACGTGCGCACCTATCTGGCCGCCGCCGTCACTGCTGAACTCGCCCCGCCGCTGAGCCACAACTTCCGCTCGCGCCCCGGCGTGCTGGCGGCCATCGACGCGCTGTACGCGCAGGCCGGCTACACCGACGCCTTCCTCACCGATGGCATCGCCTTCCACCCGGTGCGGCCCGGCACCAAGCGGGTGGATGCCGACCTGCAACGCGATGGCGGCCCCGCCCCGGCGCTGACGCTGTGGCGCGCCCCGGACCCGCCGCCGCCACCTGCCGCGGCAGCGGCAAAAACCAAGCAAGCAGGAAAGCCCAAACCCTGGAGCGCCAACCGCGCCCGCGAGCTGGCCACCGCCGCCTGCGTGGCGGCGATTCGCGGCTGGCTGGCCGGCGGCCGCGATGGCACCGCCACCGTCAATGGCCGCCTGGTGCAGGCCGGCGATATCGCCGTGCTGGTGCGCAGCCACGGCGAGGCCACGCGCATGCAGCAGGCGCTGGGCGCGGTGGGCATCCCCGCCGTGGCGGCTGGCAAGCAGAGCCTGTTCGCCACCGACGAAGCGCTGGAGCTGCTGGCCCTGTTGCAGGCCTTGCTCGACCCGGGCGACGACAGCCGCCTGCGCGCCGCGCTGGCCACCGTGCTGATCGGCGCGGACGCCGCCGCCATCGCCGCGCTCGCACACGACGGCGAGCGTCACCGCCGCTGGCAGCAGCAGGCGCTGGACTGGCGCGAGCGCTGGCAACGCGGCGGCCCGCTTGCCCTGATCGGCGACCTGGGCGCCGCGCACGGGCAACGCCTGCTCGCCCTGGTCGATGGCGAGCGCCGCCTCACCAACTACCTGCAGCTGGCCGAACTGTTGCAGGAGGCCGACGCCCGCGCACTCGGCCCGCACGGCCTGGTCGATTGGCTGTCGCGCCGCATCGCCAATGCCGACGACAACGACGAAGCCCAGCAGCTGCGGCTGGAGTCGGACGCGCGCCGCGTGCAGATCGTCACCCTGCACAAGAGCAAGGGCCTGGAATATCCGCTGGTGTTCCTGCCGTACATCGGCATCGGCCGCAGCGACAAGGGCGCCGGCCGCCATTGCGTGGTGCATGCGCCCGAGCTCGGCCGCCAGCTGCACTGGAAGACTGATAAAGACGACCCGACCTGGAGCGCCGCCGAAGCGGCCTGGAAGCAGGAACAACGCGCCGAAGACGCACGCCTGCTCTACGTCGGCCTGACCCGTGCCGAGCACGCGCTGTGGATCGCCAGCGGCCCGTTCCACCAGCACGAGCGCACCGCACTGTCCGGCATGCTGCGCGCGCTGGACGCACTGCAGGGCACGGCCGGCGAGGGCGCAGTGGTGGTCGATATGTCCACGCCGCCCACCAACCTGCCGCGCCTGCCGCCGCCGGTCGAGGCGCAGGTGCCGCCCGCGCGCGCGCCACAGCGGCATATCGCCCCGGACTGGTGGGTCTACAGCTTCACCCAGCTGGCCAATGCCGATGCCGGCGCCGCCACCGACCCGATGGCCAGCGCCACGGTGGTCGGCAGTGGCGGCAGCGACGAGCCGTCCGGCAGCGAGGCCGTTGCGGTGGCCGCCGAGGTCGACGCCTTCGACCCGCGCTTTGCCGGCAACCGCTTCGGCGTGGTGATGCACGACGTGTTCGAGCGTTGCGACTTCGCTGCGTGGCAGGCCTGGCGCCCCGGCCTGCCCGCACCCGAGGGCCAGGCCGCCGCCATCCTCGAGGCGCTGCAGCGCGGCGGCTACGTCGAGAAAGAATGGGACGACGGCCTGGCCATGCTCACCGCGCTGATCGGCCACACCCTCACCGTGGCCCTGCCCGAAGGCACCACCCTGGCCGCCGTGCCCGCGCCGCAGCGCCGCAACGAGATGGAATTCCACTTCGCCATGCGGCCCACCCGCGTCGATGCGCTGCTCGCGTTGCTGCACCGGTTTGGCGTGGTGAGCGACCGCCAGGCCTTCGGCGCACGCCAGCGGCTGGAAGGCCTGATGACCGGCCTGATCGACCTCACCTACACCGTGGACGGGCGCTGGTACGTGCTCGACTACAAGTCCAACCGCCTGCCCAGCTACGACGCCGACGCCCTGGCCCGCGCCATGGCGCACAGCGAGTACGAATTGCAGGCGCTGATCTACACCGTCGCCTTGCACCGCTGGCTGCGTTTCCGCCTGGGCGATGGCTACGACTACGCCCGCGACTTCGGCGGCGTGCGCTACCTGTTCTGCCGCGGCCTGGACGCCACCCGCAACCCCGCATCCGACTCCAGCTCCATCCCCGGTTCCGGTTCTGACTCCGGTTTCGACTCCGGCTCCGGCTCCGTCAATGGCGCCAGCGCCGCCTCCGATTCCGACCCCGTCAATGGCGCCAGCTCCATCTCCGATTCGGGTTTCGACTCCGACGCCGTCAACCGCGCCACGCCCGCGCCCGGCATCCACGCCTGGCGCTTCGACCCGGCGCTGGTCCAAGCCCTGGACGCCCTGTTCGCCGGCAGCGCCCCGGAGCCGACATCCAGCAACCCAGGCACGCCCGATGCCCGCTAGCGCACAGCTCCTTACCGCTGACGCACCAAAGCCCCGCTCTCCCCGGGGCGATAAAGCACTGGTTGCGCGCCACTGGCGCGCGTGCCTTGGAGCGCCCGCGCCGCTGGCGCGGGCTGGGGCGCGGAGCGGGGGTTGGGGTGAGGGTACGTCCGCCGCCGAAGCATCCAAGCCATGACCCAACAGACCGCACGCCCGATCAGCGCTGTGCGCACGCCCGGCTCCCCTCGGGGCGGGCAGACCCCGCTTGCGCACACCGGTGCGCGTGCCTGGCAGTGTCTGCGCCACGCCGCGCGGGCCGGGGCGCGTAGCGGAGGGTGGGGTGAGGGCGCCTGCGCCCGGGAGGCGTCCACCGCATGAACCACCCAACCCTCTTCAACGCCCTGATCAAGGCCGACGCCCTGCGCCCGCTGGATCTGGCCTTCGCCCAGAGCCTGCAACGCTTGGCCCCCGACACCGACCCCCAGGTGTTGGCCGGCGCCGCACTCGCCTCGCTGGCCGTCACCAGCGGCCACGCAGGGCTGGACCCCGCCCGCGCCGGCATGCTGCTGGACGCGCGCGAGGGCCCAGCGCCCGCACTCCCGGACCCAGGCGATTGGCAACGCACCCTGGCCGCCTCGCGCTGGGTCGACCAACCCAATCCGCAAGATCCCGCCGCCGCCGACTGCCCGCTGGTGCTGGAACACGGCCTGCTCTACCTGCGCCGCTACCGCGAGTACGAGCGCCGCCTGGCGCTTGGCCTGCAACGCATCGCCGCCCAGTCGCCGCCCCCCTTCGACGCCGCCACGCTGGCCCCGCTGTTCGCACAGCTATTCCCCCAGGCTTCCTCTCTCCACATGGGAGAGGGTGCCCGAAGGGCGGGTGAGGGCACGCGCCTGCCCGAGCCATCCGTCGACCAGGAAGGTGCGGCCCCACCGGCTCCATCCCACCACCCAGACAGCCAGGCTCAGGCCGCCGCGCTGGCGCTGCGCCGCACCCTGCTGCTGGTCACCGGCGGCCCCGGCACCGGTAAGACCACCACCATCGCCCGCCTGTTGCTGCTGCGCATCGCCCAGGCACACGCCTCCAACACCCCGGCCCCGCGCATCGCCCTGGCCGCGCCCACCGGTCGTGCCGCCGAGCGCATGTCCGAAAGCCTGCGCCTTGCGGTCACGCGCGCCATCGCTGGCGGCATCGACCCGGCCCTGGCCGATGCGCTGCCCAATGGCGCCAGCACTCTGCATCGCCTGCTCGGCGTCATCCCGGATTCCCCGCACTTCCGCCACAACGCCGACAACCCGCTGCCGTTGGACCTGATCGTCGTAGACGAAGCCTCCATGGTCGACCTGCCGCTGATGTGCAAGCTGGTCGAAGCCGTGGCCGATGGCACCCAGCTGATCCTGCTCGGCGACGCCGACCAGCTGCCCTCGGTGGAAGCCGGCGACGTGCTCGCCGCCATCCTGCAGGCCGCCGGCCCCGGCGATGCCCTGCAGCCGCAGGACGCACAGGCGCTGCAAGCGCTGCTCGGCAACCCGCCCGGCGACACCACGCCCGCCGCCAGCCAGGGTGGCGGCCTGGCCGGCCACCGCGTGCACCTGCTGCGCGGCTACCGGCAGGCGGACGACTTTGCACTGGCCCCGTTGGCCGACGCCGTGCGCGCCGGCGACGCCGACACCGCCCTGGCCCTGCTGCGCAGCGGCGAGCTGGCCGGCGTGCACTTCCACGAAGACGGCGAAGACCCGCTCACCCTGGGCCGCGACGCATTGCTCGCGCACTGGCGCGCACTGGCCGACGCGCAAGACCCGGCCGCCGCTCTGCGCGATGCCGCGCGCCTGCGCCTGCTCACCGCCGTGCGCGCCGGCCCGCAGGGCGCACGCGGCCTCAACGCCCGTATCGAACAACTGCTGGCCGAAACCGGCTCCGGCGCGCGCCGCCTCGGCGCCGCCTCGCCCTGGTTCCAGGGCCGCCTGCTGCTGATCACCGAAAACAGCTACCGCCACGGCCTGTTCAACGGCGACGTCGGCATCTGCCTGCGAAGCGACGCGAGTCCCTCTTCGGGGCGCAGCGACGAAGGCCCCTCGTCAGGGCCAGGCCAGCCCGGCGGCACCGCCAGCCGTGCCCAAGGCCCGTTGGTCGCCTGGTTCGAAGGCGACGGCGACGGCCAGGTGCGCGGCTTCCACCCCGCCGCGCTACCCGCGCACGAAAGCGCCTTCGCCATGACCGTGCACAAGGCCCAGGGCAGCGAATTCGACACCGTCTGGCTGCAACTGCCCACCCGCGACGCCCGCGTGCTCAGCCGCGAACTGCTCTACACCGGCATCACCCGCGCCCGCCGCGCCCTGCACCTGGCCGGCAGCGAAGCGGTCATCCGCAGCGCACTGGCCCGGCACGCCGCGCGCATCTCGGGCCTGGCGTGGCGGTTGGGTGCGCAGCAGCAGGCGGTACCTGTCACTGAAGTTGCACTCAAGATGGCTACAGCGCCGCTTGCGCCAATGCAGGGTTCGTTATTCTGATGACATCACGCGCTTGGAGATCGCATGAACACTGATGACAAGGATGCCCCTGCCTCTGAGCTGATCCTGTACCGCACCGACGATGCGCAAACGCGCGTCCAAGTGCGTCTGGAAGGCGATTCGGTTTGGTTGACCCAGGCGCAGATTGCAGAGCTTTACCAGACGAGTCCACAAAACATCACTCAGCACCTTAAAGCGATCTTTGAGGAGTCTGAGCTAGAGGAAGCAGCAACCTGTAAGGATTACTTACAAGTTCGCCAGGAGGGAGAACGGCAGGTTCGCCGGTAGCTTAGACACTACAGTCTGGACGCCATCCTGGCCGTCGGCTACCGCGTTCGCTCCCCGCGCGGTACGCAGTTCCGGCAATGGGCCACCGCCCGGCTTACCGAGTATCTGGTCAAAGGCTTCGCCATCGATGACGAACGCCTCAAGCGTGGCCCTGATGACGGCTACTTTGAAGACCTGCTCGGCAAGATTCGCGACATCCGCTCCTCGGAGAAGATGTTCTGGCGCAAGGTGCTGGAGATCTACGCCACCAGCGTCGACTAAGATGCCTCGGCCGAGGCCAGCCAGCGCTTTTTCGCTACGGTGCAGAACAAGATGCATTGGGTTGCGCACGGACACACTGCCGCCGAGCTGATCATGGAGCGCGCCGACGCAGGCAAGCCGCATAGCGGGATGACCAACTGGGTTAGCGCTACGCCGCGTGCGTCCGACGCCACGGTCGCCAAAAGCTATCTAAATCCTGACGAGCTGGACGTACTGAATCGCATCGTCACTGCCTATCTGGAATTTGCGGAGCTTCAGGCGCTGAACCGCAAGCCCATGACCATGGCCGACTGGATCGCCAAGCTTGACGACTTTTTGCGGCTAAGCGACCGAGAGGTGCTCACCCACGCGGGCCGGGTCAGCCGTGAGCAGGCGCTGGAATTTGGTAAGGCTGAATTCGCACGCCACAAGCAGCAGAAGCTGGCCGAGCCCTCAGCGGTCGAGCGCGATTTCGACGCCGCTACGCGAGAGTTGAAGAAGATGGCACGTGCGCGGGGCAGTGGCGCAGCTGGCAAGAAGGCCGGAGATGCATAAACCCAGTCCCGGCATTGTCGATTACCACTGAGCACGAGGCATCTGTCCATGACAGTCCTGCCCAACATCCACCCTGGCGAAATCCTGCTTGAGGAGTTCCTCGAGCCGATGGGCATTAGCCAGAACGCACTGGCGCGGGCTACCGATGTACCGCCGCGTCGCATCAACGAGATCGTGCTGGGCAAGCGCGGTATCACCGCCGACACCACCGTGCGCCTGGCCGCAGCGCTGGGCACGACCGAGCGGTTCTGGCTGGGCCTGCAAGCCGATTACGAGCTCGAACAAGCACACCGCGCGCTGGGTGACCTGCCATCGCGGATCAAGCGGTTGGCGGCTTGATCCGGGCTTCTTCCAGCACGCCGCATTGAGCAGGCAATTCAAGACCGTCATCTGATCTGGCTGTGCCGCTGCTCGGCATGGCAGCATGCAGCGTTGCTTGCGACAACGCCTGGCCGTTGGAAGCATGAGTCAACTCCCGAAACAGGACCGCACCGATGGACCGACGTCGCCGCAAACGCATGGAGCGCTATTGGGTGCGGGCAGAAGCCAAGGCGCGTGCAGCGGTTGACCGGTTGGACCCGGAAAGCTGGTTCGACCTGTGGCATACGCATGTGGACTGGAATGGCCGCGGCCACTCCTGTGTTGAGCATCGGCAGATGGTCAACGCGGTTGCAGTGCGCGTGTTGTGCTACCTGGAAGCACGTCTGGCGCAACGTGGGGCAGCGGTGCAACTGTGGGCAGACCTCAGTGAGGACACGATGGATACGGGCATCTACGCGCACTCTGCCAATCCGAATGGCACGAGCTTCCCGGCCGCCTTTCCCAACCTGGATTGGCAACTGGCTCTGCCTGCCGAGGTCGCAGCGATCCTGCCCGCCACGCATCGGGCCGGCACCGCGTCATGCGATGGCAGTACTTGGTATGTCGTGCAGCGTCAGCCAGCCGTGGTCGGCCCGGAGGCACGTCAATGAGTTCCACCGACAAAGCCCATCGCACCGCATTGCGTTATGCCGTCGGTGCTCGTCAGCCGCGTGTGGCCAAGGCGCCCGTCACCGGCGCCGCCTATCGGCTAGCGCACGCCTGCTTCGGTTGCCGCAGAAGTTTCAAGATCGCTCCGCGCGAGCAGGTGGCCCCCTGTCCTGGCTGCGGTAACGCGCTGTGCGTGATGGGGCGTTCGTTCAAGGCACCCCCGGCCCGCAACCAGGCGCAATGGCGCAAGGTCGAGCGGTTGTATCGCGCTGGCTTTCGGTTCTTCAGTTACCGCAGCCACCCGTGCGTTGCTCTCCCAGCCAAGCTGTCGGAGGTCGATCGCTTCATCCGTGAGAACCCTGAGCACCCATTACGCCTGGGGGGTCATTGAGGTTGGCACGGCGTCACACCGCGAGGCCAGGCCTGCGCCTGACCTCGTCTGCCGTCTGGCAGGCCGGGCGGCTTACTTGCCCTTCTTTTCCTGCTTGGCCGCGCGCTTTTCCTTCAGCGTCTTGGTCGGCTCTTTCTTCTGGCTCTTCTTCTGGTCCATCCCCTTGCTCATGACACCCTCGTAGTTGCTGGATTGATCGGTCGGGCAGCGCCATGACCCTGGCGTGCCTGCGCACTGTACGGCTTGCGCGGGGTGGAATGGCAGCGGCAGCGTAAGGCCGGGCGACGGGCGGTGTGTCCGGCTCGGCGTCTGCGCGAGGCAGCGTGCACCAGTAGCCCTTCGGCGTGGCCGGCTAGGCCACAAACGCAAACGCCCGCGTGCGACCGGCAAGGTCTGCACGCGGGCGCTGGCGACAGCGGCGGGCTTACTTGGCCGGCACGCGCTGGTACTGCTCGCCACCAGTGTTGAGGTGGCCGTTGGTCGCATCGATGGCGAAGTTCACCGTCTCGCCATCGTTGGTGACCTGCAGCGCGCCGTCCTTGTAGACCGCCGGGTAGCTCTCGGTCTTGGGCTTGCGGCTGAAGAACTTCGGCGTGGTGCTGCGGACCATGAAGGTCTCGCCATTGCGCTCGATGTCCATCGTCTCTTCCTGCGTCTGCACGTTGACCCAGTGGCCGACGAACTTCTCGCCCTCCTCCTTGGCGCAACCGCTCACCAGCAGTGCCGCGGCCAGCGCGGTACCCATCCACTTCATCATCGTGTGTTCTCCAGTTGAGTCTGGAGCGAGGATGGCGGGTGGGGGATGTACGGCGGGTCAAGAGCCAGGAATGCTCCAAGGGGAGAACCGCCGCCGTCTCGGATGCGTCATTGGCAACGACGCTCCGCCCGGTCTGATGACGGGTCAAACCCGATCTGACTTGCCAACCCTTCAGGGGCGAGCGGAAGCTAGCGGTGCCATCGCGAGCACGGTGACGTTCGCAAAGCCGTTGCAAAGACATCCTGTTGCGACCAAGCCCCGACGAAGAACAACCGTTGAACCTCTCAACTACCGCCACATGAGTCGGAACAGTACAAAAATGTCAAAGGAGTATTCCTTCAACGACACTCACGCTGCGCATTCATCGCCATCAGCCGGCCTGTCGCCAAGGCGGATAAGCTGGCCTCGCATCCTGCGTGTTTGTTTACTTTTTGCGCCGTTGCTCGCCATCGTGCTGTTGGCAAAGCCGATCACTTCCTCCATTGCACGATCTGCCGAACAACCAGCACCACCGTCGCCGCCTGCAGCTCTATCGAAGCAGGACGTGATCCTGATCTGGGCAGCAGTCGCTGACCAGCGGTATCCCGTCTATTCTCCTGCCTCAGAGTCTGACGAGCCCCTCGCACGTGCAAAGCGTAAACCGGTGGTGCTGCTCGATCGATCTACCCAAACTTGCGCCGCCGATACAGCGGGGCAAGTGTGCGCCTCGAATCTGGATCAAAACTTACTTTCCTCCACGACTGCACACGCGTTCGTATCAGCACAGGCGCGACGGGCCCTATTGCTGGCAAATTCGGTTCCGGTGCAGGTACGGCTGCCCGAAAGCATCTATGTCCACGTGGCATCCACCGATCATGTCAACGCAGTGCTGACGGACATCAATTGGCCTGCGTTCTATAAAGCCTACCCAGGAACGGCCGGCTATCTACAACTCAGTGTGCCAGTCCCTGTCGATGGATCCCATGCGCTCGTATATGCCGAACAGCGTTGTCATGGACGGTGTGGCACCGGCATGCTCTATCTGCTCGCGCGCACCGAGAAAGGATGGAAGATCACCAAACGGCTTGAGCTATGGGTAAGCTGAGGTGGTCTTGAAGCAGCTGCCGAGATGAGTCTTTCAGATGCCACGGCCATGAATAAAGGAAGAATGATGAGCATGCGTGCCTGTCACTTGAATCCATATAGCGCCTTTGCTGCGGTGCTTTGTCTTTGTATGGCGGGATGCACTTCGCCCGCCAAGGCGGTTGCGTCGCAGCGCGAGCAGACTCGCCATAACGAGCAATCTGTCGCTGTTGATTGTCCCTCCAAAGATTTCGCAACGTTCCTTGAGCGCTATGCCGATTCTTCAGATGACAGTGTGCGTCTCCGCTTTACGGATGACCCGCTGGAATATGAGGTGCCAACGTATACGGTGGAGGACATGACTGATTCGTCCCCTCTTACGCACATCTCGAAAATAAAAGGTTCCTCCCGCTTTGAGCTATTCTCATATCGCTATTTCAGGAATGCCAAAGTCTTCGATCACATCGATCCTGGCGAAGCAAATCCGCAGCCGGAAGGCGACGCCGGATTCCCCTTTAAGATTGAGGCCGGCGTGGGTGGGGGGTACACCGTCTCTTTCGGCATGGAATATGAAGTGGATTCGTACCTGTTCAAACGTAGCAAAGGCTGTTGGCGCATGACGCGCGCGATCAACCTGAGAGACTGATAAGGAGTTGGTACATGGCTGCACAGGAAGCAACGCCCCAAATCCCCTATCGACTCATGCAGCTCGAATGGGACCAGAAAAAGGAATACCACAACGAGATTGTGGAGAACTTCGACGATCTGGTCACCCATCATCCTTACGGTAACCGCGGCGCCAATCTGCAAAACGGTAGCGCTGTCGGTGGACAAAGAGGTCGAACGCTGGGGCTGATCGGTGGCGAATTCCAAGAAATCGAGGTAGCCGAGCCAGGACAAACGCATGGCCTTCGTCCTGATCAGGTTTTGCTAAAGAAGGACTTCCTCCTTGAAGACTCCAGGCAGTCCCCCGGGCCTGCTTCAAGGGCTTTGGATGTCCCGTCGCCCGTTGCTGGTGTGGTGGGTACTGTCGATGCGCGTCAGGGTTTGGTCGATGTGCTGGATCGGGAAGGTGGCGACGTAATCCTGCGTGTCCGGCACATGTCCCCGATCCACGTTCAGGCTGGCGATCGAGTCGAGTATGGGCAGGCGTTGGGGGTTCAGGGCAAACAGGCAACACAGGCAATTCATGTCCACATGGAAGTTGATACTCGCTACTACCAACACTACGAGAACTACGTAGGCGATTTGGTCAGCGGTCGCCTGTCGATCGATGCAGAAAGGCGGGATCGTGGCATTGAACCCAAAACTTCAAGCTCCAGACCTCATAGAGGTGCTGAGCTTTGAGGTGATCTTCGCGGAAACACTTGCCCAGTTTCGCCGGTTCATGCCGGAATTCTCCGCACTCACAGAAAAAACGGGGTCAGATTCAGTTACGAAGTTCCCCTGCACTTCGGGAACTGGATGCAGCCCAAGAAGTTCTCGCCGGTGCGCCGATTTGTTCCCTGCACAAGCGCGCTGCTGCAGCGCGGGCAGCTTGGGATGGCAACGGCCGCGGAGCCAGTGGAGTCAGGTGAAGCAAAGACAGGCTCAATCCGCGCGGATGTGACGGTCGGTTGCGCTGTGGCTTGTTGTTGCACTGCTCCTATCATTTCCAGCAACTGCTCGCCGCCAATCAACTCAATCGGCTTGCCTTCGGCAAAGCGCTCCGCATCTTTCGTGTAGGTACCGATACAGGCGATCTTTACTGCGTGGGCTTGGTGATGAGCGAGCAGGCCGTACATCTCCCGCACGACGCTGACGCCAACTTGCTGGCGCTTCCACTGTTTGCATTGCACCAGCGTGCGGCGGCCGTCCTTGCGCAGGATCAGGTCGATGCCGCCGTCGGCGCCGCCCAGGCCGGTTTCTTCGACGCTGTAGCCCTGGCGGCGAAATGCTTCGCCCACCAATTGTTCGAACTGGCGCCAGCCGCCAGCGGCCAGGCTCTCCAGTGTTGTGCGCGTCTCCAAAAAGCGTCGCCGGCTGCGTGTGCCCAGGTAGGAGAACAGCGCGGCAAGCCAGCAGACGCCGAGCAGCGTCCACGCCAATGGCGCGAACATTCCACTCGATTGCTGGGCGAAGCCCTGCGACAGCATTCCGCTCTGGTGAGAGAACCACCAGGCAATGCCATAGCGCACCACCAGATATGCAGCGATTCCCATCACGAAGCCAACCGGCCACGGCAATGCGGCCAACGCTTCGAACCCGCTCTGCCTCTTTCTGCGTCCCATGCAAGAACCCCCGTTCCAGGTTCGAACATAACCGCTGGAACAAGGTTTGTCAGCAAACCAACCGGCGTTGCTATCTATCTACCATTAACTGCGCTGCATTAAGTGCTCCGTTGCGGTAGAGCTCGCCGTTGTGCCAATGCTTGAGTTTGCTTGTGTCGCTATCAGCGCATCTTCGTAGGCCGCAGACGGGGAGCGCTTTAAATACTGAGCAATAAGATGGCAGTTCTATAGCCCATCCTCATTCCCCAGGCTCACGACAGCGCTCAGCAACGTTCCGGTCCGCCACAAACTCAGCAACCGCACTCGCAAAACACGCAGGGGCTGCAAACGCGAGCAGATGCGCGCCACGCTCAACGGTGCTGAGGGTCATCGGGCCTGCCGTTTTCAGCAGTGCGGCATGCGCCTGCGCGCCGGCGTACGGGGTGTTGGGATCTAGCGTGCCGTGAATGACCAGCGTGCGTGGCAGGGTGGCGGGGCTGCGGCCGAACCAGGCGTCGCGCGGGTAGGTGGGCAGGCCGGCGTCCACCAGCAGGCCGGGGATGGGGCTGACGAACAGGGCGTCCTTGGCTTCGGCCGCGACGGTGTCGCGGGTGAGGGTTGGCCGCGCATTGTTTTCGGACGCGGCAATCAGCATGACCAGCGGCAATGCGGGCTGGTTGTCGCCGCCTTGGCCCATGGCTGCAAGTGATGTCTGCAGATCGGTGATAGTGGCAGTGAGCAACGTGGCGTCGTCACGGGCAAGGCCGTCGATGATCGCGGGGATCCGGTCGCGCAGCGTGGGGAAGTTGAGCAGCATGCCGAGAAAGCGCTTGAGGTCTTTGCCGGGGATTTGCGTGCGCCATGCGGTGCTATCGCTGCGATCGAGCACGCTGCGATAGGTGGCGATGTGTGCGTCGTCCAACAGCGCGCGGCCTACCGCATCGACCACCGCGGTGCGGTGGCTCAAGTCCCATTGCGCGGCAGTCTCCGGTGGCACCAGGCCATCCAGCACCAGCCCATCCAACGGGATGGGCGCCACTTGCAGGGTGCGCAGTGCCAACTGCGTGCCATAGGACACGCCGTACAGCAGCACCTTGCCCTTGCGTCGTTGCTGGCGGATCAGCAGTGCAAGATCTTGCGCCGCTTCGGTGATGGTGAAGGCCTTGGTGTGTTGCGCATCGGCATACAGCGCACCGATGCACGGGCCCCATTCGGCACCGGCCAGACCCACGCCGTCTGCGCTTTGCGGCGCTTCCTGCGCGGGGCACAGGCGGGCCGAGCGCCCAGTGCCGCGATGGTCCGGAATGATCAGGTCATAGCCGGGAAAGGCGCGCCGGTAAGTGCTGATCATCGGGTACAGCGATGCGCCGGCTTCGCCCGGCCCGCCCGCAATCAGCCAGACTTCGCCGCGTCGCTTGCTCTGGTCCGGCGTAGGAAAACGGCGAACGAATAGCTCGATCGTGCCAGCATCCGCGGCTTCATGACGCAGCGGCACGTCGGTGATCAGGCATTCGCTACCGGCCAATGGTGTGTGCGCCGCAGCGTCGGCACATGCGGTGAATGATGGCGGTGGCGTCTGCGCCGCGGCGACAACCGGTGCAAGGAATGCAGCAAGGCAGGCAACGGCCGCGTAGATCGTAGGACGACGCATCGAGTTCCATCTCTTGGCAAAGAGCCGCAGCATTGCCTAACGCGGCGCTGTGCGTATCGCCCGAAAGTCATTCTTCGCCGATGAAGTGCGCCTGTCGCTGCGCAGATTGTGCAACAGTCAAGCACGCGGGCGGTACGATCCAACCCCATCTGTTTGAGCGCGCATCGCTGTCGCCATGGTTTCAACACGCCCGATCCTCGATGGCACGGCCGCCAGCCAGTTCCAGCTACCAACGGGAAGCTGGGCCACGGTATTGGAGGCGCTATGCGCATGTTTCCCGAGTGTGGATGCGGCCACGTGGCGTGACCGCTTCGCGCGTGGGCGTGTGCTGGACGCGAATGCGCAGGTGCTGGATGTGTCGGCGCCGTATCGATTGGGTGCGGAGATCTATTACTTCCGCGAAGTGGCGGATGAGCCCGTCGTCGCGGCGGCGGAAACCGTGGTGCATGCCGACGCGCACGTGGTGGTGGCGTGCAAGCCGCACTTTCTGCCGGTAGTGCCCGCAGGCGTGTATGTGCGCGAGACGTTGCTTACGCGGCTGGTGCGGCATTTCGATAACCCCGCGTTGGTGCCGCTGCACCGCATCGATCGTGACACTGCCGGACTGGTGTTGTTCTCGGCGAATCCTGCAACACGCGGGATCTACCAGGCGCTATTCCGCGAGCGACGTATCCGCAAACACTACCTGGCAGTCGCGCCACCGCTGCCGGGGCTGAGGTTTCCGTATGTCCATCGCAGCCGGCTGGAGCCGGGCGAGCCGTTCTTCCGCATGCGCGAGGGCGTGGGCGAGCCGAACAGCGAGACGGTGATCGATGTGGTCGCACGCGGCGCAGACACGTGGACGTATCGATTGGAGCCGGTCACTGGGCGCAAGCACCAGTTGCGCGTGCACATGGCCGCGCTGGGCGCGCCGATCCTGCATGACCGCTTCTATCCAGAGCTGGAAGATCAGCGGCCCGATGATCCGGAGCGGCCGCTGCAGTTGTTCGCGCACACGTTGGCATTCGATGACCCGATCACCGGCGAGCCTCGGCGCTTCACCGCGACGATCGGACCGACAAAATCGGCTTGAGACGCAAACCTGCGCTGCGCTAAAAAATCAGGCGAAATATCTGGTTTTCAGATATCCGAAAAAGCGCGCTACGGTGGCCTTGCGGACATCCCGTCCGCTCACGTCGAGGACAGACGGCATGAGCACTTCGAGAGCCCTTACGACCAATACTCGGCAGCGCGTGCGGCCAGCGGCCAAGATAGAAGCGCACGCAGAGCCCTTCACCTTCGGCGTCACCCTGCAGCAGATCGACCAGTTCCATACGCTGCTGCGCACGATCACCGCGCAGAGCGACATGGTGGCGGTGTGCAGCGGCAAGCCGCTGGACGCCACCAGTCTGTCGGTTCTGGGCGAAAGCATCTTCAGTGCCGCCCGCGCGGTGCGCGGTGTAGTCGATGAGATTTACGAGCAGCGGCTCGGTGGCGATGGCCCGGACGATGCGGCCGAAGCGAGCGGGCAGCGCGGCGCCAGGGTTTGACCGGGCGCCGCGTGCAATCGCGTCAGCCTCAACGCACCTTGTACAACACCGCCGCACCCGGCTTGGGCTCGAACATCGGCACGGTCTGCTGCTTGAGCGCGGTGCCCTTGGCGTCCCACACCAGCGTCTCGGCGGGGTATTCCTCGTTGCGGGTCATGGTGTCGATCTGCTTGACGATCACCGTCTTGCCGGCGGGCACTTCCGGGTTCCAGGCGAACACGCCCAGGCGGCCGTAGAACACCGCCGGTGCAGCGGCATCCAGGCGGCGGTCCGGGCACATGACCAGGCCGCGTTCCAGCATCACCCGCAGCGCGCCCACGGGCACGGCCTTGACGGTGGGCGCGGTGCGGTCGGTGCTGTGGCCGGGGCAGACATTGGCCGAGCGGGTGAGCATGTCCTCGACCACCTGGCGGTCGGACTGGGCCAGCGCCGGCAGCGCGGCGGTGGACAGGGCAAGCACGGCGAGGGCGGATTTCCAGGGCATCTGACAACTCCTCATGAGATGACACTCCAATACGGCAGCCCTGCAGGCGGGCTGCTGCCAGTGACGCGCCCGGATGCTAGCAATCCCCGCGTTAAGCGCTGCCAATAGTTGGCGCCGCTTCCAGGCGGGCGCGCAAGCGGGAATCGGCCACCGAAGCCACCGCCGGCCCGCCAACCCCGCACGGGCCGGCCGGCGCGTAATGCAACGGCCGCTGACGCCCATCGCCGCTGTCAGGAGACTCCTGATTGAGCAGCGGCGGCGACGCGGATAGCGTGCGCGCTATCACACCGTTGGACTGCTTTATGGAACGCGCCGACCTCATTGCATCACTGCTCACCGGCATGCGGCGTGCCGAAGACTTCCGCGCGCACGGGGCGGCCTACAACACCGCGCACAGCCAGCAGATGGCGGTCGACCACGGCAAGGCCGCCGATGCCGAGCTGGTGCTGTCGCTGTTCGCCTTCACGCCGGAGCACCTCAAGCTGCTGGGCAGTACCGGCATCGAGAACCTGGGCGAGATCGTCTGCCATGCCTGGGCCTTGAACGGCGGCAACAACGAGGCGCTGATCGGCTGGTTCCGCAAGCCCATGAACGCGCTTGACGGCCAGACGCCGGCCGCCCTGGTCCGCAGCGGCAGCCTGAAGGTGCTGCTGCTGGTGCTCAGGCAGCAGCTGGAGTGGGAATTGCCCAAGCGCTCGGCCTGAGCAGTGGGCCGGTGACGCCTCGCCCTGGCGTGCCGGTGGCCGGCACGCCGATCGGCAGCGCCGGCGCGCTTACTGTTTGGGCCGCGCCACGGCGTACATCTCCCAGGCAATCTTCTTCATCAAGGCGTTGCTGTCCTCGCCCTCCTTGTACAGGTCGAAGTGGGTGCGGCCTTCCAGGTAGCGGAAGTCGCTTTTGGCGCCCAGGCCGTCCAGCACCGCCTGGAACTTGCGCGCCGCCCCATCCAGATAGAACGTGTCGGCGGTGCCAACGATCAGGTGGATCTTGCCGTCCAGATCCGGCTTGAGCGTGGGCCACTGCGCGGCCACGCGCGCGGCGATGTCGTAGTGCGTGCGCCAGTAGGCCACCACGGCCGGGTCCACCTTGCCGGTGTCGCGGTCGAACATCGGCACCGGGCGGCCGTCGGGCCCGCGCGGCGAGAACACCCAGTCGAACGAGGTCATCTGGCCGCCGTACGGGCCTAACACGCGTTCGAGCTTGGCGAAGGTTTCCAGGTCGGCCACCACCTTGCCCTGGTCGCGGATCAGCGGGAACTGGCTGCCGTCCGGGCGCCGGTAGACGTTGGCATTGGGCGCGTACAGATCCGGCCCGGTGAAGTCGTGGAAGTCGCTCGAATCGGGCGAGGTGGACCAGGTGCCGCCGAACAGCTTGGGGTAGCGCGTCTGCAGCCACAGCGTGGCCCAGCCGCCGGACGAATGCCCGTTGAGGAACCGGCCCTTGGCGTTGCCGTCCATCTTGTACTGCCGTTCGAGCGCGGGGATCAGCTCTTCGGTCAGCGCGGTGCCCCAGGGGCCGTTGTTGACCGAGTCGGCGAACTCGTGGGTGCCGGTGGGCGTGGACTGGTCCAGGAACACCCAGATCATCGGCGGCATCTGCTTGGCCGCCATCGCGCTCCAGGTGGCGGCGATGCTGCCGGCAAAGCGGTTGTAGTTGCCGCCGAAGCCGTGGGTGACATACACGGTGGGATAGCGGGTGGCGGCCTTGGCGTCGTAGCCGGGCGGGGTGAGCACGCGGGCGCGCAGCGACACCGGCCGGCCCCAGAACGCGCTCAGCGACGGGCTGACCAGCGAGGCGTCCGCGCTATGCAGCCTGGCCTCCGGGATGGCGTCGCGGATCGCCTGCGGCGCCCGCGGCGACACCTGCCACGGGTCGTCCGACGCGGGCACCTGCTTGCTGAGCTTCAGCGTGGGCAACGGCTTGCCCTTGCCCTGCGTCACCGCGGTGACCTCGCTCAACAGGTCGCCGCCATCGCGGCCGGCATAGCTGTAACTGTGGTCCGGATCCAGCACGGCCTGGAACAGGTACTCGCCGGCCGGCAACGCAGAAAAGCCGCTGGGGAAGGCGATGTTGTCCAGGTCGATCTCGACGCTGGCACCGGGGGCAAGCGCGGTCACCTCCTGCGCCGCCACCGCCACCGCGGTCGGGCGGAACGGGTTCACGCTCACCTCCTCCACCTTGCCGTCCTTGCCGTCCTTGCCATCCTTGGCCGCGGCCTGGGCATCCTTGGCCAGGGTGGCGAAGACCAGCAGGCGCCCGGACACGGGCTGGTCGCTCGCCCCGTCCAGCGTGACGCGCAGCAGGCGATGGGCCGCTGCCGGTGCGGCGGCGTGCGCGCAGCAGGCGCACAACAGGCCAACGGCCAGACCCAGGCGGGGGGCAAGACGATGCAGAGACATGCAGATCCTTGGGAACGCAGGTGGATGGATTGGGCGCACACGGCCCTGTGCAGACTGTAGCCAGTTCCCGGCCGGCCGTGCGCCACCAACGCGAGGTCTGGTCACCGTATCCGATCTGCCCGCTCCAGCGCTCCCATCATCAACCGGACGCGACACCGACTCCGCACGGTATCGCGAGCGGTAGCGTGAAGCTGGGCCAGCCCCAAGTAACCAAAACGAAAGTCAGCGTCAGTTTCATCCCAGTAACTGCCTAATCGATAGCTAATCTAATGTCGGCTTCAGACTTCGCTTATACCTGTTGAATGCCGGAATAATCTAAAGCCCGCTTTAGATTCGATCACTGCCATGCGCATCCCAATCGACCGAGCATCCGACATCGACGCCTATATCCGCCCAGTCCGCAATGCGGAAGGCTTGCGGCAGGCGGCCAGGTCGCTGTGCAACTAGGCCGGATGTCCGAGCTGTTGAGGCAATTGGGCATCCAAGTCCGGCCAGACCTGCCGGACCCGGTAGATGAGCGATCTAAATGATCAGCGCCGATGCGCCACGCAGCCTGGAACTGTGGCTCGGAGAGCGTCGCGGCGGCGAGCTGCGGGAGCAAGGCGATACGACTGCATTCCCAATTTCTGTTCACCGCATTCCAAGCGCACCATGACTTGGTTGGTCCACTGCGCGTGATGCCTCCTGCGTAGACGCTTGCATGGTCTGTTGATTGGCAACTTCGAGCTTCTGCAGGTTCTCGGCCAAGGGCTGCTTGACGGCTTCGGCTTTATCTACGTGCGTGCGTAATACATCCATGTCATTTCCTGGATTCTTGTACGTAGCGAAAATATTGCCGTTTGTGTGATTCGGAATAACGTCCTGGATCTCGGGCAGCGGCGGGCGATTGAGTTTGGCCTGAACCGCCAGGGCACCGGCAATGCGTTCCTTGTCTTGCTGATTGGTGTAGACGCCTGAATCCGGGCCGAGCTTATCGAGCCCCGCCAAGGCTTGCTTGAACAATGGGTCATCGCGTAGCCGCGCTTCCTGATGCGGATCGAGGGGTGCTCCGCCTGCGCTGGAGGTACGTCCTGAGTTACCTAATCCTGGCACCGAGGGCTGGATCGATTCGTCGAGCTGTCGTCCCGATGCAGGCGCCCAGTGGCCGAAAACGCCATCGTTCTTTGGTTCCGGAAGGCGTACATCCCGCAGAACGCTATCGGCCAGCGTGTTGGAGTTTTGCAACTGGGGATCGTAGGGATACTTGTCATCCTTGCTCTTGGCATTGGCGACCATGCGTGCCCAGGTTCCCGACAAGTCCGCACCGTGTGTGATCTCTTCGCGATATTGCTTTTGTCCAACCGCATTCGGATTATCGCGATGATCGGGGTTGGCCCGGTTGTAGGGCAGATTAGTCTCAACGTGCATCCGGCCATACGGCAATCCAGGTTGCTCATCGCCGGTCCAGCCGCTGATGGTGTGCTGGTTGCCCTCTTTATCTGTGTAGAGAAGGAATTTGTGATGGTACTCCTTGCCCAGCGCAGACCCGATGTTGCGATATCCAACTTCAATCTTCTCGTCCATGATGGTCTCCGTTGGCTTACTGATTCTTGATATGGACGGCGTCGACGTGTGTCACCTTGCCGTCGGCATCCAAAGAAAAAGTCATCACAACGGAACGTGCATCTGGATCAAGCATTGCCTGCCCCTTATTGTCCCTGACGACCACCTTGCCTGGGGTGTCTTCAACAATTTTTGACGTTGGAGATTTGCTGAACGTCTCCAGCACCACCAACTTTGTTGTTCCCAGAGGAACGTACTTGGAAACGATGCTACTAACGTCGACCTGTTCGAATCGAACGGGCTTTTTTGATGCATAAATCTCTTCAAGCATTGGGCTGGCTCCTGATTTCATGGTGTCTTCCTGTGTCGAAGCGGTACGTGCAGTATCTGCATTGGCGCAGGATGAAAGCGGGAGCACCGCAAGCCCGGTAAGTGCAAGCGTTGCGGCCCACCCGTTTAGCACGATGCGTGGCATGGCGATCTCCTGATACAACCAATCACTTGAATAGAATGTCCGCGCGGTCCTGAGCCTTCCCAGGCAGGCTGGTACATCAACACTCCCTCCGTGCAGACGATACCAGCGTACTACAAGCTTCCCATGGTTGATGAATAGCTGAGTTGGATCGTCAGGGCTGCCCAGGCGATCCATTTTTTGCCACATCCAAATGTATGCATTGAGATATTCCTGCAATCCACGCCTCTTCAAGTAGGCGACTACACTTCTACTGGCGTTACTGGAAGTTACAAGTCCTAAGCGCTTCAAATAGCCGCTTTGCCTCGACTGATGCTTGACGTGAGCCGTGGACAGCGCCGTATTCGCTTCCGAATTCCAAACTGCATCACGCAACGACGTTGTTGAGACGATTTGCCGGGTTTGCGAGGCCTTGGTCTTCAACGATGAACCCACCAGCGGCGTGGCCAGCTGGGTGGCGTAGGTGTGGTGCTGCCACACAGACGCATGTCGTCATCGTACGCAATCGATCATCTGCCGCTTGGCGTTATGCACAGGTGCCGTTGCGAATGTCCATTCAAGGCGCAAGCGGCAGCCGCTGCCGACACCTTGCATCACACACCAGGGAACGACCGAAATGAAACGTAAAACCAGCTATCGCGGTGCGCTTGCGGCCTGCGGCCTCTCACTCGTCGTGGCCGCGTTGTGCATGGACGCTGCCGTTGCCGCACCGGTGACCGGGGCGGATACGGTCACGCTGAGCTATGTCTTTGCCACGCTGCAGACGGGCCAGCAGGATCAGAAGCCCGAAGACATCGCGGCCTGTCGCAAGCAGGTTTCCGCACCGGGTTCCAAGTACCTGGGCTCGGCGGTCACCACCAAGTACTCCATCGACGTGCAGTCCAAGATGATGTCTGCGTCCTCGTCGCTGCCATCCCCGGGGGGCACGCAGCCGATGACGGTGACGATACCGCTGTCACCGTTGGGCTTGTCCGGGGAGTATGCCTTCGGTGCGTTTCGGCCGAGCGCGCTGCCCAACACCTATGTGCTGTTCTCGGTCGGGCTGGACTTCAAGGGGCCGCAGTCGTCCGTGCTGGTTCTCAACAGCGACAAGACCTACAACTGCCTGGTGACCAGCAATCCGGCGCCGTTGAAGGGAGCACTGGGTACCAAGTTGGGCAAAGACCAGGGGCGCTGATGTCTGCAACCGCCGGGTAATCGACGAACGCGCCGAAGGCAGCTTCGGCTCGTTCGCCTCGGTGCTGCGGCCGTGCAGTGCAGCCCTCGCGCGGATCGCGCGATGCACGTCGTCGGGGATATTGCGGACGGTGAAAGAAGGCATGTCGCCCTCGCGCAGGAATCAGGTTGCTTGCACTTCAGGAAAGTGCAGGCACTCACACAACGTCACCCGGTATCGAAGCAGTCATCCCCGCACAAGCAGTAAGTGAAACCAGGGGCCAACCTGGCCCCAACACTCACCGATACGGCCCCGGCCCACGCCATACCGGCTCGCCTTGCTTGTAGACCTCCATCATGTTGATGACCTCGCGGGCATCGCCGATGTCTTTGAGCTCCGGCGAGTCCGGCGGCAGCAGGCGGCATTTGCTGGAGCCGCGCTTGAGCGCGACTTCCAGCGGGCAGACCATGCGGTACTGGGTGCCGGGCAGGATGATGGCCACTTCCTTCATGCCCTGGTCGCGCCAATTGCGCAGCTGGGTTTCGCTACGCACTTCGTAATAGACCTGGTAGCCGCCCACATCCATGCTGGGTTGGGCGTTGTTGCGGTCGCGGCGGCGGCCTTCGCTGATGGTGGGCGTGTTGGACATGCCGTCTTCGGCGGCATCGGCTTGTTCTTCGAGCATGCCGGGTGGGCGGCCGGTCCAGGTTTCGGGGCGGCGCTGCGGCGGCGACGAGGGCTCTGCCGGCGGTTGCGGCGGGGTGGGGCGCTGCACCGGTTGCGTCTGGCGCTGCTCGACCAGGCCGCCGCGGCGGGTGTTGCCTGCCGGCGGGATCGGGTTCTTGGCGGTCTTGACCAGGGTGGACTGCACCGGCGAAGCAGCCGGCGGCGGTTGCACGGGCGCGGGCGTTTGCGACGGCGGAGTCGGGGTCGGCGAGGGCGTGGGTTGTTCGGGCGTGGAGGTGTCGCCGACAAAATCCACCTTGGTGCGGCCGCCGCTGGCCGAGCCCTGCGGCGGGGTCATGGTGGGCGTGGAGGCCGACAGCAGGATCAGCAGCATCAGCACGTGCAGCAAGGCGCTGATCAGCGCGGCGATCCAGGGCTCGATGCGTTCGATCAGCGGCTCGGTGCGCGGCAGCCAGTCCTGCGTCTGCAGGCGGACGTGCAGCAGCTGCAGCGCGTCGTCGCGCACGCGGTAGACCAGCACATAGGGCGTTTGCTTGACCACCCATTCGCGGGTGCCGGCGACCCGGCCGGCGCGGCCGCGGCCGGGTTGCTCGGCCAGGGTGCGGGTGGCTTCCAGCACCTGCCGCGCCATCGCGGCGGCGGCGGTCGGGTTGAGCGCGTGGTAGTGATCCTGGGCGTGTGCGAGTTGCCTGGCGGCCGGGACGGTCCAGTCACGCCGCAACATCAACGCCCCATCTGGCGAACAGTGCGCCCACCTCTGCCGGCGCGGCAAAGGCGCCCTGATCCGCTGCGGCCATGCCGTCCAGCACGGCGGCCTCGAAGCTGGCGGCGTCCACGACGCGAACCACGTCGTCCCATCCTGCCGTCTCGGGCAGCGTGTCGATCAGCGTGCGGGCTTCTTGCTTGATGGCGGACATGGCACTGCGGTGGGGGAACTCTGCCGGCAAGTCTACCCGTGCGGCTCCGCTTCGCGTGTGGCAATGGCTGGCGCGCGGCTGGGGCGTTCACAGGCAGTAGCCGGCAGGCCGGTCCTGCGCGAAGGTCGGTCGCCTGTCGCGATTGCCGCGCGCGGCGGTGGCCGCCCGGGCAACCCGCCTGTGCTCGCAGAAAGTGACACTTGGCACCTTGTTCGTTATGGGGGCCGGTTTCATTCTGCGTCGGTCACCTCACCTGCATCTCACCTGGAAAGGAATCGCCATGCCCGCTGCTGCCATCGCACCGCTGACGCCGTATCTGTCGATGGCGGCCATCGCCTTGCTCTACTACCGGCGCATCCGGCGCAGCTTCGGCCGCCAGCCGTGGAAACCGGTCGGCACTGCGGTGCGTGCGTTGGTGCTGCTCATTGCGGCAGCAGCGCTGGCGTTTGCGGTGTATGGCTTGCCGCAGGTTCGGCCAGGGATCGCCGTGGGAACGCTGATCGGCATTGGGCTGGGCGCGCTGTCGCTGCGCTACACGCATGCCGAATGGCTGGAAGGGCGCGGCTGGTATACGCCCAATCCGTGGATCGGCGGCGGCCTGACGCTGGTGCTGCTCGGGCGCCTGGCCTGGCGCTGGGCCGATGGCGCCTTCAGCGCGGGCGCGGCGGCGGCCGGCTCGCAGGCCAGCCCGTTGACGCTGGGCATTGCCGCGGCGCTGGTGTTGTACTCGCTGGTGCACGTTGGCGGGCTGTGGTGGCGGCTGCGCCAGCTGCGGCTGCAGGCTGTGCAGCGCTGAGCGCGGGTGCGCTCACTGCCAGATGGGGAAGGCCGTTGCCTACACCTGCGAGCGGAACGGGACCACCAGCTTCTCGCCCAGCTTCTGCCGCAGCGGCCGCGTGCGCCAGCGCTCCAGCGTGTACAGCTCGGCCCGTTGCAGGTCGCGCTCGAACACCTCGGTCATCTGCGCGGCCAGATCACGGTCGTAGACATTCAGGCTGGCCTCGTCGTTGAGGCGGGACGAGCGGATGTCGAAATTGGTCGAGCCCACCGAGACCAGCAGGCCGTCGATGATCAGCAGCTTGGTGTGCAGCATGGTGGGCAGGAATTCGTGGATGGCAATGCCCGCCTGCAGCAGCGGCTCCCAGCTGGCCTTGGAGGCCAGCCGCACCGAGACCGCATCGATATGCTTGCCCGGCAGCAGCACGCGGATGCGCACGCCGCGCGCACGCGCTTCCAGCAGCGAGCGGGTGATCAGCGCATCCGGCACGAAGTAGGCGGCGGCCAGGTCGATGGAGCTGCGCGCCGCGGCGATGGCGATGAGATACATCAGGTGCATGCTCTCGCTGCCGCCGGCCGGCGAAGCCACGAACAGCTGCGCGTCGCTGTCGCCGGCCGGTGCCAGCTCGGGGTAGTACTCGGCGCCGTTGAGCACGCGGCCGGTGCTCTTGATCCAGTTGTCGTTGAAGGCGGCCTGCACCTGCGCCACCACCGGGCCTTCGATGCGGTAATGCGAGTCGCGCCAGTGCTCTGGGTCCTGCGCATCGCCCATCCACTGGTCGGCCACGCCAACGCCGCCGGTGAAGCCGATGCGGCCATCGATCACCAGCAGCTTGCGATGGGTGCGGTTATTGACGCGGTGCAGGTTGTACCAGGTCAGCGGGCGGTAGCGATGCACCTCCACCCCGGCGTCGGTCATGTCCTGCACCAGCGAGGCATCCATCTTCAGGCTGCCGCCCCAGTCGATGGTGACGCGCACCTTGACCCCGGCACGCGCGCGCTCGGACAGCGCCTGGCTGAACTCGCGGCCGATCTCGCCCGACCAGTAGATATAGGTTTCGAAGGTGATGGTGCGCTGCGCGCTGCGGATGGCGGCCAGCATCGCCGGAAAGATCTCGCTGCCGTTGTGCAGCACCTGGATCTTGTTGCCGGGCAGGATCGCCGGACCCAGCAACACCGACATCTCGCGTTTGAACTGCGGGTCGGCGACGTCGTAGCAATGGCTGGGGATGTGCTCGAGCTTTTTCTCGGGCGTGGCGAAGTTGAGCAGCAGCAGCCCCACCACCAGCGTGGTGACGACTGTGGCCACGATGATCCATGTCATGCATCCAACTCCGGTTCCCCTGCCATCGACAGCCCCAAGCGGCCGGCATTCTGGCAAGGCGGGCGGCATGGGGGCCGTGAAGGGGGATGCGTCCGGCGTCTGCGCGTGTCCATGCCGGCCCAGGTGCTGGCCGACACCGCGCACCGATGCCGGTGGCCGGCCTGCGGCGTGCCTTAGCTCAGCGCGGGCGGGTCAGGAACGCTGCCGGAACCTGCGCGGTGAGCCAGACGCCGTTGTCGGCCTGGAAGAACGGCAGGCCGTCGCGATGCATGCGCCCGGCGTCGACCTGCAACACCACCGGCTCGCCGTAGCGCTGCCCCACCGATGCGGCGGTTTGCCTGTTGTCGGACAGATGCACATGGTGGCGCTGGCCGGGGCGCAAGCCCTCGGCCATGATCGCTTCGAGAAAGCGCGTGGCGGTGCCGTGATACAGCACCTCGGGCGGCACCCTGGCTTCGAGCTGCAAGTCCACGGCTGGCGTTGAATGCCCCTGCACTGCGCGGATCTGCTGCCCATCGGCAGACAGCGCAAAGCGTTTCTTGTCGCTGCCGGCGACCACCGCCTGGATCAGCTCCAGATCGAGCGCGGTGCCGTGGGCCCGGGCGCCGGCAATCAACGCGTCCAGCTCGGCCCAGCCCTCCGAGTCGAGCGTGAGTCCGATCGCCTGCGGTTCGTGGCGCAGCACGAAACTGAGGAACTTGCTGATGTCGGTGTGGTGCTTGCTCATACGGCGGCGCCCGAAGCGTCCTTGCGGCCAGTGAAGCCGGCAATGTTGACGCATCCAGGTGGTCAACGCGCGTGCGCGAGCCGTGGTGCCCGGCGGTGCCGGGACTGGTGCTGTATGACCCGGGGCATCGACAGCTTCCCCCCGGGCTGCGTGCATTCATCGAGACGCTCAGGCAGGTGCTGCCGTAGCGAGTGCCGGGCGTCACTGGCAGAAACCAGCAGTTGCGCTGTTGCCCGCGGCCGCAAGCACCACACCGACGACCGTCGGAAGCGGGCTGAAGCGCGCGCCGCTGCCGGCCGTTGCCGGGCCTGTATATGCGCCGAAATGCTTACATGCGTCACACAAGCGCGCACCTATACTTCCGGGGTGTCCCACCCACAAGGTTCTGACTGCATGAGCGCACCCCCAACGTCTCCGATCGCCGCCGGTTCTGGCGCAGCCCCCGGTAGCCTTCGCCGTTCGGTGTCCAACACGCTCAAGGGATCGGCCGGCAATCTGGTCGAGTGGTACGACGTCTACGTCTACTCGGTGTTTGCCACCTACTTCGAATCGCAGTTCTTCTCCAAGGAAGACAAGAACGCCACGATGTTCGTGTGGGCGATCTTTGCGATGACCTTTTTGATGCGCCCGATCGGTGCGTGGTACTTCGGCCGCTTCGCCGACCGCTACGGCCGCCGGCTGGCGTTGACCATCTCGGTGTCGATGATGGCGCTGTGCTCGTTCGTCATCGCGGTGACGCCGACGGTGGCCACGATCGGCATCGCCGCGCCGATCATCCTGCTGCTGGCGCGCCTGCTGCAGGGCTTTGCCACCGGTGGCGAGTACGGCACCAGCGCCACCTACATGTCCGAGGCGGCGATTCCCGGCCGGCGCGGGTTCCTGTCTTCGTTCCATTACGTCACGCTGGTCGGCGGGCACGTGCTGGCGCAGACCACCTTGCTGGTAATGCTGCATTTCTTCGATGCGCCGCAGGTGTCCGAGTGGGGCTGGCGCGTGGCGTTCGGCCTGGGCGGCATCGGTGCGTTGGTGGTGTTCTGGCTGCGCCAGACCATGGACGAGTCGCTGAGCTCCGAATCCATCGCCGATTCGCGCACCGGCAAGGCCAAGGCGTCGGGCTCGATGCGCGAGCTGTTCGTCAACCAGTGGCGCCCGCTGCTGCTGTGCTTCCTGATCACCGCCGGCGGCACGATCGCGTTCTACACCTATTCGGTCACCGGGCCGAAGATGATCCAGACCGCGTTCGCCGGTGGCGACGTGATGGCCGGCACCATCATCAACCTGGTCGCGCTGACGGTGCTGATGCTGATGCAGCCGGTTGGCGGCTGGTTGTCGGACATCGTCGGGCGCAAGAGCCTGCTGGTGTTCTTCGGCATCGGCGGGGTGCTCTACACCTGGTTCCTGGTGATGGAGCTGCCCAAGCAGACCGACTGGCTGACCGCGTTCGCGATCCTCACCGTGGGCTTTGTGATCCTGACCGGCTATACCTCGATCAATGCGGTGGTGAAGGCGGAGCTGTTCCCCACCCATGTGCGCGCGCTGGGCGTGGGCCTGGGCTATGCGTTGGCGAACTCCGCCTTTGGCGGCACCGCGCCGCTGCTGTACCAGGCCTCGTTGAAGACCGGCCACGTCAGCGAGTTCGTGATCTACGCCACGGCTGTGATCGCAGTATCGTTGGTGGTCTACATGTTCTTCCTGACCAACAAGGGCAGCAACTGGCTGGACGACGAAGCGGCGATGCATCAGCGCAAGCGCTGATCTGCTTTGCCCTTCTCCCGTCGGGAGAAGGGCGCCGAAGGGGCGGATGCGGGGCGCCTCCGGTGACTGGCACGTCGACTGTGGTGAGCGCGTCGCCACGCGCCGCAAGGTGAAGCATCGATCCTGCGGTCGTGGATTGGTACACGACCCCTCACCCCAACCCCCGCCAGCAGCGCGGGCGCTCCAGGGCACGCGGGCCAGTGGCGCGCAGGCAGTGCCTTATCGCCCCGCAGGGAGAGGGGCCAAGGGCGGACGAGTACCGGCGTTTGCCTGGGTATGCAGCGCCGTCTGCGCGAACACGCTGTAACGCAAGCCGATCAAACCCAGCAGCGCCTCATCGCGATGCGCACCCGCCGGTACCTTGCCGACGCGCGCCAGCGAGGCATCCAGCCGCGCACGCAGCGCATCCGGCGCAGGCAGCGGGCGCTTGTGCGCGATCTGTTGCCGGTAGTGCGCGGCAACATCGGCCAGGATCGCGTTCACCGCCTCAACGCTCGGCTGCGGCAAACCATGCCGCGCGCTGCGCAGTTGCAGGATGTTCAAGCCCACGCGCACTTCGTTGAGCATATCCACCGAGGCCAGCTCGCTGCCTTCCGGCGTCAATGCCAGCCGGGGCGCGAGCAGGCCGAGCAGGTCCAGCATGCGGGCGGCAAAGTGCTGCCGGTCCTGCGCGCCGCGGCCCTCGGCGGCATCGGCCAACGTGCGCCAGCCCTGGCGCACCAGCCGGCGCGCGCTCCATTCGGCGCCCACCGAGCGGAACAAGCGCGTCAGCACCACGGCAAATCCAATCCCCAGCACCATCGCCACCGCCGCGTTGACGAAGCTCTGGATATTGGCGTTGTAGGTGTTCTGCAGGCTCAGCAGCGCGGTGAGGTTCACCACCAGCGGCAGCGCGATCAGGATGGTCTTGGGGCGATGCAGCAACGCGCCGATCGGCAGGAACACCGCCGCCAGCACCAACACCAGCATCGGGAAATCGTGGATGGCCGGGAAGATGCCGAACAGATAGATGCCGGCGACCACGCTGGCCACTACCGCCCAGGTCAGGAACGACAGCATGCTCGGCGCCGGGTCGTCCTGCGCGGCGAAGAATGCGGCAGTCACCGCCGCCATCATCGCGCCGTTGCCGCCGCCTTCCCAGCCGATGCCGATCCACAGCACGCAGTACGCCATCAGCGCAAAGCCCGCGCTGAGGGCGGAGAACGCGGCCATACCGAAATCGATATGGCGGGGGGTGCTGGCAGCTGCCGGCGCATCGGTTGTGTTGCGCGGTGACCAGGTAAGCCGCTGCAGCAACGAGGATTGCGTGCGCGAACGCATAGCAGGTTCGCCGTGTGCCGCGTCAGCCCGTTCGGATGATTCCGCCGTTGCAGGTGGTCTCGCCGCAGCCGGCATCGCGCGCAGCACCGGCGTCGCCGTGCCGTGCACCACCGCCTGCTGCAGCGCGCGGCAGTCCTGCCACAGGTCGAGCAGCTCTTCCAGCCGCAGCAGCAGGCTGGCCAGGAGCAGATGCTCGATGTCCTGATCCACCACCGGGCGTAGTGCGGCGATGCGCGCGCGCAAGGCGCCGACGTCTGCATCGCTGCGTGCGTCCTCGCCCTGGTCCACCCAGGCTGCGACGTCCTCCAGCAGCGCGGCGGTGGCGAGCGGCAACGCAGACCCATCGCGCTGCAACGCATCCAGCCGATCAGCCATCGACGACAGCACCGGCAGCAGCATCAGCATGCGTGCGCGCAGCTGTTCCAGCGTGGGGACCGCACCGGCATGGCGTGGGTCGTCGTGGCGCACGAAGGCGATCAAGGCCTCGAACTGCACCAGATCGGCGGCCAGCCGATTGCGCGGTGCCTGCGACGGGCCACGCTGCAGCACCTGCCGGCACCATTGCGCGGCGTCCTGCATCCAGTTGCCGATGCGCGCGGTGAGCATCGGCTTGACCGAGGCGGGGAAGACCAGCGCGGCGAACAGCACCGCCATCACCGTGCCCAGGATGATCTCCTCGCTGCGCGCCACCACGGTGTCGAAGATGCCCTCCGGCGCGGTCACCGCCGGGAAGCCGATGAAGGCGGTGGTGTAGCCGGCCAGCAAAAACGCATAACCGCGCGGGCCGCGATTGAGCAGCGCCAGGAACAGGCAGGCCGACAGCCACAACGCCATCGCCGCACTGAGCAGCAGCGGCGTCTCCACCAGGTTCGGCAGCATCACCAGGGTGGCCGCGCCGGCCAGCAAGGTGCCGAGCACGCGGTACACGCCCTTGGCGCGGGTGGGGCCGAGCAGCGGCTGGGAGACGATATAGACCGTGGCCATCGCCCAGTACGGCCGCGACAGATTGCCGGCCAGCCCCACGTACAACGCCGCGATCGAGGCGGCGAAGGTCTTGGCCGAAAACAGCCAGGCCTGGCGATCGCGCAGCAGCGCACTCATCGCGCGGCAGTCGGGTCGGTGCGGCCGGCGGCCGCTTCCCAGCCGCCGCCCAGCGCCAGGAACAGCTGCAGTTGATCCTGCGAGACCTGCGCCTGCGCATTGGCCAGCGTCATGTCGGCGGTGGCCAGCGTGCGCTCGGCATCCAGGCTGGACAGATACGGCGTGCGCCCGCCCTGGTACAAGCGCCGGTTCTGCGCCGACGCCAGGTCGGCCTGTTGCTGCGCCTGTTCCAGCAGATGCAGGCGGTCCAGATCCTGCGCGTAACGCGACAAGGCGGTCTGCACCTCGCGCAGCGCCTGCAGCACGGTGTTGTCGAACTGCGCCAGCGCCGCGTCCGCGCCGGCCTCGGTGGCGCGCACGCGCGCACGCGCACCGCCGGATGGCAGCGTCCACGAGATCAGCGGGCCGAACGACCAGGCATGCGTGGCCGGCTCACCGAAGTCGGCCAGCAGGCCGGTGGCACCGATCGAGCCGCCCAGACGGATATCCGGATACAGCTCGGCGGTGGCCACGCCGATGCGCGCGGTGGCTGCCGCCAGCCGGCGTTCGGCCTGGCGCACATCCGGGCGACGCGCCAGCAGCGCGCGGCCGTCGCCGATCGGAATCGGGCGCTGCAGGGCCGGCGCGTGCGCACAGCTATCCACGCCGGCCGGCACCTCGCCGGGGGTCTTGCCGAGCAGCGCGGCCAGTTGGTAACCGGCGGCCTGGCGGCGCGCGCGCAGCGGCGGCAGCGCCGCTTCCAGCATCGCCACCTGCGCGGTGGCGCGGGCCAGATCGGGCGGGGTGCCTCGGCCGGCAGCGATCAGGCGCTGGGTGATGTCGCGGCTGCGCTGCTGCAACTGCAGCGAATGCTCGGCCACGTGCAGCTCGTGGTTGGCGTGGCAGATCTCCACGTAACTGCCGGCCACCTGCGCGGCCACGTTGACGCGCGCCAGGTCGATCGCGGCCTGGGCGACCTGCGTGTCGGCCTGCGCGGCCTCGGCACCGCGTTGCAGCTTGCCGAACAGATCGAACTGATACGACACCCCGAACTTGCCGTCGGCCAGGTTGAACACCGGCAGCTTTTCCTGCTGCAGGAAGGCCTCGGCCGAGACCTGCGCGCGGCTGACGCCGGCCTCCACCTCGTAATCGAAACCGCCCGCGTCCAGCGCCTGTTCGTAGACCGCGGCGGCGCGGCGCAGGTTGGCACCGGCCACCTTCAGCTCGACGTTGTCGCGCAAGGCCTGTTCGATCAGGCCATCCAGCATCGGGTCCTGGTACAACGCCCACCAGCGTGCCGGCAGCGGCGCGCCGGCCTGCACCTGGTCGTTGCCGGTGTCGCCAAACGCGGCATTGGCGGCCGGCCGCTGGTAGGCCGACTCCGCCGGCACCGCGTAGTTCGGGCCGACCGTGGTGCAGGCGCTCAATGCGGCCAGCAGCGTGGCCAGTCCCAGGGGACGCAATCCGGTGCGGTTCATGGCGCGGCCTTGGCCTGCACGCGGGCAGGCGCGCTGGCGGCGTCGCGCACGGCGTCCGGCAGGATGGTCACGGTGGCGGTGCGCCCGGCGATCAGCTGCACATGCGCCGGCACCCGATCCAGCACGATGCGCACCGGGATGCGCTGCGCCAGCCGCACCCAGTCGAACGCCGGCGTGACGTTGGGCAAGGCGCCGGCGCTGCCGCTGCGGTAACGGTCCTCGATACCGGCGGCGATGCTCTGCACATGCCCGTGCAAGGTGGCCGGCTCGCCCATCAGGTGCACGTCCACGCGCTGGCCGGCATGCACGCCCTGCAGGCGGGTCTCTTCGAAATAGCCATCGACGCGGAACGAGCCGGTATCCAGCACCGCCACCACCGGGCGCCCGGCGCTGACGTAATCGCCCACGCGTACGGTGCGGTCGCTGACATGGCCGTCGGCCGGGCTGCGCACCTGCGTGCGGTCCAGGTTGAGCTGGGCCAGGTCCACCGCCGATTGCGCGGTGGCCACCGCCGCCTGCGCCTTCTGCACATTGGAGCGGCGTACCTCGGCATCTTCGGCGGCCACCAGGTCCTGCAGGCTGCGGTCGCGCGCGATCTCGCGGCGCAACTGGCTCAAGGTGGCCTGGCGCTCGGCCAGCGCGGCGCGCGCCTGCTCCAGCGCGATCGCATAGCGTGCGCGGTCCACCACGAACAGCAACTGCCCGCGCCGCACCGCCTGGTTGTCGGCCACCGCCACGTCCTCCACCAGCCCGGACACATCCGGCGCCACCTGCACCACATCGGCGCCCACGTGCGCATCGCGCGTCCACGGCGCTTCCATGTAATAACGCCACAGGTGCTGCAGCACCACGGCTGCCACCACCACCATTGCCAGGGTCAACAGCGCCGGCCCCGCGTTCTTGATCAGCTTTTTCACGATTGCATCCAACGGGTAAGGGAAAACAGGCCGCCCAGCAGCGCGATGTACAGCGCCAGGTTGAACAGCGCCGGGTGCCAGATGTGGCGGTACGCACCGGCCCGGGTCAGCAGCGCGCCGATGGCGCTGTTGAGCAGGTAGGCCAGCGTCATCAACGCCAGCAAGGTGGGAACGAACACACCGTAGAGACTGAATTCGCCGTACATCGGGCACATCCTGGGCAAGGGGGAACAACCACGTCCGGCGCCGTTCGCAATGCGCACCGGGCCATCCGGAACGTCACAACCGGCGTCGCAGCGCGACGCCCGACAGCGGGCTCAGTCGGACTGACTCAGCCGCGCGTGCGCCTGCGCGATCTGCTCCCACAAGGTCAGCACCACCTGCACCTGCGGCTCGCTGAGCGCGCCAAACACCTCCGCGCGCAGCGCATCCAGGCGGATCTCGATGCGCCCGACCAGCGCCTGGCCTGCGTCGGTGAGCCACAGCTGGTTGGCGCGGCGGTCGCTGCTGTCGGCCTCGCGGCGCACCAGCGCCTGCGCGCACAACTTGTCCAGCAGCCGCACCAGGGAGGGGCCTTCCATGCCCAGTTGCTGGGCCAGCGCCACCTGGCGGATGCCGCCGCCGGAGCGGCCGATCATCAACAACGGCCCGGTGCAGGCGCTGGACAGCCCGAATTCGGCAAATGCCTGGTCGGCCAGCCGCTGCCACTGGCGGGCGGCGACCAGCAGGCCGGAGCTGAGCTGGGCGCGGGGAGAGAGAACGCTGTTCGTCATAATAGATAGGATGCTATCAATTCAACAATGAATCAATAGTCACTGAACCCGGGCAAGCCGGCGCAACCGCCACTGGGGCCGCCGGCCCGTCCTCGGGTACCATGCTCGCCCCCTTTGGGTGCACCCTGCGCATGAGCCAGTCCGACCAGCCCGATTCCCCCGTCACCCAGGCCCAGGCCGAAGATGCCGTGCGCACCCTGCTGCGCTGGGCCGGCGAAGACCCGGCCCGCGAAGGCCTGCTGGATACCCCGCGCCGGGTTGCCGAAGCCTATGGCGACTGGTTCAGCGGGTACCGCGAGGAACCGCGCGAATACCTGGAACGCACCTTCGAGGAAGTGGCCGGCTACGACGAGCTGATCGTGCTGCGCGACATCTCCTATGAAAGCCACTGCGAGCACCACATGGCGCCGATCATCGGCAAGGTGCACGTGGGCTACCTGCCGCGCGGCAAGGTGGTCGGCATCAGCAAGCTGGCGCGCGTGGTGGAAAGCTATGCGCGGCGCTTCCAGGTGCAGGAAAAGATGACCGCGCAGATTGCCCAGTGCATCCAGGATGTGCTGCAACCGCGCGGCGTCGGCGTGGTGGTGGAAGGCTCGCACGAGTGCATGACCACCCGCGGCATCCACAAGCGCGGCGTCAGCATGGTGACCTCCAAGATGCTGGGCAGCTTCCGCGAGGACGCGCGCACCCGCGCCGAGTTCCTGCAGTTCATCGAAGTGGGCGGCAAGCGTTGAGGCAGCCGTTGCCGTCGCCATGAAGCACCAGGCACGTATCGCCGGCTATCGCCAATTGCGCGAGCAGCCGGTGTGGAAACTGCTGGCCGCCGACCACGCGCCGGAGCTGATCGGCCTGCTGCAGACGGTGTTGCTGGACGGCGAACGCCGCCTGCCCTCGGCCGTGCTGCACGAGCGCCTGCAGCGCCAGCTCGACGCGCTGCGCGCCGACGAACTCTCGCGCGAGTTGCCGCGTACCGCGCAGGCCTATCTGGCGCATTGGCTGGCGCAGGGCTGGCTGGAACGCCGCCTGCCCGAAGGCGCGGCTGAAGAAGAGTACGAGTTGTCGCGCGCGGCCACCCAGGCCATCCGCTTCATCGTCGGCCTGCGCGAGAGCAGCAGCAGCGCCACCGAAAGCCGCCTGTCGCTGGTGATCCAGCAGCTGGTGCAGCTGGCGGGCCAGACCGAAGCCGACCCGGAGCTGCGCCTGGCCGCCCTGCGCGAAGAACGCGCGCGCATCGATGCCGAGATCGAACGCGTGGCCTCCGGCCGCGTGGCCGCGCTGGACGGCAAGCGCGCGCTGGAGCGCGCCCGCGACCTGATCCATCTCTCCGACGAACTGGCCGAAGATTTCCATCGCGTGCGTGACGATTTCGAACAGCTCAATCGCCAGTTCCGCGAACGCATCATCGACGACGAGGGCGCGCGCGGCGATGTGCTGGAGCAGCTGTTCAACGGCGTGGACGTGATCGCCGACAGCGAGGCCGGGCGCACCTTCGAGGCGTTCTGGAGCCTGCTCAACGACACCCAGCAAAGCAGCCAGCTCGATCAGGCGCTGGATGCGCTGCTGGCACGCGGCTTCGCGCGCAAGCTTGACCGGCGCGAACGCGCCTTCCTGCGCGGGTTGACCGGCACGCTGCTGGAGCGCGGCGGTGAGGTGCACACGGTGATGCAGCACTTCGCCCGCAGCCTGCGCGGTTTCGTGCAGAGCCGCGGCTATCTGGAGCAGCGCCGGCTCAATCAATTGCTCAAGCAGGCGCAAGGCGAAGCCTTGCAGCTGCGCGACAGCCTGCACGCCACCACCGCCACCGGCTACACCCAGGCGTTGAGCGCTGCCCGCCTGCGTTCGCTGTCGCAGTGGCGCCTGCACGACCCGCGCCTGACCCAGGTCGATGGCCGCGTGCAGGCTGCCGACGCGGCAGACATCTCGCTCGACAGCGTGGGCGATCTGGTCGCGCAATCGGAAATCGACGTGCGCAGCCTGCGCCGCGACCTGCACGAGCTGCTCGGCCAGCGCCCGCGCCTGACCATCGGCGATGCGCTGCAGCAGCGCCCGGCCGCGCAGGGCCTGGGCAGCGTGATCGGTTACCTGTCGCTGGGCACGCGCCACGGCGTGGTGATCGACGGACAGATGGAAACGGTGCAATGGGAAGGCGGCGACGGCGCCCTGCGGCGCGCACGCATTCCGCTGGTGTGGTTCACCCGGGAGAAACGCAATGAACTGGACTGAGGAGACCCGCCTGGACGCGGACGAGGACAGTGGCGCGTCGGTCGATGCCGGCCGCACGCCGCTGACGGAGACATCGCCTGCACAGCCGCGCGGCGAACTATTCCTGGGCGACACCGGCACGCTGCCGTTCGACGCGCGGCGCGCGCTGTGCCAGCTGCTGGCCGGCCCCAGCATCGATGCGCAACGCCACGGTGCGTTGTGGCCTGCGCTGCTGCGCAACGAGGCGGCGATCCGCCAGGTGTTGTGCGAGCTGTTCCTGGAGCTGGTGCTGGACCGCGAGGGCGGGGTGGCCTTCACCCGTCAGGCCGACACCGCCGAGCTGGAATCGCCGACCCTGCTGCGCAGCGCGCCGCTGACCTTTATCGAGTCGGTGCTGCTGCTGTTCCTGCGCCAGCAACTGGCCGAAGCCGATACGCGCGGCGAGCGGGCGGTGGTGGACGAGGCGCAGTTGGTGGAGGCCTTGTCGGTCTACGAGAAGAACGTGTCCACCGACCGCGCCGGATTCGCGCGACGGGTGCTGACGGCGATCGGCAAGATGCGCGAGAACCAGTTGCTGTCGCGGTTGCGCGGCAGCGAGGAGCGCTACGAGGTCTCGCCGGTGCTGAAGTTGCTGTTCTCGGCCGAAGACGTGCAGGCCCTGGTGGTGGCGTATCGCGGCTTGCGCGAGGGGGACGTTGCGCTCGACTAAGTACCTTCCCCCATTGGGAGAAGGTGCCGAAGGGCGGATGAGCGGACGGCCGATCGCGATGCCCGATGTATGACGCCCGGGATGCGTGGAGTTTGTGTAGTCGTGCGTTGTGCGACGGATATCGGCTCTCACGCCCGGTCGAACGCGATCACTTTTCCACGGGCTGCAGCAAGGCATCCAGCTTCCTTATCGGCCGCCGCCGCCCCACGTCAACGCAGACCACCGCACCCGTAGGAGCGGCCCCGGCCGCGAAGGGTCTGTACCGAATCACTCCCAGACCACAGCACCGCCACCAGCCCAGCAACACGCAACACCCCGCTACAAACAGTCCTGATGTACGTCGTCTTCAGCGTTACCCGTCATCCCGTTTTGGTGAGTGAGCCATGAATTCCCAGTCCAACCTGTCGCCGGCGCAGCCGGGCGCGTCCCTGTTCACTGATTCGCTTGCCGAGCAGCGCGCGCAGCAGTTCCGCATGCGGCGGTTGCAGGTGCACAACTGGGGCACGTTCAACGGCTTGACCGAGGTGCCGATCGCCGAGAAGGGCTTCCTGTTCGTCGGGCGCTCCGGGTCGGGCAAGTCGACCCTGCTGGATGCGATGTCGGCCTTGCTGACCCCGCCCAGCATCGTCGACTTCAACGCCGCCGCACGCGAGGCCGAGCGCAGCGGGCGCGATCGCAGCCTGGTGTCGTATGTGCGCGGTGCCTGGGCCGATCAGCAGGACAGCGCCTCGGGCGAGATCGCCACCCAATACCTGCGCAAGGGCGCTACCTGGTCGGCGCTGGTGCTGGAATACCGCAACGCGCACGGCGAGACGGTCAGCCTGATTCGCCTGTTCTGGATCGCCGGCAGCGGCAATGCCGCGGCCGATGTGCGCCGCCATTACATGGTCGCGCCGCGCAGCTTCGATGTGGCCAGCGAGCTGGATGGCTTCGATCTGGATCTGCGCAGGCTCAAGGCGCGTCTTGGCGAGGAGGTCGCGCATTTCGACGGTTTCGCCGGCTACGCAGAGCGCTTTCGGCATGCGCTGGGCATCGGCAACGAGATGGCGTTGCGGTTGCTGCACAAGACCCAGTCGGCCAAGAACCTGGGCGATCTCAATGTGTTCCTGCGCGGCTTCATGCTGGACGAGCCGCGCACGTTCGAGGCGGCCGACCGGCTGGTGGAAGACTTCGCCGAACTCGATGGCGCACACCATGCGGTGGTCACCGCACGCCGGCAGGTGGAAACGCTCAGCCCGGCACGCGAGCACCATGCGGCACTGATGGCTCTGCGCCACAGCGTCGGCGAGTTGCGCGAGCTGCAGCTGGGCGTGGACAGCTATCGCGAACAGCAGCGTCTGGCCTTGCTGGAGACGCGCCTGCACGAACTCGACAGCCAGGACCGCGGGCTGGCCGGCGAAGAAGGCCAGCGGCGTGAGTCGCTGGACAATCACGAACAGAAACTCGCCGGGCTGGAACGCGAACAACGCGCCGCCGGTGGCGAGCAGATCGAGGAACTCGAACGCGAGCGCGCCCGGGTCGAGCGCGAGCGCGACGAGCGCCTGCGGCGCCGCGTGCAGATCGAACAGGCCTGCCGCCAGCTCGGCACCGCCCTGGCCGCAGGCGCCAGCGGCTTTGCCGAGCAGATCGCGTACGCGCAGACCGTGCTCGAGAACGGCAAGCACGACGCCAGCGCGCTGGATGAGGCGATCGCCGAGCGCATGGGTGTGCGCCGCGACGATGAGCGGCGCTTTGCCGAGATCCGCGCCGAACTGGATGCGTTGAAGCGTGCCCCGTCCAGCATGCCGGCACCGATGCAGGCCTTGCGCGCGCGCCTGTGCGAGGACACCGGCATTGCCGAAGCGGCGCTGCCGTTCGTCGGCGAACTGGTGCAGGTGCGCGAGGATCAATCTGCCTGGCGCGGCGCGATCGAGCGCGTGCTGAGCGGTTTTGCGCAGTCGCTGCTGGTGGACGACCGCCATTACGCGCAGGTCAGCGAGTGGGTCAACCGCACCCAGCTCGGCACGCGGCTGGTGTATTTCCGGGTACGCCGCAACGATGCGCTGCATGCGCGCACGCCGGATGCGCGTGCATTGCCGGGCAAGCTGCAGCTGCGCGAGCATGCCTTCACCGAGTGGCTGCGCAACGAGTTGATGCGTCGCTTCGACTACGAATGCGTCGATAACGCCGCCGCGCTGCGTAATGCCGACCGTGCCATCACCCGCGAAGGGCAGGTCAAGCATCCCGGCGACCGTTACGAAAAGGACGACCGCCATGCGGTCAACGACCGCAAGCGCTGGTTGCTGGGCCACGACAACCGCGACAAGCTCAAGGTGTTCGAGCGCGAAGCGCAGACGCTTGCCCAGCGCATCGCCAGCTGCGATGCCGACGTGGCCGCGCTGCGCAAGCAACGCGAGCAGGACCAGGAACGGCAGCTGGCCGCGCACACGCTGGTGGAGCGCGACTGGGACGAGATCGATGTCGGCCCCAAGCTGCAGCGCCTGAGCGATATCGACGAACAGCTGCAGCAGCTGCGCGAAGGCAACAGCGGCCTGCGCGCGCTCGGCCAGGCGATCGAGACCGCACGTACCTTGCGCGACCAGGCCAAGCGCACCTACGAGGACGTGCGGCTGGAGCGCGCGCAGCTGGCACGCGAGCGGGTCCGGCTCGAACAGCAGCACGCTGCCTGTGCCAGCCGTGCCGGCACCGCCACGCTCACGCCCACCCAGCTGCAGGGCCTGCGCGAGCGCCTGGCGGCGTTGGCACCGCTGTCGCTGGACAATCTGGAGGCGCATTTCCGCGTGGTCGAGCGTGGCCTGGCCGAGCAACTGGCCGAGAGCCAGGGCCGCGACAGCCGACTCAGCGCGCAGCTACTCGATTGCTTCCGCAAGTACTGCCAGCAATGGCCGGAGGACAGCGGCGATTTCACCGTGAGCCTGGCCAGTGCCGACGATTTTCTCGCGCGCCTGGATCGCCTGGAGAGCGATGGCCTGCCGCGCCACGAGCACCGCTTCTTCGATCTGCTGCAGACCCAGAGCAAGAACAATCTGCTGGCCCTGCAGCGCCACACCGCCGAGGCCCACAAGGGCATCAAGCAGCGCATGGACGAGGTCAACGCCAGTCTGGAGCAGGTGCCGTTCAATCGCGGCACGCTGCTGACCATCGAGGTCAGCGACCGTCGCCTGGGCGAGGTGCAGGAATTCCAGCAACAGCTGCGCGCGGTGCTGTCGCATCAACAGACCGAAGACCGCGCACTGGCCGAAGCGCAGTTTTCCACCTTGCGCGCGTTGGTGGCACGCCTGGGCGCGCAGGAACCGGACGCACGCCGCTGGCGCGAGCAGGTGCTGGACGTGCGCCAGCATGTGGAATTCATCGGTGTCGAGCTGGATGCGCAGACCCGCGCGCAGGTGGAGATCTACCGCAGCGGCGCCGGCAAATCCGGCGGTCAGCGCCAGAAGCTGGCAACTACCTGTCTGGCCGCCGCATTGCGCTACCAGCTCGGTGGCGAAGACGGCGAACTGCCGCGCTACTGCGCGGTGGTGCTGGACGAAGCCTTCGACAAGGCCGACAACGAATTCACCGCGCTGGCGATGAACATCTTCGAGAACTTCGGTTTCCAGATGGTGGTGGCCACGCCGCTGAAATCGGTGATGACGCTGGAGCCGTTCATCGGCGGTGCCTGCTTTGTGGAAATCAGCGGCCGGCACAACTCCGGCGTGCTGCTGATCGAATACGACGAGCAGGCGCAGCGACTCCAGTTGCCCGAGCGCTCGCGTGGGGACGAGGTAGCTGCAGCGGTGACGGAACAGGCGGTGAGTGCTGCGCAGGCCGAGGATGCACCGCCTTCGACGCAGGGTGAAACGCGGATGGACAGCACCGCTGCCGTCTCTGCCGCTGAGGGCGCGGCACTTCAGGGTGTCCCTGCACAGGACGACGTGGCGGCCAAGGCGGGCAGGCGCGCCAGCAAGGTCGCGCCGGCATCGACGCCGGCCGTTCAAGCCGCGCCGAAGCCATCAAAAACAGCCGCTGCCAGCGCACGTGCGGGATCAGGCAAGTCGGCAGCGGCGAAGACCGCAGCGGGCAAGGCCGCATCTGCCAAGACTGCACCAGCCAAACCTGCATCAGCCAGGGGTGCATCGCCTGCAGCGGGCACAGCGCGCAAGCCGGCAACGCCGACCAAACCGGCCAAAACGCCAGCGAACACCGGGACGGCATCCAGGCGCGCGACCGCGTCCGCCAAACCGACTCCCCAGCCGAACAAGGCCGCGACAACAGCGGCAGCGCCGAAAAAGCCCGCTGCCAAGTCGACGGTAGCGACCAGGCGCGCCACCACTTCGCTGGGTGGCGCAACCAAGGCAACCAGGACAACTGCCGCGCGCACTGCGGCCAGGCCCGCGTTAACCAAGCCCGTGCCAACCAAAACCGCGGCCAAGGCGCGTCCTGCGCCCACGCGCGGATCTGCAGGCAAGCCGCGCGGAAAACGCTGAGCGCGCCACCTGGATGCCTGCGTCACCGCGCTGCGGTCGCAGGCGTCGCAGGTCGGGGACAGCAGACCACCACTCTCCCGGCGCACCGCGCACCGTGTCGGCGACGCTGAGTATGGAGTTCTAAGCGCCGTGCAGCAGATCCCAGCCCATCTTGCCGATCAGCACGATGACCAGCACCAGGAACAACGTGCGGATCAGCGGCGTGCCGCCGCGTAGCGCCATCCGCGTGCCGGCGACCGCACCGGCCACGTTGGCCACCGCCATCGGGATGCCGATCGCCAGCATCACCTGGCCGCTGGGCAGGAAGAACGACAGCGCCGCCAGGTTGGTGGCCAGGTTCACCACCTTGGCCGCGGCCGAGGCGCGCAGAAAGTCCAGCCCGAAGAAGCGGATGAACAGGAAGATCAGGAAACTGCCGGTACCGGGCCCGAAGAACCCGTCGTAGAACCCGATCGCCGCGCCCATCGCCAAGGCAGTGATCAGTTCGCGCCGGCCGATCTGGCGTGGGCGATGCAGCGCACCGAAGTCCTTCTTGATCAGCGTGTAGACCAGCATCGCGATCAGCAGCACCAGGATCAGCGGCCGCACTGCCTGCTTGGGCATCAGGCTGACCGCGGTCGCGCCCAGAAACGAAAACGTAAACGCCGCCACCGTCGCGTACAGCACCGGTCGCCACGGAAAGCGCACAGTGCGCGCATAGCGCCACGCCGAGGCACCGGTGCCGAACATCGCGCTGAACTTGTTGGTGCCCAGAATCAGCGACGGCGCCTGCTGCGGCAGGGTCGCAAACAATCCCGGCAACTGGATCAGGCCACCGCCGCCGACCGCCGCATCCACCAGCCCGGCGATAAAAGCGATGCACAGCAGCCACGGCAACTCGGTGGGGATCAGTTCCAGCAAGGCGGTGCTCCGCACGACGGGGCGACAGCATAAACGCGCAGAAACCCCGCCTCCCACTTCCCACTTCCCGCACAATCGCCAGATGCCGACTTCCACTCCCAACGATCCCTGTCCCTGCGGCCGCGCCGCCACCTACGCGCAGTGCTGCGGGCACTACCATGCCGGCGCCGCTGCGCCCGATGCCGAAACCTTGATGCGTGCGCGCTACAGCGCCTACGTCCGCCGCGATGTGGGGTACCTGCTCGCCAGCTGGCATCCGTCCACGCGCCCACCCGAGCTGTCGCTGGACGAGGGCGGCCGCACCACCTGGCTCGGCCTGACCGTGCAACGCGCCATCGAGACCGGCACCGACACCGCCGAGGTGGCGTTCCTGGCCCGCTACCGTATCGGCGGCGGCAGCGCGGTGCGCATGACCGAACACAGCCGCTTCGTGCGCGAAGACGGCCGCTGGTATTACCTCGACGCGCGCTGAGCCGGGCTCAGGCGTGAGCGAGGTCAGCGGTCACGCTCACCATGAAGCTGTTCAGCCCGACGGACGGCACGGGCCGGCGCGGTTTCTCGACGCCACGTTCGCAGCCGATCCCGGAAGCTTGCCGCCTCGGCGGAGCTCGCCGCGGGGCGGACACGATGATGGCAACCTTCAATCTCTGGCAGTGGGTGCTTGTGGCCATCGTGGTATTTGCGATCGTGCTGCCGGCGTGCCTGGCCACGGCACTGATCTGGTTCGGCCCCCGCCACGACGCCCCGCGCAGCGCGCGCGCCCGACGTATGCCTGACACCAGCCCCTCCAGCCCGGCGTTGTCGCTGTTGACCGGCATCACCGGCGACGGCAGCTAGGCGCGGCGATCGGCGCGGCTGGGTTGCCGCGGTGTCTTCGCCAGGCGGGCCGGACCGATGCCACTCCATCGGCGCGCATCATCACCATCCCACACGCGTTAGATAGCCTCTGCCCCGCACCCCTCTGAAAAGCGTGCGCACCGCACAGTCACCCCTGCGTGTCGCTGCCGACCACCGCAGCGCACGATGCCGTCGCAACATCACGACCTGCACGCCTGCAACCAGCCAGGTTGGCTATCCTCGGCGGCTCGACCTGCCGCAGGAGCGCTCCACCGCATGACCTCCGTCCACACGCCGGCCATCGCGCCGTGATGCCGACCCGGCGCGTCCTGCCTGCGCTGTTGGCGCTGGCGCCGCTGATCGCCTGCGCCGATCCGGCCTTCGACCGCTGCCTGGCCGGCCTGCAGACCCAGGCCGCCGCCAAGGGCGTGGCGGCCGCCGACTTCCAGCGCTTCACCGCCGGCCTGGCGCCCGATCCCAGCGTGTTGCCGCTGCTCGATGCCCAGCCCGAGTTCACCACCCCGATCTGGGACTACCTCGCCAGCCTGGTCGACAGCCAGCGTGTCGCCGACGGCCAGGCCATGCTGGCCACCCACCGCGATTTGCTTACCCGCCTGTCCGAACAGACCGGGGTCGATCCGGCCACCATCGTGGCGGTCTGGGGCGTGGAGAGCGACTACGGCCGTGTCACCGGCAAGCGCCCGCTGCTGGTCTCGCTGGCGACGCTGTCGTGCGCGGGCCGTCGCCAGCCATTCTTCCGTGGCGAATTTCTCGCCTTGCTCGGCCTGCTGCAGCAAGGCGATCTGTCGCCGAATGGCTTGACCGGCTCCTGGGCCGGCGCCTTCGGGCAGACCCAGTTCATGCCCTCGACCTATGCCCGCATCGCGGTGGATGGCGACGGCGACGGCCGCCGCGATCTGGTCGCCAGCATTCCCGACGCGCTGGCCTCCACCGCCAACTATCTGGTCAAGGCCGGCTGGGAGCGCGCCCGTCCCTGGGGCATGGAAGTCCGCCTGCCCGCCGGCTTCGATGCCAGCAAGGCCGGCCGCACCCGGCGCCAACCGCTGCAGGCCTGGCAAGACGCCGGCCTGCTCGGCACCGACGGCAAGGCGCTGGCGCCGGCCGGTCTGCCCGCCGAAACCCCGGCCGCCCTGCTGCTGCCGGCCGGCGCGACCGGCCCGGCATTCCTGGTGTTCCGCAACTACGACGCGATCTACGCCTACAACGCCGCCGAAAGCTACGCGCTGTCGATCGCCCTGCTCGCCGACCGGCTGCGCGGTGGTGCCGGCCTGGTCGCCGCCTGGCCCACCGACGACCCCGGCCTGGGCCGCCCCGAACGGCGCGAACTGCAGCAATTGCTGCTGGCGCGCGGCCATCTGATCGGCGAGGCCGACGGCATGATCGGCACCGCCAGCCGGCGCGCCATCCAGGTCGAGCAGACCCGCCTGGGCCTGCAGCCGGCCGACGGCCGCCCCGGCCAACGCATCCTTACCGCCCTGCGCGCCGCCCCGCCGGTCGCCGGCGCGGCGGCCATCCGCGCCACGGCGTTCAAGCTGCCGGCCGCCTATCCCGCATTCGTCCAATCCCCCATCGTCCAGAAGGCACCCCCCATGTCCGACCTCACCGGCCTGCGCACAGGCGACTTCCACGGCTTTCCCTCGCTGTTGATCGACACCCCGTTCTCCACTGCCGCCATCAGCCTGTTCGGCGGCCAGCTGCTGTCGTTCGTGCCCAAGGGCGGGCAGGACGTGATGTGGCTGTCGCCCACCGCCAAGCAGCCGCCCACCCCGATCCGCGGCGGCGCGCCGGTGTGCTGGCCGTACTTCGGCCGCCAGGACCAGACCGGCGAGGTCCCTGCGCATGGCTTCGTGCGCACCGTACCCTGGCAGCTCACCGAGAGCCGGCGCGAGGACGACGGCACCCTGGTGCTCACGCTGACCCCGCCCAGCTTCGACGACCTGGCGCTGCGCCTGCGCATGACCCTGCGCATTGGCCGCACCCTCGAACAAAGCCTGATCACCGAAAACACCAGCCCGGCCCCGGTGCGCTTCACCCAGGCGCTGCACAACTACTTCCGCGTCGGCGACGCGCTCACCGTCAGCGTGCAGGGCCTGGACGGGCTGGACTACCTCGACAAGTACGAGAACTACGCCACCGCCCACCGCCAGCAGGGCGATTGGAGCCTGCGCGACCCACGCGACCCCGGCCGCAGCGACCGTATCTACACCAACGCCGGCGGCCGCTACACCCTGACCGACCCGGTGCTCGGCCGCCGCATCGTCATCGCCACCCAGGGCAGCCGCTCGCTGGTGGCCTGGAACCCGGGCCAAGAGGCGGCCGCCAAGATGGCCGACGTGGGCGAGGGCTGGCGCGATTACGTCTGCCTGGAAGCGGCCAACGCCGGCCCGGACGTCATCGAACTCGCCCCCGGCGCCAGCCACACGCTGACCCAGACTATCAGCGTCGAGTAAGTGCGACAATCGCCTCCCGATCGGGCAAAGCCCACGCTGTTTTCTAGAACAGACATGGAGGCAGGGACGACTCCCTTCTCCCACCGGGAGAAGGGGCCCCGGAGGGCGGACGAGGGTGCGGGCGAAGCCTCGTGTCACCTCACAATGCCTGCGGCTTCGTCCGTACCCTCATCCCAACCCGCGCTCGGCGCCCCGGCCCGCGCATGAGGCGCGGGCGCTCCAGGGCACGCGCGCCAGTGGCGCGCAAGCCATGCCTTCTCGCCCCTCAGGAGAGGGGCTTTCAGTGAGGGGGACCTTGGGCGTATCAGGCGACAGCTCATCCCCACAACTGCGCCACCCGGTCCACCGCTACACTCGCCGCTTCGCCCCACTGCGCAGCGCGATGTCCCTCCCAGCAGATTCCGCTCCCGCCACGGGCCGGCGCCGCGCCGCGCTGATCTTCATCTTCATCACCGTGCTGATCGACGTGCTGTCATTCGGCGTGATCATTCCGGTGCTGCCGGATCTGGTGCGCCAGTTCACCGGGGGCGACTACGCCGTCGCCGCCGGCTGGATCGGCTGGTTCGGCTTCTTGTTCGCCGCCATCCAGTTCGTCTGCTCGCCGCTGCAGGGCACCCTGTCCGACCACTATGGCCGTCGCCCGGTGATCCTGCTTTCCTGCCTGGGCCTGGGCCTGGACTTCATCCTGATGGCGGTCGCCCATTCCCTGCCGATGCTGCTGCTGGCGCGGGTGATCTCCGGGGTGTGCTCGGCCAGCTTTTCCACCGCCAATGCCTACATCGCCGACGTCACCCCGGCCGACAAACGCGCCGGCGCGTTCGGCATGCTTGGCGCCGCGTTCGGTATTGGCTTTGTCGCCGGGCCGTTGATCGGCGGCTGGCTGGGCAGCATCGGCCTGCGCTGGCCGTTCTGGTTTGCGGCCGGGCTGGCGCTGCTGAACGTGCTGTATGGCTGGTTCGTGCTGCCCGAATCCTTGCCTGCCGAACGCCGCACGCCACGCCTGGACTGGTCGCATGCCAACCCGCTCGGCGCACTCAAGCTGCTGCGCCGTTATCCGCAGGTGTTCGGCTTGGCCTCGGTGGTGTTTCTGGCCAACCTGGCGCACTACGTCTATCCCAGCATCTTCGTGCTGTTCGCCGGTTATCAATACCACTGGGGCCCGCGCGAGGTGAGCTGGGTGCTGGCTGGCGTCGGCGTGTGCAGCATCATCGTCAATGCGCTGCTGGTCGGCCGGCTGGTGCGCTGGCTGGGCGAACGCCGTGCGCTGCTGCTGGGTCTGGGCTGCGGGGTGGTCGGTTTCGTCATCTACGGGCTGGCCGACAGCGGTACCGCGTTCCTGATCGGCGTGCCCATCAGTGCGTTCTGGGCGATCGCCGCACCGGCCGCGCAGGCCTTGATCACCCGCGAGGTCGGCGCCGATGCGCAGGGCCGCGTGCAGGGCGCGCTGACCAGCCTGGTCAGTCTGGCCGGTATCGCCGGTCCGCTGCTGTTTGCCAATGTGTTCGCCTGGTTTATCGGCACGGGCGCACCGCTGCATCTGCCCGGCGCACCCTGGTTGCTGGCGGGTGTTCTGCTTGCCGCAGGCTGGGTCATGGCCTGGCGGCGGGCAGGGCGGGGGGCCGGCATGGCCCCCGCGGCACAGGGATGATGCCAACCTATTCAGCTTGTGCTCGCGCCCGCTTTATCTGATTTGCGCAGTCACTGCTAGGCTGATGCATTCCGTGCTGCGGCACCGCCTCCACTCATTATGTGTCCTGACACCCTGGCTGTTCCGCCCTCGGCCGCGCTCGCGCTGCGCCACGCCACGCAGGACGCCCACCGCCTGGTCGAGACGGTTCCGCTGATGCAGGCGCTGGGGCAGGGGCGGGTCGATCGCGCTGCCTACACGCTGATCCTGCGCCGTCACCATGCGCTGCTGGCCGGTTTCGAAGCCCAGCTGAGCGACTGGCTCAGCACCCTGATCGGTGCCGGCTGGCAGTACCGCCGCCGCGTCCCGGCCCTGCACGAGGACCTGCACACGCTCGGGCAGCCGCCGCAGGCGCCCATCGCGGCGCCTGCGGCCGGCAACGATGCCGCGCGCTGGGGCATGCTCTACGTCATCGAAGGCTCGCAGCTCGGCGGGCGGATGATCGCGCGCACCTTGCGCAAGCAGCAGCCCGCGCTGGCTGACGCCTTGCGCTATTTCGAACTGGCCAACGACGACCCGGCTGGCTGGCGCCGGTTCCAGGCCATGCTCGATCAACGCCTGGACACCTCTTCCGCGCGCGCGTCCGCCATCGACGGTGCGCAGCGCATGTTTGCCCACTTCCATACCTGTCTTGCAGCGGAGCCGCGCCCGTGAATCAGCACACCGAACCCCTGGATATGGATGTCTGTGCACGTGAGCCGATCCATATCCCCGGCCTGATCCAGCCGTACGGCGTGCTGCTGGTGATCGAGCCGGCCGACGGCCGCATCGTGCAGGCCAGCACCACCGCCGCCGACCTGCTTGGTGTGCCGCTGGCCGAGCTGCTGGGCATGGTCTACACGCAAGCGCTGGAACTGCCCGGCGAGCAGCCATTCGCGGTCGAGGACCAGGCGCAGCATCTGCTGCATGCCGACGTGCGCTTTCCCCTGCGTGCAGCACCCACCGACCACCCCTGGGTGGCCGCCTGGCATCTGTATCCGGAGCAGTGGCTGGTGGAAATCGAGCCGCGCGACGCACGCCTGATGGACGTCACCCTGCGCGAAGCGCTGCCGCTGCTGCGCAGCATCGAGCGCGATCCCGGCATCGCCGAAGCCGCCGTGCGCGCCGCCAAGGGGCTGCGCAGCATGATCGGCTTCGACCGGGTGATGGTGTACCGCTTCGACGAAGAGTGGAATGGCGACATCATCGCCGAAGCGCGCCAGCCCGAGCTGGATGCCTATCTCGGCCTGCATTACCCGGCCACCGACATCCCGGCCCAGGCGCGCGCGCTGTACCTGCGCAACCGCGTCCGCCAGATCGCCGACGTCGGCTATCGGGCGTCGGCGATCGAACCCACCCTGCATCCGCGCCTGGGCACCCCGGTGGACCTGAGCGATGTCAGCCTGCGCAGCGTCTCCCCGGTGCATCTGGAATACCTGGCCAACATGGGCGTGACCGCCACGTTGGTCTCCTCGATTGTTGTCAACGACGCGCTGTGGGGGCTGATCGCCTGCCACCACTACAGCCCGCACTTCACCAGCCACGCCATGCGCGACGCCACCGATGCGGTGACCCGCGCGCTGGCCGGGCGCATCGGCGGTTTGCAGGCGGTGGCGCGTGCGCACATGGAATCGGTGCTGCTCACCGTGCGCGAGAAGCTGATCACCGACTTCAATGACGCCGACCAGATGACCGTGGAAATGCTCGCCGACATGGCGCCCGACCTGATGGACGTGGTCGACGCCGACGGCGTGGCGATCTTCCATGGCGGCGAGATCAGCCGGCATGGCAGCACCCCGGACGCGGCCGCGCTGCGCCGCATCCGCGACCACATCGAATCCGAACACCACGATGCCCTGCGCGAAGATGCAGTCGGCGCCCTGCATGTGGATGCGATCGGCGAGGTGTTCCCCGAGCTGGCCGACCTCGCCCCGCTGGCGGCCGGTTTCATTTTCGTGCCGCTGATGCCGCAGTCGCGCAGCGCCTTGCTGTGGACCCGCCGCGAGCAGGTGCAGCAGGTCAAATGGGCCGGCAATCCGCAGCTGGCCAAGCTGCAGGACATTCCCAATTCGCGCTTGTCGCCACGCAAGAGCTTCGACCTCTGGCAGGAAACCGTGCGCGGTCGCGCGCGGCGCTGGTCGCCGCTGCACCTAGAATCGGCGCGCAGCCTGCGCGTGCTGATCGAACTGATGGAGCGCAAGCGCTTCCAGCAGGATTTCACCTTGCTCGAAGCCTCGCTCTCGCGGCTGCGCGATGGTGTGGCCATCATCGAACGCGGCACCGCGGACGCGCACCGGCTGATGTTCGTCAATCCGGCCTTCGCAGAACTCAGCCAGACCGAAGTGGCCGACCTGATCGGTTGCGACATCCTGTCCCTGCTGGCCAGCGATGCCGCCCCGTCCAAGGTGGAGCTGCTCGAAGACGCGCTGCGGCAAGGGCGCGCCGCCTATGTCACCCTGCCGCTGCGCTCGCAGGGGGGCGCGCCGGTCTATCGCCAGTTCCACCTAGAACCGCTGCCCAGCCCCAATGGCGTCACTGCCCACTGGCTGCTGCAGCTACGCGACCCCGAATAAGCGCAACCCGCAACCGAATCGCCTGCCGCGGCCAGCAGTGGCTGACAAAACGTAGCCTGCAGTCGCCAGCGGGGTGCGGACGGCGCGGAAATACCGCAGTGTTGAGGACTCCGCGCACCGGCCCCGCCCGCCTGGCGGTGCGCGCCGTCGTTTTGATCGCTGCCCTAGGCCCGCGGTCGCAACACCAGCAAGGTGATCGTTCCGGCCACCAGGCCCCAGAACGAGGCGCCGATCCCGCCCAACGTCAGCCCCGATGCGGTCACCAGGAAGGTGATCAAGGCCGCTTCGCGCTCGCTGTCCTGCTGCAAGGCGGCCGCCAGGCTGTTGCCGATCGTGCCCAGCAAGGCGATCCCGGCGATGGCCATCACCAGCTCGCGCGGAAAGGCGGCAAACACCGCCGCCACGGTCGCGCCGAACACGCCGATCAGCACATAGAACACCCCCGCGCTCACCGCAGCGGTGTAACGCCGCGCCGGATCCTCGTGCGCTTCGCGGCCCATGCAGATCGCCGCAGTGATGGCCGCCAGGTTCAAGGCATAGCCACCGAACGGTGCCAGCAGCGTATTGACCACTCCGATCCAGCCGATCGTCGGCGAGATCGGTACCGCGTAGCCGGAAGCGCGGATCACCGCCACGCCCGGCACGTTCTGCGAGGCCATGGTGACCACGAACAACGGAATCGCCAGCCCGAACAACGCCGCCCACGACAACGACGGCACCACCAGCACCGGCCGGGCCAGTTCAAGCTGCACGCTCTTCCACTGCATCAACCCGCTGCCGGCCGCAATCGCCACGCCGACCAGCAAGGTCGCGATCACCGCATAGCGCACAAACCAGCGCCGCCCGGCCAGATAGGCCGCCAGCATCGCCAGCGCCAGCCACACCTGGCTCTGCATCGCCACGAACAGGTCCAGCCCAAAGCGCAACAACACCCCGGCCAGCATGCCCGAGGCCAGCGAGATGGGTATGCGTCGGATCGCCTTCTCAAATAACCCCGAGAAGCCGGCCAGCATGCCAAGCACCGCCGCCAGCACAAACGCACCGATCGCCTCGCGCAACGGCACCCCGGCCGCGCTGCCGATCAACATGGCCGCACCCGGCGTGGACCAGGCCGTCACCACCGGCACCCGGTAGCGCAGCGACAGCCCGATGCAGGTCACGCCCATGCCGATGCCGAGCGCCCACATCCACGAGGCGATCTGCGCCTGATCCGCTCCCAGGTGACGCGCCGCCTCGAACACGATCACCGCAGAACTGGCAAAGCCCACCAGCACGGTGACAAAGCCCGCAGCAATCGCAGGCAGGGACAGATCGCGAAGCAGGCTGCGTAAGGGAGACATTGGGAGCTCTCTATCTAGTGCATGCATTCTCACCGAGCACGCCGGTGATCGATAGCGCAGCACCTTGCGTGGTCGGCTCTCTATCAACGCTCTTGTTGTCCTGCCTGGAAAGCACGATGTCGCTGCAATGCGGGCGCACGGTCCCATGACCCTGATAGAGAGAGCAGGCCGGATACACCGCAAAGTGCGTGGAATCAGGCCTGGCGCATGGGCGCGATGACGTCCGTGTCATGCCAGTGTCAAAAAGTGCTTGCACTTCTGCACAGTCTCGATAAACTGCGCGGCCTCGCTCAGGACGGCGGCGCTTCTCGAAGCATCGCAACAACGAACGGGGCGAATCGGAAACATCACAAGGTGTTGACGAAACGGAAAAGCCGGCTATGATGGGCGGCTCGCTACACGGAAAGACGCTACGGCGGATTGAAGTGCAGCGGCGGCAACTTCCTCTTCACGAGGGGTTGACGAAGATGAAAAGCCTGCTAATATGGCCGGCTCGCTTCGCAGAAAACCTTCGGGTCGAAACGAAGCAGCGTCAACCACCTCGAAATGAGGTGTTGACGGCAAGAAAAAGTCCGCTATAATGGGCGGCTCGCTTCGACGGAAACGACGAAGCTGACGGGAACGGCGCTGAGGCCACTTCCCAATGTTCTTTGACAGTGTGCGCAGGTAATTTGTGCGGACGCCTGCAGGAAG